>CAZPPX010000007.1:0-170924 GCA_964588585.1 uncultured Phycisphaeraceae bacterium
GTACGAGGAATCGTGGGGAGAAAAGAGTTTTGAGAAAATCGGCGCGGGGGGGGGGTGAGCGTGCGCGTTTGCGCGCGCAATCGTGTCGTTAGGGTGGGAGGATTGCTGAGGGCGCGGGCGGAATCGCTATCCCCTCAGCGCCCGAATCGCGGCCGCCCGTGTCTCGCCCTGTTTCCCGAACACCGCCGAGCCCGAGACCAGCACGTCGCAACCGGCCTCGATCACCTTCTTGGCGTTTTCAGGTTTGATTCCCCCATCCATTTCCAGGCGCTGGTCGGGCCGGAGTTTCGCCTTGATCGCACGGGTTTTGTCCAGTGAAGCCTCGATGAAGGCCTGGCCGCCGAAACCGGGGTTGACGGACATGACCAGGAGGAGGTCGAACTCGCCGACGTGGGGCAGGATTCGTTCGACGGGGGTTGGTGGGTTGATGCACAGGCCGCTGGTGACGCCCATTGAGCGGACTTTGGCCGAGAGTGCGGCGAGGCGTTCGGGCGCAATGACTTCAACATGGAACGTGAGGTGGTTTGCACCGGCCTTCACGAATGGTTCGAAAAACATTTCGGGGTTGGTGACCATCAGGTGCACGTCGAGAAACGCGTCCGGGCAGGTCTTTCGGATGTCGCGGACCATGTCGGGCCCGAGGGTGAGGTTGGGGACGAAGTGGCCGTCCATGACGTCGACGTGGAGCAGGTCGGCGCCGCGTGCGAGGGCGTCGGCGGCGTCGCGGCCCATGGAGGCGAAATCCGCGGAGAGGATCGAGGGTGCCGCGAGGGGGAGGTGAGGGGGCTTGGTGAAGAGGTGGGCGTTCGGGCTGGGCATGGGAGGAGTGTCGCAGATTGTGGGTGCAAAATCGAGCCGCATGCAGCCCGACTGGCAAGGAGGGCTCCTGCTGGCTACCAAGCACAGCCGAGCCCTCTTTGACAGTCGGGATGCATGTTTGACTATGGCACCACGACCGACCGGTTGAGTCGCTCGCTTCCCTCGGCGTCAGAGAGCGTGACGCGCACGCGCCGCCCGGCGAGTTGCTGGGCCGCGTCGCGCAGAACAAAGCGGCGTACGACGGTTTCGCCGGGCCCGAGGTTGCTGACCGGTTGCTGCTGCGAAGGAATTCCGGAAGCCAGCGCCTCGATGTGAAGGGTGCGAGGCCTTGTGCCGGTGTTGGTGATGGTGGCGGTGACCACGACGTCTGGCCCGCTGCTGGTGGGCGAGAGGACGAGGGAGGGTGTGAGTTCGAGTTCCTTGAGGCCGATGCGGATGGGGACGCCCAGGGCCATCGGTGGATAGGTCGTTCCTGCGGACAAGCGCACTATGGCCGCGATCGACGCGGGGCCGGCTTCTTCGGCCGCGCTGAAGGAGAAGGCGATGGGGAGTCTGGCGCTCTCGCCCGGCCCGAGGGCGAAGGGCATGGGGGCGGTAGGCGAGAATCGCCAGGTAGAGGCGACGCGCGAGCCTTCGGGTGGAGCCAGTTGCACTTCGCCGGTCAATCGCACCGGCCAGGGGTTTTTCAGCACGAGGGAGTGCTCGTGCTCGCTGGCGACGGCGTCGACAAAGTTGGGGTCGAGGCTGAGGCCTTCGATGAAGAGGGCGAGGTGTTCGTTGATGCCTTCGATGAAGACGGGGGTTGGGGTTGCGGCCAGGCGCCGGGGCATTCCGGGGCGTCCCGGTGGAAGCGGCTTGTCATTGCCGAAGAGGTCGGCTTCGCGGAGCGGGTGGTCGCCGATGTAGGCCGTGATATGGGCGTCGGAGTCGCTGCCGTCGCTCCAGAGCATGAGGGCCCCGCGACCTGGGCCGTCGCGGGAGGAGGCGGCGTCCACGAGGACGAGGCAGGTGACGCCCGGGCTTGCGGGCAGACGACCGGCGATGCGTCGGGGGCCGATGCGGCTCATGAGCGTGCGCCAGGCGGCGAGGGTGGCGTCTGGCTCGAAGGCGCCGCCAGACGCGCCGGCTTCCCAGGGTTGCCGGAGTGCCAGCGCGGTTTCCTTCCCGCCGTTTTTCCAGGGGTCGAGGGCTTCCCAGAGGACCGCTGCGCGCTTGGCGAGTTCTTCGGCGGCCGCGCGGCGACCGTAGAGGCCTTCGGGCAGTGGCTCGATCACGGCTTCCAGGCCCACGCCCTCGCCTCGTTGCGCTGCCCACTGGGTCGCGAGATCTGAGAGGGACGCGAGGGGCAGGCCGTGGGGGACTTCTACGGAGAGGCCATTGACTGCCGGTTGCGAACCGGTTGCTGCGGCGGGCCAGGCCCAATCGGCGCGCCAGGGCAGCACGAGCAGGGGACCGGGGATCGACCGAGCCAAGCCGGTCCGCACGTTGGTGAGTCGTTCGACCAGGTCAGGCCGCATGAGGGTTGCGTGATCGCGACCGGAGCCGAGCGACCAGCGGCGGACGCGCTGGCCGAAGACGTCGAGCACGTCGCGGAAGGCGGGCATCCACTTGGTGGGTTCGAGTTCGAAGAGGGCGAGCGGGTCGCCCGGGTCGATGTCGTTCACGCGCGCCAGGTCATCGGGCACGCCGGTCACGCGGAACTCGACCTGCACGCGTTCGCGCAGGAGGGGATCGACCTGGTGCCGGAGGCGTTCCAGGCGTGCTGAGTCGTTGGCCTTAGCGGTGCCGGCGGCACCGGAAGTGTTGCCGTGATCGCGTTCGGTCTCTTCCGGAATCGCGATGGTCACGCGCCCCGCGCCGATGGCATCCACCAGCGCGTCGAGAAGGGCATCCTGATTCGCATGCAGATCGTTCACCACCAGGCCGAAGCGCGACCGCACACGGCGGGCGATGTCGCGATCAGTGGCGGTTCCGCCGGGGGTGGTCTTGGCGGAGGGTGTGGCCTGTACAGCGCCGTCCGTCTGCGCTTCACCCCCACCCGGTGGCCCCCAGATCACGGCGCACCTGGCCTTCCCGACGGCCACACCTGGCTGCCCCTCTCCGCCGCCGCCCAGCAGTTCCACCGTCGCCTCGTACCACCCGTAGGCGGGCAGCGTGGGCATCCAATCGAATCGTCCCCCGCCTGCGCCGAGCGCGCGTGTCGCGGTGGCTACGACGCGATCGTCTACATCGCGCAGCGTGAGCGCCGCTTCGATGGCTTCGCCCGTCAGGTCCTGCACGCGGAGGGAGAACGTCGGCGCCGTCGTCGCGTCGCGACCGATGCCGATGTTCACCGGGGAAGAGGCCCGCAGTTCCACCCGGGGCATCTGCATCACGCAGAGGTCATCGAACCATGCCGCGCCCTGAAAATCCTGTTCCCATACGTGATGCTTCCCGCTGATGGCGCGTCCTTCGAATTGTTCGGGTTGCAGCAGAAGCAGTTCGATCTGCACGAAGGCCGCGTGGGGCCAGCGGCCCGGGAGCGCGACGACAACTTCGCGCCATGCTTCGCCGGTCAGAGGCCCGCTCCGGGCGATAGCCCCGGGGATGGCGTCGCCCTTGGCATCGGTGAACTGGGCGACGAGGAAGGCGCGGGTGTGGCGGGTGTCCTGAGTCCGCACCCATGCGGTCACGGCGTAGTCGGTGTTTGGAAACACCGGCAGGAGCGTCGCGCCGAGTCGCAAGGCTGTGGAGCCGCCGGCGGTTGGCAGCCGGATCGAGACCTTGCCACGGTGGGCGACGGTCTGGTCGTACTCGGCCTTGTTGCCCAGGGGGAACCCGAGCCGGTCGCGTTCGGGCGGGGCGTGCTGGGCGCGCACCCAGTGCCTGGGCACAGGCTCGGGGTTGAAGTCAGGTCGAGCGGGGTCGCTGCGCTCCTCGAAGTCGAAGATTTTCACTACCCGACCGGCGGCTTCGGGTCGCCGGACCGTGGTGCCGGGCGGTTCAGTCGTCTCTGTGGCGGGCTGCGACCCCGGGGCTAGCGAAGCCGCTAGCACGAACACCGCGAGCGCACTGAAAGCCCTGGACTCCACCAAAGACCTATCGGTCCGTCACCATGCATGTATGCACATCGACAGGACTCTGGCCATGCCCATGCCGCTCGAACTGGCCGAACCATCCGGTTCCCGCGGCTGCCTCCGATTCCTACACGCCCGTCGTTCCCCCACATCTCCACCTACGATTCCCCGTGAAGCGTTCCCTCGAGAAAACCCCGCGCGCCAAGGGCTCCAAGACCGACCCCTCAGTCTCCACGGTCGCCTTCGTCAGCCTCGGCTGCCCGAAGAACCTGGTCGACTCCGAGAAAATGCTCGGCTTGCTCGCCGAAGACGGCCTGACGCCTGTGGATTTCACCGAAGCCGAGCATGGCGGGGCCGATGCCGTCGTCGTGAACACCTGCGGCTTCCTCGAAGCCAGCAAGGATGAATCGCTGGGGGTCATCAAAGAAGCGATCGCCTTGAAGGAACAGGGCCGCGTAAAGCGCGTGGTGGTGGCCGGGTGCCTTGTGCAGCGCCATCGTGCGACCATGCTCGACTGGGCCCCGGGGATTGACGCGATGATCGGCGTGTTTGATCGCGATCGCATCGTGGACGCGGTGCGCGGGCCGAGTGCCGAGCAGCACCGACTTCGCCAGGCCGAAGTCGGTGGCACGGGGGCGGGGGCTCAACCGAAGTACTGGATCGCCAGTAACGCACTCGTCGCCGCCCAAGCGCGCGGCCTGGCCACCACCGGCCTCACCGTCAATGGGAAGGACGGCAAGGGCGTCGGCTATTTCGAGGACGACCGCACGCGGCTGCGTCTTACGCCACGTCACTACGCGTATTTGCGCGTCAGCGAGGGGTGCAACCAGAACTGCGCGTTCTGCACGATCCCCTCGATCCGCGGGAAGATGCGCTCGAAGCCGTTGGACACCATTACGGCCGAAGCCAAGGAACTGATCGCCGACGGCGCGTTTGAACTGCACCTCATCGGGCAGGACACGACCAGTTACGGCGACGACATCGGCCAGGGGCTGGCGGCGGGGGGTGGGTTGCCCGCGATGCTTCAGGCGGTGAGCCGGGCGTATGACGAGATGGGCGTGAAAGACGGCTGGATCCGCCTGATGTACGCGTATCCGAGCAACTTCAGCGGCGCGTGCATCGACGCAATTGCCAAGACGCCGCGGGTGTTGCCTTATATCGATATCCCGCTCCAGCACGCCAGCGACCGCATGTTGACGGCGATGCGGCGACACACGACGCGTGCGCACACGGAGGGACTGCTCGAGAAACTCCGTGCCTGCGTGCCCGGCATCGCCATCCGCACCACGTTCATCTCCGGCTTCCCGGGCGAAACCGAAGCCGACCACGCCGAACTCGTGGACTTTGTGAAGACCCAGCGATTCGAGGCCGTGGGCGTGTTCGAGTACAGCCACGAGCCGGGCACCGTCGCGGGCACGATGGAAGACGACCCGGCCCTCGCCGTGGTGCCCGCCGAGAAGGCCCGCCGGCGCGGGGAAGTGATGGCGGCCCAGCAGGCGATCGCGTTTGCGCGGCAGCAAGCCATCGCGTCCGAGTTTGACGAGCACAAGCCTGCGCTTACCGGACGCCGTATTGATGTGCTGATCGATTCGGCCCGCGCCAGTGAAGGCCGGGCGACGACCGGCATCGGCAAGGGCGGTCGCCTGTATGAAGGCCGCACCCGGTCGCAGGCGCCGCAGATCGATGCGGTCACGTTTGTGCAATCCAGCAAGCGGTTGGTGCCTGGCGACCTGGTGAACTGCACGATCGTGGGGAGTGACGGCTACGACCTCATTGCTCGGCCGGTTGAGGAACTCGAGAAGCGCGTGGGCTTGAAGGTGCTTTCTCGTTGAACAAGCGCCCGACCGTGAGGGGAGGGCTGCCCTTTGGCGAAGTGTCACCGAACCAGCCGGATGCCGTTGCGGACAGGTTGGTCTGCCCGTTGCTGGCATGTGGCGGTTGCCTAGCCGACCACTGCGGCACCCGCTCGGGCTCAAGGTAGACGAGGGTCATGGCAAGGGTGTCGGCGCGGCGGCGGTGTCACGCGCCAGCCAGCGCGTCCCGAAACACCAGAGCACGGCGCTGAGGAGGATGGCCACGCCCACGACGCCGAAGGCGGTGGTCATGCTACCGGTCTGGTCAGTGATGAACCCGATGAGTGGCGGGGAGATGGCGTCGCCGAGCGCGTGGATCACGAAGATGGTCACGGCAAAGGCGGTCGCGCGCATGGAGGGGTGGGCGACGTTGGCGATGATGGTGTTGGTCGGGCCAGTGCTGAGGAAGACTAAGAACATGGTCATGGCCATCAGCCACCACGCGAGCGGAAAGGGCGCGGCGAGCACACCCACGAACACGGGAAACGCCACGAGCATCGACACGCCCGAGAGCATGAAATACGCCCCGCCACTCTTCATCCGGCGGTGCAGCCAGTCGCTGGCGTAGCCGCCGGCGATGGTGCCCACCAGGCCCGCGGCCACCGTGATGGCCCCGAACACCCAGTTCACCTGGGCGAGTTGCGTGCTGACCTGCTCGGGAGTCAGGCCCGTGGTGCCCAGTCGGGCTTCATGGATGTAGGAGGGCATCCAGAAACTCATGCCGCCGATGGCGAAGGTGCTGGCGGTCATGCCGGCGGTGTTGAGGACGAACGACTTCGTGCGCGCGAGCACCTTGAGATCGGCCAGTTGCAGGTGCCTGCCGGTGGTTGCTGCGATGGTCCCCCCACTGCCGCCAAGCCCATCAAACGCGCCCCGCGGGGGGTCACGCCTGAACAATGCCCACGCGCCCAGCAGCAAGCCCGGCGGCGTCACGACGAAAAACGCCCAGTGCCACGACCACATGGCGGCCACCTGTCCCCCGATGATGAATCCCAGGGCGCTGCCCACGGGCAGGGCGACGTAGAACCACGCCATGACGGTGCCGCGCTTCTGGGCCGGGTACATGTCGGCGATCACCGTCGGCGCGACGGGCCCCCAGGCGGCTTCGCCGACCCCCACCACCACGCGGCACAGCAGCAGCACCACAAACCCCTGCGCGAGCCCGCATGCCCCGGTCGCAACAGACCACACGAGCACCCCGATGCCGATGATGGTCCAGCGTTTGGAGAACTCGGCCATCCAGCCGAACACGGGCGAGGCGACCATGTATGTGAGCAGAAAAGCCGTGGCCAGCCAGCCCATTTTGGTCTTGGCGTTGGGGTCGCCCGGGAGCAGGTCTTCGCGGACCAGAGGCTCGATGGCCGAGAGCACGTAGCGGTCGACGTAGTTGAGTAGATTGATGGCGATGAGGAGCGTGAGGGAGACCCGCGCGCCCGGCAGCCGTGCGGGCTGTAGGCGTGGTGGAATCGCGGGGGTTGAATCAGCCGCGCTGGTGCTCACGGGCCGAGTGTACGGTGCCGGAGTCCGCGCACGCCCGCGGCTTCAGCGCGGGATCGCCGTCGGCGCGGGCTCGACGATCGTCGCTCGCTGGCGGGCCACGTCCCAGCGCAGAACGCGGGCGATCACGGGGGTGGCGCTGGCGGGCTCGGTCAGGACGACGCGTCCGCGGCCCCCACCTCCCGGGTTGCTTGGCTCGGCGGAGGCTTCGGCGATCTGCGTCACGGCGTCGAAGTTCAGACGGTCAGCCGTGAGGGTGGTGCCCTGCTGGGCGCGGACGAAGACGTTGCCCAGGGCGGTGGCGGAGAGGAGCGAGGCCTCGCCCTGGCTGGGCGCGAGTGAGACGCCGCTGCCGCTCGTGCGGACGCGGGCTTCGGCGCGGATCGAGTCGATGGTGAGCACGGGCTGGTCTGGCGCGGGGCGATAGATGATTCGCGAGGGTGACCCGAGCGTCAGGAGGCCTGCTTGGCGGTCGAACACCAGGCCGGAGGCTTCGGCTGCGAGGGCTGGCACGGTCAATGGTGGCGTCGGCGCGACGGGTTTGCCTGTCGTGCCGGGGCCCCACGTCAACAGCGTTGTGCCGCGCGCGCCGGAGAGGTCAGTCGGAAGCGAGGGCTGAATGGCGGCGGGTGTTCCCGTAGCGGCGAGTGCGGGATCGCCGGGCCGTCGGTCGTCGATGAGTGCGCGTCCCGCGCCGGGGATGCGGAGCACGCCCTGGGATTCATCGGCGATCAGCCGTTCGCCCTCGGCCAGCAGCAGGCGTTCGACAGGGCGATCGGCTGCGGGCGTGGTGCCGGGTGCGGAAGGCGCTGCTTCGCGCGCAAAGCGGCGTGATTCCAGTCTGGCGCGCGACGGCGGGCTGCCCGGGGCGGCCTTTGCGTCGCCTTCCGCTTCGGCGTGCAGCAGGCGTCGCGGGGGTGTGGCTGGTGTGACGGGTGAATCACTCTGCGCGCCAGGCGCTGGCGAGTTCGAACCTTCGAGTGCATCGAATCCCGAGCCCGGCGTGCCGGGCGTGAAGCGGAACTCGATGCGTTCGGCCCGCAGATCGTCGGCTTCCAAGGGCGTTCGGTCGATCGACGCGACCACGCCGCCCACGCACTCGGCACGCCCTTCGACGTTGGCGAAGGTGAACGCGCGAGTCCATGCGGCGTTGGCCCGCAATGGCATCGAGTCGGACGCGGCCTTGGGCAACCCGTCGGCCCCGATCAGCGGCGCGTAGTCGAGCGTGCCGGTGCCGAACACGGTGAGTTCTTCGCGGAATCCGTCAAGGCGCATCTGGGTTCCGGCGATGGTGCCACCGTCGCGGGAGAGTGTCACGCGCGGGCCGAGCAGATCGAGCACGCGCGAGGCGACCTCGGCGCGGAGCGTCTCGGCCACGGCCTCGACGCCGCGGCCGCGCACCTTCGCGCCGCCCTCGGCCGAGGCGGATTGCACGATGAGGCGGTTGCGTTCATCGCGCGCCATTCGCGCGGCGAGCCGGCCAGTTTCCATCTCCCATCCTGCGCGTCGCCCCTTGACCGACCCCTGCGCCAGCACGTCGGTGGGGTCGGCCTCGCGCCCGGTGGGCGAGGGTTCAAAGCCCACATCCAGCGTTTCGCACGCGAGCGAGGAATCGTCCCCGTCAGCACCCTGCACGTTGCCTTCGGCGTGCAGGCGTTCGATCAGCCCGTCGAGCGGGCCGGAGGGCTTGTCCTTGCCAAGAAAATCCACCCGCGCGGCGTTCGCCTTCAGCCAAGCCGGGCCGTCTTGGGCGTGCACGTTGCCGTTGAAGGCGACGAAGCGCAGTTTGTTGCCGACGCCCAGACCCGGCGCGCCACCTTCGACGCCACGCGTCGAAATGGCGAAGTCGGCTTGGTCGTCGCAGGCGATGCGGCGCGGTTTCGCGGGCGTGTCGGTAGCGTCGGTGAGCACGAGCGGCCCGCGTGCCGAGCCGATTCCGGTGGCCAGGTTGAGCGACGCCGAGGCGACGGCGATCTCGCCCTGTGACTTCAGGCCCATCCTCGCTGGGTGTGATACACCACCGCCCTTGCTGACATCGCTGCCCAGCACCGAGATCGTCCGGCTCGTGGCGGCGTACTTCACCGTCGGCGCTTTGAGCCAGCCGCCGGACGCGTCATCGGTACCCATCACGTCGATGGTGTCAGGGTGCGGCGGCGTGGCCTCGTTGCCTTTCGCGCCCGTCAGCAAGGCCAGCAGGTGCTGACCATCGAGTCCGCCGGGGCGCGTGTCGAGCGGCGAGATGACCAGCGGCCCGCCCCACGTCGCGACGATGACATCGCTGGTGTCGCCAGCGAGGTTGAAGAGCACAAGCGGCTCGCCCGGGATGGCCGCGGAGCGCTGGAGCGCGGGCCGTTTGAGGCCCGGTGAGTCGGCTGGTTGCCCCGTCTCTTCGGTGGTGGCGTCGCGTGCGACGATGGGCTTCGGAACGGCTGTACCCGGCGCGTCCGCCGGTTCGCCCATCGCCCCGGGCGGCAAACTGCCGCCCACCAACCGGGCCCATGCGTCGAGCCGCGCCGCATCCAGGGTGAACCCGCCGCGCACGATGCGCACGCGTTCGGCCAGGGCCGCGTGATAGAACGTCTCCGCGCCGCTGGCGGCGGGCGCGGGTGCGGTGCTTGGTCTTGTCGGGCGTGCGGTCTTTCCACTCGCTTCAGACGCGCCCGGCATCGGCCGCTGCGGCACGAGATACAGATAGTCCGTCTGCTCGATCGTCATCGCCAGGCGGCTGTTCACCTGGTCGCCCACGATCCGAAGGCCTCTGGCCGAGAGTTCAAACCGCGGCCCGCTTGCACGGAACGGGCCCGCCGCGAGCACTTCGCCCAGCGCCATGTTGAAATCAATCTCGCGTGTGAACACCTGCGCGATCGGCGCGGGCGCGTCGGTCGTCGTTGTCGCGGCTGCACCATCAGCGCGTTGCTCGCCCTCTTCCTCCGGCGCAAACGGCAACAGCGCGATCAGCACTCCGCCCTCAAACGTGCCCGATTCGGTCTGCTCGGGCCGGCCCGCTGGATAGACGATCTCGCCCTGGGCCGCGGTGATGCTCACGGCACGCCCATCACGCAGATACACAATCGCCCGGGGCGTCTCGATGCTCGCCCGCCCGGGCGAGGTTGGCTGCAAGGCTGCCCATTCCAGGTACCCCGTCACGCGCGAGGGGTCGGTTTTGTCCACAAACTGCACCCGGGCCCGGCCTGACCTGGCCAGGCCGGCCTGCGACAAATCCACGGGCGTCGGCGGCATCACTACCGGTGGCTTGGGCAGGGTCGCCGGGCCCGCGCCCGGGCGGCGGCTGGAATACACCGCGAGTAGGCCGACCAGGCCGACGCCGATGAGCAGGACGCCTAGCGCGATCACCATACCCGTGGCGCGCAGCGTGAAGCCGCGCGTCCGCGCGACCCCAACACGATGTGGAGTGGGTTCACCGGCCATGCGTCGGATCGTACAGGGCCAGCGCCTCGCCCATCCGGCCATGCCCCGCCAGCAGGTGCTCGATGGCCTCCCGCACCGCGCCGTGGCCACCGCTGGCGGTGGTCACATGCCGCGCAACCGCTTTCACCTCTGGCCGCGCGTTGGCCACGGCCATCGGATAGCCCACGCGCCGCAGAATGGGTAGATCGGGCCAGTCGTCAGCGAGAAACGCGATGTTCGCTGGCTCGATCCCCGTCGCCTTGGTCAACTCAACCAGTGCCGCGCCCTTGTCGGCCACGTTGGTGGCGACGTGCGCGATGCCCAGGTATGCCGCGCGGTGCAGCACCGTGCCCCCGCCCCGCCCGGTGATGATCGCGGAGGCGTAGCCCAGTTTGGCCCACAGGCGGAGCGCGAAGCCGTCGACCACGTCGTAGCGCTTGGATTCGCGCCCGTCGTCGTCGACGTAGATGCCGCCGTCGGTGAGCACGCCGTCCACGTCGAGGGCGAGCAGGCGGATATCAGGAATGTCGGGTTTGGTGGCCATAGAAAGGAGAGGGACCGAGGCGCGAACGCCCAACCATCAATCCTGAACCAGCCGCATCGCGATCAGGTCCTGCACGTCGAGCAGTCCCACCGGCTTGCCGCTGGCGTCGACCACCGGAATCTCGTCGCGTCGATGCTCGCGCACCATGCGCACGGCATCCTGCAGCAAATCCGTATCGCGCAGCGTGCCGGGGCCAGCGGTCATCACGCCGGAGATTGGCCGGCTCATCGCGGCGGGGTCATCCAGCACCAGGCGGCGCAAATCGGCATCGGTGAAGATGCCCGTGAGCATCCCGCTCGCGCGGTTGATCAGCAGCAGGGCACCGGGCCGTCGCACGGTCGTCTCGGCCATCCGCAGCGCCTCGCCAAGGGGTAGATCGTCGAACGCCGGGTTCAGGTTTCTACCCACGGTGAAGCGAAGGGATTCGATGACCGGCCGCAAGAGGCCTCCGAGCGAGCCGCCTGGGTGCCGCTTGGCAAAGTCGGAGGCGGAGAAGCCCAGGCGGCGCGAGGCGGCGAGGGCCAGTGCGTCGCCCAGCGCCAGCGACGCGGTGGTTGAAAGCGTTGGCGCGGGCGAAATGGCCGCTTCCTCTTCCACGGGCCCGAGGCCGAGCGTGACGACTGACAACCGCGCGAGCGAGGAGGCCGCCCCGATCGCTTTGCCCGCCTTTGGATCCGAGGACTTGGTAATGGCGATGATCGGGATCGAATCCTGCCGCAGGAGCGCCGCCAGGTTCACGACCTCGGCCGTCTCGCCCGAGGCCGAGAGGGCCAGGCAGGCGTCGGAGGGCCTGAAGCGACCGAGATCGCCGTGGGCCGCTTCGGCTGGGTGCACGAAGTGCGAGGGAATGCCCAGCGACGCGAGTGTGGCGGAAATCTTGGCCCCGATCAGGCCGGACTTGCCCAGGCCCGTCACCAGCACGGTTCCCCCCGCCAGGGCGCACGCCTCGAGCACGCCAACAGCGGCATGAAACGGCTCGCCCAGCAAGGGCACGAGGTCCGCGACGGCTTTGCTCTCCGCGCTGATAAGCCGCGCGGCAAACTCCCGCTCGGCATGCAGAGCAGCCGAGGTCGGGCCCGCAGGCGCAGGTGAGGCGGATTGGTGCCCGGTGGAAACCCGGGACGCGGGCGGCGCGTTCATCAAGGCAAGCGTAGACTGGCCGCAGCAATCCCCGAAGGAACGGGTACTTCGCGATAGGGCGGCGGTCAGGGAGGAATCGATGGCGCTCGACGACGTACGCATCCATCTCGACGCCTTCGACGGCCCGCTGGACCTGCTCCTGCACCTGATTCGGCGCGAAGAGGTCGAGGTCACCGACATCCCCATCGCCCGGATCACGTCGCAGTATCTTGAAACGCTGACGGTGGGCGGCGTAGACCGCATCGACATTGAAGCCGCGGGCGAGTTTCTGGTCATGGCGGCGACGCTGATGGAGATCAAGTCGCGCATGCTCGTGCCCGCGCTGCCGACGGCCGCCGACGGCAACCCCTCCACAAACACCGCCAACAACCCGTCGCTGCTGCCCGATGCTGAGTCGGTTCCAGGAGCCGACCCGCGTGCCGACCTGGTTCGGCAACTGCTGGCGTACAAGAAGTATCGCGATGCCGCGCAGGCGCTGGATGACCGGCACGCGCAGTGGGGCCGACGGTTCCCGGGCGGCGGCGCGCCGCTTTCGACCGACCCGCACGCCGCGACGGCCGACGACGACGCCCCCGCCGAGATCGATCTCGACGAAGTTGACCTTGTGGACCTCGCGCAGGCGTTCGCTTCGATCATGGAATCGGTGGACCTGACGCGGCTGGGCGAGCACCGGGTGCTCGACGACGAAACGCCAATTTCGCTGCATGCGACCGACATTCTCGACCGTCTCAGGCGCGTGGCCGACGCGGCCCGCGCTGCCGCGGGGAACACCACAGCCAAAGCGGCGTTCACCGGCGAGATCGAGTTCCGCTCGCTGTTCGTCGGCCGCACGCGTGCCGAGGCCATCGGGCTCTTCCTGGCGGTGCTCGAACTGGTGCGTGAGCGGCAGATCGAGGCCGCGCAGGACCGGATTCACGAACGGATCGTGATTCGTTTGCGTCAGCCTGAGCCGATCCCGGCGGTGCCGCATTCAACGGCGTGATGGCCTTCGCCCCCTACTCCAGGCGCTGGAAGCGGGGAGTGAGTGCGCTCAGCCCTGCCGAGAGTGTCGCCAGGAGCGCCGCGTCGGTGCTCGGTTGAGCGGCGGGAGTATCTGCGCCGAATCGTGCCCTGTAGAATCGATCGGCCAGCGATTCAAAGGCCGCAGCGGCTTCGGGCTTCACGGTGCCGCGGCGTTTCAACTCGCGGGCGTGCAACACGGGAGGCCGCGACGCGGGCTTGGCGAGCCCGGCCTTGGCCAGCAGGCGCAGCCCCCGTCGATACGCCTGGGCCTCGGCCGAGTGACCGAGGTCGGCCCGCGCGCCGCGGGTCGAGCCGCGCCCGGCGAGCCAGCGGCCGAACGCACGACGCCCGCCGGCGAAGACCGCCGTCGCGAGTGCGATGACGATGAGTATGGCCGTGATCGCGGCGGGCCAGCGGCCCAGACCCGGGATCAGTCGCGACACGCTGTCGCCCAGTTTGGCCATGGCGTCACGCACGGCAGCGAAACGCTGGCGGCCGCTCGCGGCGGCCTCGACCAGGTCCACCTTGCGCGAGGATTGGAACGCCACGACGTTATTGATCCAGCCGAACTCGATGGCTTCGTAGATCTGGCGGAGGCGGGCCATGAAACCGCCGGTGCCGCGGCGGGCGGCGCTGAGTTCGCCCGGGGGCGTGGGGTCGAAGGTCTCCCAGCGATCGGGGCGAACTTTGGCTTCGACCCAGGCGTGGGCGTCGGACTTTCGCACGACGTACGCGCCCGCGATGGGGTTGTATTCCGACGCCGCGTAGCCGGTGACGATCCGCGCGGGCACGCCCAGGTGCCGCAGAATGGAGACGGTGGCGCCGGCGAAATACTCGCAATGCCCCCGCTGGGAATCGAAAAGGAAGAACTCGATGGGGTCGCGGGTCGCGGGCACGCCCTCGGAGGTGAGGTCGTAGGTGAAGTTGGCGCGGAAGTAGGCGATCACGCTGTTGATCAGGCGGCGGGTGTCGCCCGGCTCGCGGGCGGCGGGGTCGGCGGAGACGCCGGCCCGCTGGGCGAGTTCCGTCGCCAGACCCTGCACGCGGGGCGTCACGGCCAGCGGGGGCAGCACCGTTTCGGTCAGTTCTCGTGTCGCGCCGGGGGCGGAGACCACGGTGTACGAGTATCGCCCCTGGTGCCCGGCTGGCCGGTGAAGCGTGAGGTCGGTCGGGTGGACGATGACGCGGGAGTCATCGGACTTTACAGTCCACGGCCGCCACGCGGCGAAGAGGGGCGAGGCGTTCTCTCGCGCGTAGCGGACCTGGATTTCTTGTACGACGCGCTGGGCACCGGGCTCGGCCCCGCCGATCAGGGCTGATTCGCCGCCCTGCGTCACGACCATTTCAGGGGGTCGATCGGTGATCGGGCGGCTGTTGCCCCAACGGCCCGTTTCCGGGTCGTAGGTATCGAGCACGGCACCGCGCAAGTAGATCGGATCGCTCTGCCCGCTCGCGCCTCCGGCAATCGTGCGGCCCTGCTCGTCTTTCACCACGAGGTCGAGCACGGGTTCGCCGGAGGTGGCGATGGTGCCGCCCTGGCCGAGGTCGATGCGATCGCGGAACTCGGTCTCGCCGCCTGAGCGGGACATGCCGAACGCACCGACGACCTGATCGGCCACGGTGCGGGGCGTGAGGATGAAGCCCGCGACGCTCATTATGGAGAGCAGCACGATGGCGACGGCAAGCGTGGCCAGCAGGTCGCGGCGCCCGCGGCGGCTGTCGATGAGGGCTTCGGCGAGGATGCTCGAGTTCGCGCTGGGTGCGCCCGGAGTGGCCAGCAACTCGGCGCGCTGGTCGGCGGCCCGCTTGGCCCCCTGGTAAACCTGGTAACTGACCGCCGAGATGAGGGCCAGCGGCGTAAAAACCATCAGCAAGGCGCCCAGGCCGAGACTCTGGCCAGTAAGGACCGAGCCGATGACGATGAAGACGCTCAGCCCGAGCAACTGGGCCTCGTCGCGTGGGCGTCCGCGGTCGAACAACTTGATCAGCATGATGTAGATCAAGAAGTCGGTCATATCGGTGACGTTGGGCGTCGCGCCAGCCTCGAAGACGCGGAGGATCACGTTGCCCAAAGCCGCGATCAGCAGCAGGTTGATGGCGATGCGGGGCATGTGGCGGAGGCCATCGCGGCGGATCATGGTGGCCGCCGCCCCGCCACCGACGATGACGAGGATCGCGAGGCCGACGCGCTGGTCGTCGGCGACGCAGTAGGTGAGGGCCGCGAGGATGGCGACGACCCACACGAGCCAGGCGAAGGTGTAGAAGGATTTCATGAGGCGGCCTCCGTGCTGGAGGCGGCGATGAGGAGGGTGCCGGTGGGCGAGGCGATGGGGCGCGCCGCCGAACCGGCGGGGCTTTGCGCGGTGCCCCGATCAAACGCCGGGAGCATGGCGAGGTCGTTCTGGAGCCGGGCCGCGTGCCACCGGCCTGAGCGCGGCTCGGCGAGGCGGTCGGCGTGATGGCTGCCATTGTCTGCTGGCCCGCGCACCGACAAGCCGACGCGCATGCCGAGGGCCGAGGCGGTGTGGATCACCCCGGCCGCGCGGCTGATGGCGCGTTCATAGGCCTGTTTGCTGCCAGCCGAAGCGAGGTCCAGCAGCACATCGAGCCGTCCGGGCACGGTACCGGTGGTCTGGCGAACGAGGAGCGCGGGCCCGTTGGTATCGCCCTCGGCATCGCGTGCGGCGGCGCGGGCGGAGGCCCGCCAGGCGATGAGGCGGGGGTTGTCGCCGGGCTGATACTCGCGCAGGGCATGGAAGTGCTCGCCGCCGATGGGCGAGAGGCGCCCAGCGTGCTCGGCTTCGGGGCGGGCTCGAGAGTCGGTGGCCGTGGGCAGGGCTTCGTCGATCGACTGCGGTCGGATGAGGAGCGATCGTGCGGCGGCGAAGCGGACGGATTTGCGGACGATGCCGAAGGGGAAGTCGCTGTAGATGGCCATCGGCCCGAGAGGGATGAGCCCGCGGGCGGTGGCGCGGGCGAGGCCATCGACGACGACGGACTTGCCGGCACCGACATAGGCGACGAAGGCTTCCAGGGGGCGATCGAGTTCGCCAGTGCGGGGGGCGACGGACATGGGTGCGGGCGATGGCGCGGCACGCCTGAATCGCCACCGCGAATTGGTTTCAGGGGCTGGAGCAACCTCGCGCACCCACATGGCAAACGCGGGCACGAAGCGGTTGATATTGGTGACGCGGTACGCGACGCGCACAACTTCACCTTGGGCCACTTCCGGCGGGGGCAGGCGTTCAAGCCTTAGCCCCATGAGCATGGGCCCGCTGATGAGGCCGGAGACGACGATGAGCGAGAAGGCGAGAGCGAAGAGCCAGAAGAGCAGGTTGTTGTTGTTGTGGAACGCACCGACCGAGAGCATGAGGGTCACGCCGCAGTACATCATGAACGTGGGGTGGATGTGGTAGCGGCGGGCCACGGGCTGGGCAAGGTCGGCGGCGGGGGCATCGAGTGTCTGCGGCGCGGCAGAGCCCGAGCCGACGCCCGTCTCGTCGGAGCCAGACGGCGCGGTTCCATCGTCAATCTGTCGCCTCACCTGCGGCATCTCTCCATCGTTCGCACGCCGGGGGTTCCCGGTTCGTTTCAGGATTCGGTCGCCGGAGGCGTGGGCGCGCCGCCGCTGCCCGCGGCGTCATCAAACAGCCGCTGCTGCTCCTTGGCGTCCTTTACGCGGGTTTTGAGGTCGGCGAGTTCCTTTTCCATCTCGCCCAGGTCCTTGAACCGGTGATACTCGCTGGCAAAGCGGATGTACGCGACCTCGTCGGCGTCGCGGAGTTTCTCGCACACGGCCTCGCCGATGGCGCGGGAGGGCACTTCGCGGTCATACTCGCGGTGCAACTCGTCTTCGATCTCGTCGATCATCCGGGCCTTGACGTCTTCGGGAACGGGGCGTTTGCCGCAGGCGGCCTGGATGCCGCTCAGGATGTTTTCGCGTTTGAACGGCACGCGGGTGCCGTCGCGCTTGACGACCGTCAGGCGGGCGAGTTCTTCGACGCGTTCGTAGGTCGTGAAGCGTTTGCTGCACTTGAGGCACGCGCGGCGGCGGCGGATGACTTTGCCCGCGTCGCTGGCGCGGGAGTCGATCACCTTGTCGTCGTTGAAGCCGCAGAAGGGGCAGACCACGTTTCGGGCTCGCGCAGGAAAAAACCGAAGGCGGCTCCGACGCTGGAGCCGCCCCGGTCCATCGTACCAAGCGAGTCCCCCCGCCATCGGGGCGGCGCGGCCACGAGCCGCCCGCTCATCGAGATCACTTCGCTGTGCCAGCCGAGCCGCCGCCGGAGGGGCCGCCAGCACCCGAGCCGCCACCACCGGCCGCACCCGCCGGAGCGTCCCCCCCACCGGCTGGTCTCCAGTCAATCTTGGCATCTGGCGGCATGAGCCACGCCGTCTTGCCGGAGAAGCCCGACTGCCGCCACACCCCTGCCAGAATCTTGCCGTAGGGTGCTGTGAATACCACGTTCTCGCCGTTGCCAGCCTTGGGCGGATTCGGCGGGACCACCGGGCGATCCCACTCGTCTTTCACCCACCAGCCTTTGGGCAGCAGGATTTCAACCGAGTCAGCGAGCCGGGCGCGGTCTTTCTCTCGCACCGCGACTTTGCCATCGAGGAGTTCGATACGGATGGACTCGGCACCTTCGGGCGTGACGTAGAGACGTTCGGTGATGGGCGCGGCACCATGGCCGGCCTCGTGACCACCCATCGCGGCGTTGTAAAGGCCGGACGCGCGGGTACCCGCGCCCTGCGCGCTCGCGAACGGCGAGGTACCGGGCTCGGTGCCGAAGAAGCGATTGTGGGATGACGCGCCTGCGCCCGCGCCGTGGCCCGCCCCGGCACCGGCGTCTTCCGCCGCGGCTCCGACGCCTGCGCGCATCTCGCGCAGCACCCATTCGATCTGCGTCTGATGCCGCCGGGGCGCGGTGACGAACAGCCGCCGGTCGAAACTCGTCATGCTGGCGAGTTCGCCGCCGTTGTCCTTCCAGGTGTTGGAATAGACGATGGTCTGAATGACGCGCCGGACTTCTTCAACTGTGTCGCTGGGCACGGTGCCCCTGGCGTCGATGATGGGTCCGAGGTCGTAACTCACGAGCGTCTGATCCTGGCGGTCGAGGAAGCCTTGAGGCGCGATGATGAGCACGCCGTCTTTCAGGCTGGCGGCAGGGGCGGCATCCAGTTGTTCCACGTTCAACTCGCGGAGGACGGAGCCCACGCTCGACGAGGCGTCGGCGGAGAAGAGCGTGCTGTCGCGCGACATGCCAACGGCCTCGAAGCGGTCCCAGCGCACGATGACCTTGGTGCCGTCTTTGGCGAGGAGATCGAGCATCTTGTCGAGGCGAATCTCGCCCGACTGGCCCACTTTCACGTTGTCGAGTATTTGCCGGCCTTCGTCGAGCGGCGGCTCGAAGCGCGACGCGCCGATATCCGTCTTGATCTCCCACGCGGGGTTCATGCCCGCGCCACGCCAGGCGAGGAATCGTAACAGCGTGGGCGACGCATCGTCGATGTTCACGTCCACCAGGGGCGTGCCCCGGCCTGCCGCCGGTGGGGTTCCGGCTTCCGGCGTGCCGCCCGAGCGTGTCGCCACGGCTACGCCGCTGAACAGGACTGCCGTACCCGCCAGACATAAGGCTGCAACCTGCATGATCAACCTCCGTTTCGAGGGTTCGATGGCATCTTGAAAACGCCGCGCGACCTGGGCGGCATCGCCTAACTCCGAAATCGCCCGGGCCGAGGCCTGGGCTTCGCTGGCACCGCCAAGGGTCAAATCGCGGACGCGATCGGCCAAGTGGCTCGCCAGTTCTTCGCGTACCGCACGGCGCTCGCATTCGGCGACCTGCATAAGCGAGGTCATCAGGTCCAGCCACGCCGTCACCGAGTCGGCTGCACCGGTTGGGCAATAGGGGCCGGCAACGTCGGATGTCGTGTCACGTCGCGGGGCTGGCGCGGGTGCCGGTGCAGGGCCGCCGGGGGTTCGCCGCGAAAGCCGTCCCGTGTCCGCGTGCGTGTGCCTCATGGAGTCGCCTCCTCGCGTGCCTCGGGTTCTTCGGTGGCTCCACCAATGAACGCATCGATGATTCGGCGGTACAGCCGGTGCGAGGCGACCGTCTGGGCCAGGTGCTTGCGGCCTTTGGCGCTCAGGCGGTACCACTTGCGACGGCGACCCTGCTGGTCGTCGGGGCTGCCCTCGGCACGCACCTCTTCCCATGATGCCACGACCAGCCCTTCGGCTTCCATCTCGCGGAGCAGCGGATAGAGCACGCCGGGCGTGAGGCGGAGGCGATCGCCTGAGCGGGCGGCGGCCTCCTTGGTGATCAGGTAGCCATAACGCGGAGCCTCGGCGAGCAGGGAGAGGACGACGAGGCGTGCGGAATCGCGTTGGGAGTCGCGTTGGGAGTCGCGTTGGGAGTCGCGGGCCATCATCGGAGTATACGTCATCGGATATATCCGGTTCAAATATATCTGAAAAATAGTGACCAGGGGTGGACCGGACGACCCCGAACCGCCAACAACCTAGGGGCGATGTGCAACCGTAACCCCCGGTCCTGTCGTACCTTGACACACCGGTACCGGATCGGGTATTACTCCCTTTCCGGGGCGTGCTGAGCAGGGGCAGCCCGTGCCGGGGATCGTGTCAGGTGCCGACTTGGCCCGCTGAGCGGTCTAAACTCACCCCCCTCGCCCCCTTCCTTCGACCACCCGGCAGGCAGCGGCTTGCCCGAAAACGGTTGACTCGACCCCCGCAGGAGTAGCCAGTGCACATCGTTACCAAGATTCTCGCGGTTTTCGGCGCCATTCTGAGCGTGCTGCTCGCGGCCCTCACGATTTCGTTTGCCGCGAGTGCCGACAACATCCGCTCGCAGTTCCAAAACGAGCAACTGGCCAAGATCGTGGCCCAGGAAACCGCCAGCACACAGATCGCTGTGTGGAACAACGAGAAGGCCATGTTGCAGGAGGCCGCCAAGGTCGCCCAGAGCGAGAAAGAAGCCATCGAGGCCATCAAGAAGACCCTCGAAAGCGACCTGGCGAACAAGAATGCCGAACTGCAGAAGGCCCGCCTTGACGACCAGAGCGTCAAGAACACGGTGGACAATCTGACGGCTACGGCCAAGGCCAACGCCTCGCTCATCGAGGCCCTGACCAAGGAAATCAGCGAACTCCGCACCGAGCGGCTCGCCTCATCACGCCGCGAGACCGAACTGGTCGATCGCCTGAACGACCTGGAGAGCCAGCGCCAGGTGCTCGAACAGAGCACCCGGGCCCTGCAGGAGCAACTGGCCGAGGCCAAGTTGACCATGGAGCGCATGAAGACGGGAGTCGCGTCTTCCGCCGATCAGCCCTATGTGTACAGCGGCCCCCGCATCACGGCCCGCGTCGTCAGCGTTTCGGCCAGCCCTGCTGGCGGCGAGATGGCCGAGATCAGCGAAGGCGCAGCGATGGGCATCAAGCCCAACATGAAGTTCTCTATCGTTCGCGATGGCAAGTTCGTCGCCAACCTCGTCATGACCTCTGTGGATGTCGCCCGAGCCCTCGGTCGCGTGGACAAACTCGGCCGCACGGTCGAAATCCGCTCCGGCGACATGGTGCTCAGCAGCATCGAGTGATCGACGCTCCGTTTCTTCTCCACCTTCCACCTCTTTTCACGGAGCATCCATGAGCCAGTTCGGAATGAACATGCCCGGCGGCCAGGCCCGTCGCGGTCCCAGCCTCAACGTCTACACCGGTTTGCTGTTCCTCGCGGTGGTTGCGCTCGCGACGGCGTGCGGGTTCATGTACGTCGGGGCCTCGAAACTGGGCCTGAACGGCGACCCATTCACCGTCCAGGCCAGCGCTGCCAAAGACATCAAGTTTGCGAAGTGAAGTCGGCCTGATCTGCATACTTCGCGAGTCGTTGAAAGACCATTGAAAGCCCCGGGGCTCCGAGCCCCGGGGTTTTTCGTTTTGCTCCATCGTCGCATTTTCGCGTCGTTGCCTCGCGTCCAAAACGAAGAACCCCCGACCAAGCGTGGTCGGGGGTTCTGATTTCAGTCATCGAGTCGTCCATCGCGATTCGCGATCAGACCATCGACTTCAGGCCCTTGAGGGGGCGGATCTTGATGACGGTGCGGGAGGGCTTGGCCTTCACGTCCATCATCTCGCCCGGCTTGAACGGGTTGGGCTTGGTCGAGGCCTTGGTGGCGGGCTTGAAGATCGACTGGACCTTCATCATCCCGGGGACGACGAACACCTTGTTCTTGCCATCGGAGGGCTTGGCCAGATCAACGGCCATCACCTTGCCGAGGGTCTCGAAGATGCCCGCGATCTGCTTGCGGGCCAGACCGGTGTGGGCGGCGAGCAACTTGTAGAGTTCGCTCTTGCCGCGGGGCTTCTTGGAGGCTTCGATCTTCGGGGCCTTGGGGGTCTTCGCTGCCATGCCGGATTCTCCGTAAAAAACGTGCGTTGCTCGCGGCTCCTCCGCGATGAGATGAAGGTTGTAACGCGCCGACGCGCCGGTATCAAGTCCAACAACCCGCTTTTTGGCCTATTTTTGGAGAGAATTTTACGGGCCCCCGCGGCGGGTGCCATTTTTCAAGCCTTGACGCGCTTCACGATCACGGCGGTCTGGTCGTCGCCGAAGGGTCGGCCCCGCGCAAAGACCTTTGTCGCCTCGTTCAGCGCCGCCAGAATCTCCGCCGCCGTGCCACCGTTGGTAGACGCCACGGCGGCCAGCGTGCGGTCCATGCCAAACTGCTCGCCTTCGGGGTCCATCGCTTCGTAGTAGCCATCGGAAAGCAGCAGGAACACATCGCCCGGATTCAGCCTCAGAGGCTGAACGTGTTCTGCTCCGAGGTCAGGATCGATGCCCAGCGGCATGGCGTTGGCCGAGGTCTCTTCCAGCGTTCCCTCGGCCCGCACGATCACCAGCGGTGCCTGGCCCGGCGCGACATATTCGATCTCGTGGGCACCGGGGCGGAGGTGCCCGATGAAGGCGGTGATGAACCGCCCGGGGGGCAAGTCTTCGGTGAGTTGGGCATTCAGGTGCACCGCGATTCGGTCCAGTGAGGCCCCAAGGCGGACGCCCATGCGGACCATGGCCCTGGCCTGGGCGACGGAGAGGGCGGGTCCGACGCCGTGGCCGGTGGCGTCTCCCATCAGAACCACCACACCGGGGTGGTTGGTGGGCGAGCCCTTATCCCCCATGGTGCCGGCACCATCGACCGCGAGCGTGGAGAGATCGATCAGATCGAAGGTGTCGCCACCGGTCTCGTCGGCGGGCGTGGTGCCGGCCGCGATGTCGTAGCCCGGGATGCTGGGGATGTCCTTGGGCAGCGAGGCCTGCTGGATCGTCCGCGCCACGGCCAGGTCGCCCTCGATCTTGTTCTTGCGGATTTCCGCGTCGATAAGGCGGGCACGGCGAAGGGCCACCGCCGCCTGGCTGGCGAGCACCTTGGCGACGATCTCGTCGGCGGGGTCGAACTGCTCGATGGGCGCTTCGGGGTCGGCGGGTGTCGAACCGTGGGCCGGCGCGGCGACGCGCTTATTGAGCACCTGGGCGACACCCTGGAGTTTGCCGTCAAAGGAGAGGAGCGGGATGGTGAGCATCCCGCGGGTGCGGAAGCCGGTTTTTTTGTCGAACTCGGGGTTGAAGCGGGCATCCTGCCAGGCGTCGGGGACGTTGATGATGGCGCGGGAGCGGGCGGCTTCGCCGGCGATGCCGCGGGTGATGGGGAATCGCACGCCCGCGAAGCCGTGGGCCTGGGAGATGTAGAGTTCCTGGGAGCGCTCGTCAAACTGAAAGACGGTGGCGCGCTCGGCGGCGAGGCAGTCGCGGAGGGAATCGATGATGAGGCTGATGATCTCTTCCAAGTTGGACGAGACCGCGAGATGCTCGATGACGCGGAAGACCCGGGCCTGGATGACCGGGGGGAGCGAGATGGGGGTTGGTTGTTCCTCAGGCGTCATGAGTCATGAGGATACTCCGCATCGGAGGCCGGATTCACAGCCCCTCTGGCAGCCGATGTCGCGGAATCTTTAACCCGTCGGAGCGGCATTCGGATGTCGTGGGTAGGTAGAGTTCCTATTTCTCTCTCTCTCTCTCTCTCTCTCTCTCTCTTGACGGAGTAGCAGCGCAATGATAATTTGCGTAACGTGCAGACGACGCAGATTCTTTGTTACATCGCGGCTGGCCTCGGTGTCGTCTACGGGACCGATGCGAAGTACGGCGCTGCCAACCCGGCCACCATCAGCGCGTGGGTTGCTCAGGCATGGGCGGATGCTGCACGACCTCCCAACACCGGTGGCTATTCCATCGCGTGGCGCGAAGAGACTTACTCGCTGCTTTCATCGGAAGAAGTAACGCGGCTGAAGCGTGAGATCGGCCAGCGACCCGAGCATCCCGCCCGAGCGGAGGTTGCGCACATCGAGAAGCATGGGCTGAGCATCCCAGTAGGCGTGCTCAATATGCGATTCATGGGAGATGGCGGAGAGCGCTGGCGGTACAACATCGATCACGCGCCTGTAGGCCCCAAGGCCAGCGCGTTCAGCGATTCGGCGCTGACGCCGAGCGACGCCTGGCAACTCAAGACCCATTTCTTGGAGATCTTCGATCCCGAAGAATCGCGTTCGGCATCGACTCCGGGCTCTCTGCGCGCCCACGAGTTCACGTTTCTGCCGAGCCTGAGCAGACTGATTGCGGGGCACTTCATGCAGGGTCGGTTGGCGAGTGTCGTTCCTGGGTCGATCCGCTTGGAAGGGACGGAATGGTCATTCGTGGCAAGCGTCCCGGATGCCAGGCCCGAACAAGCGTTTGCGATCCGATACAGCGGGACATGGATCGGTGCCGAGAATCGAGGTCGGGTTGATGCTTGCCAGATCGTCTCGAATGGCTACAAGCCTGAGACCATCGGCGAGCGTGAGTTGTTCAGGGATCACCGGTGGGAACCTGCGTTGTCACGCTGGATTGCCGGGCGGGTGGAGCGGTACACGCCCGAGGGCCGACTGTGGCGGGTGATCGTGCTTACGAGTGTTGATCCGTTGCCGGCGGGCGGGCTCGACGCGTGCGTCCGGCCGCCCGACCCGCGAGGTACCGATCCCTTTCGCGGCCCAGCGACGTACACCACCATTCGCGACCATCGAGAGGGCGTGATGAAAGCCCGACATGATAACGGCGAGACCGCGATCCTCGAAGCACTCCCGCCCTCACCTGCGAGAGGGTCCTCGCTCCGCATCATCGGGTGGGTGTCGCTGGCTGCATGTGTTGGCGCGCTGGCTTGGTTTCGTTTCCGTCGATCGTGACACGGGGCGCACTCCGCGTTGTTCGAGAAGCACCAGAAGGAGATGTCCATGCTGACTCATCAAAGGTCGATCGCTTCAGTTACAGTTGTAGCCGTGTTGGCTGTCGTGGCGAGCGCTGCGGAATGCTGGGTCTCCGCCTCATCCGGTTCCTGTTGTAAGGGCTTCGACCAGAAGTGCCCTCCAAACGCACAGCCGGGCCAGCAAGCGTGGTTCTGTCAACAGGAAAGCGATAGTGCAGGCTGCACGGTGGGCTCGGTCACGACGGCCGGATCGGGCGCATCGGGAAGGACCGGTCGATCGACCGTCACGCAGTGCGATTGCGTAATGACCAAGCGCACGTGCGGTTCGAGCGTGGGTGAGTGCATTCCGCAGTCGCCCGTCTACATCGAATGTACGTCCACGACCATCGACCCGAGTTCCCCAGCATGCACGGGTGCGTCATCATGAGCGCGAGTTCGATCTTGCGTCAGACGAGCGCTGTCCTCGCAGGGATCGTCATGGTCATCTTGGCCGCGGCGGGGGCGCTCAAGTCGCTCGATCTTGACTCGTTCCGAGCCTCGCTTGATGGGTTTCAGTTTGTCTCGTTCCCGCTGCGCACGCCGATCGCCCTCGTGCTGCCGCCACTTGAAATCATGCTCGGCGGTCTGTGGATTCTGGGCATGGCACGCCGACATGTCGAGATCATGGGGCTGGGCCTTCTCGCGGCGTTCACCGTGGTTCTGGTCGCGCACCTATGGCTCGCCGAGCCGCCACAGTGCCAATGCTTCGGGCTGATCGATCAGTTCTTTCGGCAGATCGGGGACGCGCAGCGCGCCGTCTGGCGAGCCGGTGGGATGCTCGCGGCCATCTCGCTGGCACATGTGCGCTGGTTGGTGGCACCATGACTGCTCGGCGGCCCGTGCGCGGGTTCACGCTTATCGAGGCGCTCCTCGTCACGATGATTGTGTTTCTGCTGATCGCCCTGCTCGCGCCCTCGCTGGTTGGTGCACGCAAGGCCGGTCTGCACGTTGCCACGTTGGCTAACCTCCGCTCGTCTGTGCAGGTTTTCACCGACTACGCCGGGGAGCATCGCGACTCTTTGCCAGCCTATTTCGACCCAGTGGGAACGCGTGCATTCCTGCGCTATGCCGGCGGCGTCTCCGAGATTCCCGGCTATTTCTATTCGCCGATGTTCTGGCCCTTTGCGTTGGCCGATTCGCACCTCGGCGGCAATCCGTACTCGGCATCCGCGTATGACGCTGAGCAATCCCGGCACTTTGGCGCTCCCAGCGGCGCACCGCTCCTGCCCTCGTGCACCATCTTTGCTCAGCCGGAGTATTGGGATCCGGCTACGCGGGTCACGGGGACGTCTCAGTGGCGGAGTGTGCGGGTTTCGGACATCCTGCATCCGGCGAGGAAGATCATGTTCGTGTCTCCGTTTCCGTTCTTGACTGTTACGGGATCAGATGACCCGATGAGCGGCGAACCGCTCACACCCGCTCGCCCCATTCCGATCGGTACGACCGATGGCGGGGCTGCGGCACCACCGAGGGACGCGATCAGACCCGGCGTGCCGACCGGCGAAAACCAGCCTCCGCACTTTGCCGATTTTTTCGCAGGGCTTCACACCGAACACGGCGTGCGGGGCTGGGATCTTCCATAGCGCAACGGTCGGCTCGTCGCGCTACTTGATCGCCTGCTCTTCGATGGCCTTCCGCCGCGCGATCTTGATGGCGAGGGTGGCGATGAAGAGCGCGATGACCAGCGTGATGGCGTAGGTGACGCGGGCCCGGCCCATGGTGAGCAGGATCCCGAGGGCCGCGAAGAGGGCGGCGATGCCATAGAGCGAGAAGACCGCGCCCTTCACGCCCAGGGCCCGCTTGAACATGTGGTGCAGGTGCTGGTCGTCGGCGTCGGCGATGCTCTTGCCCGAGAGTTTGCGGCGGATGATGGCCAACGCCGTGTCGAGAATGGGAATGGCGTAGATGACCAGACCGGCGAGCACGAGGTCGGTGCGGCCTTCGTTGCCCAGCGTCAGCACAATGACAATGGTCGCATAGCCCAGCAGAAGGGAGCCGCAATCACCCAGGAAGATGACCGCCGGATTGAAGTTGTGCGGCAGGAAACCCATGCACCCGCCGATGAGCGCGAGGCAGAGGACGATACGGGCGGAATCAAGTTCTCCCCCGTCGATCGCGGCGAGGCTCAGCGCGACCACCAGCAGTGCGGCCGTGCTGATGGTGGTGACGCCCGAGAGCAGGCCGTCGAGCCCGTCCACCAGGTTGCTGGCGTTGCAAGCCCCGAGGACGAAAACCGCAATGATGGCGGTGCCGGTCCAATAGACCACGTCGAGTTCAAAGATGCCCATGCTGAAGAGCACGAGTTTGCCGGTCTCGGCCATCTCCTGGCCCTGACCGAGCCAGACGCCGATGGGATAGAGCAACTGTGCGGCGACCTTGACGCCGACGTTTTCCATGGCCAGGAAGGCGGCGGCGAGGAGTTGCCCGCCGACTTTCTGCCAGGGGCTGATGTCCATCACGTCGTCAAACAAGCCCGTGAGCATGATGATGCCCAGGCCAAAGACGATCGACAGCGGGACGGGTAGCGGTATGCCCGAGTCGGCGAGGTGCACCGTCTTGTGGAAGGTGATCAGCCCGTGCCAGGGGGTGGTGTAACTGAAGAAGATGCCCGCCATGATGCCCAAGAACACGCCGACGCCGCCGAGGTAGGCGATGGGGGCTCGGTGGAGTTTGCGGGTTTCGTCGGGGCGGTCGATGATGCCGTTGGCGATGGCCATGCGGCGGAGGAGCGGCGTCGCGACGAGCGCGACGAGGAACGCGACGAAGAAGACGCCGATGTAGCCATGGAAGATTTCGAGACGGCTGGGGGCATCGCCCTTGGCGAGCGGGCCGCCGATCATCTTGCCCAGTTGCTCGATCTGTCCGCCTAATGCCTTGTGCTCTTCCGACAAGCGCTGGAACTGCTCGACGACCGCCTGGGACGGGCCCACCGGTGCCAGGCTGGTGCCAGTGGGGAACACGCCTGCCGGAAGCACCGGCGGCGGAGTCGCGGGAACGAGTTGATCAGCGTTCTGGATCACGAGAGGCTTGCCGCGACGTCGCGAATCGTTTGCTCCAAAGTGAACCGCGGCACGAAACCGATCGCCCGCTTCAATCGCTCCAGGTCGGGCCGGCGCTGGGCCAAGTCCTCGAACCCCGCCGCGTACACCTGATCGTACGGAATCAGTTTCACGTGGCTCGATGACCCGAGCGTGTGGATCACCAGATCGGCCAAATCGCGGATGCTGATAACCCGATCGGACCCCACGTTGAAGACTCGACCGGCACATTCAGGGGTTTCAACCAGTTTGGGCAGGGCTTGCACAACATCGCGCACATCGCAGAAGCATCGGGATTGGGTGCCGTCGCCGTGAACCGGCAATTCCTGCCCGTTCGTGGCCGCGGCGACGAAGTTCGGCAGGACCATGCCATAGGCCCCGACCTGGCGTGGGCCGACGGTGTTGAAGAAGCGCGCGACTACAACCGGCAGGCCATGTTTGGCGTGGTGCGCCAGGGCCAGGTACTCGTCGATCGCCTTCGACGCGGCGTATGACCAGCGGCCCTTGGTGGTGGGGCCGTACACGACGTCATCGTCTTCGCGGAAGGGGATGCGGTCGGACTTGCCGTAGACCTCGGAGGAACTGGCGATGAGTGTGCGGGCAGGGCCACCCCCACCCCCCCCACGATCCGGAGCGGCGGTGCAAGCGAAGTTCAGCAGCGCGGCGGTCTGGCCAACGTTCACTTCGATGGAGCGGACGGGCTCGTCCATGACCAGTTTCACGCCGACAGCGGCAGCGAGGTGGTAGATCTCGTCAAAGCGGTCGGCGGGGGTGGCCGTTGAGAGAAACGTGGCGAGGTCGGCGTGGATGAAACGAAGGCGCTCGTGCGTTCCTGGCAGGTTCGAGCGGCGACCAGTGGAGAGATCATCGACCACCGTGACCGAGTCGCCTCGGGCGAGGATGAGTTCGGTGAGGTGCGAGCCGATGAAGCCCGCGCCGCCGGTGATGAGGGCGCGGCGCTGGCGGGAACGTGGTGAGTCGCTTGACGCGGACATGCGCGGGATCGTATCGCACCAAGCGATACTTGAAACGCACACATCGCTGAAAGGCTATCGCCGAGGCCGCACATACTCGCGGCCCCCCCACTTCACCACGCGACCCTGTGCGAGATCATCACCCGCCTCGGCGAGAATGCCCGCCACGCGGGCCGCGCCGAAAGGGAGCGCGAGGACTGACCAGACGGGCGCGCCGCCGAGCGCGAAGGCTGCGCCTCCGCCGATGAGCACCGCGAGAGATCCGGCGAGGCCGCAGAGGCCGGTGATGAGCGCGAGGGGCTCGCCTGTGAAGCGCCAGACAATGAGGCCCGCAGCGCAGCCCACCGCTGAAGCGGTGGGCGTCAGAACGCTCGTGACGCAAAGGCGAATGGCGAGGCTCAGCAGTCGCGGCGCGCGGCGGTTGGCGGCTTCGATATAGATTCGCTTCCATCCGGGCCGGAAGGCCGTCCAATCCGGGTACATGCGGCAACGGAGCATGCCAGCCGCCATGAACACACCGACCGTGCGGTCGCTCCACGCGACGAGGCGGGCGAGGTGGATGTCTTCGAGCAGTTCGTCTTTCGCGGCGGCGTGACCGCCGATGGCGTGGTACGCCTCGCGGGTGAAGAGCATGAACTGGCCATTCGCAAAGGGGCGGGTGGCGCGGCCGCGGCCCACACGACGCGGCGGATACTGGCGGGCGAGTTCCATCCCGGCCACGGGCTGCACAAGGCGCTCGAACCAGCGGTCGCTGGTGAGCGTGCTGAGGAGGCTGAGCAGATCGAGTCTTCGCGATTGCAAGATGGCGACGCACGCGCGAACGCACCCGGGGGCGAACATCGTGTCGGCGTCGGCGAAGAGCAGCAGGTCGGCGTCGCGGCAGGCCGTGCTGTGTTGAACAGCGTCGTGGATCGCGTGGACCTTGCCGGCCCAGTCGGGTGGGCAGGCGCTGATGGTGTGAATGGTGAAGCGCGGATCGGTGCCGAGGGTTTCGTGGAGGATCGCCTCGGTGCGGTCGGTGCAGCGATCGAGGGCGAAGGTGACGGTGAGAGCCGGGTAGTCCTCAGCGATGAGCGACCGTGCGACGATCGCGATGACGGCTTCCTCGTTGTGCGCCGGAATGACAACCGCGACACGGGGAGCACTGGTGCGAAGGACCTCGGCTTCGGGAAGGCGCAGGCCGTCGCGGGCGGTGGGGAGTGCGCGCCAGGTGGCGACAACGTGCCCAAGGACGATAAACCAGTAGATGGCCGCGCCTCCGGAGAGAACGGCGAGCACGATCAGGGCGGAGGTCTGGAGCGAAGTCACCGGCCAAGGCTACGGCGGCGTTTGCCCGAGCCGGAACCGGCGACCAGAAGGCCCACGCCCGCAAGCACGGCCGCGCCGCCACCGGCGAGGAGCATCACGCTTTCTTTGGTGGGTGAGCCGGAAAACAGGCGTGTGACCCATGAGGCGGTGGAGTCGTGGGCGCGAAGGCCGAGGATGCACAGGACGACGCCCGAGCCGATGAGAGCGAGAGAGAGGAAGCGGATCATGGGGGTATGTGTCGGATGGGCTGGGTCGCGGCGTGCAGAAACGGGGAGGGGTCGGGTCGGGGTCAGGGTGAGGGGCATTCACGAAGGAATGGCTAGAAACGCCGGAGAGACGGTGATTTCAGATCTCAGATTTCGGATTTCGGATTCCAGATTTCAGATCGGATAGACTCTGCGCCGTTCCCCCTCGCACCAATTCACCATCCCACACCCGGACCTCCCATGACGTACAAACGCTTCGAGGACTTGCCGGTCTGGAAGGCGGCTCGCGATGTGGCGGTGCGGATCTTTGTGCTTGTTGACGACCCGGCGTTCAGGGGGCGTGGCGACCTCAAGAATCAACTCGAACGGGCTGCCGCGTCGGTGTCGAACAACATCGCGGAAGGATTCGAGCGGGGCACCACGGAGCAACTCATCGCGTTTCTGTACTACGCCAAGGGCTCCGCCGGCGAAGTGCGGAGCATGTTGCATTTGCTGGATGCGTTGCGGTGGATGAAGCACTTGCAATCGGAGATTTCAGATCTGAAATCGCAGATCGAAAGCGTATCGCGACAACTCGGTGGCTGGGCTGATTCGCTGCAGAACTCCGAGATCAAGGGCGTTCGGCACTTGACGGATTCAATGCGCGAACAGTCCGAGCAGAAGCGCCGGGCGCTCGCGTTCATCGCGAATCTGAATGAGATCAATGCTGCGGCGGGGACGGCGCGTGCGAGGCAACTGGTGGGCTCGATCGACGAGCAAGCGGTTCGTTGAGGTTGTGATGTCGCCAAAGAGGATGGCACCAAAGCCCCCGCGGCATCAAGGGCATCACGGCATCACGGCATCGAGTCTCGGGGAACACCGGTACCATCCGTCGCCATGCCCACGCCCCGACGGAACATCGCCATCGTCACCGGCACACGCGCCGAGTTCGGGCTCCTGCGGTCGGTGATCGACGCGGTGCAGCGGCACCGAGCGCTGCGGCTTCAACTCATCGCGGCGGGCTCGCATTTTCTGCCACCGGGGCGGACGATTCGTGAGGTGGAGGCGACGTACCCCATGGCAGCGCGGGTGCCGATGCAGAAGACGCGTGAGAAGCGAACGCGCGCGGCCGATGCGCTGGCGACGGCCCGCGGCATCGAAGGATTCGCCAAGGCGTTCGCGAGGTTGAAGCCGGAATGGGTCGTGGTGCTGGGGGATCGGGTCGAGGCGTTTGCGGCGGCGAGCGCGGCCAGCATCGCGGGGTTCGGGGTGTGCCACATTCACGGCGGGGATAGAGCCGAGGGCGTGGCGGATGAAGCGATGCGGCACGCGATCACGAAACTGGCGCACCTGCATTGCACGGCGAGTGAAGAGAGCGCCGAGCGGATCATCGCCATGGGCGAACGGCGCGAAGCGGTTCACATGACAGGGTCTCCCGGGATTGACGGGCTGGCGAAGATCAAGCCCATGCGTGATCGCGAGGCGCGGACGCTGGGCGACCCGGTGGCGGTGGTGCTGGTGCATCCGAGCGGGCTGGGTGAGCCGTACGAGTCGCTGGGCGGGTTGAACGGCGTGCTGCTGGCGCGGGTGGCCTCCAAGAGGCTGACCGGGCGCGAGGATCGGCTGTTGATTCTTGAGCCGAATCACGACCCGGGACGGGAGGAGATCGTCAAGACCTATCAACTCCGTGATACGAAGCACTTGCCGCGAAGGGCGCACTTGCCGCGCGAGCAGTTTGTGGCGCTGCTGAAGCGGCTGGCGGGGATTCCCGGAGGGGTGCTCATCGGGAACTCATCGGCAGGGTTGATCGAGGCGGCGGCGATCGGGATGCCGGTGGTGAACTTTCCGCCCCGGCAGAGCGGTCGCGAACGCGACGCGAACGTGGTGGATTCCCGCGGAATGATGTGCGAGGGCACGAAGGGAATCGCGCGGCCGATCGAGGCGCTTAGCCAGGCGATCGCCCTGAGCGGGCGGCTGAAGCCGTCGAAGCGGTTTGGTGATGGCCGCGCGGGGGAGAAGATCGCGGGGTTGCTGGCGCGCGTGCAGCCGAACCTCCGGAAGCAGAACGCGTACTAGCCGCGGTTCATGGGTGCAGGAAACTCAGGTGCAGTTCGGCATGGCGCAGGTGCAATTGCACCCACTCGTCGTGCGAGAGGGGGCCGAGCAGCGGGCTGGGGTGCGGCGGCGCTTCGGATTTCAGGCGGGCCAGGGCCTTTTTGAGGCGCGTCGCGCCCTCGGGGGTGGGCATGTCTGGGTATTCGCCGATCGCATCGGTGGCCTTTCGTGGCAGCGAAACGCCGGCCGGGAAGCCGGTGGTGATGAAGCGTCGCTTCATGAAGTTGCGACCCACGAAACGCATGAGCCAGGGCATCTGGAACGGGAACCCGGTGTAACTCATTTCGATCCACTTGGCCAGGTGGCCGAAGATGCGGCCCGCGGACCAGTTGCCCACGCGGCCCAGCCGGCCCGCGGCATCGGCGGCGGCCACGCGATCGATCTCGAACGCCAGATCAGCGATGGAGTTGAACCGGATGGTGCGGCGACCGGGCACGGTCTTGGTGTTGATGGGCTTGTTCTTGTCGGCCTTCTTGGCCATTTCGAGGGCTCCGGGGAGACGGAAACACGAGCGAGCGAATGCTAGAACCCGCCGAGGCGGACATGCGTGAGATTGAAGATCGCCGGCAATCAATCCGCCCGCAGCACCCCCTCCGCCTCGCTGCGCTCGGCACCTCCCCCGCTGGGAGCGGGGGAGGGTGGTGTCGGAAGCACAATGCGGGCCAGCAGAACGATCGCCACACCCGGCGCGAGGAACCAGGGTTGGCGTTCGATGAAGCCCATGTAAAAGAACGGCCCAGCGAGGCCGCAGGTGAAGAGCCAGAGGCGGATGGCGGCACGCGTCGGCATGGCAAGAGGCGCACCACGTCGCGGGATGACGCAGAGATAGACATAAGCGGGGAACACCAGACCATAGAAGGACATAAAGAGGCGGTAGATGAGTTCGCCCGCGGAGAGGCCGTGCCAGAAGTCGGGGCGGTCGCCGATGAAGTTGAAGAGGACGACGGCACCGATCGCGACGATGCCGGCGGGGCCGCGGAGGGGCACGCGCGGGTGGGCGGCCTCGAGCACGAGGCCGGCGCGGACGTGCTCGTGGATGGTGAAGGCGAGTTGGAGGCCAATATGCAGCACCGCCAGCCAGCCGAAGGCGGTAGTCGCCGCGACGCTCGGATCGAGCCCGCGATGGGTGTAGAGGAGCGTGCCGAGGATCATGGAGGGGAAGAACAAGACAAAGCCGAAGGTGAAGGCACGGCGCGGGGAGTGGGCGTGCTGGGCGGCGGCGTGGAAGGTGCCGTCGAGGTAGGGGCACAGGAGGAAGCCGAGGGCGCAGACGAGCGCGAGGGGAATCGCGTCGGACGCAGCGTGTGGTGTCACGGTCCAGTTGAGGTCGCCGTCGGCGGAGCAGAAGCCGAACGTGTTGAGCGAAACGATCAGGAGGATCAAGGGTGGGAGGATGGCGGGCTTGCCCGTGGCGGCGACAATGAGGGCGAGGACGGCCAGGCCGCGGATGGCGGAGGGCTCGATCTTGTCGAGCGGGCCGAGCGGGCCACCCGAAGCGAGCCAGAACGCGAAGAAAACCTGGAAGGCGATGGTGACCGATGAAAAGGTCTTGACCGCGGCACCGTGAGCCTGGATGAAGCGAAGGCTGCGGTCGCGATTGATGAACCAGCCCATCGCGGCGGCACCGATGACGTTGGGCAACGCGAAGGCGAGGTAACCCCACCAGCCAAAGTCACGGAGGAGGAGGATCGGGAGGAACATCCCGATGCACCACGTCCAGGACATGGCGAGATACATGCTCCAGCCCAGGTCGTTGCCGAGGCGCATCCAGGCAGGCCACACGTTCACGCGCACGACCCCGAGGCGGCGGCGGCCGCAGAGGTGGAGGCCGCAGCGGCCGCGGCGGGTTCGGTGGAACCCGCTCCCCCACCCCCGCCCCCGCTACCCGCTGCCGAATCCGCGCGGGCTTCGATGGCGCGGGCCTTGCGGGCGGCACGCTCCTCGTGCAGGGACTTGGGCGTGACGTGAAACGTGGCCATGCACTTGCCCACGCGCTTCTCACGCATCATGGGCACGGATTGCACGACTTCGAGTTCGATCTCGAAGTTGAACTCGCCGCCGGTCTTGAGGAGCGCATCAAGGTCTTGCACAGGCGTCACGCGGTAGACCGCGGGGCCGAAGCAGGGGCGGAGGAAGTCGTAGGTGAGACGCTTGCACACGACGGTGTAGTCGCCGCCGCAGCGGCCGTAGATGTACATGCCGCCAGCGATCTCGCTGTTGGCGAGGAGGGAGGCCCCGGCCATGGCGTTGTACCAGTTGCGGTTGAACTTTTTGAAGGGAAGGACGGCGGAGAAGGTCTGGGCGGATTCCTGCTTGATGCGGATGCCGCTGCGGAAGGCGTAGGGGAGCCAGATGAGCGAGGCGAGTCGGTGGGCAAAGGTGTACTTGGCCGTGAGGCCACTGATGAACGCTTCCAGCCGGTCGTACAGCGACCGCTGGCGTTTGGCCGGGGCGCTGGGTGTGGTGGTGGCGGACATCGGGGGCATTGTACGGTGGTGGGCGGGGGTGGTGCGGGATACACCGGAGTCAGTCATGCGCGAGGCTCCGTCCTCGCGATTTCTGGATAGACTGGCGGCATGAGCACCAAACTGATCGACGGCGCAGCGGTAATCGGCCAGTCCGGGGGCCCGACGGCGGTGATCAACCAGTCGCTGGTGGGCGTGATCGAGGGGCTGCGGGGGCTGCGCGCGATCAAGAAGATTCACGGGATGCGGCACGGGGTCGACGGGCTGGTGCGGGGGATGCCGCTGGTGGATCTGTCGGCGTGCACGAGCGAACTGCTCGACAAGGTGGCGCGGACGCCGTCGTCGGCGTTGGGGTCCAGCCGCGCCAAGCCGTCGGACGCGGACTGCACGAAGATCTTTGACGCGTGCAAGACCGCCGACATCCGGTATTTTTTCTACATCGGCGGGAACGATTCGTCGGACACCTGCCGGCTGGTGAGCGAGGCCGCCAAGAAGGCCAACTACGACCTGCGGTGCTTCCATGTGCCTAAGACCATCGACAACGACCTGGTGGGCTCGGACCACACGCCCGGCTACGGCTCGGCGGCGCGATACGTCGCGATGGCGTTCATGGCCGATGACCGGGACAACGCCTCGCTCCCGGGGATCAAGATCAACGTGGTGATGGGGCGGAATGCCGGGTTCCTGACGGCGGCGTCGGCGCTGGCGCGGCATCACGAGAGCGACGGGCCGCACCTCATCTATCTGCCCGAGGTGCCCTTTGACACCGAGCGGTTCATCGAAGACGTGAAGATGGCCGTCGGCAAGCACCACCGATGCCAGATCGCGGTGTCGGAAGGCATCCGCGACAAGGACGGGCACGAGATCGGCGGCAAACTGATCGCGGCCGGGCAGACCGACGCGCACGGGAATGTGCAACTGTCGGGGTCGGGCGCGCTGGGCGATGCGCTGTCGACGCTCATCAAGGATCGGATCAAGAGCCCCAACGGCAAGCCGCCCCGGGTTCGGGCTGACACGCTGGGTTACCTGCAGCGCTGCTGGCCGCAGCCAAGCCATGTGGACGCCGACGAGGCGCGGGGCGTGGGCGTCTTTGCGGCTCAGTGCGCGGCCAAGGGCGAAGTGGAAGGCTCGATCGCGATCGCGCGGCTCTCGAACCACCCGTACCGGGTCGAGAAGCGGCTGCTGGCGCTGAAGGATGTGGCGGCCAAGACGAAGGTGATGCCGCCGGAGTTCATCCGCGGAAATCACGATGTGACCAAGGAGTTCCTGGATTACGCCAAGCCACTGGTGGGCGAGTTGCCGACGTTTGGACGGTTTTGAACGGCGGGCCCTGCATCGGGTGGAACAGGCGTCCGCCTGTGTTGCGGCGCAGCCGCGCGTTTGGCGTTCGCGCGAAAGCCCAACACTCGCCGCTGCGCGGCGAACACGGCGGACGCCTGTTCCACCGAAGGCGGTTCGCTGGAGCGCTACTTCACGTTCCAGAATCTCGCCCAGTTGCCGAAGGTGAACGCGTGCAGGTCTTCGTTGCTCCAACCTCGTGCGCGGAGTGCCGCGGCGAGTTTCCAGAGATCGCCGGGACGATTGATGCCTTCGGGCAGGCGTGCGGCGGAGAAGCCGCCGTCCATGTCTGAGCCGAGGCCGACGTGCGCGCGGCTGCCGGTGAGGCGGCAGATGTGCTCGATGTGGGCGACGCAGTCGGCGATGGTGGCGCGGGTGGTGTCGTCGCCGGGGGTCATCAAACAGAGGAACTTGGAAAAAAGGTTGAGGCCGATGACGCCGCCACGGCGCGCGATTTCGATGATCTGGTCGTCGCGAAGGTGGCGCTGGTTCTCGCCCTTGCCGCCACCACCGACCAGGGCACGGCAGTTGGAGTGCGACGCGATGATGGGTTGATCCGTCGCGGCCAGAAGGTCGTCAAAGGCGCGATCGGAGAGGTGCGAGGCGTCGTGCACGACGCCCAGGCGGTCCATTTCGCGCACGAGCGCGCGGCCAAGGTCCGTGAGGCCCAGATCGGTGCCGTTGCCCCCGGCATAGCGGGACGGCTTCCACCACGCAAGGCCGATCGCGGCCACGCCCTCGGCCCGCCACTCGTCCAGATCCGCGGGTTCGAGGATGGGGTCGGCACCTTCGATGAGGATCAGGAACTGCGGGGCGAGTGTGGAGTCAGGCGGTGCCGACGCTCCGCCGGGCGTGTTGGCGTAGAAGTGCGGTCGGTACCAGTCCTGGTAACGCTTGAGTTGACGCAGACCGGCGGTGTTTGCGGCCTCAGCGTCGTTGGCTGGATACGCGATTGGCTGGGAAACGGGGCCGTCGGCTTCGGTGAAGATCGTGGCCAAACAATGCGTGACGCGACCCTCGGCAAGCGAGGGAAACGTCACGGCGGCGGGGCCGTCGGCGCTCGGGCAGGTTTGGAGCGGGCCGTGCAGGTCACGGCCCAGTTCGGCGAGCATGGCCAGGTCGAGATGGCCATCGAACCAGCGGAAGTTGTTGGCGGCTGGGTCGTGGTCAGTAGCGAAAGGCTCGGCCATGCGCTGGTCCTGTCGGATCGGATGCTGCCTCACGCGATCTTCGTGCGGCCGGGAATCGCGACAGCGGGCGTGTCCATCGCGCCCCATTCGAGTTTCGCGGGCACGAGCGATTCCCTGGCGTTCAAGGCCTGCTCCCATGTCACCGTCTTGCCGGTGTACGCCGCCATGCGGGCCATGATGGCCATGAGACAGGAGTTCGCCGAGACGATGCCGTTGTTCATGGGCTTGCCAGCGCGGATGCTGGCGAACATCTCGTTGTGCTCGATCTGGTACATCGCGCCGGAATCGGCGGGGTTGCCCGAGCCGTCCCATATCGTGGCCCCCACACCACTGCCACCCGCCCCGCTCCCTCCGGCTGGCAACGCGCGGAATGGGAACTTCGCCCCCCAGGAATCGAGCGTACCCAGGCCCTTTGAGCCGTAGAGGTAGTCTTTGTTGTCGCCCGGGAAGCCGTCGATCTGGGTGCAGGTGTGAAACGCGCGGCGGCCGTCGTCGTACTCGTAAATCGCGGAGAAGTGATCGAAGACGTTGCCGTGCTCGGGGCCGCTGCGGGCGGCGCGGCCCCCGAGGCCGATGACCTTCGTCGGCATCTTGTCGCGCATCACCCACGCGAGGCGGTCGATGGAGTGCACGGCCTGCTCGACGATGTGGTCGCCACTGATCCAGGTGAAGTGCCACCAGTTGCGCATCTGGAACTCGAGGTCGCTCCACTCGGTCTTGCGCGGCTTCTTGCCGATGGTGCCGGTGTGGTAGTTGGTGTAGACGGTGGCGATGTCGCCCAGATCGCCGGCGTGCACACGGGCCACGGCTTCGCGCATGCCGGGGTGGAATCGCCAGCAGAAACCGACGAGGAGGGCGGTGTTCTGGGCCTGCGCCTTCGCAGCGGCGTCGAGGCACGCGCGCACACCTGTGGAATCGACCGCGATGGGCTTCTCGGCAAAGACGTGCTTGCCCGCGGCAACGGCTGCCTGGAGGTGCGTGGGGCGGAAGCAGGGGTAACTCGTGAGCAGCACGACATCGACGCCCGCGTTGATGACTTTCTCGTAGGCGTCGAAACCGGTGAAGCGGCGCGACTCGGGAACGTCGATGCGGGCCTTCGCTTCATCGCCCATCTCGTCGACGACGGCAGCGTGGCTGGAGTTGAGGCGGTCGGCAAAGGTGTCGCCCATCGCGACGAGTTGGGTATCGGGATCGGCGCGAAGGGCTTGCACAGCGGCCCCAGTGCCGCGCCCGCCGCAGCCGATGACGCCGATGCGGAGGACGGGGTGGCGACGCGCGCTTGTTGTTCCGCCGACGGCTGCGGAGGCGAGCGCGGGCAAACCCAAGCCCCCCGCCAGCGCGCCCGCAGCGGCGGAAGCAAGCACGCCACGACGGGAAAACTGCACGGCGTGATCGTCGCGGGTCATGGCTTGTCCTTTGGGGCAGTCGGTGAAACGGGTGCGGAAGTTGTGACGGGCGCGGGCTTATCGCCCGGGCGCTCGCCGGGCGCGTCAGGCGAGCCCGTGTCCTTGGCGGGCTTGGTCACGTCGGTTGGATCGGCCTCGCACACGATACGGAACCCGGCGAAGGGACCGTCGGAGAGCCACCAGGTGCTCTTGGGAATCTGCGGATCGGTCTGGTTCCACGATCGATCCTGCGCCGCACGGGCCTTGATTTCCAGACCTGCCGGCGCGTCGAGGTAACAGCCGCCCTTGGTGATGGGCTTGCCCTCGCGGCCGTTGACCCACTCGCGGACGTTGCCATGCATGTCAAACAGGCCCCAGGCATTGGGCTTCTTCTTGCCCACGGGGTGAGGCATGCCCGCGGCATTGGCCTTGAACCAGGCGAAGTCGGCGAGCGTGGATTCGTCGTCGCCGTGGGCGAACTTCAGCGCGGGAGCCGCGCCAGCGCGGCACGCGTGCTCCCACTCATCTTCCGTCGCAAGGCGATACTTCTTGCCGCTCTTGGCGGAGAGCCACTCGCAGAACTTCGTCACAGACTTGTGCGTGGTGCTGATCGCGGCGTAGCCCTCGTGGCCGAAGCCGCGATCGGGCGGCAGGTAGGGCTTGGTGGGACGCGTGGCGGCGTCGTAGGGCGCGTCGTCGGGCTCGTCGAGGCGATAGGCGAAGACGTCGTACGCCTCCCAGGTGATCTCGGTGGCGGACATCCAGAAGGGCTTGATGGGGCCGTCGGGGGAGGTGGAGCCGGGGATCGGCTTCATCTCGATTTTGAACGCGGCGGTGGGGATGTCCTGGGCAAAGGGCTGGCGCGCGGGTTCGGGCTTGGCGGGTGGTTGCGCGGCGATGCTGGTCTCCGCGAGCAGCAACACGATGCCGCCGAGCATGGCGGCGGGTACGCTGGAGGCGATGCCACAATGGCGAGAAAACATGGGTGCGATGCGGCTCCTCCTGCTGATCTGCGTGGCCGTGCCGAGTGTGGTGGCTTGGGCGGTGTTGGTTGGCGGGTGTGCACGCGAAGAACGGTTCGAGTTTACGCGGGTGTGCATGGGGGTGCAAACACGGGTCCTGCTGTATGGGCGGACGCGCCACGCGGCGGAATCGGCAGCGGCGAGCGCGTTCTCTCGCATCGGCGAACTGGACGCGGCGCTAAGTGATTACCGGCCGGCGAGCGATCTGTCGCACGTGAACGCGGGGGCTGGAGGCACCGTGGGCGTATCGGGCGATCTTGCGGACGTGATGCGTGAGAGTCTGGAACTCGCGCGGGCAACCAACGGCGCGTTCAACCCGGCATTGGGGCCGGCGGTGCGGCAGTGGCGGCGCATGCGCGATCGGGGCGAGCGGGCCACCCCCGACGAGATCGCCCAGGCGCTGGCTCTGTGCGACTGGCGCGAGGTGCACGTCAGCGAACCCGGGTTGGTGCCGACCATCCGGCTTGGCCGCGCGGGGATGATGCTCGATCTGGGTGCGGTCGCCAAGGGCTACGCGGCGGAGGAGGCCGCGCGAAGGCTGATCGAACTTGGCCATCCCCGATGCCTCGTGGCACTGGCGGGCGACATCTACGCCGGCGACCCGCCGCCGGGCAAACCCGGATGGCAGGTCGCGCTGATGAGTGATCGTGACACACCCTCGCCTTCGCTCACGTCGCAAACGCTATTCGTGAGAAACGCTGCGGTCAGCACGTCGGGCGACTTCGAGCAGTTTGTGGAGATCGACGGGCAGCGCTACGCCCACATCATCGACCCCGAAACAGGCCTTGGGGCACAAACGCGCCACACGGCAACCGTCATCGCGCCGCGCGGGGCCCACGCCGACGCGCTGGCTACAGCCGCCTTCGTGTGGCAGTTGGGCAAAACCGGGGGGAAGGAACAGCGCGAAGTTGAAACGCGCCCAAACACCAGGGTTTCCCACCGTTCCTTCAACCTGGAAGGCGTGCTGAATCGGTTCGGCGCGACGGCCATTCTCGATGAACCCGGGCAGCCGAGGCGGGTGTTTAACCCGGGGCCAGCAATGGGTGATTGAAGCGCCAATGGGCCAGTGCCCGCTCCGCGCTGGACCTTTGCGTCTCTCCGCCGGTTCGGATAGTCTGCGAATCGACCATCCCTTCCCTACTTGAGGAACCAGCGATGTCTGATTCAATCAATCCGCCTGCGGTGGGCGCGCGACTCTCGACGATGATGTTTCTGCAGTTCTTCGTCTGGGGGGCGTGGTACGTCTCCATGTCGGGGTTTATCAACAAGATGGGCATGGGCGGGCCGACCGGCGTGACGGCCGCCGCGTATTCGGTCGGGCCGATCGCGGCGATCCTGTCGCCGTTCTTTCTGGGGTTGATTGCCGACCGGTTCTTCTCGACCCAGAAGGTGCTGGGCGTCATGCACATTCTGGGCGGGCTGGCCATCGCCGCCGCCCCTTCGGCGGCGTCCGCGTTTGATGCCTCAAAGGACGGCAGCCCGTTCGCGCACCCTTTCATTCTGCTGCTCCTCGTGCACATGCTCTGCTACATGCCCACGCTGGGCCTCAGCAGCAGTGTGTCGTTTCACAACCTGAAGTCGGGCGAAAAGGGCTTTCCGCTCGTGCGCGTCTTCGGCACCATCGGCTGGATCGTGGGCAACCTGATCGTCAGCCAGTTGCCGGAGAAAGATGCCTCCGCCATGCAGTTCTACGTCGCGGGCGGGGCGGGCATTCTGCTTGGTCTTTACTCGTTCACGTTGCCCGGCACGCCGCCGCCGCTGGCGGGCAAGCAGGTGTCGATCGGGCATATCCTGGGGCTCGACGCGCTGGTGCTTTTCAAGAGCCGCTCCTACGCGGTGTTCATTTTCTGCTCGTTCCTGCTGTGCATCCCGCTCGCTGGCTACTACGCACAGGCCCGCAACTTCGTGGAAGCGACCAAGGCCGTGGTGAACGACTCGGCCACGCTCACGATGTCGTTCGGACAGATGTCGGAAATCTTCTTCATGCTCATCATGCCCCTCTGCTTTGCACGGCTGGGTGTGAAGTGGATGCTGGCCATCGGCATGCTCGCGTGGGTGGTCCGCTACGGGCTCTTTGCCGGGGCGGCCGAGAACAGCGTCTGGCCGATGATCATCGGCGGCATCGTTCTGCACGGCATCTGCTACGACTTCTTCTTCGTCACGGGCATGATCTATGTCGATAAGGCCGCGCCCGTCACGATCCGCGGTCAGGCGCAGGGCTTCCTGGTGCTCGTCACACAAGGCCTGGGAATGCTGATCGGCGCGCAGGTCTTCGGCATGCTCGCGGCGAAATACACCACCACCGTCGGCCCGATCACCACGGTCGATTGGAAGATGATCTGGCTGATCCCCTGCATCGCGGCGGGCGTGATCCTGTTCATCTTCCTCGTGGCGTTCAAGGAACCCAAGCGAGACGCCGCGTGAGTGGAGCAGGTGTTTTTCCTACCACCCTCCCCCGCGCCCAGCGGGGGAGGTGGCCGAGTCCGCGAGGCCGGTGGGGGTTCCCGTGGGGCTCTGCTTGTACAGCGCATGGCCCCCCGCTGGGAGCGGGGGTGGGAGGTAAGCCGATAGACTCGGAACATGCTCTTACCGCTCGCGCTGATCGCCCTGGCCTTGTCTCCCCTCGGCCAGCCCCCCACCCCACCCCCCCCCACTCCCGCAACCGATCCCCGCCTCGACCCCGCCACCGGTCGGAACCTGGCCAACTGGCCACGACCAACGTTCTTCGATCACCAGCACCTGCGGCTGGAGATCGACATCGCCGACATGGAGGCCCAGCAGTTCACCGCCATAGCGACCCTGCGGGTGCAGGCGATCGGCCTGCCGCGTGAGCGGCTGGTGCTGGACGCGGGCGACAACCTGACCATCCGCGAGGTTTCGGTCGCTCGCGCAGCGGCGCGATTCGAGCACGCGAACGCCAAACTGACCATCAGCCTGCCCGCCGCTGCACAGCCCGGCACACCGGTCGAGATTCGCATCGCCTACGCGGCAGCCAAGACCTCGCGCGAGGGCAACGGGCTGATCTGGTTCCGATCCCGCAAAGAAGACGACGGCACCGAGCGCCAGCCCCCGCTCATCTATTCGCAGGGCCAGGCCGAGAACAACAGTCTGTGGTTCCCCTGCCACGACTTCCCCGACGAGAAACTGACCACCGAGATCATCGCGACAGTGCCCGATGGGTATGAGGTGCTGTCAAACGGGCGGCTGGTTTCGTCTTCGCCGCCGCGGGATGGGCGTCGCCGGTGGCACTGGCTGCAGGACAAGCCGCACCCGTCGTACCTCGTAACGTTTGTCGTCGGGAAGTACGAGATCGTCGAACTGGGCGGGCCGAACTCGGCGCGGCCTGGGCTTTCGATTCCGGTGTACGGCTACCCGGGCACGGGCGAGCAGTTGCGAACAGTCTTTGCCAACACACCCAAGATGGTCGCGTTCTTCGAACACTATTTCGACGAGCCTTACCCGTGGGACAAATACGCGCAGGTGCTCGTCCGCAACTTTCGCTGGGGCGGGATGGAGAACACCTCGGCCACCACGCTCGCGGATTTCTCGAGCCGCATGGGGCCGGGCGAACTGGATGACCTGATCGCGCACGAACTGGCCCACCAGTGGGTGGGCGATCTGGTGACGTGCCGCTCGTGGGCGCACCTGTGGCTCAATGAAGGCTGGGCGACCTACAGCGAGTGGCTGTGGATCGAGCACACGCGGGATCATGACGCCTATCTGGATTCGGTCTCACGCGCTCTGGCAGGATTAAGCATGAGTGCGAGAGGCCGGGCACCGCGCGATATCGCCGTGGTCTCGCCCCTCTACGGCACGCCCGATGATCCCTTCGAAAAGGCCGACAACCCGTACCCCAAGGGCGCGCTGCTGCTGCACATGCTGCGGGAACGGTTGGGCGACTCGGCGTTTCAGGCCGCGACGCGGCGGTACATCGACCTGTACAAGTTCGGGAATGCCGACACCGACGACTTCCGGCGCGTGCTGGAAGAAACCAGCGGCCAGAGCCTCGAGCGGTTTTTCACGCAGTGGGCCCTGCGACCGGGCCTGCCCCGGCTGTCTGTTGACCTGGCGTGGGATGATGCCTCCAAGACCCTGGGCGTGGCGCTGGAGCAGACCCAAACGATCGACGCCGACAACCAGGCGTATGCGCTGCGGGTGCCGGTGTGGGTGCAGATGAAGCCCGACGACGAGGGACGATGGTTCCATGTCGATATCGACACGCGTGCGGCCGAGGCGCGGTTCACCCTGCCCGCGCGGCCTCTAAGCGTGCGGATTGACCCGCACGTGACCAATGCGGCGGTGGTGAAGATTCGGACGGCTCTGCCGAAGCCGTGATGTATGGTCCGGTGTGGCACTGGCGTCGCGGTGCTCTGACCGCGTCGCCAGTGTTCCCGTATGTTGTCAATCACGCGCGAGAGCCCAACGGCATTGATCGCACGGACGAGCAGGGCGCACCGACTACGCCGTCAAAGCACGGCGGAGTCGGTGGCACGATCGGGCCGTCGCTTACCGATCACATCGAGCGGTTGCTCTGGATGCGTGGGCCCGAACCGCCCTCGGCACCCAGGAAGCCGGCGTAGTTGCGCATCATCAGGTTGGCCTCGACGCGCTGGATGAAGTCCAGCACCACCGAGACGACGATGAGCATGCCGGTGCCGCCGAGGAACTGCGTGATGGAGTAGTCAACGCCCAGGGCATCGCTCAGGGCCATGGGCAGCACCGCGATGACCGCCAGCATGGTGGCCCCGACGTAGGTGATGCGCTCCATGACGGCTTCGAGGTATTCGGCGGTGCGCGGGCCGGGGCGCAGGCCCGGGATGAACGAGCCGTGGTCGCGCAACTGCTTGGCCATTTCCTCGGGGTTGAACTGGACGGTGATCCAGAAGTACGCGAAGAAATAGATCAGAATCGCTTCGCACACCAGGTAGATGAACTGGCCCTGGTGGAAGTTGTCGGAGAACCAGGTGGCCATGGGCGTGAGGAACGACCACCAACTCTCACTGGTGATGCCCTGGGCCGACTGGGCGAGCATGCCGAAGATGACCGAGGGGAAGATCATGAGCGACGAGGCGAAGACCACGGGCATGACGCCCGAGTGATTCACGCGGAGAGGCAGGTACGAGCGCTGCCCGCCGAAGACCTTGCGGCCGCGGGTGTGCTTGGCCTGCTGCACCGGGATGCGGCGCTGGGCAACGGTCATGACGACCGACCCGGCCACGCACATGACGAACGCGCCGACGATGAAGATGAGGCCGGCCCAGCCCATCTTGGTGTCGTCACCGGGCTGGAAGTTGCCGTAGAGGCGCATGACCGCAGCGGGCATGGAGGCGAGAATACCGGCCATGATGATCATGGAGACGCCGTTGCCGATGCCGAACTTGTCGATCTGCTCGCCCAGCCACATGAGGAACATGGTGCCAGCGGTGAGGGCCGCGATGGCCATGACCCACCAGATGGGATGGTTGGCCCACTGGCTGTAGACGGTGCCGCCGCCGACGATGACCTTGAGCCAGCCGATGGCCTGGACGACGCAGAGGATGATGGTAACGTAGCGGGTCCACTCCATGATCTTCTGACGGCCGGTGGGGCCTTCTTCCTGCATCTTCTTGAGGCGGGGATAGACCGTGCCCAGAAGTTGGAAGATGATCGAGGCCGAGATATAGGGCATGATGCCCAGGCCGAAGATCGTGGAGTGCGAGAAGGTGCCGCCTGAGAACATGGCGACGAAGTTCGCGGCCCGCCCGAGGGCCGAGCCGGACTCGGTGGCGGTGGAGTACATCTTCGCCATCTCTTCCTGGTTCACCCCGGGAAGGGGGATCCAGAAGCCGACGCGATAGACCGCAAGCATGGCCAAGGTGAAGAGCACCTTGTTGCGCAACTCGGGGATTTTGAAGACGTTGATGAGGGCTTGGAGCATGGGGGATCCGAGGCGTCTACCTGGCCGCGCTGAGAAACGACGGGGAAGGGTAGGAGGACACACTCACAACGTCTGCCGCAGTCGGCAGGTTCGAGACGAATGGCGATCGCGCGGTGGCTCCACCATCGTTGGGCACCGCCCGCCTCACGAAGCCCCCCCCCCTCGCTGCGCTCGGCACCTCCCCCGCCCCCCGCTGGGAGCGGGGGAGGGTGGTCAAAGCAGTTTGCGTGAGGATCAGGCTTCGGACTCGACCTTCGGCTTGGCGCCTTCCTTGCGGCCGCGCTTGAGTTTCTTGGTCAGGTTCTTGGGGGAGCGATCTTCGCTGTTGCGATCGACGCCGCGGTGGAAGTCGCGACGGGTGCCGGCTTCGGCACAGGAGCCGCCCGCGGCTTCGATGGCCTTGCGGGCCGAAGCCGAGAACCGGCTGGCGGTCGCCGCGAGTTTGACCTTCAGGCCGCCCTCGGGGAGGTCACCCAGAATCTTGAGGTCGCGGGAATCGTCACGCACGAGGCCGGCCTTGATAAGCGTGGCGACATCGACGGTGCCGCCCTTGGCAAACGCGGGGTGGGCGACGATCTCGCGGATGTTGACCGACCAGAAGAGGGTCTCGAAGCGGGCGTTGGAGAAGCCGAACTTCCGCAGACGGCGGAAGAGGGGCATCTGGCCGCCTTCGAAGCCCGCGCGACGGGTGGTGCCCGAGCGGGAGCCTGCGCCCTTGTTGCCGCGGCCGCCGGTTTTGCCGAGGCCCGAGCCGCGCCCGCGGCCGATGCGCTTGCGGGCGGGGTACGAGCCAACCTTGGCGGTGATGTCGTGGATCATCATGGCAGAATCTCGGGAACGAAGGGGGACGGGATCAGAGGCCGATCAAATCAGCGAATCAGAAAAAACAGGATCAGGCAGCCGGTGCGCCGCCAGCGGGTGCAGCCGGTGCGGAAGGCGCTTCGGGGGCGGGGCCACCACGGCCACCCCCACCGCCGCCACTGCCACCACGGGGACCGCCACGGCCGCCACGACCACCGCCGCGGCCGGGACGATCCTGGCCGAGGGTGTTGATGGGGCCCTTGGGGCGATCGCTCTTGCGAGCGGCAGGCATGAAGGCCTTACCGGCTTCGATCTTCTTCTCGATCTCGCTGGTTTCGAGTTTCTGGCCGCGGAGCGAGGCGATGAGGTCGGGCGTGCGGAGTTGGTCGATGGCGTCGAAGACGGCCTTGAGCACGTTCTGGGGGTTGGTCGAGCCGTAGCACTTGGTGAGGCAGTCGTGGATGCCGGCGAGTTCGAGCACGGCACGCACAACAGTGCCCGCGACGACGCCCGTACCGGGCGAAGCGGGGATCAGCCGCACGGTGGCGGCGGAGAACTTGCCCTGCACTTCGTGGTGGATGGTGGTGCCCACGCGACGGACGTTGACCAGTTTCTTCTGGCCGTCCTTCTGGGCCTTTTCAATGGCGTTGGGCACTTCGTTGCCCTTGGCGTAGCCGAAGCCGACCTTGCCGTTCTTGTCACCGACGACCACGATGGCGCCGAACGAGAACCGCCGGCCACCCTTGACGGTGGCGGAGGTGCGGTAGACGCCGATCGTCGTGGATTCGATCGATGATTTTTCGTCGAGGAGTTCAGGCATGGGGGGGTCCGAGGCAGAGTGCTGAGTGCGGAGTACTGAGTGCTGAGTCAAACCAAGTGTGTTCGAGCGTTCCGTCTTTGTGCTGCTTCTCAGTACTCAGTACTCAGAACTCAGCACTTCTCGAATCACACTCAGAACTTCAATCCTTCTTTGCGGGCGGCATCGGCCAACGCCTTCACGCGGCCGTGGAAGCGGAAGCCGCCACGGTCGAACGCGACGGCCGAGACACCCTTGGCCTTGGCCCGCTGGGCGACCAGCGTGCCGACCTGGGCGGCGGCCGACGAGTTGCCGGTTTTCTTGTCGAGTTTGAGGTCGGCGTCGCGCGTCGACGCGGCGGCGAGCGTGTTGCCCGCGAGGTCATCGATGACCTGCGCATAGATGTGGTTGAGCGACTTGTAGATGCTCAGGCGGGGCTTGCTGGGCACGCCGACGATCCGCTTGCGGATGCCGATGTGGCGGCGGGCACGACGCACGGCTTTGTTCTTGGCCTTATCCATGGGAATCTCGAAACAGAGGAGACTTCAGACGTCAGACGTGAGACTTCAGTGTTCTTTCTTCTGCAAGTGCCTAATGCCCGATGCCTAGTGCCTTCCGACTTAGGCCGTCGCACCGAACTGCTTGCCGGCCTTCTTCTTAATGGTTTCGGTGGTGTACTTCACGCCCTTGCCGTTGTACGGCTCGGGCTTGCGGGCGGCGCGGCACTCGGCGGCGAACTGGCCGACCGACTGCTTGTTGGGGCCCGCGACCTTGATGATCTGCTTCTCGACGGTGACCTTGCAATCCTTGGGCACATCGATCATGACGGGATTGGCGAAGCCGACCACGAGTTTCAACTTGGCCCCGACGATGGCGGCCGTCCAGCCGACGCCGACCACTTCGAGTTCCTTGTTGTAACCCTTGGTAACGCCCAGAATGGCCGAGTCGATGAGCGCGCGGGTAGTGCCCCAGAGGGCACCGATCTCGCGGTTCTCGGTGGCGGCGGCTTCGTCCACGCTGAGGGTGATCGACTTCTCGCTCTCGGCCCACTTGACGGAGACCTCGGGCTTGAAGGGGATATCGATCGAGCCCTGCGGGCCGCCGATGGTGACGACGTTGCCCTTGATGGCGACCTTGACGCCCGCGGGCACGGTAATGGGTTTGCGACCGATTCGAGACATAACTGTTCCAATCCTGCTAGTGCCCAGTTCTGCTGATGCCCAGTTCTGCTGATGCCTAGTGCCTAGTGCCTAGTGCTAACTCAGTCGATCACGCAGAGGAGTTCGCCGCCGACCTTCTCGGTGCGGGCCTTGCGGTCGGACATCACGCCCTTGGAAGTGGAGACGATGGCGATGCCCAGGCCCTGGAGGGGGCGGGGGAGTTCGTCGACGCCCTTGTACACGCGGCAGCCGGGCTTGGACTGGCGCTTGACGTTGTTGAGAATCTTCTCGCCACGGGGGCCGTAGCGGAGTTTGAGCATGATGCGGCCGGAGCGGCCGTCGTCCTTCACGTCGTACCCGTCGATGTAGCCTTCGTCGCGGAGGACGTCGGCGATGCCGCGGCAGACGCGCGAGTTGAGGCACTCGACGGTCTTGGCCTTGTTCCGCAGGGCGTTGCGGATGCGGGTGAGCATGTCGGAGATGGGGTCGTTGACGAACATGGTGTATTCCGACGGAGGACTAGGAGACGACAGACATCAGACTTCAGACGTGAGACAGAAACCAGAAACTGCGGCTTGGCCTTCGGCTCCGGCTAGTGCCCGATGCCTAGTGCCCAATGCCTTCTTCGACTTACCAGGACGACTTGCGCATCCCGGGGATCTTGCCCTCGAGGGCCAGTTTGCGGAGCATGATGCGGCTGATGCGGAACTTGCGATAGACGCCGCGGGCGCGGCCGGTCAACTGGCAACGCCGCACCGTGCGGGTGCTGAACTTGGGTGGGCGGTTGCTCTTGATGAACTGAGCGGTGGTCGTCATGGTTTCGCGCCTCTGCTTCGGTGCGTGAAATGCGGGCGGTGCTTGGACCGGTGTGATTCAGGACTTACGCGGACTTCTTCTGCTGGGCTCCGCCGACGGGCTCGGGCTTGACAAAGGGCATGCCCAGTTCGGCGAGGATGAAGCGGCTGACGTCGGGGGTGGAGCCGTTGAAGACGACGTTGATGTTCATGCCGTGCGTGAAGGTCGCGTCGGCCATGTTGATCTCGGGGAACACGCCCTGCTCGGTGATGCCGCAGGAGTAGTTGCCCTGCTTGTCGAAGGCCTTGTCGTTGAGGCCGCGGAAGTCCTTGATACGGGGGCAGGCGAGGTTGATGAAGCGGTCGAGGAAGTGCCACATGCGGTCGCGGCGGAGCGTGACCATCACGGCGGTCTCGGCACCTTCGCGCACCTTGAAGTTCGACACGCTCTTCTTGGCCTTCAGGACCACGGGCTTCTGGCCGGTGACCTTGTTGATCGTGTCGAGCACGGTGGTCTTGACGTTGGCGGGCACCTTGTTGTTTTCGAGGTGACGGCCGACGTTGACGTTGATCACCACGCTGGAGACGCGGGGGCGCTGCATGGGGTTCTTCAGACCGAACTTCTCGCCCAGTTTCGGGGCGACCTCGGTCTTGTAGCGCGTCTGCAAGCGTGGCTCGACACGCGGACCCGCGGGGACGTCCTCACCGCCACCCTTGCCGTGGCTGCCGCCCTTCGGCTTCCCGCCGCCGGACGACTTCGCGGGCTTCTCGCTCTTCTCGCCTTTGGCCCCTTCGGGCTTCTGGGGCTTGCTGGGCTTTTGTTCTTTCTCGGCCATGGGAATGCTCGACTCAGAAAAAGGCGACGTTCAGAACCTGTCGCGGATGTTCAGCGGTTCGACTGGATCACTTGGCGGCGCGGCGAATCACGGACAGTTCCGCACCGTTGCGGGCGGCGACGCGGACCTTGGTGCCATCGGGCTTGGTCTTGAAGCGGACTCGGGTCGGCTTGCCGTCGACGACGGGGCTGACGTTGCTGATGTGGATGGAGGATTCCTTGGACACCACGCCGCCCTGGGGGTTGGTGCGCGTGGGGCGCTGATGGCGGGTGACGAGGTTGATCCCCTCGACGATCACGCGATCGGTCTTGGTCAGGATTTCCTTGATGCGGCCGGTCTTTCCGCGGGACTGCCCGCTGGTGACCATGACGACATCGCCGGTGCGAACGTGACGGGGCATAGTTACACAACCTCCGGAGCGAGGCTCACGATCTTCATGTAGTTGCGATCGCGCAGTTCGCGGGCCACGGGCCCGAAGATGCGCGTTCCCTTCGGATTGCCGTCGTCCTGGATCAGGACGACCGCATTGGAATCAAACTTGACGTACGAGCCGTCGGCCCGGCGCGTCGCCTTGGTCGTGCGGACGACCACGGCCTTGGACATGTCGCCGGCCTTCACGTCGGCCCCGGGCAGCGCCTTCTTGATCGACACGAACACCTTGTCACCGATGCCGGCGATCCGGCGGGTGAACTTGCCCGTGGCGGTCGAGCCGCCGTAGACGCGGATGACGTAGGCGATCTTCGCCCCGCTGTTGTCCGCGACTTCGCATCGTGTTTCTTGTTGCAGCATGGGAACGGGTCCGTGACGAAAGGCTCGGTCGTGAACTCAACAAACAACCAGCGTGGATCAGGCGTCGGTCGCGGGGGCTTCAACCGCCTCGAAGGCCTTGGCGGCGTTCTTGCGGACGATGCGGAGCAGTTTCCAGCGTTTGGTCTTGCTCACGGGCTTGCAGGGCACGATCTCGACCAGGTCGCCCAAGTGGCAGGCGTTGGCCTCGTCGTGAATCTGCAGCACGCTGCGGCGACGGATGATCTTGCCGTACTTCGGGTGCGTCGAGAGGTTCGGCACAACGACCTTGCGGGTCTTGCTGCACCGGTCGGACTCGACCAGGCCGATCTTGGTCGACTGCTTCGCGGGCTTCTTGGTGGTGGTCGAGGCCATGAGGAGTTCCTGAATCGTGCTTCGTGTCGCTGATCGTGCTGAATCGTGCGCCGGTCAAACCAACTGTCCGACCATTACTTCGCGGCGGCCTGCCGCCGGCGGGTCGCTTCCGTCGAGGCCCGGGCGATGTTCCGCCGGATCTTCTTGAACTGCGAGATGTCTTCCACCTTCTCGGTGGTCGCCTGGGTCTTGAGGGAGTGCAACTTCGTGCGCATCGCGGTCATCTCGGCCGCGAGCTGCTCGTCGCTGAACGCCTTCAGGTCGACCATGAACTGCTTGTCTTTCTTGCTCACCATAACTCACGCTCTGAAAGGGTCTTGGAACCCGGAAAACCTTTGATTCGATCACACGGCAACACGGCGGCCAACCATCCGGCACTTCACGGGCATCTTCATCGCGACACGGGCCAGGGCCGAGCGCGCCGTCGCTTCCGACACGCCCGCGATCTCGAACAGCATGGTGCCGGGCTTGATCCGGGCCGCCCAGTAATCTACATCGGCCTTGCCCGTACCCATTCGCGTTTCCAGGGGCTTCTTGCTGATGGGCTTGTCGGGGAAGACGCGGATGAACAGTTTGCCTTCGCGCTTCACAAAGTGCATCGCCGCGATTCGACCCGAGTCGATCGTCTTGGCGGGCAGCCAGCACCCGGCCAGGGCCTGCAGGCCGAAATCGCCATAGGCGACGTAGTTGCCCTTGGTGGCCTTCCGGTCCCGGCACCGCCGCATTTCCTTGCGGTGCTTCACGCGTTTGGGCATCATTGCTGACATAGTTCAAACCCTTCCTGGCGTGCCTGCTGCGATTCCGAATCCGACTCGACTCCCCCCCCCCACCCACTTCCACTCGACGGCCACTTCAACTCGACGTCCTGCATGCTTACCGGCGACCACGCGCCTTGGTGCGCGTCCCGGCCGCTTCGGGCACCGCAGGCAGGTCCTTCTCGGCCTCGTACAGGCCCTTGAATATCCACACCTTGACGCCGATCTTGCCGTAGGACATCAGCGCCTCGGCAAACCCGTAATCGATGTTCGCCTGCAGCGTGCTGAGGGGCAGCGAGCCCTGGCGGACTTCCGCCGTGCGGCTCATTTCGGCGCCACCCAGGCGGCCGGCCATGACGATCCAGACGCCCTTGGCGCCGGCCTGCATCACGGCATCGGCCTTCATCTTCATGGCGCGACGGAAGGCCACGCGCTTGCGAAGTTGCTCGGCCACGCCCTCGGCCACCAGTTGCGATTCCATGTCGGGGTTCTTGATCTCGATGATGGAGATCGAAACCTTGCGGCCCGTCATGTACTGCAGTTCTTCGGTGATGCGCTCGACCTCGGCACCCTTGGGGCCGATCACCAGGCCCGGACGGGCCGTCTTGATGATGACCTTGAGTTCCTCGCGGGTGCGCTCGATGTGCACGTCGGCGACGGCGGCGTAAGGCGGCTTGCGGTTGAGCCGCTGGTCGATGAAGTTCCGGATCTTGTAATCTTCGACCAGCAGTTCGCCAAAGAGCGCCTTGGGCGCGTACCACCGGCTCTTGTGGGGCTCGGTGATGCCGACGCGGAGGCCGTAGGGGTGTGTTTTCTGTCCCATGGTTCTATCCGGATCTGAATCGCTTCGGGCAGGAAAATCAGGTCGGTCGGTCGTCAGGTCGGTCAATCCATCAATCAGTCGTATGCCGCGGCTCAGGCCTTCTGCTCCAGCACAATCGAGATGTGTGCCAGGCGCTTGATGATCGGATGGGCCCGACCACGGTCCTTTTCCTTGATGCGCTTGATCCGCGGGCCGTCGTCCACGCGGCTCTCGCCCACGATCAGAAGGGTTTCGTCGGCGTTGGCCTGCTGGGCCTCGGTGATCGCGGCGTTCACGGCCTTCCGCACGTTCACGGCAGCGCGCTTGGTGTTGAACGTCAGCAGGTTGATCGCGGTGTTCACATCCTTGCCGCGGATCAGGTCGGTCAGCAGTTTCACCTTGCGGGGGCTGCCGCGGTGGTACTTCACGATGCACTCGAACTTGGCGATGGCGGCGGGCTCCACGCCCAGGACCTCGGCCATCTTGCGGATGTCGGCGGCCTTGCAGCGTGGGTTGTCGTTCCCCTGCATCCAGTTCTTCACGCCGCGGAGGGCGTCGTCGCCCATCAGGCCGGTGCGCTGCACGCCCTCGGCCAGGCGCTCGGGCGCAACGCCCTTCTCCAGGGCCAGGGTCTTCAGATTGCTTCCGTGGATTCGCATGGGTCTTCTCGAAACACCTGGTCGACAGGCGGGATCAACTTCGCTGGTTCAACCGATCACTTCTTGGGGGCGGCGGCACCGGTCGGCGCGCCGGTCTTGGCACCGTCGGCGATGCCTTCCTTCTTGTTCGTGTGGCCCTTGAACGTGCGCGTCGGGCTGAACTCTCCCAACTTGTGGCCCACCATGTCCTCGGTCACGAACACGTCGAGGAACTGCCGACCGTTGTGCACCTTGAACATGTGCCCGACGAACTCGGGCACGATCGTGCACGAGCGCTTCCAGGTCTTCAGCGGCTCTTTCTTGTTCATCTGGTTCAAACGCTCCACCTTGCGGTAGAGTCGCTCGTCGACGAACGGGCCTTTCTTCGTGCTTCGTGACATAAGTCTGCTCTTCTTCTGCTGATGCCTAGTGCCTGATGCCTAATGCCTTCCCTTACTTGCTCACGATGCCGTACCGCGTGCTCACGCGGCGACGGATGATCAACTTGGTCGAGTGCTTCCGCTTGTTACGCGTCCGGCCACCCTTGGCCAGCACGCCGGTGGGACCGCAGGGCGGACGGTTGCCCTTGCTGCGACCCGAACCGCCACCCAGGGGGTGCGCGTTGTGGCTCTTGGCTACGCCGCGCGTGATGGGGCGACGCCCGAGGTGCCGCATGCGGCCGGCCTTACCCCAGCGGACGTTGATCGAATCGGTGTTGCCGACTTCGCCGATGGTCGCCCGGCAATCGACGTGCACCATGCGCGTCTCGCCCGAGGGCAGAACCAGCGTCGCGTACTTGCCTTCCTTGTTGGCCAGCCGGGCGTACATGCCCGCCGAGCGGCACAACTGACCGCCCTTGCCCGGAATCATCTCCACGCAGTGCAGCGAGAGGCCGGTGGGGATCAACTTGATCGGCATGTTGTTGCCGACCGAGGGCTCTACCGCGTCGGTGCCGCTGGAGACGATCGTCTGACCGGCCTTCAGGCCCACGGGGGCCAGGATGTATCGGGAGACCCCGTCGGCATACTTGATGAGCGCGACGTGGGCGGTGCGGTTGGGGTCATACTCGATCCCGACCACGGTGCCCACGATGCCATCGCGATCGGCGCGACGGAAGTCGACCTGGCGGTACATGCGCTTGGCGCCGCCGCCACGGCCGCGCGACACCGTCTTGCCGCTGTGGTTCCGGCCGCCCTTCTTGGGCAGCGGGCTCAGCAGGCTCTTCTTCGGCGCGAACTTGGTCACTTCGGTATTGAGGTTCACCGACGAGAACCGTCGTCCCGCGCTCGTCTTGTCGTAAATGCGAATGGCCATGTGTGCTTTTCTTCTCGTGCCTAGTGCCTAGTGCCTAGTGCCTGCTCAGAACAACTCGATCGTCTCGCCCTGCTTCAGACGAACCGTGGCCTTCTTGGTGAGGGCCCCGCGGATCATGCCGTACTTGTACCGGCGGTCCTTCGCCTTGGTCACCGACGTGTTCACGCCGACGACGTGCACGTTGTAGATCTTCTCGACGGCCGCCTTGATCTCGGGCTTGGTGGCGGTGCGGTCGACCTCGAAGCAGTAGCGACCGACCTCGTTCATCGCGAAGGTGTTCTTCTCGGTGAGAAGCGGGCGCTTGAGGATGTGGGTGGCGTCAAAACTCATATCACTTCACCTCCGGCTTCGCAGCGCCGAGCGGGTTCACCTTGGCGTCCTTGCCGATCTGCGACGAGGGGCCTTTGAGCCAGGCCTCCAGATCGCCCTTGCCGATCACCAGGTAGCGGTGATTGAGCATCTCGAACGCGGTCAACTGATCGGGACGGCAGGTCTTGAGCGTCTCGATGTTGCGGGCCGCGAGCCGCGCGGGCATCGCCTCGGCCGGCACCGCCATGAGCGCGGTCTTGTCCACCTTGATGGCTTCGAGGAAGCCGGTCATGTCCTTGGTCTTGGGGGTCGAGAAGGCGATCGAATCGATCACCCGAACCTCGTTGTCCACCAGTTTGGCGAGCAGGGCGTTGCGATTGGCCTTGCGACGCATCTTCTTGGGCATCGTGAGGCGGTAATCCTCGCGGACGCGCTTCTTGCTGTGCGCGTGACCGCCGCCCTTCATCGTGTTGACCTTGCGGTCGCCGTGACGGGCGTTGCCCGTGCCCTTCTGCTTGTACAACTTGCGGGTCGCACCCTCGACCTCGCGGCGGTTGCGCGTGCGGGCCGAACCCTGCCGCAGGTTCGCGTGATACATCACATACGCCTGCTTGATGAGGGCGTGCTTGATCTCGCCGCCCAGCGAGGCTTCATCAATCTTCAGGGTGCCGACCTGCGCGCCCTTCATGTTCAAGACGGGGACATCCATGGGGTGTCTTCCTTCGTCAGACGCCTGCTTCCCGGTTGCCCGGGTCGCTCCTTCGCCTATCCACGAGGCCCGGTGTGGGTCTCGCTGGAATCGACTCGGCAGTCCTTGTCGGCTTCTGGCGTGTGCCAGAGGCCCGATCCTGCTTGTGCCCGCCCGGTGGTTGTCTATCTGACCCTGCCGGGCTCGCCGGTCGCGATCCGCTCGCGGCCGACGAAGAACACTGCTGTCCGAACACTCCGAATCAAACCATCCAACCAAACAACAACGCCGCAGCGATTACTTCGCCGCGGCGGCTTTTGCCTTGCTCTTGTACAAACGAACGGCGGTACGCACCATCACCATGCCGCGAGCCGCACCGGGAACCGCGCCCTTGACCAGGATCAGCCCCGCGTCGGCATCCAGACGGATCACATCCAGCGAGCGACAGGTGATGCGTTCATCACCCATGTGGCCGGCCATGCGCTTGCCCTTCTTCAGGCCGCCGCCGTAGCCACGGTTGGAGCAGAGCGAGCCGATGGAGCCGGGGGAGCGGTGCTTGCGCTCGGTGCCGTGCGAGGCAAACATGCCCTTGAAGTGGTGGCGCTTCATGGTGCCCTGGAAGCCCTTGCCCTTGCTGGTGCCGATGACATCGACGAACTTGGTGCCGTCGAAATCCTTCACCGTCAAGACCTGGCCGACCGTGAACTTACCCGCTTCGGCGGCATCGCACCGGAACTCGCGGTGGAACCGCAGGGGGGCGCTGCCGGCTTTGGCATCGTGGGCGATGATCGATTGCGTGGCGTTGCGGGCCTTCATCTCGCCGAAGGCGATCTGAACGGCGCTGTAGCCATCCTTCTCGGCATTGCGGATCTGCGTGACCACGCAGGGCCCGAGTTGAATGGCCGTCACCGGCACCGAGACCCCGGCGTCTGTATAGACGCGAGTCATGCCGAGTTTGGTTCCGAGCATCGTGAGCGACATGGGAGATTCACCTGAGGGACGAGGGATCAGGGTTTCAAGGGACGTCGGACTTCAGACGTCAGATATAAGGTATTCAAAAACCAGGAGACGCGAGCACACAGGTCTCGCGTCCGACGTCATGCTTTGATCTTGATGAACACACCGGCGGGAACGACCAGACGATTGAGGGCCTCGACCGTACGGGCGTTGGGGTCCATAATGTCGATGATCCGCTTGTAGGTGCGGATCTCGAACTGTTCACGCGATTTCTTGTCGATGAACGGGCTGCGGAGCACGGTGTACCGCTCGATCCGCGTGGGCAACGGCACCGGGCCCGCGACCTTCGCGTTTGTGCGCTTGGCCTGATCGACGATTTCCTTCGCCGACGCATCGAGCGCCACGTGGTCGTACGCCTCCATGCGGATTCGAATCTTGTTGGCCGTCATCGAAGCGTCCTTCCGTCGTGACTCACCGCCAAACACCGACGCGAGCGACAAACCCACCCGGCCCCGCCCCCCACAGTGCTCGCACATCCGCGAGGGGCTTCGGACCTTGCTAGGTCCTTCAATTTCGCACACATGTGCTTAGGTGAGCGGCCCTGCGCCGTCGTCCCTCGCGATGCTGCGACTGCGGACACACCTCAGAATCCTGACTGCCCCTTGCGGGGTCGTCAGGCGAAATGTGTCCCGTCCATGAAACCACACACCCGGGAAGCCGGGCGTGGGGAGGGAAGGGTAGACGCTTGATCGGGTTTGTCAAATCCTTCACGCCGTCAACTTATCCACCAAGCGGTGGTGAGCGCACGAGTTGCACGCCAATCAGGGGTATTCCCTCGCAGGCGGACAGTGCACCACCCGGTCGGGCAGACCGATAGCATTCAGCATGATCCCTTCGACCCGACTGTCCCGCGCGATCGTTCCGACCGTTGCATCCTTACTCTTGGCCGCTGGAACACTGGCGCAATCCGTGCCCGTGCCCGCCTCGGCCGCCAAGCCGCCCGCCGCTCAATCGGTTCCAAACCCCGCAACCACCGTTCTACCCCCCACTTCGCGGGACATTGACCTGGTGGCCGAGCCCTTCCGGATCGATTCGATCGGCCTGAGCGTTTCCCTGCCAGTCCGTTCGACCCTTCATTCCCTTCCCAATGGCATCAACACCCGCGCCACGATACGCGACGCGGCCAAGCCCGGCGAGTGCCGATGGCTCATCAACGTTGAGTCGCTTTCGGTGGACGATCCGAACTTCACCCTCGCCAAGGCGGCCGAACGTTCGCTGGCACGACTGATGGGTGAAGCCGCGTCTGCCCACCCCCCCGCGCCGAAACCTGGCGACTCGACACCTCCACCCTCTCCTGCGGCCTCCCCCACGGCCAAAGGCCAGTTGCTCAGCCAGATTCGCAACCTCCGAATCGCTGGCGTCTCCTCGCCCGGTGAGCGGTTTTACGTCGCCCTCCGGGTGCCGGAGAACCCGAAGGACCGCGTCGTTCACGGTGTCACCATCTTTCAGGCCGGGCCCGGCCAGTTTGTCGCCTTTGAACTCATCTGCGGGCAAGACCTGCTCGTCGATGGCCAGCGCGTGTACGAGAGCATGATCGCCACCGCGCGGATCGAAGATCCCGCGCAACTCGAATCGGCGCGCCGTCAACTCGTCACCACCGGCAGCGCGTTCATCACGCGCCTGACGCCCGCGGACTTTGAGGCGGCGGTGAATCAGCCCGCCCAGTTTTATCGCCTGTACAAGCCCGCGCCGGGGGGTGCCGCGAGCGACGCGACCGAGCGCGGCTACCGGAGCGTGCGCTTCTTCAAGGGCACGCGCAGCCAGATCGATGCCACGGGGGGCGACCCGCGCGCCGGCGCGACCAACCCATCGGGTTATCTCGCCGATGTCTCGGCCCGCCTGCTCGAGCGCGCCAGCGGCATCGGCGGCGAGTTTCAAGTGGTCGACATCCAGGGCCTGTACTTCGTGAGCCTTGATCGTCGCGAGGAGGCGTGGTCGATCCGCACGGCCGTGCGCATGTCGGCCAGCCGCCCGCCGGTGGTCTACAGCGAACTGGGCACGCGCACGGATCGAATCATGACCGTCACGGTGACGCGGCCGGGCAAGACCGAAACCACCGCCAACCGGCCCACGGTGCCCGCGGAGGGTTACCTGAGCCAGGTCGAGTGTTTCATGCTGCCGCGGCTGCTGCTGGGCTCGGGCGTGGAAGCGGACCTGGGTTTCTACTCGTACCAGTCGCTGACCGAGTCGATCACGCTCAGGCGCGACAGCATTGCGCAGGAGGCGGCTATGCCGGGCGTGTGGAAGATCACGTCGCGCCCGCGCGAGAACGCGGTGCCGACGACGTACCTGTTCCGCCCCAGCGGCGAACTGATCCGTGCCGACATGCCCGACGAGATGGTGATGGAGCCGGTGTGGCCGGCGGAGTTGGAGAAGTTGTGGAAGTCGAAGGGGCTGCCAACGGGGGCGCTGCAGACGGTGACACCGAAGAAGAAGTAGAGGACGTGGGACAGATGTCGGCTCGGGACCGTGCCACAGATGTCGCCGAGCCGACATCTGTGGCACGTTGCGCCACGCTTACGGAATCCGTCCGACCGTGACGGCGAACTTCATGGTGACGCCCGGGTTGGCGGCGGCAATCTCGTCGAACTTGGCTTTCAGGTCGCTGAGGTCAGAGGCGGAGGCGACCTTGCCCGAGATGGTGGCGGCGGTGCCGTCTTCGGAGGCCTCGAACATCACATACTCGAAGCGCGGCTCGGTGTGCACTTTGCGCGCTTCGGACATGAAGCGACTGATGGGTGTGTCGGGTGCGAGCGTCTGCTCGGTGCCGCCCCAGGGGATGATCTGATAGAGGATCCACGCGGTACAGAGCACGATCACCACGCCGGCGATGATCAACTTCTGCTTGGCGGCGTTGTTCGATTGCTCCAAGACGAATCACTCCAAGACTAGGGACTCAAACGTGGCACAGATGCCGGCTCGCCGACATCTGTGCTGGCTTAGGGTCAGCGAACCCTATCGGGAACACAGAAGTCGCCAAGCCGACTTCTGTGCCACGACTAACGGCTTCTGTGCCACCCAGCCGGCTAGCGACCGATCTTGACTTCCCAGGTGAGGTCGACCTTGGGCGTGACCGCCCCCAGCGCCGCCTTCAGCGCGGTCATTTCGGTTTCGTCCCGCACTCGTCCCACGACCTTGATCGCGGCCTCACCGGGCTCGAGCGTTACAAACTCAAATTTTTCGTCCGCAAAGACCGCCGGCGACGCCGCCATGAACTGCTCAATCGCGGTCGTCGGCTTGATCTCAATGGCCCTTTCGCGGTTGAGGAACAAGTAGGCGAGCCAGCCGCAGCAGATCACAATGACGGCGCAGGCCAAGGCCAACTTGATCCGCTGCTTTGACTTGTCGGCGACTTCCGAGGCTTCCATGGCCATGAGAATCATCCTGAACGAGGACAATGAACCAAAGGAAAAAAATGGGCCCGAGTCGAACGACTCGGGCCCGTAAGGATAGCGTCAGATGGATGGAATCAGCGGGCGGGAACGAAGTTCCAATCCGCACGATCAGCATAGTTGGACCAGCGGCGCATGTCGCGCATGTCTTCGATCGGCAGGGTCTCGATGTGGCCGTCGAGGCTTGCGGTGACGGCCTTCTTGAAGTGGCGAGCGTCGATGTTGCCCCACGTTCCTGGTTGAAGACGAGAGTCAAAGGCGTTGCTCGCGCTCCAGGCCTGCCCGCCGACGCCCGAGCCGCCGCGCACGTTGGGATAAGCCCTGGGGGGAGTGACCAGCCAGTAACCCGGGCGGATGACGCCCGTATTGGGAACCGTGGCCCCGTAGCCCCACCAGCCCGTGCCGCCTACGTCGCCACCACGAGAACCGATATAGACGAAGAGTTTGGTGGGATTCAGCGCGCGACCGATGTGGGTGAGGTAGAAGTTCTTGTAGCCGTTCTGGTTGTTGTACTGGGCCCAGTGGGGGTTGCCGGTGTTGCTGAAGGCACCGTGAGAGTACGAGCCACCGACATAGATGCCGTTCACGCCGAAACTGGGGTGATAGCCGAAGGCGGCTTGCGCGGAGGTGTCCGCATACTGCGCCCAGCCGTTGACGACGCCGGAGTTCGCGGTTGAGCGCGTGCGGAAGTTGTCATAGGTGGGCTGATCGATCATGAGCCCGTGCAAGGCATACGCGGTGGCCGTGTACAAGTGCCATACCCAGGTCTTCGAGACGGACCCTTCCATGAACACCGGGGCACTCGGGAAGGGGTCGGTTGGGCGCAGCACGAAACGGGCCGGAGTGGTGCCGGGGTGCACCGCATCCCAAGCCGGTCCTGAGGGGACGACACGATCTTTCTGATCGTGGGCGTAGGTCAGGAAGGCCGTGACCATTTGCTTTGCGGCGGCTTCTTCCTTGGTCAGTTTCGCCAGTTTCTTGGCGTTGCCCAAGCCAGGAAGCACGATGCTGATCAGCAGGGCGATAATCGCCACGACGACCAGCAACTCAACGAGGGTAAAGCCGCGAACGGTTTTCTTCATGGCATGCTCCTGTGGTCAACAACGGCTCGAGCGGCCGTCCCCACGAGGTACAGGACTCCAGAACGGAATCCTTCGGAATGAGTTTACACATATTCGGGTGCAGGTGCAAGGATGTTTGAAGGAAGGTGGAAAAGTCGGGAAAACCTTACCCAATCATACCCTGAACAGGGGTGAACGATTGGGCAGTCGGCATAAGGTCATTGGGATGCTTGATGTGGGAGTTTCCGGCGGGTGGGTTGGTTTTGGCCTGTGCTTCTTGTTGTCGTTTCCTGACCCCGCAAACCAGCCGACCTGTACATCTTGCGCTGGCTGGGCTTTGTGCGCTCCGCGGTGGGTTGTGCCGCTCGCTGCCCTCCCCCAACCCCCTCCCTCTGGGAGGGGGCTTTTTGATGCTTTTCGTTTGGCGTTGTCGCCCGTACGCTGTGGGCATGGCGTTTTTCTCTCGCAAGAAGTCTGGCTCGCCGTCCGCCTCTTCGTCCACTTCCGGAAGCGCGGCGACGCTCACTCCGGCGCTGCGCACGGGCGATGACGAAGGCCTCGAGGCGGTCATCAATCAGCACGGCTACGACATGCTCACGCGGGCCCGCGCGCACACCTCGGGCATGCTCTCGGCCAAGTTCTACAACGATGCGCTGATGGAATGGTCCATGAAGGACCAGCACTTCAAGGTGCAGTTGTTCCGCTTTGTCGACACGTTTCCGGTGCTCAAGACGCCCGAGGCCGTGTTTGACCATCTGGATGACTATCTGAATCAGCCGGGCGTGACGGTGCCGGGCGTGATTTCCGCGGCACTCAAGGCGGGCAAGTTTGCCAAGGGTCTGGCGGCGGGGCAGATCGGCAAGCAGATCACGGGTATGGCGGAGAAGTTCATCGCGGGGGTGGATGCCGCGTCGGCGCTGCCGAACCTGAAGCGGCTGTGGGGCGAGGGGATCGCGTTCAGCGTGGACCTGCTGGGTGAGGCGTGCGTGAGCGATGCCGAGGCGGATGCGTATCGCGATAAATACCTCGACCTGATCGGCAACCTGCCGGCGCAGGTGGCGGAGTGGCCGGCCAACCCGCGGCTGGAATCGAGCCACATCGGCGCGATCCCGCGCACCAACGTGAGCGTGAAGATCAGTTCGCTTTCCGCGCGGTGCGACCCGATCGATGCGGCGGGCGCGACGCGCGACCTGATGAAGCGGCTGAGGCCGATCCTCGACCTGGCCAAGTCGAAAGGCGTGTTTGTCAACTTCGACATGGAGCAGTTCGCGTTCAAGGACTTCACGCTTGATCTGTTCATGCGGTGCTGCGAGGAGGTGGACTTTCACGCCGGCCTGGCGATGCAGGCGTACTTGCGCAGCGGCGAGGACGACGCGCGGCGGATTTGCGAATGGTCGGCGCGCACAGGCCGCGCGGTGACGGTGCGGCTGGTGAAGGGGGCGTACTGGGATTACGAGGTGATCAATGCCGAGCAGCGCGGGTGGCCGGTGCCGGTGTGGCCGACGAAGCGGCTGACGGATGCGTGCTTCGAGCGGATGACGGAGATTTTCCTGGATGCGACGCCGAGGGCCAAAGCCCCCCCACCGGCCTCGCTGACTCGGCCACCTCCCCCGCCCCCCCAACTGGGAGCGGGGGAGGGTGGTAGTAGTGGCGGCGTCACGCTTGCATTGGGCTCGCACAACGTGCGGTCGATCGCGGCGGCGCTGGCGGGGCTGGAGCGGCGTGGGCTGCCGCGGAACGCGATCGAGTTGCAGATGCTGCACGGGATGGCCGACCAACTCAAGCACGCGGCGGCGGAGATGGGCCTGCGGGTGCGCGAGTATGTGCCGGTGGGGCAGATGATCCCGGGCATGGCGTATCTGGTGCGGCGGCTGCTGGAAAACACCAGCAACGAGAGTTGGCTGAAGGCGGGATTCCTGGATAACGCCGACCCGGCCAAGTTGCTGGCCTCGCCGCATGATGGCCCCAGGGCGCGGAGCGGGGCGGGGATCGGCCTCGAAGGCGGCGGCAAGTCGCCCGGGACCAACCCGGACAAGCACAGGTTGTCGCCGGCGATCGAAGGCCTGGGCGACGGAAAAGCGTTCTTCAACGAGTCGTTCCGCGACTTTTCGCGCGTCGACCAGCATCGGGACTTTGCAGCGGCGGTGGCGGCGGCACGGGTGGAGCGGGTGGCCAATAGCACCACGCCCGCGCAGGCGGCGGAGATGGTGAGCCGCGCGGCGGCGGCGTTTTCGACCTGGCGCGATGCCGACACGATGGCGCGTTCGCGCGTGCTGGTGCGCGCGGCGAGCCTGATGCGTGTTCGTCGCGACGAGATGTCGGCGCTCATGGTGCGGGAAGCGGGCAAGACGTGGCGCGAGGCCGATGCCGACACCTGCGAGGCGATCGACTTCTGCGAGTTCTACGCGCGGCTCGCGCCCGGGCTCTTTGACCGCACGCGGGTGGGACGGTTTATTGGTGAGTTGGATGAAACGTTCTACCAGTCCCGCGGCGTGGCGGTCGTCATCAGCCCCTGGAACTTTCCGCTGGCGATCTGCTGCGGCATGACGGTCGCGGCGCTCGTCACAGGCAATCCGGTGATCGTGAAGCCCGCCGAGCAGACACCCGCCATCGCCAAGGCGATGGTGGAGATTCTGCAGCAGGCCATTCGTGAGGAGTTTGGCGGCGGCAAAGCGGGCGGCGAGGGGCTCGCGGGAGCCGTGGTGCAGTTCTGCCCGGCACCGGGCGAGACGACGGGCGCGGCGCTCGTGCGCGATCCGCGGGTCGCGCTCATCGCGTTCACCGGTTCGCGCGATGTGGGATTGGACATCTTGAATGCAGCCGCACCGACCTCGCCGTTCGGCAGCGAGCGGGCCGCCGCGCTGAGCGCTACGCACCTGAAGCATGTGATCTGCGAGATGGGCGGGAAGAATGCCGTGATCGTCGATACGTCGGCGGATCACGATGAGGCGATTTTGGGCGTGCGGCACAGCGCGTTTGGCTTCCAAGGGCAGAAGTGCTCGGCGGCTTCGCGCCTGATCGTGGTCGATTCGCAAGGGCCGAAGGGACCGGCGATCACCCACTTTGCCCAGCGCCTGGCGGAGGCGACGCGGGCACTGACCATCGGTGATCCCGCGCTGCCCGGGACCGACATCGGCCCGGTGATTGATGCGGAGGCGAAGGCGAAGATCGAAGGGTTCATCACCCGCACGAAGGCGGGCGGCTTCTCGCACATGAGCCTGAACGTGCCCGCAGGGCTCGAAGCGTCCACGGGCCGGGCGTACGTCTCGCCCCACGTCTTCTGGGTCGTGCCCGAGGACCATGAACTGGCACGGGAAGAGATCTTCGGCCCGGTGCTGGCGATCCTGCACGCCACCGACTTCGACGAGGCCCTGCGGCTGGCCAACTCATCGGCGTACAAACTGACCGGGGGCGTCTTCACGCGCAAGCCCAGCCACATCGAGCGGGCCCGGCGTGAGTTCCGCGTGGGCAACCTCTACATCAATCGCGGCATCACCGGCGCGCTCGTGGCCCGGCAACCCTTCGGCGGGTTCGGCATGTCCGGCGGCGGCACCAAGGCGGGCGGGCTCGAATATCTGCTGCACTTTGTTGAGCCGCGGGCGGTGTGCGAGAACACGATGCGCCGGGGCTTTGCGCCGGAGGCGTGAGAAGAGACTTCAGACGTCAGACGTGGGACTTCAGGAAAGGCCGTCGTGAAGTCCTGGAGTCCTGAAGTCTTGTTCCCGCGATGCTGACGTCTCTGTCGTCGTCTATGCTCGCCGCCGGCGCGCCGCCAGCAGTCCGGCGAGGCCGAGCAGGCCTGCCGCGCCGGGGCCGGGGATGCCGTTCACGCGGAACGCGGCGTTGTCGGCAAAGTCAGAGATCGAGCCGCCGGGGCCCTGGTTGTTCACGCGGAAGACGTCGTTTGGCGTGCCGACCGCTGAGGTGTTGCTGCCCACGACGAAGTACTGGATGTCCGGATTCGGCTCGACGGCGACAATGGAGAGGAAGTAGGAGCCGAGCGGCAGCACCGGGCCAGTGTTGCCGAAACTGAAGGAGACGAGGAAGTCGCCCGGGAAGCCGGATTCGAGGCCAAGGGGCGCGAAGGTGAGGCCGGGCTGACCAGCCTGCACGAAGCGGGAGAAGCGGTCGCCGTCGAGCAGCGTGCGGGTGTTCTCACGGGTGCCGTCGTTGGTGTAGATGTTGACGCGGAAACCCTGGGGCGCGAAGATGCCGCCCTGCACGCGGAACACTGCGTCAATCTGATCGATGGCGAAGGCACCCTGGCCGCCGATGCCCTGGGTGCCGTTGATCTCGAAGTCGTCCATGGAGGCGGTGACACCCGAGGCGCTGGCCTGCGAGCGATAGAGGCCGCTGGGCGAGCCGCCTGTGATCTGATCGAGGATCGGGTCAGCCTGGGCCGCAGAACCGGCGAGCAGAACCAGGCAAGCGAGCGCCGACGCACGGAAACGAATGGATGACATGGGTGCCTCTCTCCTCGCGGCGGCTGGCCGCGTGTATATGAGGATACACCACGGCGGGCGCGCGGCCACCCTTAGGGGACCATTTGTCGTCCCATAAAAATGCGGGGGAGCCGTTTTCCTGAAGTCTGCGTCTGATGTCTGACGTCTATTTGGCGATCGTGTCTTTCAGGAACGCCGAGACGCGCTCGTAGAAGTAGAGGCGGTTCTGCAGTTTCTGGAACCCGTGGCCTTCGTCGGGGGCGACGAAGAGTTGCACGGGGATGCCACGGTCTTTGAGCGCCACCGACAACTGCATGGCCTCTTCGACGGGCACGCGCGGGTCATTGAAGCCGTGGGCGATGAACACGGGGGATTTGACCTTGTCGATCTTGGACATCGACGAGACGCTGGCGAGGAAATCAGGGTCGGCCAGCGGGCCGTACTCCGCCTCGCGCAGTTTGCGGCGATAGCCCGCGGTCTTCTCGAGGAAGGTCTTGAAGTTCACGATGCCCACGAGGTTGATGCCCGCCCCAAAGAGCGCGGCAGGCCGCTTGCCCGCGGCGACGCGCTCCTGGTCTTCAATGAGGCACGCAACAGACATGAACCCGCCATAACTGCCGCCCAGCGTGCTGATCTTGCCCGGGGCGGAATAGCCCGAGTTCACCAGCCACTCGGCGGCGTCCACGCCATCGCGGACGCTGTCCCACCGCTTCTTGTAGTCGTCCATCATGTGGAACGCGCGGCCATAGCCCGTGCTGCCGCGTACGTTGGGGAGCATGATGCCAAACCCGCGCGAGAGCAGGTACTGCTGCGTCGCCGAGAAGATGGGGCGGTGCTGGCTTTCGGGCCCGCCGTGATAGACGATGACGAAGGGAATGGCCTTGCCATTGCTGTAGTTTGGCGGCAGGAAGAGGAAGGCGGGAATCTCGGTGCCGTCGAAGGCCTTGAACTTGATGAGGTCGGGAAGGGGGAACGAGGCGAGGTCGATGCCGCGGGTATCAACGTGGGTGATCTGGCGGGTCGTGGGCTCGCCTTGTCCTTCGGGCCACGTCGTGGCGTACGAGGCGCCGGGATCGCGCGCGTTGTTGTTGGCCCAGACGAGCGTGCGCCCGCGGAACCCGGCGGATGCGATCACACCCTTGTCGGCCTTGGGCAGAGGCAACGCCGCGAAAGTGGGCAGTGAATAGATGCGCGGCGTGCCGTAGCCGTCCTCATTCACGGCCACCGCGATCAGCGTCTTCTCGTTGTTCATCCCCGCGCCGTCGAGTTCAAACTTCGAAAGGGCGGGGATGGGCTCGGTCACCGTGCCGGTGGCCAGGTCGCGGGCGAAGAGCCGCGAAAGGCCATCCTTGTAGTCGGAGGTCATCAGCACGGCCTTGTCGCCGGGCATGTAGCCGATGGGCTGGCACGCGGCGGTGCCGCGCTCGGGCTTGATGGAGATGTCGGTGAGGCTGCCGGTCTTGACGTCGAGTTCGTAGACGATGGAACTGGACTCGGAGAAGTAGCGCTGCACGATGGCGCGGGTGCCGTCGGCCGTGATGTCGCGCGCCGACCAGGAGCCTTCCTGCGCCAGGATGCGCGTGGTCGCGCCCGTCTTCAGATCGTGCAGATACAGGTGGAAGTCCGTAGGGCTGTCGGCGTTGGCGGAATAGATGAAGCCGCGGCTGTCGGGAAGCCAGCAGTTGACCGACGCCTGCGCCTTGGCGTTGGCCAGAATGGGCTTGAGGGCCGGTGCCACCCCACCACTCGCTCCCAGTCCCGCAAGGTCCATGCGGGTGAGTTGCGTGTTCTCGTTCCCACCAACCGAGTGCATGAGCACGGCGACCGTGCCATCGGGCGAAACGGTGATGTCGGCCACGCCATCGGGGTAACTGGTGACCTTGGTGGCGGTGGCCTTTCCGGGCTGATAGTTCAGGCCACCGGGCGCGGCAGTGTCCTTCGCGGGCGTGAGGTGATAGACCTGCCACACGCCGTCGGGCCAATCGCGAAGCAGGAGCGAGCCATCGGGGAGAAGGGCCGGAACGCCCGGCGCGCGGATGCGGAAGAACTGTTCAAGCGATGGCGCGGCGGGTGCCGCGGCGGGCGAACCGGCCGAGGCGACCGGTTGTGCGGTCGTAGATTGCGCGAGCGATGAACCGGTGCCGGCGGCGAGCACCGCGACGGTAAGGATCGCTGAGAGTGGACGAACGGTCATCGCGGAATCTCCTGATCGTGGCGGTGCTGCACGCGCCGGGTCTTCGGACCGTGCGGGCGTTCCGGGAAGATGTTAGACGGTTCACATGGTTTGGTGGCACAGGCGTCCCGCCTGTGTTGCGGCGAAGCCGCACGTTGGGCAACCGCGCGGAAGCCCTTCGGTCGCCGCTGCGCGGCAAACACAGGCGGCCCCCCTAGACGCCTGTGCCACGGTACTCAGACCGCCACTACGCTCTCTCCATGTGCGGCATCGCGGGCATTCTGCGCATCACTGCGGCCACCGATGGCGACGCCCGGTCGGCCGCGCTGGCGCGGCCTGTAGAAGCGGCCATCCCAGAGTCGTGGCTGGACGCGCTCGATGCCTCGATCCGCACCCGCGGGCCCGATGGCCACGGCCGCTTCCGCGATCGTGCCGTGCGCGCCGACGGCGCGGTGGTGGATGTGGCCCTCGTGCACCGACGGCTGAGCATCATCGACCACAAGGGCGGTGCCCAACCGATGGTGAGCGCTTCACCTCGCGCATCGCGCGGCGGGCCCGAGCACACAGGCGGGACGCCTGGTCCACCGTCTGGATCCTCATGGGGAACCGATCTCGTCGCCACCATCTTCAACGGGTGCATCTATAACCATCGTGCCCTGCGGCAGGAACTTCACGCCCTCGGGCACGAGTTCGCCACCCATCACAGCGATACCGAGGTGCTTCTGCACGGCTGGCGGCAATGGCGCTTCGATCTCGCCGGCAAACTCGACGGTATGTTCGCGTGGGCCATCTGGGACCGAGCCGCGGCCTCGCTCACGCTGGCGCGCGATTCGTTCGGCGAGAAGCCGCTCTATCTGCGGGTTGATCGCGCCACCGGCACGTGCGACACCACGCTCATCGCGTTCGCGAGTTCGCCCGCGGCCCTGCCGCGTCTGTGGCCCACGCCTGCGGGCGAAAGTCCGACCGCGCGAGAGGGCCTGATCGACTGGCTGCGGTTCGGCTGGGGCCCCTGGTTGCCATTCACGCATGTGGAGTCGCTGCCCCCATTCTCGATGCGGCACTTCGGCCTGGGCGCGCATGAAGACCCCGCCGCCACCGACGTGGTGTTTGACCACGCGACGATTTACGAGCTGTCGGCAGTGGACAAGTGTGACCCGCAATTTGCTGACGCCCTGCTCCGCAGGCCCCGCGACAAGCCCACAACGATCAACGCCATTCGCGAGGCCCTCGCGGCCGCCGTCGAATCGCGCCTGGATGCCGACGTGCCTATAGGCGTCTTCCTCTCCGGCGGCATCGATTCCTCGCTCGTCGCGGCCTTCGCCCAGCGCGCGCGGCCAGACATCCACGCCTTCACCGTCCGCATGTCGGGCGGAGCAAACACCGGGGCAGGCGCGGGGTACGACGAATCAGCACACGCCGCCGCCGCCGCCAAGCACCTCGGCCTCACCCACTCGATCCTCGATTCGGGCTCCATCACCGCCGACACACTCACCCAACTCATCGGTTCGCTCGGCCTGCCCTTCGGCGATTCGTCCCTGCTGCCCACACACGCCGTGAGCGCCGCCGTCGGCAATGCCGCCAAGGTGGCCCTCGCGGGCGACGGGGCCGACGAGTTGTTCCTGGGCTACGACCGCTACCGCGCGGCCAACTACCTCGGCCGCCTCATCGCGCTCCGCCCCCTTGCGGCGCTGGCCGCATCCGTCTGGCCCAGCCCCGGGCCCGACCCGCGCTCCACCCGCGCACGCCGCGCGCGATTCGTCGACGCCCTTGCCCACGATGGCTATCCCGACCTGCTCTCGATCTTTCCCCGATCCCTCCTCGCCCGACTTGTTCCCTCGGCCACGCGCGACGAATTGCGCCCGCTCTACGCGCCGCTGCCAACCGATCGGAACTCGCCCAACGTGTCGAAGGCCGTCGGATTCGACCTTGAACGTTACCTGCCCGAAGACCTGCTCCGCAAGGTGGACACGGCCTCGATGGCTGTGCCCGTCGAAGTGCGGGCACCGTTCCTCGCCAAACGCGTCACCGACCTCGCGCTCCAGGCCCCGATTCACACGCTTGCGGGCGATCGCGCCGCCCGCACCAAGGGCCTGCTCCGCGACCTCGCCACCGAGTACCTACCCCCGTCGCTCGTCGATCGACCCAAGCACGGCTTCGCCATCCCCATCGGCGAGTGGTTCCGCACCGATCAGGGCGGATTCAAGACGCTCCTGCTCGATCGCCTGTGCGCGACCGACCCCTTCCCGGGCCTCGGCATCGAACTCGACCGGGCGTTCATCCGCCGCATGCTCGATGAGCACCTGGGCACGGGTCCATCGGGACTCGTGCAGGGCGACCACTCACAGCGGCTGTACCTGTTGCTCGTGCTCTCGTTGTGGGCAAGTCGAACTACTTGACGATTTCCATTCGGGTCAATCATCGTCGGTTAAACTGTGGCCATGATTCCCATGACTTGGAGTGCCACTCTCGCGGCTTCACTCGTTGCGTGCTTGCATGGGGCGTCCAGCCTTTCGGGTAGTCGAAGCAGAGCGATTCGCGAAGTTCCATGGAACATTCGGGAAACCGCTGCGGTCAATCCAACCGAACTCCGCTGCGAGTACCTCGACGAACCGCTCGGTATCGACGAGCCCCACCCCCGGCTCAGTTGGATAGTCTCCTCCACGAAGCGCGGTGCCGACCAGTCCGCGTACCGCGTGCTCGTGGCCTCGACCGCCGAGCGACTGGCTCAGGACGACGCCGACCTGTGGGATTCAGGCAAGGTTCCCTCCAGCCGCGCCGTCGGCATTGTCTACGCCGGCAAGCCCCTCGCCTCGCGCCAGCAGGGCCACTGGAAGGTCATGGCCTGGGACAACGAGGGCACGCCTGGCCCGTGGAGCGAGCCCGCCACATGGGAAATGGGGCTGCTTGCGCCCTCCGATTGGGTCGCACAGTGGGTGAATGCCGACGCCAAGCCAGTCGCGGACCTCCTCATCGACAGCGCCGCGTACTTCACCGAAGATGGCAAGGTGCGTGTGGACGTCACCGACGCCGTGCGCCGCCTCGTGCGCGAGGGCAAGCCCATCGTCGCCAGCAACGCTTCGATGGGCGGCGACCCGGCGTTCGGCGTGAAGAAACGCCTCACGGTCGAGTATCGCGTGGGCGGGCCGCTGGGCGTCGCGATGCGTGCCGAGGCCGCCGAGAACGCCACCGCGATGTTGAACGCCTCGCGGATGCCCTACTTGCGGCGCACGTTCACCGTGAACAAACCCGTGCGGCACGCCCGGCTCTATTCGACGGCCCTGGGTGTGTACGACGCGTATCTGAACGGCCAGCCCACCAGCGCCAATGCCCTGGCCCCCGGCTGGACCGACTACTGCCAGCGCGTGCAGTATCAGACCGTTGACGTCACCGACAAACTCGTGCCCGGCGAGAACGTGCTGGGTGCGATCGTCGCGCCGGGCTGGTTTTCAGGCCGGGCCGGGCTCTTTCACGCCCGCGCGTTCTACGGCGATACCCCCGCTCTGCTGGCCCAACTGGAGATGACGTTCGCCGATGGCTCGATGCAGATCATCGCGACTGACCACCAGTGGAAGCGCCACGACGGGCCGCTGATCGCTGCCGACATCATGGATGGCGAGGTCTACGACGCGCATCTGGCCATCAACCACTGGTGCGAGAAGACGACGAGCGACCGCGATTGGGCCGCGGTGACGACGCGCAAGGAGGTTCGCCGCCTGGAAGCCCAGCCCGACTTGCCCGTGAGGATGCTCTCGGTCGTCGATGCCGTCTCCGCAAATGAGGTGCAGTCCGGGCGGTGGGTCTTTGATCTCGGTCAGAACATCGTGGGGGTGCCGAGTATCCGCGTGCGAGAGAAGGCGGGCACGGTCATCACGCTTCGCCATGCCGAGATGCTCAACCCCGACGGCACGCTCTATCTCGCCAACCTGCGCGGCGCGGCAGCCACCGATACCTATGTGTGCCGGGGCGATGCGAATGGCGAAACGTGGGAGCCACGGTTTACGTTCCACGGATTCCGGTATGTCGAGATGAGCGGGCTGACGACGCCGCCGGACAAGGACGCCGTGCGGGGGGTGGTGCTGGGGTCCGAACTGCCCGAAACCGGCGAGTTCGAATGCTCAGACCCTCGGCTCAATCAGTTGTATTCCAACATCGTCTGGGGTCTTCGCGGCAACTACCTCAGCATCCCCACCGATTGCCCGCAGCGCGACGAGCGCATGGGCTGGATGGGTGACGCCCAGGCGTTCATCGGCACCGCCGCGATGGTGGCCAACGTCGCGCCGTTCATGACCAAGTGGATGCGCGACGTGCGCGATGCCCAGCGCGAGGACGGCGCACACTCCGATGTGGCCCCGGTGATGAAGGGGCTGGACTATGGCACCCCGGCGTGGGCGGATGCGGGCGCGATTGTGCCGCGGGCGATGTACCAGGCGTATGGCGACCAGAGGGCGCTGGAACAGAACATCGATTCGATGACGCGCTGGGTGGAGTGGTGCCGAGCGCACAGCAACGACCTGATCCGAGAGAAGCACCGCGGCAACGATTACGGCGATTGGCTGTCGATCGATGCCGATACGCCCAAGGACCTCATCGGCACAGCATTCTTCGCGCGCTCCACCGCGCTGCTGGCCGAGGCGTATGCCGCGCTCGGCCGGGGCGCGGAGGCCAATCGGTATCGCGAACTCTTCGCCCAGATTCGCGACGCCTTTGCCAATCGCTTCATCGCCGCCGACGGCACCGTCACGGGCAAGACCCAGACCGGCTATCTGCTCACGCTGGGATTCAACCTGGTGCCCGAAACCGGCCCAGTGAAGCCCGAAATGCTCGAGGCCCACCTGCTCGCCGATCTGAAGGCCCGAAACTGGCGACTGAGCACGGGCTTCATCGGCGTCGGCCTGCTGCTGCCGGTTCTCGATGATGTGGGCCACCCTGACGCCGCGTATCGGCTGCTGATGCAAGACGAGTTCCCCTCCTGGCTCTTCAGCGTGAAGCACGGCGCGACAACCATTTGGGAGCGCTGGAACGGCTGGACCCCCGATGGTGGCATGAACGACCCGGGCATGAACTCCTTCAACCACTACGCGCTCGGCTCCTGCGGGGCGTGGCTCTTCTCAGGCGTCGGGGGCATCCGTGCCGATACGCCCGGCTTTGAGCGCATCACCATCAAGCCCCGGATCGGCGGCGGCCTGACCTGGGCCAAGACGACGTTCCAATCTGTCCGCGGCCGCATCGCGACCCATTGGGACGTGCAAGGCGACCAACTTCATCTGACCGTCGAGGTGCCCGCCAACAGCACCGCCCGAGTGTGGATTCCCACGCGCGACCCTGCGAGCGTGCGCGAAAGCGGGCAGCCCATCGCGCAGGCTCATGGCATCGTGCTCATCGGCCACGAACCCGATGCCCTCGTCGTGCGCGTTGGCGGTGGCCGGTATGTGTTCACGGCTGCGCAATGACGGGCTCTCACACCACCGCGAACGCGCTCACCAGTTTGAATCCGAGTTGGCAAACGGTGCCATTGTGGTCGTGTCCCCCGCCGCTGCCCGAGCCAGGGTGCTGCCGCTCCGACCTCCCGAAACACCTAGCGTCATCTGATCGTCCGCAGCCCCGCTCCCTATCCTTCCCCGCATGTCCCCTCCCCCCGGCCCCGTCCCTGACGCGCTCGCCCGAACGCTGGCTCGCCATCCCCGCCCGCTCGGGGGCGACACGGCCCGTTCCCTGCCTTCGCCGGCGTTCAGCCTATCCGAGATGGTGCTGAACAATACCGGCGGGGCGATCGACCACGCGGCACCCAAGCGCAAGCCACCCTGGCTGAAGGCCAAGGTGCCCTCTGGCCCGGGCTACGAGCGGCTCAAGTCCATCGTCAGCGAATATCGCCTCCACACCGTCTGCGAAGAGGCCAACTGCCCGAACATGGGCGAGTGCTGGGGCCGCGGCGTCGCGACGATCATGATCCTGGGCGACACCTGCACCCGCGCGTGCGGCTTCTGCAACGTGAAGACCGGCAAACCCCCGACGCTCGATCGCGATGAGCCGCGGCGCGTGGCGGAGAGCCTGCGGCTGATGGCGCTGATGCATGTGGTCATCACGAGCGTGAACCGTGATGAGTTGCCCGATGGCGGCGCCTCGATCTGGGCCGAGACCATCGTGCGGACGCGCGACGCGTGCCCGACCATGACCATCGAAGTGCTCACGCCCGATTTTCTGGGTGACTGGGCGGCGCTCCAGATGGTGATCGACGCCAAGCCCGACATCATCGCCCACAACCTGGAGACGGTGAGGCGCATGCACCCGGCGGTGCGCCCGAGCGCGAAGTACGAGCGATCGATCGAGTTTCTCCGCCGCGTGAAAGCGCAGGGCGTCATCGCCAAAACCGGCATCATGGTCGGCATCGGCGAGCGCGACGACGAAGTGCTGGAACTGATGAACGATGTCGTAGAAGGCACGGCCCTCCCCTCTGCTAATGCCCAGTGCCTAGCGCCCGATGCCTTGCCCGCTTTCTTCCCCATCCTCACCATCGGCCAGTACCTCCAGCCCACGCGCAACCACCTGCCCGTCGAGCGATTCGTGACGCCCGAGCAGTTCGAACGCTACCGCGAGCAAGGCCTGGCACTGGGGTTCAAGGTCGTCGAGAGCGGCCCGCTGGTGCGGAGTTCGTACCACGCCGATCATGGGGCAGATGTGCTGGGGATCGTGCGGGGCGGCGGTGTTCGAAACTAGATGCCTTGATGCCACGGGCGTTGATGCCTGCCGGTGATTCTGCACCTTCTTCCGGCATCATTCTGCGCATTCATCGCCGTTCGTATACTGCAAAGTTGACATTCGCGCACTCTGTGCTTGTGAGAGTCAGGCGTTATCCGGCAGATGTTGCTTGAACATGGTTGGACAAGCATCCACGTTTCCGGTTCACATCACATCTTCCGAGGGCCTTCACGACCGACAGTGTCGGTTCCGGTCCACAACGGCAGCGTGAAGCATGTCTACAAACACAAAGTCGAAAAAGCGATCGCCGAACCTGAAGAGCCGACGAAGTCGGATTGACCACCCCTTCGACCCGGCGATCCTGGCCAAGGCCGTTCGGCTCGCCCGGCAGTACACCATCGTCATTCGCCCAGAACGCGATGTCGGCTACTTTGGCTCATGGGTCGAGTTTCCCTATGTCATGGGCGACGGTCAGACCGTGCAAGCCTGCGCGTCAATGGCGACTGAAGCGCTCGTGGCGGTGCTCGCGACCATGCTCGAATGCGGCGACCCTCGCCCCGCCCCAGCCTCCGACGAAAAGCGCTCCGAGCAAGTGAACATCCGTCTCACGGCCTTCGAGCGCCTGCGTCTAGAAACGCTGGCCCGCCAACAGGGGTTCCGATCCATCTCCGATTTCATCCGAACAACAGTGCTTTCGCGCGCGAGTTAGGGCCCGTTTGAAGCCGGTGAGTGGGCCCGCGTTCGGTTCAGGCAGTCCGCAACCCGGTATGCTCCCCCCGTGGCCCCCCAAACCCCACTCCTACCTCTGTCAAGCCGGACTTATACAGGCAGTCACGCAGGCGAGTAGTTGGAACCTTCGGAGAGGTGAAATGCGTGCCCGCGCACACACAACCAGTCTCGCCCTCCAAGCGGCACTCATCCTGCTCGCGTCAGTATTCATTCTGCCGCTCGTGTGGATGCTGGCCACCTCCGTCAAGCCCGAAGCCCAGGCGGCGTCGGGGCAGATTCGATTGCTCGTGGCACCGCCCGATCCGGCCCTGCTCGTGGCCCTCGAAGCCGCGGCCGCCAACGGAAACGACCGGTACACCGCCCCTGACGAGTCGGTGGTCAAGTTCGAGTCGCCGGGCGCACTGATCAAAGAACGCGACCGGCTGATCCGCGAGCGCGAAAGTGCTGCGCTGACGCGCTCAGCCCGGCAGGCGGCGGCGAACTACTCCGCCGTGTGGAACGATCCGGCCGTGCGGTTTCCGCTGTATCTGCGCAACACGCTGATCGTCGCGGCGCTGTCGGTGGTGGGCATGACCCTGTCGAGCGCGATGGTTGCCTATGGCCTGTCGCGTGTGAAGTGGCGCGGCCGCGGACCGGTCTTTGCGCTCGTGCTGGCGACAATGATGATCCCCTTTCCGGTCATCATGGCCCCGCTGTTTGTCGTCTTTCGGGGGCTTGATGGCGTGATGGAGCAGATTGGATTGCTCCCCACGTTTGGGTCGCTGCGGCTCATGGGCACGCTCAAGCCGCTGTGGCTCCCGGCGTGGTTCGGCGGGGCCTTCAACATCTTTCTGTTGCGGCAGTTTTACCTGGGCTTGCCGGCAGAACTGGATGAAGCCGCGCGGATTGATGGGTGCTCGCACTGGACCATTTTCTGGCGGATGATCTTGCCGCTGAGCAAACCGGCGCTGGCGGTGGTGGCGCTCTTCCACTTCATTTATGTGTGGAACGATTTTCTGGGACCGCTGATCTTCGTGACCGATCAGGACCAGTTCACCCTCGCTCGCGGTTTGCAGTTGTACCAGGGCCAAGCCGGGAACACGCCCTGGAACCTTCTGATGGCGGCCAGCGCCATGATGATCTCGCCGATTCTTGTGCTGTTTATGCTTACGCAGCGGACGTTTGTGAAGGGTGTGGCGGCGGACGCAGTGAAGGGTTGAGTCGCCCTTGCGTTCGGGATCGGTTCGTATTTCTGACCATTCGCGCGAAAAGGGGCAACTTTTGGTTGCAGACTGATCCGGAATCGGTCACAATGTAAGGGCTTACTTCGCTCGCAGGCCCGTCATTCCGGCGCAGCGCGGGCACACTTGCTCTCCCCCCACCCCCACACCCTCTGGCCACTCGGCCTCACGCCTCTTCAGGGAGTTTGAAGGATGAAGACCCGGTCATCGATTGTGATCGCCCTCCTCGCCGGCAGCGCGGCCTCGATGGCGCTCGCCCAGTCGCCCTGCGTGCAGCCCGACAACTGCATCAACAACCCGAGTTTCGAGACGCCGCTGTTCAACAACCCAAACGCCATTGAGCCTCAGGGGTGGCACAACCATTCGGACCCCACGGAATGCATCTATCGCCGCAATGGTGACGGTATTCTGCCCGAAGTGGTCGCCCGCACGGGCGAGCGCTGCGTGCAGGTGACGGCACCCTCGCCCGAAGGCTTCCGCTCGTTCTCAACGGATACGCGAAACTTCTTCGCGCCAGGGTTTCCGTTCTATGACGTGCAGATCGACTTCGTCAACGGCGGCGACATCGTTGTCGAGGGCTACTTCTTGGTGCCCGAGAGCCACCCCATCGACGGGCCCGGCTTTGCCGCGATGAAGATCACGATGAAGGGCGCGGCTGACCCCAACCAGGACAACATCGCCATCGACCCCTTCGGCAACGTTGGGCCGACGGTGTACCACATCACCGGTCACACCTGCGGGCAGTGGGTCCTGTATCGCGCGGTGTGGCCGATTGCCGTGGCGCGCGAGCAGATCCAGAACTTCATGGTGGGCGCGCCACCCGACGAACGGCCCTACAACCCGTTGTTCGACGGCGTACCCAACCGCCTGAAGATCACGCTCGCGCACTTCCACAACAACCTGCCCGCATCGGGCATCGTGTTCTGGGATGACATCCGCGTGGTGCAACTGGCACCGGGCGTGACGCCCCCACCCGTGACGCCCGTGCAGGGCGACGACCTATGCCCCAACACCTGCCCGACCGACATCAACGGCGACGGGAACGTCGATCCTGACGATCTCTCCGATTACATCGCCTGCTACTTCACGGTGCCGCCGTGCGACCAGGGCGATTTCAACGGGGACACCAACACCGACCCCGACGACCTGGCCGACTACATCGCGGCGTACTTCGGCCCGCCGTGCTGAGCCGCATCGTCTACTCAATGGGCCACCGGCGGGACTCGAACCATCGCAGAATCCGGTGCAGGCGGCGCAAATTCAGCCCCGACGGGAGCACCCGGCCCCGGCATCCCTCCCGGCGACCCGGACCTCGCCCGGCTGGTTACAGGCGCGCCGCCATCGCGGAAGCGTGTGAAGTCTTCATCCGATGCACCGACGAGAACCGACCGCACCCCTTTTTCTTCGACTTCGGAGGAGCGTTCATGGCAGAGCGCATCGGAGGCGGAGCCTGTGTGCGGTGGGCATGGCTGGTGGGGCTGTCGCCCCACGGCACGCACACCGGCCACCGCCACGCCCTTGCTTGGTGCCCATTGCTGCTGCCGAAGGTACATCCGCCGCCTCAACGGTGAGTTCGATGGGCTGGTGGGTTTCTTGGTCTGTGCCTGAGACGACGTACCTCATGGGCACATGGTAAAGGCTGGTGGATGGGGCCGTATCATCGCGCCAAATGCCGCCTTCACCGGCGAACGTGTCCCCAGCGTGTCCCCGATGCGTTTGTGTGAGGTGAAAACGGGCCGTTCAGTCCATGAAAAAACCCGGTTTCCCATGCGGAAAACCGGGCAAATCGGGGTGGCGGGATTTGAACCCACGACCTTTTGACCCCCAGTCAAACGCGCTACCAAGCTGCGCTACACCCCGTGTGGTGAAGCGATCATAGGGAGCCGACGCGGCGCGAGCAAGCCCCGGACGGTTGCCCACCCTTGGCACGCCGAGTTCTCGGGTTCACACGCAGTCTCAGCGAGAAGCCTCCGCCCGAGGCCTAGGCAACCGCGCGGCCTTCACATGCACTGGTCCGCCACCGAACCACACCGTTCGCCTGCCTCCGCTCGACTACGCTCGCTTATGCCTTCCCAGCACGCGACCATCGACCACTATCTGGCCCGGGCCCACCTCCTCCGCCCAGCCATCCAGGGCCTCACCCCCGCCCAACTCGACGCTCACCCGGTGCCCAACACCTGGAGCATCCGCGAGATCGTCGTTCACCTGCTCGAGAGCGACCTGGCCGCCACCCACCGCATGCGCCGCATCGCCGGCGAAGACTCGCCCCCGCTCATCATCGCGTACGACGAAACCGCTTTGGCCAAGCACCTCGCCTATGAGCGAGCTGATCTCGACCTCGTCGTGCGCCTCTTCGAAGCCCTGCGCCAGTTCACGGGCGACTGGCTCCGCACTCTGCCTGACGACGCCTTCGCGCGATGGGGCGTGCACAACCAGCGTGGCAAGGTCACCCTCGCCGAGATGATCGCCATGTACATCGAACATGTCGACCATCACCTGAAGTTTCTCGCCCAGAAGCGCGCCATGGTCATGGGCGTCAGCAAGTAGGACCCGGCGTGCCGCGCTACCGCCTGACCATCGCGTACGAAGGCACCAACTTCTGCGGCTGGCAGAGGCAGGAACCACCTGCGCCGGCCGTGCCGACACCGATCGATGTTGCCGACCAGCCGCCTGTGTCAGAGGCGCACGCAGTCATCGCAGACGCACCAAAGCCCCCACCCACCCGCGCCGCGTTCGCCCCCGATACCCCGCTCATCGAGTCCACCCGCGCCGGCCGCGTCGCCCTCCGCACCGTTCAGGGCGTGGTCGAGCAGGCGGTGCGTTCCGTCGTGCGCGAACCCGTCGAGGTCCTCGGCGCCAGCCGCACCGATTCCGGCGTCCACGCCAAAGGCCAGGTCGCGGCCTTCACCTGCGAACCCCGCGCCGCATCCGAAGGCGAATCCGCCACGAAAGGCACCGGCTGGCCCGCAGCGCGAGGCACCGACCGCCTCATGGCCGCCATCAACAGCCGACTCCCCGACGATGTCCTCGTCATCGATGCCGCGCGCGCCCACAATAACTTCGACCCCATCAGCGACGCCACCAGCAAGGCTTACTCCTACACCTTCCATTGCGGCCAGACCCGCCCGCTCTGGGATCGCACCCGCGTGCACCACCTCTGGCACCCGACCGGCCTCGATGTTGATGCGATGAACGCTGCCGCGGCTCACCTCGTCGGCGAGCACGACTTTGCCGCGTTCGCCGCCGCGGGCCACGGCCGCCTCTCCACCGTGCGCCGCATCTTCACCTGCAGCATCACCCGCGAGCGTGCCGAGCGGGTGCGGCTCGACATCACCGGCAGCGGCTTCCTCTGGAACATGGTCCGCATCATCGCCGGCACATTGATGCAGGTAGGCACCGGCCAACGAACGCCCGAGCAGGTCGCCATGGCGCTCGAAAGCCGCGACCGCACTCAAGCGGGTCCGACGCTGCCCCCCACCGGGCTGTGTCTGGAATGGATCCGCTATGCGCGCGACTCGACCGCCGACTCCGCACCCGTTCAGTGATCCGAACCCGTCGCCGCCGCAAGTGCATCCGGCTCGCCCCCCCCCACATCCACCTTCGCCCGTCGCTTCGCCAGCCGCCAACTCAGGGGGAGCGACATCAGATACGCCAGGCACACTAGCGAGGCCGTCAGCCACGCATCGTGCACGAAGCCCGCCACCACCATGCCCACCGCCAGCATCAGCGGCATCAGCCACGTCCGCTTCACCCGCAATCGCTTGAACGAGAACATCGGCAGCCGACTGATCATCAGCGCCGCGATCATCACCATCCAGCCGATCACCGCCGCCGTCGGCACGCGCCACTGAACATCGCTCAAGAGCAGCATCGGCGGGATCAGCGCCACCCCCGCCGCCGCGGGCGTTGGCATCCCCGTGAAAAACTCGCTCGGCTTGCTCCCGGGCTTCTTCTTGCTCTGCGCCGCCGTGAATCGCGCCAGCCGCAGCGCGCTGCACAACCCAAACATCACCACCGCGATCAGCAGCGGCCCTTCCAGCCTGAACGAACCCAGCATCAAGTCCCCCCGGCACCACCGATAGATCAGAAACGCCGGTGCCACGCCGAACGCGACAAAATCCGCGTACGAATCAAAGTGCTCACCAAAGCGCGTTTGCGCCTTCAGCAGCCGCGCGGCACGCCCATCGAGCGCATCGAGAATCGCCGCCATCCCGATCGCCGCCATCGCTTTCGGCCAATCCTCTTTGGTCGTAAAGTGCAGACTCGCCAGCCCGCTGCACATCGCCGCCGTCGTGAACAGGTTCGGAATCAACTTCCGCAGCGGCACCGTCGCCTTCTGCAGACGCTCCCGACGCTGGGCCCGTTCCTCAGGCGTCACGCGGACACCGCCGCGACAGCAGGCGAAACCGCCGCGCCAACGGATGTCGCTTGCGCCGGCACCGCCGCCCGCGCCATCACACTCTCGCCCGCCACCAGATGCTCACCCACCCGCACAGCAATCTCCACACCATCCGGGAAATACACCTCGGCCCGCGAACCAAACCGAATCAGCCCGAACCGCTCGCCCAGCCCCACCCGCTGCCCCTCACGCAGGTGATTCACGATCCGCCACGCCACAAGGCCGGCGATCTGCACGAAGCCGATCCGCCTCCCGCGATCATCCATCATCAGCGCCGCCGAGCGCTCGTTGTGTTCGCTGGCCTTATCAAGCGAGGCATTGAAGAACCGGCCCGGCACATACGCCACCCGCACGATCCGACCCGCCGCGGGCGTGCGGTTCACATGCACGTTGAACAGGTTGAGAAAAACCGCGACGCGCTGAAACTCGCCCGTGTGCTCGCCACGAATCTCCGCCGGCAGTTGGGCCCGGTCGATCTTGATGACCCGCCCATCGGCTGGGCTCACGAAAACATCCGTATCCGCCAGCACCTTCGGCGGCGTCCGAATCGGATCACGAAAAAACCACACCGCCCACGCCGTCAGCACCAGCCCAGCCGCCCCAAACACCCCGGCACCCCAAGGCGAAGCCATCCACGCCGGCGCAGCCACCAGCGCTGTCCCCAGCGCTATCGAGATGATGATCGGCCAGCCTTCGGGAGCAATCCGCATGACCGAGGATAGTCGCTACGCTCACTTCTTGGCGCGATCGACAGGCGATCGGTAGTGGGTCAGACCGACCCACTACCAGGCGATCGCATGCGTACCGCCGAACGCAATCAACTCTGCCCCAAGCCAGCCGGGAAGTCACTCGGTCGTGACGGGTCCTCAGCGCGGCGCGGCCGTCATTCGGCTCTCTGAAGCCTGGCCTTCGCCACCTCCTCCGCCCCGCCCGCCACCACCAGTTCCTGGGCCACCCGCGACAACGCCGGAAACCCGAACGTCTTCCCGCCGATCACCAGCGTCGACTTCGCGTAATCAATCTCGATCGCGCCGATCTCTTGCGCGGCCACCTTTGCAGTCGCCTGCTGCCGTGCCCACGCGACCAATTCGGGGCATTCGAAGCACACGAACCCGTTGTTGAACGCGTTGCGTTTGTAGGTTTCGCTGAAACTGGCGGCGATGACGCAGGGGATGCCCGCGTGCTTGAGCGCCGTCGCGGCCTGCTCGCGTGACGAGCCGGTGCCGAAGTTCAGACCGCCAACGATCACATCGCCCGGCTGGAGTTTTGCCCGGAGGTCGGGGTCGAAGTTCTCGAAGATCACGGCCGCCATTTCCTTGGGCGTCAGTTTGTCGTTGTAGGTGTGCTTGCCGGCGAAGATGCCGTCGGTGTTCAGGTTGTCGCGATCGAGCAGCCACGCGCGGCCTCGCACCGATGCGGGGAAGCCCGGGAGCACCGTGGCCGGAGCGGGTACATCGCCACCACCACCAACTGCGCTTCCGCCGCCCGCCGCCTTCGTCGCCGTTCCCCGCGGCCTGGCGTCTTCATAGCGTGTCGGCGCGCACACATACCCCGCCGCGGCACTCGCCGCCACCACCGCCGGCGAGCCCAAGTACACCAGTCCGTCGCGATGGCCCATTCGGCCCTCGAAGTTCCGGTTTGTGGCCGAGATGCCGACTTCACCGGCCTTGATCGTGCCTGCGCCCAGGCCAATGCAGGTGCCGCAGCCCGGCGGCAGTTCGGTTGCTCCCGCGTCGAGCAGCGTTTGCCAGACGCCGTCGCCTCTGGCCCGAGCCTGCACGTCGGCGCTCGCGGCGGCGAGGTAGAACTCCACGCCCGCGGCCACCTTCTTGCCCTTCAGCACCGCCGCCGCGGCGGCGAGGTCTTCGTATCGGGCGTTCACGCACGACATCAGCCACGCCTTGTGAATCTTGACCTGTTTGGCTTCCATCGCGGGCAGCGAGACCATCGTCTTCACGTCATTGGGCCCGCTGACGTGGGGTACGACGCTGTCAAGATCGAGCGATAACTCGATGGCGTACCGCGCGCCGAGATCGGCCGCGGTTTCGTGCCGCGATGCCCACCAGCGCTCGACATCGGCCTTCGTGTAGCCGCCCAGCGAGCCGGGGCGGCGCGTACCGGGCCGGCGATCGGCCGCGAAGTACCCGGCCCGATCCAGAAGATACACCTTGGCTACGTCGTCGAACGGAAACAGCCCCGCGAGCGCGCCCCACTCGGTGGTCATGTTCGAGATCGACATCCGCTGGTCGATGGTCAGGCCTTCCAGGCTCCCAACCCCCCCCTCACCCCCCTCACCCACAAACTCCACCGCGTGGTTCAGCACTTCGTCGCGATTAAAGAGCCCGCACAGCGCGACGATGACATCTTTTCCGACGACGCCCGGTCGCAATCGACCGCGCAGCGTCACCCGTGCCACCGGCGGGCATTGCCACCACGTCACGCCCGTCGCCCACAGGCTCGCCGCGTCGGTTCGCACCACGGGCGTACCCAGGGCCCCCAAAGCCCCGTACAGGTTCGAGTGCGAATCGCTCCCCACCACCATCGCGCCCGGCACCACATACCCCTGCTCCACCATCACCTGGTGGCTGATGCCGGTGCCCGCTGGGTAGAAGTCAATCCCGTGCTGATTGGCGAACGACTCGATCTTGGCGTATTTGCCGAGGTTGTCGGGTGAGGTGTTCTGGATGTCGTGATCGATCGCGAAGACCGGTTGCCGCGGGTCGGCGATGCGGGCCTTGGCCGCTTCGACCACTCCCGCTCGCTTCCAGATTTCGTGGAACTTGGGGATCACGGCCCCCGTGTTGTCGTGCGTCATCACATGCTTGGGGCGAATGGTGGCAAAGTCGCCCTGGCGCACGATGCCGCCGGTGCCCACTCCGCCGGCGGGCCCGACTGCGAAGCGACTGGCGATCTTTTCCACAGCCGTGAGCGGGGGAGTGAGGGTGGTGGTCATTCGTCCAGCATACCGAACGGTTCAAAGGGGGAAGGAGCCCTTCGTCCGGCGGAGACCGCCGGACCACCCGGACCACACACCCCCAAAAGGCAACCAGCCGCGCAGGAGCGCGGCTGGCTGGTTCAACGTAGTTCATTCAAGCCCGATTCAGCCGCCGCCGCCGGGGGGACGACCGCCGACGGTGCCGGTCACGGGCAGTGTGCGGATGGGCCGTTCGAGTTGGCCGATCGAGGTATCAACGTTGAGCGACACATAGCGCCGCGCGCCAGCGGTCGCGCCCGGGCGGATGCTGGGCCACCACTTGTAGCCGTTGACCTGGCGGTGGAGGTAGTCGGCGGCGTTGATGATGAGGGTGCCCTCGTGGTAGCGGATGGTGCCGCCTTCACCGCCGCCGTCGGCCCACTGCTCGTTGTCCACGATGGAGGTGATGATGCTGACGACGTCGCGGGCCCGCTCTTCCTTGTCGGGGCGTTGTTCCTGCTGGCCACGACGGTTCTGATTATCCCGGAAGGGCGACCGCCCGCCGCCGCCGCCGCCACGACCAGCCGCCTGGAGCACCTGATTCAGATCGATGTTCGGCGCGTTGTCGTAGACGGGCAGGATGAACAGGAGGTCGTTGATGTCGTAGATCTCGACGCGTTTGAACTTGTTCAGGCGATCCTTCGGTCCGATCTGCATCGGCCCGTCCACGCTCATCTGCCAGGAGTTTGCGGTCGATCCGCCATCGAGCCGCTCGAGCACCTTCTCAAGGAACGTCAGGGCGGGCATCGCCTTGGCGTTGATGGTGATGCGGGTGTCTTTTTCGTAGCCGTCCGACTCCGACTCGGACTTCCACAGCGGCTCGATATCCGCGCCGGTCGTATCGGCGATGTACTTGAACACGTCCTCGAGGGGCGTGTCGTTCATCTCGATCGAGATGGCCTTTTGCATCTTGAAGAGGTTGTCGCGCCGGGCATCGCCCGTCGACGCCGAGGGGGCCTTGGCCGCCGGAGCCGCAGCCTTCTCGCCGGTGCTGGTCTGTGCCAAGCCCGCTGCCGCGCTCAGCATCAAAGCCGCTGCGCCGATTCCGATCACTCGTCGAACGATCATGGATGCTTCCTTTCGATGCCCATCGAGGCACGGCTTGGGGTGATCCGCAGACCACATCCAGGCCGCCGTGAGTTTCCGTACTGCGCCCATACTAGCACATCGGCCCGTTTCGCGCCAAGGCTCCGTCCGACCGGCCCTCGATGATATCCACATCACCGAACAAAACCCGATCGATTCAGTGGCCTTGGTTCACAAACTATGACGCCCCAAGGGCTTGTCGGTTCCCGGATTTTCCAACTCGGTCGCGCAGACGGCGCATTACTGGTGTCGGTCGCCCCAAACTGTCAGCCTCCGCGTCCCCCGGGTGGCGAGGTCATCGGCACTTGGAGTATGGACTGGAAATAGCCGTAGACCCGGCTGCTGTATGAGAACACCAGCGAGTCGAATGCGATGGAGCGGTCTCACGGCCCCGCGTCAATAAACACGTCCACCGCCTGCCCCGGATACAGCCGCGCTGCGGGCGTCCCCACCACCTCAAACACCGCCTCGATCACGCGGGTATCGACCCGCTCGGTGGTGATGCCCATGAGTTGCATCTTGGGCATGGCCAGGGGTTCGATTCGCACCATCTTGAGGGCCAAGTCTTGTGGGGCCAGACCGCGTACCCGGGCGATGGCTTTCGCGTTCTCGCGCAGTTGGGGCACGTCTTCTTCATCCACCCGTGCCCGTACGACCAGCCGCGAAAGGTCACCCAGCACCAACAGCCCTCCCGACGGTGTCGCCACACCACCCACCAGTTGCCCAGGTTCCACGTTCCGCTTCAGTACCGTCGCATCGAGCGGCGCGCGGATCGTCAATCGGTCAAGCCGCAGACGCACCGCCCGCACATCGCCCTCGGCACGCTTGACCTTTGCCTCTGACACCCGCAGCGCCGAGCCCCACGCGCCGGCCTTGGTCAGGGCCAGCGTCGCCGCCGCCTGATCAACCTCCGCCTTGGCGGCATCCACCGCGAAGCGCGAGCGGGCGACTTCCGTGGGCGAGATGCCGCCGCGGCGCTGGGCCGCGAGCATGTCGTTGTAGCGGTCCTCCATGTCGGCCAGCCGCGCCTGCGCGGCACGCAGCAGGGCCTCCAGCGGCGGAAGTTCCTCGGGTCGTGGCAACGCGTGCAACTGCGCCAGTTCGGCCTGCGCCACCACCAGCAACGACTCGGCCTGCACCAGGTCGGCTTCCAACAGGCGCGGATCCTGCCGGAAGAGCGGGTCGCCCGCGCGCACCACCTGGCCGACCTGCACCAGCACCTCGACCACCAGCCCGGTCTCGGGCGCGCCTATTGCCACGTTGCGCGAGCACGCCTCAACCGACCCGCCCGCCGCGATGCCACGGGCGAACGGGTTGACCGAGGGCGGCGCGGCCGGGGGCAGGCGCGGCGGCGCGTCGTCGCCGACGGTCGCGATGGTGTAGAACCCCAGGCCCGTGCCGGCGAGAGCGAGAATGATGGTGAGCCACTTGATCATGCGGAACTCGTGAACGTGAAACTACTTGAAGACCACGGCGGGTTCGAGCGTGAGTACGCGATGCAGGCTGAGCAGGGCACCGAGCGAAACGCACACGATCATGCCCACGAACGACCCGAGCATGATCCACCAAGGGAAGATCACCGCCAGTTCGGTGCCGGGCTGGCGCGACATGAGCGAGAAGCCTGACGTGATCCCGACGCCGATGCCGAACCCGACCAGCCCCGCCCAACCGGCTTGCAGAAAGACCATGCCGATCATCATCCGCCTGCTCGCGCCCATCGCCCGCAGCACGGCGTAATGGCGGATGTTCTCGGTCGTGAACTGGTAAAAGATCGCTGCCGACACCGCCAGGCCGATCACGATCCCCAGCAGCACGGTGATGCCGAAGTTGATGCCGATGCCGGTTTCCTTCAGGATGAAGTCGATCGAGCGGTCGCGCATCTCTTCGGTGGTAAAGGCCCGCAGATCAGGCAGCGAACTGATCGCGGCCTGGACGCTGATGTGATCATGACCGGGCTTCATCTTCACCAGAATGAAACTGATCGCGTTGCGCCCAAGCGGCACAAACCGCACCGCATTCTCGAAGGTCGTGTAGACGAGCGCCGGCGAATCAAACCCCGGCTTGGCTCGGCAGAAACCCACGACCACGGCGCGCTTGTCGTTGAGTTTGAGCACCTCGCCGACATCGATGTTCTCGAGTTTCGACCGGCCCGATTCCTCCACCAGCACCGCGTCGGGAATGCGCAGGTCTTCAAGCCGGCCCCGGGTCACCTCAGGCGGGCGCCCGATCATGGTGGCGCGATCCACCCCCACGATGTTCACGAATCGGATGTTGCCGCTGGGCATGTCGCAGGTGGCCCGGGCGTTGAAAAACGGCTCGGCCCACTCCACACCCGGCACCGACCGCACGCGGTTCAGATCAGATTCAGACAGATTCCGCGTCTCGCTGATCCACCGCACCCACGGATCACCCACCCACAAGTCCGGCTGGTTCACGTTCTGCAGCGGCCCCGTCGAGCGCGTCAGAAGGCCCAGGAAGATCGCCCCCTGCTGGCTGATGAGCAGTACGGCAAACGCCAGCCCGCACACCAGTGACAGGTACTTGGCGCGATCCCCAAGCAGCATGCGAAGGGCGATCAACCCCATGTTTCGAGCGTAGCGCGACCAACCCAGCCCGAGCGTCAGGGAGTGTTCTTGGGTGTGACTATGCATTGTGGCAAATGCCTTGGGTACCCCGATTCTCCGAATCGGCTACGCCTCCTCCCCCATCTACATCCCTTCTTGCCTCAAAGTTTGGTCACCCCCACTTTCCTTCGCGCGACGCGCGTCGTGCCGTGGTTCCCGAGTGCATACAGATTGCGCGCAAACTATGACATGCGCCACGATGGCACCACTTGCGTCCGGAGCATGTGCCCGGGGGGGTCGGAGGGTCGGCGCGACAGGGGCCTTAGCCGGGCGGTAATGGCCTTGTACGCAAAGCGCGAAAAACTTCTGCACTGCGCACAAGTCAATCACCGCCACCTCGGGTGAACCCGATACGAATGCCGCAGGAGGCCGGGCGTGTCCGAGCCGCACCCCGCTACACTCGCCAATATGCCCCCACTTCCTTCGTCCGGCACGTCGCGCCGATTCATCAGAGACTACGAGCCCTCCGACTACATCAGCGGCGTGTTCTGCATCTCCAACACCCAACTTGGCCGCACCAAGAACGGCAAGCCCTTCCTCAAGGCCATCATCCGCGATAAGACCGGCGAAATGCCTGGCCGCATGTGGTCGATCGAGCCCGACGCTTTTCGACGATTGCCGTCGGAAGGGTTCGTGGATGTCGAGGGTGAGACGCAGGCGTACCAGGGCGAACTGCAACTAATCATCCACCGCATCGAGCCGGTGGAACCGACGATGCAGCAGTTGCTGGAACTGCTGCCTGTGAGCGCCCGCAATCCGGAGGAGATGTTTGCCGAACTGGTCGCCGTGCTCGACACCATCGCGCACGCGGGCCTGAAGGCGCTCGCGAAGATCTACCTTGACGACGCGCCGCTGATGGACGCCTTCAAGCGCTGCCCGGCGGCCAAGAGCATGCACCACGCCTACCTCGGCGGCTTGCTCGAACACACGCTGAACCTGCTGCAACTGGCGGATCGCATCTGCCCGCTCTATCCGAAGATCAACCGCGACATCGTGCTCATGGGCCTCTTCCTGCACGACCTGGGCAAGACCCGCGAACTGATCTACGACCGCGCGTTCGCCTATACCGATCGGGGTGAACTGCTCGGCCATCTTGTGGACGGCGCCATCATGCTGCACGACCGGGCCCAGCAGGTGATGCGCCTCACCGGCCAGCGCCTGCCGCGGCATGCCATTCTGGTGCTGCAGCACATCATCATCAGCCACCACGACAAGCCCGAGTTTGGCGCCGCCAAGCCGCCGATGACACCCGAAGCGATCTTCGTCGCGATGCTCGACAACCTTGACGCCAAGACCTTCATCGCACTGGCCGCGGCGCGGCCCGATCGGGATACGCCGATCGATTTCGGCGGAAACTTCACCGAGCGGCAGTGGGCGCTGGAGACGAAGTTGTTCCGGCCGGATCCGCTGGGGGAGTGACACAGCCCCTCCTACGGCTGATTGTGTCCCTGGCCGAAATGTTCGGGTTCCGGCAATCCGCTACCCTCATCGTCGTTAGCCCTACAGATATCGGGCGTGATCGGTGCTGTTTTCGCCTGATCACGCACATGGGAGGCTTCGACATGACGCCCGACCACGCTGCGGCTGCCACCATCGAGCCTTCGCGCACCGCCAGCGCGGTGGAACGCGAGCGAGCCGAACCGGCGCACCCGATGGCGCGCTCGGCACCTCCCGATCCCTCCCGTCGCCGCGCGTTCGGCCTCACCGCCGCGAGGCTCTTCGGCGGCTTGGCTGGCCTCGCTGGCGCGGGCGCATCGCTCGCTCCTGCGCGTCGTGCGGCGGCCTCGCCACCGAGCGTCGCGGTTGATGCCGACCCGGGCAGTCTGATCCGCCGACTCGTAGATCGGCTGACCTTTGGCTTCACGCCCGCCGAACTGGCGCTGGCGCAGTCGATGGGCTATCAGGGCTACCTGGAATACCACCTGAACCTGACCGAGGCCGGTGAAGACCCGGCGGTCGCTGCGGCAGTCACCGCGCCGGCGGGCACGGGGCTCTTCCCCTGGCTCAACGCGACCAACCTCGCCCTTCAGACCCAGGCCAGCATGGCCGCGGCACCCATCATCGCCAGTGTCACCGACGCCACGATTTTCCGCGCCACGTTCAGCAAGCGGCAACTATTCGAGAAGATGGTCGAGTTCTGGAGCGACCATTTCAACATCGATGTCAACACCGATCAGTGCGTGTGGTTGAAACTCATCGACGACCGGTCGGTCATCCGCCCCAACGCGATGGGCTCGTTCGAGGCGCTGGTCAACGCCTCGGCCCGCAGCGCGGCGATGCTCAACTACCTCGACAACGACGTTTCCCGCAACGGCTTTCTGAACGAGAACTACGGCCGCGAACTGCTCGAACTGCACACCATGAGCGTCGCCTCGGGCTACACGCAGAACGATGTGATCGAGGTCGCGCGGTGCCTTACGGGGTGGACGTGGTGGAACCGCAACCCGCCCCAGCCCAATGAACCCGGCACCTTCCGCTATAACACCAATAACCACGACAACGGCCCCAAGTCCCTCTCGCCCCTGTTCAACCTCGCCAATCCGAATCAACCCATGGTGATCGGTGCCAACGGTGGGCAGACCGATGCGCAGACGGTCATCAACATCCTCGTCGCGCACCCGGCTACCGCTGATTTCATCGCCACGAAGTTGTGCCGCCGGTTCATGGGCGAAGATTGCCCGCGTGCCGTGGTTGACGCGGTGAAAGCCGCGTATCTCGCGTCCACGCCCAAGGGCGATGTGAAGAACATGCTGCGGGCGATGTTCGACCCCAACGTGCTCGCGAGCGCCTCGCTTCGCCTCAAGCGGCCCTTCCATCTGATCGCCTCCGCCCTGCGGGCCACGCTCCCCGGCCCGGCCAATGTCACCGCTTTCGCGACGCTGAAGAACCAGTACCGCAACACCGGCCACCTGCCATTCAACTGGTCGCCACCGGACGGGTATCCGGATTCGGATATCTACTGGTCGGGCCTGCTGCTGCCGCGCTGGAACTTTGGTGCGTCGCTGATGACCAATGGCGCGGGCACGAATGGCGGAATCAACGGCGTCGTGATGGACGCCGCCGCCGTGAACGCGTTCTTCCCCTCGCAGACCACGCGCGACCAGGTGGTTGACAAGATCGACGCCACGCTCTTCGGCGGCACCTGGCCCGCTTCCGAGAAGAACGCCGTGCGATCGTTCCTGCCCGGCGGCACCCTCACGGCCACCAACAAGCGTGACGCCCTGGGGCTCGCCCTCGCCTCGCCTTCGTTCCAGTACTACTAGCACACGCACAACACACAGCACACAACTCGCACTCAGCACTCCGTACTCAGCACTCAGTACCCCGCTCCCGGAGCGATCGAATGTTCGACCACGCCGCCGATCTTCCTTCCGCCCACACCGGCAGCGACCATGTGGCCTGCCCTGAATACGTCGCGCTCTCGAGGCGTCGGTTCATGGCCGCCTCGACTGCGGCGGCCTTCGCGATCCCCGCGTGCTTCCCGCGCGTCTCCATCGCCGAATCGCACTCATCCACGCCGCAGGATGTCATCGTACAGATCTACCTGCGCGGCGGCGTCGACGGCCTCAGCGTCGTCGCCCCGTGGAGCGAGAACAACTACGCCAATGCCCGCTCAACCATCCGCCTCACTGCGCCGGGTCGGGGACCAATGCCGCCCTCGATCTGCCGGGCGGCAACGTGCTCGCCAGCCCCACCGGCCCAGGCGGCCAGGTCGTCTTCGGCTTCCACCCCGCGCTCGCGCCGCTGATGACCGCATACGGCGACGGCAAACTGCTTGCCGTGCAGGCCAGCGGGCTCACCAACACCAACAAGTCGCACTTCGACGCCCAGCGTTTCATGGAGGTCGCCAAGGTCGCCGACCCCACCGTCGGCACGGGCTGGCTGGGGCGACACCTGACGACGCAGACCTCGCCCATGAACCCCGACGCCGTGCTGCGGGCCGTGGGCGTGGCTAACGGCCTGCCCATCTCGCTGCTGGGTGCCGACCGGGCCGTGCCGATTCCCGACCTGCAGAACAACACCAACGGCTCAGCGCTGGCCAACTTCGATGCCTATGGCCTCGCGGGCACCACCGCCACCAAGCCCGCCCGCCGCGCCACCATCGATTCGATGCATGACGCCTTCGGCGGCACGCTCGCCGCCTCCGCCGACAACACGCTGGCGACCATTCAACTGCTCAACGACATCGGCGCGGCTAACTACAACCATTCCATTCCGGTTGGCAACGACCCCACCGATTATCCCACCACGCAACTGGGCCACGCGCTCAAGTCGTCGGCCGCGCTCATCAACGCGCAGGTCGGGGTCGAAGCGATCGCGATCGACTACGGCGGCTGGGACACGCACAACAACGAGGGCGATCCCAACGCGGCGGGTTCCATCACCAGCCCGAATGCGACGATGTTCCGCCAGATCGACACGCTGGCCAAGGCCCTCTCGGCGTTCTATGCCGACATCATCGTGGGCAAGGGCCGCAACGTCTGCGTTGTCGTGCTCTCTGAGTTCGGCCGTCGCCTCGGGCAGAACGGCACCATCGGCACCGACCACGGCTACGGCGGCCTGATGCTCGCGCTGGGCAACGCCATCGCCGGTGGCCGCGTGATCGCCAACTGGCCCGGCCTCTCGCCCAATCAGCCCGCGACCAACGTCGACCTTGGCGTCACCATCGACTATCGCGACATCCTGGCCGAGATCGTCGCCGAACGTCTCGGCAACTCGGCGAATCTCGGCACAATCTTCCCGTCCTACTCGCCCACGTTTCGCGGTGCTGTTGCCTGAGTCTTGTACGGTTTGTTGCCATCCAGGGGAATGCCATGCACGCCTCACGCCCCCAGTTCTCGCTTGTCGCCTTCGCGCTTGTGCTGTGCGCGGGCTCCGCAGCCCGCGCCACCGAGCCCTTGTTCAGCAACCACGGCCCCGCGCCCGCTGAGCCCGCACTCGCCACCGGCGGCTCCACCGCCAGCGGCACGCCCGCGCCCCCGGGCTTCGTGTGGAGCGAGGTTCCCTCGGTGTCATCCACCGAGGCCAACGGCCTCATCGGCCTCTCCATTCACGCCCACGCGGGTGAAGCCTTTCGCTTTGCCGATGATTTTGTCGTGCCCCCGGGAGAGAAGTGGCGGCTTGATGCCCTTACGCTCTACGCCTATCAAACCGGTGCACCCTTGCCCCCCGGTGCGTCACCGTTCGCTTCCGTCAATATTCGCGTGTGGCGGCAATCGCCCGCAAGCGATCAGGCCGAACTGCTCTTTGGCAACACCACCACCAATCGCCTGCTTTCCGCGACCGGGTCGGGCGTGCTTCGCGCCATGAACTCGGTCGTCACGCCCATCGGCGGCCTGCCCGACACCTCGCGGCACGTCTGGCGCATCGATGCCGCGCTGGGCGCGCCGGGGGGTGATGATTCGTTCACGCTCTCCGCCGGCACCTACTGGATCGACTTCCAACTCACCACCATCGACCCCAACGGTGCCGCGTTCATGCCCCCGGCCACCCTTGCAGGCGTCCGCGCGATCCCCGGTGCCAACGGCCTGCACCAGCGCCTCGCCGGCACCTGGCAAGCGGCGATCGACTCGGGCAAGCCCGATTCCGCCTCCGACGCGCCGCTCGACGCCCCTTTCATCGTTCACGGCGTGATCCTCTGCCCTGCCGACTTCAACTTCGACGGCACCGTCGATCCCGATGATCTTTCCGACTACATCGCCGGGTACTTTGCCACCCCGCCGAATCCACGCTGCGACGGTAACGCCGACGGCACCATCGACCCCGATGACCTGAGCGACTACATCGCGGCGTTCTTCAGCGCGTGCTGACGCGACCGCTCGCCTCGCGAGCGTTCGGCCCAGGAATGTAGCTGAGGATTCGACGTCGCGTTTCTCAGCGCGTCCAGGCGCACAGGCTGGGCAGCACCGTGCCAGGCAGCAGCGTGCCCTCGCACTCGACGAGGACGCTTTGGCCCGCCGTGGCATGTGCCGTCTTGAGCATCGCCAGGCAGATGGGTGCGGCGCTCAGCATCGGGCTGATCGCCGAACTGGTCACCGCGCCGATGGGGTCGCCGCAATCCGATGGCGAAACCGCGCGATTCAGCGAAGGCCCCGCACTCGATACCGGCGGCAGAAAAAGTGCCGCCCCGGTCATCGGCTGTGGCGTTACGGGAACGTGCGCCTCGGCGGTGGGGTCGCTCCCGGTTGAACGCGCCGCCGCTGGCAACCGCAGCGCGACCAGCCGCTTCTTCGGACTGCCCAGCGACTGCATCCGCGCGACGATTTCCTGTCCCAGATAGCACCCTTTGGTGAAACTCACGCGCGACTCCAACAGCGACGTTTCGTGCGGCAGCGAATCAGGCCCGAAATCAAGGTTGTAGATGGCATGCCCCGCCTCGATCCGCGCGATGTTGAACGCCGCCCAGCCGATCGGCCGCAGGTGAAACGGTGCCACCGACGGGCGTCGGCCCAGGGGGAGCGGTGCCCGCGTGGGATCGGGCGCGGGCTCCGGAAACCCCGCGTCGAGCAGCGCGTCCCACACGGCTTCCACCGAGGCCGTCGGTACCGTCAGGTTCAGCCCGATGTCGCCGGTCGCATCCTCGCGATCCACGATGACCTCTGAAGCCGCGATTCGAACACACGCCACACCGTCGGCGGCGATACTCGAAGGCTCTGAACCGCTGCGCGGTTCGGCAACGTGGGCGAGCAACGCGGTGGCTGAAACGCCGTGCAGCGCGAGCCGGTGCGTGTTTGCCGAGACATCGGTGAGAACCACATCGTCGGCGATCACATACGCCGACAGCCCATCCAGGGTGCGCTTCACGGCGTGCGCATCCACATCCAGCAGCAACCGATCGGGCAGGTTCAGCAGCCGCACATCCGCATCAATCCGGCCCTTGCGCGACAACCAGAACGCGCGCTTGGCCGTGAACGGCGCGAGGGGTGAACTTCCCTTGAGTTCCTGTGTCAGCATCCGATTGAGAAAATCGATCCGATCGTTTCCCCGCACCTCGATCGTCGCCCGATTCGGCAGGTCGATCAGCCCGCACCCACGGCGGATGGCCGCATACTCCAAGTCCGCATCGACCATGACCATCGGCACATCGATAGCCGACTCCGGCGGGCCGTAAAGTTCAATGAGCGCGCCCGCTGCGCGGTGGCGAGCCAACAGCGGGCTGGGCGTGGTCATACGCAAGGATATGAGCGTGGGCGTGCACCATCGCTACCGACCGCCCCGCAAGGCCCCGGCGGGCGGCCCCACCACTTCCACCTCGAACGCGGAAATATCGAGCGTGGCCCCCTGTCCCAGCACGCCGATCTGCAGCACCAGGCGATCGGGCTTGGGCTTGGCTTCCACCATGCCCTCGATCCCCTCGAACGGCCCCTTCGACACCCGCACCCGCCACCCTTCGACAAGGGTCGGGCACGGGTCAAGGTATGCCCCGCGCTGCAGCGCCTCGCGAATCTGGCCAACCTCCGCGGCGAACGAATCCTGATCGGGCACCGCGATCACCCGCACCACCCGTTTGCCCGCGACCAGGGCGAAGGCATCCGAGCGCTGGCCGTGCATGAACACATACCCCGAGAACAGCGGAAACTCCACCCGCCGCCGCCGGTGCCCATAGCGCCGATCCATCGCCACCAGCGGCAAGTACGACGCGATCCTTTGCGCGCCAAGCGCCTCAACCACGCGCTTTTCCTGCCGGCTGCGGCAGTGCAAGACATGCCAGCGGGGGATCAGGTCTCCGTCGGTCTCGCGTGCCTCCGGGCCCGCGCGCGCGGGCCCGGCCGGTTTCATTTCCTGAATCACCGCACCCTGAAAGGGCGACACCGGCGACAACGCGTCCGCGGCAATCTTGTTGGTGTGCTCATCCATGAGTCGGTCATTCTCTATCGGTCCGCGCGGGACGTCACTGATCCGCTTTCAGCGTTCCATCGTCCATGAGGTACAAACTAATGAGCCACCCGGCATCTTCAAACGGGTCTACTTTGAACACGCCCCGCAGTTCGCCGTGCGTCGCCAGCCGTTGATCGGCGGTCGCGGCCTTGCCCAGCCGCACTTCCACCGCGTCGAAGGCCGTGGGCATGACGCCGATGCAGCAGCCGTCCCACTCGTTGAGCATCACCAGGCACTCGCGCGGGTTGTTCGACGCGATCGGGAACGCGACAAACCCCGCGAGGCGGACGTGCTTGTTGTGCAGAAATGTCACCCGCCGGGGCAGTTTCTTCTGCCCCGCCCGCGGGCGATAGACCTCCTGCGCCGAGACCAGCAACTCCCACGTCACGCGATACGGATCGTCCGCGGTGCCCGCGCCGCGCACGATGAAGCGATCGTCGAGCAGGATCGCGCCGTCGGCACGCCGGACGGCTTTGGATTCCACATATTTGTCCGGGGGGAACGCCGGGTCGTCGGGCCATTCAAAGGGCTTGCCTTCGCCTCCCGTGCCGACGGGCGGGCTGGCCAGATCGGGCGGCGCATCCGACACGACAGGCTTGGGTTCGGGCTGGTTTATCGCCGTGGCGGCCAACGCTTCGAGCGAGTCCGCCGCTGTGTGCCGGTCCTCCTCAGTTGGTTCCGGCGGACCGAACAGCTCGATCGCGGCATCCCGCGGCCGCTCGATCGTGGGCGCCACTGAAGCCGCGAGTGGCGTGTGCCCAGGTCCGCTTGGTGTTTCCGCCGGTGTCTCTCGCGCTGGCGACGACACTCGTTCGGATTCTGAAGAATCCTGGCGTTGACCGCCGACTGTTGCGCGCTCGATCGGCGCGCCCGTCGCTGCGGCCGCGCCTGCTCGACCTCCGCCGGAAATCGATACCACCACCGCCAGTACGATCAGTCCGCCCACAATCGCCCAGAAGACCCGCATGGCCGATCATACGGAGCCGCCAGCCGCTGTGTTCTGACAGCCCCATGCGCGGCGCGTTCACGCCATCGTTCATACTTGACCTATCCACTCGGTCTTGGCCACCTCGCGCCACCGCGCCCGGATCGTCTGAATCTCCGCCCCCGGCAGCGGCCCAGCGCTCAACATTGCCGCGTTCTCTGCCCAGCGCCCGCGCCGCGATGTGCCCACGATGGCTGTGTGCACGCCCGGCTGCGAAAGCGTGAACCGCAGGGCCACGCCCACCGCCTCTGCGGTGCCCAGCGTCAGCCACGGATAGGCCAGTTCGCGCAGCCGATCCCAATACGGCCAGCTGTAATCGCCCTCGGGAACGCTTGATCTCAGCCACGCGGCATTGGCAATCGGCCGCTTGGCGATCACGCCCATGCCCCGCGCCAGCGCCTCGGGCAATGCCATATCGAGCACCTGCTGGTCGGCCACATTCACGGAGGTCTGCAGCACATCAAACCGCCCGGTGCGGACGGCCGCGAGGGCCACGTCGCCATCGCCGCTGTAACCGATGAACCGCGTCTTGCCCGCCTGCCGCGCCGCTTCCAGCGCCCGCACGCAGGCGTAGTCGTCGCGTTCCAGAATCTCCCTGTTGCACGAGTGCAACTGCACCAAGTCCACGCGATCGGTCTTGAGGCGCTGCAGGCTGCGATCGATGCTCCGCGTGATGCCCGCGATCGACCAGTCCTCGTTGGGCCCATAGCCGTCGGCGTGCCCGACCTTGGTGAACAGCAGGAAATCCTTGCGCCGGTGGCTCACCGTCGCGCCAATCTTTTCCTCGCAATCCAGGTAGCACTCCGCGGTGTCGATGACGTTGAGCCCCGCATCGAGCGCCTCGCCCAGGATCGCCGCAACCTCATCGACCGGCACCCGCCCGTAGCCGATCTCGGCCCCGCCAAAGCCGAGTACGCTGGCGCGCATGCCCGTTCGCCCCATCTCGCGGTGTTCCATGCGGGCATGGTACGACCAACCTTTCCATACCGTGCAGCGCGCGATGGGTGGGGCCGATTCGATTCGTTCGCCATTCACTGCACTACCCTCCGCGCATGTTCGACAACATCAAAGCGATGGCCGCGCTCGCGGGACTGATGAAGAACCAGGACAAGTTGAAGGTCGCGGCGGAGCGCGTGCGCGAGAAGATGCACGCCTCGCGCCTGACGGCCGAGGCCGGCGGCGGGGCCGCCCGCGTGACGGTTGACGGCACCATGCGCGTGCTCGACGTCACGCTCAGCCCGGCACTCATCGTGGGCATGGCTTCCGATGCCCGCACGCAGTCACTGGCCGGGTCGCTGATTGCCGAGGCGACCAATAGCGCGATCGCGATGGCGCAGGGGCGGATGAAAGAGGCGATGGACGCCGAGGCGCGGGAATTGGGGCTTGAGGGCATGCTGCCGGATATGGGGAAGTTGCTGGGGCGGTGAGAGGTTCAGGTCCTGCGGTGGCCCAGGCGTCCCGCCTGTGTCGAGGCAAAGCCTCGCGCCGTGCAGCACAACTGTGTACCAGTCCACCACGATTCGCGGGTAACAATCGTGAATGAACTCCACGATTCCACCGATGCCGAACGACGCTGCCAAAGTTTTCGCAGAGTTGGCGAATGCAATGCATTCAAAACCCAACCAGCCTCTCGTCCTCGACTATCGCGAGAGTTGGTCGCTGCCTTTGACAGAATGGGATAGGCCAGAGTTGACCAATCTGTTCGGCGAGGCTCGACTGATCTCACGCGGAATCCGGGCGATTGCTGAACGCGTCGAAACAGCAGAACAGGAGATCATGTCCCCGCAGATGGCTTCAGTGATTGCGGCCTGGGGAACGATCCCGGGCATCGACCTCGAGCGCCAGCTGGAACTTCGCTGCGATTTCGATTGCTTCGCCGTGCTGGCGTGCAATTACGCTCGGATCATCGGCCACATCGCGTCTGGGTTCCCGACATTGGGCGCACCGAATCCTGCCGAATACGCCAAATCTGTTCTGGGCCCAGTTTGCTGGTATCGCGACAAGGTCGCTGGCACAGAGCCGGCGCAACGAGAAACTCCAATGACACCAAGAGTGATCGATTCGTCAGTTGCGCAACGCGCCTGACCTTCGCTGAGGGACATCTGATCGTTGGGGGCGAAGCCATTGACGGGCCGTTAGGCACTCACGATCCGAAAGAATCACGGTGGAGCGTGATGGCGACGTTTGCAGAAATGTCAGCACGATTCTGGTCGGCGGACCGCCAAACCGACACCGCCGTGAGCATCATCGATCTGCCAGCACAGATGGGCGTTTCGATTCCGCCGAATGTGCAGTACAGCACACCATCAATTCGAATTGCATAGTCATGATTGGGATGCCCGTGCCGCGCCGAGCGCTCTCAACCCCTCCCCGCTCAACCTGAACCCCGTCCACTCGGTCATCCCCACCGCGCCCAGTCGCGTGTAGAAGTCGATCGCGGGCGTGTTCCAGTCGAGCACCATCCAGTCCATGCGCCCGCAGCCGCGCTCCACCGCGATGGTGGCCACGGCGGTGAAGAGCGCCTTGCCTAGCCCTTCGCCTCGTGCCGCGGGCCGCACGAACAGATCCTCCAGATAGATTCCGGGCTTGCCCATCCATGTCGAGAAGTTGTGAAAGAACAGCGCGAAGCCCTGCGGCAAGCCATCAACCAGCCCGATCAGGCACTCGGCCATGGGCCGCGGGCCGAAGAGGTGCTGCTCGATGAGTTCAACCGTCGCAAGGGCCTGCTCCGGGGCGCGTTCATAGTCGGCCAGTTCGGCGATGAGCGCGACGATGAGCGGCGCGTCGGCCCGAGCCGCGGACCGCACCTGCACGCGTGAAGTAGACATGCCATGACGGTAGCGCGGCGGCCCCATGGTCCGATCGACCACGCCGTGGACCATGGAGGGCAGCACCCGAACGCCGACACTGCAGCCGTTGAGAAGGGTTCACGCCGCTATCCCACCACCCCGCGCCGCCGCAGCGTATCCAGCACAATCCCGGGCACATCCGCGTCCGACGGCACCAGCAGGTGTCCCATGCCGCGTGCCGTGCAGAAGGCCGCCGCGCGGTCCACGAATCGCTTCACCGCGCCGCGATACGAATCCAGGAGCGCTGGCGTGATGGTCACCTCCGCCGCGCGGCCTGTTTCCACGTCCGTCAACGCGAGATCGCCCAACAGCGATGCCGGTGCGCCGGGCTCGCCGCGATCACGATCGGTCGTGTCGTCACCACGTTCGCTGCTTCCCGCAGCGCCACGGCCTTCTTTCGCCGGGTCCAGTTCACCCGGCGACAGCACCTGCACACAAAACACATCAAACGCCGCCCCCTGCCCCCCACTACCGCCCGGTGCCGCGAGCAGGCGCAATCCCGCCTGATACCCGTCCATCGGCGGAATCAGCAAGTCGGACAGCAGCACCAGCACGCCCTTGCCCTGTCGCGAGGTCGCAATGGAACGCATGCATGAGGTGAAATCTCTCGCTGGCGCGTTGGTTCTCCCGCCATCCGCCCCGTCACGTCCCGCGCTCGCGCTCGCGCTGCGGGCGGCACCGAACGCCGAGTCAATCAGAAACGTTCCCAGCCGCTGCACGCTCGCCCGCCCACGCTGGGGCACGAGCCGCGCGTCGCTTCCGCCCGCGCCTCCTGCACCTGGCGCCCCCACCACCACCGCGCTCACACGGTTGTTCCGCACGAGTCCCAGATACCCCAGCGCCATCGCCACCCGCGCCGCCGTAAGCAGTTTCAAGGGCGACCCAGCCAGCATCGACGCCGAGGCGTCGAGCACCAGGATCAGACTCAAGTCCTCTTCCTCTTGAAACAACTTCAGTACGAGTCGGTCGAATCGCGCAAACACGTTCCAGTCGATGTGCCGCAGATCGTCACCGGGGACATACTCGCGATGCTCCTGAAACTCGACCGAACGTCCGCGCCGCTTGCTCCGCCGCTCACCCTGCAACTTCCCCGAGAAGACCTTGCGCGAAACAAGATCGAGCGTGTCGAGCCGCTCGCACAACTCCGGCCCGATCAGGTCCGCGGGCGAGGTGGGCAAGCGCGATGGTGTCCCGGCAAGCACCACAAACGGTACCCGCACGAGCCGTTCGCGTCCGGGAAGTCCATCGTTTGGCGATCGGGAAAAATCAGGGGAACTCAAACCCGAGTTTGAGCGAATAGTCGTTCAGACGCACGGCGCGAGGCGTTCTGCCCCGCGTTGAGAGAGCCCCTGTAACCGGTATCAGTTCAGGTTCTTGACCTAGGGAATCACGGTTCTACGCTCTTGTCCAGCCTACAGGAACGAGGTGGATCGCCCCATGCAGAACGGACTCGCTTCGGACGCGAACAGCCGCCCAGTGTCATCAACCGCGCCCCACAGCCGCCAGATGCCCTCGGAAGAGGTGCTCTGGAAGGCCCTGCTCGAAGACTCGGGCACCGACGTCGCCGTCATTGATCGCCAGAGCCGCCTCCGCGCTATCTCCCGCGGGGCAGGATTGTGGCCAATCTCGGCCAGTGAATCAGCCGTGGGTCAACCCGTCTCCTCGCTGGTCACTCCGGAGATGGCGGCCGATCGCGCCGTCATTCTTGAACAAGCCTTTACCACGATGTCACCCGTGGCCGTGGACGGCGCGTGGCGCGGGATTCCCTGCCGCACCGTGCTCCGTCCCTACGTCAGCAGCAGCGGCGAAACGCTGGTCTTGGCGGTGTGCCGCCCCATTCCCGAGGGCAGCGCACTCGAATCGCCCGCGAACCTGCAAATCGTCAAAGCCAAAGTCGTCGACGAGGGCCCACTGGGCAAACTGACTCCCCGTGAGCGCGAAGTGCTCGCCCTGATCGCCCAGGGTCACACCACCGCCCAGATCGCCAAGATCCTCTTCCGCAGCGCCAAGACAATCGAGGCCCACCGAATGTCCCTTGGCCTCAAACTTCGCGCCAAGAACAGGGTGGAACTCGCCCGAATCGCCATCCAGGCCGGCCTGCACCGCACGAACGTCCAGGGTGAGCCGCTGGCAGCCAATGAGCGCAACTCGCCGATCGAAGCCTGAGGAGGCCTCGCGATATCGGATAATGTTCGGGTGGGATAAAAAACTGGCATCTTTCGGACCTGTGCCTGTAGGCATTAACCGGGTATGTTGTAGTCTCGCGCAATCAGTCCATAGACGGGTTCTGGAAGGGAGCAGCACAGGGCATGATCCGAGCACTCAGGCGATGGTCTCCGAATCACCTGCTCGCGCTGGCACTGGCCGCCGGTGCCGCTGCGCCGTCGTCCGCGCTGGCGGGCACACCCGAAAACGCTCTGCTCATCATCGACCCCACAAACCCGGTTTCACTCCGCGTGGGCAACCACTACAAGACCGTCCGAAACATTCCCGATTCCCACGTCCTCTACATGTCCTCCTGGGCCACCAACTGGGCCGAGTGGATCGCCTCCACGCGCCTCGCCTTCCAGGACACCCTCACGCAGCGTGAGATCGGCCCCTCGATCGACTACGTCATCCTCGCCCCCACCACCACCTTCGCCATCGCCGCCAGCGGGTTGGTCAACGATGGATGCTCGCCCGTCAACCGCTTCTCCATCTCGTCGTGCTACGCGATGAGCCAGATCACCTCCACCATCATCCCCAACACCAACGTGGAGACGATCAACCAGGTCTTCTCCTCCAGTGACACCCCCGGCTACTTCGACGCCTCCATCGGCTATTCCTTGGGCAATCCGACGACCACGCCTGGGGCGCGGCGCTACTACATCGGTGCCCTACTCGGCTACACCGGGGCGCTGGGCAACACCGCCGAATCGCTCATCGCCATGATCGACCGTTCCGTCGCCGTCGAGGGGACGCGGCCCGCGGGCACGTTCTACTTCATGAACAATACCGCCGACGGCAACCGCAACGTTCGGCAACCCACCTTCGCCAGCACCATCACCGCCCTCACCAATCGCGGCGCGACCGCCACGCAGTTGAACCAGCCCCTGCCCACCAATCGCACAGACATCCTGGGCGTCATGACGGGCGCGGCCAACCTCAACATCACCACTTCCGGTATGACCATCCTCCCCGGCGCGTTCTGCGACCACCTCACCAGTTACGCCGGCACGCTCGATTCGACCAGCCAGACCAAGATGACCGTCTGGATCGACCAGGGTGCCTCGGGCACCGCCGGCACCGTCGAAGAGCCCTGCAACTACACCGGCAAGTTCCCCCACGCCCGCCTTCATCTGTGGTACTACCAGGGCATGCCGCTCGGGGCCGCGTACTTCCGAAGCCTGCAGTACCTCCCCTTTCAGAACCTCTTCTACGGCGACCCTCTCACCCGCCCCTTTGCACGCATCCCGGTCGTCTCGGCGAGCGGCATCTCCGCCTCGCCCGCCCGCGGCACCATCACGATCACGCCGTCCGTCACGCCCGCCGTCGGCACCACCGTCTTCGCGATCGATCTGCTCATCGATGGCGTGCTTCGCCAGACCATCACCGCGCCTGTTGCCGGGCGCGTCTTCACCTTTGACACCCGAACGCTCAGCGACGGCTGGCACGATGTCCGCGTCATCGCCCGCGACGCCACCACTGCCCGCGTTCAGGGCCGCTGGATCGGCTCGCTCGTCACGGGTAACTTCGCACGCAGCGTCGCCCTTACCGCCGAGCCCGCCACCGGCGATCTCGCCCAGTCGTTCACCTTCACGCCCACCGTGCAGGGCGGCACCGTCACCCACACCCGCCTGCTCCAGGGCTCGCGCGTGATCGCCGCCGGTGAAGGCGAAGGCCCGCTCAGCGTGCCCGGTGCCACGCTCGGTGCCGCCACCACTCAGGTGCAGGTGGAAGTCACCTACGCCGATGGCCGCATCGCCCGCAGCGCCACCGTCAGCGTCACCGTGCAGCCCTCCGGCGAACCGATCGCTGGCCCGCCGGTGGCCATGTCCTATCACAAACGGCTGGCGTCACCCACGGTGCATGTCGTCGAACTCCCCGCCATCGTGCCCGGCGGACCCGCCACTGGTGCCATCTACTCCATCGTCACCCCGCCCGCGCAGGCCACCATCGTCACCGCGTCGTACAACAACGCGCCCTATCGCTTCATCCGGCCCAACGCCGGGGCCACCGGCACCGACACCCTCCGCTTCCGCATCCAAACTGCCAGCGGCACCTCAGAAGGCATCGTCACCCTCGTCTACACGCCCCCCACCATCTGCTTGGCCGACTTCAACGTCTCCGGCTTCCTCGACCCCGACGACCTCGCCGACTACATCGGTGCCTATTTCAGCGGCGGCACCGACCCCCGCGCCGACTTCAACCTCGACGGCACCACCGACCCCGACGATCTCGCCGACTACATCGGCGGGTATTTCCAGGGTTGCTAGCGGACGAAGCCCGAGCGTGAGCGAAGGCTGCGCCCGAGATTGAAGCCGTTTACAACGACTGGTTGCTGGTCGTTGATGACGACCCCCCGTTCGCGGATCAGCACGGCGAATTAAAGTATGCCGCGATGAAGTCTGAGAGGTCGTCGGGGTCGATCCATGCGTCGCCGTTGAAGTTGACGTCCGGGCAGGGTGGCGAGGCGAAGTAGCAGGCGGTATTCGCAGTCCACTCGTCCATAACTGCGACGGGGGATATCGAATGGTGAAACAGCCTGCGGCGGTGCCGTGAATGCGTCATTCCCGGGCGAACGAACCGTCACGAAGTCAATCCTGTAGTCGGGCGGAACCTGCGCACCGCCAACGACGCCAACCCAAAGCTGGCGACCGCCATACAAACATCCATGTCGCTCGCATTCGATCCTCCATGAACGAGCCATCAAATTGTTTGCCGACCTTACGCGTAAACCTCCATCAGGATGTTGTGCGACGGCCTGACCTGCTTGTGGATCATCTGCCGGTTCCAGCGGCGGATGTCGCGCATCGCTTCGTTATCCACTGACAGGTAGCGCTCAAGCGAGGAGCCGTTGAGGTTCAGGGCGAGTTCCTGGAAGACGCCCAGTTCCATGCCGGCGAGGCCGCACATGTAGATGAGCGTGCGGTCGTTGGCGAGGAAGGGGAGGAGCATGTCGCGCTCGGTGCGGATGCGATCCTGCACATAGAGGCGGTCGTACGAGCCGTTCTTCTCGCGCGACACGGCCGTGATGTACGAGAAGTTCGGGTTGTCCTTCGCGTAGCCCAGCATCTGGTCGTGGTAGAGCAGGTCGGTGCTATACGGCACGCCCATGATGAGGAAAATGCGGCTCTTGACCTTGGCTTCGAGCAGGTCGATCACCATGCCGCGGAAGGGCGCGATGCCCGTGCCGGTGGCGACGAAGACATAGTCGTGCTTGTTGGGGTCCTTGGGCAGCAGGAACTTCTTGCCGTTGGGGCCGGAGACGCGGATCTTGTCGCCCACCTGGCGATCGCAGAGCCAGTTGGAGGCGACGCCGGTGAACAGGGCGTGGGTGTCCCAGTGCTCGTCGACGGTGCGCTTGACGGAGACGGAGACGACGTTGCCCTTGCCGTCGTGGCCGCGGGTGGGGTGCGAGAACGAGTACAGCCGCAGTTTGTGGGGCTTGCCGGTCTTGGGGTCGATGCCCTTGTTGAAGGAGCGTTCGTCGGGCAGCACGCCCAGGGCCTGGCCGGGCTGGCACTTGCCGGCGAGTTTGGTGCCGCTGACATCGATCTGGATGTCGCGAACGACCGAGGCCGACTTCTTGAACATGCAGATTTCGTTCTTCACGATGGTCGCCTCGACCGGGTCGGTCGGGCGGTAGAGGTGCATCTCGGCATCGCGAAGGGCGGGACCCGCAGGAGCGGACGCGTGGGGGGCAGTGGGAGCGGGAGTGGTCATGCCCGCCAAGGTACAGAACGGCACGGCGGTGTCAAGTTTGGACGGGCTGGGGGGTGCCGTGGATGGGTAGTTGAGACTGGGGATCAGACGTGCGGAGGGAAGGCGACGCTGAGGCGCGGAGGGGACACATGGGGGGTCTGTGGGCCTCTCCAAGGATGATGAATGACCCTTCCGGCCCGTTCACACCCCAAAGTACTTCGCCTCCGGGTGATGCACCACGATCGCGCTGGTGCTTTGCTCGGGCACGATCTGCCAGTTGTCGGTGAGTTCGCAGCCGATGCGCGAGGGGTCGAGCAGGCGGAAGAGTGTGTCCTGGTCGCTCATGTCCGGGCAGGCGGGGTAGCCGAAGGAGTAGCGGGAGCCGCGGTACTTCTGGGTGAAGAGTTCGCGGACGCGCGGCGAATCGTCCCCGTCGATCCCGAGTTCCTGGCGCATGCGCTTGTGCCACATCTCGGCGAGGGCCTCGGCACACTCGACGCCCATGCCGTGGAGGTACAGGTACTCGGCGTAGTTGTTGGCCTTGAACAAGCGCGCTGCGGCTTCGCTGGCCTCGCGGCCCATCGTCACGCAACTCAGGCCGATGACGTCGACCTCGCCCGTGCTGATGGGGCGGAAGAAGTCGGAAATGCACAGGCGCTGGCGGCCTTCCTGGCGAGGGAAGGTGAAGCGTTCGAGTTCGGTCCTGGGTACCTCGACTCGCCGAGTCGAGTCCCCGTTCCCGGTCTTCAAGCCCCCTCCCAGAGGGATGGGGTTGGGGGAGGGCGTTTCCGCGGTCCCGTTCCCGTTCGCGGCCCGGTCAGCGCGAGAACCGCTCCCTCCCCCTGCCTCCTCCCTCTGGGAGGGGGTTCTTGGATCCCAGAGGATCAGGTCGTTCCCGTCGCTGTTGCAGGGCCAATAGCCGTAGACCACGGCGGGGCGCAGGGTGGTGTCGCGCTTGCACTGCTCACGCAGGCGGGCAAAGAGCGGATCGACTTCATCGGCGACCTGCGCTTCGTAGTCGGCGTCGTCCTTGGCACCCTTCTTGAACTGCCACTGCCCGCGGTAGAGGGCGACCTTGTTCACGAAGGGGTAGACCTGATCGAGATCGATATCGGTGACGACGCGCGAGCCCCAGAAGGGCGCGGCAGGAATGTCGACGGTGGTGGAGACGGCGGAACGCTCGATGACCTGCACAGCCACGGATCCATCGCGCTTACCAGCCTCGAACGCGTCCATGCGTTTGCCGCTCTCGGCCCGCGCGCGGGCCACGACGGCTTCGGCGGCGCTGCGCTTGCCCAGCCGCTCGTCGATCTCCGTGTTCAACGCCGCTTCCGCGGCATCGTCGCCCACGATGCAATCCATGGTGCGGAGCCCTTCGAACGCGTCCTTGCCGTAGTAGGTGCGGCCTTTGTAGACGCTGCGCAAGTGGCTTTCGCAGTAGTGCCGCGTGAGGGCCGCGCCGCCGAGGAGCACCGGCACGTTGACACCCTGGGCGTTGAGTTCGCCGAGGTTCTCCTCCATCACGTTCACGCTCTTGACGAGCAGGCCGCTCATGCCGATGGCGTCGGCCTTGTGCTCGTGGAAGGCCTTGACGATGTCGGCGATGGGCTGCTTGATGCCCAGGTTGACGACGGTGTAACCGTTGTTGGTGAGGATGATGTCGACGAGGTTCTTGCCGATGTCGTGGACGTCGCCCTTGACGGTCGCGAGGACGATCTTGCCCTTTGTTTGTCCCTCGGCGCGCTCCATGAACGGTTCGAGTTGCGCCACCGCCATCTTCATCACTTCGGCCGATTGCAGCACGAAGGGCAACTGCATCTCGCCCGAGCCGAAGAGTTCGCCGACCGTCTTCATGCCCGCGAGCAGGTGATCGTTGATGATGTCGAGCGGTTTGTACTTCGCGAGCGCGGCCTTGAGCGTGTCGGCCAGGCCTTCCTTCTCGCCATCGACGATGTGGGCCTGGAGTTTCTCCTCGAGCGTGAGTTGCTTATGCGATTTCTTCGCGGTGCCGGTCGTCGCGTCCTTGAAGAGATCGACAAACACGGTGAGCGGGTCCGCGGGTGGTCCGGCGGTCCCCGTCGGACGTGCGTCTCCCGTCCGACGGGGACCGCCGGACCAACCTGATGCTCGCCGGTCGTAGATCAGGTCCATCGCCGCATTCCACTGCTCGTCGGGGATCTTGTTCTTGGGCAGGATCTTGCTGAAGTGCAGGATCGCGCTTGTGAGGCCCGCGTGCTGGAGTTCGTGGAGGAACGCGGAGTTGAGGACGACGCGCGCCGCGGGCTTGAGACCGAAACTGACGTTCGAGAGGCCGACGGTGGTCTGGCACTCCGGCAACTCGGTGGCGATACGGCGCACACCCTCGATCGTTTCCAGGGCACTGCGGCGGTCGCTCTCCATGCCCGTGCTGACGGGCAGCACGAGCGGATCAAACATCAGGTCAGCGGGTGCGAGACCGTGGACGGTGGTGGCGCGGTCGAAGGCGCGATTGGCAATCGCGAGTTTGCGGTCAGCGGTGCGCGCCATCGAGGCTTCTTTGTCTTCATCAATGGAGCCGATGACCAGTGCCGCGCCGTAGGTCTTGGCGAGTGAGCAAATCTGATCGAACTTGTGCTCGCCGTCCTCGAAGTTGGCCGAGTTGATGATGCACTTGCCGCCGGCATGCTTGAGGCCCGCCTCGATCGTGGCGATCTGCGTGCTATCGAGCATGAGCGGGACATCCACCTGGCGCACCACGCGCTTGACGATCTCCGCGGCATCGCGCGCGTTGTCGCGTCCGGCGTAGTCCACATTCAGGTCAAGCACATGGGCCGAATCGTGCCGAACCTGTTCGCGCGCCAGCGAGACGATGCCGTCCCAGTCCTCGACTTCGAGCAACTGCTTGAACTTCTTGGAACCCGAAGCGTTCATTCGCTCGCCAATGATGAGGATCGAGGTGTCCTGGCGATACGGCGTGGGGGTGTAGAGGGAGGAGACTGCGGGAGTGAGTTCTGAGTGCTGAGTACTGAGTGCTGAAGTCGAACCGGCCGAATGTGTGCTGCGTGCTGTGTGCTGTGTGCTGTGTTGCCGCAGCCCTTCCACCGCTTCCGCCAGTAACTGGATATGCCCCGGCGTGGTGCCGCAGCAGCCGCCGACGAGGCCCACGCCGTCACGCTCGATGTACTTGACCATCGCCTCGACGAACGGTTGAGGCTTGAGCGGATACTCGGTGCGGCCTTCGTGCAGGATCGGCAGGCCGGCATTTGGCATGCAGGAAATGACCCTGGGTGGTCCGGCGGTCCCCGCCGGACTTCTCCCGTTTGAGCCCCTTGTCCGGCGGGGACCGCCGGACCACCCGGAGCCGCCCCGCCAGTGCTTCCCGAGAAAGTGAATGTGGTCGGCCATCTCGACCGGGCCGGTGGCGCAGTTGAGTCCAAGCGAGCAGATCGGATACTGCGACAGCGCCGTCGCCGCGGCTTCGATGCTCGTGCCCACCAGCATCGTGCCCGTCGTCTCGATCGTGACCGACGCCATGATCGGCACGTCTTCGTGCGACAGGCCGCGCTCATCGAGCGCAGCCAGCACCGCATTCACCGCGCACTTCACCTGCAGAATGTCCTGGCACGTCTCGATCAGGAAGGCATCGACCCCGCCGTCGATCAGGCCGCGGGCTTGCTCGCGATAACTGTCGAGCATCTCGTCCCAGTGCGTATTGCCCAGCGTGATCAGTTTGGTGCCCGGCCCCATGCTGCCGATCGCAAAGCGGGGCTTGTCGGCGGTCGAGTGCTTTCTGCACGCCGCGCGCGCGACCTCGGCAGCCATCCGCGCCAGGTCGCGCGTCTGATCGGTCAGGCCAAACTCAGCAAGCACCAGTTTGTTGGCCCCGAACGAGTCGGTCTCAACGCAATCCGCCCCCGCGGCCAGGAACTCCTCGTGGATCTCCTGAATCATGTCAGGCCGGGTCTTGACGAGGATATCGGTGCAGTTTTCGCATCCGCAGTAGTCGTGCTCCAGCGAGAGATTCCGCTGGAAAATCGACGTGCCCATGGCCCCGTCAAAGACGAGCACGCGGGAGGAGAGCGCCTGGAGGAATGGGCTTGGCATGGTTGAGAGTCTGGGGAATGTGAAGCCGGACGGAGTCCCCGTACATCGGCTTCATCCATTTGTGCGGATGAACGGATGGAGTGTAGGCGGATGGGTACCCCTATTCTCCGAATCGGAAGTGAAGCGTGGATCGATGCCACCCTCCGCGAGCTCCGCGATCGCCGCGGCTTTGCTGAGCGTTTCGGCCCACTCGCGTGCCGGGTCGCTCTCGGCCACGATGCCCGCACCGACGGGGTACCGAAGCGTTGAACCCGCGCCGAAGCATCCCGGTGCCGAGGGCATCGATGCGCCGTGATGTGAGGCTGAAGAATCGGGCGTGATGGGCGCTGGCCCTTCGATCATCGCCGTGCGGATGGCCACACTGAGCGAGGCATTTCCGTCATCGCTCACGAAGCCCATCGTGCCGCAATACGGCCCGCGGGCGAGGGGTTCGAGTTCCTCGATGATCTGCATCGCGCGAATCTTGGGCGCGCCGGTGACCGAGCCGGGCGGAAACGTAGCGTTCAGAATGTCAGCCATTCCAACGCCTTCGCGCACCGCAGCGCTCACCGTCGCGACGCCCTGGAAGACGCCCGTGGCCGCCTCGCCGTGGTGCTCGATTGCGCGGGGGTCATCGACACGCACCGAGCCGAGCCGTGCAATGCGACCAAGGTCGTTCCGCATGAGGTCGATGATCATGCTGAGTTCGGCGGCGTCCTTCTCGCTCCTCGCAAGGTCGTGCAAGGCGGCGTCGCCGCCGCTGGCGGCGCGGGTGCCCTTCATGGGGCGGGCGATGATCGTGGTTTCCTCCGTGGCCGCGCCCGCGCGAACACCGGCCGCCATGCCGCTTCGGGCAAGCGAACTGCGGGACACTTCCACGAACAACTCGGGGCTCGCCGAGCAGATCGCGCGGCGTCGCGATCGCCCTTGTGCATCTCCTCCATCCCACTCCAAGTACGCGCCGTACCACGGCCTGGCCCGCTCGACCAGCCCCGCAAACAAGGCGCGGGCGGATCCCTCGAACGCGCCCATGAGGTGGTGGGCGAGATTCACCTGAAACACATCCCCCGCGTGCACATACTCGACCGCCCGCGCTACCGCAGCCTCATAGGCGGCGCGGCCCATCTCGCTGCGTAGCGTCCCGAGTCGAAAGCCGGATGCAGAGGCGACGTGCGATCCCGGTGGCCCAGGCGTCCCGCCTGTGTGCCCCGTCCGTTGCCCTTCAGCAATCCGTGCAAACACGCCACGAAGCACCTCTCTCGCACCAGCGTCGCCGCCGAGCAACCATCGCCGGCTCACATTGTCGTAGGCCGCGACCCCGTCGCACCGCGCCAGCACCGCGCGCGGCCGGCCGTTGAGCGTTCGCGGGTGGTCATCATGCCGTGCGGCGGGTTCCGCATCGCGACCCAACTCGTACCCCAGACTGACAAACCAGCCGGCTTCCAGCGGCGGCACGCCTGTCATTGAAGATGTGCCAGGCGTCGCGAGGAGGGGCGCGGGTGCCCCTTTCGAGCCCAGCATTCGCACGATCGCCGCGAACACGCCTTCGTGGCCACCCCCTGTCACGTCTGCTTCGAGCAGGGTTATCGCGTTAGGCACCGCGAAGCACGACCAGCGCGCTCGTGGGTTGCTTCCACTCGTACCGCCCGACACCAGCGCCGCCAGAGGCACATCGCTCGGCCACCGCCGTGCGATCTCCACGGGGCGCAGTTCGCACGAGATGTCCTCCCAGCCGCTGGGCAGCGCCATGCGCGATGCTAAGCCGGATGTGCCGCGTCGGGGCTGATGCCCGCGGCGCGCACGAAGGCCTCGACCTCGCCCGCGCACGTCTTGCGAGCGTCGAGCACCGTCCACAGGTCAACGTGGCCGCCGCCTGGAACCTCGACCAATCTCGCCTCGCAGCCGGAGTCGCGCGCGGCACCGGCGATGGCCTCACCCTCAACCGGCGGGCACACCTGATCGCTCGTGCCGTGGAGCACAAGCAGCGGCACGCGCAAACGCTCCGCGAGTGTCGCGCGATCGAACTCGCCCTGTTCGCCAACCCACCGCCACCCCTGCCCTTGCACCCAGCCGGCAAGCGCGAGCGCGGGGCCAAGCGTCCATCTCGACGACAGTCCGGTGCCTCGCACCACACTCTCTACGGGCGTGGCGGGAAGCCGATACGGTGCCTCAGCAATCACGCCGACGACAGACATCGAAGGCCCCCCGGATCGATCATCCCCCGCGCCCGTCCCTGCCCGCGCCGCGGCCGCAATGCTCACACCCGCGCCGAGCGAAAAGCCGCCAAGCACCACTCGCGAATCTCCGCCACCAGTGCTTGCGGCTCGCTCCGCGATCAACAGCAGATCGTCCACCTCGCGCGTGCCCAGTGCGCACCACCCGCCCGATTCGCCGTGCCCGCGCAGGTCATACAGCACGACTGCGCGGGCGAACTTCGCCAGCGCCGAAAGCCGCAGCAACCCGTGCACGCGCGACTCGCCCCAGCCGTGCGACCACACCACCACCGGCCCGCGCGGCACGCAGCCTTCCACTTCCCACGCCGCCAGCTTTCCGTCGGTTCCCCCAGTGCCCTCCAGCGGCAGCATCCATTCGCGAAAAGCGAAGGGTCCGCCCAACTCGGGCCCCATCTCGCTCGGGTTGCCCGGCCAGCCCTTCGACACCGCATTTGCATACCCGCGCCGCGGCGGCCTCAGCAGCCCGAGCGTCGTGTGCGCGACCAGCAGCACCCACGCGAGCACCGCCCCGCACACGAGCAACGTGACCAGCCCCATCCACGGCATGCCGCAGGGTACGTCTCGTGAGTATCCGCGCACTTCACGCGATCAGGCACTGAAGATCACCGAAGCGCCCGGCAAGGCGCTGCGTCCCAGCGCTCAGTTCCACAACAACGCCGCAATGTCGTTGTACGTCGTGATCAGGAACACCGTGCCGATCATCACCAGCCCCGCCATGGTCGCGATGTTCTGCACCAGCACGCTCACGGGTTTGCCCGTGATCTGCTCATACACCAGGAACAGAAAGTGCCCGCCATCCACGATCGGCAGCGGCAGGAAGTTGATCACCGCGAGGTTCACGCTCACGATCGCCATGAAAAACAGCAGCCACACGAATCCGCGATCGGCCAGTTGCGTGCCCACCGTCGCGATGCCGACCGGGCCCTTCAGATGCTCCACCTTCACGGTGCCTTGCACCAGTCGCGCGAAGGTCAGATAGGTGCTCAGCATCACTTTCTTGGTTTCGCGCAGACCCAGCATCAGCGAATCGCCCACCGAGGTGCCCTTCAGCACCACCTCGTCATACTGAAAAAACGCTGGCGAGAGCGTGCTGACCCAGCCCAGACCCGCGATCGCGTCGCGCTCGGTTGCCGCAAGTCGCCATTCCACCCGTTGCTGCACCGGCCCGCTCGCCAGCGGCAACTGCACGTCCAGCGTGGCGCTCATCGGGCCTGCTGGCAACACGGCCGCGGCACGCTGAAGTTCCGCCCGGGCCTCTCGCAGGTTGGTCACCGGCACGCCGTTCACGCCCGTGATCCGCGTGCCAGCGGGCAGGTGCAACCCCGCGCCGGATGGTGTCGCTGCCTCGACGACGACGGGCTTCGCGTCAGCCTCGCCAAACGCCGGTGCGGTCGGCGCAGGGCCCACATGCCGCATCCCGGGCCAGCGGGCCACGAGCGCAGCCTGCTCGCTCGTGTCGCCCATCATGAACCCGATCACCCCGCCCTTCACCGCGACCTTGCCCAGCGACACCCTCGCGCCGTCGCGCAGCACGTCAACGTCAATCGTCCCGCTCTTCACTCGGCGGATCTGGGCAATCCCCTCCGCCACCCCGGGCCATTCCACATCGCCCAGACGCGCGAACACATCGCCCGCCTTCAGCCCCGCCACCGCTCCGCCGCTGTTGGCCTCAACCGACCGCACGGCCATCACCGGCACCAGCCCCGCCAGGTGATTCACCGCAAACTTGTCTTCGCTATCCGCAAAGATGTCGGTCTGCAACGCCGCCCCGGGCTTCATCTCCACGCGAACGGTCTTGTTCTCGCCTTCAAACGTCAGTGTTACCGGCGAGCCGCCCGAAGCCTTCGCGGCCGCATCGATCGATCGCGCATCCAGCGCCGTCTCGCCAAACCCCCGCGTCATGCTCGCGCCAATGGCCGTCAATCGCATGCCCGGCTCAAGGCCCGCGTAACCCACCCGCGTCAGTTCCTCGGCACGCCGGGCCCGTTCACCCGCCGACGCACGCACCCCTTCCAGCACGCCCGACACCGCCGGCCCAAACCCCATCTGCAACATCCGCGTGCCCGAATCCTCCTTCGGCGTGATCCTGAACCGCAGCGGCTCGACCAACCCCGGTCGCTTCACCACCACGCGCAGTTCGCTCCCCCGCGCCGCCATCGCCGCCGCGAGGGTGATGTCCTTGAACGCCGCGACCGCCTCGTCGTTGATCGTCACAATCGTGTCGCCCGGCTGCAAACCCACCTCGGCCACATGCAGCGAACCCGCGTTGTCCGCCACCGCCAGGGCCGCAGGCGACCCAGTCGCGACCATGCCGACGCGGGGGGCCTCAGTCGGCAGGCCCACATGAAACACGATAATGTAGAGCAGCGCCGCCGACACGATGTTTGCGATCACGCCCGCCGATATCACCACCATCCGCTTCCAGGGCGGGCACGACTGATACGAATCCGCTTCGTCGCTTCGCGCCGATGGATCGGCGTCATCCTGCCCAAGCATCTTGACATACCCGCCCAGAGGCAGCACATTCAGGCGATATTCGGTGGGAAAGACGCCCCCAACAACGCCACCCGAACCGCCCGCCCCGCGCGTGCCGCGCGCCGCCAGCAGCGCGAGGTATTCCTCCTCGCTTGACCCCCACCGGAAACCCAGCCCCTTCCGAAACGAGCACGCCGCCGACCCAAACCCCACGGCAAACGCCAGCACGCGAATCCCCGCCCACCGCGCGGCCACGAAATGCCCAGCCTCGTGAATCACGATGATCAGTCCGAACGCCAGAATGACTTGCAGCAGGTCCGCCACGCTCGCCCCCTTATTCGACCGTCACAGCCGTCGCCTTCAACGCCTACCTAACCCCATGTTAGGGATGCGCCACGCGGCACAAAGCGTCTGAAAATGGGCAAACGACCGCCGGTGGTCCCGACCTGATTACGGGCGTGAGTTGCAATGGTTCGATTCCGTCATCGGGCACAGGAGGTCCGCTTCAGGACGCGTTTCAATCCGCGCCCTCCCGTGGGGAGGGCGACCACCGACCCCGAGCAGGCCCTGCACAAACTGCGGTTTCAATCCGCGCCCTCCCGTGGGGAGGGCGACCCGGCGAGGCTGGTCCAAATGACGCGCGCGACGTTTCAATCCGCGCCCTCCCGTGGGGAGGGCGACCACACCCTCTGCGCCGCCGCCGACGACCTCGACGTTTCAATCCGCGCCCTCCCGTGGGGAGGGCGACCACCACCACCACCAGAGCGCCAGAACGCTCAGGTTTCAATCCGCGCCCTCCCGTGGGGAGGGCGACGGCGCGCTCGAACTCCTCGCCGGCACCTCATGGTTTCAATCCGCGCCCTCCCGTGGGGAGGGCGACGGGCGCGGGTGGAACCGGACTCGGGGGCACCAAGGTTTCAATCCGCGCCCTCCCGTGGGGAGGGCGACTGGGCCTTGCCTCCGCCGACCAGGCCGTCCCCGTTTCAATCCGCGCCCTCCCGTGGGGAGGGCGACATTGGCGTGACTCAGGCCATAACGGGGGCGATTGTTTCAATCCGCGCCCTCCCGTGGGGAGGGCGACGAGATGATCTACAGCACGAGCCTAGGACCGCTGGTTTCAATCCGCGCCCTCCCGTGGGGAGGGCGACCACGCGCACCCGATCACGGTCGGGATGAACGCGAGTTTCAATCCGCGCCCTCCCGTGGGGAGGGCGACCAGGCGAACCCTAGACGCTGGAGCCAGCGTCGATGTTTCAATCCGCGCCCTCCCGTGGGGAGGGCGACCCACTCCGGACCCAGCACGCTGGAGACGGTCGCGTTTCAATCCGCGCCCTCCCGTGGGGAGGGCGACCCTCGGGGCTGGCGTCACCCTTGGGCTTGGACTGTTTCAATCCGCGCCCTCCCGTGGGGAGGGCGACAGCGTGAGCATGAACTCACGCAGCAGATACCCCTTGTTTCAATCCGCGCCCTCCCGTGGGGAGGGCGACGGACGAACGAGGAGAACACTTTCCCGGTGTCCGCGTTTCAATCCGCGCCCTCCCGTGGGGAGGGCGACCACGGCTCCGCCGGCCCAGTCGTTGTACACCTTGTTTCAATCCGCGCCCTCCCGTGGGGAGGGCGACCGCCTGCTGGTCGCTACAGCCCATGCCGTCGATGTTTCAATCCGCGCCCTCCCGTGGGGAGGGCGACGAGCGTAGCGACTCTGCGTGGAACCCTCAAACCAGTTTCAATCCGCGCCCTCCCGTGGGGAGGGCGACTACCCGACGCCGCACCCGCACAGGAGCATGTAGTTTCAATCCGCGCCCTCCCGTGGGGAGGGCGACGGGACAATACCACAAGTAACCAGGCCTCGGCTCGTTTCAATCCGCGCCCTCCCGTGGGGAGGGCGACCGTGAGAGGACCAGACGGCACGCTGGTTGACGGTTTCAATCCGCGCCCTCCCGTGGGGAGGGCGACCTGCACGCGCCACTCTGCCGTGTTGAGCTCGCTGTTTCAATCCGCGCCCTCCCGTGGGGAGGGCGACGAAGCGCCGTCGTCGCCTCTTGGATCGGATCGCGTTTCAATCCGCGCCCTCCCGTGGGGAGGGCGACAGAGAGATGCCAAGCAAATCCAGCAATGGCAAGTTTCAATCCGCGCCCTCCCGTGGGGAGGGCGACGGCTGGACCTTGTGCAAGACGGCTATCTCTCCGTTTCAATCCGCGCCCTCCCGTGGGGAGGGCGACTCAAGAACAAGAGATGGAATCCAGCAGCAGTAGTTTCAATCCGCGCCCTCCCGTGGGGAGGGCGACCTGGGCAACTAGGCGTAGCAATCTTCCTATCAAGTTTCAATCCGCGCCCTCCCGTGGGGAGGGCGACGATGGGGGCGACGTCGGTGGGCCTCGACTACAAGTTTCAATCCGCGCCCTCCCGTGGGGAGGGCGACGGTTCCAACCGATCTGCCCGACGATGCGGCGGTGTTTCAATCCGCGCCCTCCCGTGGGGAGGGCGACCGCTTCGTACTACTCCCAACTCTCGCGGTCAGGGTTTCAATCCGCGCCCTCCCGTGGGGAGGGCGACCGTTGCTCCGGGCAATCGAGGGGTACATCGCGTGGTTTCAATCCGCGCCCTCCCGTGGGGAGGGCGACCGATCGCGGCGGGCTTGCCGAAGGGCTCGACGCGTTTCAATCCGCGCCCTCCCGTGGGGAGGGCGACCGCATGATCCCGCCCCGGCAACCGGCCGCTCAGTTTCAATCCGCGCCCTCCCGTGGGGAGGGCGACAAGGTCCACTACGACGTGCGCGAGTTGATGATGTTTCAATCCGCGCCCTCCCGTGGGGAGGGCGACCCGACTCCTGGCTGGAGAGCCTGGGCGCGACCGGGTTTCAATCCGCGCCCTCCCGTGGGGAGGGCGACGGCCATCACCGAGGAGGAGCGCGGGAAGCGGATGTTTCAATCCGCGCCCTCCCGTGGGGAGGGCGACGCCATGATCCTCCCCGTGGCGGGGCTCTCCGAGTTTCAATCCGCGCCCTCCCGTGGGGAGGGCGACGACGCCCGGCTCCATCGGCCGGTGCTGGAGGAAGTTTCAATCCGCGCCCTCCCGTGGGGAGGGCGACGCTCAGGACGTGGCAGACGTGGTACGACGGCCGGTTTCAATCCGCGCCCTCCCGTGGGGAGGGCGACCAGACCACCATTCCGTACACCAGCGGGCAGAAGGTTTCAATCCGCGCCCTCCCGTGGGGAGGGCGACTCTGCTCGTGCATTCGCTGGATTCGTGGGGCGTGTTTCAATCCGCGCCCTCCCGTGGGGAGGGCGACCCATCAACGCTAGCTCTAGATCGTGGGTCAACATGTTTCAATCCGCGCCCTCCCGTGGGGAGGGCGACTGTGCTGCTTGTTGTGGCAACGGGACCAGCCTGTTTCAATCCGCGCCCTCCCGTGGGGAGGGCGACCAAACTCACGCGGACCTACGTCAACGCGTGCTTGTTTCAATCCGCGCCCTCCCGTGGGGAGGGCGACCATCGGCCTGGTGAACTACCGGGCCGGTCGAGGTTTCAATCCGCGCCCTCCCGTGGGGAGGGCGACACGAACGCGCAGAACGCGCGGACCTCATGCCAAGGTTTCAATCCGCGCCCTCCCGTGGGGAGGGCGACCTGGCCTAGCGGGTAGGGTGTAAGCGTTCTACAGTTTCAATCCGCGCCCTCCCGTGGGGAGGGCGACAGGCCGCCCGCGAGTTGCTCCACCTGGCGCGTGTTTCAATCCGCGCCCTCCCGTGGGGAGGGCGACTGGATGGGTGCCACGCCAGCGGTCTCATCTCCGTTTCAATCCGCGCCCTCCCGTGGGGAGGGCGACGAATGGCTTAAGAATCGCGCCGAAGAACTGGTGTTTCAATCCGCGCCCTCCCGTGGGGAGGGCGACGACGTGCTGCGCAACTGTGGTGAGGGGGTGGAAGCGTTTCAATCCGCGCCCTCCCGTGGGGAGGGCGACGGCGCTGGAGCAATGGCGGCAGGGTATTGGCAGAGTTTCAATCCGCGCCCTCCCGTGGGGAGGGCGACGGGCACGCCGCTCCTTCGCGAGCCCGATTCGTGGTTTCAATCCGCGCCCTCCCGTGGGGAGGGCGACCTCTCCCCACCCACCAAGCCGAACCCGCTCAAGAGTTTCAATCCGCGCCCTCCCGTGGGGAGGGCGACGCACGTCTACGGGGTGGTGCCCGTGTCACTTGGTTTCAATCCGCGCCCTCCCGTGGGGAGGGCGACCCAGACGCGCGACTTCAGTGCGCACGTCCTGGGGTTTCAATCCGCGCCCTCCCGTGGGGAGGGCGACTTGACGTGGGCCTTCGATGTCGCAGTCCATGGTGTTTCAATCCGCGCCCTCCCGTGGGGAGGGCGACCTTGACCTTCGAGCAGACGCCCATGCGCAGCAGGTTTCAATCCGCGCCCTCCCGTGGGGAGGGCGACTGAACGGCTTGGTGCGGATCATCACACCCTCCAGTTTCAATCCGCGCCCTCCCGTGGGGAGGGCGACCAGCGCCTTGCCCGCGATCGCCGCCTTGCGCGTGTTTCAATCCGCGCCCTCCCGTGGGGAGGGCGACCTGGTCGGCCAGCCAGTGCAGTTGTTTCTAAGGGTTTCAATCCGCGCCCTCCCGTGGGGAGGGCGACCGAAGACGAGCGCACCAAGGGGCCGCTCTCGAAGTTTCAATCCGCGCCCTCCCGTGGGGAGGGCGACCCGGGCGTCGTGGCGTGCAATCTGTTCGGGCTCGGTTTCAATCCGCGCCCTCCCGTGGGGAGGGCGACGGCCTGATGCCGCGCCACCACATCGAGCGTTGGTTTCAATCCGCGCCCTCCCGTGGGGAGGGCGACGGGCTTTACGGTCTATCTCGGGCGACGTGGGAAGTTTCAATCCGCGCCCTCCCGTGGGGAGGGCGACCTTGACGACCAGACCTCGCCCCTCACCGGCACATGTTTCAATCCGCGCCCTCCCGTGGGGAGGGCGACTGCCGTGGGTTCCCGCCCCTGATCGTGCCTGTGGGTTTCAATCCGCGCCCTCCCGTGGGGAGGGCGACTCGGGCAGATCATCGCTCAGGGAATCACGACCCAGTTTCAATCCGCGCCCTCCCGTGGGGAGGGCGACGACGTGATAACCGCCGAAGAGGCCGCAGACCTTGTTTCAATCCGCGCCCTCCCGTGGGGAGGGCGACACCCTCATCCTCTTTTTCTGGAGATAACAATGAAGTTTCAATCCGCGCCCTCCCGTGGGGAGGGCGACCCCGTATCACCGTCAACGGTGGGGCTGGAAGTTGTTTCAATCCGCGCCCTCCCGTGGGGAGGGCGACCGCCAGCATCCGCGCGTCCTTGCGGGAACAGTTGTTTCAATCCGCGCCCTCCCGTGGGGAGGGCGACGCAAGTACGCGAAGGAGCGGCTGTTCGGGCTCGTGTTTCAATCCGCGCCCTCCCGTGGGGAGGGCGACACTTCGCCGGCGAGGCCTCGCCCGCCGCGCGCATGTTTCAATCCGCGCCCTCCCGTGGGGAGGGCGACCTTCGCCGGCGAGGCCTCGCCCGCCGCGCGCATGTTTCAATCCGCGCCCTCCCGTGGGGAGGGCGACCCGGCGAGGCCGGCCCAAATGACGCGCGCGACGTTTCAATCCGCGCCCTCCCGTGGGGAGGGCGACGTGAAGCGACCGAAGGTTCCTGGCGTCGCGCCGGGTTTCAATCCGCGCCCTCCCGTGGGGAGGGCGACACGCGGTGGCGGTAGACTGGTACCCCATTCGCGAGTTTCAATCCGCGCCCTCCCGTGGGGAGGGCGACCTTCCCTCTGCCCCCTCGCGCCAGATTTCCCAGGGTTTCAATCCGCGCCCTCCCGTGGGGAGGGCGACGCGGCGGCGGTCGTTCCCGCCGACAGGACAAGGGTTTCAATCCGCGCCCTCCCGTGGGGAGGGCGACGTGGACACGTTGGCGGTAGCCATGCGTGATTTCCTGTTTCAATCCGCGCCCTCCCGTGGGGAGGGCGACGGAGCGCTCCCCCGCGAAACGCCGCAGCAGGGTGTTTCAATCCGCGCCCTCCCGTGGGGAGGGCGACGCCACCCACCGCGCACGCTCGGCAAACGGCTTGGTTTCAATCCGCGCCCTCCCGTGGGGAGGGCGACGAGTTGGAAGGGGAGCCAGTCGGCGGGCGGGGAGTTTCAATCCGCGCCCTCCCGTGGGGAGGGCGACGGTGGCGTTCGCCCCCTCCATGACATGCACCTTGTTTCAATCCGCGCCCTCCCGTGGGGAGGGCGACCCGCCGGAGCAACGATGAGCACGGAAGCGACCCGGTTTCAATCCGCGCCCTCCCGTGGGGAGGGCGACCGAGCGCTGGTGGGGCACCCGCGATCGAATCCTGTTTCAATCCGCGCCCTCCCGTGGGGAGGGCGACCGAGGAGATCATGGAGAAGTCCAGCAAAATCTGGTTTCAATCCGCGCCCTCCCGTGGGGAGGGCGACTGCCGTCGGTGTATTCCACAGCGAGATTGGACGGTTTCAATCCGCGCCCTCCCGTGGGGAGGGCGACGAGGCGATGCTCGAACCACGGCGCAAAGGGCGGGTTTCAATCCGCGCCCTCCCGTGGGGAGGGCGACTGATGCGGACCTCGATCATCGCATCAACGACCTGTTTCAATCCGCGCCCTCCCGTGGGGAGGGCGACTTCGCTCCGTACCATCCGCACATCAAGGACATGTTTCAATCCGCGCCCTCCCGTGGGGAGGGCGACCTCCTGTCGCCCATGTCCATCACCGTGACGGGCATGTTTCAATCCGCGCCCTCCCGTGGGGAGGGCGACCTGGAGCCTTGACCATGTTGATGCAACCGACGACGTTTCAATCCGCGCCCTCCCGTGGGGAGGGCGACGCCCGATACCCCCTCTCTCAAGAACAAGAGATGGTTTCAATCCGCGCCCTCCCGTGGGGAGGGCGACCAGAACATCCTCGGTGTAATCGCGGAACACGTTGGTTTCAATCCGCGCCCTCCCGTGGGGAGGGCGACGACGGCGATGATGTCGGACGACCCGACCGCCCTGTTTCAATCCGCGCCCTCCCGTGGGGAGGGCGACTCCGAGCGGTGGAACCAGTATCTGGCCCCGATCTGTTTCAATCCGCGCCCTCCCGTGGGGAGGGCGACCCCGTCCGCGCGTCGATGCCGTCGCTGGCCGAGTTTCAATCCGCGCCCTCCCGTGGGGAGGGCGACCATAGCCCCATGCGCCGACTCGCGCACATCCCGTTTCAATCCGCGCCCTCCCGTGGGGAGGGCGACGGGCCGACGTGCACGAGGGATACCGGGCCGAACTTGTTTCAATCCGCGCCCTCCCGTGGGGAGGGCGACCGGCACGCCGCTCCTTCGCGAGCCCGATTCGTGGTTTCAATCCGCGCCCTCCCGTGGGGAGGGCGACGCTCTCAAGCGACGACGAGGGACGGGGTAGCGAGTTTCAATCCGCGCCCTCCCGTGGGGAGGGCGACGCCATGATCCTCCCCGTGGCGGGGCTCTCCGAGTTTCAATCCGCGCCCTCCCGTGGGGAGGGCGACGTACCACATGCTCCGTGAGCGCGAGGCACGGCAGTTTCAATCCGCGCCCTCCCGTGGGGAGGGCGACGCCGCCGCCGTCGGTCAGACTCTCGCCGAACGTGTTTCAATCCGCGCCCTCCCGTGGGGAGGGCGACGGTGTCCTACGCGGCTCCGCTTGTGACGACTGGTTTCAATCCGCGCCCTCCCGTGGGGAGGGCGACGTGTTCGGCGGCGCGTTCAACGGGTACACGCCAGTTTCAATCCGCGCCCTCCCGTGGGGAGGGCGACCGGCACGGTGGCTCCGGGTGGCGGCCCCAAACCAGTTTCAATCCGCGCCCTCCCGTGGGGAGGGCGACAGTGAAAGTGCCTGTGAGTCGGCGAAGGTACATGTTTCAATCCGCGCCCTCCCGTGGGGAGGGCGACGGGCGGACTGGGCATCGCCGAATCGCGGAACCAGTTTCAATCCGCGCCCTCCCGTGGGGAGGGCGACCATCGGCCTGGTGAACTACCGGGCCGGTCGAGGTTTCAATCCGCGCCCTCCCGTGGGGAGGGCGACCGGCACGGTGGCTCCGGGTGGCGGCCCCAAACCGTTTCAATCCGCGCCCTCCCGTGGGGAGGGCGACCATTCCGCCGATCGCGTCGGGTGGTGCCGTGGCCGTTTCAATCCGCGCCCTCCCGTGGGGAGGGCGACACCGTCTTCACGCGATCCGGCGTGACGACTCTGAGTTTCAATCCGCGCCCTCCCGTGGGGAGGGCGACGAGATGGTCGATCTCATCGCGCAGTACCACCAGTTTCAATCCGCGCCCTCCCGTGGGGAGGGCGACTTGCTGCGGATGCCCTGCTGACGCGCATCGGCGTTGTTTCAATCCGCGCCCTCCCGTGGGGAGGGCGACACGTCGTATTGCCGCCGCCGAACGTGCCGGTGTTGTTTCAATCCGCGCCCTCCCGTGGGGAGGGCGACGGGCGAAATCGATCAGCATCGACAGTGACCGGATGTTTCAATCCGCGCCCTCCCGTGGGGAGGGCGACGGTGCCTTGGGCGGCGCGGCTGGCGGGGTCACAGTTTCAATCCGCGCCCTCCCGTGGGGAGGGCGACGAGCGTGGAGTTCGCCCACGATGGCGGTTGCTGGTTTCAATCCGCGCCCTCCCGTGGGGAGGGCGACTGGCAGGCCATTGGTCGCTCCTCAGTCCTTGTTGTTTCAATCCGCGCCCTCCCGTGGGGAGGGCGACGTTGACGATGCGCCGCACGACACCGCGACATACGTTTCAATCCGCGCCCTCCCGTGGGGAGGGCGACTAAAGTCCGTGATGCCGATCTGGTTGGCAGCCAGTTTCAATCCGCGCCCTCCCGTGGGGAGGGCGACCGCTGACGTGGCAAGTCTAGCCGCGGCAACGTGTTGCGTGCACCTTTCCGCGAGTGTGGGTGACACGAGGGCCGGGGCCGCGTTCGCGTCCATGGAGAACGTCGTATGTACTTGGCAAAGAGGCATTTGCGCGAATCGCGGACCTGCGGGCTGTTCCCTGCGCGCTCCGGGTCCGCGTTTAGGCCAACAGGGGCCCGTCGATGTTCAGTGAGGGCTTGGCGCCGTGGTGTTCGACTTTTCGTTGCCAGTTCTTTCCCAGAAAGTAGAACCTGATGCTATCCGTCGCGGGGTCGGCGAGTTCGAGCAGGCGGGCCTTGAGTTCGGCAAACTGGCCCGCGTCCAACTGGCACTCGAACACCGAGTTTTGCACGCGCTGGCCGCGGTTGAGGCAGGCCTTGGCGACGCGCGAAAGGCGGCGGCGACCCTCGGGCGTGGTGGTTGAAACGTCGTAGGTGATGAGGACGTACATGAATCCCTCCTCTCACTTCCACAGGAACGGTGGGTAGGCGTCGAGGTCGCCGCGGATGTGGCGCGCGAGCAGGCGTGCTTGCAGGTGCACGAGCAGCCCCACGGTGGTCTTTTCGTCCAGATATGGGTGAACGATGGTCTCCTGCTTGCGGCGCTGGTAGGCGCCGACGACCTCCTTGCGCGTCGCCTCGGTCATTTCCACGGCACCCGACTCGGTCACGATGAAGCCTTCGGGCTTCACCTGCCCGAGGTTGATGAGCGAAACGGCCAGCCGGTCTGCCAGGTAGGCCCGGAACTCCTCCATCAGGTCGAGGGCCAGGCCGGGACGCCCCGGCCGATCGACATGGAGGAAGCCGACCGCCGCGTCGAGGCCGCAGGCTTCGCACGCGGCACGGGTGTCGTGCGCCAGCATGGCGTAGAGGAACGAGAGGAGGGCGTTGACGCGGTCGAGCGGCGGCCGGCGGGTGCGATTGGCGAATGTGAATGCCGGGTCGGGCGAGCGGATCAGGTTCTGGAAGACGCCGAAGTAGACGTTCGCGGCATCGCCCTCGATTCCTCGGATCGTGTCCACGGATTCGGCCCGTTGGGCGGCGGCCAGCGACTGGGCCAGGAGTGCCGCCGCAGCGGTCAGGCGAGTGGCGGCCTGCTCCGTGGCGTTTTCGCGTGCCGCGCGGAGAAGCACAGCGCGGCTGTTGGCGAGTTTCCCGAGAAGGATCGACCGCACCACGCCGGCGCCCCGTGCCGGGTCGTCGGCCCAGCGGTACTGCTCGCGGCGCAAGAGCACGTTTCCCGGCGTGAACCCGCTGAACCGGGCCAGGAATCGCCCGTGCTCGGTGCAGAACGACACCGACACGCCCTTCTCCGCGCACATGGCCATGAGCCAGGGACTGACGCTGACAAGCCCGAAGCAAACGATGCCGCCGAGGTTGTGAATCGGCACGCGGAGTTTGACCTCGCCATTGACCTTGACCGCGACGGCCTCGCCGTCTTTGGAGAGGTAGGACTCCTGCGTGAAGACGAAGAGGGTGTTGAGGTGGTGCTTCATGGAAGTGGCGGAGTGGTGAAGCGTTGAAGTCAGGCTTTAAGCGAATCAGCGAGCGCGCGGTGGAGATAGCGGCGCGCGGATGCGGCAGGGCCGGTGCCAGCGGGCAGGCACAGATGCAGGAGCGAGCACCGGTCGCACTTCTTCTCTCGCCGCGCACGGGGCGTGACGCCGGAGTCAATCAGGGCGCGGAGTTGCGCGATGACGCTGAGGGTGCGGGCGCGCAGCGTCGCGTCGATGGCGACGTCAAGACGGCGGCGGGTGACGCCGTAGTAGATCGCGCCCGCGGGAATTCCGCCGAGAGGGGGAGGAGGGAGGCCGAGCATCTCTTCGAGGCAGAGGGCCTGGGCGGCGAGTTGGACAAGGTCGGCGTCGTGCTTCTTGGGCTTGCCGCGCTTGTATTCGATGGGAAAGGGAACGGGTGGGCTTCCCGGCGGCGCGCCGGGGGCGGGCGCGCGGAACTCGACAACATCGGCCTTGCCGGTGAGACCCAGGGATTCGGAGCAGAGGGACAGCCCGCGGACGATGCGGACGCCCGGGCGCGACTCGGCACGGCCGCCGCCACGCGGGCCGGCATCGGTAGCGTGAGCGCGGCGGTGGAGAATCTGGCCCTCAACCGTCAGCCGATTCTCAGCCCAGAGGCCCTCGATGTGGATAAGGGCGCACTGCCGCAGGCAGAAGATGTGGTGCTGGAGGGCGGAGATGGGGAGGGGGTGGCTCGCCGCGTGGACGGAGTGCATGGCGTCACCGCCAGTCAATCCATCGCTCCAGAGTGATGCCGTCGGGCAAGTTCTTTTCGTTCACTTCGAGCGTGTAGTCCTTGAATGACCGGGGCGGGCGGGCATCGGCGGCGCTTTGGCCATTCTGCGCACCCGGCAGGGGTTGTACACCCTCCACCGGTTTGCACACGACGCGCTCGAAGAGTTGGTCGGCGCGGGCGTTGCCCAAGTGATGGTCATGGCGGAAGGCGATGCAGGCGACGGGCCGCATGTTGGCGCGGGCGGCGGACTTGTCGTTCTCGAACATCATGTTGAGGGCGGTCTTGAGCAGGTCGAGGTCGGCAGTGGAGAAGCCGGTGCCCTTGTCGCCACCGGCGAAGTTTGGGCTGATGTAGCCGTGGACGCGGTAGAGGGCGTAGGGGATGGTGAACTTGCGGCCCATGGTGCGGTTGCCGCCCTCCTGTTGTGCGGATTCACGCTCCGTGGTGACGGCGCAGCGCGTTACGGCGTGCTCCTGGCTGACGATCGGGTGGAGCGAGCGGGCGATGCCAAACTGAACAGGGCCCCGAACCTGGCCGCAGTTGACATCGGTGGTCATCACCGCGCCGAACGCGCGGATGTCGTAGAAGTTCTGGCACATGAAGGCGGTGAGCGCCCGAGCCTTTTCTTCCTCCTTGGGAAGGTTCTTCTTGTCCTCTTTTTTGGCTTTGGAATCGACCTTCTGCCAAGCCAGATCGTGCTGATTGTTGAGAATGGCGCGCTCGCTCACATAGATCGCGTGCGGCGGCTCGCCGCGGTGTGCCGCGGCAACGTAGTTGCGTACCTTGCGTTTCAGGCACACATCGGTGACGAGGCCCTGGCCTGTCTCGGCGTCAAGGCGCGGGAGATTGCCCGCGTCCGGGTCGCCGTTGGGGTTGCCGTCGGTGATGTCGAAGAAGTACACGAAGTCGAAGCGGTTTTCGATCGCGCTGTCGGATTTGCTCTTAGCCACGAGTGGTCTCCTTGGTGGTGTCGCCCTGCGTGTCAGTCTTCTTCGTGAACATGCCCTGACGCTGGTGGTAGTAACCGATGTCGAACAATCCCTGCCGGTCCATTGCCAGGTGCGAAGGGAAAGACCGGATGTGTCCGAACACCTCGCCCATGAGTTTCTCGCGGGTCTCGCGCTGGCCCGGGTTGTCCAGTTTGCCCATGTGGTGCTGGTGCAGCCGCAACAGGCGCGGGAAGACGCTTCCCGGCGTGGCGCTGGCGGCGCTGAAGTAACGATCCTTGATGGTGCTGTTCAGTTTGCTCTTGCTTCCGTCCTCTTGAGTCTTTTCCAGCACGGCAAACAAACGGCCCAGGTGATAAGCCTCGCTGGGGTGGTCTTTGTCGAGCGACACGGGCACCTCCTGTTTCAGGTTTCGGATCAAGAACGACTTGATGATCGCGGCACGGGCGTGGTTGACGCCGGAGTCGGCGCGGATTCGGCGAAGGACAGCCGCGAACACGGCGCGTGGATACGGCAGGCCGGCGAGAATCGCTCGCGTGAACTCCCCCGCGAGGTTGGGAGGGATGTCCTTAGGCTCGCGGGCCGTCTCCAGAAGCAGTCGGCGGATGGAGAGCGGCGGGTCGCCTTCCCGAGCGCCGGTCATATCGAGCGCGTCCGCGTGCTGGCGCAGCCGGTCCCGAAACTGCCCGACGGTGCTGGCCATCCAGTAGCGGATATTCAACCGGCTGGCGTTTGGCGACAGCCCCAGAATGTAGAAGGCCGTGTTTGCGTCCGTCAGGTCATCGTCGGGCATGCCGCGCTTCGCCAGCGAGAGCGTCGAACGTACCCCTTTGGCGGTCTCGGCGGATTCCGGCTCATCGGGCAACGGCTGCCCCCCAAGGAAGGCCGCTACCTCGCTTTCAAACTGGACCGCTTCCGGCCGATCCGTCCAGAAGACCACGGTGGCATCGCCGATCTGCACGCGGCGCGAACGGTCCGCGAGGAGGCGGTTGAGCGCCGTCGTGTACCTGAATGCGTCGCGGATGCCGACGGGGGCATTGAAACTCTGCTCCCGGCCATGGCTCTCGAAGGCGTTCAGATTGAAGGAGACGATGGCCGCGCCCATCGTGTTGGCACCCGCGACGCCGCCGATGAGCGGGTGCAAGCGGGCGAGGGGCTCCTCCTGCCCGCTGACGAGCGACATGCCCAGGGCACCGCCCGCGGCCTGGGCCTCGCGCTCAACGCGGCGGCGCCACGCGGCCATCACCGCGTCGCTCTGGTGGACATACCCCTCGTGGCCGCGCAACTGAAAGACGACGTTTTTCCCCGCCGCGTCCTCCCAGTTCGGCAGCGATTTCGCTTGCTTGGGATCCCACTTTTCCAGGAACTTGCACAGGGCGGCATAGCCGGGGTCGTCGCCCACGTCCTTGCGCATGCCGAGGTGGTCGTCCCGAAACTTCGCGAACATCTCCCTGGCGCGGGCTGGCTTGTCCTTGTTGTCGCTGCCCAGGGCATAACCGGAGTTGTCCCAGCAAAAAAACGGCTTGAGTTTTGTGCCCGAGCGGCCGCCCCCGTCCGGCACGAGCATCGGCTCGTGGAGCGGCTTTCCGCGGGCGTCGGGCTTGCGCAGATCGACCAGCCCCGCGGCCGCAAGCGCCCCGGTGCGCTCGATGACCACGGCGAAGTGAATCTTCTCTTCACTGAAGCCGAACTCCGCGATGCGCTGTTTCGCTGAGCGCAGCCGTTCGTAGTAGCCGATCAGCGCGGCAAGCGGGCTGGACGAGACGGCGCTCATGACCGGCCTCCTCCACCCCCGGGCGCGTCGAGCCGCGGCACGTCGATCACGCCGTCACGCATGATGGGCCGAAAGAACCGCGGCTCGGCCCGCACGCGCTGCCCGCGGTGGCCTTCGACCACCGTGCCCGCGGGGTCGGGGACGTACACGATGTCGTGGAGCATCCACCCCAGGTCGCGTTCGCCGCGGAGTTCCGGGTGAGGCTTCGGTGTGTCGGAATCCGCGGGACGGAAGTCAGCCGGGAACTCGCGGCAGCCGAGGTACGGGCGATGAAAGCACTGGCCCGCCGCGGCGCGGCGATTGAACTGGTCGAGGTGCTTGCCGGCGTTATTCTCGCCTGAAAGGATATCAAACGACGCCTCGATGACGTACGCGACGTCTCGCAGGATGGTGGCGGCCCGCTGCTGGCGATCGTCTTCGATGACCAGCCCGAGCGATCCGCTGCCGTTCTTCATGGCCTGCGCGACGCTGCCCGCGGGGATTTTGCTGGCGAGTTCGTTCCGCCGGAGAGAAGTGAACCGGATCGGATTGAGCACATGCAGGCGGGTGATGCGCCAGCGGATTTCCGGTTTCCAGTAGACGGCTTCGATGATGCCGCGGGCCGCCGAGGGCGTGAGGACGTCGTATGAAACACGCTCGACCTTCATTTCAGGGCGAGTCAGGAGTGCGAAGTCGCCGGAGACGTGGAGCGCGATGCCCATAGACATGGTGAGGCCCTCGAAGGAGCAAGGTAACGGAATCCAAACTGTCTGTCAAGTGACTGTTTTGAAAGGCACCGTTCGATTGCGGGAGCCCGCCATCCCTCGCTTCCGGACGCTGAGGCAGCACAGGAAGAAGCGGTTCCGAGTAAAATCGGCATTCCCCTCGCACAGAAACGTGCGGTACTGATGTTCAAAGTGGTCGGTGTACGGCCAGTTGTCGGGAGGAATTGGTGATCGTGCAATGAGCGAAGCCGCGAGTTTGAGTTGACGAGGGGTGAACCGATTCATTGACGCTCCTTGGATCTGTGCTTATGCTTTATGTACAGTGAACCAACATAGAGCATCACAGAGTAACGCCCGGTAGTTCGGTGTCAAGCGGCAGGGAGGTAGTCGCCGCGAGAATCTTGCGTCAATGTCGCCCTCCCTGCGGGAGGGCGCGGATTGAAACACTGTGCCTAATGCATGTTGGATGCTGTGCGGGGCGGTTGGGCGAACGCTCATCCGCCCTTTTCAGATCGAGAGCCGGTCGGGGTCCAGGCCCGATTCCCGCAGCGTGAGCCCCAGGTCTTGGTCGTACGCGCGCTGGTTTCCCAGCAAGTAGCGCCCGTGGCGCTCCTGGAGCACGCCTCCGTCGATCAGTTTGCGCAGGTCATTCTCGTACACGCCGACGCCGTATCGCTGCGCGGCGCGGTCCCACACTCGGAGTCGGTGCGCAAGGTCCGTGGCGGCGTCGGGAAGCGCCAGCAGTTCGTCGCGGAGATTCCTTGCCCTTTCGTCATAAGGCACGAGCACCGACGTCTGCGCGTCGGGAATGAGCCGGTAGATCTCGGCGGCGTGGCGGAACTGAAAGTGGAATGCCTCGTGCCCTTCACCCAACCCGAAGCAGCCCATCACGCTTCGCCCGCGGGGGGACTCGGCGCCTCGGTCCCAGCCTTCGCCGTGAGAGCCACCTTGCCGCCAGTAATGAAGCCGGAAATACTGATTGACGGCGTCGGGCGAGAGCAGGTCGTGCTGATGTTCCGGCGCGACTTGTTGGAACTGTGCCGCGGCGCGACTGATGTCGTGCGGCGTGCGGTACGCCTTCAGGTCGTACTCAAAGACGAACACGCGGCCCACGGCCTGTGTACCCTCGCGGTTGCACCGGCCGGCGGCCTGGGCGATCGAGTCGAGCCCGGCCGCGGCGCGGTAGACGACCGGAAAGTCGACATCCACGCCCGCTTCGATGACCTGTGTCGCCACGACCCGGCACGGGCCGGTGCCCTTGAGCGTGGCTTTGACGCGATCGAGCACTTCGGACCGGTGTGCCGCGCACATCCGGGCGCTGAGATGGAGCGGCTCGCCGTTGCCGTCGTCGGTGCCATCGCGAAGGAGCCCGAAGAGTTCCGCGGCATGGGCCTTGGTGTTGACGATGCACAGGACGCGAGGCTCTGCCAAGAGACGCCGGGCGAGTTCTTCGCATGTGAGGTTCCCCACATGTTCAATCATCGTGCGGCGGAGTTCGTCATGCAGCGCCTGCGGATCGTCGATGATCGGCCTGACGTCTTCAAGCCCGATGGTGAACAACTCGCGCCGCTCCAAGGCTGGCTGCGTGGCCGTGCACAGCACCACGCTGCAGCCGTAGTTGCCGACCAGTTCCTTGAGCGCGGCGAGCGTCGGATGGAGCAGGCTGGGCGGCAGAGCCTGGGCTTCATCCAGCACGATCACGCTGCGAGCCAGGCGATGGAGTTTCCGGCACCGCGACGTGGAGCAGGCGAACATCGACTCAAAGAGTTGGACGTTGGTCGTGACAACCAGCGGAGCATCAAAGTTCTCCGCCGCCAGTCGTGATCGCGTGGATGTTCTCTCCTCGTCCTCGGGATCGATGCTGCTGTGATGCTCCAGCAGATTGCCGGAGAGATGACCGAGCGCCTTGCGGAAAACGTCGGCGGTCTGCTCGATGATGCTGGTATAGGGAATGGCGTACACCACGCGCCGGTGGGCGTGCGCCGCGGCGTGCGCGAGCGCGAACGCGAGCGATGAGAGCGTCTTGCCGCCACCGGTCGGCACATTGAGCGAAAAAAACCCGGGCGGGAGCCTGGCCTTGCTGCGGCACGCCTGAAGCACACGAGCGCGGCACGCATTGACGTTCGTTGGCACGGCGCGGCTCTCCAACTCGCGCAGGTGGGCATCGATCGCCGCGAGCAACGCGGCAGGCGATACGGCAGCGTCACCCTCCGGACGCTCCGCCGCACGCACCGGATTCATGAACCGTTCGGTAGCCAGAAAATCGGCGTCGACCAGGCACGAGAAGAGCATCCGCGTAAGGAACGCGACGGTGAACATCCCCTTCGCCTTTGGAAAAGAGGGGAGTCCCAGCGCCTGATCAAGCAACGACGGGTCCGCCGCGTGTCGCCAGGAAGGCACGTCTTTCTCCAACCGGTGCCGAAGGTCCGATTCACCTTGATCGGCGACATCGTCGGGAAGGCCGCCGTGGTGCCCGGCGATGCCGTATGCCAGCAGCCTGCCCATCTGTCCGCGCGATGCGGCGTACTGGGCACCCGCTGTCGAATGGTCCACGCGTCCCGCCGGCCGCTTCGCCTCCGAGTCCTCCGAGTCCTTCAGCATCTGCTGAAACGCAGTCGAGTACTTCCCCAGGTCGTGCCACAAGCCCGCCGCCCGTGCCAGTTCCGCCGCCCCGAACACTCCGCCAAACTCGGCCGCACGTTTCGCCACCTCCTCCAGGTGCTTTTCGAGAGGCTCCCACTCCGATTCCGGCCGACCTTTCAGCGTATGGGCGTACATCCGAGAGGCTATGCCGTCTCTTCGCGCCACTGGCTCAGGTTTTCAAGGCAGGTCAGGACGCCACTTTGGGACGGCGTGCACTAGGCACGAACAGCGCTGGGATTCCCTAGGGGCAAACGTCGCACTTCGGCTCTAGCCGGGCCCAGGCGATAATCGCGCCCTTGAAAACCGGTCCCCCGGGCGTCATACTGCCGATCCATTCCATTCGCTGAGCAGGACGCTCGGCCTGAAAGGTGCCACGGATGGCCAACATGACGCTCCGAACCTATCGCGCGCCCACCATGGGCGAAGCCCTGACCCAGGTCAAGAAAGACCTGGGCAAGGACGCGGTCATCCTGCACACGCGAGCCTTTCGGGCCAAGACTTTCCTTGGGCTCTTCGGCAAGCCCATGGTCGAGATCACCGCCTCGGTCGGCGTCAACGTCGTCAACCCGCTGGAACTGCGCCGCCGCACCGGCGCGGCAGACCGCACGCCACCGATCAGCACGCTGCCGACCGCGACCAGCCCGACTGCGAGCGCTGCTTCTGCTGCTGCGACCCCGTCGAACGCGACCAGCGTCGATCGCTCGGCCCTTCGCCGCGCGTATGGCGCGGCCGGGGGCACACCCGCACACTCACCAGTGAGCGATTCGTTCACGCCCTCGGCAACGACGCCAAGGCCGGTGGCCACGGCACCCGCCAGTCGCGAAGCCGACCTTCGCGCCGCCGTGGCCCGCGCCAATGGCGAGGACGCCCGCACGACGACCCTCAGCCCCAACCTGCACGAGGAACTGGCCGCCATCAAGTGCATGGTGGCCCAGGTCCTGCAATCGTCGGCCCGCGGGGCCGCCGAGGGCGCGACGGGGTCAGGCGGAGGTGCGGGAGTAGGTTTCGCCCCGCCCAGTGTCGCGATGCCCGAAGCGCTGCTCAAGTTCTACCTCAAACTCATCCAGAACGACGTCTCGCGTGAGATCGCCGACCGCGTCGCCTCCGCCATCCGCGACGAACTCTCGCCCCCCGAACTGGCCGACGAGTCGATCGTGCGCCAATCGGTGCTGCGGCACGTCGAATCGCTGATTCCGACTGACGCCCAGACCGTGGCCCCCGCCAGCGGTCCCGATGGCGGGCCCTTCGTGCTCGCCCTGGTCGGCCCCACGGGCGTGGGCAAAACCACCACCATCGCCAAACTCGCCGCGGCGTATCGCCTGCGGCATGGCAAGCGGGTCGCGCTCATCACCGCCGACACCTATCGCATCGCCGCGGTCGACCAACTCCGCACCTACGCGGGCATCATCGGCGTGCCGCTGCATGTGGCCCACACGCCCGACCAGATGGCGGCTGCGGTCGACGCCTGCACCGACTTTGACGTGGTGCTGATCGACACCGCCGGTCGCTCCCCGGGCGACTCGCAGCGCTTGGATGAACTGCAGACCTTCCTGGCCGCCGCCCGGCCGCACCAGGTGCACCTCGTGCTCGCGAGCGTCGCCAGCGAAGCGTCCCTGCTGCGCACGGCTGACCAGTTCGCCCGCGTGGGCCCGTCGCGGGTGATCTTTACGAAACTCGACGAAGCCGCGAGTTTTGGCGTGCTGGTGAATGTCGCTGCCCGCCTCTCGTCCCGCCTCTCGTTCGTCACCACGGGGCAGGAAGTGCCCGACGACATCGAGCCCGGCCGCGCTGATCGCCTGGCCCGGCTCATCCTCGATGGTCGCCCGACGGTGCCCGCCACGCGACTTGCGCCAGCCGCGAGCGCGACCGGCGATGGGAACCTCGCCGCGTGACCCGAGCCGCGCTGCATCAACCCGTGACTCCGCTGGTCACGCCGATCCCACCGGTGAGCGATCAGGCTTCGCGCTTGCGTCTGCTGGTGGAGACCAGTCTCCCCTTGGAGTCCGGCGGGGACCGCCGGACCACCCCAGCCCCCGCCCGCGCCTCGTTCCTTCTCGTCATCGCCTCCGGCAAAGGCGGCGTCGGCAAATCCAACCTCGCCGTGAACCTCGCGATCGCCTTCGCCAAGCGCCGCCTGCGCACGGCCCTCATCGACGCCGATCTGGGCGTAGCAAACGCCGACGTGCTTTGTGGTATGTCACCCCGCCGCCGCCTTGATCCCCTTGCCGACCCGGCATCCCCCCTCGACCTCGATGACCTGGCCCTTCAGGCCCCCGGTGGCTTCACGCTCATCCCCGGCACGCTGGGCGTCGGGGCCGCCGCTAACCTGGCGGCCCCCCAGCGGGCGCGATTGCTCGACGCCCTCACCCGCCTCGAAGCCCGCCGCGACGTGCTCATCGTCGATGCGTCGCCGGGCGTCGGCCCGATGGTCACCAGTTTGCTCACCGCAGCCGATCTGGGCCTGATCGTCACCACGCCCGAGCCCACCGCGATCACCGACGCCTATGCCCTGGTCAAGTGCGTCCGCGCCGCCGAGTCGCCCGGATCGCCGCCATCGAAACTCCGGCTGATCGTGAACAACGCGGCCGATCGCGCCCAGGCCGAGGCCGCGACGGCCCGCATTCAGGCCGCGACCGAGCATTTTCTGCGCCGGCAACTTCCCACGCTGGGGTGGATCGCGCACGACCCGCACCTGCCTGCCGCGGTCTTTGCGCGTCAGCCGGTGCTGCTCCGGTCACCACGGGCCCCGGCCAGCCGGGCGATTGATCGGCTGGCAGGTGCGATCCTGGCGCAGTGGCTGCCGAACGACTCCGAAGCACAACCGGTCGTGGTCACGACAACCGTGCCCCAGCCGGTCGTGGCACCTCGCGCCTCCTCGTGGCCTTGGCGGTGGCTGGGCCTCGCCCGGCGCGACGCCCGATAGTGCCAGCGATTTCGATCAATTCTCCGCAGTATTGGCGAGATGCGCCGTTCCTGCCGACTTGTGAACCCGTCCGGCCCGTCAATTGCTTCTCAAGTCACTCCCGCAACCAACCGATGCCCAGACTCAACTCTGGCCCGCTTGTGGTGCGCTCGCGTGGAGGGTTCTGGATTGCCGACCGGTTCGCACACTCACGTCATCGGCGCGTGCACCGGGCTCTGCGGGTTCGTCATCGCGCTCATTGCGGGCCTGGCCGCCGGCAACCCCTTCGACGTCATCCTGACCCGCGCCTTGCTGGCGATGGGCGTCACGTTTGTCATCGGCCTGGGCGTCGGCGCGCTGGCCGAGCACGCCTTCGGCACCGCGCTGCGAACCTTGCGCGATCGGCAATCAGCTTCCCGTTCCGCGTCCGAGGCAAACACCCCACCCGCATCCGCTTCATCCTCACCATCCCCTGCTCATGCGGCCCCGCGACCCGTCGCGGCCTGATCGCTCACGATTTTCTGGGACGGATTTTCTGCACGAGTTTCCCACATTTGTTGTTGGTTCTTGCATGTGGTCCAAAGCGCGGCTAAGTTTGCCCCCAATCCAGGCTCAAGGATGAGCGCGCTGGACCGTTTGATTGCTCTCACCGCTTCTCGCCGGTGAAGCAGGTCCGATCCGAGGTCAAGGAGTCGACCAATGCCCGCACGCCACGCCGTTCGTTCGTCCACACCCGCGTCGTCGGTTCCCGCGCCGCGCCCGCGCAAGGCTTCCGGCTCGGCCACGCCGACCAAGGACCGGTTCTCGTCCTACGCCGAACTCGATTCGATGCCCAGCGCCGAGGTGTGGGCCGAGTATCAGCGCACGCACTCCCAGACCATCCGCAACTACTTCTGGGAAAAGCACATCCACCTCGTGCGCTACATCGCCGAGCGCACCTATGCCCGCCTCCCCGATGAAGTGGACGTCAACGACCTCATGTCCGCCGGCCAGTTCGGCCTGATGGACTCCATCGACGGCTTCGATCCCTCCCGCGGCGTGAAGTTCGAGACCTTCTGCGCCGCTCGCATCAAGGGCGCCATTCTCGACGAACTCCGCGCCATGGACTGGGTGCCCCGCCTCGTGCGCCACCGCTCATCCAAGGTTGACCAGGCCCGCCACGCCTTCCACATGGTCTATGGCCGCATGCCCACGCAGGACGAACTGTCGGGCAAACTGGGCGTCGAGGGCGAGGAGTTCGAGAAGATCGACCGCGACTCCAAGGCCGTCAGCACCGTCAGCCTGAACCGCAAGTGCTTCCAATCCGACGGCAACAAGGACGTCACCGAGATCGACGTCATCAAGGACGACTCGCAGCGCAACCCCCTGGGCGAGACCCAGCGCCGCGACGTGAAGGAACTGATCACCAAGGGCCTCTCGCGTGCCGAGCGGCTCATCGTCGTCCTCTATTACTATGAAGAAATGACGATGAAGGAGATCGGCTCGACGCTCGATCTCTCCGAAAGCCGCGTGAGCCAGATGCACTCCTCGATCCTGCTCCGGCTGAAGGCCCAGATGCAGCACCGCGAAGAGGAACTCGAACCCACGCGCGAAGAAGACTGATCGCGACGAGTAAAGGAAGAACGGTCCGGCGGTCCGCCGGACTTTTTGTTTTTGACTCGCTCGGCCCACTCACCCCTGCACAGCGATCCCGAAAAACCGCTCGGTGTTGCGGTTGATCTGCTCGTGAAACTTCGCGAACGGCTCGCCCCGCACGGCCGCCAGGTTCTCGGCGGTGTGCCGCGCGAAGGCGGGTTGGCAGGGCCGCGTGCTGCGCACCGGCTCGGGTGACAGGTACGGCGCATCGGTCTCGATCATGAGGCGATCGGCGGGCACAAGCCGCGCCGCCTCGCGCACCTCGGCCGCGTGGCGATACGTCGCGACGCCCGTGAACGAGAGCATCGCGCCCAGGTCCAGCACCTTGAGCGCCTCGGCCCGCGTGCCCGTGAAGCAGTGAAAGACCAGCCGCGTCGGATCGATCACGCGCTGGGCCAGAATCGGGATCAGGTCCGCAAACGCCTCGCGGCAATGGATCACGATGGCCTTGCGGAAAGGCTGCCCACCGCCACCGCCAACCTCGCCCGCCTCGGCCTGCGCAATCACCGCCAACTGTTCGTCCAGCACCGCCCGCTGCACGTCCTTGGCAGGCTCCGGGTAGTGATTGTCGAGCCCCAGTTCCCCCCAGGCCACGCAGCGAGCGTCCCACGCCGCCAGCGCGATCGCCGCCCAGTTGTGCGGCCCCTCGGCCGCGTGCAGCGGGTGGACGCCCGCCGAACACCACACATTCGAATGCGCCTTGGCCAGCGCCAGCGCCTCGATCGTGTCGTGCGACGTCGTCGCGATCGTGATGCACCCGGTCACGCCTGCCGCGGCAGCCTGAGCCAGCACCTCCGGCACGCGTGCGCGGAAGTCAGGAAACGTGAGATGGCAATGGGTGTCGATCACGAGGGAGCGTAGAACCGCTGTCGGAGAGCCGCGCACAGGTGCGAATGTCGCGACAGCTCGCGGCGCCGAACAGATGTACGGTCGCTACGGGCCATCCCCAGCCTCGATACACTGCCACCGTCACCCGACCGGAGGCCTTCCCCTGAGCGTGCACTGGCCCATCATCCGTCGCTGCCTCTCGCACCCCTTCGAAACCGCGATCATCGACGATCGCCGTTCCTACCGGCGGATCGACCTGCTTGGGGCTGCGTGGGCACTCGCCGACGACGTCGAGCGCCTTTCCACCGCCCCCACTGTGGGCGTCATGCTGCCCACCAGCGGGGCCACGCCCATCGCGATGCTCGCGGGCTGGGTTCTGGGGCGCACGGTTGTGCCGCTGAACTATCTGCTCAAGCCTGATGAACTTCGCTTCGTGCTCAACGACTGCGGCACCGACGTCGTCATCACCGCACAGCCATTGCTCGATCACATGGGCATCGCCGCGTCGGGCGCTGGCTCGCTCGGGGACCACATCCGCGTTCTCCGCATGGAGGACGTCGATTTCAAGTCGCCCCCCATGCCGCGCTGGCCCGCGCTGGCGAGCGACGACGACCTGGCGTGCCTCCTCTACACCAGCGGCACCAGCGGGAAGCCCAAGGGCGTCATGCTCACCCACGGCAACCTCTCCGCCAATATCAGCCAGATCGTCGAGTGGGTCAACTTCACCTCGCGCGAGGTGCTGCTGGGCGTGCTGCCCCAGTTCCATTCCTTCGGGCTTACCGTGCTCACGCTCATGCCGCTCACGATCGGCTGCCGCGTGATCTACACGGCCCGCTTTGTGCCCGCCAAGATTGTGAAACTCTGCCGCGAGCACCGACCGACCGCGTACATCGCGATTCCCTCGATGTTCAACGCGATGCTGCATGTCAAAGACGCGACGGCTGAGGATTTCGCCTCGCTGTGCTTCCCGGTGTCGGGGGGCGAGCCCCTGCCCGCCGCTGTGGCCCAAGGATTCAAGGATCGTTTCAACGTTACGATTGCCGAGGGCTACGGCCTCACCGAAACCTCGCCGGTTTCCAACTGGTGCCGACCCGACGAATACCGCGCGCGTTCCGTTGGCCGCGCCATCCCGCGTGTGCAGCAGCGCATCGTCAGCGTTGAAACCGGCGCCGACCTTGGACCCGGGCACGATGGCGAAGTCCGCATGACCGGCCCCAACGTGATGCGCGGCTACTACCATCGCCCTGCGGAGACCGCCGCCGCCTTCGACAATCGCGGGTGGTTCCGCACCGGCGACATCGGCCGCCTCGACAGCGAGGGCCACCTCTACATCACCGGCCGCTTGAAGGAAATGCTCATCGTGGGCGGCGAAAACGTCTTCCCCCGCGAAATCGAGGAAGTTCTGAACGCCCACGCGAGCGTCAAGGACTCCGGCGTCGTGGGCAAACTCGACCCCATCCGAGGCGAACTGCCGATTGCCTTCGTCGAACTCCGGGAGGGTGCCACCTTTGACGAGAAGGCGCTCACCACCTGGTGCCGGGGCAAACTGGCGGGCTACAAGGTGCCGAGCGAGATCCGCGTACTCGAGGCGCTGCCGCGCAATCCCACGGGCAAGGTCTTGCGGCGAGAACTCAAGTCGCTCTAATTCCGGCGAGCGGCCTTCCGTTCACGCGCGCCACTGACGTGAGCGGCTTGCGGTCTTGTCAGTGCGAAGGGCTCTCGTTGCGCCTTCTCACCGTCACTCCGACGCGAACTCCCGCGCAAGCCCGCCCGCCAGCATCGCATTCGATCGCACCAGCGCGATGTTCGCCCGCAAACTCGCCCCGCGCGACACGCGATGGATCGCCGCGAGCATCGCTGGCGTGGCATGACGCCCTTCCGCTTTTCGAACCGCCGGATCGGCCTGTGCGTTCTTCAACCAGCGCGCCCAGTCACGGGCCGAGATTTCATCCGCACCAGGGATCGGGTTGCACACCACTACGCCGCGCGCCGAACGGGCCAGTTCCCGCCGCAGGTACATGGCCAGGCTTTGCACGTCATCAAACCTCGCGTCCACGCCCACGCCGCCGTCGCGCTGGTAGAACGCTGGGAACCTCGCCGTCCTGAACCCCACCACCGGGACGCCGAGCGCCTCAAGGACTTCGCGCGTCGCGGCCACATCCAGGATCGACTTGCACCCGCTCGTGACTACCGCCACCGGGAATCGTGTGAACGCCGCGAGGTCCGCCGACACATCCAGCCGCTGCGCGATGCCGTGGTGCACGCCCCCGATGCCGCCGGTGGCAAACAACCGAATCCCCGCGCCCGCCGCGATCTCCATGGTCGTCGATACCGTCGTCGCGCCGTCCTCGCCCCGCGACATGGTCGCGCCAAGCGACGGCGTGTTCACCTTCTCCACCTTCGGCAGTGTCAGCAGCCGCCGCAGTTCATTGCTCGACAGGTCCGCCCGCGGCACGCCATCCAACAACCCCACAAAACACGGCACCCCGCCCGCGCCGCGCACGTCCCGGGCCAGATCGCGTGCCAACCCGGGCGCTTTCGCCGGCGGCACCCCATGCAGCAGCAGAGTCGATTCCAGCGCTACGCGTGCCACCGGGTGCGACATGCTCACGTCGCCGAGGGGCTCAGCCCGCACGCCTGCGCAGGCCCAAACGCCTCTTCAAAATCGAACACCGCGCTAAAGTCCTGCAGACTATCGTTCTCGCTTGTCCGCATCTCGCCGCGGTCGATCATCGCGTACACGATCACGCCGAAATCATCCGTGCGGCGAATGCCCCAGCGCCGGAACACGGTCTTGGCAAGCAGGCCATACTTCTGGATCGCGAGGGTCCGCAGGCCCAGGCACAACTGCTGGCCGGAGACATGCCGCGAGTCACCCGCGGCGACCGGAACAACGTTGGCTATGTCCGATTTCGCCGCGCCCGCCCCCAGGCCGCCGTGCACGCTCTTGGCTGTCTGCGCCAGCCCTTCGCGCACAAACTCAAACGCCGCCTCGGGGAAGAGGGCCGCGCGGGCTCGCAAGGCTTCAAGGCCAGCCTCGCCGGGCGAGGGAGAAATGGGGTCGATCACGGCAACCTCCGAAAAGTCGGCTGAAATCTTAGGCATCATCCACCTCGGACCCAACCAAGCCGCCATGCCAAGATCGCCCATCTACACTCGCCCATGAGGCCACTCGCCGGTCAACGCATCATCGTCACGGGCGGCGCGGGATTCGTCGGTCGCGTCGTCATCCAGAAACTGCTCGACCGCGGCGTCTCTCGCGACCACCTCTTCATCCCCCGCCGCACCGACTTCGACCTCACCCGCGAAGCCGACGCCGCCCGCCTCTATCAGACCGCCTTCGACGCGCCGGGCACCACCGACATGGTGATCCACCTCGCTGCCGAGGTCGGCGGCATCGGTGCCAACCGCGACAACCCGGGCCGCTATTTCTTCGCCAACATGGCGATGGCCCTGCACCTCATCGAGCAGGCCCGCGTCGACGGCCTCGCCAACCGCAGCAGCGCTCAAGCCGGCGGCGGCAAGTTCGTCCAGGTCGGCACCATCTGTGCCTATCCGAAGTTCACACCTGTTCCCTTCAACGAAGACGAACTCTGGAACGGTTATCCCGAGGAAACCAACGCCCCCTACGGCGTCGCCAAGAAAGCCGCCTGGCAGATGCTCGATGCCTATCGCATGCAGTACGGCCTGCGCTCCGCGTATGTCCTCCCCGTCAATCTCTACGGCCCGCACGACAACTTCGATTTGCACACCAGCCACGTCATCCCCGCGCTCATCCGAAAGTGCCTCGAGGCCACCGCTCGGCAGGAAGACAAGATCATCTGCTGGGGCACTGGTTCGGCGAGCCGTGAGTTCCTCTACGTCGATGACGTCGCCGAGGGCATCGTCCGCGCCGCCGAGGTTCTCGATGACCCCACGCCCGTCAATCTCGGCGCCAGTTTCGAGATCAAGATCAAGGATCTCGTCGAACTCATCGCCCACCTCTGCGGCTTCGAGGGCTATATCGAGTGGGATACCACCAAACCCGACGGCCAGCCCCGCCGCTGCCTCGATTGCTCGCGTGCCGAGAAACTGCTGGGCTGGAAGGCCCAGGTGACGTTTGAGGAAGGGTTGAAGCGGACGATCGAGTGGTATCGGGCTCACACCCCCAGCACGCGCTGATAGAACGCCACGTCGTGCCAGCGCTCGAACTTCCACCCCACCTCGCGAAACGTGCCCGTGTGCACAAACCCCAGCGCCTCATGCAGACGCACCGACGCGTCGTTGGGCATCGCGATCCCACCGACCAGGGTGTGAAAGCCCCGCCCCCGGCAGGCCTCAATCAACGCGGTGTACAGCGTCTTGCCAAATCCCTTTCCCTGAAACTCAGGCCGCACATAGATGCCCACCTCGGCCGTCCGGTCGTATGCCGCGCGGTCGCGCCAGCGGCCCGCCTTGGCGTAGCCCACAAACGGCGTTCCTCCCACTCCGCCACTCTCGCTTTCCACCCCCGGCATCTCCGCCACCAGGAACGGGTACACCGCCCGCCCCTTTTCCCAAGCCGCCAGCAGTTCATCCGCGGTCACGGGCTCGGTGGCGAAGTGGATCGCCGTGTGCAGGATGTAGTAGTTGGTGAGGGCCGCGATGGCTGCAAAGTCAGCGTATTGGGCATCCCGAATCCGCATGTGCGCCTCGTGATTCTGTGGCGAGTGTATCTAGGTCGCCAGCAACCACTGGCGGCATGAACGCACGCCCGTGTTCACTTCAACTCGTTTGTTCAGGCGAAGTGGGCGAAGGCCTTGTTGGCCTCGGCCATGCGGTGGGTCTGGTCGCGGGTGCCCATGGCCTTGCCTTCGCCACGGGCGGCGTTGTACAACTCATCGGCGAGTTTGTTAGACATGGGGCGGCCCTTCTCGCCGCGGGCGGCTTCGAGGATCCAGCGGAAGGCGAGCGACTGCTGGCGCTTGGACCGCACGGGCAGGGGCACCTGGTAGTTGGCACCACCGATGCGCTTGGAGCGGACTTCGACGAAGGGCTTGACGTTGTCGATGGCACGGTGGAAGACGACGAGGGGCTCCTTGGGGGCCGCGGGGTCGGTTTCCTTGGCGAGGCGTTCGGTGATGATGTCCATCGCGCCGTAGATGAGTCGCTGGGCGGTGGCCTTTTTGCCGCGCTCCATCACGCAGTTGATGAACTTGGAGAGGACCCGGTCGTTGAAGCGGGGATCGGGGCGCAGTTGGGATTCGGAAGCGGTACGGCCTTTGGACATGGGTCAACTCCTGCGGGATGAATGCGGCCGTCGGGGGCGTCTCGCCGGGTGTACACGACCCGAGGATTCGACGCGACTAGGCCGGGGAAAGGCGGGAAGGCACTGGGCACGAGGCATTGGGCGTCAGCAGAACAGGCTGGGATCGGCTAGTGCCTAATGCCTAGCCCCCAGTGCCTGATTACGAGCCCTTGCCCATCTTGGCACCGTACTTGGAGCGGCCCTGCTTGCGTTTCTCGACGCCGAGGCAGTCGAGGGTGCCGCGGACGATGTGGTAGCGGACACCGGGAAGGTCACGGACGCGGCCACCGCGGACGAGCACGATGGAGTGCTCCTGGAGGTTGTGGCCTTCGCCGCCGATGTAGGCGGTGACTTCCTTGCCGTTGGAGAGGCGAACGCGGGCGACCTTTCGGAGGGCCGAGTTGGGCTTCTTGGGCGTCTGCGTGCGGACGATGGTGCACACGCCGCGCTTCTGGGGCGACTTGTTGAGGTCGCGGGTCTTGATGCGTGCGGCGGGTGAGCGGCGCGGCTTGCGGATGAGTTGGTTGATCGTCGGCATGGTCGAAATCGCACTCGGAAGGGACGGTCAGTACAGGAAGGGAAGGATAGCCCGGGTTTGGACCGGGGCCAAGTGGAGTAGACGGGGGGTGGCGTTGGTCCCGCACGGAACCCCTCGGCCTCGCCGCGCCGGCACCTCCCCCGCTCCCAGGAGCAAGGGAGGATGGTTGGTACGGAGACTTGGGGCAATTCTGGAGGCTGTGGTCGGGTATCATCTAGGCTAGATGGTCCGTGTGCGCTCGCTTCTTGTTGGTCTGGGTGAGTTCCGCTGAGCGGGCGCGGCTGTTGTTGATCTTCACACAGGCCCCGCTCGATGCGGGGCCTTTTTCGTTTGGACAATCCCATGACCGAGACAAACCCGAACGGCCCGGCGGCTTCCACGAACACGGGCGATAGTGCGCCGCCGTTTCGATACGGCGCGGCCTTGGCCAACCAGATCGAGGCGAAGTGGCAGGATCACTGGGAGCGGGAGCGGACCTTCGCCGCGCCGAATCCGGGGGAGCCCGGGTTTGACGCGTCGCGGGCCAAGCAGTTCATCCTGGACATGTTCCCCTATCCGAGCGGCGTGGGGCTGCATGTCGGGCATCCGCTGGGGTTCATCGCAACGGACATCTACGCGCGGTTCCTGCGGATGACGGGGCACAACGTGCTGCACGCGATGGGGTACGACGCGTTCGGGCTGCCGGCGGAGCAGTATGCCGTGCAGACCAACACGCACCCGCGGGTGACGACGGAGAAGAACATCGCGACGATGCGTCGGCAGATGCGACGGCTGGGCCTGGCGCACGACCCGCGGCGCTCGGTGAGCACGACCGACACCGAGTTTTACCGGTGGACGCAGTGGATTTTCCTGCAGATCTACAACTCGTGGTACGACGGGCGCGCTGATGCGCCGGGTGGCACAGGCGTCCCGCCTGTGGGCGAGCCGCCCCGCGCGCGGCAAGGGCGTGCACGCCCCATCAGCGAACTGATCGCGGAGTTTGAATCCGGAAAACGCCCGACGAGCACGACCAAGGCGTGGGCGAAGATGACCGATGCCGAGCGCCGCGCCGAGGTGGATGCGCACCGGCTGGCCTATCTGACGGAGGTGCCGGTGAACTGGTGCCCGGGGCTGGGAACAGTGCTGGCCAATGAAGAGGTGATCGACGGCAAGAGCGAACGCGGGAACTTCCCGGTGTATCGCCGTCCGCTCAAGCAATGGATGATGCGCATCACGGCGTATGCCGACCGTCTACTGGAAGATCTGGAGCCGCTGGCGTGGCCGGAAGCGATCAAGGCGATGCAGCGGAACTGGATCGGGCGGAGCGAGGGCGCGTTCGTGGATTTCGAGTGCGCCAAGCGGCGGATTCGCGTGTTCACGACGCGGCCTGACACGCTGTTCGGCGCGACCTACATGGTGCTGAGCCCGGAGCACCCGATGGTGGATGCGATTGTGCCGGGGAAGGTGGCGGGGGCGTCTCCGAGTGGTCCGGCGGTCCCCGCCGGTCCTGGTTCGAGTGTGCCCGAGAAAACAGAGTCCGGCGGGGACCGCCGGTCCACCCAGACCCTTCGCGCCTTCAAGCATGGCGTGTTTCCGGGGGCCGACGAGTTGTTCGCACGGGGGGCGACGTTTGCCGAGTTGGTCGCGGCCTATCGCGCGTACGCGAAGGACAAGAGCGACGTGTCGCGGCAGGAGGGGAAGGACAAGACCGGTGTGTTCACCGGGGCGTATGCCGTGAACCCGGTGAATGGGGAGCGGGTGCCGGTGTTCCTGGCGGACTATGTGCTGATGGGCTATGGCACCGGGGCGATCATGGCGGTGCCGGCGCATGATGAGCGGGACTTTGAGTTTGCCGAGACGTTCGGCGTGCCGATGCGGGTGGTGGTGAAGCCTGAGAGTGGAGAGGCGAAAGAGGGGTGCTTCTCAGGCGAGGGCATCGCGGTGAACAGCGGGCCCCTGAACGGTCTCAGCACGGCAGACGCGAAGGCGAAAGTCGTCGCGCGGCTCGAAGAACTGGGCCTAGGTGCGGGCACCACCACCTACAAACTCCGCGACTGGCTCTTCTCGCGGCAGCGCTACTGGGGCGAGCCGTTTCCGATCGTGTTTGATGAGGATGGCGTGCCGCATGACTTGCCGGAGTCGATGCTGCCCGTGCTGCTGCCGCACATGGAGAACTTCAAGCCCTCGTCAAGCGACGACCCAAACGCGCCGGTGGTGACGCCGCTGGGACGGGCTGAAGACTGGGTGAAGGTGAATCTGGATCTGGGTGACGGGCGCGGCGAGCGCGCGTTCACGCGGGAGACCAACACCATGCCCAACTGGGCGGGCTCGTGCTGGTACTACTTGCGGTACCTGGACCCCGCCAACCCCGCCGCCCTTGTGGGCAAGGACACCGAGCGATTTTGGATGCTTTCCTCCCGTACGCCGGGGATGAGTCCGCGAATCCCCGGGTCTCCTGCTTCAGCATCTGCATCCTTTGATCCTTCCCTCCATCACCTCGGCGGCGTCGACCTCTACGTCGGCGGCGTTGAGCACGCCGTTCTGCACCTGCTGTATGCCCGGTTCTGGCACAAAGTACTCTTTGATCTGGGGCATGTGAGCACGCCCGAGCCGTTTGGACGGCTGTTTAACCAGGGGTACATCCAGGCGGCTGCGTACACCGATGCGCGGGGTGCGTATGTGGAAGCGGCGGAAGTTGAGGAGCGCGATGGCGCGTTCTTCCACAACGGGCAGCCCGTCACGCGGGCGTTTGGGAAGATGGGCAAGTCGCTGAAGAATGCGGTGTCGCCCGATGAGGTCTGCGCGCAGTATGGGTGCGACACGCTGCGGGTGTATGAGATGAGCATGGGCCCGCTGGAGGCGAGCAAGCCCTGGAACACACGGGACATTGCCGGGGCGCACCGGTTCTTGCAGCGCGTGTGGCGGAACCTGGTGGATGAGCAGACGGGCGAAACGCGGGTGACCGACGCGGCGGCTGATGCCGGGCTCACGCGGCTCTTGCACAAAACGATCATGGCCGTTCGGCACGACCTGAAGACGCTGGGCTTCAACACAGCGGTGGCGAAACTGATCGAGTTCAACAACGAGTTGACCAGGCTCCACGGGCCGGAAACGAAAAACCCGGTGCCGCGGCGCGTCGCCGAGCCGCTCACGCTGATGCTGGCCCCGCTGGCACCGCATGCCGCGGAGGAGTTGTGGGCCAGGCTCGGGCACCCCGGCACGCTGGCCTATCAGGCATTTCCGGTGGCCGACGAGGCCCTCGCCGCCGACGACCAGGTGGAGATCGCGGTGCAGGTGCTGGGCAAACTGCGTGGCAAGGTGATCGTGCCAGCGGGCGCGGACGCAAAGGCGATCGAGGCCGCGGCACTGGCGGATGAGAGCATCCGCAAGCACACGGAAGGCAAGGCGATCAAGAAGGTGATCGTGGTGCCCGGAAAACTGGTGAACATTGTGGTGGGGTAAGAAGGCAGGAAAGCGGAAAAACAGGAAAACAGAAAAGCAGAAAATGAAGGCGGGAGCCGGGCGCGCGTGCGCGGCCGGTCTCTCATTTCCTGCTTTGCTGCTTTTCCGTTTTTCCGCTTTCGTTCACCGCACAATGATGACCCGCGCCGGCATCAGCAGCACCCGTTCGTTTCGGAGTTGCAGCAGGCCGGCGATGGGGGCGCGGAGGGCGTTCCACTGCACGGGGCCAAGGGTCTGGCGGGCGAGCGCGGCGAGGGGGCTCAACGCACGAAGATCGCGTTCGTCGTCGGTCGAAGTGCCCGGGGCGCGGACGCCCATTCCGCTGCCGTCGAGCATGTTGGCGAGCATCTCGCCCAGGGTCATGGGCTCCGGGTAATCGAGCACGTCATAGTCGTCGGCTTCGAGGCTCAACGACTTAGCCATGTCGGCGATGGCGGCATCGAGGCCGCCGATGGCGTCGGCCATGTTCAGTTCGATCGCGCGGTCGGCCGTGAAGAGGCGGCCCTCGGCAGTCTTGGAAAGGTCGATGCCCTTGCGGCCAGCGGAGACTCGGGAGGCGAAGAGGTCGTAGGTTTCTTTCATCTTGGCGCGGACGAGGCCGCGCTCGGTGTCGGTCCAGGGGGTTGAGCCTTCCATAGCGGCTCGCGGCCCGCGGGCGCGAGACACCACGTTGAGCTTGAGCATCTTGAAGAGACCATCAGTGGCGATCTTGCCGCCGACGACGCCGATGGAGCCGACGATGCTGGAGGGGCAGACGTAGACCTTCTCACCCGCGGAGAGGATGTAGTACCCGCCCGAAGCGGCCATGCTGCCGACGCTGATCCAGACCTTCTTGCCCTTGTCGGCGACGCGGCGGACGCCCTGCCAGATCACCTCGCTGGCGATGGCCGACCCGCCCGGGGATTCGATACGGACGATCAGACCCTTGATGTGGTCGTCGTTTTCGATGGTGGCCAGGGCGCGGCGCATGGTGAGGGAGCCGACGCTGGATTCGCCGCCCAGCAGGCCGCCTTCGCCCGAGTCGCCATCGACGATCGCGCCGTCGAGGTGGAGGATGGCGATCGAGTCGCGGGTGGGGGCAAAGTCGGGCTTCTCGATGAGGGCCCGCATGAGGGCGAGAGGGTTGGACAGTTCGGGCTTGTCGCTGTCGGCGGCGAGCAGGTCATCGCCCCAGGTGAACTTGCCGTGGGTCTTTTCGAGGTGCATGGAGAGGTCGGGCAGATCGAGCACGGTGTCCACGAGGCCGACGCGGCGGGCGTCATCGGCGGAAGCGCTCCAGGCGGTGTCGAGCGCGCGATCGACCCCGGCGTCATCGAGCGATCGGCCGCGTTTCAGGTGCGCGCGCAGGCGGGCGTACATGGAGTCGAGCAGGCCGTCGATGTTCTCGTTCCATTGTGGCGAAGGGCGGCTGTTGGCCATGGCTTCGGCCGCGCCCTTGTAATCGCCGACCTGCACCATGTCGGCGCGGAGGCCAGCCCAGGCGAGCGCGTCGGCGAGGTAGATTTCCTCGGCATACAGGCCGGGAAGCGAGACGCCGCCGCCGGCTTGAGCGATGATCTCGTCGGCGAACGTGCCCAGAACGAGTTCGGTGGTGCCGTAGCCGTAGGCGTAGAGGTGGACCTTCTTGCCCGCCGCCCGGACGCGGGCCATGGCCGCACCGATCTCTTCGGCCTGGGTAAGGGAAATCTCCGCCTCGCGCAGGCGGATGAGCAGCCCCTTGGCGGTGGGATCATGGGCGACCGAATCGATCGCGGCGGTGAGGCGGCGGAGCGTCAGCGGCCCGGCGGGGGCAAGCGGACTGACGACCTTGGCGCGGGAAGCAATAGGGCCGTCGATCTCGACGAGCGCGATGGTGGGCTTGTCGTCGGCGCGTGCGGCGGAGGAGAGGGCGAATGCGCTGAAGCAGAAGGCGGTGAGGAGGAGAGTGGCGGTGTGGCGGGGAAGGTGGCGCATGGGAACTCCGTAGTGGAGACGAACCGTAGCCGGGTGGGGGCGAGTGGTTGTGGAAGCACGCCGCGGAGGAGTGGATTTCGCGCTTGTGGCGGGTGTGTTGGGGCGCCCGGCGCCTCTGCATACGGCGTGCCAACCGGTTGTTTTTGGCTAGAAATAGCGGCCTATCCACCACACATTGCGCGCAAAACCTTCCGTTCGCGTATACGCTCGCCGGAGCATGTGGGTGGGGGGGTCGGAGGGTCGCCGAGGGAGGGGCCTAGGACGGGCTGTAATGGCCTTTCACGCGAAGCGCGCAAAATCTATGACATACCGCCCCCGCATGCGCGGGAGCGCGCGGGGCGGGGGCGGACGGACCCCGCGCGAAGGCGATTCACGCTCCCTCACGGTCGCGTTTCGTTGGGGCGCGATCTGGGTCAATCCATGCGCAGCGCGAGCGTGCCGAGGATGAAGCCGACCACGCCGATGGCGGCAAGGATGCTGCAAGGCCAGAGCATGTCGGTGAAGGTGAAGCCCCGCCAAACGGCCCCTTCGATGGCGAGCGTGGACCAGGAGAAAGGGCTTATGCCGCTGAGTTTTTGCATGATGGGGGGCATGAAGGCGAGGGGGATGGTGCCGCCGCCGATCATGGCGAGGATGAGGACGACAGCGCGGCCCATGCCGCTGGCGGAGCCTTCGGTGCGGGTCAGGCCGGCCATGAGCATCATGACGCCGGTGAAACCGAGCGCGGAGGAGACGACGGCAAGGGCCATGAGCGCGGGCTGGCGGATGTTGACGCCGAAGATGAGCGTGCCAAGGGCGATGAGGAGGAGTTGAATGATGAGGCACGCGAGGAAACAGCCGAGGGCCTTGCCCAGGATGAGTTGATGGCGAGAGATGGGGGCGATGGCGAGGCGCATGAGGGTGCCCTGGGCGCGCTCGGTGGCCATGGAGACGCCAAAGGCGACCACACAGCCCATGAGGCCCCAGACCACGCCCTGGGGAAAGGAAACCTCGAAGGCATTCTGGGGTGAGTGACCTTCGGGCTGGAGGGTTTGGACGTTGACGTGGATGGGTTGCCACTGGGTGGCGGGTGGAGTGGCGGGCGCGTTGGGGCTCTCGGGCGTGGCGTTCGCGGCCGCGAGGTTTGCTTGGGCGTCGGCCATGCTGGAGAGCGTGGCCAGGAACGCGCCGGTGAGCAGTTTGCGCGCGGGCGGAATGTCGGTGGCTTGATCGAGCGACGCGCGGGCCCTGGCGATGCGGTCGCGCATGGCGTTGGCGTCTGAGAACGCGGACGCGAGTTGTCGAAAGGCGACTTCGTTCAGTTTCCCGGTGACCAGGCCAGCCTCGGCCTGTCGGCGCGGATCGACGCGGCCTTCGATGCGAAGCGTGGCGCCGCTGAGCATGTTGTCGGCCTGATGCTGGAAACCCTCGGGCAGGATCACGCAGGCCTCGGCGTGGCCCTTGCGCACGAGGGTCTCGCCCGCCGCGCGGTCGGGGGCGATGGTGACGGCGAGTCCTGTGGCCTGTTTCAGATCATCGGCGAGCGCGGCGGCAGCCGGGCCTTGATCTTCGATGACCAGCGCGACGCGGAGGGCGGAGGCGTTGCCGCCACCGCCGAAGACGAGACCAAAGAAGATGGCGAGGGCGAGGGGGAAAATGAAGGTGAAGAAGGCCGCGCCCTTGTCGCGGAGGAGGAGGGTGAGGTCTTTGAACGCCATGGCGAAGAGGGGAGTCAAACGAGGATTCACCACCGAGGCACTGAGACACTGAGGAACACAGAGAGGAAGAGGAAGGAGTGAGAGAAGAAGAGAAGAAGAGGGGGTACGGGAAGGAATATGTGCGGGAACACAGGCGAGACGCCTGTGCCTCGACGATCGGGATCGGGACTAGTCGCGCAGGCTTCGGCCTGTCAGGCGAAGGAACACGGTTTCGAGGCTTGGGCGTTCGATGGCGAGTCCGGTGAGCGTGGGGGCACTGGAGGCGAGGGCTTGAGCGATAACGGGCACTGGGTCGTCGGTTTCGAGGCGTTCGATGGATTCGCCGCGGTGGAGGGCGAGGGTGGGGCGGCCGCCGTGGGCGGCAAGGAGTTCGCTGACGGTGCCGAGCGCGAGGAGTTTGCCGTGGTCGATCACGGCAACGCGGTCGCACACGCGCTGGGCTTCTTCCATGTAGTGGGTGGTGTAGAGGATGGTGCGGCCCTGCGCGCGAAGCGAGGCAACCAACTCGAGAATGTGGTGGCGCGACTGCGGATCGACGCCTGCGGTGGGTTCATCGAGGAGCAGCAGCGGCGGATCGTGGAGCATCGCGACAGCCAGGTTGAGCCGGCGTTTCATGCCGCCGGAGAAGGTGGCAACGCGGTCTGTGCGGCGCGGGAGCAGCCCGACGTCATGGAGCACGGCTGACGCGCGTTCGGTGAGGCGCGTGCCGCGGAGGCCGTAGACGCGGCCGAAAAAGCGGAGGTTCTCGTCAGCGGAAAGCGCGTCGTAGAGCGCGAGCGCCTGGGGTGCAACGCCGATGTGACGACGGACGGCGAGGTTGGTGGGTGGCCCGAGGCCGTCGAGTTCGACGGTGCCGGTGTCGGGCCGGAGCAGGCCGATGGCCATCGAGATGGTCGTGGTCTTGCCCGCACCGTTCGGGCCGAGCAGGCCGAAGACCTCGCCGTTGGTGACGGTGAGCGAAAGCCCGTCAACCGCGTTGACGGTGCCGAATCGCTTGCGGATGTCGCGGAGGTGGAGCATTCGGGCTCAGTCGGGCAGGGCGGCCAGGTCGTCCTCAACCATGTTCCACGCGGAAGCGATGCGCGCGGGTGAGAAGTCAAACTCGATGCCCGCAGCGGTGAAGAGATCAGGAAGCGTGCGCGACGCGCCGAAGGCGAGTGCGTGCTTGTACGCATCGAGGGCGGCCTGGGGATCTCTTCGATAGTTGGCCTCGACCTGGAGCGCGCCGAGTTGGGCGATCCCATATTCGATGTAGTAGAACGGCGCGGTGAAGAGGTGGCTCTGGCGGTGCCACATGAAGTGGTGCGCGTCGTCCAGGCCCGACCAGTCGGCCCCTTCGCCAAAGCGAGCCCGGACGGCCATCCAGGCGTCGCGACGCTGCACGCGGGTGTGGCCAGGGTTCGTGTATAACCAGTGCTGGAACTGATCGATCGTGGCGACCCAAGGCAACAGGTTGGCCCGGTGCTCGGCCTGAAGGCGTCGGGCCCGATCGGCGTCGGCTTCGGTGTAGAACTCGCTCAGGAAAGGCTTGGCGAGCAGTTCCATGCTCATGCTCGCGACCTCGGCGAACTCGAGCGGAATCTCCGCTCGGTTGTAGAGCACCGGCGACCCGCGGCACAAGAGCGCGTGAAACGCGTGCCCCGCCTCGTGCACCATGGTTTCCACATCGCGCTGGACGCCCACCGCATTCATGAAGATAAACGGCAAGCGCTGGCGGTCGCGGTTGGCCTGATAGCCACCCGGGGCTTTGCCTTTCCGCGAATCGAGATCGAGGCACGCGCCATCTTCGGTGCCACGGCCGCCGACGCCCTTGGCGGCGACGGCGCGGAAGAGTTGGCCCAGCCCGCCCGGTGCCGGGTCCATGCGATCAAACAGCCGTGCGGTGCGGGCGACGAGGTCGCTCGCGGTTTCAAACGGGCGAAGCGAGGGGCGCTGCTGGGCATCCACGGCCAAGTCCCAGGGGCGGAGCGTCGCCACGCCAAGGGCCTCGCGGCGCTCGCGGGCCAAGCGCCGAAGGGAGGGCACGACGTGCTTCTCGGTTCCCTCGGCAAAGGCGTGGCACTGCGCGGGGCCGTAGTCAAACCGGCGGCGAGCCTTGAAGGCGTACGCGCGATAGTCGGCAAACCCGGCCTGTTGCGCGACGCGGCCGCGAAGGCGAAGCATCTCGTCGAAGAGGTCTTCGATGGTGTCGCGGTCGGCCAGGCGACGCTGGGCGACGAGCCGCCAGGCTTCCTCGCGGGTGGTCCGATCGGGGTCTTCCTGGTACCGGGCCATGTGCTGGAGCGTGTGCTCTCGCCCGCGAAAGTTCACGGTCATCTGGCCGCAGAGTTCGGCGTACTGCTGATCGAGTCGCGTGAGTTCGGTTTCGAGGGCGATGTTCTCCTGGCGGAAGAGTTCGATCGAGGCGCGGACATCACGCAGGTACTGGGCGAAGACGGCCGGATCGAGCCCGTCGTGCCCGGGCGCGGCGGCGATCCGGCGGTCGAGTTCAAAGCCGACTTCCTTCAATCGGGGCTGCACATGCTCGACGAAATCGAGGTACGCCGCCTTGGTGGCCGGGTCGTCGGTGCGGCAGGTCATGTTGATGTAGCGGGTGCTGCCGGCCTCGCTGACGGCTGCATCGAGTTCGCTGCGGTCGAGGATCAGCCGCTGAAGGTCGGCGGTGCCGCGGAGGTCGCGGGCGATCAGACGCTGGTACAGCGGCCCGATCTCGTCCCACGAGGCGGCATTCAGGACGGGGGGGGCAAAGTCCGACTCGACCTTGAACGGTGGCAGCATGGGCCGATGGTAGTGGATGGCTGGTGCCGATGCGGGACGCCCGGGCTATTCGCTTCCTACGCTCAGCCCCTATGGCCATTCTTGTTGATGCGTCGACAGTTGTGATTTGTCAGGGGATTACCGGCGCGTTCGGTGCCCAGCACACGCGCGGGTGCTTCCACTATGGCACCAAACTGGCCGGGGGCGTGACGCCCGGCAAGGGCGGGACCAAAGACGAAAACGGGCTTCCGATCTTTGACACCGTGGCCCAGGCGGTGAAGGGCACGCGGGCGAGCGCCACGATGATCTTTGTGCCGCCGGCGTTCACGGCGGACGCGATCTTGGAAGCCGCGGCGGCGGGGATCAAGGTGATCTGCGCGATCACCGAGGGCGTGCCCGTGCAGGACATGATCCGCGTGCGGCATGTGCTCGACGAGGTGAACTGCTCCGGTGGCGGCGCGCCATGGAGCAAGGTGGTGCTGGTGGGGCCCAACTGCCCTGGCGTGATCACGCCAGGGCCGAAGACCGGTGGCGGTGCGGGCGAGGCGGATCGGTTCACGAGCAGCGGGTGCAAGATCGGCATCATGCCAGGATACATCCACACGCATGTGTCGCAATCGAAGCGAGGCAAGGCCGTCGGCATCGTGTCGCGCTCGGGCACGCTGACCTACGAGGCGGTGTGGCAGACCAGCAACCTGGGGTTCGGGCAGTCGACCTGCGTGGGCATTGGCGGCGACCCGGTCCGCGGGCTCTCGCACATCGACGTGATCCGGATGTTCAATGACGATCCGGACACGCACGGAATCCTGATGATCGGCGAGATCGGCGGGAGCGACGAGACCCAGGCCGCGGAGTTCGTGAAGAAGCATGTGAAGAAGCCGGTGGCGGCGTTCATCGCGGGTCGCACGGCACCGCCGGGGCGGCGCATGGGCCACGCGGGGGCGATCATCGGCGGGGCGGATGACACGGCCGACGCCAAGATCACGGCGCTCAAGGCGGCGGGCGTGGAAGTGGCGATGAGCCCCGCGGACATGGGCACGGCGATGGCGAAAGCGATGGGGGTGTAGGAGTTAGCCATGAACGCGATGTGTTTCTCGCGAAGCGGTGGCGGGTGGCGGCGGATGAGCACCCTGTGTGCATGCGTGGCAATGGGGCTTGCGACGGCAGGGTGTGGGCGTGATTCGCGGCCGCGCGACGCGGCGGCTGGGCCGAGCGTGAACACGCTTCTGGCAACCGAAGCGGACATGGACGCTCTCACCGGCGCACATTGGAAGGGCACCCTGACGTACCTGGATTACACAACGGGCAAGTTGATCACGATCAAGTCGTCGCTGCTGGTATCGCGGCGACCGGGCGAAGGTGCGCCGGCCTGGGACGTGCGGATCGGGTACACCGATGAGCCGCAGAAGGACGGCGGCGAGTCCGTGACCTTGCCGAGGGATGGGGCGGAGTTCTTCGGCGCGGCGGTCGTGGAACGCTCGGCGATGTCCACCGGTGGCACGCGAATCGTGACCGAAACGCGAGGCGAGGACGACGGCAAGCCCGCGCTGGTGCGGAAGGTTTACACGATCACGCCGCGGCGGTGCGTGGTGAAGAAACTGGTGCGGTGGGACGGCACGCCGGGGTTCTTTGAGCGGAATGCCTATGACTGGTCGCGGTGAAAACGCGGATCGCTCAGCGCCGCCTTCGTGCTCGTTGTCGAGTTGTTCGACTCCGTCCCCACCGTCATGCTCCACGGCACCACCGACCCGCTCAGCGAATCACCCACCTGCGCCACGTGCAGGTCAAACGCTTTCGACGAATCAGTAATCACGATCGCATCGTGCGGACACGCATATCGGCACGCCGGACCCGTGGGTAACCCGTGGCACTGGTCGCACACCGCCGCGATGCGGTCGGCCGAGTGCGGCAGCGCCTGGCCCGCTGGCCCGGGCGAAGCCACCACCGGCATCTCGGGCACGGGATGCACGCGTGGGTCGCGCGGGTGCATCTGGATCGAGCCATACGGGCAGTTGCCCGCACAGATGCCGCAGCCGATGCACCAGTCTTCGATGAACATCGAAAAGTCGTCGCGCCGACCAATCGATCCCACCGGGCACCCGATCATGCACACCGGATCCAGGCACGACCGGCAACGCGAAGGCACCTGAAAAGTGTCGAGCGTGGGGCCTTCGCGGATCATGCGGGGTAGCCCGTCGTCATGGGCCGAAACGCACGCCTGCACGCACTGGTCGCAGCGCGTGCACGCTTCCATGTCGATCAGCAGCAGCCGCTGCCCCTGGGGCAGGCCCATCGCCTCGGCACGATGCGTCAGCACCGGCAGCGAGACGGGCGTGAGGCGCGTGGTGCGGTCTTTCTCGGTGCGGCGACGGGCAAGGCTTTCCAATCGCTTGCGAAACCGCGGATCGGCCCGGAATGCCTCCAGACACGCGTCGCGCCCGATGCGAAAAACCTCCACCCGCGTAGGCCGAATCGCCCGCGGCGGCGGATGCGCATACCACCGGCGCATCCCCACTTCCGCGCCATACGCGCTGCACGTCACCGGTCGCAGCCCCGCTTCCAGCAGCCCCTGCTCGCCGAACACGTCGCCTTCCCCCAGATAGCAGATCGTCACCTCGCCCGTCTGCCCGGCAAACTGCGACACCCGCACCTGCCCAACCCGAATCACATAGATCGCATCCGCCGTCTGCGACTGCTTGAAAATCACCTCGCCCGGCGCAAGCGTCCGCGCCTCCGCCCGCGTCCGCAGAATCTCGATCGCTTCGGGCGCCAAGTCTCGAAACATCGGCGCGGCCTTCAGAATCGCCACCAGTTTCCGCCGATCAGCCTCGATCACCACCGATCGAAACGCCTCCGACCGATCGCGCAATCGATCGAGCACCGTGCGGATGATCTCGAGCACCTCGCACGGCTCGGCCGCCGTCACCGTCGCGCTCCGGGGCTGCCGCGTGAGGCACGCGATCTCGCCGAAAATCGATCCCGCTTCGAGCACCGCCAGGCGTCGCTGATTCGTCACCAGCGTGGACGCATCCACGCCGATCGGCCGATCAGGGCTCGCCTGCCCCGCCCCCCCCACTCCAACGCCGGGCAGATGAAACTCTTTGTTCAGCAATCGGCGCACGCGCGCCCACACCCCCTCGCGCCGGGGCTTCTTCGAGCGCCGCCGACTCTCCAAGTGCACCACCGCCGAGCCGGAGAGCAAGTAAAACGCCGTGCGGCCCGCGTCGCCCTGCCGACAGATCACCTCACCCACCGCGATGGTGCGTCGGCGGATGCACCCCGGGTGCTGGGTCACAAAGCGTGCCGCGTCTTTCAAAAGGGGAATGGCTTCGATCGTGGCGGGGTCAACCGCCTCGCCTCGGAGCGCGATGGTGGTGATGACACGCGGCGAGGCCGGGGAGGGCGACGGTGTTGGCGCGGCATTCGGCGTCGGCGATTGGTCCATGTATCGGGGCGGCGCAGCGGGTCACCACCGAGGGACACTAGCAGCCCGCGAAGTACGACGCGATGTAGTCCGCGAGATCATCCGGATCAGCCGTGCCGTCGCCGTTCACGTCGCCCTGCGGGCAGGGAGGGCTCGCAAAGTAGCAGGCGATGTAGTCGGCCAGGTCGTCGGGGTCGAGGTTGCCGTCGCCGTTGAGGTCAGGAGGACAGATCGGCGGCAACGTGCATGTCCGTGTGGGCGAAGCGCTGTTGCGGGGCGTCGGAACCGCGGCGATGAAGTCCAGCGCGTTCTGGTTGCTGTCCTGGCAGCCTTCGCCCTTGCGGATCCCGGCCAGCGTGTTGGAGAGTTCCGGTGCGGCCGCCAGGCCATCAAAGCATGTCACGCCCGGGCCATAGGAAACCAGATCGGCGACATCGGGATCGGCGCAGTCGGCACCGATCGCCGAGTCATTGCGCACGAGCGCAACTTTGCCGTTGAAGGGGAACAGATTGGACGAGGCAAAGTCATCAATGGTGGGCAAGTCCTGCGTTCCACCGGCACCGAAAATGGCCCCCACCAGGTAGTAACCGTGCGCCGGAATCGTGCCAAAGAGCGTCGACACCTGGCCAACCTCAAACTCACCGGTCGTCCCGGCATACTGAATGGACCAGCCGGAAAGATCGATCGGCGCAGCGGTGCGGTTGAAGAGTTCAATAAAATCCTGGCGGTACAGGGATCCCGGGCCGCCGCCGCCGCCATACACCTGGCTGATCACCACGTCGGCCTGTGAATCGGGACACGTGCCGTGGGCCAGCGAAATCGAAACACCTGCGGACCGGCCCTGGGCGTCAGATATCGTCACGGGAAGCGCCGACACCGCGGGGGTGACGCCCGGCGCGACCACGGCCGAAACCGAGAACACGTTGTCACCCGCGACGGCGTCCGCCCCGACGCCATCATCCAGCAGCGCGGTGCCCGCGACGCCGCCAATCGCGGTGAGATCACCGACCACTGCCACGCCCGTGCTGTCGGGCTGAAGGCCCGGCGTCACCACGACGCGGAGCGTGGTGGCCTCACCCGAGCACACGCCCGAAGGGCTGGCCGTGGCAGACCCGCGAAGCGCGCAATCGACCACCTCAACGCTGACGGACCCCAGGCCGGTGCGACCCTGTGCATCGGTGATGGCAATGGGCACGCTAAACGTCCGTGGCGTGTTGACCGTCGGGCTGATGATGGTCGAGGCCGTGAACACATTCTGGCCCTGCGCGGCAAACACATTGCCCGGCCCGCCACCCAGCGCCGTGAAGTCGCCCGTGACGACGACCCCCGTGCTTGGCGGATTCTCGCCCGGAACAACGCTGAATGTCAGACTGACCGACAGACCAGGGCAGGCGGGAACCGGCGCCGCTTGACCAGTCCCCGAAGGGTTGACGCTCGTGCCGCAACTGGGCACCGCGGGCGTGGCGCTGCTGCGCGGTGACGGCGTCGTGACGCCAAAGTCCGCAGCGTTGTTGCCGGTATCCTGGCAGCCCTGATTGGCGCGGAAGGCCGCCGTCTGGATCGTGATGGGCGGCGAGGGGTTGGTCTCGCTGCAGTTCGCACTGCCATAGCCGACAAGATCGACGACACGCTCGTCGCCGACTTGCACGCACGGCAGGGCGGCAAGAAGGTCAGTGGTGTTGAGCAGCGCGACCTTGCCATTGGCATTCGACAGGTTGACGCCGACACCCTGACCCTGCACGGGCCCCGGCGCGACAAAGTCGGCCGGCACCGCTGCGCCAAACGCGGTGTTGGGCGAATAGGTCTTGACGAGGAAGTAGCGGCCCGGCTCGATCGTCGCGTCGGGAAGGGCCACCGAGAGAATCGATTGCCCGAAGTTGCCCGACGCCGAGGCGTACTGGATCGACCAGCCGCTGATCGAGACCGGCGTGGTGCCTCGATTAAAGAGTTCGACATAGTCGCCCTGGAAAAGGGCCTGGTTGCTCCCGGCACCACCGTAGACCTGACTGATGACCACCTGGGCGTTGGCCGCAGCGGGGAGCGCGGCAAGGAACGCGAGAATGGCGAGCGCGCGTGGCATGGCAAACACTCCGTCAGAAAACACACGGCGAAGTTCCAACAAAGATTGGCGCGACGCCCCACTTGGAAAGAAAAGGAGCGCCGCTTCCGCGACGCTCCTTTCAGAGGTTCATTGTCAAACACGGTCATCGATTCAGCGGCGACGACGAACCGCGGCCAAGCCAGCCAGGCCCAGGAGTCCCAGCGTGCCCGGAGTGGGAATGTTGCAGATGCTGACGGCGAGGGCGTAGTTGCCCACGTCGCTGCCACTGAACCCAGCGACGGCAAGGAAGATCTGGCCGCTCGTCAAGGCCTGGTAGCGGATCGTTGAGCCACGCACTGGGCCCACGCCACCGACGCCGATCGCGTCAGCGCCAGCGTCGTCATTGGTGATGATCGCAACCCCATCGGCTCCGCGAACGCTCAGAAGCGTGTCGGGCGCGGCAAAGTTGGGATTGACATTGTTCAGGTTGCCCAGAGGAATGGTGAACGCGGAGATGATATCGCCAGCGTTCACGTTGACGACGTAGTAATCGAGGTCACCAGCGGTGAGGGTACCGAATCCCAGACGGGCACCTTCGCCCGAGAGGCCAACGGCGCTCGCGCCAGCGGGGAGGTTGTTGTTCTCTTCCTCGGCGAAATCGGCGGGCACGCCCGGGGTGAAGCGGACATAGGTGGCCGTGAAATCGCCGGTGTCGGCAGCGGAAAAGCCGCGCACACGGACGTTGTAGTTGCCATCATTGAGGGCGCGATAGCGGAGCATCGAGCCACGCACTGCGCCGACCGCGCCTGCGCCGATGCCATCGGTGCCCGCGTCGTCGTTGCTGCTGATGAGAACATCAGCAGGGCTGCGCATCTCTGCAATCGTGTCGGGAGCCGAGAAGTTGGCAGGATTGCTGATGGGCGTGGTCATAAAGCCCACGACTTCCCCTGCGGTCAAATTAAAGGGAACGTTCACGCTGCCCCCCGCAGGCAGATTCAGCATGACGCAACGCGCGTCCCACGTGATGTTCGCAGACGCGCCAGCGGCCATGCAAAGACCGGCAGCCGTGACAAGAGCCAAAATACGCATGGGAACCTCTCCTCTTGGGTGTCCTTTCGGACATGGTTTGCAAATGAATTGCGCGGGAACTCTCTCGTGCCGTTTGGATGAAGCGAGAGCGCTTTATCCCTTCGGCTGGAACCATTATGACCGGGGTTTGACTCGGGTGCAAGGAGAACTGGGGGATATTGAGGGCCGAGAATCGAAGTCAGGAGAATGCTTACCGTACTTTTACCAATCAAACCGAGAGAATCTGGGACTCTTTCGCCGAATTCAAATGAAAAGGCCCGCGCCGAAGCGCGGGCCTTATCGACTTCATCAGGTTCTGATCTCAGGCAATGATCTCGGTCACGACGCCCGAACCCACGGTGCGGCCACCCTCGCGGACGGCGAAGCGGAGGCCCTTCTCCATCGCGACGGGCTTCTCGCCCAGGTCGATTTCGAGGGTCACGTTGTCGCCGGGCATGCACATCTCGACGCCGTCTGGCAACTTCACGCTGCCGGTCACGTCGGTGGTGCGGAAGTAGAACTGGGGCTTATAGCCGGAGAAGAACGGGGTCGTGCGGCCGCCTTCTTCCTTGCTCAGGACGTAGACCTCGCCCTTGAACTTGGTGTGGGGCTTGATGGAACCGGGCTTGCAGAGCACCTGGCCGCGCTCGATGCCTTCCTTATCGACGCCGCGGAGCAGGGCACCGACGTTGTCGCCGGCCTCGCCGCTGTCGAGGGTTTTCTGGAACATTTCGACGCCGGTGACGACGGTCTTGCTGGAATCCTTGCGGATGCCGACGATCTCGACTTCGTCGCCGACCTTGACCACGCCGCGGTCGATACGACCGGTGGCGACGGTGCCGCGGCCCTTGATCGAGAACACGTCTTCGACCGACATGAGGAAGGGCTTGTCCTTCTCACGCACGGGCTCGGGGATATAGGAATCGATGGCCTCGAGGAGTTCATCGATGGGCTTGCAGATGGTGTCGTCCTTGGGGTTTTCCAGGGCGGCCTTGGACTGGCCCTTGACGACGGGGGTCTTGTCACCCGGGAAGCCGTACTTCTTGAGGAGGTCGCGGACTTCCTCTTCCACGAGCATGAGCAGTTCGGGGTCGTCAACGAGGTCGATCTTGTTGAGGAAGACCACGATGTAGGGCACACCGACCTGGCGGGCCAGCAGCACGTGCTCGCGGGTCTGGGGCATCGGGCCGTCGGCGGCCGACACCACCAGGATCGCACCGTCCATCTGGGCGGCACCGGTGATCATGTTCTTGACGAAGTCGGCGTGGCCGGGGCAGTCAACGTGGGCGTAGTGGCGCTTGGTGGTCTCGTACTCGGTGTGAGACGAGGCGATCGTTACGGTCTTGTTGGCGTCACGGACGGTGCCGCCCTTGGTGATTTCGGCGTAGGACTTGATCTGCCCGCCGTGCTTGGCCGCGGAGCGGGCCGAGAGCGCGGCAGTAAGGGTCGACTTGCCGTGGTCAATGTGACCGATGGTGCCGACGTTCACGTGAGGCTTGTTGCGGGTAAACGTGCCCTTGGCCATGGCGAAACTCCGAGCGGAAGTCGAGGTGAGGAAAACGATCCCGTGGCCCGCGCCAGCGGGCGAAATGAGTCGGGAGTAAGGAGCCGAGTATACGCGGGGGGCGTTGGGCAAGTCCAACCGGAAGGGTTGGAGCCCGTCCGACGGGGACCGTCGGACCACCCGGATTCACTGACCAAAGCCGCTGATGGGATTTGAACCCATGACCTCAGCCTTACCAAGGATGCGCTCTACCACTGAGCTACAGCGGCGATACCAAACTCAAACCCGCCCGACCGGACGACGAATATCGGCGCACGGACGGGGGAGCATCATTGGGAGGGCAGGGGAACAGGTCAAACGCGCCGCGTTCAGCGGGGTCAAGACAGCGTGGTCAGGTTCGTGCTGAGGCGATTCGCCATTCGTGAAACTCCCAAACTATGACGCCCGGCGGGCCGCGTTCTCGCCTTGGTCAATAGAACCGCCCGGGGACCAGCCTTGGGTGACACCTCAACCCGATCCGTCAGGCGACAGCCTGCCGGGTCGCTTGGGCACACCCGCCTCGCGCGATCTCGTCTCCCTCACCCCCCGGGCCTTCGCGGACTCAGGCCCGGCGTCCGGGGCGCGACCATCGGTATGCTCAAGACGTATGCCCACCGCGCATCGTGAATCGCGCCCCTGGTCCGATCGCTCGCGCGAGATCGGTGCCGTCGCCCTCGCCGGCACCTCCCTGACTCTCCTCGCGTGGATGTCCCTGGGCGTCCCCGGCACCATCGTCCTCGCCCTTGTCACCGCCTGCGCCCTTCAAGGCCTTGGCTGGGGCGGCCTCCAACTCATCGGCATGCTCGCCGGAAGCGTTCTGGCGCTCGCCCTCGGCGGCCTCATCGCCCCCATGCTCGACGGCCTCGTGTCCTCCACCCTCAACACCCACGGCATGCAGACACGCATGATCAGCGTCCTGCTCGCCATGCTCGTCATCACCCTCGCCATCGCGTGGCCCACTGGCTGGTACATCCGCCGCCAACTCCACGGCCTCGCGCCGCTGGCGCGCTGGAACGGCTGGCTCGGCGCCGGGCTCGGCGCCGCCGAAGGCCTCCTCCTCGGCATGGCCGTCCTGTGGACCGCGCTCGCCCTCGAACCCGTCGCCCGCGCACGCCTTCGCGTTGAACGAGGCCCCGATGGCGGCGGCGGCGTCGCGAGCGATCAACGCACGGGCGTGGCCGGGCAAGTCGTCCGCCTCGCCGAAGCCGTCCGCGGCTCGGCCCTCGGCCCGATCGCCACAAATACGTCCCCGCTCGCGGGTTCCGAGTTGCTCGCCCTCGCCGAGGCCTTCGCCGCGGTGTCGCGGAGCGAAAAGGCCATGCGGACGTTCCTCGACCACTCGGCCATGCGCGAAATCGAATCGCTCCCCAGCGTGGTCGATGCGCTCGCGCGATTGAAGCAGGACGCCACGCTGCGGCCGCTCTTCGAGCGTGGGAGTGCCGTGAGCGCGGAGACTTTGCTGGCGATCATGCAGAGCGACGCGGTCGTGGCGGTGCTGGACGAGGGCTCGCTGGTGCGGGACCTGTCACCCCGCCTGATCGCGATCCGCGCGACCTTGGACGAAGCGCGAAGAGTGGCTGAGGCGGAGGGCGGCGGGTGAGCGCCAAACCGTCCGCCATGCCGCAGCGCGAACCGCCCCGTATCGAAGTCACCGCGGCGTGGTGAATCGGGATCGCCGCCAGCGGGGCCGTGTTCTTCTCAACGTTCTGGTTCTATGCCATCGGTCGGTCGTTCATCATCGCCGTGCCGTTCGACTGGCCGGCCCTGCGCATCGCCTGCTTCTCGACCATCTTTGCAGTATGGGTGCTGCTGATCGCGGTCTTTGTCACACGCTGGTTCATCGGCGGCATGCACGCCATCCGCCTGGGCCGGCTCGCTCGCGGCGAATGCCCGTGGTGCCGCTATGCGATTGCTGCGCCATTGTGCACAGAATGCGGCCACGCGCCGATCGAGCCGCCGCCGCTCCGACGCACGCGCTGGCTTGTTCCCCTGGTGACACTGTGCCTTCTCGGTTGGCTCGGCGCGTGCGTGGTGAGCGAAGTCGCTGCCAGCGGGAAGAGCGCGCGTTTCTCGCGCGCGTCGAGATCACGCTGCGCCGCACCGGTCCCAAAGGCGTCATCTGGCAGCAACGCGCCTGGCCCGCCACCGGATTCGACATGTTCTACGACCCGGCGACCGGCGAATACGGGGTGAATGACTGACCATGCACGGCCTCACGCTGGTCCCCATCATACTCGATACCACGATGCCTCATGCCTCGATGCCTTCCGCTTCATCAACTTTCAGGCGCGGGTGGCACGGTCAGGTCGCCCTGGACTTGACCGTGACCGCATGTAACCCCACGGCCAAGCCCAGAGCCGCTTGGCCGTGCCACCCATCGAGATCCCAACGCAACCAGAACTCGACTCGGAGAGTCGAGGTACCCAGGTCAACGATCAACCATCAACTCAACTCAACACCCACCAAAGTACGCCGCGATGTAGTCCGCCAGGTCGTCCGGATCGATGTTCCCGTCGCCGCTGTAATCCGCCTGCGGGCACGGCTGGGTGAAGTAGCAGGCGATGTAGTCGGCCAGGTCGTCGGGGTCGAGGTTGCCGTCGCCGTTGAAGTCGGGCGCGCAGGGCGGGTCGCCCACGCCGTTGAAGACGGCGACCGCGGCGTTGTGCAGATAGACAATGGCCCAGAAGTCGTCCGACACGATGTTGGCAAACTCGCCGAAGCGTTGATTGGGGGCTGTGCCGACGATGGTGAAGCCCTGGTTGATGTTGGGAACAAATCCATTCAACCGGCTGATGCGGATGGTGCCACCCAGCGTGGCTGAGCCTGCGGCGGTGAGGTTCAGCGTGTCGTTCTGCGAGGGGTTGTCGATGCCACCGACCTCGAAATCGAAGGTGCCCCCGGCCTGCTGGGTGTACGACCCATCGATGGTGAGCGTGCCCGCCGAGTTGCCGGGCGACATGATGCCGCCGGAGTTCACCACGTTGGCGTCGACGACGCCCGAGCCGCCAAGCGTGCCGCCCTGCAGCGTGTACACGTTGTTGGCGACTTCGATCTCGCCATTGGCCAGCACGGTGCCGCCGGTCTGGACAAAGTCGTTGGCAACGCGATCGAGGCGACGGCCCGTGTTGACGATGACGGTGCCCGAGGTCGTGAAGGGCCCATCGCCGATGACCACGTTGCCACCGGTGACCAGGAGGGCACCCTGGTTGTCGAAGCCGGCACCGGCGGCGTCGATGGTGGTGCCCTGGCTGGCGTCGGCGTTGATGGTGCCCTGATTCGTGATGCCGATCAGGTTGACGCCGAGTTGCATGGCACCGCGGATGGTGTGGCCAGCACCGTTGGTGAGACGGGTGCCGCCGTTGCCGTAGAAGCGGTTGGCCTGGGTGTTGGAACTGGTGAGCGTGCCGTTGCCCGAGAGCACCGTGTCGGTGGCGAGGCGAAGGTCCGTGGCGGCACCGCTGGAGTTGATGGTGAGCGAGCCGAGATTGATGAGGCTGCTGGAGAGGAATGCGGTCTGGCCGTTGGGCACGCGCATATCGGCAAGGCACGCCGGCCCGTTCAATGTGCAACTCTCGACAAGGTTGACGATGCCGCCACCGGCGGACTGGATGGTCCCGCCGAGGATGATGGCCCCGCCGCCCACGGTACACAGGCCACCACCGGGCACATCGATCACGCCCGTGGCGTTGTCGAACGTGCCGCTGGTCAGAAGGAGGGGCGAGCCGAACGTGGAACGGATGGTGCCGTTGTTGTCGAATCCGGCGGCGTCGGGATCGATGGTGATGCCCTGATTGCCCACGGCTTCGATCAGGCCGTTGTTGGTGATCGACATCAGGTTGACGCCCAGTTGGAGCGACCCGCGGATGGTGTGCCCTTGCGCGTTGGTCAGCCGCGTGTTCGCCGCGTAGAAGCGATTGGCCTGCGTGTTGGAGGTGTTGATCACGCCCGGGCCCGAAAGCGTCGTATTGCCCAGGATGCGGAGATCGGTCAGTGCCCCGGCAGAGTTGATGGTGTAGGTGGAGTTGTTGATGAACGTGTCGCGCAGGAACGACGTCTGACCGTTGTTGACGACGATGGCGGCGTGGCTGGTCACGTCCTTCAGGTCGGCACCGCCTTCGTGGCGGATGAACCCCGAACCGGTGGACGAGAGGTTGCCACCGATGACGGTGCAACCGGTGATGATTACCGAGCCCCCGGCCGCGGCGTCGATCACGCCGCCCGCGTTGTCGAACCCGCCTTCGACGAGGGTGAGCGAGGAGCCCGACAGCGCGCGAAGCGTCGCGTTGTTGTCAAAGCCCGTGGCGTCCGGGTTGATGGTCATGCCTTGCGAGCCTTGCGCTTCGATGAGGCCGTTATTGGTCATGCCCATCAGGTTGACGCCGAGTTGCATCGCGCCGCGGATCGTGTGGCCCGCCGCATTAGTGAGCCGCATGCCCGGGGTGCCATACACGCGGTTGGCCTGCGTGTCTGAAGACGTGAGCACACCAGGGCCGGAGATGACGGTATCGGCATTGAGGCGGAGGTCGGTCAGGGCACCGGAGGAGTTGATCAGCAGGGTGTCGCCATTGACAAACGTCGCCGCGACGAAGCCGGTCTGGCCGTTGCTGATGACGATATCCGCGGCACTCGTGACCCCGGTAAGGAGCGAGGAATCCTGGAACTGAACGACGCCCGATCCAGAAGTAGAAAGCAGGCCGCCGGTGACGGCCGCCGCGGAGAGGCGAACGACGGCGGCATCCTGCGCGTTGATGACGCCCTGGGCATTGTCGAACGCGCCAGCGGAAAGGACGAGCGTCGAGCCCGTGCGTGCGCGCAGGGTGGCGTTATTGTCCACCCCGTCAGCATTGGGGTCAATCGTCATGCCCTGGCTGCCCTCGGCCTCGATGAGCCCGTTGTTGGTCACCGACATCAGGTTGAGGCCCAGTTGCATGGACCCGCGGATGGTGTGCCCGGAAGCGTGGGTGAGGCGGAAGCCGTCGCTGTATAGCCGATTCGCCTGGGTGTTGGAGGTGGTCAGCAAACCGGTGCCATTGAGTGTCGTGTCGCCGATGATGCGGAGGTCGGTGGCGGCGCCCGCGGAGTTGATGAGGAAGGTGTCGTTGTTGGTGAGTGTGGTGCGGGCGAAGCCGGTGGCCCCATTGGGAATGATGATGTCCGCATTGCTGGTGACCCCATCGATGATGGCGCTGTCTTGAAGGTTGAACACGCCCTGGCCATCGAGAATGCCGCCGAGGAACGTGGCGGCCGACAAGCGGACAAGCCCGCCCGCATCGGCGCGGATGGTTCCCGCAACATTGTCAAAGGCACCGCTTGTCAGAAGAAGGCCCGAACCGTTCCGCGCGACGAGCACGCCCTGATTGATGACCCCATCGGCATTGGGGTCGATCGTCATGCCTTGAGGCTGCGTCGCTTCCACAAGCCCGCTGGGACTGACCGTCAGAGACATCAGGTTCAAGCCCAGTTGCATGGAGCCGGAGATGAAGCCCCGGGTGAGGGTGAAACGCCGACTGCTCGAGGAGTAGATTCGATTCGCCTGGGTGTTCGAAGACGTGATGCCCGAAAGCCCCGTGGTGCCATCGATCAGGGCATCGGTCGTGAGAATCAGATCGGTGCCGGCGCCCGCAGAATTGAGGAGGAGGGTCGAGCCGGGGCTGGCCAACGTGAAGGTCGATTCGACCAGCGCGGTTGCGCCATTGGTGATCACCATGTTGCCGCTGAGCGTGGTGTTCGCGAGGGTGCTGCTGCCGCTCGGGAAGATGGCCCCGGCAGGGGTGGTCTGGAACAGCCCGCCCTCGACGCGCGCGCCGTTCACGTTGAAGGCCGCATCGCTCGAAACCATGGTGCCCGCACCAAGGTTTCGGAACGTTCCGCCGGTGATGGTCATGCCGCCGGAGATCGCCGCGAGCGTGCCGTGGTTGTTGAACCCTGCGGCACTGGGATCGACCGTGACGCCCTGGCTGCCCACAGCACGCAGGGTGCCGAAGTTGGTCAACTCAAGGCGATTCAGCCCGATCTGCGCCGAGCCTTCGAAAAGGGTGCCTTCGCCGAAGATCAGGAGTTCGTTGCCGACGCTGCCGTAGATGCGGTTGGCCTGGGTGTTGGAGGACACGATGCGCGCGGTGGTGCCGGAGATGTGGCCGTGCACCGCAAAATGGCCCGCCCCGCCGGCGATGATGAGGTCGGTACCGGCACCAGCGGAGTTCAGCAGAATGGTGCCTTCGTTGCTCATCAGGCCGGTGACGCCGAGATTGTCGGTCTGGCCGATGACCGTCAGCGCGATGCCGTTGTTGATCGTGAGTTGGGAGTTCGCGCCCATGCCGAACTTGTCAATGGTGACCGCCAGGTTGAGCACTGGATTGGTGTTGGCGGGGATAAGCGCCACATGTCCGGCGACTGCCGGGATGCCGAATGGCGTCCAGTTGGCCGCGGTGCCCCAGCCACCGCCATTGGGCCCATTCCATGTGAAGAACGTCTGCTGCGCTAGCGCGCCCGACGCGGCACACACCACCGACCCAGCAGCCACAAACAACGACAGCGGCGAGCGGCAACGCAACATGGACACGCCTCCTGCGGGGGGGGTGTGGTCGCGCACGGATCGCCGTACGCGGCCACGATAACCCTAAGGATGCCTCACGAATCCCAACCGGGCTACAAGGAATTCGCCCGATTCTCCCGCGGGTGGCATCTGACACACAGCAAACGCGGCACTCTGGGTAGAACAGCGAACTCACCGCCCCTTCCACGCGCGCTGGTCGGTCACATGCAGATACAAACTGTGCCACTGGATCGCCGTCATCATGCACACGGCCAACGGATGCAGCACGACTGCGGCGGTTTTCAGCGCCAATGAACCCTGAACAAACGGGCCTATGAGCAACCCGCGCTGAATGAGGTGACACGCAACCGCACACGCGGCGGCACCGAGCACCATCGCACCCGATTCCGCGGCCGTTGGGCCTGCCCACCACTCATCCGCGCCCAATGCCGTGCCCGTCCACGCGAGGCCCAACCCGATGACCGCGACATACGGCAACACATGCCCCAGCAAGTGCATCGCCGTGAACACCACCAAGAGCGGCACCGACCCCACACCCTCATACGCGTTCTTGGCAAACCCGCGCCACGTCTCGCGCAGGCCCCGATACATCCTCACCCGGCACCACGCTGAGCCATCGAACAAATCCGTGTGAAACCCCGCCTCCCGAAGAGCGCGAGGCAGCCGAATGCCATCATGCATGCTGCCTTTGAACGTCGCGTGCCCGCCCGCCGCCAGATACGCCCCGCGCCGCACCATCAGAAACTGCCCGCAACCGGCCCCGAGCGACACATCACGCCGCCGACGCATCAGCCCCATCGGCAGGTAACTGAACAGGATGAAGTGCATCATCGGCACCGCCAGCGCCTCCGCCAGCGTGCCCACGATCTGCCTCGGAAACGTCGACACAAGGTCCGCACCGGAACGCCTGGCTCCGCCAAGCGCCGCATCGATCGCCCCCCCCCCACCCCGCGCGGCGGGCGGCGGGTCGAAGCCGAAACGCACATCAGCGTCGGTGAACACAAGCCACTCGCCTCGCGCGGCACGCCCCAGCCGGTCGCACGCGTGCTGCTTGCCGTTCCAACCCGAAGGAAGCCGAACACGTGGAACCGCCCGCACGCGCGAGTCTTCGCGTGTGAGCGCCGCAAGTATGGCTGGTGTGGCGTCGGAACTTTCGTCGTCGTAGACGAGGACTTCGACGCTGCTGGCGTTCTCGGTCGAAGCCCTCACACCCGCCAGGACACTGCGGACGCACGCCTCAAGATTGGCGGCTTCGTTGCGGGCAGGAATGCAGATGGAGACGGCTGGTTGGTCCCGGCCAGATTCTGCCGCCGAGGCACCAGGCGTGTCGCCTGCGCGATTGCGGCGGCGATACAGCGCCACATTCACGACCGTCATCGCCAGCGCAAAGACGGAAATCGCGGCGGAGGCGATGAGGATGCCGTCGAGCGCGGTCATTGGGAGCGACCCCCTGGCCGATGCGCAGCGATCGACCCGCCGCGCCCGCGAAGACGCTGCCAGAAATCGAACACCGGGTTGATTCGACCACCCGCCGCCGCGCCACGCCGTCCAAGCAACAGCCTCTCAAACCCGGCAGGATCACGCGCCCTGACCCGCCCCGCCAGATCGCTGGCGGCCTCTTTCAACCCGTCGTTCATCGCCCGCAGCCACGAGGCCGTCGAGACCGACGGCGGCGCGGCCACCCCCCGCGCCGTGACAAACACCTCCGGCTTCCGCTCCTGCCAGAACGCATACTCGATCGCCAGCACCACCACACGCACTCCCGGCACCCGCGCCGCGATCGCCGCCGCACCCGGTCGCAGCCGAATCGGTTCGCGCGGATCAGTGAACCGGCCCTGGGCCGTGATCCACAGCGTCGTGCGAGGCGCCCGGGCAAACTCGCCCGTCACGTACTCCAGCATCGCCTCGGCACTCCCACCCGCTTCAGGATCAATGCCAAACACACCCACCCGCCGAAAGAAGTTGAACCGTCGAAGTTGCACCGTATCCATCGGCGCGAGGCCCGCGCGGAGCGCCGCACCAGGTCCGACCGGCATGGTCACCCGGTGCAGATGAAACCCCACCAGCGGATCCCACCACGACGCGTGCGTCATCACCACAATCGCCGGACCGGGGCTCGATTGCGCCTCGCGCAGCGCGTCCAGCGCGCCCGGCACCGCCCGCACACTCGCAAAATCACGCGCCAGCAACCGCCACACATACCACCCAAACACGCGCGCAAACCGCTCGCTCGGCTTCGCCGGCACAGGCACGCATCGAGATGACGGCGAATCGTCGGTCACCGTCGGTTCTACCCCGGACTGCGCCGGTGAGACGTGCTTAACCCAGCGCCGCCGCGCCGGCGATGATCTCGCCCAGTTCGGTCGTGATGGCGGCCTGACGCGCGCGGTTGTAATCGCGCGTCAGCAGTTTCCGCATCTTGCCGGCGTTGTCCGTCGCCGCCTTCATCGCCACCATGCGGGCCACGTGCTCGCTCACGATCGCGTCGTTGAAGCACTGGAACAGCACCGCCTTCACCGTCGCCGGCAACAGATCGCCCAGCAGTTCCTCGGCCGGTGGGCTGAATTCGTACAGCACAGCCGCCTGTGATCCCGAAGCCGCCGCGTCGCCCTTGCCCGAAACCTTCAGTTCGCTGGGCTTGAGGGGGAGCAACTGGAGCACATCAGGTGACTGACGGCCGGCGGAGATGAACCGCATGTACACGACGCGCACCGCCGAGATTTCACCCGCGATAAACGCATCGATGTACCCCTGGGCCAGTTTCTCGATCCGCTCGAACGTCGGCTTGTCGCCGATCGCGTGTTGGTTCGCAACCTTCACGCCCGCATAGCGGAGGAACCCCGCGCCCTTCTTGCCCACGATCTCGACGCGACCGGCCTTGGCCGCCGCGTTGTTGCGCAGCAGGTTCATCCCGTTGCGCAGCACCGAACCGTTGTACGGCCCGCACAGCCCGCGGTCAGAAGTCAGGATCAGGGTCAGTTCGCCGGCACCAGGCTTGAGTTTGGCAGGGCCCGCGATCAGCGGATGGCTGATCTCACCGCCCGAAATCGTCGCCGCGAGTTCGGTGACGAGGCCGAACAGGCCTTCGGTGTAGGGCTTGGTCGCGGTCGCCGCAGCCTGGGCCCGGGCAAACTTGCTGGTGGCGATCATCTGCATCGTTTTGGTGATGCGGCGGATGTTGCCGACGGCCTTGATGCGCTTCTTGATCTCGCGGGTCTTTGCCATGAGGGCCCAAGGATAGACGGGTGGAGTGCCGGAGGGCGAGCGCGGGGCTGGCTGACGACTGGGGCAGGATGATATGGGGCCGGGTAGACCGCCGGACGCACGGACTGCACGCGCTGGCGGATTACCTGCGTCCCAACCTGGCGGGCTGCGCAACGCCGATGCCTCCGCCGCTCGCTGACCATTGGCTGCGGCCAGATCGAGGGCGCGTGCAAACCTATCATCGGGCGACGCCCCAAGATCAACTCCGCCCGCTGGTGTCGTAATGGTCAACCGCATGACGACCTCGGCTGCCTCACCCACATGACTTGCCACAATCGTGGCTACACCCGGTGGACGAGTTCATTGGCTCTTTGAGACGAGGTCGACTACACTGTTGTTGTCCGGGCGATTGGCGCAGTTGGCTAGCGCGCATCCATGACACGGATGAGGTCACAGGTTCGAGCCCTGTATCGCCCACTTTCTCGTTTTCACCGGGTCATACCAGATACCACCCCACCAAGCCCCCAAGATTTTCGGAGTTTTGCGTTTCGCAGGCCGACGCGGTGCTGCGGGCGCGGGGGAATGGCGAGGCCATCCTGGGCGCGGCGACGGGCCTGCCGGTGGGCCCGGTAAGGCATGACACGGGGAGAGAAGAAGTCGCGGCGCGACGCGCTGGCCGCGGCGGGGATCTTGCAGGATTTTCTGCGTGGGTTGGCCGAGGATTGAGCGGGTGCGCGCGACTTCGCGCCGCCGACACGAACGAATCCACGAAAAAGGCCCCGGCTCGCCGGGGCCTTTGTGGGTGTGCAACGATGGCCTGCAGCGAACAATGAATCGCCAAAGGACTCCAAATCGAGAACCTCAGCACCCGAAAACGGCGAAACGAAATCCTCGACGCCTTCACCGAGGGCTGAATAGTTCGTTGCCTTCGTGTACGCGACGATGTTGTTGACACTGACTCCAGGGACTCCTGAACAACCGCCCTCGGCGGCAGCGGGATCGTGCGTGACGGCGTG
>CAZPPX010000008.1:0-167268 GCA_964588585.1 uncultured Phycisphaeraceae bacterium
CTTCGATATCGAGTTCACCGTCACCAACAGCAGCGGCAGTGATCGGCAGATCGGCCTGTTTAGGCTCAAGGGGTTTAACCTCGCGACGCAGATTCAACTTCTCGCCGCGCTGGGCGACTCGTTTCCGCTCATCCCCAATGGTCAAAACCACGCGTACTACCCGGGCGACCGGTACAGCCCGCTGGTGGTGATGCGCGACTACATCGGCGGCGACTACCCCTACAACCTGAGCATCGCGCTGTGTTACCCGGCGGTGGAGTATGACCATCCGCTGTACATGCAGTGGCCGACGTCGGCGGAGGGGGCCGTGCCAAGCGAGGTGAAGTTCGCCTGCGGCTTCGGCACGGGCCCGGACACGTGGGCGACGATGCCGACGGGCACCACACGCCGCTACCGCCTGTGTTTCCGCATCAATGACCAGACCCAGACGGACATCGGACCTGCGATCGACGCGCCGCAGGAGTGGTTGTGGACTTTGCGCGGGTATCAGCAGTACTTCCGGGCGCTCTACGGTCGGCCTGATTACCGGCGCATGGGTGGGTGGGATGGGCGGGTGATTGGGTCTTTCAACACCAACCCGAACGGAACCTACAACGCGACGACTAATCCGCGCACGTTCGGCCCAAATTCGCTCGACAATCCGTCAACGGTCGGCACGGGCGGCGCGCCGGATGGCTATTTGAAGTTTCGCAATACAGTGCTGGCATTTCGGAGTCTGAACCTCCATCGCGTAATCGCATGGTCATTCGCTGGGTACGAGGGGTCGCCGTCAGCCCCGAATCCCGTGGTGGCGTACGACCCGCGGATCGGCACGGGAGTCGATTCGATGGGTACAGAGATCGGACCAACGGGTCCGAGTACGGTCCGGGCTGCGGTGCAGCAGTCGCGCGACGCTGTGCAGTTTGGCCTGTGGTGGGGCGAGTCGTGCAAGGTATCCGAGAGCGACACTTGGAGCGATGGATCACGGCACGACTTCGATTCGACCAATGCGAGTGATCGGGCCACGATGCTCCGCGAAACGGACATTGTCATTCAGAAGTGGCATGCGCAGGTGATCGGACTCGACGCCTACCTGTTGGCCCTGCGATTCCCGGGACGGTCCGTTGAATGGCTCCGCTTCCTCCAGCAGCGCTATCCCCGCGTGCTGTTTATCACGGAGGCCGGGCTGCCGGATTTTCTGCATGTGATAGCGCCAACATACCGCACGGAACCGTCATTTGGGAGTGTGCAGTCGGCAGCCTGGCTCGTGCAGTATGTGAATCCAGGATCTGAGTACATCATGCAAACCGTGTCGGGGTTAGACCAGCCCGAAACTGTCGATCGATTCTGTCGGTTTGGGTACACGGCAATAGGTGGCTGGAGCGAATCCTTCGACGATCCAGAGTTGTTGACGCGTGCCCTCCCTCGATGGCGCGAACTCGGCGAACGAGCCGTTCCGGGGTACGACTCTCACCAAACACGGGATCTCGTTTCGGCTGACCAATTGGAGAATCCATGAAACATCTCTCGTATCTAGGCGGTATGGGTGCGGCGTGTGTCTGCATTGCGAGCTGTCCAGTTGGCGCAGAAGTGGTCATTTTTGACAATTCGGCGGCTGCGTATGTGTGGGTCGCGAACGGCTCAGCGGCTGGAACATCGTTCGACCCCACGCTTTCGCCACAGGCGCAAGCGTCATTCTCGACCGCACGCCGGCTTCGATATAGTGCCTTCGGTGGTGGCCCAAGCGGCTCTGATGTGGCCGCTGATTTCATTCTGGCTGGCGCGAGCATCCGAGTTGCAAGAGCGACTTCGTCAACAGTGATATCCGGGCCCGAGCCAGGACAGGAAACCACGTTCTTTCCTGCTGTGAACTTTGCACTAGGTCAGTCGGTTGGCGCAGGTCAGAACTATTCGAACAGCGTTGTAGATGTTGGCTATTTTGCGGCGTCAATCGGTCGAGAAGCCTTGCTTGGCGACCGACCTACCGTCGGCTTTCGCGTCATGCTAGACGACGGGTTGCCTCACTACGGCTGGATTGAACTCCAGCGACGCGTTGGCCCCGGTCAGTTCGGGCCGGGCGAACCTACGCCCATACTCATGTACCAACCCGTCCGCTGGGCCTACGAAACGCTGCCGAACACGCCGATCACGGTGGTCCCGTCGCCCGGCGCGATGGGCGTGATCGCGCTGGCCGGGCTGGTGGCGGCGAGGCGGCGGCGATGCTGAATGGAGCGTCGCGAGACTCCAACGCGATTCCGCGCGGACGGCGTTCGCACCGACTTCGCCGAGCCGAAGTCGGTGGCACGGGAAACGGTCTCTTGCCACATCGGTGCCACCCGACCGTGAGGGCATGATGGCGTTACCCGAGGCTTCGTCGCGGACTCCTCAGCCTCGGCGTCCGGGATTCGGCTTGGTGGCCGCTCACGAGTCGCAGCGCTTCCGCTTTCGCCCTCCCCCAACCCCCTCCCCCCCCCCAACCTCTGGGAGGGGGCTTTCGAGCCACTACGCCGGGGCCCGCAGTTTGTCTTCCAGCGTGCGGATCACGCCCGCGAACTCTTCATCCGTGTCGCGGCGGTCGTCGATCGTGCGCACGGCGTGCATCACCGTTGTGTGGTCGCGGCCGCCGAAGTAGCCGCCGATTTCCTCGAGGCTGTAGCGGGTGTTGCGGCGTGCCAGGTACATGCAGAGTTGCCGCGGGAGCGCGATGGAGCGTTGGCGGCGCTTGGATTGCAGGTCGGTCATCTTTACGCCGTAGAAATCGGTGACGGCGTTGATGATGGTCTGGATCTGGATCTTGGGCTCGGCCTTGGTGCCGTCGTCGCCCAGGGCGGCGCGGGCGAGGTCGGCGGTGATGGGCTTTTTCTCGACCGTCGAGATCATCTGCAGTTTGCTGATCGCGCCTTCGAGTTCGCGGATGTTGGTGTCGATCTTGCCGGCGATGTAGCACGCGGCATCGTCGGGCATCTCCAGCCCGCGCAGGCGCGACTTGTTCTTGAGAATCTCGACCCGGGTCTCGTAGCAGGGCGGCGCGAGTTCGGTCACCAGGCCCCACTTGAAGCGCGAGACCAGGCGGTCTTCCAGGTCGGGGATTTCTTCGGGCGGGGCGTCGGAGGAAAGGATGATCTGCTTGTGGCTCTGATAGAGGCTGTTGAACGTGTGGAAGAACTCTTCCTGCGTGCGGTCGCGCTTGGCCAGAAAGTGGATGTCGTCGATCACGAGCACATCGACGTGCCGGAACTTGTGGCGGAAGCGGGTGAGCAGGCCTTCGCGGACCGAGTCCATGAACTGCGTCATGAACCCCTCGCACGAGGTGTAGTAGATCACGGCGTTGGGCTGGCTCTCGCGGATGCGCAGGCAGATCGATTGCAGCAGGTGGGTCTTGCCCAGACCCACGTCGCCATGCACGAAGAACGGGTTGTACGCGCGGCCTGGCGACTTGGCGACAGCCTGCGCGGCGGCCTGCGCCAGACGGTTGCTGGGGCCGACGACGAAGTGATCGAAGCCGTAGTCGGGATTGAGAACGAGCCCGTCGTCGTAGAGGTGTTCGATCTCGGTGGCGGTCATGGGTGCGGCGGGTTTGGCGAGGGCTTCTTCGTCGATGGAGCCAACGCCGGCGCGCCGGGGTTCGGCGGATTCGCCCGCGAGCGACGGCGTGACGGTGATATCAGGAAGCGGATTGGTGCCGAGGAGGCCGATGGGGGCGAGTTCGTCAGGCCTAGCGGCGAGGGCCGTGCCGTTGGCCTGACTGCCCGTTGAGGGCATGTCGTCGTCAGGCCCCAGGAAGCGAACAGCCAGGAGGCGGCCCGAGACAGCGCGGGTGGCGTCAGCAAAGGGCGATGTGCATTGACGGTGGAGATAGTCGCGGTGAATCTGGGAATGCGCGCGAAGGTAGAGGGTTCCCGCGTGGATGCCGAGGGGTTCGAGTTCTTCGAACCACTGGCGGCAGATTTCGGGGTTGGCTTTGCGCAGTTGGGCGAGCACGTCCCTCCAGAGGGATTCATCGTGCTGGGGCGAAGAAGCGAGTTCGGCCTTTGAGGCCGAACGTGACGTGGGGGGCACGCGATGACTCCGGCCAAACCCGGCAGCGGTGCCGAGGGAGGAACGAGGGATGCTCCGACCGATGGGGATTAGTTTACTGAGCGGCCTCTACCCTACCCGCGCGCCGCAAACTGTCAACCGGGTAGTCGCCCCAACTTGACGAGTGGCGCACAACTTGGTAGGCGGGCGGAGCGCGGTGGGCCAAAACCCTTGGTTTGTCTGGCGTTACATTTGTGGAGGGGAAGCGTGACTACCGAGTGAAACACAACCGGTGGGGGTTGGGGCGGCGCGCGACACGACGCTCCGTTGGAGTCATGGGTGACAACGCGCGAGCACCCTTGACGGTGGGGCCGGTTTCGGGGACTGTGCCGGGGTTGAACGAATCGGGAGCCAACTCGTTCGGGATGGCCGAGGACGCCGCGAGGCCCATGCCGATGGTGCGGCGCGGGCTGGTGGCGTTTGCGTGCTTTGCGGCTGGGTTGGTGATAGCGCGCGAGACGGATGTTGGAACGCTCGTGTGGCTGTCGGCGTCGTGTGCGGCGTGCGCGGTGGCGATCATGGTGCGCGGACGGGCGTGTGCCGTCGCGATGATGATCGCGGCCCTGGCGCTGGGTGGGGCGTGCATGGCCAGTCGGGTGGTGATGCCGATGCGTGAGACGGAGCGCCTCGCGGTTCACGGCGTACAGACCGCCGACCTGCGGGGTGTGGTGCTGGAGGTGTTGCCCGACGCAGCGCGGACGGGCGCGACACGACTGGTGGTCGATGTACACGAAGCCGAGTCGGATGGCGGGCGCTTGGCGGTGCAGGGGCGGGTGCGTGTGGTCGTGTCGCGCGGGGATGGAGAAACCGGCGCGTTTGAGCCGCGTGTCGGCGACGGCCTGCGGCTTCGCGGCACGTTCGTGCCCGTCTCTGGTCCAGCCAACCCGGGCGAGCGAGACGATCGGCCGTGGGCTGCGCAAGAGGGTCGGATCGGTCGGCTGTCGGTGGCTTCGCCCGCACTGGTTGAGGCGTGGCAATCGCGCGACCGCGCAGTGTGGGGTATTGAGCGCGCGGCGCGGCGGGCGCTCGCAGGTTTGCGGGCGCGGAGCGGCGCGATCCTCGATGCGGCAATAGCGAATATACGTGGAGAGTGGGAGGGGTGGGGATGGGGGACGTGGGACGCATCAACAAACCAAGAAAGAACAAGCGAAGGCCGCGCGTTGCTCGGCGCGCTGCTGCTGGGCCGCAACGACCCGGCCCTCCGCCCGCTGAGCGACGCGATGTCGCGCCTCGGGCAGGTGCATGTGCTGAGCATCTCGGGCTTTCACCTGGCGCTCATGTCCATCATGGCGCTGTGGGTGATCCGCGTGACGGGCGATCGCGGGCGGCTTGAGCCGGCCATCGTCGCGGGATTGGTGGCGCTCTACCTGCTCATCGTGCCGGCGCAGGCACCGGTGCTGCGCTCGGGCGTGATGGTGCTGGCCCTGCTCGCCGCCGAGGCGGCGGGGCGGCGCTACGACCGCCTGAACATCCTCGGCTACGTTGCCATCGCGCTCCTGGTCTGGCGGCCAATGGACTTGTGGTCGCCCGGGTTCCAACTCAGTTTCGGCGTCACGGGCGTGCTCGTGTGGCTGGGCAAGCCGTTCCAGTTGCGGCTGTTTCCGATCCCCGTCGTGGGCACGGCGGCGGAGGCCCATGCGCGGCTCGACCCGGGCGAGCGCGGCCTTGTTGGGTGGGCGGTTGAGCAGTTCAAGAGTCTGGTGAGCGCGAGCGTGCTGTGCTGGGCCGTCGCGACGCCGGTCGTGATATATCACGTCGGCATCTTCAGTCCCTTCGCGTCGATATCGAGCATCGTGCTGGTGCCGGTGTTCACGGTGCTGCTGTGGTTGGGCTTTGCGGTGCTGGTGATGGGCGTGATCTCCACCACGCTGGCGGGTTGGCTGGGTGCCGGGCTGCTGTGGCTCGCGGAAGGCGCGGCGACACTCACGCACGCGCTCGATGGCCTGCCTTGGATGGCCATCAACATGCCCCAGGTGTCGGCCCTGTGGACCATCGCGGCCACGCTGGTCGCGGGGTGGTGGTGCGCGCGGGGGTCGATCAGGTCCGGGCGCGATTGGCTGCTCGCGTGCACCGTGCTGGCGTGGCTGGCCCTCACGCTCGGCGGCGCGGCTTCAGGCCGACTGGCTTCGAGCACGCCCCCCCTTGCGCGAGTCGATTCACTCGCCGTCGGCGACGGCGCGGCCATGCTCATCCGCAGCGGACCGCACGCCGTGCTGTGGGGAGGGCATTCGCGCGAGACGGAGACGATCGCGCGGGTGGTGCCTCGGGCGGCGCGGGCGCTCGGTGCGTGGCGCGTGCGCACTGTGGTGCTGGCGACGGCCGACCCGGCATCGGCGCTTGGATTGAGCGAGGTCGCGGCGGCACTGGGCGTGCGCGATGCGCTCATGCCGGTGGAGTGGGTGGACCTGGCGAGTCAGCAGCCCGAGAGCACCGCTGGCCGGCTGGTCGCGCGGCTAAGAGCCGCGGGTGTCACGGTGCGATCGGTTCAGCCGGGCGCGGTGCTGGAACTGGGCGAGGTGACCCTGACGCTCGTTCGGCCCGAGGGCGCGTCGCCCGGCATGTGGGCGGGTGTGTTGGGATTGAACATTGGGTCGGGCGCTTCGGTGGCGGTGCGCCAGCCGCTTGCGCTGTTGCTTGAAGGCCTGTCGCGCGCGGTGCTGGAACGAGCGATTGATTCGGGGCACTGGTCAGGCGGTGCGTCAGCCGCGGCATTGCCCGGGCCCGGTCGAGCCGGGCCTTGGGAGCGCGTGGAGCAATGGACGATCAGCGCGAATCCGCATGTGGTGTGGCGATCCGAGGCCCCGCGCCTGGGCGCGCCGGTGCGAGATCAAGCGATCGAGCGTGCCCGGGGCCGATACACGACCAGCGTGGATGGCGCAATGTGGGTGGAGTGGGGGCGCGATGGACGGGTGAGGCACGGGGCGTGGAGGGAGTGAGACGTGAGAACGTGCGAAGGGCCCGTCTGTCACGCCACAGCAAGCCGCACTGACGACGCGGTCAAAGCACCGCGACGTCAGTGGCACGGAACGGCACGCGCGGCATCACATCCCCTGCCGCCCCTCGATCGCATCCGCGAGCACCGACCTATTTGCGTACTCGATCTGCGACCCCGTGGGCAGCCCGCGGGCCAGGCGGCTGACCTTGATGTGCGGGCGGGTAGAGAGCGCCTGGGCCAGGTGCATGGCGGTGCCGTCGCCTTCGAGTGTCGGGTTCAGACCCATGATGACTTCTTTCACGGCGATGGGGTGAGGGGGGGGGGGCGGTGTGCCTGATCCGGCCGAACTGGCGGAAGATGGTGGGCCGCTGTTGTGCTCGGGGTGATCAACGCGGTCGAGCAGGGCGGCGATGGTGAGGTCACCCGGGCCGATGCCGTCGAGCGGGCTGAGGCGCCCGAGCAAAACGTGATAGACCCCGCGGTACATGCCGGTCATTTCGAGGGCGATGAGGTCTTTGGGCTGCTCGACGACGAGCACCAGCGTGTGGTCGCGCTTCGGGGATACACAGATCGCGCAGCGGTCGCCGTCGCACAGGTTCGAGCACACCCGGCAATGCCGCACGCGCTGCTTGACGTCGGTGATCGCCCGCGCCAGCGCCGCGGCAGCCCCGGCGTCGCCCTTGAGCACGTGAAACGCCAGCCGCTCGGCGGAACGCCGCCCGATGCCCGGCAACCGGGCGAACTCGCTGATGAGGCGGTCGACCGGCTCGGGATAGACGGTGGATGAGCCAGTGGCCGCGACACTGCTGGCTGGGCGCGAGGGGCCGGATCCGGTTGCGCCGGGCGGCGCGCGCTCGGGCGACGGGTTCGCGGCATGGTTCGCACCGGCGTAGGCCATGACGGAGCGTAGTGCGCCCCCGTCGCTCCTATCGTGACCCGTGAGCGCGAGTGACCCCATTGTCGGGATCGATCTGGGCACCACCTACAGCCTCGTGGCCGTGGCGGATGCCGCCGGGCCGCGCATTCTGCCCGATGAACAGGGCCGACCGGCGTGCCCAAGCGTCGTGCGGTTCCGCGCCGATGGCCCGCCGATCGTGGGATGGGAAGCCCGCGACGCCGCGGCCCTGCACCCGCGAACAACCGTCGCCAGCGTCAAGCGCCTCATGGGCCGCTCACGCGCAGACGCCGCCGTCGATCTGCCCTTTCTTTCCTACGAAGTGGTCGAGGGTAAAGGTGCCACGGCCCGCGTGAAACTGCCCTGGGCCGGGCCCGATGGCACGCCACGCATCGTGACGCCCCAGGAAATCAGCGCTCTCGTGCTGGCCGAGTTGCGCGACCGTGCCACGCGCGCCCTCGGCGTGCCGGTGCGCCGTGCCGTGGTCACGGTGCCCGCGTATTTCGACGACGCGCAGCGCCAAGCGACGCGCGACGCGGGACGGCTGGCGGGGCTGGAGGTCGTTCGGATCGTCAACGAGCCGACGGCCGCCGCGCTGGCGTATGGGCTGGGTGTGCGGGCTAGTGGTAGTGGGGGTGGGGCCGCGGGACAGTCGCGGATCGTGGTGGTGTATGACTTTGGCGGGGGGACGTTTGATGTGTCGATTCTGAGGCTGACGCCGGGAACTGACTCTGGCGCGGACCTCTTTCAGGTGCTCGCGACCGCGGGCGACACGCACCTGGGCGGCGACGACATCGACCGGGCCCTTGCCACCGTGCTGCTGCGCGAGGCCCGCGCGTCGCTCGGGCGCGATGTGACGCCCGAGGAGAATGCCGCGGTCGTGGTGGAAGCCGAGCGCGCCAAGATCGCGCTCTCATCAAGCGACAGAATCGACATTCGCGTGACGCTTGGCACAGCCACCTTCGAGCGGCGCGTGACCCGCGCCGAACTCGATGAACTCATGATGCCGCTCGTGGAACGCACGCTGGCATGCTGCCGCCGCGCCCTGCGCGACGCCCGGCGCGACCTCGACGGCCAGACCATCGACAGCGTGGTCATGGTCGGTGGCTGCACGCGCATTCCGCTCGTGCGAGCGAACGTCGGCGCGCTCTTCGGCGTCGAGCCATACACCGCGATCGACCCCGATCAGGTCGTGGCCCTGGGTGCCGCAGTGCAGGGCTCGATTCTCGCGGGCGACACGCGCAGTGCATTGCTGCTCGACGTGATCCCCCTCTCGCTGGGCATCGAGACCGTCGGCGGCGCGGTCGCCAAGGTCATCATGCGCAACGCGCCCGTGCCTGCCCGCGCCAGCGAGATGTTCTCCACCAGCGTTGACGGCCAGACCTCCATCCGCCTCGCGGTGTTTCAGGGTGAGCGCGAAATGGCCGCGGATTGCCGGCAACTGGCGACGTTTCACCTCGCGGGCATCCCGCCCATGCCCGCGGGCATCCCGCAGGTGGGCGTGGAGTTTGCCGTGGATGCCAATGGCATTCTGTCGGTCGCCGCCATCGAGCGACGCTCGGGCAAGCGGGCCGCCATCCAGGTCGTGCCCAACCACGGCCTGTCGCGCGACGAGGTCGACCGCATGGAGCGAGAGTCCTTCGCCCACGCCCGCGAAGACATGGTCCGCCACCGCATCGCTGACCTGATCGCCAACGGTCGGCTCGACGCGCACTGGGTCGGCACGCAACTGTCCCGGCATGGGGGCCTGCTCGTGGCTTCAGCGCGAGAAGCAATTGAACAGGCCCTGGCCACGCTCCGGTCGCTGCTCACCAGCGCCGAGCGCGACTGGCAATCGGTCGAGCCGAACGCTCTGCATCAGGCCAAAGAGGCCCTCGATCGCGTGAGCATGCCCCTGCACGAGGTGGCCATCACGGCCTCGCTCCAGGCCGAGAACCAGACAAAATCGAACCCCCCGGCAACCCCTCCAACACATACATAGACATTCGTTGCCTATGCTGACGCATGGCCCGCCCCTTCAGCCCCGGCCCCTCGTCGCCAACTCTCAGGCCCCAGGTGCTGCAAGGCACCCTCGATGCGATGATCCTCGCGACACTCGCCCGCGCGCCCGCCCACGGCTACGCCATCGCCCGCGCCATCGAACGGGCTTCGGGAGGCATCCTGCTCGTCGAGGAGGGCTCGCTGTATCCAGCCCTCAAACGCCTGCGCCAGCGGGGTGATATCGATGCCGAGTGGCAGACGACCGCCTCGGGCCGCCGCGGCAAAGTCTATCGCCTGACCGCCGACGGGCGTGCCCGGCTGGGCGCGGAACGGGCCTTGTGGGCGGATTACACCGCCGCCGTGGCCCGCGTGCTCGAGGGCCACACGCTGCACCCGTTCGATCTGGATGCCGTCACCGATTGAGACGACACATAGGCATTGCATGTCTATGTATGTGCGCCGGTTTCGCGGACACGCCTTGCCGATTGGAGCCCATCGGTTACGATCTCTCCGGATCGAGCCGACGTATCGCCTCGATCGACCCCTCGCCCTGCAATTCATCGAGACCCGGAGCCGCCCATGAAGACCAAGGCCGCACCCAAGTCCTCCGCCAGAAAGTCCGCCGGCACTAACGGCTCGCCCGCTGCCCGCCGCGCCAAAGTCGCCCTCGGGCCCCACCCCACCGCCCACTTCTTCGAGAACGGCATCCCCAAGGGTGATCGCCCCATCGTCTACGTCAACGGCCAGATGGTCCCCAAGGGCCAGGCGATGGTCTCCGTGTACGACCACGGCCTGCTCTATGGCGACGGCGTCTTCGAGGGCATCCGCGTCTACAAGGGCAAGATCTTCAAGTGCGGCCAGCACATGGAGCGCCTCTGGCGCTGTGCCGAGATGATCCGCATGACCATCCCCATCTCCCGCGATGACATGGTCCAGGTTCTGCGCGATTGCATCGAGGCCAACGGCCTCTCCGAAGGCTACATCCGCCTCGTCGTCTCACGCGGCTACGGCACCCTCGGCCTCGACCCACGCAAGTGCCCCGTCCCCGGCGTCATCTGCATCGCCGACCAGATCGCCCTCTATCCGCCCGAGGCCTACGAGCGCGGCATGAAGATCATCGTCGCCAAGCGCCCCCGCACGCCCATCGCGTGCCTCGATCCGCGACTCAAATCCCTCAACTACCTCAACAACATCCTCGCCAAGGTCGAGGCCATCGACCAGGGCTGCGACGAAGCCATCATGCTCAACCTCGATGGCTATGTGGGCGAGTGCACCGGCGACAACATCTTCATCATCCGCGACGGCAAGGTCTTCACGCCCCCCACCGAGTCGGGCCTGCTCGAAGGCATCACCCGCCGCTTCGTCATTGATCTGTGCAAGGAACTCGAAATCCCCTGCACCTTCAAGAACATGCGCCCGCAGGAGGTTCAGTCGGCCGACGAGGTCTTCCTCACCGGCTCGGCCGCCGAGATCATCGCCGTGACGCAGATCGACGACATCAAGATCGGCACGGGCGTCGAAGGCACCATCACCAAGCGCCTCCGCAACGCCTTCCGCAAGGTCGTGACCAGCGACCATGTGCCGGAGGATTGAACCGACGCCCTTCACTCGAGCAACAATCTCACAGCCGGTCTCTGTAGATATCGCGGCGATCAAAGGCCGACTCTTCGAGCAATCGGCCCTTGAGAATGCCCGTCACGCGGCGAAGGCGTCGGAGGTTCGTTCGGATGAATTCCGGCGTAGGTTTGGATCGCTTGCGGCACCCTCTTCGCCACGCTGAGTTCCACGGAATCCCCGGCACGAAGATTGACCCGTTCATCGGTGATCAACGCGTGGCCATCAAACTGGACGCGGATGCGGAACATGGTTGAACGTAGGTGGCCGAGCCCGGGAGCCCGGAAGGGGTGATGGGGGGATGGTCGTTCTGATGCGCTCGCTCTATGACACCGCTTCCCTACGATCTTTTCATGGATATCGCCGCGCGCATCGCCCAGTTTGAAAACATGGCTCAGGCCGACCCGAGCAACGAGATGGCCCACTTTTCGCTCGGGCAGGCGTATGTGCAGGCGGGCCGGCCCGCCGACGCGGCTGAGCGGTTCCTCAAGTGCATCGCGATCAATCCCGAATTGAGCAAGGCCTACCAGTTGGCGGGCGAGTCGCTCATCAAGGCGGGCCAGCCAGACCGCGCCCGGCCCGTGCTCGCACAGGGGTACATCATCGCGGCCCAGAAGGGCGACTTGATGCCCAAGACCGCGATGGGCACGATCCTCAAGTCCTTGGGCGAGCCGGTGCCCGATGTTCAGGAAACCGCGCCCGCGCCAGCCGCAGGCCCAACCGGCGGGCCGCTCGGGCCCGGGCAGATCGTGTGCCGTCAGACCGGCAAGCCCGGCACCCGCATGACCCGCTCGCCTTTCAAGGGGCCGGTCGGCGAGTGGATCGCCACCAACATCACCCGCGAGACCTTCGACCTGTGGATTCGCCAGGGCACCAAGGTGATCAATGAACTCCGCCTGGACCTGTCGCGCGACAAGGACCAGGAGGTCTACGACCAGCACATGCGCGAGTTCCTGGGCATCGATGACGCGGTGCTGGGGGAGATCGGCGCGAAGGTCTAGAACGGCGGTTTGAGCCTGGTCACAAACCGGTGCGGAAGGTCATCATCGCCGCGGCGATGGCGACCACTCCAAGCGCACAGCACAGCATTCCGATGGCGATCGTGCGCCAGTCGATCGCTCGAACGCCGAGGCGCGCGCCCCACGGCAAGCGCCAGCGTGTCATGGACTCTCAGGCCGACAGGCAGTGAAGGACCATTGACGATCCAGATCGGCAGCCGGTGGAGTGTAGAGACGCCTCGCGCCGAATCCTCTCTCGGCGCGCGTAGCCTGCTGCACCGATGAGCCAGCCCCGCCGCGACCCCCTTGAAGCGATCCGGCTGGCCAACTATCGGTGGTTTGCGCTGGCGTTCCTCGCGTCGGGCACCGGCCTGCAGATGCTGGGTATCGCGATTCTCTGGGAAGTGTGGAAACGCACAAGCGATCCGCTTGCCGTGGGGCTGGCGGGCCTGGCTCGGGCGCTCCCGGTCGTCATGCTCGCCCTCGTCGCCGGCCAGGTGGCCGATGTCTACAGCCGCCGCTGGATCGTCGCGATCACCTCAGGAGGCTTTGCCCTGTGCGCCGCCGCACTCGCGATCGTCTCCAGGCTTGAAGCACCGATCTGGACGATCTATGCCGTGCTCGTGCTCACGGGCATCTGCCGCTCGTTCAACGGGCCGGCCCGCAACTCGCTGCTGCCCTTGCTGGTGCCGACGCTCACGCTGCACAATGCCGTCACCTGGAACAGCGGTCTGTTCCAGTTCGCGGCCATCGGCGGCCCGCTTATCGCGGGGGTCGTGCTCGATCAGACCAGCCAGCCGTGGATCGTCTACGCCGCCACCGCCGCCCTGTGCCTGGTGTTCCCCGCCGTCGCCCCGCTTATGCGACCGCGCGCGATGGAGGGCCGCCCCGAAGGTGTCACGCTCGAATCGCTGCTCGCGGGCGCGCGGTTCATTCGGCGTGAGCAGGTGGTGTTCGGGGCCATTTCGCTCGATCTGCTGGCCGTGCTCTTCGGGGGCGTGACGGCCCTCCTGCCGCAGTTCGCCACCGACATCCTGTTCGTCAGCCCCGTGTGGCTCGCGGCCCTCCGCGCCTCGCCCTACGCCGGGGCCCTCGTGATGGCGGTGATCCTGGCGTACAGGCCGCCGTTCGAGCGCTCAGGCCGCGCCCTGCTCTGGTCGGTCGCGGGCTTCGGCATCTGCACGATCGCGTTCGGCTTCTCGACCTCGCTCCCGCTCTCCCTCGCGGCCCTGTTCGTCGCGGGCGCACTCGATAACGTCAGCGTCGTCGTCCGGCACGTCCTGATCCAGGTGCGCACGCCCGATCACCTGCGCGGCCGCGTGGGCGCGGTGAACTCCCTCTTCATCGAGTGCTCCAACGAACTCGGCTCCTTCGAATCAGGCCTCGTGGCCAGACTCTTCGGCCCGGTCATCTCCGCCGTCAGCGGCGGCCTTGGCACCATCGCCGTCGTGGGCACAATCGCCAGGCTCTTTCCGGGCCTGCGACGGTTGGGACGGCTGTGACCAATCGCTCCGTCGCCACCAGCCTCAGTCGTTGGCGATCACTTCCGCTTTCGACGCCAGGTCCGCCGACTTCTCGCACCAGAACGACCCGACCGCCAGGCAATCCATCTTCGTCCGCGCAAAGCAGGCGATCGCCTGCTGCGGCGTGTGCACGATGGGCTCGTTCTCGTTGAAACTGGTGTTGAGAATCACCGGTATGCCCGTTCTTTCCTCGAACGCCTTGATCAGGTCGTAGTACATCTCGTTCTGGTCACGACGCACCGTCTGCACGCGCCCGGTGTCGTCCTCGTGGTTCACCGCCGAGATGCGATCGCGCCACTCGGGACGCGTCTTGTACACGATGTTCATGAACGGCACCGTGTGGGCGCCTTCGTACACCTGGCTCAGTTTTTCTTCCAGAATCGCCGGCGCAAACGGGCGGAACGGCTCGCGGTTCTTGATCCGCGCGTTCAGGATCGCCTTCATGTTCGGATAGCCCGGGTGCGCCAGAATCGAGCGATTGCCCAGCGCCCGCGGGCCCCATTCCTCGCGGCCCTGGAACCAGCCGACAATCTTGCCCTCGCAGAACGCGCCCACCGTCGTCTTGAGCAAATCCTCGCGCGACAACCGGCGGAACTTCAAACCGAGTTTCGGCGCCTCTTCATTGATCGCGGCCTCGATCTGCGCATCGGTCCAGCCCGTGCCCCAGTACGCGTGCGTCACCTCGGGCGTGCGCGGTACACCCAGTTTGTGATACAGCACATACGCCGCCGCGCCCGCGCCGGTGCCGTCGTCACCCGCGGCGGGATGCACATACACGCGGTCCAGGTGCTTCTCCATCACCAGCCGACCGTTGCCCACGCCGTTGAGCGCGCAGCCGCCAGCGAGCACAAAGTCCCGGCATCCCGTCCGTACTGCGGCATCCTTCACCGCGTCGATGTAGCACGTCTCAAAGTGCCGCTGTAACGAAGCCGCGAGGTTGTTGTCGCGCTCCGTCAGCGGCGTGCCGCGCTTGCGCGCGGGGCCGAAGAGGTTCTCCAGCGAGTCGTCCCACATCTTGGGCACGCGGATCTCGCCGTTCTCCAGTTCGCCGAACGTTCGCTCCTCGCGGTCATACACGCGCGAATAGGTCGGGAAGTACGTCTGATCCAGTTGCACGCCCTTCTCGGCGTCATACCGCACAAACGTGGACATCTGCGGCGTATACACGGGCTGGCCATACGCCGCCAGGCCCATCACCTTGTATTCCTCGCCGTAGCGCGTGAAGCCCATGAAGCCCGTCATCGCGGTGTAGAACATCCCCAGCGAGTGCGGCGGATGACAGCGGCGGAGCACATTGATCTGGTTGCCGCGACAATCCGCCACCATGACGGTGCAGAAGTCGCCCGCGCCGTCCACCGACAAGCCCGTGGCCCGCTCGAAGCCCGACCAGAAGAACGAACTGGCGATGTGCGCCAGGTGATGCTCCACGTTGTGTAAGGTGAACTTGCACTGCGCCTCGGGCACGCCGATCTGCTCGGCCAGCGATTGCGGAGCCGTGTTTTGATGGTGCCGCTGAAGCGAAACCTTCGCCAGCGAGAACCCCACGCGCGGGTTCTTGGCGATGAACGCGAGTTTGGCGCCTTTGTTGGCGTACGGATCGCGCGCGATCGCCAGGTCGGTCACGTCGCTGATCGACGCCCCAGCCATCCGCAGCACTTCCTGAATCGCCAGTTTCGGGAACACCGCGCAGTGCTTCAGGCGGTTGATCCGTTCCTCGCAGATGGCCGCCACCACGCCGTTCTTGTTCATCAGAACCGCGGAGGAATCAGGGTGGGACGCGTTGAGTCCGAGGACAAGAGGTTCCATAGTTCCGGTCTGGTTATCGGCGCGCGGCCAGTGGTGGTAAAGGTGAATGTCGCATTCACACCCCCCGGGTCGGTCGAACCCCAGGAGGGAATCGAGACTCTAGCGCGTCACCAGCGCCCGGGCACGCGCCGCCCGGCTAAGCCTGTGTGGCCGAACCCGCGCCGGTTACCGGTCCAGCCATGCTTCGCTGTTCGCATGATGAACGGGTAGGCTTGGGTAATCAGGGCAGACTTGGCAAACCGGCATCATGGGATTGACTTGGGGAAAAGATGTTGGTGAAATTGTTGACTTGCATTCCTTGCCCAAGTCGATAGTCTCATCCTTGTGCTTACGTCGGCCCTTCATTCACGGGAACGCGCCGGGGGATTCGCTGGCTCTTTGTGGGCTTTCATTCGAATGGTCCCTTCGGGCATCGTCGGCTCAGCGCTACTCGCGTTCGGACTCATCAAAGCCGGATCGATTGGCGGCACAGTCATGGCCTTTTCGCTGGCGGTCGGGCCCGCTTTCGCGCCCACCGCGGCGTGGGGGTTGGTGATCCTGGAAGTCACGCTCGGGGCCTTCGTCCTCTGCGGCTGGCGCGAGCGCGCCATGTGTACCCTCGCCGCCCTGTTGGGCGTCGCGTTTGTGGGGTGGAGTGTCTGGATGTCGGTGGTTCATCCTGGCCATGACTGCGGGTGCGGTCGCGTGTCGTGGACCATGCTTGGCCTGGGCGGCAGCGCCGGGTCGATCGCGCGATCAGCCTGCTTTGCAGGTCTGGCGCTGCTGGCGCTTGTCGCGACCGGCAGTGATCGGCATCAACTCGGACGCCGCGAAAGGAGCGGTGCATGAGCACCCGCAGGTCCGTGGTTCTTCGAGCGTCGATCGTGATCGTGGGCGTCGTTTCCGCTGGCGTGCTCGCCGGTGGCGGCGGCGGCGGCGGCTGCTGCTTCACCCAAACGTGCGGCAGCCAATCCGTTGAAGATTGCACAGGCAGCGCCTGTGCCTCCAACGAACGCTGCACCGGCTCGGGCGGGTGTACACCCGCCCCCTGGGCCGATGCCAAGTGCGAACGCAAGGACAGCAGCGAAGGTGGCGGTGGGGGAGACCCCAACTGACGAGTGTTCAACGTGCGACGCCGACCTCACCCGGTCGGCGTCGTGTTCATTCATCGTCGAGATGCAGGGAGCACACATGCGTACCGTCAACGGCGAGCGCGCGCAGTTCGGCGCAGGGGTCATGATCGCGGTGGTTGGCTTGGGCGCGGTCTGGTGGTCCTACGACCGCTCCGCCAGCAGCGTGCCCATGCACACCGCTGGCCTGGCCCGGCCTCCCGCCTCAGGCGTCCTTGATTTCTTCAACGCGCTCGCGATCGATACCACACCCACAAAGGAATCGCTCCCCGAGGTGCTTCGGTCCGTTCGCACCTCCGTGTGCAGCGCCTGCACCGCGTTGGGCTCGGGCGTGCCTGAACCCACCGACCTCGCCACCGCCGCCGAGACCATGCTCGGGTCGATGCTCGCGGGCGATTACGACGCCCGCCGCGCGTTTCTGCTCAGCCGCGGCAGCATCGACCGCTTCGATGCCGACGACCGAAAGGTCTACGAATCCCAGGCCGAGTTGATCCGCTTCGCGCCGGTTGGCCTTAAAGGCCTCACGGTGAACCCCGTGTCGATCGCCGGCCGGCCCGCGAAAAACGCCGACCCGGACTCGCGCTTCGCCCGCACCACCGTCAAGCCCATCGCGGGCATGTTCCCCAGTCACGCCGCCATCGAGTCGGCCGGAGCCACGGTGGTCGAGGTTCGCCTGCCCATGCAGTTAGCCGGTGCCCCCGATCGTGGCGAAGTCGTCTCTTCGGTCGGACTGCGTTTCGCGTGGGATGGAAAGGCCAAGCGATGGACACCCTGGAGCATGGTGGTCGTCCGCCCGCCCGATCGTGCCGTGTTCGCGCCGCCGTTCTGAATTCGCCAGCCTTTACCATCGTCGAGTTGCTGGTCGTCGTGGGCATCCTGGGCGTGCTCGTCGCGCTCGCCATTACCGCGCTGGCCGGTGCCCGGGCCGCCTCGCGCGAAGCCGTGTGCCTCGCCAATCTCCGCGGCATCGCGCAGGTCATGGCCCTCTACACCGAGCGCCACGCCGGGAAGTACCCATTTGCCCGCGCGGGAGACCCCATCGACCTCTCACCCGAGGGCAACGGTCAAAGCACGCTCACCTATTCCAACCACTTCGAACTCCGCACCTACTGGGCGGGCCTCATGCACACCACCATCGAGTGGCGCGGGGCCTTTCCCGCCTGGCTCTGCCCGGGCGCCCCGCGTCGCATCGGCGAACCCTGGATCAGCGAGCCCGATGGCGAGATCGGCGTGCCCTCCTACCGCTACACCTCGGGCTTCATCGCCGACCCGCGCGTGTGGTCGGGCAGCGCCATCGCCGACTCGGCCTTGCTCCGTGCCGTCGCTTCGCACGAAGTCCGTTTCCCCGCCGGAAAGACGCTCATGTGGGACCAGGAACGCGCCCACCTCCGCGCCAAGGACGATCGCGACCCCACGCCCCAAGCCTTGGCCGATGGCCACGCCGCCGTCAAGCGCGTGTCCGCCGCCTCGGCCCCGGTCGCCAACCCGTTCACCGGCTTCGCGCGACCGCTCCTCGACACGCCGAATGGCGTGCTCGGTCGCGACTATTAAGCGCATCCCGTCGAACACCCGCGCGGTGCGCTGTGCCTCACCGCGCCCCGTCCGGCCCGCCCGCCCCCTTGGGGATCAACCCGTGCACGTCCTGCAGGGATGACACGCCCCAATCCGACTTTTGCATCGCCAGGATCGCCCGTACCGCCGCCTGCGCACCCGTGATCGTCGTGATCATCGGGATCCCAAGCCGCACGGCTCCCGCGCGAATCTTCCCCTCATCGGTCTTCCACCCCGTCCGCGTCGGCGTGTTGATGATCAGTTGAATCGTCCCGTCGCTCATCGCGTCCAGCACGTTTGGGCGCAGGCCCGAATCGAGTTTGTTCAGCACCGTCGCCTGAATCCCCGCCGCGGCCAGCACCTCTGCCGTGCCGCCGGTGCCATAGATCGTGAACCCCGCGGCACGCAGGTCGCGGGCAATATCCGCCGCCGCCGGTCGGTCGGCCTGCCGCACCGAGAGAAACACCGAGCCCTTCGTGGGCAGGTGCACGCCCGCGCCCATCTGCCCCTTGGCAAACGCCAGCGGATATTGCACGTCAAAGCCCATCACCTCGCCCGTCGAGCGCATCTCCGGTCCCAGCACCACGTCCACGCCCGGGAACTTGGCGAACGGAAACACCGAGACTTTCACCGCATAGGCCTTGTCTTCGGTGATCTCGCGCACGTTCAGCGAATCCAGCGTGCGGCCCATCATCACCTTCGCCGCCACCCGCGGCCACGCCACGTTCTTCGCCTTGCCCACAAAGGGCACCGTCCGCGACGCCCGCGGATTCACCTCAAGAATGTAAATCTGCCCGTCTTTCAGCGCTAATTGCACGTTCATCAGCCCGTTCACCGAGAGCGCCCGCGCCAGGTCATGCCCGATTTGCTTGATCCGCGCCACCGTCTCCGGCGGCAGCGACCACGGCGGGATCGTGCACGACGAATCCCCCGAGTGAATCCCCGCCTGCTCGATGTGCTCCATCACCGCGCACACCACCGACCGCCGCTTCCCCGCGTCCGCGTGCGCCAGCGGGTTCTCGTACGAAGGCAGGAAGTCCGCCACCACATCCACATCGCACTCGGTCGCGTCCGACAGAAACCGATCGATCAGCACCGGCGCGTCATCCAGGTCAGACGTAATCGTCGCCGATGACATGAAACTCCGCAGCGCCCGCTCATCAGAACAGATTTCCATCCCGCGCCCGCCCAGCACATACGACGGCCTCACCAGCACCGGATACCCGATCCGGTTCGCGATCGTCACTGCCTCTTCCAGCGTCTTGGCAATCCCCGAGGGCGGCTTCTGCAACCCCAACTTCACCAGCAGCGCATCGAAGCGATGGCGATCCTCCGCGAGGTCGATCGAATCCAGACTCGTACCAATCAGCGGCACCCCGGCCTTCACCAGGCCTGAGGCCAGGTTCAAAGGCGTCTGCCCGCCAAACTGCACGATCACACCGTGCACATGCCCCGAGCGGGCCCCGTTCCCACCGCCCGGCAACCTCGTCAGCGGCGCGCCGTTCAGCCGCTCGATGATGTTCAGCGTGTCTTCAAGCGTCAGCGGCTCAAAGAACAGCAGATCGCTCGTGTCGTAGTCCGTGCTCACCGTCTCCGGGTTCGAGTTCACCATCACCGACTCGAACCCCAGATCCTTCGCCGCGAACGCGGCATGGCAGCAGCAGTAATCAAACTCGATCCCCTGCCCGATCCGGTTCGGTCCGCCGCCCAGAATGATCACCTTCTTCTTGGCGCTGACGCGGATTTCGTCGTCAATCTGCGATACGACCGCACCGTTGGCACCGACCATCCGATACGGCGTCTCATACGTCGAGTAGTAATACGGCGTCGCCGCCTCAAACTCCGCCGCGCACGTATCCACCAGTTTGTACACCGGCTCCACGCCCAGTGTCTTCCGTTGCGCCCTCACCTTCAGCACCGTATCGGGCTTGATGTCGCCCAGGTACAGATACGCGAGTTGCGCGTCGGAGTACCCCAGTTGCTTGGCTTCCAGCATCACCGATGCCGTCACCGACTCCAGGTCGTTGAACTCGAGCAGCGTGTCCTCGAACTCCACCAGCCGCGCCAGTTGATCGATGAACCACGGATCGATCCGCGTGATCTCGTAGATCCGCTGCTTCGAATAGCCCAGCTTCAACGCATAGCGGATGTAGTACAACCGCCCCTGGCTCGGCACCGCCAGTTTCCGCGTCAGTTTGTCGTCGGGAATCGGCCACTCCACCACTTCGCCGTCGGCCGTGCGCAGTTCCGGGCCCGTCTGCGCCCCCGGCTTCACGCCCTCGGGTGCCGCGGCATCCGTCGCCGTCGCGGGCACCAGCACGTCGGTGCCGACGTCCCAGGGATTCTGAATGTGGTGCGCCGCGCCAAACGCCCGCAACGCCACCAGCCACTTGTCGTTCTTGTCGAGGCCGAAGCCGAAACGCTTCACCTCCATCGAGCGGATCGCCTTCTGGAACGATTCAAGGAACGTCCGACCGATCGCCATCCCTTCGCCCACGCTCTTCATCTGCGTCGTCAGCGTCTCGTCGGCTTCCGGGAACTTCTCGAACGTCCAGCGCGGGATCTTCGTCACCACATAGTCGATCGACGGCTCGAAGCACGCGCTGGTCGTGCCCGTGATGTCGTTCTTCAGTTCATCCAGCGTGTACCCCACCGCCAGTTTCGCCGCGATCTTCGCGATCGGGAAACCCGTCGCTTTGCTCGCCAGCGCCGACGACCGCGACACGCGCGGGTTCATCTCCACCACCACCATCTCGAACTCGCCCCCGGTGGGTGCCGGGTTCACCGCAAACTGCACGTTGCTCCCGCCCGTCTCCACACCCACCGCCCGCATGATGGCGAACGCGGCATCCCGCATCGCCTGATACTCCTTGTCAGAAAGCGTCTGGATCGGCGCGATCGTCACCGAGTCGCCCGTGTGCACGCCCATGGGGTCGATGTTCTCGATGCCGCAGACAATGACGCAGTTGTCCTTCTTGTCGCGCACGACTTCGAGTTCGTATTCCTTCCACCCCAGCACCGATTGATCGATCTGCACCTGCGTGATCGGGCTCATCCGCAACCCGCGCTGCACGATGTCGTCGTACTCCTCCCGGTTGTAGGCGATGCCGCCGCCCGAGCCGCCCAGCGTGAACGACGGCCGGATGATCGCCGGCAGGCCGATCTCCTTCAGAAACTCCGTCGCGTCGGCCAGCGTCGTCACCGTCTTGGCCTTGGGCAGTTTCAGCCCCAACCCCTCGCAAATCTCCTTGAAGATCTGCCGGTCCTCGGCACGGTGGATGATCTTCCGGTTCGCCCCGATCATCTCGATCCCGTGCCGCGTCAGCACGCCCTCGTCAAACAGTTTGCACGCGCAGTTCAGCGCCGTCTGCCCGCCCAGCGTCGGCAAGAGCGCGTGAATCGGGTCGCCCAGCGACTTCTGCTTCTCGATGATCTTCGTCACCGACTCGGGCGTGATCGGCTCGATGTACGTCCGGTCGGCCATCTCCGGATCGGTCATGATCGTCGCCGGGTTGCTGTTCACCAGCACGATCCGGTACCCCTCGCTCCGCAGCGCCTTGCACGCCTGCGTCCCCGAATAGTCAAACTCGCACCCCTGCCCGATCACGATGGGGCCCGAGCCGATGATGAGAATGGTCTTGATGTCGGTGCGTTTAGGCATGGTGCGTGGCCGAGCAGTGAAGCGGTTCGAGGTTCATCCACACGAGCGCAGCAAAACGCCGAGGTACGCGGCAGTCGGCTGCGGGCCTCTTGATCGACCGATCCGGTCGTCCGGTCGGTGGCAGGTGAAGAAGTTGAAGGTGGTCGGCGACCTTGGGCCCGGCAAGGGTACTCGCGCGGGCAGGCAATGGCTACAGCCTTAACGACGCGCCGTGATCAGATCCCGCCCTGACACCCCGGATAGGGTGTGGCTGCCGATCGGCCATGAGGCCTCCGTCGACCATGTCCCCTCAAAGACACCTTCGCCTCCGGGATAACCCGGTTCAAACTCCAATGGACCATGCCGCGAGGCCGATGAATCCATCCACGCTACATGTGCCTCGGCCTTCGGCAAACCCCGATCCACGACCGCCGACAAGATCACCTTCTGCGCTGGAAACGCCACCTCGGTCGTCTGTACGACACGCCATTGAAGCGGTCCCGTCCGCTCCGTCGCACGCCAGTACTCCGGTCGGGCGATGGCCGTGGCACTATATTGATACGGCAGGTCGGCGCTCGTCGCTGGTTGCTGAAGGTTGGCGTGTGGTGGATAGAACACATCGGCACCCCAGCCGTGCGGCGCATAGTAACTCGCCTGCATCGCCACGGGCCAGAATACGGCTTGCGCGAAGTAGGGGTACCGCGATTCCGCAGGATACGTCCGATCGTCGGACCCTCCCCACGATCCGTGCGTTCCGTCCGGGTTGATGAAGCGAGGGAATGCGCCTCGATGATCGAGGCCGTACATCGCAAAGATCTGCGCGTGCTCTCGCAAGCGTGACACCGACGAAGCCGCCTTGGCCATGCGACGGGCGGAGACAAGTGACGGAACAAGAATACCCACGAGCACCGTCAGCACGACCATGACCACGAGGAGTTCCACCAGCGTCCAGCCTCCTCGAACCGCAGACCGATGACGTGCGCCCGCCGCAAGGCTCTGTCGGGTCGCTGGGACTCCCCGGGTCACATGCCAACAGGCAAAGGCCCCGACCAAGGCCACGTTCCTCAGAACCGTGGCCGGTGCTGTCGCGCGCTCCGCCCGAAATGCCAGCAAACGACCGAAGCACTCGCAGATTGGCTCTTCCCCAAGCACGATCTGCCATGCATACACCGCCGTGAGCGCGGCCACGAGGAACATGGCCAGCCATGTCGTGCCCAGTCTCCACAGCCCAAGTAGCCACGCGCCGGACACCAGGAGCTCCGCCATTACAACCCCCAGCCCGACCCATGCCACCATGCCCTCAGGAATGATCGTCCACGTCGAAAGGGACAGCACAAACGACGAAAACGAAACCCCCTTCGCCAATCCGGCGAACAGCAGGACGACAAAGCCCGCGTACGCCGCAGACAGGCAAAGAATGCGGATCATGTTTCCTCGTGGTGCAAAGCGACATTAGTTCTCAGGTGGTCCACCCTCGCCCGATGGGCATGTGGTCCCGCTCGACGAAGACGACGTGCATCCAATACTCTGGTCCGGGTCGTAGGCACACAGGTTGTTTCCAAACGACCCCGTACACCGCCCGATCTTGTACGTGCAGGTGTACGACGTGCCGTTTGTCTTGTCCTGTTTCCCCGTGGCCGCCGAAACGGCCTTGTCGATGTTGGCCGTGTTGGTCACGGCTCGGTCGGGGCAGTCCTGGTCCCCAAACAGGCCGCACTTCCGCGTGGTGTTGAGTGTTACTCCCGCCAGGCTGCAGCAATCCGTGGTCGTAGTGATCCAGCACGCCCACGAAATCGATGCAACTCCGAGCACGCAGATCATCGCCGCAGAATGACCAATCGTCAGTCTCATGCCGTTCTCCTTTGCGCAGGTGATCGTCTAGAGCGTTTCCAGAGCCAGGCACCCGCGCACACCATGGTTACGCCAGCCAATGCAAAGTATCCGATTCGATCCAGCGATCGCACGACCCGCGCGGGATCCTGCGGCGACAGCCCACTGGCTTGCCACGGTTCACCGGCGGCACCACGCGACCAGAACTCGCCCGCGGCAGCGTTTCGAAAATCAGTCACATGCCGTATCACCATCGCCCCGCGCAGCGGCTCGTTCTCCGCATCGCGATCCGGAGGCGCAAAGACTCGCGCGTCATCCCACGGGGAAATGTCGAGCAATCGATGCCGAAATCGCAGCACTTGGCCTGGCCCATACTCCTCGCACAATCGATCGACCGTCCCCATCGGGCTATCCACCCATGGTTCCCCAGAAATCGCGGTCATCCCCACCTCATCGGATGCACCCGTGAACCGCACCAGCCGAGCCAGCCGACACTGATGAATCCCCTGCTCAATCACCCCTTCGATACGAAACTCTCCCATGTCGCCTTTCACCCCGACGAACGCCGTCCACCCAGAACCCTTCTCTTCCATGCGCACGATGCGTGTTTCAGGTAATCCAATAATCAGCGACAACGCCCCAAGCCCGAACTGCGCAACCAATCGCTGCGCGCTCGCCTTGTGCGGCGCAAAGTTCCGCCCGGGTGGTGGTGGCACGTCCGACCTGAGCAGCGTCAGCGAATCGTTCGAGAGCAACCAGATCACGCCGTCGGCAATCGTCACATCGAGCCGCGCCTCGCCGGGGCCGATCTCTCGGTACCGAAACCGACCATCTCGATCGGTGATCACCTCGCAACGTGTTCGGTCAGGACCTGAAATCAGTCGCCGCCGCGCAGGCTCCAGCCGTCCGCGGTCAGGATGATCGGGCTTGCCGGCAACCACCTGAGAGAGCCGCGCGATGTCCTCAGCGGACACTCCGGCGTGCTCCTCGCGCTCCCACACCACGCGCACGCCTGAAGGCAGCGGTGGCACACCCTTGTCCAGCACGGCCTGAAGGGCCGTCGCGTCCGGTGCCTCCAGCACCGCCATGATAATGCACAGACCTATCACCATGCGCGGCATGCCCTGATAAGGCTACATCTCTACGAGCGATAGAGATTACCCACCCCCCCCCCCCCCATGTCCAGTGGAAACTAGAAATATTGTTACTACCGCCGTGCGCTCATCCGTTGCTTGGCCTGATCCACCACCACCGCCGCCACGATCGCCAGCCCGATCACGATTTCCTTGTAGTTCTGGTTGATGTCCAGCATCAAAATGCTGTTGTCGATCAACTGAATCACAATCGCCCCCAGAACCGCCCCGATGGCCGATCCCCGCCCGCCCGACAGCGACGACCCGCCGACCACCGCCGCGGCGATCACGCTCAACTCATACCCCTTCCCCGCATCGCTCGAACCCGCCCCGTAGTACCCCAGCAGCATCGCTCCGGACAGCCCCGCCAGCGCCCCGCACAGCGTAAACATCACGATCTTCACCCGCCCCACCGGCACCCCCGCATACCGGGCCGCGATCTCGTTCCCGCCAATCGCAAACACCCGCCGCCCGAACACCGTCCGCGTGAGCACAAACATGCCCACCAGCCCGCAGACGATCATCACAAACATCGGTACCGGGGTTACCCCCGAGTATTCAGCCTTGAAGAACCCCTTGACAAACGACAAAGGGAAATCACCAATCGAAAGCCCCTCCGTCGCCACAAACGCGATTCCGCGATACACCGCCAAACCCCCAAGCGTGATGATGAATGGGTGAACCCCCAATCCGACGATCGCGCTCCCGTTCACCAGCCCGCACACCGCCCCGATGCCGCAGCACACCAGCACGCCCACCGGCACCGACACCCACGCGCTGACGGCCGCGCCTTCTGTTCCCCCGCCATTCAACTTGTTCAGTACCATCGCCCCGACCACCGCCGCCAGGGCATAAATCGACCCCACCGACAGGTCAATCCCGCCCATCACAATGATCCCGGTCATCCCCACGGCCATGACGGCAATGAAACTCGTGGCCGTCAGCAGGGCCAGAAGGTTGTCCTTGTTGAAGAACTTGTTCCGCGTGCGCTCCCGCATCAGCACCAGGCGCTCGCCCGTGTCGCTGACCGAGTACCCGTTTTCAACGCGATAGGTGCGGACTTCCCCGCTTCCCCCCGCCGGTGGAGTCAGCGTGAACGACTCACCATCGGGGCTGGTCGTCAGCACCGTGCCCACGGGTTGGGGTGTGATTTCTTTGGGCGCGGGGACCGGGCCAAACTTCAGATGTGTGTACATCGTCAAGCCCGCCACCAGTGCGAGGATCACCAGCACCAGCCCAAACTCCTGCGCGGCCATGATCTGGCGCCACCACGGGCGGGCGGGCATGTTCGAGTTGGAAGTAAGGGCTTTCATGGCGGCCATGGAGGGGCGGGAATGATACCGGAAACCGCACCCGCCCACCCAAGCCGGGGCGAATCCGCACGTCGGTTCAGTTCCCCGCCGCGCCACCCTCGATGCCGTGCATCGGCTGCTCGGCTTTGTTCACCGTCTCCTGCGCCGCGGCACTCCAGGGCTCCATCAGCACCACGAGGTCGCGTTTGTCGGCTTCCAGCAGGCCCTGCAATGCGCCAGCCTGTGGCCAAGGCAGGCCCGCGTTCGCGGTGGAGAGGCTGCCCACGCGGCGGCTCGGCCCCCACGCCACACGCGGCCAGCACGATGGCGACAATGAACGCGAACGCGGAGCATTGAGGGCTGAGCACGGCTGGTCTCCCCAGGTTGACGGGCGATGGAGCCTACCAGTGCGACTTCAATAGGGCGACGAACCGCCCCAAAATGTCTTCTCTATGGGCGGTTTGTGGATTGTCCGAACAAGGGCCCGGCATCGCTTGGATCCGCGTTGAGCGTCGCGAGTTGCGGCTCGGTCAGAAGCCCTTTTTCAAGGCCCTTCAGAATCCCCAGCGGCGGGAGCAGCGGGTCAAGAAAACGGTACTTGAAGTTTCGTTGAGGACCGGCGCGTTGAAGGATCGGTCCGCGAGTCTTTTTGACAAACTCGCCGAGGTGCCGCATGAACGCGCTGAACTCAACATCCCTGTTCCCACGGATGACGGAAAGCGGTCGCGCGATCGCGGCGGGTCTGAAAAAACCAAGTTCATCTTTTTGTGCCAGTGCGCAGGCCAGGAGCACATGCTCGAAAATCGCGTCCTTGCGAGCGCTTTGTGTGGCCTTCAAGTACGTCGTCATCGCCTCTTGGTCTACTTCGGCCAAAGCCGTTCGTTCCGCGGCGATCACGTCGTCCACTCGAATATCGAGGCGGGAGTTCCTCGTGGCTTCTCTGACGCCGTGCTTTCCCAAGAGGTGTGCGTAGTGTGGCAGTCCCTGCGCCATCGTGCGGATACGCTCCTTGGCATCCTCTGAGAACTTCACCCCGAGCGCCTTCTCGCCGCGCTCAAGAATCTCACGGATTTCATTCCTGCTCATGCGGGGAACACGCACCTGCGCCACCGCGCGGGTGATCGATCGGTGGTCCGTGACAAGGTCATCAACGGTGTCGGCGACGCCGACGAGGATCAGCGTGGTGTCCACCAACTGATCCGAGAGCATCTTCAGCAGGTCAGCGAACATTCTCCGTTCGTTGCGGTGCAATCGATCAAACTCGTCGAAGACGTACACGGAGCCGGGAGCATTGTCGAGGCACTGTTTCACATCCACGGGCGTCGGGTTTTCGGGAAGACCTCCAAGGGCATCGGCGGATTCGTGGGTCGTCCTCTCACCGGTGTGGAGCATCACCGGCGCATCGGTGGTCTGCGTGATGACCGTGTTTCTCAGCGAAATCCGCCACAGTGACGCGAACGTTTCCTTCGTTCCGCATCCGACCCGACTCACAAACCGTGGCATCTCCAGCGCGTGCAAAAGAGGCGTGAGGATCGACACCAAAGAGGTCTTGCCAACCGCTCTTTCCCCATACACGATCGCGTGTCGCCCTCGCTCACCAAGCGTGTCGAGCAACTGCTGGTACTGCGGCACACGACCGGTAAAGAAATCCAGAACATTGACCGGTGCGGATGGGTGAAAGACCTGCCCGACGCGATTCGAGACGATTCGCGGGTCTACAAATGGCGTTTGACTTGCCGTCATTCGTCAAGTATAGCACATGTTTCGTATAGTGATGGCACGACTTCAACTAGTCGACGACGACCGAAACGACCATGAAACCCTTCAATGACCTATGTCAAATGGATAACCCTAATAAAATCGGGAGGTCCGACCCGCGGCATCCCACCGCTGGCCAGACCTCCCGGGGTCCCTTCACCTCGCATCGTTTCGATTGAGCGGCCGAGCCCTCCTTTACAGTCGGCTGCATGTCGGGCGGCTGGGGGTGGTTCGTTCGTTAGCACCCCGCGAAGTACGCCGCGATGTAGTCGGCCAGGTCGTCGGGGGTCACGTCGCCGGTGCCGTCGAGGTCACAACGGATATCCGAGGGCACCGCGAAGTAGCCCGCGATGAAGTCGGCCAGGTCGTCGGGGTCAACGCGGCCGTCGGCGTTGAAGTCGATGACGCACAGGGCGCGGGCCACGGTGCTCATGTACTCCGCCTCGCCGGTCGTGAAGACCATCGCCTTCACGAGCGTGTTGCCCGGGTCGGTTTCGCCCGCGCCCTCGATCTCCACATCCACCGCCGGGTTGGCCTGGTCAAACGTCTCGGCACCGAAACTCACGCGGTAGTGGAATCGCGGCTCGATGTCGTCGGCCGGAATCAGATCGCCATAGTCGCGCTCGGAGCCTTCGGGCACCTCGATGAGCGACGCCTGAACCAGCGAGCCGTCGATGCGGACGCGGGTGCCGACGGGCAACATACGGGTGGTGGTGATCTGCAGGTCCACATCGCCCGAGGCACCGGCGACCTGCATGGAGAACTCGTCCGCGCCCGGGCCCTGGGTGATCTCGGGGCTGCTCTTGTCGACGCGACCCGGGCTGGCCTCATAGGCCAGCGCGCCGACGTTCCCGAAGCGGCGCTTGATGGCGGCGATCTCACCGGTGCCGCCGTGGCCGCTGCTGTAGATGAAGAGCCGCGCCCCGGTGGTGCGGGCGGGCACGAAGAGGTTGCCCTGGATCGCCGAGAGCCACGACGCGCGATCGTTGGGCCCGTCGACGTACACACCACGGCCGTTGGGGTTGGCCGCGTCGATGAAACTGCGGAGGTCGAACGCGGCCCCGCCGAAGTCGGCGGGCGAGAGCGTGGTGAACGCGGGCGTGAACGTGCCCCGCGCCTGGTTCTTGTAGAGCACCACGATGTTGTTCACCGGCACGCCGAAGCGGTCGCGAAGGGTGCGGTACATGCGCGTCACATTGGCCGCGAACCGCGCTTCCCCCTTGGGCTTGGCCCCGGCGGCGGGAGTTTCTACTTGCACATCGGCATAGGTATCCCACGCGACGAGGATGGCGAAGACGGGGTCTTCGTTGGTGTGCGTCCACAGCCGCCCGTTGTTGGGCCCTTCGGAGCCGCGGTTCTGCGGGTCGGGTGAGTAATACTGCGGGTTGGACGACACCTCAGGCCGGTTGACGCCGGTGGTGCCCAGGTCGGGGAAGTTGATGCGGCCGTTGGCGCCGGTCCCGGAGAAGCGGAAGTTGCCGCCGATCTGCACGACGCGGCCATTCGGGGCGGTGATCGTGAAGGGATTTCGCCGCGCGTCTTCGCTCCAGGCGCGGGTGAAGTTGTCGACCCCGCGGAACGTGAAGGGAGCCAGCACGGGCCCGCCGGGCATGGGATTGGCCACGCCGGTGAAGAACGCCTTGTTCTCCGCGCCCTGGTCGTGCTTGGCGGCCGATGACGCGGTGAAGTTCTGAATACGCCGCGCCGCCGGGCCCGCTGCCGCGTCGGCCTCGAAGCGGGCGACGAAACCGCCGCCGTGGCACTGCTGGAACACGGCATCGACGGTCTTGTTCTCGCCCGGCCAGTTGTCGCGGATGTCCTGGATGAACTGGCGATCGGTCGCCACCAGCCGCCCGTTGGCATCGCGGACGTACGACCGCTGGTCGGCGCCCATCGCGCCCTGCTGATTGGTGAGCAGGCGGGTCTGGGCAAGGGCGAGGGGGGCGGGAGCCGCGATCACGAGGCCGGCCAAAGCCGCCAGCACGGGCGCGGAAACAGCGTGGACATGAGCAGTACGCATGGCCGATCTCCAGGAAAACGGGTGTGTGTTCGGTCGCCGGCCCCGCACGGAACGGAGCGGCGATACGACAGCAACGGAGGCGGCCGGGAACACTCACGCGGCGTGGAAGTACTGAGTGCGGAGTAACGAGTACTGAGGGATCAGACTCAGCACTCAGCACTCGCTCTCAGTGCCACCACTGACGTCTCAAGTCTGACGTCCGACGTCGCTTCAGCACTTCTCAATCATCGCCAGCACGCGCAGCGGCTCGGCCACGCTCCACGCCTGGGCCGGGCAGCCTCCCGCGTGCTGCGGCTCGGAGGGCCAGTCGTCGCCGTCAAAGACCTCGGGCAACTGGCCGGGGCAGTCGGCGTCGAGGAACTCGAGGATGCCGTGGAGCACCTTGCGGGCTTCGGACCGCGCGGCGGGCGAGAAGTTGCCGACGCGCAGGATGGCCTCGGCAAGCGGGCCGAGGAGCCAGGGCCAGGCGGTGCCGTTGTGATACGCGGCGTCGCGGTCGAACATGCGGCCCCGGTAGCGCCCGCGATAGCGCGAGTCGGCAGGGTCGAGCGTGCGGAGCGCATGAGGCGTGAGCAGGCGTGAGCGCACATAGCCGACCACGGCTTTCTGCTGCTCCGGCTCCAGCGCGCAGTGCGGCAAACTCACCGCGAAGATCTGGTTGGGCCGCACCTCCGGCTGCGGGAGCCAGCCGGCACCGAAGTGGGGTGATTGCAGCGAATCGTGCAGGCAGCCGAGGGCGGGATTCCAGAACTTGGCGCGGATGGATTCGCCCACGCGATCGCGGAGCATCGCCAGGTCCGCGGCTTCCGCTGAGCCGGTCGCCAAGTCGGCCAGCCACGCGAGCGCGTTGTACCAGAGGGCGCTGATCTCGACGGGCTTGCCGTGGCGGGGCGTGAAGGCGATGCCGTCACGCTTGGCGTCCATCCAGGTGAGTTGGGTGCTGGCATCGCCAGCCATGATGAGCCCGTCGGACTCATCCATCGCGATGCCGTAGGCCGTGCCCTTGCGGTAATGGCTGACGACGTCGAGACAGGCGGGGAGGAGTTCGTTCTTGAAGGTGATGGCGTCGTCGCTCTGGGCGCGATACATGCACGCGGCGTGCACGAACCAGAGCGAGGCATCGACCGTGTTGTAGTGGGCCTCGCCCGTGTAATCGTCGAACAGGTTGGGGATCAGCCCGCCGCGGCGGTTGTTGGCAAAGGTGAGCAGCACGTCACGTGCTTCCTCGAAGCGACCGGGCACCAGCAGCAGGCCGGGGAGCGAGATCATCGCGTCGCGCCCCCAGTCGGCGAACCAGGGGTAGCCGGCGATGATCGATGTGCGGGCCGGCGCGGCGGGAGTGCCGTCGGGCCCGGCTTCCCGGGCGGGGCGGCGCACCACAAAGTCATCGGCGGCCTGAATGAGCGCCGCCAGCGTGGTACTCGGGCCTTTGCCGCCGAGCGCGCCGGCAGTCGCTGAAACCAGCGCCGACAGGCGCTTGTTCCGGTGGCGCTCGTCGGCATCGTGGTCGCGCAGGGTGCCATCGTTCATGCCCGCGTGAATGGTGAACGTGGCGCTCGAACCGGAGGCCGAGGGTGCGCCGACATCGAGCACGAACTGGCCGGGGTGGAAGAGGTCTTCGAGGTAGTCGTAGCCGCGTTCGCGTTCGTACTCGTACTGGAAGTCGTACCACCACTGCTCGTCGCGCTCAAAGCGCGCGGACCCGGCCTGCCCGGTGCCAATGGTGGCGTGCAGGTGGAGCGCGGCTGAAGGGCCGTGCACGATGCAGGCGTGGTCACCCGACGTGTCCACACGGAAGCGATCGCGCGAGGTATCGCGCAGGATGAGCGCGTGAAAATCGCGGAGCGAGACCAGCGGCCTGACGAGCAGTCGCACCGGCTTGGAGCCGGTCGAGGTCACGTCATAGCGCACCGCTGCCGCGGGTGCCTCGCGGAACAGGTGCAAGGTCTTGATGATGGTGACCTGCCCAACCCGATACGACCAGCGGACGGTGTTGCCCTTCTCGAACTTTTCGAGGTGGGCGTCGCCACGCGGGTGAAGGACGCCGGGCCGGAAGCGGAAGGTGGAAAGGTCGATGCGTTCTTCGTTGGGGGAGTTGGGTTCGAAGACGAGGGTTTCGGAGAGGGCGTTGAGGGCCATCACACGTTGCACGGGTGGGCGGAGGGGGACAACGAGCAAGCCGTGATAGCGGCGCGAGGGCGTGCCCAGCGCGGTGCCCATGGCGAAGCCGCCGCTGCCGCTGGTGAGGAGCCACTCGGTGCGCGCGAGTCGCTCGGCATCGGCACCCTTTCCGCCAAGGCGGATGTAGCGGGGGAGAGCCGTGGTCGCGCCGGGTGTGGGCGAGGGGGAGGACATGGCGCGGTCTCCAGGGGAAGAACCCAATGAGCGAATCGCGATGGTACCAATTGCCTTGTCGCGAAGAACGGAAGGTAAACGCGGAGGGCGCGGAGTGGGAGGATGTGGGACGCGGAGGGGTGACTTGCGCGAGCAATGCCGGACGCGCACCCCTCGAATGGGGAGGCTGAGTTGGAGAGCGGGCGAGAACGTGGGAAGGGTGTCCCTTTGCGCAAACTTGGTGCAACCTTTACCGGAACGGGCTTGAATCTGGTATCACTTGATGGTGGGGCGGGGCTGAGCGAAGGAACCGCACATGAACCTGAAGACGGCTGGCGTGGCGTTCGCAATGGTCCTGACGGCTGGGGGCGTGGCGCGGGCGCAGGACTTTTATGACACGACCGTCCTCCGGACGATCGCGTTTCAGTTTCAAGACGCCAACTGGGAGACGCGCCTGCGGCAGAACTATGCCGCCCAGGTCAACATCCTCGCCGATATGACCGTGGACGGCGTCACCTACCCAAACGTGGGCGTACGCATCCGGGGCAACACCTCGTACACCGCGTTGCCCACGGGCTCGCAGAAGTTCTCGCTCAATGTCGAGACCGACTTTGTGGACCCCGAGCAGGAGCATGGGATACTCGTCGCTGAATCTGAACAACGGGTTCCATGACCCGACGTTCTGCCGCGAGGTGCTGTACAACAACTTCGTGGCCCAGTTCATCCCGAACCCGCGGGCCAACCATGTGGTGGTGACGCCCAACGGGCAGAACTGGGGCGTGTACATCAACGTGCAGCAGTTCAACAAGACGATGCTCGGCACCGGCTTTGCCGACACCGGCGGGCTGCGGATCAAGTGTGCGAACAATCCGAACGGACCCGGGCTGCGCTACAACGGCGCGAACGCGTCGGGATACAGCAGCGCGTACGAGATCAAGGATCCGGGCGGGTTCGCCGACCCCTGGCCGCCGCACATCGCGGTATGCAACGCGCTCACGAACGCGGCGACGGCGACGTGGACGACCACGATCGATCCGACGTTCGCGGTGGATCCGTCGATCTGGTCGGTGGTGATGGAGAACATGCTGACCGACGACGACAGTTACATCAACAAGGGCGCGGATTTCATGACGTATCGGAACCCGACCGACGGTCGGACGTTCCTGCTGCAGACCGACGCCAACGAGACGTTCACGCAATCGACGTGGGCGATCAACCGCAACTTCACGCAGACGCAGAAGCCTTTTCTAAGCCGGGTGTTGGCCGTGCCCGAGGTTCGGCAGCGGTACATGGCCCATTACCGCCGCGCCCGGCAGCACCTGAACTGGGACTTCTTCGGGCCCCGGGCCGCGGCCCTGCGGAGTCTGATCGAGACCGCCGTCCAGAACGACCCCAAGAAGTTGTACTCGTTCGCGTCGTTTCAGACGAACTTCACGAGCGCGGTGAGCCTGGGCGGGCAGCCCCCATTTGGCGGCACGGTGCCCGGGTTGCAGCAATTCGTGACCGAGCGCACGGCGTTCCTGAACACGAGCACGGAGTTGAACGCGTCCGGGCCGACGATCTCGGCGGTCAGCGCGTCCGACACCAGCCCCGATCCCTCGGACGCGGTGACGATCACCGCGACGGTCGCGCCCAACGGCAGCGCGGTGACTCGGGTGGACCTGTGGTATCGCCCGCGCCCGACCACCACCTATCAACGCTTGCAGATGACGAGCGCCGGGAACAACCAGTACACCGCGCCGCTCCCCATCAGCGCGGTGGCGGGTCAGCGCGTGGCCTATTACGTCGCGGCCATCGCGACCAACACGTTCTCCTCCGCGTCGTTCTTCCCCGATCGCACGGAATGGACCCCCCTCCGCATCAACTACACCTTCGGCTCGGCTGGCGGCATGCGGATCACGGAGTGGATGTACTCCGGCCCCAGCGGCGAGTTCATCGAGTTTACGAACATGTCGAATGCGCCGGTGGACATGACCGACTGGAGCATGGATGACGATCACGCGGTGGCTGGCGCGTTCAGCCTCAGCGGGTTCGGCGTCGTACAGCCGGGCGAGTCGGTGATCGTGACCGAAGCCGCGCCCGCGGCATTCCGCACGGCCTGGGGCCTGCCTGAGACGGCCAAGGTCATCGGTTCGCTGGGTGCTGTGGGCGTGGGTGGCAACAACCTTGCCCGTGGCGATGAGATCAATCTGTACAACAGCGCGGGGGAACTCACCGATCGGTTGACGTATGGCGACCAGGTCCTCCCGGGCACGATCCGCACGCAGAACGTGAGCGGGCAAACCTGCCGCGAGTCGGTCGGACAGGACAGCGTGAGCGGCTGGGTGCGCTCGGTGGTGAACGACCAGTACGCGTCACGGGCTTCGACGGCGGGCGAGATCGGTTCACCCGGCGCGTATGCCGCGCCGTCGTGTTTCCCGTGCGCAAACCCGGGCGTGGGCACGAGCCCGCTGGCGCAGAATCCCTGCCCGGGCACGGACGCGTCATTCTCCATCATCGCGACGGGCACGGGCCCGCTGACCTATCGCTGGCAGAGCGAGGCCACGTCAGGCAGCGGCGACTTCACGGATCTGGTTGAAGGCGAGGTGTCTGGTCTGGGCACGATCGCGGGCGTGGGCACCGCGACACTCACGTTGTCGAATGCCCTCGCCGGTGGTGCGACCAGCGTGCGATGCGTGGTGACCAACGGGTGCGGCGAAGCCACCAGCGGCGTGGCGACCCTGAGCGTGCGCTCGGTGATCGCCTGCTGCCCGGCCAACTTCAACCACGACGAAGCCCTGGACCCCGACGACCTGGCCGACTTCATCGGCTGCTACTTCCAGGAGACGGCATCCCCTGGAACCTGCCCGGTGGCGAACTTCGACAGCGTGGGCGAGGCCGACCCGGACGATCTCGCGGACTTCATCGCGGCGTACTTCGGGGGATGCGCGTAAACGAAAGCAGAAAAGCGGGAAACCTGAAAAGCAGAAAATGAAGAACGCGGTGGGGCGTCAGAACGAGATTTCGACGCGCACGCCGCCGACGAGGGCGTCGTCGATGGTGCCGGTCCCGCCCGGGTTGGTGATCAACTGGAGGTCGGGCGTGATGGAGAGGAAGGGCGTGATGGCGAAGCGGTAGAACACCTCGTAGGCGGTTTCGTCTTCGGGCAGGCCCGCGGCAGGATCGTCGGAGAGGTCGCCCCACGAGATGAGAAAGCCCGCGGCATCGTCGTCGCGTCCCTCGAAGGTGCCGTGGATCGACCCGCCGAGGGCGAGGTGATGACCCACGGTGGCGATGGCGTCATCGGCGCGGCCGAAGCGGCCCCACAGAAAGAGGCCTTTGTCGTTGTCATCGGGGCACGATTCGCGGCGGAGGATCTGCTGCTCGATGAGGAAGTAGCCGCCAGCCGAGGTTCGTTGGGTGGTGGTATCGAATCGGGTGTAGCGCCCCGTATTGACCCAGCCGCCAGCGGCGAGTCGTCCGTGGCCCAGCGAGCCCAACTCGTTCCAGGTGAGGCCGGCTTCGCCGATGAAGTAGTACTCGTTGCCATGCCAGAGGTCGCGCGGGCCGTGGCGTCCGGTGGATTTTCCGGCAGAAAGCGACCCATCGAAAAATCCCGCGCCGAGGTAGGTCGTCGCGGTTGGGTAGAGGAAGACGCACGCGCCCATGGCGGGGTCAGGCCAGGTGGGGAACGACAGCATCGCCGCCCCGACGGCAGCGGTGGTGTGTAGTTGATAGGCGGCCGAGAGGAGGACGTTGAACTCGTTCAAGGCGTCGATCTTGCCCGCCTTGACGCGGAGGAGGCCGTCGAATAACACCTGCTGATACCAGGCCTCGGCGACCTGATCGACGTTGGCGACGGTCTCGGTGTTGTAAATGCCCATGACATCGCCGGCATCGCGGAATCCGCCGCGCATGTCGGAGGAATAAAAGTCCGCGAAGAGGGTGCCGCCGGCCAGGCCCACAGCCTTTTCAAGATCGAGCGTGGCATTGATGTCCAGGACGGATCGCGTGGAAGCGCCGCGGCGAACGCCGCCATCCCAGACGCTGGACCAATCGAGCGTATACGAACCGGCGATGGTGAGGCCGCGGGCGTCCAGATCGTCGCGCCAGCCACCCCAGTTACCGGTGGCGCGGGTCCACATCCAATACGGAAGGCCGCCGAACCACTCGGGGAGTGGTTCGGGCTTGGTGGGCTCGGGCGCAGGGGTGGGAGGAGTCGGGGTGGGGCGAACACGGGGCCCTTCTTCGCGACCGGGGAGCCGGGGTGGGCCGGCCTCCAACTCCAACTCGGGGACGGAAGCGAGGTCGGCGTCTTGGCCGAGCGCGCCGGCCGAGAGCGTGAGGAGGGTGGCGGCGGCGGCTGACACAGAAGGCCAGCGCAGGCGTTGGGCAAGTCTGGTGTTCACGGTGACTCCCGGAAGCCGCGCCCTGACGAGGCAGCCCTTGAACGAGGGGCGGGGGAATGCGTATCGGCCTCCGGGTGAGGCGCGCGCAATGGCGCGAAGACTCCATGCGGATTTCCACCCGTGCGGGGGAAGATCGGCCCGGGGGCGACTCGAGGGCGGGCATGGTCCGAAAAGGGTGGGTGAAGGCGATGTCGAGCCCGAGAACAGCGGAATCTGGAAGACCCGTGCCGGGCGGGCGGAGACTGGGGCCTGCCCGCAGGGCCGGGTGTGACGCGGGGGCGAAGTCTGACCCCGGTCGGCACCGATTGACACACCTGAGGAGGCGGGAGCGGAGCGATGCTGAACGTGATGACCACACGAGCGCGGGCGGGGATGACGCTGGCGATGCCGGTGTTTCATCCGGCGCATCCGGGGCACATGCTGCTGAAGCCGGGGTACATTCTGGATAGCGCGGTGCTGGGGCGGATGGGTGAGTTGCGGGTGCCGTCGGTGTGGATCAAGTATCCCGGGCTGGAGGACGTGGTGCGGTATGTGTCGCCCGAGGTGGTGCACGAACACGCGAACCTGACACGGACGCTGGGGGCCTCGCTCGACGGCCTGGCACGGGACGCCTCGGCACCGCTGGATTTCGGCGCGTATGCGCACGCGGTCCGTTCACTGGTCGAAAAACTGGGCGAGGCGAGCGGGCGGCAACTGCTGGTGTCGGAGGTGATGACTTCATCGCCCGACCTGGCGGCTCACGCCAGCAACGTCTGCTTCACCAGTCTGCTCATGGGGCTGAAACTGGAAGGCTACCTGATCGCGCAGCGGTCGAAACTGTCGCCCTCGCACGCGCGGCATGTCGAAAACCTGGGCATCGGCGCGCTCATGCACGATATCGGCCTGACCCGCCTGCCCGCCGACGTGCGGGCCCGGTTTGACGCGACCGGCGACGAGTCGGACGCGGAATGGCAGGCCCACGTCGCGCTGGGCGTGGACATGACCCACGGGCGCGTCGAGCCCAGCGCGGCGGCGGTGATCGCGCAGCATCACCAGCGCTATGACGGGCGGGGCTTTCCGTGGGTGCCCTCGCCCTGCGGGCAGCGGCGGCTGGCGGGCGATGAGATTCACGTCTTCGCGCGGATCGTGGCGGTGGCGGACCTGTACGACCGGCTGCGCGGCGGCGCGCCGGCAGTGGCGGCCAATGGCGGAAAGCGGCCGCCGGTGGTGCGCGTGCTCAATGAACTGGTGCGACGAGCACGGCGCCGCGAGATCGATCCGATCGTCGCCAAGGCGCTGCTGGCCGTGGTGCCGGCGTTCGCGCCGGGGTCGGTGGTGGAACTGAGCGACGGACGGGTGGGCGCGGTGGTGGGGATTGATCCGCTGCACCCGTGCCGTCCGACGGTGCGGGTGATCGACCTGGACACGCACGCGACCAGCGCGGAGACGGTGACCGAGACCCCCAGCGAGGAGATCGACCTGCGGCGGCATTCAGGCTTGTCAGTGCGCGTCGCCGAGGGCCAGGTGGTGGAAGGCGACCTGTTCGCGGCCCGCAACGCGGAGGAGTTTGACCTGCGGTACCTGTATGTTCGGCCCGTGGGGGGCGGGAAAGTTTTGTCAACGAAGTGAGGGAAAGGAAGGGCCCCGCGCATGCGGGGGCAGCATGTCATAGGTTTTGCGCGCTTCGCGTATAAGCCTATTACAGCCCGTCCTAGCCACTTCGCGCGGCGACCCTCCGACCCCCCACCCACATGCTCGGCGTGGCGTATACGCGAAATGATGGTTTTGCGCGCAATCTTTCGTCGATACACCGGGAGTTCTCGCCCAAAACAGCCCGTTGGCACGCCGCGTGCAGTGGCGCCGAGCCGGAGCATCTTCCCTCCCTTCCCTCCCTTCGTTGACACCTAAACTCCCCGCATGGGCACCCTTCTCATCGCGGGCGGACGGGTCATGGACCCAGCGTCGGGGCTTGAGCGTGACGCGGATGTCGCGATTCGCGATGGCCGCGTGGTGGCGATCGATCAGGGCCTGTCGCGCAAAGAGGCGGAGCGGGTGATCGATGCCGACGGGTGCTTTGTGGTGCCCGGGTTGATCGATCCGCATGTGCACCTGCGCGAGCCGGGCAGCGAGCGGGCCGAGACGATCGCGACGGGCACGGCGGCGGCGGTGGCGGGCGGGTTTACCACCGTCTGCTGCATGCCCAACACGAGCCCCGCGATTGATAACGACTCGATGGTGGAGGTGGTGCTCGATCGCGCGGCCAAAACCGGGCTGTGCCGGGTGTACCCGGTCGGCGCGGTGACCAAGGGCCGGCGAGGCGAGGAACTGGCCGAGATTCAACTGATGGCGCGCACGGGTGCGGTGGGGTTTTCCGATGACGGGGACTGCGTGGAATCGGCGGGCATGATGAGCCGCGTGCTCGCGGCGGTGAAGGTGACGGGCCGTGCGATGATGCAGCACTGCCAGGATCCCACGCTGACACGGGGCGGCGTGATGCACGCGGGCGATGTCGCGACGAAACTGGGGCTGGGCGGCTGGCCACGCGTGGCGGAAGAGATCATCATCGAGCGTGACGTGCGGCTGAATCGGGCGATCGGGTGCCGCTATCACGCGCAGCACCTGTCATCGGGCGGCTCGGTGCGGATCGTGCGGCACGCGCTGCGCGAGGGGCAGCCGGTGTCGGCCGAGGTTTCGCCTCACCACCTGTTGCTGACGCACGAAGCGGTGCTGGCCAACGGCGGGTACGACACGGCGGCCAAGATGAATCCGCCGCTGCGCGAGGTGTCGGATATCGCGGCGCTGAAGGAAGGCGTTGCCGATGGCACGATCACCATTCTGGCGACCGATCACGCGCCGCACCCGATGGGGGACAAGGAACTGGAGTTTGACGCGGCGGCGTTTGGCATCGTGGGGTTGGAGACGGCGCTGGCCCTGTACATCGAGGCTCTTGTGGCCGACGGGGTCATCGGGTGGATGCGCCTGATCGAGATGCTCACCATCGCGCCGGCGCGGCTGTGCGGGCTCGATGGCATCGGCCTCGGCCAACTCGCCGTTGGCGGCCCCGCCGACGTGACGGTGATCGACCCGGGCCAGACCTGGACGATCACGCGCGACACGCTGGCTGGGCGAAGCCGAAACTCGCCGTTCTTCGGGCGCAAAGTGATGGGCCGGGCGACGGCGGTGGTGGTCGAGGGCAAGGTCCGGCTTGACCGGCGTCGGCACGAGGTGCCGGTGAGCCAGCCGCAGTTGAAACTGCGGCCGCATGTTTCGGCGACGTGAAAGGACGCTCCTGGGTACCTCGACTCTCCGAGTCGAGACCCGATCCCGCCCGGCAGCGCTTCGCCGCGCATCTATTCAAGGTACGGGCCCCGTTCGTCGATCCCTGAGTGTCGACCACGAACCGTCCGAGAACCCGTGCGTAGGAACACACGATGCGAGCACCACACTGGCTGGGGATCACGGCCGCGTTCATGGCGGGCATGGCTGTCGCCATTCTGACGGGCAATGCCTTGGTTGCCCAGCGCGACCGCCAGGCTGCGGCCACCCGCGACGAGGTCATCAAGGCCGCCGAGAAAGCCCGGCAGGAACTTGATGCCGATGATTTTCTGGCGAAGTTGAACCAGGCGAATCGGCGCGTGGCCGCGGCGGTCGAGCCCTCGGTGGTGCATGTGTCGATCGAGGGGAACGGCCGGCGACGGTCGGTGAATCTGGGCAGCGGCAGTGGGTGGGTGTTTGACGCGCAGGGCCATGTGGTGACCAATGCCCATGTCGTGCAGCGAGCGGCACGGCTGGTGGTGCACTTTGCCGGCGGGCAGTCGTACCCCGCGCAGGTGGTGGGGGCTGATGACGCGACGGATATCGCGGTGGTGCGGGTGGATGCGGCCGCGCCGCTGGTGCCGGCTCGGCGGGCCACGGGCGACGCGCCCGAGCAGGGCGATCGCGTGTACGCCTTCGGCTCGCCCTTCGGCTTCAAGTTTTCCATGAGCCAGGGCATCGTTTCGGGCCTGTCGCGCGATCCCGGCGCGGCCGACAACATGTTCAGCCCCGATGCGTATACCAACTTCATCCAGACCGATGCGGCGGTGAACCCCGGCAACTCGGGCGGCCCGTTGACGGATATCCGGGGGCGCGTGATCGGCATGAATGTGGCCATCGCCAGCGACGCGCCCGACGGCACCTCGCGCGGCGTCGGCTTCGCCATTCCGCTTTCCACCATCGAGCCCATCGTCGCGCAGTTGATCTCCACGGGCAGCGTTTCCAAGGGTTTCCTGGGCGTGAACATGGCCCAGACCGATGACGCCAACGACGCGGCGCTCAAGGGCGCGTCGCACTCGGGCTCGGGCGTGGTGATCACGGGGGTGATCATCGGCGCGCCGGCGGATGCCGCGGGCTTGCAGGCGGGCGACATCGTGGTGGGCGTGGATGGCCAGGCGGTGCGGACGGTGTCGCAGTTCCGGGCCATGATCGCGACGCGCCGCCCGGGCGAGGCGCTGGCGGTGGAACTGGTGCGCAAGGGCGAGACCTCGCGGCTGAGCATCACCCTGGCGGACCTGGACGCGGCCCGCGAGCATCAGGACGCGGTGGCCGACGCGCTGCGTCGCGCGGGGATCAACGAACTCTCCGTCGGCGGGGGGCTGGGCATCGGCGCGGTGAAGGAGGAATCCGTGGCGGCCGGTGCCGGGTTCGCGGCCGGGCAGGCGATCCGCTCGGTCGCGGGGCGTGCGGTGAAGACGTTTGATGATCTGATCTGGGTGCTCGTGCGTGAGGGCTTTCACGAGGGCAAGCCGGCGGAGGTGATGGTGACGAATCGTGCTGGCCGTGAGCAGCGATTGATGCTGACCGCGCCGCCCGCACCGGCGTCACCGACCCAGGCCGATCGCCCCGGCAAGCCGGGCGACGAACCCGATCAGAAGTAGAAGTACCACACCGCATCGCGCCCCGCCACCACCACGCCCAGCGTGAACGCGGCCATCGCGGAGAGGATCATCATCGCGGCGGTCACGGCACGGGGCTGCGCAAGCCGCAGATAGCGGCTGATGGCGAGCCACCAGAAGAGGATGAACCACGGGGCGATGATGAGGACCGGCCAGGGTTCGCGGGTCCACTGGTCAACGAGGGTCGCCAGGTTTCGCCTCGCGGGTGCCCACGCGGGCACGCCAAGCAATCGGTAGAGGAGCGGCATGAGCGCGGCACGCACGGCGAGATAGAGCACGATCCACGCGGCGACACCCGTGGTGGAATACGCCCACGCGCGCAGCAGATGCCGCCAGCGCACCGACGCGCGGCTCAGTGAATCGGGAAGGCACGCGAAACTGATCGGCGCGAGCGCGCACCACGCGAGAACCATCGGGATCAACATGCGGATGTTGATCTCGTCCCACCAGCCGCGGCTGGTGGTGCCGAAGCGCGTCCACGGCAGGAGCGCGGCTTGGGCGGTGGCGAGTGGGACGTTCACCGACGGCCCAGTCAGAATGGGTGGGCTGCCCCGTCGCGGCGAGATGCGCATGATGGCCATGCTGGCGGCGTGGTCGTAACCAAGCCACCCGGCGATGCTCCCACCCACCACGTAGACAACCATCAGCAGAGCGAGCGCCAGCAGCACAAGCCGCTTCTTCACCACGGGGTGATCAAGCCGCAGGCCGTCGCCATTGCGCCACATGCGCCAAGGAAATAGTCCGCGCCAAAACGACTTGGCGATCGCGCCCACACCCAGCCGCCCGTGCTCGATCGACCAGCGTGGCAGGATCTTCACCGGGTTGAGCAGTCGCCCCCAGTCAAAGGTCAAGCCGCACTCGGGGCAGGTTCCGGCGAGGTCGCACCGCTGGTCGGTATCCCACGCGGCGATCGCGCCCGAGAGGTCGTAGTCGCAGCGCGGGCACTGGGGTGAAATCGGAGGAGTCCCTGGTGCGGCGTACTCGCGAGTTGACCGTTCAAGTGGAGTCACGATCCATCGGCCTCGTGTACGCAAACTGTCGAACACGCCATCACCGGTCGGTCATCTGTGCACTGAAGGCACGGCAGCGGCCTCCCCAGACGCCTTCATCCACGCCCATTGGCGGCGAAGGCCTTCCTCGAAAGCCGTGGTCGGCTGAAAGCCCAGTTCGGCCTTGCTGCGAGTCAGGTCGGCGTAGGTGCGATCGACGTCACCCGGCTGCATGGGTGCGGTGCGGATGTCGGGAGACTTGCCCGTGACGCGGGCGATGGCGGCGATCATGTCGCGGAGCAGGACGGGGCTGGAGTTGCCCAGGTTCCAGGTGCGGAGGCCGAAGCGGTCGATGCGGTCATAGGCCGCGAGGACACCGGCGACGATGTCATCGACGTAGGTGAAGTCGCGGGCCATGGAGCCATCGCCGAACATGGTGATGGTCTCGCCCCGCGCGATCTTTCCCATGAAGAGGCTGATGGCCAGGTCAGGCCGCTGGCCCGGGCCGAAGACGGTGAAGAAGCGCAGGCACGCGACGGGCATCTTCGTCAGGTGATGGTGTGTGTGGGCGAGCAGTTCGCCCGCGCGCTTGCTCGCGGCATAGGGGCTGATGGGCTCGATGGCCTGGTCGTCTTCGCTGAAGGGAACGCGCGAGGCGTTCCCGTAGACGCTGCTGCTGGAGGCGAGGACGACGCGGGCACACCGCGCGGCCCGCGCGGCACTGAGCACCGATTGCGTGCCCAGCACGTTGGCGCGCATGTAGCCCTCAGGGTCCGCGATGCTGGGCCGCACGCCGGCTTTGCCGGCAAGGTGGATGATGCCGGCACCGCCCGCTGGCGCGATGCGCGCGAGGAGCGCGTCGAGCGCGGCACGGTCGGTGAGGTCGAGTTGCTCGAAGGACCACGCGTTGTCGGCGGCGGCGCGCGGCGTGAGCGACGCGGCAATCTCGGCAAGGTTGCGCTGCTTGCGATCCTTCGAGTAGAAGGGATCAAAGTTGTCGACGCCGACGACGCGTTCACCCCGCGCGAGGAGCGTCCGCGCGACGGCCGAGCCGATGAAGCCTGCCGCGCCGGTGACGAGGATGGGAGGCGATGGGGTCAATGCGGCTCCGGTTGGGGCGGTGCCGGTCGAGGTGGTTCATTTGGTGGAGTGGCTGGAGGCGTGGCGGGCGTGGGTCGGAGGTGGTATGCCGCGGCGGCCGCTCTGATTTTGCGGTATTCAACCTCGAACAACGCGACGCGCACCTCCTTGGACGAGAGCGCAAAGAGGCCACCCTGCAAGTACCTGGCTTTCGCGGACTCATTCTTGAGGCGCAGGTACGGCGGCCATAACTGGCGGCAGTTTCGGCGGATGTAGATGTCACGCTCGCGATGGTCGCGATTGTGGTGCGCACGCGTCGCGCAGGCCTCTTCGATCAGGTGCAACGCGGAGTAAATGAGCATCACCGCAGACCAGTCGGGGTGGCGTTCGGCATTGAACTCGAAAGCCGCCAGATGGCTACGCGCGGCCTGCTGGTGTTCCGATTGGCGAGGCATTGTTGAGATAGATTATCCGCGTCTTGGGCTGCACAAAGGCATCGAGGCCCGCCACTTCCGACAAGCGGAAGAGCATGAACGACAGCGCGAAGTTCGTTCGATCGAACAGGTCAAGATCGAGCGCGGCCATGTCGTCGTGCAGGTCGCCGGCACGATCCTCGTCGGTCGCGCACACCGCGACGAGGATGTCGTCGGAGCGGAGCGAAATGCCACAGGCCATGACGCGTGGGTGACTGCGGCACCACGCCTCGATCCGACGCACGGTCAACTCAAAGTTGTCCTGAACGGCCTTGAGGTTCTGCTCGGCCGTGTGCGCGCGGTAGCACGCCTTTACCGCATCCTCTTCGCTGATGACGAACTGTTCAAAATCAGCGGTCGTGCAAAGGAGCTTGCCGTTCTGGAAATGGGACAACTCGCCGGTAAGGGCCGTGATCGCGGGCGGGGTTGAGTGTGTCGAGGGGCTCATGGCATCGACTCTGATCGGTCATCATGCCCGATCGGCGTTCCACACAAGACATCGTAGGGGCATCGGGTGCGGTCGGTGACACGAACTCGTTCGACCTGCATTTGCACGGCATATTCTGTGCTCAGACCGTGTGAGTTCGTGGCGATTTGATCGTTCCTTCGTGGGTCAAACCTCCCAAGTTCACACGGAATCGCACGCTTCCCCTGAAAAACGTGAGGATTCCAAAAAAACTAGCAGGGCGCCATCGCAAGACGGCGCCCCGCTGGAGGAGAGAGAGATCTTGTGTAGTTTACCAACTATCGGTTTCGACCGTTCAATCCGCTTGAAGAAGTGTGGAAAGTTTACTTAAGGCGAACCCGAAACTGCGATCAAAATCCTAACAGACGATCCGCCGAGGGCCTTCGTCTGAGAATCGTACGAATGGGTAGCGACTGTTGTTCCGCTCAGGTTTGGGCGGATTTCGGTGCGGTTGCGGGTGAGACGGGCGCGGCGACATCGAGCGTGCGCGTGAGCGCACCGAGCAGGCCACGTACCTGGGCGCTGGCGGGACGGTGCTGCTGGACCCACGATTTGGCGGAGGCCCGCAGCGCCGTGGCGCGGCCAAGATCATCAGCCAGCGCGAGCACCTGTTTGGCGATGGTGTCGGGCGTGGCGTCGGCGAGCGGGTCGCAGGTTTCGCCCGGGACGAGCCAATCGATGAGCGGGTCTGGGCGGGCGAGGACGAGCATGCCGTCGGCCATGGCTTGAAGCACCAGGGCGCGGGCCTCGCCCAGGGCTTCGGGAACGAGCAGCACATCCGCTTCGGTGAGCAGATCCTGACGGCCTTCCAGGTCGCTGCACAGCGTGAGGCGCGAGCGCAGGCCTGGAGCCTCGGCACTCCAGCGCCACAGGTCGAGTGCGCGGGCGGCATCGGCATCGACGAGCGCGTGCAGTTCAGGGGTCGTTTGCGCGGCCTTTTCCAGGCCCAGGAGCGCAGCACGGGCGGCGGGGGCGTCACGCCCGGAGAGCAGGAGCGCCACGCTGAGGCTCTTGCCGCGCTCGACGGGGCCGTGGGGCGTGGGGGTTGGATAAACACCCCATGGCGCGGCGGCAATGCGGGAACTGGGTAACACGCGGGCGAGTCGCTCAGCCAGCGCGTTGCCGGGCGTGACGAACATCGGTCGGGCGCGGGCCGGGCTGGCGGAGGCCTTGCGCCAGAGCGCGGCGGCACGATCGATGAGCGAGGCGCCGTGAAGTTCGATGAAGAGTGCCGCGTCCATGGAGCGTGCGACGCGCGCGGCGGGTGCCCAGGAGTCGGGGCCGAAGGCGTAGACCGCGTCGAGCGCGCGATCGGCAGACTCCTGCGCCGCGAGGGCCCGGATCGAGCGCGCGAGGGCCGCGGCGCGCAGGGGCGTGCTGAGGGGCAGGCCGCGGTCAAAGTGCGCGATGGTGGCCGCGTACACACCCCCCGAGAGCAGCGCCTCGGCTTCGCTGCCCGCAGCCGAGTGGGGAATGGCCTGAAGCACGCGCACGCCTTCATCCGCGAGGCCGACCTGCAGCCTGCCGAGCATCGCGTGCTCGCGGGTAAACAGGGTGGCATCGGGCAGAATGAGCACGCGCATGGGCTTACCGCGACGGGGTTAGATGATCTGGATCGTCGGTGGACAAGTCGGAAACGGTCACATCAAGGCGATGTGAAGGGGGGCTTGTCGGGCTGGTTGAAGTCCCTAGGAATCATCATAAGTGCTTGCTGCGTCAAGGCTTATCGAGTAGATCGGTAAATGAACCGAGGCGGCGAACCGAAGCGAGGCGGAACTGAAAATCAACCTGAGGGCGGGTGTTGACAGGTCGGTGGATAGATGGGCGGAAGGTCAGGCCGAGACAGGGGTTACGGCCAGTTGATCGGCGGATACAGGGACGCGGAAATCGAGGTCGGGCGGCGGCGGATTCGGGCCCGCGAGCGCGCGGCCTGCGGGTGTATCCCAAAGCGCCACCCAGTGGTCGGGCGCAACGGGCACGAGGAGCGATTCACCGCCCGGGCGGGTGGTCGTGGGCGAGCCTGGGGGCGCATCGTGGGTGGGCCACCAGGGGCGGATGCCGCGTTCGTGGCCTGAGAGTTGGGTGAACTGGGCGGGGTCGTCGACGATCTGGCGGATGGTGGTGAGGCGTGATTCGCGCGTGCGGAGGGTCGGGATGCTGGCCATGAGGCCACGGGTGTAGGGGTGGAGGGGTTTGTCGAAGAGGTCGAAGACGCGGGCGTATTCGACGACGCGGCCGGCGTACATGACGCACACCACGTCGGCGTTCTCGGCCACGACGCCCAGCGCGTGGGTGATGAGCAGGATGGCCATGCCGCGGCGGTGCTGGAGGTCGCGCATGAGTTCGAGGATCTGGGCCTGGATGGTGACATCGAGGGCGGTGGTGGGCTCGTCGGCCACGAGCAGCGCGGGGCGGCAGGCGAGGGCCATGGCGATCATGACGCGTTGGCGCATGCCGCCGGAGAACTGGTGGGGGTAGGCGTTCAGACGGCGCTCGGCCTCGGTGATGCCGACGTCGCGCAGGGCCTGAAGGGCGATGTCGCGGGCGGTGTTCCCCCTCGCGGCTTCGGGTTGATGGAGCAGGATGGCCTCGATGATCTGGTCGCCGATGGTGTAGACGGGGTTGAGGCTGGTCATCGGCTCCTGAAAGATCATGGCGATCTGGGCGCCACGAACGGTGCGGATGTCGCGCTCGGAGCAGGCGAGGAGATCGATGGGCTTGGCGTCGGGCGCGGGCCGGAAGCGGGCGGTGCCACGGTCGAAGCGGCCGGGCGGTCGGGGGATCAGGTGCAGCAGGCTCATCGCGGTGACGGACTTGCCGCAGCCGGACTCGCCCACGACGGCAAGGGTCTGGCGGGGGTAGAGAGTGAAGGACGCGCCATCCACGGCCTGCACCCGCGGCCCGCCACGGACCTCAAAGGAAATCGCGAGGTCGCGGAGTTCGAGGATCGGGGTGGAAGCGGGTGGTGACATTTGAGCCACAATGGAACGAGAACGGCGGGTAAGGATCCGGCGGGGACCGCCGGACCACCCTGGAATGATGCTAGACGCGGGCTTTGCGGAGTTTGGGATCGATGGCGTCGCGCAGCGCTTCGCCGAGCAGGTTGTACGACAGGACGGTGAGGAAGATGGCCAGACCGGGGAAGACGGCGAGCCACCAGACAAAGTCGCCGACGGTGCCCGTCGCGCTCGCGAGCAGTTTGCCCCACGAGGGTTGATCAGGCGGGCCCAGCCCAAGATACGAGAGCGTGGCCTCGGCGAGGATGGCGGCGGCAATGGCGAACGAGGCATCGACGAGCACGGGCGTGACGCCGTTGGGCAGCATGTGGCGGAAGAGGATGGATCGGAGCGGAAGGCCGGCGGCCCGCGCGGCCTGCACGAAATCCTGCTCGCGCAGACGCAGAAACTCCGCCCGCGTGAAGCGCGCGGCACCGGTCCACGACACACACCCGATCACCGCCATGAGCACATAGGTTGATCGCAAGTCGCCCGGCAGCACGCCCACCGCGACAATGAGCAGGAAGAGGACCGGGATGGCCATGAAGACTTCAACGACGCGGAAGAGGAGCGTTTCGACCCACCCGCCGAAGTAGCCCATGATGGCTCCGAGCGTGACGCCGATGGTGACGGCGATGCCCGTGCTGACCAGTCCGATGGAGATGGACAGGCGGCAGGCGTGGAGCAACTGGCTGAGCACGTCGCGGCCAAGCGGATCGGTGCCAAGCCGAAATGGGCGAGAGGCGAAAGGATGCGAAGCGTCGGCGGGTTGGGCCTGACCAAGCGTGGTGCCGGGGGGTTTCAGGTACAGGTCGGTGCGACCTTGGATGGGCGACCAGGGGATGAGGGTGTAGGTGCCGCGACCGGTGCCTGCGGCTTCGGCGAGGGCGTAGCGGTCGAAATCGACGAGGGGCGTGGTCCATGCGTGAGAGCACGCGGCGGCGCTGGCACCGGCGACGACAAGGACAGTGAGGGCACGAGCCACCCGGCGCGTGATGAGTGGGAGCGCGAACGCGACGAGGGCGACGATTCCCGCAACGACCGATGCGGCGACAAGGGGCGAATAGGTGAAGCGGCGGGAGATGCCGTCGTCGCCCGTGGTGCGGAAGGTGGAGAGGAGAAGGGCGGCACCGGTGCAGGCGAGGACGGTGAGACCGGCCTGGATGGCGATGGCGAGGAGGGCGAGGGCACGATGGCTTCGCGCGACGCGGAGCGGCAGGAGCAGAAAGATGATGCCCAGGGGGGTGACGAGGGAGAGCAGGACATCGGCGGCGGAGAGGTGCTCCCACAGGGGATAGGAAACGGTTTCGGAGCCATTTGGCCCGGCGGTGCGCTCGCGCCAGATGAGTGGATGGCCGCTGGCGATGAGTGGCGCGACGATGGCGAAGAAGGCGACGATGGCGAGCCAGGAGAGGGCGAAGATGGCACCCGGACGGCGGAGGACGCGGGACCAGGCGTCGGCCCAGAAGCCGCGGGCCTCGGGCGCGCCGATGCCCTGCATCAGTTGCACGCCGGTGACGGCCAGTGGGGGGGGGGCGGGAGTCGGGTTGGGCGCGGGTGTAGCCACGGTTATGAAAAGGCGACGCGAGGATCGGCGGCGGCGTACAGGATGTCGGCCAGCAGCAGCGCGAAGAGGTTGACGCCGGCGATCATGAGCGTGTTGGCCAGGAGCAGTTCGCGGTCGCGCAGGTTGATGGCTTCGATGATCATGCTGCCCATGCCGGGGACGCTGAAGACGCGCTCGATGACCACGCTGCCCGAGAGCATGGCGGGGAAGAGCGAGACGAACATGGTGATGAGCGGGAGGAGGCTGTTGCGCAGGACGTGTCGGAAGAGCACATCGCGCCCCGAGACGCCCTTGGCGCGGGCCGTGCGGACGTAGTCGGCGGAGAGGTTTTCGAGCATCGCGGCACGGGTCTGCTTGCTGAGCACGGCAAAACCGGCGTAGACCAGGCAGGCGACGGGGAGGCAGACATGCCAGAGGAGGTCGAGGAGGTAGCCACGCTCCCAGGTGCCGTCGAGGTTGGTGCCGGGCAGGAAGGCCATGGCGTCGGCGCGGGCGTCGTGCAGGCCGCTGACGGGGAAGAGGCCAAGGTATTGCTGATTCGCGAGGAAGCCGACGGCGAGCACGCCAGCCCACACAGCGGGGATTGACCAGAGGGCGACAAAGAGCCCGCCGAGGGCGGCATCAACCCAGGTGCCGGCGCGGGCCGCCGCCGCCATCCCGCCGGGCACGGCGACGAGATAGATGATCGGGAACGCGATGAGGTTGAGCAGCAGGGTGATCGGCAGCGCTTCGCCGATGAGCGCCAGCACGGGGCGGTTGCGGCTAAAGGCGACGCCGAAGTCCGGGGCGGCAAGGCTCACGACGCCCGGGATGATCGCGATGCCAGCAGGCGGAACGGGGTGATCGTTGAATGACGCGAGCAGGTCGTAGCGGGCTTGTCGCGCGGCGTCGAAAGCGTCGATCGCGGCCTCGGCGGCGGCCTTGGCGGCGGCCCAGGTGGGGAGCGCGGTTTGGGGCGTATGGCCTTCAAAGGCTTCGGGGCGTAGTTTGCCAGCCCGCTCGGCACCGATGATGCTGGCCTGGGCCGCGTAGGCGGAGAGCGCGGTTTCGAGTTCGGCGCGGGTGCGCACCGCCTCGGCACGGGCGGTGGCGAAGCGGGCCCGCTCGCGGGCGAAGGCGCGCCAGGCTTCATCGGCCCAGGCTTTCTGGGCCTCGGCGGAATCGTCGCGATCGGGGGGGGAAGGCGGAATGGCTGAGGTGGCCCGCTCGGGCTCGGGCGGGAGGGACTGGGCGAAGAGGTGCCACGCGGTGGGTTCGCGGATGGGGCCGGGGCGGGGGAGCACTTCGCCATCGGGGGCGACGAGGTCGCGCTGGCCGAACTTCACGGGGCTGATGCGGCCCAGCCAGCGGACGTATTGGACCAGCGCGGGGTCATTGAGGCCGTAGCGCTCTTCGAGGTAGGCCTCCTGCACGGCCCGGGCCCCGGCCTCCATCTGTCCGCCGGACATGCGGAGGCCCGCGCCGATGCCGCCGGGCGAGAGGGCGATGAGCATGAAGACGACAAAGGTGATGCCCACGAGCGTGGGCAGCATGAGGCACAGTCGGCGGAGGATGTAGTTGACCATGCGGGCTTGGCGTGAAGGAAGAAAAGCGATGACGAACGCTGTGCGGATCAGTTCGCGGCGGCGGGCGCGCCGCCGGTACCCGAGGGGCCAGAGATGAAGAACTCGGGGACTTCGAGGCCCTTGGGGTAAGGGACCGCGTTTTCGACGCCCCGGCGGATGAAGCGAACCCACTCGGTGGAGCGGATCCAGGTGTAGGGCTGGTCTTCGTGAATCGCGCGTTCGAGTTCATGCCAGTGGTTCATGCGCTTGGCGAAGTCGAACTCGCGTCGGCCCTTGTCGATGGCGCTATCGGCGCGGGGGCTGTTCCACTGCGCGAAGTTGTCGCCCGTGCCCGCGATGGAGGATGAGTGCCAGAGTTGGTTGGGGTCGGCCTCGGGGGCGCTGGAGCCCCAGCCCAGCGTGATGGCGTCGAAATCGCGGGACTTCATGGAGTTTTGCAAAACCGACCAATCCTGGATGCGGATGGTGCAGCGGATGCCGATCTTGGCGCACTGGTCGCGCACATACGCGCCGAGGCGTTCCTGAACCTCGCCCCCGGCGGAACGGGTGAACTCGAAGGTGAAGGGCTCGCCGCGGTCGTTTTCGAGGGTGCCGTCGTGGTCGCGGTCTTCCCAGCCGGCATCTTTGAGCAGGGCTTTGGCACGGTCGAGGTCGAAGGGCCAGGGGTCGAGTTGGGGGTTGGAGGCGGGCGAAGCGGGGTTGAAGTAGCCGTGGGTCAGGACGCCGACGCCGCCGTAGATATCGCGGATGATGCGTTCGCGGTCGAGGGCGTGGGTCATGGCGAGGCGGACGCGCTTATCGCTGAACGGAGTGAGGCGACCCCCGACACCGCCCCGCGGCCCGCACTGCCACGCGATGAACTGCGGACCCGAGCGCATGTTGACCCACTTGAGGGATTGGGTGCGGTCGCTCCAGCCCGGCTCGGCGGAGGCGCGCTGGTATTGCGGAGCAGAGGGCTCGATCATGTCGGCTTCGCCATTGCGATAGGCGACGAGGCGGGCCATTTCGTCCTGCACCACGCGGTAGCGGAGGCGGTCGATGGCCGGGCGCGGGCCCCAGTATTGATCGTTGCGGACCAGGACGATGTCTTTGCCGGGCGTCCACTGTGCGGCGGGGTCGAGGTCGGCGAGTTTGTAGGGGCCGGAGCCCATGAGCAGGCCCGTGGCCTGGTTGATCTGCGTGGGCGTGAACTGCGAGTAGAAGGCTTTGGGAAGAACGAAGAGCGTGAGGGCCGCGGGGATGTTGAAGTACTTGGGCTCTTTGAAGACGAACTCGATGACCTTGGGGGCGACGACTTCGACGCGGGCGATGCCGGTGAGGAGCGAGCGGGTGCGGTCGGCCTCGACCTGCGGGTTCATGGCGTAGTCGTGGAAGGTCCAGCGCATGTCCTCGGCGGTGATCTCGGTGCCGTCGCTGAAGCGGCGGTCGGCACCGATGCGGGCGCGGAGCCACATGCCCGCGGGATCGATCTGCCAGGCATCGGCGAGCGTGCCGCGGAGTTCGAGACTCTTGGGGTCGTAGTCGGCGAGGGCGTCGAGGGTGATCTCGCTGATGCGGCGGGCGTAGACGTCGGTGAAAATGAAGGGGGTGAGTTTGGCGATCTGGGCGGGGAAGATTTCCGCAAACTCGCCGCCGGTGGCGAAGCCCTTCTTGGTGCGAGGATCGGAGAGAAAGGCGGGCTTGGGCCAGCGGACGATGGGCACGCCGGGCCTTGCCCAGGAGTCGTCATCGGCGGCGCGGGGCTGGTTGCCGGTGCCGCTGGGGGGGGAGGAGGCGGCGACCGCGCCAGACGCGAGGCGGTCATTCAGGGCGGCCAACTGGGTCTTGAGCGCATCGAGGCGGGCCTCGACGGCCTGGGCCTGCGAGGCGGTTTGCTGCGCCGCTTCGCGCAGTTGGCGCTCCAGGCGCTGCACCTGACGCCACTCGCGGTCGCCCTGCACCATGCGCAGGCCGACGGTGAGAACGAGCAGAAGGGCGACGACGAGGAGGGCGGCATCCTTCAATCCAAACCGGTTCGACATCGGTACACCTCCACCCTCAGGAAAACGATGGTACACCCGGTCCTCAAGCCCCCTCCCAGAGTGGGAGGGGGTTGGGGGAGGGCGACGAGAGCCATGCAGCAAACTCAACGCGCCGCACGCGCGGTGCGCTGACCACCACGAACGCCACCGTGCTGGCGTGCGATCGGGCGCGATCGCGGGTGGTTTTGTGGGCCGAGCACCGAACCGGCGGTATGTTTGAGCGCTGGCCGTTCGGTCGGCGCATCGCCCATGGGTCGTCTGCACGCCATTCTGTCAATCACCCGCGGCCAAATCACCGGCCCGCGCGGTTCGCGCACGCGCGAGCGCCGCCAGTGCGTCTACTGCGGCTACTCGGGGTTCTTCATCCAACTCGGCGGCCAGGCGACGGGCTTCGAGTGTCCGGCCTGCCAGGGCGACCTCTACGCCCGCCCGGCCCGCACCTATGGCGAGATGGAGGGCTTCGCGCCGGTCGTAGCGGAGCGCACCGCGCCGCCCAGCCCGGCGCGGCGGGTGGCCTACCGCCTGATCGGCGTCGCGCTGGCAATCGCGCGGCTGCTTCGCCCCGGCGCATTTGCCCATCGCCGGGCCAGGTTGGCTGGACCGAAGGTGGAGATGGGCAGCCGCCGAGGCGGGCGAGCCAGAGGCGAGCACAGCGGTGGGCGCACGGGCGAGGGATCGGATGGTGAGGGGCGGGCGCGAGGGCGGCGGTAGCCAGTCTGTTCAGTATCTGGAGGTTGCGAGCTCCACACGGCCCACGCCTTGGAAGGTGTGGGCTTCGGGGCTTCATCAGAAGCGACGGCCGCGCCCGGGTATGCTCCCCTCATGGCGCGACGATCGTGGAACAAGGCGGCGGCCACCAAGCGCAAGACCGCCGAGGGCGCAAGTGCAGCCGTCAGCACGCCTGCCGCGCCCAAGCCGGCGACCTCCAAGCCCTTGCCCCCCCTCCCGCCGGTCCCCGGCCCGCTGAGCCCGACGCCCGTGGTGCCTTCGACCGCGCCGATCGTGCCATCGCCCAGTGGGATCCCCGCCGCGCCGAGTGGCGAGTCGCGCAATGGGAGCCTCGCAAGCCGGCACAGCGACGAGTCCAACTCCTGGGCGACTCCGCCGTCTGCCCCGCCGCCCGCGCCCCCTGCACCGACCATCCCACCCGTGCCGGAGGCCATCACACTCGGCAGCGGCGGGCAGGGCTTGTTACTTGAAGTTGCGTGGGAGGTGTGCAATCAGGTCGGCGGCATCTTCCAGGTGCTGCGTTCCAAAGTGCCCACGATGGTGGAGCGCTGGGGCGAGCGCTATTGCCTGATCGGCCCGTGGGAACCCGCCAAGGCGGCCCTGGAGTTTGAGGAAACGACGCCGACGGGAGTCATCGGGCGGGCGGTGAATGCGCTGCGGGCGGAAGGGCTGCACATTCATCATGGGCGCTGGCTCGTCACGGGCCGCCCGCGGGTGCTGCTCATCGAGCACTGGCAGGGACTTGCCAAACTCGACGCGACCAAGTTCCGCCTGTGGAATGACCACCGGTTGAGCGTGCCCTCGGGCGACGGGATGATTGATGGCACAGTGTCGTTTGCCGAGGCGGTGCGCAGGCTGGTGGAGAAGATCTGCGAGCAGGCGGGCAGCGGCTGGGCGGGTGATGAGGGTGAGGCCGCACGCACCCCTGTGAGCGGCGGCGGCTTGCGCGGCCGCGTCGGCCCCATCCTGCTGCATTGCCACGAGTGGATGGGCGGCTTGTGCATCCCCATGGTGCGGAAGCAGAACCTGCCCGTGGGCATCGTCTTCCAGACGCACGCGACCCTTCTCGGGCGTTACATGGCCTCGGCCGACGAGTGGTTCTATGACCGCCTCGCCCGCTGGGAAATCAACGACGCCGACGAAGCCAAGAAATACAACATCGTTTTCCAGCACGGCGTCGAACGCGCCTGCGCCCACGGCTCCCACGTCTTCACCACCGTTTCCGAGGTGACGGCCGAGGAATGCGCTGGCCTGCTCGGGAGGCGGCCCGATGTCGTCGTGCCCAACGGGCTCGATATCGAGCGCTACAACGTGGGGCACGAGTTTCAGACGCTGCACGCCGAGTGCAAGGAGAAGATCCACCGCTTCACGATGGGGCACTTCTTCCCGTCGTACTCGTTCGACCTCGACAAGACGATCTATGTCTTCACGTCGGGGCGGTACGAGCCGCGGAACAAGGGCTTCGATGTCGCGTTGGAAGCCATGGCCCGCCTGAACGCGGAGTTGCGGGCCTCGGGCAGCGACCTGACGGTGGTCTTCTTCATCATCTCGCACCGCGCCACGCGGTCGCTCCACCCCTTCGCGCTCCAGCAGCGCGGCGTGCTCAACGAGTTCCGTGACGTGTGCGACCAGATCATGAAGCACGTCGGGGACAAACTCTTCAAACTCGGCGCCACCGGGCAGCGCGTCGATCTGGACAAAGTCGCCGACGACCACTGGGTGCTGCGCTATCGCCGCGTGCAGCAGGCCCTGCGGACCGACCGCTTGCCGCTGGTCTGCACGCACATGATCGACGACGACGCCAAGGACCCGGTGCTGAACCAGATCCGCAACATCTGGATGTTCAACCGGCGCGATGATCCGGTGAAGGTCGTCTATCACCCCGAGTTCATCAGCCCCACCAGCCCGCTCTGGGGCATGGATTACGAGCAGTTTGTGCGCGGCTGCCACGTGGGCATTTTCCCCAGCGCCTACGAGCCCTGGGGCTACACGCCGCTCGAATGCCTGGCGATGGGCGTGCCCGCGGTCACGAGCGACCTCGCCGGGTTCGGGCGCTACGCGCTCAACAAGTTCGGCGACTACAACCGCCCGGGCGTGTGGGTGGTGCGGCGTCGCGGCCGGTCGTATGGCGATTCGGCGGGAGAACTGTGCAAATATCTGCTTGAGTTCTGCCGCCTGGACCGGCGCGGCCGGATCGCGCTGCGCAACCAGGTCGAAGCCCAGAGTTGGGAGTTCGATTGGAGCGTGCTGGGCGAGGCCTACAAGCGTGCCCACGACCTGACGGCCCAGCGGGCGTTTGGGTTGACGGTGGGGTGAGGCGTTTCCGGATGGTGATGACCGCAAGTTTGCAAGCCGCAGGTATACTCAATGCCCGATGGCTTCGGGCACCCAGAATCCTGATGACAGTCGGCCCGCAGACACGATCGAGCGGGCCGCAGACCCTTGGAAGGATCCAGTAACCCGCGCTCAAGGGTCGGTTGGCGGCCGGTACCGCATCGCGGTGCTGGTGGGTGCGGGGGCCATGGGGCGTGTTTTCCAAGCAACCGATGAGGTGCTGCGACGTCGCGTAGCGATCAAGTTGCTGCAAGGCGATTTCGTCGCCGGGAGAACTTCGGCTGGAACCACGTCCACCACTGAACGGCTGATCAGCGAAGCCCGCGCGATGGCTGGTTTGAATCATCCGAATGTGTGCCGCGTGCTGGAAGTCATCCTCGAGCCAGCGACGAGCGAGAACTCGGCGCAATTCTCGCCGTTCATCGTGATGGACTGGATCGACGGCATTGACCTCCGAATGGCATGGCGAGGCACATCATTGCCTCGGCGCGTGGCACAACTGCTCCGGATTGCAGATGGGGTCGCGGCGATTCACGCCGCCGGGCTGGTTCATCAGGACCTTAAACCTTCGAACATACTGGTCGATCGTCAGAATGCGCCAATCATTGTCGATTTTGGTCTTGCGCGCGGCGAGGGCGCTGATCTGTCGAACCGAATCGGGGGAACGCCCGGTTGGGCTGCGCCCGAGCAACTTCGAACGATCACCGGTTCGCCCGAACCCATCGGGCCCGGGGCCGACGTGTTTGCATTGGGCGTGCTGCTGTACGAAGCGCTCACAGATCGTTTGCCATTCAGTTCGCCCACGGTGGCCGAGACGATCCAACTCACCTGCGCCGGACGGCCGGAACTGCCTGAGAACATCAATGGCGAAACGCCAGCTGCCCTTCAGCGCGTGTGCCTGGCGGCGCTCGACCCCGATCCGGCGTTGCGGTATCCAGACGCAAGCGCTTTCCTGGCGGACCTACGTCGGGCCGCATGCGGCGAGACTGTTCGTGCGCGTCCTCGGCTCCTGTTCGATCGATTCAGCGAGCAGATCGAGGGCGTTCTGAGTCAAGTTGACCAATGGCACCATCAAGGTCTTGTCACTTCGGAGGAGGCCCGAAGCGTCCGGTCGACAGTGGGCGAGTTGCAACGTCCCGAGTCGCCTTGGATCGTGGACAGTCGGCGACTGCGACCCTCGCAAGTAGCGCTCTACCTCGGCGGGTGGATGTTTGGGCTGGCGGTGACACTGGGAATGTGGAACTCACGCAGAGCATGGATCAGTATCTGGCCGCCACTGGACTGGTTAGTGCCCGCCATACTGGCGATACTGGTGCTGGCTATCGGTCTATGGCTTCGAAGTCTGGGGCAGATGCGCGCCGCGTTAGCGTTTCTCGTGACCGCCACCATCGGCGTCGCCGCGGCAACATGGCAGATGTCGAGGTCGCTCCGCCTCTTCACAGGTGCTGACGGCTCGGGCATGGGCGCGAGTTTGGAGTTTGTGCCATCACCGGATCTCGGACTGCAGAACCGACAGTCGTTCTTCATCCTGTTCGTCGCAGGCCTGTGTTGCGCGGCCTTCCGGCGCCTGACGGGATCGGGCGCATTCGCGCTCTTTGCTTCGCTGGTCGGCATGGCTTGGTGGGCGACCATCTGGCTGCTGCTGGGTCGATTGGCGGGGCCCGATCGTGCGGTGGCCGCCGAGTTTGGTGGTTGGGTGGGACTCGGTGGAGTGGTCGCTTTAGGTTTCGGCGTTCGTCTCAATTCTTCCGAAGAATCTCACCGGGCCTCCGTAGGGCGCGATCGCGTGCGCACGACGGACGCCTGGCCTGTGCTCACGACCGGCGTGCTCGCGATAGTCGGGGGGCTCTCCGTCGCCGCGTGGTTCGCGCCCGAGCGGTTCCTCTTCGCGTCACTACCGGATAATCCTGATCGGTCTGATTGGCTCCCGGATCCGAGCGAGTCCCAACGCGCGGCGGCGTTCCTGGTGTGCGGTGTCCTGTTCCTGTTGCTTTCGTTGGTGCTCTCGCGCCGACCCACCGCGCTTCGCGACCGACTTGCCCGCTTCTTGCGCTGGATCATTCCCTCCTACTTCTTACTCCCCATCGCCTGGCTTGAGTATCGGTCGGAGGCACCGGGATGGGGCTTCTGGCTCGCGGCGCTGGTGCTCGGCGCAGTCGCGCTCTGTTTCGGCAGCGTGCTCAAGCAATGGAAGCCGTTCATGCTCACGGGACTTGCCTATCTGGCTGAGGGGTATGTCCGCGCGTTCGTTCGGTTGGATGCCATGACCGAGTCCCACTGGGCGATGGCCTCGGCGATGCTCCTCCCCGCATGCGCTGGGCTTGCGGTCATGTGCACCGCCTCGCGGGCGCAGTTATGGAGCCCGGCAAAGTGGTTGACAGGACACCTGATTCACCGTGAACCGTAGTGTTCCTATCCTGCGCCATGCCCCCCGCCGCCGCCGCTCGACCCGATTCATCAACCCAGCCCGCGCTGCCTTTGCCGCTCGTCCGGCGGGGCAAGGTGCGCGATGTCTACGACCTGCCCGGTACCAACGGCAAGCCCGCGCGGCTGCTGCTGGTCGCCACCGATCGCATCTCCGCCTTTGATGTGGTCATGCCCACGCCCATCATCGGCAAGGGCCGCACGCTGACGGCCATGAGCACCTGGTGGCTGTGGTTCATCGCCCAGCGCAACCTGGCCGAGACGCATCTCCTCTCCACCAGCGTTGACGAGATTCCCGAAAGCGTCGCGGCACGCGGCTCGGCCGTGCGCGAGTGGCTGACTGGCCGCATCACCATCTGCAAGCGCTGCCGCGTGATCCCCATCGAGTGCGTCGCGCGCGGCTATCTCGAAGGCTCCGGCTGGAAGGAATATCAGCAGACGGGCACGGTCTGTGGCGTTCCCCTGCCCAAAGGCCTGAAGCAGTGCGACCGCTTGCCCGAGCCGATCTTCACGCCCGCGACTAAGGCGTCGGAAGGGCACGATGAGAACATCACGTTTGACCGGGCGGCGGAGGTCGTGGGGCTGGAAACGATGGGCTTCCTGCGCGAGGCAACGCTGGCGATCTACAAAGCCGCCGCGGCCCACGCGCTGGCGCGAGGCATCATCATTGCCGATACGAAGTTCGAGTTCGGCGTGCCGGAGGAGGCGATGCCCACGGCCAACCGCGTATGGACGCCGCCGATGCTGATCGATGAGGCGCTGACGCCCGACTCATCGCGCTTCTGGCCCGCGGATGGCTACGTGCCGGGGCGGGCGCAACGGAGTTACGACAAGCAGTTCCTGCGTGAGTATCTGGAGACGCTGGTGGCCAGCGGCGCGTGGAACAAGACGCCGCCGGGGCCGACGCTGCCGGAGGAGGTGGTAAAGGGGACGCAGGCGCGGTACGAGGAGGCGCTGACGCGGTTGTGCGGGTGAGGTGCATTGAAATGAAGAAGTCCGGCGGGGACCGCCGGACCACCCTGGAGCATCCGAGAACACCCTGGCGCGAGCCTTACCATCGCCCGCGATGGTGATCCGCTTCGATCAACCCGCGATTCTATGGGGGCTGGTGCTGCTGCCTGTCTTGGCGTGGGCGCTGTTTCGCTGGGGCGGGTCGATGAGCCTGGGGCGGCGCGTCGTGGCGGTGGGGGTGCGGGCGGGGCTGATGGCGCTGGCGCTGGGGATCGTCGCGGGCGCGTCGATCGTGCGCGAGACGGATCGGCTGGCGGTGATGGCGGTGGTGGATGTTTCGGGGTCCGTGCGCGAACTGGCGACAAACAATGCCTCGCTTGATACGGCAACGGGTGGGAACACCGAAAGGGCGGGCACGGGTGGCGTCGCCGCGGCGCGGGCCTGGCTGGCCGCCGCGGCACGCGATCGCGGGCCCGACGACGCGCTCGGCATCATCGCATTTGATGGTCGGTCCGCGATGGTGATGGCCCCGAAGGACGGTCCGGGCGCGCTGCGGGATTTTGATATCTCCATGGCCGAGGGGACTGATATGGCCCAGGCGATCCGCCTGGCGCTCGCCGCGTTCCCGCGGGACGCCACGCGGCGCATGGTGATCATCTCCGACGGCGTCTCCACCCGAGGCGATCCCATCGCGGCGGCACGCGAGGGGGGTGCGGGAGGTAACGGGGTGGAGGGCGTGAGCGTGCCCATCGACGTGGTACCACTGACCTACAACCTTGAGCGCGAGGTGCTGATCGACGCGCTCGATGCGCCGACGGTGGCACCCAGCGGCGCGGTGGTAGCACTGCGAATCGCGATCACCTCCACAGGCCCCGCGCGGGGCACGCTGCATGTGACCGAGGAAGAAACACCCATCGACCTGGGCGATGGGCCTTCCAATGGCCGGGCGATCACCCTCGCGGCGGGCCGGAACTTCGTGATCGTGAACGTGCCCTTGGGCCCGGAGCGCGTGCACCGATTCCGGGCGCGGTTCGAGCCTGCGGAACCGGAACCGGGTGATGCGAAGTACGACACGATCATCGCGAACAACTCCGCCGAGGCGGTGACCGTGACCAGCGGCCAGGGCGCGGTACTCGTCGTCAACGGCAACCCTCCAACCCCCAACGACCCCAACACGCCCGACACCACGCTCGCCCGCACGCTCCGCCAGGAGGGCTTCGAGGTCGACGCGATCGCCCCCGAGGGCCTGCCGCTCGATCTCCTGCGGCTTCAGGCCTACGACCTCATCATTCTCGAAAACGTACCCGCCGACGCGCTCGGCCTGATCGGTCAGGCCCGCCTCGCCAGTTACGTCTCTGAACTCGGCGGCGGGCTGGTCATGGTCGGCGGGCCGGCCAGTTTCGGCGCGGGCGGCTACAAAGGCGGCCCGCTCGAGCCCCTTCTGCCGGTGAAACTGGAACTGCCTGATCGCCTGGTGCTGCCCTCGCTCGCGGTGGTCTTCGTGCTCGATTGCTCGGGCTCGATGGGCTGGAGCGTCATGGGCTCGTCGCGCTCGCAGCAGGACATCGCCAACGAAGGTGCCGCCGCCGCGGTCCGCACGCTCGACCAGACCGATCTCGTGGGCGTCATCACGTTCAACGAGCGGGCCCAGGTGCGCATCCCGCTGGGTCGCCACACCGACCCCGCCAAGACCATCGACATCATCATGGCCATCAGCCCCGGCGGAGGCACCAACATGCCCCCGGCCCTCGAACTGGCCATCGGCCAACTCACCAAGGCCGACGCCAAACTCAAGCACATCGTGGTGCTCACCGACGGCGTGTCGCGCGGGCGCGATCGGCTGGAAGGCCTCGCCCGCGCGGCCGCGCAGGCGGATATCAAGGTTTCGACGATCGCTGTGGGTGATGAACCCGACCCGGACATGCTGGCCCGCGTCGCCGAGGTCGGCGGCGGCGCGTACTACCGCGTGGTGGACCCGATGTCACTGCCGCGGGTCTTCATGCGGGCCGTACGGGTGGCCCGCACGCCCATGATCCGCGAAGTGCCCTTTGTGCCCGTCGTGGCCGACCGCACGTCACCCCTGCTCGATGGCGTGCTGGCGGCGATGGATGCCTCGGGCGGCATGCCACCCCTGAACGGCTTGGCGCTCACGCAGGTTCGCCCCGAACCCACCGCGATCTTCCCGCTGCTGTCACCCGAAGGCGAACCCGTGCTGGCGCATTGGCGGGCGGGGCTGGGGCAGGTCGCTGCGTTCACGTCCGATGCGCACCGCTGGGCCGAGCCCTGGCTGGCGTGGCCCGGCTACCGCGCATTGTGGACGCGCATCGCCCGGCAGATATCCCGCCCCGCAGGCGGGCGCACCGCCGAACTCGCCGCGTCGTTCCAGGGCGACGAACTCACCCTCCGCCTCGAAGCCAGCGGCGATGATGGCCGCCCCCTCGACGGGCTCACCGTGCCCGGCGCGGTCTACAGCCCGGACGGCCAGCGCGTGGATATCACGCTGACGCAGGACGGCCCAGGTGCATACCAGGCCACGCTTCGCGGCGAGCACGCGCCGGGAAACTACGTCGTCACGGTCTCGCCGCGCGGCCAGGGGTCAACCATTCTGCCGGTGATCGGCGGCGTCACTCGCGCGCGCGGGGCGGAGTATCGCGCCCTGCGGAGCGACGAAGCCACGCTCCGCGCCATCGCGAAGGCCACCGGCGGTCGCGTGCTTGATATCGCGGGCCCGGAGAGGGCCGCGCTGTTTGATCGCCAGGGCGTGCCGCCGCGGCTGGCCCGCACGCCTTTGTGGCCCGTGCTGCTGCCCTGGGTGCTGGCGCTGGCGCTGCTGGATGTCGCGGTGCGGCGGATCGCGTGGGACCGCCTGCTCAGTTCCCGCTTCGGCGAAACGCTCATGCGCCACGCGGCCCGCTCGGTCCGCGACCGCTCGGCCCAGGTTGCCGGCACGGTGGCCGCGCTCCGCGAGAAGGAAGCAGAGTTCGACGTGAAGCAGGACGCGCAGGCGACGGTGCGCCTCTCGGCCCGCGACGCCAAGCGCATCGTGGAAGAACGACGCCAGAAGATGATCGCCGAGCAGCGGGCCAAACTGCGCGGCGCGGGCCGGAAGGGCCCGGCACCGTCTGGGCCACCATCTTCTGCAACGTCCTCGACGCCGGAGGCCTCTCCACCAACACCCGCCGAGGGTGAGGGCGGCGGAGGTGGCCTGCTCGAAGCCAAACGCCGGGCGCGGGCCAAGTTTGATGACCACGGCGCATGAGTTCACGAGGGCAATCGGTGTCACTGAAGCCGAGCAGTTCATACACGCGCTCTTCGCGGTGGTGTGCGAACTGATTTGCCGACGCTCGCGCCGCGCTGCACGCGGCTCGGTCGTGACCCGGAACCACGTCAATCCCGAACGATGATCGTTTCCGTTGGAAACACCAACATCCCCGCTTCGAATACGGCTTCATCCAGCGATGTCTCGTCGCCCGAATCTTCGGCATGGGCGGCGTCAGTCTCTGCTTCGTCAGTGCCGTGAACGTCTGTGCGGGCCGTGCGGGCGTTGGGGTGCGCCGTGCAGCCGCCCGAACGCCTGGCCTGGGCCGCCCGAGACTTCATCTCCAGTACCTTGACCAACATCACACCCTCGCGGGCGGTCACCTCCGCGCGGTGGTCCATGTACCGGGCGTAGGTGATGGCCGACATCCCGGCGGTGAGCCCGACGACGATGATCGCGTGCAGGACAATATTGGCGCGGCGATCGCTGACCAGGTTCATGCCGGGCTCCTTCGTGCGGTCGTGGGCTGTGCGGGAACCACGCCCCGTGGCGACACTCGCCGAGGGCTGGTTCGAGCGTTCCCTGTGCGGTTCCTCCGAAAACGCGGCCGTGCGTTTCGTGGTGACACGGGACACTTACGAGGATGCTCGGCGGAGCGGGGCCCGTCGCGCCGTGTCCAGAAAAATCGCTCCGCGCTGCCGGGAACAGCGGCGCATCAGGCCGCGACCGAGGGCAAGCGTCCGCGCGGGTTATCCTGCCAGTACGGATCGCGGTATCCATCGGGAGATTCTCGTGCTGTTCAGCAAGCGTCAAAGCGGAGTCGTGCTCATCGTGCTGCTGGCGCTGGTTCTGGCCCTCGTCACGTCCCTGGCGCTCACGCTCGTGAACACACGGCTGGATGCCGGGTTCGTGGACCGCTGGATGCGGTCGTTCCTCATCGCCAGCGTCGCGGCAGTCCCCACGGCCCTGCTCGCCCTTCCGGCGCTGCGCATCACCGTGGATCGTTTGACCCGGCGATGAGCCGCTCCCGGCACTGGCATCCGAGATCACACGCCCTTATCGCGGTGGTGTCCACGAGTGAAGCGTGCCTGCCACACGCTCTGGGAGACTAGTGATGCTCGTGGGAAGAACCGCACGCGTGCTAGGGATGATGGTCGGAACAGGACTCCTCGTGATGATCGCGGCCTGCGCGAACACGAATCAGCAATCGGCACATACGTCCGCGGCCACGCCCGCGCCGGCCCGCACCGCTCCTCCCGCCCCCGCCCCCGCAGCCAAGGCTGATGCCCCCAAACCCGCCGTGCCGGCCCAGGCCGCCGCCAAGAACCCCTCCGACCGCCCGGGCATTCACAATGTCCACCCGATCAACGACACCGTCATCTCCGGCGGCGTGCCCGAGGGCGATGAGGGTTTCGATGAACTCAAGCGCATGGGCGTGAAGACCGTCATCTCTGTCGATGGTGCGTCACCCGATGTGAAGCGTGCCGAGGCGCGCGGCATGCGCTATGTGCATATCCCCATGACCTATGCCGAGGTCACCCCCGAGCAGCAGGCCGAACTCGCCCGCGCCATCCGCGATCTGCCCGGCCCGGTCTTCATCCACTGCCACCACGGCAAGCACCGCAGCCCCGCGGCGGTCGCCTCGGCCATGGCCGCCCTGGGCGTCATCACGCCCGAGCAGGGCGTCGCCTTTATGAAAAAAGCTGGCACCGCGCCGACGTACGAAGGCCTCTACGCCTGTGCCGCTGCGGCCAAACCCCTCGCCAAGGCCGCCATCGACGCGGCTCCCAACGACTTCCCCAGCATCCGCGCGCCCAAGGGCATCACCGCCGCGATGGTCGAGATCGATGAAGTCTTCGAGTACCTCAAAGAAGTGCGTGACGCCGAGTGGACCGTACCCAAGTCACACCCGGACCTGGTCCCCGCAGCCCTCGCGGGGCGGCTGCTCGACCTGCTCCGCCACAGCGGCGAAGATCCCAAGGTGAAGGCGCTCGGTGCACCCTATCAGGCCGTGCAGAGCGACGCGGCCGCCCGTGCCGAGGCGCTCGAAGATGCGCTGGTGGCCAAGAAGGACAAGGCGACACTGGAGCCCATCTGGAGCAAGGTCGCCGCGTCGTGCAAGGAATGCCATGTGAAGTTCCGCGACACGGTGCAGTGATCGGCTGTTGCCGTGCCACTGGCGTCGCAGGGCGTTGACCGCGTCGCCAGGGTGTCTCCATGAACCGAGTGCCCATCGCACTGACGAGCCCGCAAGGCCGGGCACGTCAGTGGCACGGTGCACGTCAACCCGACTTCCCCGGCAAACTCCCCACCCCAAACGGCAGATCAAACCGCTCCCGCGTCCGGCAATACGTCGACCCACCCATGCGGGCCACGGTATCGAGCACGGCCGGGTCGAGGTGCATCTTCGCGTCGATCGCGTCTTCACGCACATACACGCCCACCACGCGGCCGATCACGATGTTGCCCCCGCCCGGTGTGCCCGGGTTCATGCGGATGACCTGGTCAGTCCGGCATTCAAACGCGAGGGGCGAAGCCGCAACGCGCGACGGCTTCACCGACACGCTCGCCGCGGACTCGATGCCGGCGAGTTCCCACTCGCTCTCGCCATACTCAAGCGGCTCGGCACACGCCGCCATGACCCGCGCGAGCGCCTCGGGCACGACCGACACGACAAACTCTCCACTGCCGCCCTCGCTCGTGGGCTTGGCGTTGCGGAGCGTGTCCTTTTCGCTGCCATCGGGCTTGTTGGCGGGGCAGAAGAGTAGCGCCATGGGATTGGACGACGCGCCAGCAAAGAACGAGAAGGGCGCGAGGTTGGGCCGGCCATCGGGTGAAAGAGTGGAGACCCACGCGATGGGGCGGGGGATGATGCCCCCGATGAGGAGTTTGTAGCGGTCTGCGGGCGAAAGCGCGAGGGGGTCGAGGTGCATGAGCGAGGTTAGAGGGGAAAAAGACGCGCGAGCGCGGGCCGGAGCGCGGCAGCCGCTGCCGCGCGGTGGGAGAGGGCATTTTTCTCATGCGGCAAGAGTTCCGCACTGGTGCGTGCGAAATCGGGGGCAACAAGAAAGAGGGGGTCATAGCCGAAGCCATATGTTCCACGTGGAACATTTGCCGTACCGATGCGTCCCTCAAACGCGCCCCGGCTGGTGGCGACGATGGCTGGGCCGGTTGCCGATGGTTGCGCCAGAGCCATGCAGCACAGGAATCGCGCGGTACGGCGCGCATCGGGTACGCCACCCAATTCACGCAGCACGCGCTGGTTGTTGGCCTGGTCGCGCTGGTCGCGCGTCAGTCCCGTTTCGCGTCCGTCGGTGGAATAGTGCGACGAGATCACGCCCGGGCGTCCACCCAAGGCGTCGATCTCAAGGCCTGAGTCGTCGGCCAGGCAGGGGAAGCCGGTGGCCTGGCAGTAGGCGAGGGCCTTGATGGCGCAGTTGGCCTCAAAGGTGGTGCCGGTCTCGGCGGGCTCGGGAAACGGGGCACCCGGGAGGTCGGCCAGGGCGACGAAGGCGAGGCCGGGTACATTCAGCAGGTCGCGGAGTTCGGCGACCTTGTGCGGATTGGCGGTGGCGACGACGATGGTGTGCATGGGAAGGAGCCGGAGCGTATGGAGAGGCGCCGAGAAACGCGCGTGGAGGCTTCGAGGTTGGCGGCGGCCGCGCTTCGAGAGACGAAGGCCTTGCCCTCGGCACTGATCGGCTTCGATGGGTTCATCGATTCGATCATCGACGTAGTCGATCGGCGCGAACGGCCCGGGCCGGAGGGCTACGCGCGGATCGCGAGCATCCCGGCGTTTGCCGCGAGGTGCCACGCGGCGGCGGGCAAGAGCACCAGCAGCGAGATCGTTGTGCGAGAGGATCGCTTCGGCGGGAACGGGCCGTTGATGGCCGGGGCGCTGGCGGCGCTGGGCGTGAAGGTGGATTTCGTCGGGTGTGTAGGAGACGCGAGCGGCACGGGCATCGATCCGGTGTTCGCGCCGTTTGCGCAGCGCTGCGAGGCCGCGGGCGGTCGCATCGTCCCGATCGGTCGGCCCGCGCATACGCAGGCCTTTGAGTTTGACGATGGCAAGATCATGTTCAATGACCCGAGGCCGCTGGAGGGCGTGTCGTGGGACTCGATCGAAGCGCGGCTCGGCCGCGGCACGCTCACGCGGATGGTGCAGCAGTCGGGGCTGGTCGGGATTGTGAACTGGACGAACATGCCGGTGGTGCTGGAGATTCTGGCCGGACTCACCTGGGAAATGATCGAAGCGGCGCAGCGCGGCGGCGGCGTGCGACGCGAACGGCCTCGCGTGTTCATTGATCTCTCCGACCCGGCGCGGCGGACCGATCGCGAGGTGCACGGCATTCTGCACGCGCTTGTGGGTGTGGGCCATCATGCCAGCGTGACGCTCGGGCTGAACCTGGCGGAAGCCGAGCGCGTGGCGATGGTGCTGGGTATCACGAGCGCAAGCGGTATTGTGACGTCGGGAAGCGCGTTGTGCGGGGCGGCGGGCGCGATCCGGGTGAAACTTGGGCTCGATGCGGTGGTGATTCATCCGCGCGAGGGGTGTGCGGCGGCGGACGCTTCGGGCGAGGTGTGGTTCGACGGGCCGCTGTGCGCGAAGCCGCGGCTGTCGACGGGCGCGGGCGATCACTTCAATGCCGGGTTCGGGCTGGCGCAGGCGCTGGGCTTGCCCTTACTGGCGTGCTGCGCGATGGGGTGCGCGACGAGCGGGGCGTATGTGCGCGATGCCGAGAGCCCGTCGCGTGCGCGGCTGGCGGCGTTCTTGGACGCGCTGCCTGGGCCTGAGTGAGCGGGAACGGGAACGGGGACGAACCACCGAGACACTGAGACACAGAGGGAGCACCGAGAAGAAGAAGAGGAAGCAGGGAACGAACGCAGAGGTCGCGGAGGGGAATGCCGAGGAACGCAGAGAAGGAAATTGGTTCAGACAGGGGGGAAGCGGGCGATGAGTCATGGACTTGACTCATCGCTCGTCGTGTGTTCCCCGTACCCGTTCGATCAAGGCTCACGGCATCGAGGCATCAAGGGTTAAGAGCCTTTTGCCTTATCCCCGTTCCCTCTCGGTGCTTCCTCGGTGTCTCTGTGTCTCGGTGGTGAGACTTGGCTTTCAGCCTCGCCAGCCCTGGGCGATGGGCATGCGGCGGCCGCTGCCGAAGGCGACGCCGGTGACTTTCAGGCCGATGGGGGCCTGCTTGCGCTTGTACTCGGCGAGGTCGATCAGGCGGATGGTGCGGGCGATGGTCGGTTGATCGAAGCCTGATTCGCGCAGGATCGTCGCGGCATCCTGGCGGCGCTCAACATACCGCTCGATGATCTCGTCGAGCACTTCGTAGGGTGGCAGCGAGTCCTGATCTTTCTGATCGGGGCGGAGTTCGGCCGACGGCGGCTTGGTGATCGAGGCGTCGGGGATCGGCGGCTGCGTGAGGCCGGCGATGCCCAGGTGTGGCCAGTTCGCGTTCATCCAGCGCGCGAGGCGGTAGACGGTGACCTTGGTGACGTCGCTGAGGACGGCGAGCCCGCCGTTCATGTCGCCGTAGAGCGTGCAGTAACCCACGGCGAGTTCGGATTTGTTGCCGGTGGTGAGCAGGATGTGGCCGAACTTGTTGCTGGCGGCCATGAGGAGGGTGCCGCGCACGCGGGATTGCATGTTCTCTTCGGCGATGCCGGGCGGTGTGTTCTTGAAGAGTGGGTGCAGCGCGTGCTCGAAGGCCGCGAAGGGGCCTTCGATGGGGATGGTCTCGAAGCGGAGGTTGAGGGCGCGGGCGAGAAGGGAGGCGTCGGAGACGCTGCCTTCGGAGGAGTAGCGGCTGGGCATGGCGATGCCGACGACGTTGGAAGGGCCCAGCGCCGCGGCGGCGAGGACAGCGGTGACGGCGGAGTCGATGCCGCCGGAGAGGCCGAGCACGGCGGTGGTGAAGCCGGTCTTGCGGCAGTAGTCGCGGATGCCCATGACGAGGGCGGCGAAGAGTTGGGCTTCGCGGTCGGGCGGGGGAAGCACATCGCCCACAGGCGGGACGCCTGTGCCACCGATGCGAGTGTTTGCAGCAGGAACATCGATGATCGTGAGCCCCTCGGCGAAACTGGGGCCCTGGGCGCACAGTTGGCCGGTGGGGTCGAAGGCGCAGGCGCCGCCTTCGAAGATGAGTTCGTCGTTGCCGCCGACCTGGTTGACGGCGGCGACCCAGACTTTGCGGCGCGAGGCGTGATTGCGGAGGAGGTCGTGGTGGCGCTGGCCCTTGCCCAGGACGAAGGGGCTGGCGGAGGGGTTGATGATGATGTGTGCGCCGGGAGAGCCGCCGGGCGGGGCGCAGAGTTCGTCGAGCGGGTCGGGACAATCGAGGTAGCGCTGGGAGAAGCCGACGTCGTGGCCGCGCCAGAGGTCTTCGCAGATGGAGAGTCCGACGCGGACGCCGGCGACATCGAGGAGGCAGGGGGAGTTGCCGGGGACGAAGTAGCGGTCTTCGTCGAAGACGTCGTAGGTGGGCAGGAGGCGCTTGGCGTAGCGGGCGACTTCGCGGCCCTGGTGAAGGACGGCGAGGGCGTTGATGAGGCGCGGGGATTCGGGACGTTCGGGAACGGGTGCACCGATGACGGCAAAGAGGTTCGAGGGCAGGTCGCGAGCGAGTTCGCTGAGCGTGCGTTCGACGGCGGCGATGAAGCCGCCTTGCAGGAGCAGATCGCGGGGCGGATAGCCCGTGAGCGCGAGTTCGGGGAAGACGATGAGATTCGCGTGCTGCTCGGCGGCGCGGCGCGAGGCCTCGCGGATGAGCCCGGCGTTGTGGGCGAGGGCACCGATGGTGGGATTGATCTGGGCGAGCGCGAGGCGCATGGGGGGAGCGTACACGGGTTGAAGCGCGGTGACGTGATGATTCAGGACTGGTCGGGTGAATCGGTGACAACCTTGCCATCGGGGGTGATGACGACAGGCGCGATTCGTTGCTGAGGGAGGGCGAGGGTGTAGTGGGTATGGCGGCGGTCGCCGGCACGGAGGAGTGCTCCACAGTCAACCAGCCCGGCGAGATCGCGAGTGGCCGTGGCGGCGGAGGCGCGGGTGATGGCGATGTACTTGGAAGCGGTGAGTCCCCCCTTGAAGCCATCGGGCCCTTCGCGGGCCATGCGCAGGAGGGCCTTTTCCTGGCGTGGGTTGAGGTCGTCGCGGAGGCCTTCGAGCAGGCGGGCCTGCGCGAGGGTGAACTCGACGCGCGCGGCGGCGCGGCGCTGGGCCTCGATGATGGCGGCGGAGAACCACGCCAGCCAGTCGTCGGCGTCGAGGGAGCGGTTGGTGGCGGCGAGCGCGTCGTAGTAGGCGGCGCGGCGGCGGAGGAGGGTGTCGGCGAGCGCGATGAGCGTTGGGCGGCCGATGCCTTGCGCGAGGGCTTTCTCGACAATCGCGCGACCGACGCGGCCGTTGCCGTCTTCAAAGGGGTGAATGGCGACGAAGTCGAGGTGGGCGAGCCCGGCGCGCGTGAGTGCCCCTTGCCCGCGCTGTGTGTCTGCCGGCGCGTTGAACCACGCGACGAAGCGGCGCATCTCCTGGGGCACGCGCGACGAGGGTGGTGCCTCGAAGTGCACGCGGGGCTGGTCGATGCGACCCGAGACGATCTGCATGGCCTCGGCGTGGGTGCGGTAGCGACCGACATCGCGCAGGTCGCGACGCCCGCGCACGATCATGGCTTGCCAGGTGCACAGTGTGGGCTCGTCGAGCGGCTCGGCGAAGCGATGGTGGACGTCGGCCATCATCGCCGCGATGCCTTCTTCGCGGGCGGCGGGCGCGCGTGCGGCGCGGCTGTCGGGCTTCAGCCCCAGCGCGCGGCGGATCGAGGATTTGACGCTGGCGCGGTTGAGGATTTCGCCCTCGATGGCGGAGGTGGTCAGGGCTTCGTCGATGAGGCGGTCGACGGCGACCGCGTCGCGCGTCTCGGGGGTGAGGTGGCGCGAGGCGCCGTCGAGCCGTCCGGCTTCGAGGAGAAAGAGGCGTTCAGCCTCGGCCAGGCGCTCGGGCCGCCAGGTGAATCGGGGCCAATCGGGATGTTGCCAGTTCCAGGGCATGAGGGATAGCCGTGGATTCTATCGCTCAAAAAACGACGAATCATGAGCGATAGGTGAGCGATAGGCGAAAAGGGGCCCGTTGCTGTAGAGTGGTGCCATGCACACCCGCTCTACCACCCGCTCAACGCCCGGTCTGATCGCCAGTTTGGCCTTGGCCCTCGGTTCGATGGCCACGTCCACCCCCTTGATCGCCCAGGTGGCGATCAAGGGCAAGGTGGTGCACACGATGGGTCCGGCGGGGACGATCGAGAATGGGGTGGTGGTGTGCCGGGATGGGAAGATCGTGGCGGTGGGCCCGGCGGCGACGACGGCGATCCCGGCGGGGTGGCGGGTGATCGAGGCGGCGGTGGTGACGCCCGGGTTGATTGATGCGCGGTCGACGGTGGGGTTGTCGGGCATCTACAACCAGCGGCACGATTCGGACCAGTTGGAGACGTCGTCGGCGATCCAGCCGGAGTTGAAGGCGCTCGACGCGTACAACCCGCGCGAGAAACTGGTGGAGTGGGTGCGCTCGTTCGGGGTGACGACGCTGCACACCGGGCACGCGCCGGGCGAGGTGATGTCTGGCCAGACGATCGTGGTGAAGACGGTGGGGAACACGGTGGGCGAGGCGCTGATGAAGGAGCCGGGCGCGGTGGTGTGCACGATCGGGCCCGATGCGCACCGAGCCGGGGGGAACCCGGGGACGCGCGGGAAAGAGATGGCGATGCTCCGCGAGGCGTTTATCAAGGCGAAGGAGTACCAGGAGCGGCGCGAGCGTGCGGCCAAGAAGGAGGCGGAGGGCAAGCCAGCGGAGGGCGCTGCGAGCGAGCCCGCGGCTGATCCGAATGATCCGAAGGAGAAGGAGAAGCGGGCCCAGGGCGATCGCCACCTGCGGCACGAGATCGTGGCCAAGGTGCTGGCGGGCGAGGTGCCCCTGCTGGTGACGGCCCAGAAGGCCCAGGACATCGACACGGCGCTGCGAATCAAGGAGGAGTTCCCGACGATTCGGCTGTGGCTGGATGGTGCGGCGGAGGCGCACGGGATGGTGGAGCGGATCAAGGCGTCGGGCGTGCCGGTGATCATCCATCCGCCCATGATGCGGGCGTACGGGCAGATGGAGAACGCCTCGATGGAGACGGCGGCGAAACTGGTGGCGGCGGGGGTGCCGGTGTCGTTGCAGGCGGGGTATGAGGGGTATGTGCCCAAGACGCGTGTGGTGCTGCTCGAGGCGGCGATCCTCGCGGCCAATGGGCTGACACAACAGCAGGCGCTGGCGACCATCACGATCGCGCCCGCGCGGCTGCTGGGGCTGGAATCGCGCGTCGGGTCGCTTGAGGTGGGGAAGGACGCGGATGCGGCGGGGTACGACGGCGATCCGTTTGAGTACACGTCGCACTGCACGGCGACGGTGATTGGGGGGAAGGTGGTGTTTGAGGGGGCGAGGTGAGGAGCATGGCCAAATGACAAATGGTCAAATGGCCAAACGAAGACGGGATCAGGGGAGGTTGGCGATGTTGCCGAGGCCGGTGAGTCCTAGTGGTTCGCGGGTGAAGAAGGGTTCGGCGGCGGCGGTATTGAGGCGGGAGCCGAAGTAGGCGTCTTGCAGGGCGAGGCGGGCGGGGAGGGCGCGGTTGTTGGGGTTGAGTTCGAATTGCGAGCGGTAGGCCGCGATGGCGCGCTGCTTGGCGTCGTGGGTGGTGGAGGTGTCGATCAGGAAACTGGGATTGGGCACGAGGCGCAGGTGGGTGGCGTAGTAGTAGAAGAGCCAGGTGGGGTAGATGGGCGGGCCGATGGAATCGAAGCCCGGGGGCGGGGCGAGGTCGAGGCGTGTGAGTTTGGCGTCGAAGCGGGCGTCTTCGCTTATGCGGGTGCCGGCGAGGTGATCGGGGTGCGCGTCCTCGAAGTAGGGGAGGAAGAGCACCTGGGCCTGGACGGCGCGGATGACGGCGGCCACGCGGTGGCGGGCGTCGAGCGTGTGCTCGACGCGGCGGTTGGTGAGCCCGAGTTGGATGCGGCGGATGGGTTCGCCTTGTTCGGTGGGCGGCGAGAGCGCGGCGGCCGCGGCGGCGGCTTCGAGGGCGCGGGTGGCGGGGTTGCCGAAGGGGGTGGGCTCGCCATCGGTGAGGTCAAGGATGGTGACGCGGTGGCCCTGGCGGGCGAGGAGGGCGATGGTGCCGCCCATGCCCAGTTCCTGATCGTCGGGGTGAGGTCCGATCACGAGGATGGAAGCCATGCGGGAGCGTATGGGGATGGGGGTGCGGAAGGGGGTGCGTGTTGAGTACCAGAACCATGCCGATGCGCGGTTGCCGAGGGGCTTTCGTCTCCTCCCCCAACCCCTCCCTCTCTCTGGGAGGGGCTTTCGGTCGCGCGGCACAGGTTTACACCGATAACGGCGGGTGAGGCGGTGAAGGTGGACTGTGCCTGTGGGGAATCCGATCATGACGGCAGGGGAATGTCGAAGCGAGGCGATCGGGGTAAGGCTCATGCCCATGCGGATGCTGGTGAACACGATCGTGGGGCTGTGCGTCGCGGCGCTCCTGGCGGTGGTGTGGGCGAAGTCGAGCCGCGAACAGGATGAAGTGGCGCGGGCCTCGGGGGCTGCGTCGGCCATCCGGAACATTCAGCAGGTGCTGAGTTACCAGGCGGCGTATGACAAGGCGCCGTCGAACTCGCGCGGGTGGCCGATCACGATCGATCCGGCGTGGTTTGGGGGCGATGTGCCCCGGAACCCGCTGGTGACGGCGCAGCATCCGTGGATCGAGATCGCGCCGCCCAGCGACGCGGGGTTGCTCCATCCGGCGGTGCGGCTGGCGGTGAGCCCGGCGCTCGCCGGACTGTGGTACAACCCCTATCAGGGTGTGGTGCGGGCGCGTGTGCCGGTGATGATCAGTGATGCCAAGTCGGTGGCGCTGTATAACCAGGTGAATGGGACGACGCTGGCGACGATCTTCCAGAAGGAGATCCCGCTGGTGGTGCCGATGCCGGACTCGCGCTCGGTGGAGGCGGGTATGGCGGCACCGGCGAGCGTGGGGCCGTGAGCGTTCGCGGAGTTTTTTCAACGAAGTAGCGAAGGGATCGAAGGGGGAGCGTGGGTTGTGCGCGTGCGACTGCGGGGGCGATCATGGTGTGATTGTGCCGCGAACGTGCATTGATTGCGCGTTGATCGCGCGGGCAACATGGTGCGAACGTTGCTGAACGTGTGTGCGCAGTGATTTTGGTGAGATGTGGTGCGATCAGTCACCGGCGAGGGTGTCTTCGATGGTGTACCAGCCCGGCGCACGGCCGATGAGCCAGCGCGCGGCGCGGAGTGCGCCGCGTGCGAAGAGGTCGCGCGAGGTGGCGCGGTGGGTGAACTCGAGATATTCGCCAGCGCCGGCGAAGCGCACGGTGTGTTCACCGATGACGTCGCCGCCGCGGATGGCGAGAATCTGATCGTCGCGAAGTTGTCCACCGCCTGAACGCGCGGCGTGCGCGAGTCGTTTGGCGGTGCCGGAGGGCGCGTCCTTCTTCTGATCGTGGTGCGCTTCGACGATGGCGCACGCGTACGACGCGCCGAGGCGGCGCGCGGCGCGGGCGACGGCATCGGCGAGCACGGCGACGCCGAGCGAGGTGTTGGGCGCGACGAGCACGGCGGCGTGCGACGCGCCGGCGCGGAGGGTGGCGAGGGTGGAATCATCGAGGCCGGTGGTGCCGATAAGCAGCGGAATCCGCTTGGAAAAGGCCCAATTCGCGGCGTCGAGTGTTCCGGCAGGCGAGGAGAAATCGATGGCGACATCGATGGTGGATGGCGCGCTGGCGAGCGTGGAGAGGGTGAGCGCGCTGGTGGCTGACGATGATGCGCTGCGCGGTGTGGTGGTGCCGTCACTGACGCGCGCGCACGCGGCGGCGATGGTGAAGTCGAACTCGTGCGCGAGGGCGACGAGTCGCGCGCCCAGGCGACCTGAAGCGCCGTGAATGAGGAGTCGCGCGGGAGTGTGCATGCTTGACACGGGGTCGTTCCTTCGCTCTAGTAGTGGACGATGATCGTCGCGCGTACACGGTATCGTGGTCTGATTGCTCAAGCGCAGGGTGTGCGCACGACGATGTAGACACTGTGATCAGGCCCCGGCGCGCGGCGCGTGTGCGTCGCAACGCTCGGAGGCTCACTTACTTCGGACTCAGTCCGAGGAGCAACACATGGCGAAGAAAGCAAAGAAGAAGGGCAAGAAGAAGGCTGGCAAGAAAGCCAAGAAGTAATCCGGTCCTCGCGGCGACGGGTCATTGACCCGCCCGCGACGCCCGCGATGTTCGCGCTCCCGTCGCGGCCCATCGGCAACGGGGGGCCTCGCTGACTTGCCTCGGCCGGCGGCGAGACTGAGCGCATCGCGGACTGAACTTCTCCACGAGGTCGGCTTCGGCCGACCTCGTGGCATTTTGGCGGCGTGCATGCCTCCTGCAGTCCGCAAGCGGTGCACGAGCGGCGATCCCCTGCTTAGGGGATCAGTGCGCGCGGCTCTACATATAATAAGGATGCCCATCGGGTATCGTGTGTCTCCCGTGACGACACCTGACCCGAATGCTCCGCGCTCACCTCGCCACGCGATCATCGACAAGATTCGCCAGCGGTACGTCGGGGTGTTGGTGGTGGATACTGAGCGCGTTGCGGCACCACTCTCTGTGCGGTATGTGATCGGGTCGGGGTCCAGCGCGAGCGCGCTGGTGACGATCACGACCGGTTCTCTTCGCGATGCGGGTGAGGCTGGCGCAACGCTCTTTGCGCCTGAGGAGTGGGAGGGCGCGGCGCAGTTACTGGTGATGCCACGCGAGATGGCGAATCCGGATAGCCGCGCGGAGTGTGATCGCTGGCAGGCATACCACGGGAAGCCGCCGTCGGGCGTTTGGTTTGAGTTGAACATCGAGAGCGCGCGGCTTGGTTCCGCCGTGTTGGACGATCCGCTTGATCTGACCAACCCGCTCGCGAGCGTGGAGGCGGGACTGTGCCGACAGGCCAACGCGGATCGCGCGGCACTCGCGCGGCTGGCATCGCGACTCGATGGGCACCCGATCAGCGACGCGGTGTGTGTGGGCGTGGATGCGACGGGGTTTGACCTGCGGTGCCCGGCGGGGGTGCTGCGGGTGGCGTTTGTGCGAGAGGCGACGACGGGGGATGAGGCGCGGGCGCAGATGGTGATACAGATGGCCCGCGTGTGATGGCGCAGACGACGCCGCAACCTTGCGGTACACGCGGCTTCGGTGTCTTGTGGCCCTTGGCACGGACGAGCCCGCCATGCCGGGCACGGCAGTGGCACGGGGAACGGGGCTGGCGGCGTCTCCGAAGTGTGGTAACCTGTATGGGTGATGCACGAAGGCACGAGTGAACAGACCGATGACCTTTTGAAGGCTGCTGCGGGCGACGCGGCGGCGTTGGAGCGCGTGTATCCGCTGGTGTATGAGCGCGTGCGGCAGATGGCCGGGCAGTTGCTGGCGGGTGATCGGGTGGGGCGGTGGGTGCAGGCGAGTTCGCTGGTGCAGCGGGCGATGCTGCGGCTGCTGGATCAGCGTGCACCGGCGGTGCTGGCCGATGGCGCGCGGCTGACGGGGCTGCTGGCGACGATCATGCGGCGAATCGTGATCGACATCGCGCGGCGTGAGACGGCCCAGAAGCGCGGCGGCGGGCTGGCGCAGGTAAGCCTGCATTCGTGGTTGGGTGTGCGCGGCGGCGGTGGGGGGGGCGGGCCGCTCGTGATTAATGCGCTGGAGGTGGAGGATTCGCTCGTGGCGCTCACGGCAGCAGACGCAGACGCGGCCCGGGTGGCGGAGATGCGGCTCTGGGGCGGGATGGAGATCGCGCGGATTGCGGTCGCGATGGATCAGTCGGAATCGCAGGTGCGGCGTTTGTGGAACCGCGCGAAGGCGTGGCTGGGGCGCGATCTGCGCGGTGGTGGTGGTGCGGCGCAGGCGGCGGAGGATGGGACGCCGTGAGTGCGGTGCGACCTCAGCCGTTGACGCCTGGTGAATCGGCCGCGCGGCCGAGTGGTGAGCATCGTCGGGTGTTTGAGGTCTTTGACCGGCTGCGCGAACTGGTGCCCGAGGCGCGGGCGGCCGCGCTGGCGGGTGAGGGGGGCTTGTCGGATGCGCAGCGGCGTGCGGTGCGTGAACTGCTCGATCACGACGGCCCGACCGACGAGTTTCTCGGCGCGCCGGTGACGGCCGCGACGGCCACGCTCGTGAGCATGATCGATGACGCGCCCGTGCCCGAGGCGATCGGCGGGTATCGCGTCATCCGGCTCTTAGGGCGAGGGACGTTTGGCGCGGTGTATCTGGCGGAGCAGGCGCGGCCCAAGCGGCTGGTGGCCATCAAGATTCTGCGGCGCGGGCAGCAGGGCGCGGCGGCGGGGCGGTTTGTGTTTGAGGCCGAGGCGTTGGCACGGCTGGATCACCCGAACATCACGAAGGTGCTGGAACTGGGCACGGCAGGCGAGTGCCCGTTTCTGGTGATGGAGTATGTGGAGGGCGAGCCGCTGGATGTGTATGCGGAGGGAAAGAGGATTGGCGTTGTGGCGCGCATCAGGTTGATGATTGATGTGTGCCTGGGGATGGCGCACGCGCACGGGCGAGGCGTGCTGCACCGCGACCTTTCACCCAAGAACATTCTGGTGACGGCGGGCGCGGAGGGGCGAGACGGGACGCCGAAGATACTGGACTTTGGCTTGGCCTTCGAGATGAACGCGACGCGGCAGGAAGCGCTGCGCCACACGCTGCCCGGGAGCGTGGTGGGGACGCTGCGGTATATCTGCCCGGAGCAGATCAACGCGAGCGGCGGTGGGGGGCCAGCGGTGGCCAGCGACGTGCGTGGCGATGTGTACGCGCTGGGGGTGATCGCGTTTGAGTTGCTGGGCGGGCGGCACCCGTACTTGGAGCCGGGCTCGTCGTTTGGGGAGGCGGTGAGCAGGCTGAGCGCAGCGCACCTTTCGCCACGGTTCGCGATGGCGGCGAAGCGAGGCGAGGGCGATCTGTGTGCCGTGCTGGCCAAGGCGGTGGAGCGTGATCCGGCGCGAAGGTATCAGTCGGCCGCGGCGTTTGCCGATGACCTGGCGCGGTGCCTGGATGGCCGGCCGGTGGCGGCGATGCCGGCAAGTTGGTGGTATCGAACGCGACGCTTCTGCGGGCGGCATCGTGCCCTCACCGCGGCGGCGCTGGTGGCGGCGGTGTTCGCGACGGCGGGCATCAGCGCGACGGGTGTGACGCTGCGGAGTGAGGCGCAGTCGCGGGCCTCGGCGCTGAATGCACTTGACGTGGTGGTGTCGGGGATGCTGTCGCCCCTGGGCCCGCGAATCGGCACGCTTGATGAGCGTGAGCGCCTGCTGGCGGATATCGAGCGCGATCTGGAGGCGATGAATGCGCGGACGCCCGACGACCCGCGGAGCGTGCGGGTCTACTCGACTTTCCTGGTGGCGCGGGGGGATATCGCGCGAGACCGAGGGCGGGTGGACGACGCGGCCACGAACTACGCGGCGGCGGTGCGCGCGGGCGAGCATCTCCGGGCGCTGCTGCCGGGCGACCCGACGGTTGGGCACGCGCTTTCGATCTCGATCGTGAAACTGGGAGATGTCGCGGCGCAGCGGGGTAAGGCGGAGTTGAAGCGCGAGTTGTATCGGCGGGCGCTGGCGCTTGACGAATCGCTGGTCGAGTCGCACCCCGACAACCTGGGGCTCTTGAGCAACCTGTTCTGGAGTTTTTATCGCGTATCGGAACTGCGCGAGGAACCCGAGGCGTATCGGACGGCGCTCGTCGAGCGTTTGGATGAAGTGGCCGCGAAGATGAGGGCGCTGGCGCCGGATGAGTGGCGCACGCTCGAAGCGGTGGCGTACGCGAACCTCGTGGTGACGCGTGGCATGCCCCACACCGCCGAGCACGCGTCCAAGTTGCTCATCGCGCTGGAGGCGTCCGAGCGGCTGGTGAAACAGTTCCCGGATTCGATCGTGCACAACTCGACGCTCATGCGGGCGCTCCTGCGGCTGCTTGCGCTGCGGGATGGACTGCTCGAGCCCGGGATGCGTGAACGCTTCCTGGTGCGGTCCGATGAGATCGATCAGTCGTTCACCCGGAGCCAGGGCGAGTTGCGTTTCGAGGATGCCGACTTGTTCTGCCTGGCCCGCGCGCGGTTTGATGTCGCGTGGCACGCTGGAGAGATTGACGAGGCCTCGCGCCAGGCGACGCGGGCGCTCGAACTGGCGCGCCGACCGGTCGGTGCCCCCTTCGGCGTGCCGATTGACTATTTCAATCTGGCCGATGTGCTGACGAACGTCACGCAGCCCTTGGCGCGCCTGACGGGGCGTGAACTGCGACCGGATGAGGATCGGGCGTACATCGAGCGGCTGGCGGCGGAAGTGGTCAAGCGGTTTCCCTTGGACCAGGAGGCCGCGAATGTGGCGGTGACGATTCGGGGGATGTTGGTATCGGAGTAGTGCGATCGAGTGGTTCGCAGGTGGGTGATGATGGGGTCGGGGACTGGCGGCGGGCGGCGAGATGCGGCACCGAGGTTGGACGCAGGGTGGGTCATTTCCCGATTTGGCTGAAAATCGCGCGCATCGCGGCAGAACGGCAGATGATTTACGCCCTTGAGGTTGCGGGTCGTGCCCACGATCCGCTGCCAGCGATGGGTGCGCGCCCTGTGCGGACGCGCACCTGTCGCCGTTTGCAAATATGCGGTTGCCTCTCGACGGGGAGGGGAATCGCCGGTAGGTTGTCGTGGGAGACGTCGGACCCGACTCCGGTCGCGCAAGGTGCTTCTACTGAGCACAACGGGGCGTCGATGCATCGGGTCGTCGGTAGCGGCTATGCAGCAGGAGTGTGCTATGACCATGCGCGCAAACAAGCGGGTTCGAGTGGCGGGTTCGGTGTTCGCGGCGATGCTGGCCGCGCTGGCGGGGACGACGGCGTCGGCCCAGGTCACGGTGACGTGGACGGGCGGTGGGGGCGACGGCCGCTACTCGAATCCGGCCAATTGGAATCCCCAAGTTGTGCCGCTGAACGCGGGCGCGGATACCTATCGCGTGGTGGTGCCCAACAACGTGCAGATTACGCTCGACGCCTTCGCGGCGGAGGCGATCGCGATCCAGGAACTGGACCTGGGCACAGGCGCGACGATTATCACGCGGCCTGGTCGATCGCTCACGGTGGTCGGGCTCGCCGAGATTCGGGGCAACGTGGATGCGACACTGGGCGGGTCGTTCATCGCGACCGGTGTCGGGACGTCGATCCTCGGCAACAGCACGGCGATTCCCACGTTTCGCGCGGGCAACAACGGCCTGACACGGGTCGGCGCACTCACCTATTCCATGACGCCGATCCGCTACGGCAACTTCACGATTGCCGCGGCGGAGACGTTTGGCACTGTTGACCTCTCCAGCCTCGTGAGTCTGAACGCGGGGTGGAACGACCAGGACGGCACGGCTTACGCCACCACCGTGAGCGCGACGACCAGCGGCGTAGTGAATCTGTCAGGGGTACAGACGCTGACGACGCCAGCGCGGACCGAGGACCGGATCGATTTTTCGATGGCCTCGGGCGGCGTCATCAACCTGAACGAGTTGCAGCAGATCACGGGCGGAGGTTCGGCGCGGTTTCTGGTGCCTCTGGGCGCAACGTACAGCCTGCCGGCGCTGACCGAGGGGACCAACCTGCAACTGGTCGGGGCGCAGGGTTCGACGATCAATCTGCCGGCGCTCGTCACGCTCAGCAACGCGAACTGGCAGTACAACGACCTGGCCAGTCATTTGAACTCGGGCGATAGCCGCAATCGTCGGGTGACGCTGGGCAACAACGCAACGGTGAACGCGGCTAATCTGGCGTCGATGGCTTCGACGCGGATCGAACTCGGGCAGGGCGCTTCGTTCAACGCGCCGAATCTCACCTCGTTCACATTCGGGCATCTGGCATTGGGCCAGAACGGTACGCTCACGACCGGCGCGCTCACGAACATCGACAACTCAACGATTCACCTGAGCGGTAGCCGCGCGTTCGGCGTAAGCACTGATCAGTTTGCAGCGACATCCTATACCATGACGGGTTTTCGTTATGGCAATGCCACGGTGTTCTCAGCCGAAGGCAACGGAACGACCCTCGACTTGTCGAGCCTGACCGCGTTCAACGCGGGGTGGCAGGACAGCGACGGTACGGTGTACGTCACGACGATCGCCGCGAGCAACGGGGGCGTCGTCAACCTCTCAGGCGTGCAAACGCTGACGACCCCGGCACGGAGCGAGGACCGAATCGATTTCTCGATGACCGCTGGTGGGTCCATCAACCTGGCCGGGTTGCAACAGATCAACGGCGGCGGCTCGGCGCGTTTTCTGTCGGCCGTGGGTGAGACCTTCAGCCTGCCAGCGCTCGCCGACGGCACCAACCTGCAACTGGTCGCGGCCCAGGGCTCGTCGGTGAACATGCCGGCGCTCGTCACGGTGAGCAACGCGAACTGGCAGAATGACGACCTTGGCACGCATCTGAACACGGGCGATAGCCGTCTGCGCCGCCTGACGCTGGGCGACAACGCGACACTCAATGCGCCGAACCTCGCTTCAATGCGGTCGACTCGCATCGAACTGGGGGATGGAGCGTCGTTCAACGCGCCGGCACTCACGTCCATGACCTTCGGGTACATGGTGCTGAACCAGAACGGCTCGATCGACACCGGCGCGATGACCAACATCGATAACACGGTCATCCACCTGAGCGGCGGGCGCGTGTTTGGCGTGAGCGCCGGCCACATCGGGGCCACGACCTATTCGATGACCGGTTACCGCTATGGCAACGGCACGATCTTCTCCGCCGACGGCAACGGGACGAGGCTTGACCTCTCGACCCTCACGGCCTTCAACGCGGGTTGGCAGGACAGCGATGGCAACGTGTACGTTACGACGGTGTCGGCGAGCAATAACGGCGTGGTCGATCTGTCGAGCGTGCAGACGCTGACGGTTCCCGCGCGGTCCGAGGACCGCATCGATCTTTCGATGACCTCCGGCGGCGTGATCAACCTGAACGCGTTGCAGCAGACGCCCGGCGGAGGCTCGGCGCGGTTCCTGGTGCCGCAGGGGGCGACGTATGCGTTACCGGCGCTGACCAATGGCACCAACTTCCAGTTGGTGGCGGGGCAGGGCTCCACGGTCAACCTGCCGGTGATGCAGGCCCTCAGCAACGCGAACTATCAGTATGGCGATCTCAACCAGCACGTCGGCGCTGATAGCCGCATCCGCAGGCTCGCTCTCGGCGACGGGGCCACGCTCAACGCGCCGAACCTCACGTCCCTCACCTCGACCCGACTCGAACTTGCGGGCGGCTCGATCTTCAATGCGCCCAGCCTGGCGAGCATGAACTATGGCTATCTCCGTTTGAGCCAGCCCGGCACGCTGGTGTTCGGCCCGCTGACCAACCTGGACCACACCGCCATCCATCTCAGCGGCGGGACGGTCTTTGGCGTCGGCACCGATCAGGTCGCGGCCACGTCATACTCCATGACCGGTTACCGCTATGGCAATGACACGCTCTTCTCGGCGGACGGTACAGGCACCACGCTCGATCTCTCAAGCCTGACCCACATCAACGGCGGGTGGAACGACAGCGACGGCAATGTGTACACCACGACCATCGCCGCCACCAACGGCGGCACAGTCGACCTCTCTGGCGTACAGACCCTCACCGCCACGGCACGAAACGAAGACCGGTTCGATCTCTCGATGTCCGCCGGGGGCACGATCAACCTCAACGGCTTGCAGCAGATCAACGGGAGCGGCTGGGTGCGGTTCCTTGTGCCGCAGGGGGCGACGTATGCCCTTCCGGCGTTGCAGGACGGAACGAATCTGACGTTGAACGCCGCGCAAGGCGCGACGATCAATCTGCCGTCGTTAATCACGCTGAGCAACCAGAACTATCAATACAACGATGTGGGTTCACACGTGAATTCCGGCGACAGCCGCAATCGCCGACTGACGCTCGCTGAGGATGCGACGATCAACGCGCCGCTCCTCACCACCATGACCTCCACGCGGGTCGAACTGTCGCTCGGCGCGGCGTTCAACGCCCCCAACCTCACCACCATGACCTTCGGGTTCCTCAACCTGAACCAGCACGGCTCCATCGATACCGGCGTGATGACCAACATCGATCACACCGCGATCTATCTGAGCAACGGCCGCACGTTCGGCGTCAGCACCGGTCATGTCGGCGCGACCTCGTACTCGATGAGTGGCTACCGCTATGGCAACGGCACGATCTTTTCCGCCGATGGCCCGGGCACCACGCTCGACCTTTCGAGCCTTACCACCTTCAACGCTGGCTGGCACGACAGCGACGGCAACGCCTACGTCACCACCGTTGCCGCGAGCAACAACGGCACCATCAACCTCTCCGGCGTCCAAACCCTCACCACGCCCGCGCGCGGCGAAGATCGCATCGATTTCGTCGCCTCGGCTGGCGGGGTTGTCGATCTTCGCGCCCTGCGCGTCGTCAATGGCGGCGGGCAGGCCCGCTTTGCCGCATCCGGTGGCGGCGTCATCCGCATCGGCGATTTGGTGAGCGGGAGCAACGTGAATATCGCCCTCACCGACCCCGCTTCCACCCTCACTGTCGATCGCACGCTCCTCATCAACTCCGGCTCGCTATCGGTCACTGCCGGCGCCACGATGTCCGTTGGCAAGCACCTGCTGCACCGCATCACTGCCGAGGCGTCTTTCCAGGCCACCACCGGCATCTTTGAGTTCGCCGCGCCCGGCGTGCACTTCATGGAGATCGCCGGGCTTGATCTCGGGCCGCTGAATCCGGGCAACAACGGCAACTTCGGCATCGGCCGCCTTGTGCTGGGCGACCTCGGCGCGCCCGCCACGCTGCAACTCACCGATCTCTACGACAATGGCAACCGCGGGCAGAACCTGCCCGAGGCCCTCTACATCTACGGCATCGGTCAGGCCACCGACTTTGACGCCCTCGTGCTCCGCGGCGGCTCGACGCTCTACATCGACAACCTCAACGTCTACGTCCGCGAGAACGGCACCTGGCTGTGGCTCAACGGCTTGTTCGGCCCGGGCCAGACCGTGGTGCCGTACGCGGGCGGGTTCCTGCACCTGCCTACGCCGGGCGCTGGGGCGCTCTTGATCGGGCTGGGGTTGATGGCCGCGCGTCGTCGGCGCTGATGAACCACCGCGAGACTTCTGGGAGATGCCGCCGATGCTGCTGCTGATGAAACACGCGCTCGCGATCGCCTGCCTGGGCCTGGCCGCCGCGCGGTTGACGCGCAGACGATTTACGCCGCGGACTTTGAAGACGGTCAAGCACCCCAGTTCGCCAACGCGCGCGTCCGGTTCACTCCCGACGGCACGCGCCGTTTCCTGGGCACTTACGACAACGAGACCGCCTCGCTGGCGCTCTCCGGTCTCCAGGCCGGCGCGCGGTATCGCGTCACCGCCCACGCCTACATCATCGCCACATGGGACGGCGACGGGTCGGGATGTTGCGGTCCAGACATCTGGCGAATCGCGCATCGCGAGGGGCGTCAGGAATCGTTCCAGACAACGTTCGGAGGGAGCCGTCAGAATTTTCCCAGTCCCTACCCGGGCCCGACGAATCCCGCGGGCACGGGCAGTATCGAATCGGGTGGCTTCGGTTGGACCTGGTGCAGCGGTAGCGCGGGCATGACCGTGTACCCCGTGGCCCTCGACTTTGTCGCGGGCAGTGGCTCCAACATCATCGATTTCAGCGGGGGCGGTCTCCAGGGCGGATGTGACGAGTCCTGGGGAATCGATAACGTCGCGGTCGAGTTTCTTGGCGAGTTCCCGATGGACCCCGTCTCGGATTCCTGCGACAACGCCGTGCCGCTGCTCGTCGGCTCCACGCTCCGCGGCTCCACCACCAGCGCCACCGCCGACCCCGCCGCGCCCACCTGCCCCGGCGGCGTCGTCCAGGCCCCGGGCGTCTGGTATCGCGTGCTGGGCAATGGCCGCGCGTTCACGCTCTCCACCTGCGGCTTCAGCGATTTCGACACCACGCTCGCCGTGTATTGCAACGGCTGTGCCGCGCCGGTGTGCGTGGCCGCCAACGACGATGACTGCGGCGGGGGCGGCTCACGCGTGTCGTTCTGCTCGTCGCCCGGGCAGACCTACCTGGTGCTTGTGAGCGGCTACGGCGGCGCGACGGGCGCGTTTGATATCGCGCTCACCCAGGGCCCCAGCGCCTGCGCGGGCGCGATCGCCTGCACGCCCTGTGCCGTATCGGTGCCCCCGACGGCGATCGCCGAGAACGAGCCCCCGTGTGGTCAGGACTACATCGACGATTTCAACGCGGGCTGCTCGGGCGCGACGCCGCGCTATTCGCCGATCGCGCCGGGCCAGACGGTGTGGGGCACGGCCGGCACCTTCACGCGCGACGCCCAGGACTTCCGCGACACCGACTGGTACGAGTTCACGCTGGCGCTCCCGGCTCGCGTCACCTGGACGGTTACCGGCGAGTTCCCCGCGCATATCGGCCTGATCGATGGCCGCCTGGGTTGCCGCCCGCAGGAATCGTTCGACTTCGGCGAGGCCCGCTCGTCGGCATGCGCGCCCGCTACGCTCAGTGCCGTGCTCCCCGCGGGTCGGTTCATCGCCTGGATCGGCCCCTCGGCCCTCTCGGGCATCCCCTGCTCCTCGCGGTATGTCGGCACGCTCGAAGCCGAACCCGTCGGCGCGTGCACGCTCGGCTCGGGCTGCGTCCTTACCACCGCAACCGATTGCGCCACCCGCGGCGGCACCTACGGCGGCGACGGCTCGCCCTGCGGCGAGGTCAGTTACTTCGTCTCCGCCACATCAAGCCCGTTTGAAGACATCCGCCCCGGGCGCACCGCGCTGGCCGTGGGCGACGATGCGGGCGTCACCGCACCACTCGGCTTCAACTTTGTGTTCTACGACGCAACTTACACCCAGGTCGGTGTGTCGCCCAACGGCTATCTCGCCTTCGCGGGCAACATGCTCGACATCCCCACGCCGCGGGCCGTGCCCGATGTGCGCGTGCCCAACGCCCTCATCGCGCCCCGGCACAGCAACCTGAATCCTTCAGCCGCGAGTGGGGGGGCGGGCACGGTTCACGCGGCGACGCTTGGCGAAGCGCCCACGCGCCGCTTCATCGTGCAGTGGTCCGGCGTGCCGCAGTTCGGGTTCACCGACGCCAACACCTTCCAGGCCGTGCTGTTTGAGGCCGACGGCGCGATCGAGTTCCGATACCAAACGGTCTCCGCGCCCGCGTTCCCTGGCCAGGTTGCCTCGGGCATCGAGAACGCTTCTGGCCAGCGTGGCACCGCCGTGCCCATCACGCAGGTCGTCTCCAACTCCGCCGTCGCGCTGCGTCGCGGGTTCCTCACGCCGCCCGTCGCGCGGGCTGGCGGTCCCTATGAACTGTCGGCGACATCCGAAGACTTCACCGCCGATGCCACGGCCTCCTTCGATCCCGACGGCATCGAGCCGGGCTTCGCCGCCATCCGCACGATTCAGTGGGACCTCGGTGCCGACGGCATCGCCGACGAAACCACCCGCACCGGCGCGAACGAGACCTATCCGCGCGAGGCCGCGCTCGCCAAGGGCCTGTCGCTGACCAACCCTGTTCCCATCCGCGTGAGCGTGGTCGATGCCGACGGCTTGCAAGCCATCGACCAGACCCTGGTCACCTACACCAACACTCCACCCGGCGCACAGCCGGGCGGGCCCTACGCGCCGGTCCTCCCGGGCAACTGCCTGCAACTCGCGGGCGTGGCCACCGATCTCGATCTGTTCTATCCGGTGGGTGAGATCGTGCAGGTCGAATGGGACTGGCGACCCGCGCTCTCCGCCGCCGACATCGGCGATGGCTTCGCCAGCGTCGCCAACCCCTGCGTGCCCTTTGAGAACGTCCTCTCCCTCATCAACCAGCACGGCACCACGTTCTACTTCAACGTGAAAGACCGCGCCGGCACGGTCGCATCAGCCTCGGTGCCCGTCTCGGTCATGCTGCCCGATCTTGCCCCCATCGTGCTCCAGCCGCAAGCGACCAGCCTGGCCTGGGGCACCACGCTCTCGGGCACGATCACCATCACCAACACCGGCGGCGGTGCCGCGGTCGGCCAGCGCATCGACCGCCTCTATCTCTCCACCGATGGCACGCTCTCGGGCGATGACTTTGCCCTGTCGCCCGCGCTCACCACCAGCACGCCCCTCGCGTCCGGCGCGCAAGTCGCCATTCCCTTCACCGTGACGCTGCCCCTGCGATTCACGACTGAATCGCTCCGGTTGCTGGTGCGAGTGAACGACACCGGGGCCATCGCCGAGGCCACGCTCGCCAACAACACGTTCGCCGGGCCGGTACTCTCCATCTCGCCCCCGCCCGCGCCCGATCTCGCCATCGCCAACGTCATCGCGCCATCCTCAGCCGTCTACGGCTCATCCATCCAGGTCTCGTGGACCGCCTCCAACCAGGGCACCGCGCCCATCGGCGGCCAAGCCATCGGCATCTACCTCGGCCCCACCGCCGGTTCCCTCAGCGGGGCCCAGCGCCTCGCCACTATCGCGGGCGACGCGCTCAACCCCATCGACTCGGAACCCGGCAGCGCCACCGTCGCGCTCCCGCCCAACTTCGATGCCAGCGGCCCGCGCTTCATCCTCGTTCGCGCCGATGACGCCACCGCCATCCCCGAGCCCAACGAAACCAACAACCTCGCGACGAGCGCGCCGATCAACCTCACGCCCACGCCTTCGCCCGATCTCGTGGTCGCCTCCATCGACGCCCCCGCGCAGGTCGACGACGGCACATCCGTCGCCATCGCCTACACCATCAGCAACATCGGCACCGCCGCAGCCCCCGGCCCCTGGGGCGAGCGCGTGCTCCTCTCACGCGATCAGCAACCCAGCGGCGACGACACCGTTCTCGATCAGTTCGTTCGGACCCCTGCCCTCGCCGCTGGCGCGGCCACCGCGCCGCGCACCCTCAGTGTCTCGATTCCCGCCGGCCTCTCGGGCGACTACTTCCTCATCGTCGCCGTCGATGTCACCGGCGTACTCCCCGAGCCGCGCTCGGGGGCCGAGGGCAACAACACCCGCGCCCACGCCGTTCGCATCCTTCAGCCCAGCCTCCCTGATCTGCGCGTTGCCGATGTCGCCCTGCTGGGCGAGGCGTACGTTTCCCGCGCCGCCACGGCTTCTTTCACCATCATCAACGACGGCCCCGGCACCGTCAACAGCACCTGGTCCGACGCCCTCTTCATCGGCCTTGACAACCAGCCAGACCCGCTCAGCCCGACCGGCCTCAGCCAGGTCGCGGCACTCACCACCACTGCCGTCCGCGCGCCGGGCGGCACCGTCGGCCGCACCGCGTCGTTCACGCTGCCCGCGCTTCCCGGCCGGTACCGCCTCGTCGCGCGCACCGATGTTGGCGGCTCCATCGCCGAGCCCAATGACGCCAACAACGCGGCCGTCACTTATGTCGACGTGCTCGCGCCGGACTACAACGCGACGGTGCAAGCCACGCCGCTCTTCGGCCCTGCGGGCACGCCCATCACGCTCACCGGCATCGCCCGCCGCACGGCTGACAACCAGCCCGCGCCGAACGCGCCGGTCGATCTCCGCGTGATGGTCCGCGGCGTGCTCCGCACCGTGCGTGTCACCACCAATGCCGCCGGCGCGTTCACGCATGTGTTCCAGCCCCTGCCCACCGAGGCCGGCGCGTACGAAGTCTCCGCCGCCCACCCGCAGGCGCTGCCCCCTGCCGCGCAGGCCATCTTCAACCTCTATGGCCTCGATGCCGCCATCGCCAGCGCGCCCGCCCGCGTCACCCCCGGCGGCGTCGCCACCGGCCAGTTCACCATCCGCAACTTGGGCGACAACGTCCTCACCGGCCTCTCCGTCACGCTCACAGGCGAGACCGCGGGCCTGGCCCTGGGCATCGTGCCCCCGCTGGCGCTCGACCCGCTTCAATCCGCCACCATCCCCTTCACGCTCACCTCCGCCTCCGGGTCATCGGGCGATCGGGCTGTTGCCCTTCGGGCATCTTCGGCCCAGGGCGCGTTCGACTCGGCTGGTTTCAGCGTCACTATCGCGCCGCCGCTCCCCCAACTGGTGGTGTCGTCGCCGCAACTCGTCACCTCCATGATCCGCGGCCGCCAGCACACCCTTGAGTTCACCGTCCGCAACATCGGCGGCCAGCCCGCTACGGGCGTGAACGTCAACATCCCGCCCGAATCCTGGCTCTTCGTCGCCACCTCGCCCCAGATCGGCACCATCCCGCCCGGCGGCGAGGCGTCGGTCGTCCTCACGCTCGCCCCCTCGCTCACCCAGCCCCTCGGGCAGTACTTCGGCGACATCGTCATCGCCGGCACCGGCACCTTTGCCACCGTCAGTTACGTCGTCAACTGCGTCTCCCTGGGCCGGGGCGACCTGCTGGTCCGCGCCACCGATGAGTTCACCTTCTTTGCTGCGGGCAACCCGCGCGTGGAGGGTGCCCAGGTCACCGTGCGCGACTTCACCACCCGCGCGGTCGTCACCACCGGCGTAACCAACGCCGAGGGCGAAGCGCTCTTTTCCGATCTTGCCGAAGCCCCGTACGCCATCGAGGTCACCGCTCCCGAGCACGGCTCGGCCACCGCCAGCCTCACCCTCGCCGCGGGCCTCACCACCCCGGTCGAACTCTTCCTGCCGCGGCAGACCGTCCGCTACGACTGGTCGGTCGTTCCTTCGACGATCGAAGACCGCTACCGCATCACGGTGGAAGTCGTCTTCGCGGCTGACGTGCCCGCGCCGGTGATCACTGTTGAGCCCACGTTTATCGAACTTGGCGCGATTCCGGCGGGCGGCTCGGCCCAATATGTCTTCACCATCACTAACCACGGCCGCATCGCCGCGTCCAACGTGCGAATCAACACCGCGCCGGGCGGTGGCTTCACGATCACATCGCTCGTCGAGAACATTGGAGAACTTGGCCCGAATTCGCAGGTCGGTGTGCCCGTTGTCATCACCCGCGGGCCCCCGGGCAGCAACCCCGATTGCGGCGCGCCCAGCACCACCGTTCTCTGGGACCTCTTTTGCGGCGAGTTACGCACATATTCCACTGGTGTGGGATATCAAGTGCCCCCTAACGATTGTCCTGGTTCGCCAGTTGTCATCGGCGGCGGGGGTTCCGGTGGGGGCGGTGGCGGCCCACCCATAGCAGGAGGTAGCGGTCCGATCAATCCTGTTCAGGGGGTGCCCTGCGACCCATGCGCGGTTAGCTGTTTACAGGCGCACTTGAACTGTTTGCCTGGGTATGAGCGAGTGTCTGGCTCCGGGCAGGCGGGTAGTTCCTGTCGCGAAGCACCGCCGAACGAAACCTCCATGCAGCGTCGAGCTCGCGCCTTGCGATGTGCCGTCGAAAAGGTTGCCATTAAGCGCATTTTGCGGACTGTCGTCCGCGTGCCGGGAATAGTGACAACTCCTCTGAAGTTCTATGAGTGCTTGTGCGGCCTTCGAAACGCCTGCCGAACGAACTGCTCTGACTCCAGCACAGCACTGGAGTGCAATCCCGTCGGCGCCACCCTTCAGCGCATTCGTAACTGGATATGGCCATTCGAGGGCGGCGATCCACCATTGACTTCCGTCGAGTTGCGATATCTCGAAACCCAAGAGCGTCGTTTGGCCCAGATTATTGGTCCGGTTATCTATCTGTTTGGCGATCCACTCGTTCTACAGATTGAAGATACGATAGCGGCTGGTCAGTGGCTCACGCGGTTCATGGATGCAACCGCGCTCGACACCGCAGATGGTGAGTACATCGCCGCGAGCGAGCGGTCGATGTTGCTAACAGATCTACCGAGTGGCCTTCCCGATGCTGTCGCATCACGCTTGTGCGACCGCTGGAACCGCACGATTCTGTATAACGACGCTGGCATTGTTGACTATGCCGACGTGCCGATCGGCGAGAGTGAGGACTTCCTGGCAAGAGATATCGGTGCATATATCTCGGCGCAGGCTCAGACAGCGGCGGAAGCCAATGAAGCAGAGGGCCACGATGATCCTTATGCTGCTGTCGAATACGCCGCCAACCAGCTCGTCACCGCCCGCACCCAGGTCGGCCAGGGCATCTGCGCCCGCGTGCGTGTCCGCATCGACCAGGAAGCCGTGCTCACCCGCAACACCTTCCGCGCCACGCTGAACGTGGATAACGAAGGCGGCGAGCCTTTGAGCGAGTTCCTCCTCGAAGTCCGTGTCTTCGATCAGAGCGGCGCCATCGTCGCTCGCACCTCCGCCAACTCCCAGGATGCGCCGTTCTTCTTCCTGCCGCCCATCCTCAGCAACATCGGCGGCATCAATGGCGACGGTGCCGTACCCGCCATGGGCTCTTCCAGCGTCGCCTTCGAAATCGTTCCAGGCGATCTCGCCGCCCCCTCGGCACCCGTCCAATACGCCGTCGGCGGCTTCTTCGCGTACACGGTCGATGGCCAGCGCGTCACCGTGCCCCTCTTCCCCGTGCCCATCACTGTTCTCCCCAACCCCAGCCTGGCGCTCAAGTACTTCCTCGAACGCCTCGTCTTCGCCGACGATCCCTTTACCGCCGAGGTCGAGCCCTCACTCCCCTTCACGCTCGGCCTGCATGTGCAGAACGCCGGTGCCGGCACCGCCCGCAACGTCCGCATCACCAGTTCCCAGCCACAGATCATCGAAAACGTGCAGGGCGCCATCGACTTCCGCATCATCGGCGCCCAGGTCGGTATCCAACCCGTCAGCCCGTCCCTCACCGTCGACTTTGGCGACATCGGCCCCGGCCAGGTCGGCACCGCCCGCTTCCTGCTCACCTCGTCACTCCAGGGTCGCTTCGAGGACTTCTCCGCCTCCTTCGAGAGCCTCAACGGCTTCAACACCCGCAACCTCACCCTCATCGATAGCGTCGACATCTTCGCCACCACCCACAGCGTCCGCGTCGTTGATCCGACGGACGACCAGCAGTGGGACTTCCTCACCAACGAAATCCCCGACCCCATCAGCCTCGCCGATCGCGTGCACCTCTCGAATGGCGCGGTCGCGCCCGTGCAAGCCTTCACCGCGGCTGCCGTGAGCATCAACCAGCCCGCGCGCACGGCCACCGTCACCCTTCCCTCCGCGCCCTCCGGGTTTGTCTACCTGCGCTTGAACGACCCCTTTAACGCGACGCTCCGCCTCGATCGCGTCGTCCGCGCTGATGGCCGGGTCATCCTCGCCGGGGCCAATCACTGGCAGACGGCCCGCATCGTCCGCGACGGCTCCGCGCCCGTCGGCCCCGAACGCCTGGTCCACCTCTTCGATTCCGGCGGCCCGGGCATCTACACGCTCTTCTTCGTGGAAAACACCTCCCCCAACCCGCCCCCGGTCTTCACGGCTCAGCCCGTTTCCCGCCAGGCCTGCATCGGCTCGCGCGTCACGCTCTCCGGTGCCGCCAACTCGGCCAGCCCCAACCTGTCCTATCAATGGCGCCGCAACGGCACCAATATCCCCGGGGCCACCTCGTCAACCTATGCCATCGACTACCTCACCGCGCGCCATGCCGGCACCTATGAACTCGTCGTCTCCGACGGCGTGAACATCACCGTCTCCAGCCCAGCCACGATCGAACTCACCTTGGGCTTGCGCTGGTTCCCTGAAAACGGAACGGTCACGCCCCGCGCCGAATCCGCCGCCACATTCATCTCCTCGGGCCCCGCCGCGGGAGAAGTCATCCTCTTCGGCGGCTCAGCCGCGTCCACCGGCCCCGCCTTCCTGGGCGACACCCGGCGCTGGACTGGCGATTTCGTCACGCTGGGGCCTTCAGGCGATGTCCCGCCGCCCACGCGCAGCCACGCCATGACCTTCGACGCCCAGCGCCAGCGCGCCATCCTCGCCGGCGGCCTCACCGCCACCACCGGACTCTCGGGCGATACCTACCTCTTCAACCCCGCCTTCACCTCGTGGGAGCGTCTCGACGCGCCCGCCTCCTTCTCCCCCCGTGTCGGCCACGCCCTCGCGTATGACTCCCTCGCCCAGCGCACCCTCCTCTTTGGCGGCAGCGACGCCTCCGGCCCCCGGAACGACCTCTGGTCCCTTGCCTCTACCGGCAACTGGCAACTCCTGAATCCCGCTGGCCCGCGCCCGCCCGCCCGCACCGGCCACGCCATGACGTTCGACGCGGCGCGCAACCGCCTCGTCCTCTTCGGCGGCCTCGATGCCTCCGGGCAGACCCTCGCCGACCTCTGGGAGTTCGACGGCACCGCCTGGTCTCAACGCTTCTTTGACCCCAACCTCCCCGCCCCCTTCCCCCGCGCTATCGCGACCTTCACCTTCGACCCCTACCGCCGCCTCGCCCTTCTCATCGGCGGCCGCGACGAAGACGGCCTCCCCTTCGGCGACTTCTGGGAGTGGGACGGCTCCTTCTGGCGACGCCGCATCCTGCCCGCCGGCCCATCCGCGCGAGCCGGCCACATCGCGGTCTTCGATCCCGCCCGCGAAGCGCTCCTGCTCGTCGGCGGTCGCGCCGGCGCCGATGCGCCCCTGCCCGACATCTGGACCCTCCGCTTCATCAACCCCACCGACTTCGGCGGCGACGGCACCACCGATCCCGACGACCTCGCCTCCTTCATCGGGTGCTACTTCCAGAACCCGCCCTGCGAACTGGGCGACTTCAACGCCGACGGCTTCACCGACCCCGACGACCTCGCCGACTACATCGCGGCGTACTTCACCGCGTGCAACTAGGCCAGCCTGAGCCCCTGCCAACTTCCCCACACCCACAGAATCCTCACGTCCGAACACCCGCTGGCCGATGCTGGTATGTGGACTATCGGTCCTGCGCGCCCGCTCCGGGCGGGCGGTGCCGCTGGTCCGCGCAGCACGAGCCTACTTGTGCTACCTTCATGGCCCCCTGTTTTGCCTTTTTCAGCCTCATTATCGGACGCAAGGAGCGGCAACGGTGACCTCATCTCTTTCTCGGGGCGCTTCCGCCAAGCACACCCTTCGTACTCCTGCCACCCCCACCCGTGCCGTTATGGTCGCGGCTGGGCTCGGCCTCTCGCTCCTCGCCCTTACCGGGTGCGAGTTCGATTCCTATATGGACCCCTCGGTCACCGGTCGCTGGGAGAACACACCGACCACCGTGCCCATCCTCGAACGTCTCTCCTCCATCGAAGGGCCAGTCGGGCCGGCCGCGGTCGAGACCACCGGCGTGCGTCCTGAAGACCTGATCCCCGAAGTGGAAACCTATCGCCTCGGGCCGGGCGACTCGCTCGAAGTGCGGATTCAGGACTTGTTCCGCCCCGACACCGACGAAGCGTTCCCGCGCCCGGTGGATAGCCGGGGGTACATCGATATTCCCCGCATCGGCCGGTTGTTTGTTGACGGCCTGACGGAAGAAGACGTGCAGGCGCTCGTTGCCCAGACCCTGATCGACAAGGGCCTGTTCACGCGCGAGCCCATCGTGTCGGTCGCCGTCACGGTGCCCCGTCGATCCACCTACAACATCCTCGGGGGCGTAAACAGCCCCGGCCTGTACCCGATTCCCCGCCCCGACTACCGCCTGCTCGAAGCCCTGACCTCCGCCGGGCGCTTCAGCGAGAACGTGCAGAGCGTCTACGTCATCCGCTACATCCCGCTGACGGAAAAAGTGCTCCGTGGCGCGGGCCCCCGCGCCCCCCAGCCGGCACCTGCCGCGCCGGCCAATCCTGTTGCCCCCGCAAAACCACCTGAGAACGTCATCGACCTCATCGATGAACTCTCCAAGCCCAAGGAAGTGAAGCCCACCGGCCCGGTGGGCAACCCGGGTGTGCTGCCCGGCGCGGTCGCGGGGGGGGGGGGTGGCGCGAGCCGTCAACCGGCCAATCCGCCTGCCAAGGAACCGCCGATCGACCTCCCAGGCGAAGAGCGCCGTCCCGCCCCGGTTCCCGTCGATCCCAACGCGAAACCCGCTGCGCCCGCGTCCACACCCATGCCCGCCGAATCCCCGGCCACGCCCGCCGCCGACGCGCCAGCACCCGCAGCCGCACCCGTCGAACCCGATGAGAAGTTCTGGGTTTTCCGCGATGGCAAGTGGATGCAGGTCACGCGCATCCGCAGCAGCCGTCCATCGAGCACGCCCATGGCTGGCGGGCCGCGCCCCGCGCCCGCTCCAGGCGTACCGGCTGGCGACCCGACCCCCGTCCCGGGCATGCCTCCGCCTCCGGGTGGTGGTCCGGTCGTGGCCGTCCCCGCGCCCCAGCCCGGGAAAGACCCCTTCCAGCCGCCCACGGTGCCGGGTGCTGAGAAACTCGTCACCCAGCGCGTGATCGAGGTGCCCATGGCACCCCTTCTGGCGGGCTCGGCCCAGTTCAACATCGTCATCCGTCCGGGCGACGTCATCCGCGTGCCCTCAGCCCCCGAAGGCATCGTGTATGTCATGGGCGAGGTCAACCGCCCCGGCACCTACTCGCTCCCCGCCAATGGCCGCCTCACCATCGAGCGCGCCATCGCGTCGGCCGGTGGCCTGTCGAACATCGCCATCCCCGAGCGCATGGACCTGACTCGCATGGTCGCCCCCGACCGGCAAGCCACGGTTCGGCTTGATTACCGGGCCATCTCTGAGCGCACCATGCCCGACATCTTCCTGAAGCCCGACGACGTCATCAACGTCGGGACCAACTTCTGGGCCTTCCCCCTCGCGGTCGTCCGCCAGGGCTTCCGCTTCAGTTATGGGTTCGGGTTTATCCTCGATCGAAACTTTGATGACGGCGTCTTTGGCCCGCGGCGTATCTCGCGTTGATCCGGCGATCAGCACGGGCGGACGAACGAACTCGGGTCGGTTTTCGTATCACCCCGGGCGTCGTCCACGCGCCCGAGGAGCCGAGAGCCAATCGCCGCCCCGCGTGTTCATGGCCGGGCTGGCGGTCATGCCCCCATCGAGCGGTGCCGATCTTTGCTGAGTCGGTACGCCCTACGTCGGTCATTTTTCCGAGAGCCACGCCGTGAGCACAGGTGCCCATTCCGGTTCGACGACTCCGGCGGGTACCTCGTCCACACCCGGCAGCCCCGGCGGCCTGGCCCTCACGCCAACCGCGCTCGTGGTGATGGGGGTCATCGCCATCGCCTGGGCGGCCCTCTTCCACCATTTTTTCTACGTCCAGAACTTTCAGGCCTGGACCAGCCCCGACTGGTCGCACTCCTACTTCGTCCCCCTGATCTCGGTCTACCTGCTGTGGGTGCGCCGGGCCGAACTGGCGAAGGTTCGCGCCTGCGTCTTCTGGCCCGGGCTGATCCCGCTGGTCCTCGGGATCGCCTGCTACGCCCTCTTTCAGTTGGTGACGGCCTTCAACAACCACATGTTCCGCGGGTTCAGCATGATCCTGAGCCTGTTCGGCCTGGTGCTGCTGCTGCTGGGCCCGGGGTTCATGCGGGTGGCGTTTCTGCCCTTGGTGTACCTGGTCTTTGGCGTGACGCTGGCTGAAAAGATCATGGTGCCGCTGACGTTCGAGTTGCAGTTGATCGCCTCGCAGGGTGCCTCGGCGACGCTGAACATCGTGGGCATCCCCTGCGACCTGCGCGGCAACGTGCTGGAAGTGCAGGACTCGAACGGGAACATCATCCCGCTCAATGTCGCGATGGCGTGTGCCGGGATGCGCATGGTCATCGGTTTCGTGGCGCTCGCGGCGGCGGTGGCGCTGGTGGCGGCGAGATACTGGTGGCAGCGGGTGGTGCTGCTCATGCTGGCGATGCCCGTGGCCATCCTGATGAACATCCTGCGCGTCGCGACGCTCGGGGCCTTGTCGCTGGTGAACCCGGCATTGGCCCAGGGTGAAAGCCACATGGTGGTTGGGTACATCCTGCTGGTGCCGGCGTTCCTGCTCTACATGGGCATCGCGTGGGCCCTGAACCGTGTGGTGGTGGAGCCCACAGCACCCAAGTCGGCCACCCCGTCCCCACCCCCGTCTTGGTGGCGTCCCGGCCCGATCAACTGGCGTGCCCTCACGACCCCGGCGGTGGCCGTGTCCCTGCTCGTACTCGCATCCTCCGCCTTCGCCCTCCCTGCGGTCACGCGCTGGGCTGGGTTCCACCTGAAGAAACTGCCCATCGAGGCGCCTTTCGATCGCACACTGCCTGCGCTGCCAGTGGAAACCGCGAACTGGAAACGACTCGGACTTGATGCCGAGATGAGCAAAGACGAACTCGACGAACTGGGCACACTCAACACGATCTCCCGCACCTATGGCGCGAAGGCCCCGGTGCCGACGACCGGCTTGACCTTGCCGCCTCGCCCGACAGGCGAGGCGCTGCCCGCGCTCGGCCTGCACCTGGCTTACTACACCGGCAGCATCGATGCCGTGCCCCATGTGCCCGAGCGGTGCCTGGTCGGCGGCGGGTTCCAACTGGTGGGCACGGCCCGCGAGGTGCCTCTCCCGCTCGACCGCCGCGAGTGGCGGCGACATGATGATCCACCCAAGGGGATGGAAGGCCTGTACCGGGCCAAACTGCCCAACTCGTTCACCGACGCCCCCGGGGTGCTGGTGACCTTGCCGATGGGGGTGGAAAACCTGTGTCTGCGGGTGAGCGAATACGCCGACCCCAAAAGCGGGCACAAGTTGTTTGCCGGGTACTTCTTTGTGGCCAACGGTGGGTGGTGCGCGTCCGCCGAGGGGGTTCGTCTGCTGGCCTTCGACCTGAAAAACGACTACGCGTATTACTGCAAGGTGCAGGTGTCGAGCGACCGGGCCAGGTCGGCAGAGGAACTGGCGGCGTGGGCCGGGTCGCTGCTGTCCGACCTGCTGCCCGAGGTGATGCGATGCGTGCCGGATTGGGCCGAGGTCGAACGAGGCGAATACCCTGTGGGAAACCCCAAGAAAGCACGAATGGCGAAGGAAGCGGGCAAGCCTTAGGGGCGCAAACCCTCCCAACCCCCCACAAGTCCCCAAGCAGGGGGCACGGATGGGCGATTCAGAGAAGCGAACAATGGCCCCCTCCCGCCTCTTTAGACCCGGCTGATTCTCGGACTCCCGCGACGGTTTGATCGTCGCTGATGAAGGAAGGTTGAACTCCCATGGCATCGAAGGTGAACGTGAAGTTTGTCGCCCTGCTGGCTGCGGGCGTGATCGTCGTGGCCGGCGGACTGGCGCTGATCTATGCCAAGGCGGCGACCAAGAGCGCGGCCGACCACGCCAAGGCGGGCGATGAGTTCGTCGCCAAGGGGGAGTATGAAAAGGCCGCGTCTTCGTATTCGAAGGCGGTGAGCAAGTCGAAGGTGAAGCCGGAGTATGTGCACAAGTGGATCGGGGCGCTCGAGAAGATCGTGCCCGCGACCGCCCAGGCGTTCAACGACCGGTTCTCGGCAGAGTACATCCCCGCGATGCGAGGTCTGGCGGAGGTGCAGCCCGGTGTGGCCGAGGCGCAGAAGCCGATCCTGGACATGCTGCACTTCCAGTATCGCCTGTTCCCGCCCGCGGCGAGCCAGTGGGAGGCGTATATCGAGCAGGTGGAGTCGATCTTGCGCGGGTTCACCGATCAGGAGTCGGACGACGCCCGCATTCTGCGGTATTACCGCGGCATGTCGCGGACGATCTGGGTGTCGATGGTCAACAACGCGACCGACGATCACCTGACCAAGGCCAAGGACGATCTGGAGGCGACGCTGAAGGTGAAGCCTTCGGACGCGAAGGCGATGGCGAGCCTGGGCGACTGGTACCGGGTGAAGGCGCAGCGCAGCCGCGAGCGGCGCGACCTGGACGATGCCGAGAAGATGACGGCGGAAGGTCGTCGGCGTCTGGCGGCGTTTGTGGAAGCGCACCCGAAGGCGAACCTGCCGGTGCTGTGGACGCTGACGCAGATGGAGATCATGGAGGCGAGCCGAGTGCGGGATAGCCGCCAGGCGGCGGGCGATTTCTATGTCGCGCAGCAGCCCAAGGTGCAGCGGTTGATCGAGCAGGTGATGGCCGAGCCGCCCGAGGGGCTAGATGCGCTGCTGGTGTTCCAGGTGTGCGCGATGACGACGGGGGCCGGGATGCCCGACGCGATGAAGCGCGTGGACGAGATGCTGGCGCACGTGGGCAAGGCGATGCCCGACAACGTGCTGCTGGCGTTCAAGCGGGGCGAACTGGAGATCAGCGCCCGCGAGTACGAGCGGGCGATTCAGACGTATGAGAAGTTCGTGTCGCGATCGAATCTGCCGGTGGGCATGGACGGCATGCTGCTGTTCATCTTCCGGGAAGAGTCGCTGGCCCGGCAGGCGGATGCCTCGCTGGCGATGTGGGAATCGGCCAAGGACGATGCCGAGCGGACCAAGCGGTTGACCGATGCGCGGACGTATCGCGACCGCCTGCGCGAGCAGTACGGGAAGTCGCCCCGGCTGCTGCTGCTGGACGCGAAGATCAAGTTCTGCGAGCGCGACCTGATCGAGACGCGCAAACTGCTGTCCGCCTATACGGATCAGAACCCCAACGACGCCCAGGCCCTGCGGCTCCTCGCCGACGTTCTGCTAAGCCAGCAGCAGTACGGGGCGGCGAAACTCAAACTCGAGCAGGCCCTGAACCTGAACCAGACCGACGTGGTCACGATGATCAAACTGGGCGAGGTGAACGAGCAACTGCAGGACTTCCCGGAGGCGCTGAAGTACTACCGCGAACTCGCCGGGATGCTGCCGGAGAACGAGAAACTGCGCGAGAAGATCAAGTCCGTCGAAGACCTCGCCAAGGGCGGTCAGTCGGATGACCCGGTGATCCGCACGCTGAACCTGGCGCAGGAAAAAGTGACGGCCTCGCCCCCCGACTCGGCGGGCGCGCTGGCGATGCTCCGCGAACTGGCGACGAGCCAGGAGAAACTGGGCAAACTCAACGGTCGCACCGCGGCGGCGATCGCGCGGGCGCTGTTGATCCTGGAAGATCGCGAGACCGCGGCCAAAGTGCTCGACATCGCGATCAAGGCCGAGCCCACCAACAAGGAGTGCGCGTTCCTGCGTCGCCTGGTGGATGCGAAAGACCCGGTCGAGGTGCAGGCGCAGATGATCGACGAGCAGCCGGGGATCGCGCCGCTGGCCAAGCACCTGTTGCGGTACCAACTGTTCCGCCGTAACAACCAGATGACCCCGGCCCGCGCCGAACTGGACAAAGCCAAGGCCATCGACCCGGAGAACGGGCTGTACATCAGCGCGATGTTCGACGAGAAGATGGCCGAGTTGGCGGCAGCCAAGCCCGAAGACGCGGCCCGGCTGAAGGCCGAGATCCGCGTGCTGGCCGAGAAGGCGACCGAGAAGAACATTGATCGCGTGAACGGCAAAATCTTCATGATCCGCATCGAGCAGATGGAAGGCCGACTGCCTCAGGCGGCGGCGATGGCGCAGCAGATCATCGACCAGGACCCGCTCAACCCGATCGGGCACCGGCTGCTGGGCGTGATCCGCCTGCAGCAGGGGCAGTTCAACGAAGCCCTCACGGCGTTCGAGAAAGCGATCCAGTGCAAGCCCGACGACGTGGAGAACATCAAGGGCAAGTGCCGGGCGTTGATCGGTCTGAAGCGGCTCAATGACGCGCTGCTGTTTGCCCGCGAGTCAAAGAACTTCGCGGGCGGCGATGCGGACTATGCCGACATCCTGTTGGCGCTCGAAGGCGAGATCGGCAATGTCGAGTTCGCGATCGACCGACGGATGATCCAGTTTCGCCGCAACGCGGATGACCGCCAAAGCGGGCTGGAACTGGCGGCCCTGTTGATCAAGGCCAAGCGCTGGGCCGAGGCCCGCACGGTGCTTGATACGCTGCTGGCCAAGTCGGTGGACTACCCCGCGATGCAGTTGGATGCGCAGTGGCTGGCGACCCAGGGCGATATCCAGGGTGCCAAGACCCGTTGGGACACGTTTATCGCGGGATTGCCGGCGGGGGGGATGAATCTGGGTTATGTCGCGTCGTATCGCGAGTTCCTGGTGGCGTGCGGCGACTATGCCGGGGCCAAAGAGGTGCTGCTGAAGTACCGGACCCTGCAGACCGCCGAGGGCTGCGAGATCGATCGTGAACTGGGCGACCTGGCCTTCCAGCAGCGGGATTACAAGGGTGCCGTGACGCACTACACCGAGGCGATGAAGTGCAAGGACGAGGGCAACCGTCTGCGGTACCGGGTGATCGAGGCGCACCTGAACGACAAGAACCTTGAAGCGGCCCAGCGCCTGCTCGAAAAGGCCGGTCAGGACGGGATCCGCGATGACCAGCAACTGCTGCTGCTGAAGGCGGAGGTGGCGGTCGGGATGAAGGATAAAGCCGCGGCACGGCGGCACCTGGATGCGGCGATCAGCCAGCAGCCCAACTCGCCCATCGGGTTCTACAAGCGGGCGGAGTTCTTCACGTCGCTGATGGAGGGCACGCCACGGGCGACCGGGCCGGATGATCCGGTGCTTCAGCCCCTGCGTGACGCGGCAACGGACCTGGAGTCGGCGCTGAAGTTCGAGGCCCGGATGACGATGGCGCGACGGCTGCTGGCGCGCGTCCGCGCGGCGTTGGGTTCGGCGGACCAGGCCACCAAGATTCTTCAAGATGGCCTGGCGCTCAACCCCGACGACGGCGCGATTCGTGGCGACATCATCGAGTTGCTTTCCAACCAGGGCAACAGCGCCGGGGCGCTGGCGCAGATCGAGGAAGCCATCAAGCGGAGCGAAGATCCGCGCTGGAAGATGATGGGCGGCGACCTGCTCCGCAAGCAGGGCGAGATCGACAAGGCGGCCGACTATTACGCCAAGGCGTGGGCAACGGTGCAGACGCCACCGCTGGCGCGGGCGTATTGCGACACGATCATGGCGCAGGCGAAACCCGACCTGACGAAGATCAAAGCCGTGCTCGCGCACCCGGGCGCGGAGACGGAGAAGTGGCCCACGCTGCTGACGATGCGGGCCAAGGTGGCGGCACGCGAGGGCCGCGCTGCCGAGATGCAGGCCGACATGCGCACGGCCTTCGGCATGCTGGCCACCGAAAACGCCGCGGCCGCCGGGGCGTTCTTCCAGGATGCTGGCGAGATGTACGCGGGCAAACTGCCCGAACTCATGAAGTTCCTGGATTCGGTGAAACCCGCGGCAGGATTTACTGACCCCTTCCGGGCCCAGATCATCCGTTTCAAACTCATGGAGCCAACGCTCGAGCAGGATGGGCTGAAGGACCTCGACCAACTCATCGCGGTGAACACGAACCAGGCGGCGGTCCTCTCGGCCATCGGGCTGTTGGGCGACTTGATGTACGGCACCAAGAAGTACCCGCTGGCCGTCGAAGTATGGACGCGGTACCTGCGTATGAACCCCGACGAGCCGGAGAAACTCAATAACCTGGCGTATGCGCTGAGCCGTCAGATGGGCAAGCACGACGAGGCACTGAAGCACGCGACCCGGGCGTGCGAGATCATGCCCAGCAACCCGAACTTCCTCGATACGCTGGGCGTGATCCAGTTGGCGTTGGCACGGGTGGCCGATGCCGAGGCGACGTTCAAGAAGGCGCTGGGCGCGGCGGGGTTGCCCTCGCAGCAGGTGCCGATCTTCATTCACCTGGCGGAGGTTGAACTGGCCAAGGGGAACCGGCAGGGTGCGAGCCGCTCCCTGAATGATGCCGAGCGGATGATGAACACGGATGCGCGGATCAAGGCGCAGTTCCAGCAGGAGTACACGGACGTGCGACGGAAACTGGATCAGGGTCGGTGATGGGTTCGAGCGCTGCCACGGGGCCGCGAGTGATTCGTTCCCCCTTTGTTCGTGCGAACCGGGAGTGCCGGATCGCCGATGCATCCTGTTGTTCTCTACCCTGCGGGCACGCTGCCAGGGATTCGTTGGTTGATTGGTTGGCCGGTTTTCGGACTTGAAGTCGAAGAAAGAGCCCCGCCGGCGATTGCCGGTCATTGAACGAGATACGCCATGAGCATTGCCCCTCCGCCGCCTCCTCGCGCCGCCTTCAGCCCGGGCCCTCGACCCGCCGGCGCGCCCGGTGGGGGGGGTGGCGGTGGCGGTGCCGCGGGCGTGACGCCAACGATCGACCCGGTGCGGCTGCTCAAGCAGTACAAGTATCTGCTTGGGACTGCTGTGATCGCCGGTTTGATGTTGGGCACGGCGGCGTTCTTCGTGTGCCGTCAGTACTGGCCCGAGTATCGCGCCACGGTGATCTATCAGGGCTTGCCGCCGGTGGGCGTGGTGGGTTCGGCGGATTCGGAGCGCACGGACCAGCAGGAGTTCGAGCGGTACCTGATGACGCAGGCCCGAATCATGGTGTCGGAGCGTGTGCTGCGCGACGCGGTGCGTGAGCCGCGCCTCAAGGCCGAGAAAGTGGGCTGGCTGAACGACTACCTGCTCGAAAACGGCACGGTGGACCAGGGCGAGGCCTCGCGTGAACTCAAGGACGTGATCGCGGCCCGCCCCGTCACGGGCACGAATCTGCTGGAACTGACGGTTTCGGCCCGCACGCCCAACGACGCGGCGGTGCTGGTGAACACGGTGCACGACGTCTACTGGCGCGTGCTGGGCATCGAGAATGCCGCGAACACAACGGAAATCCGCAACGTGCTGAACAAGCAGATCACCGAACTGCGTGGCAACATCACCCGGCTTGAAGACCAGCGGGCCAAGATTCTGCGCGAGTACAACCTCGAGACCAACAACACCAACGAGAGCGCCGCGCGGCGCGATGTGGAGATCATCGGCCCCACGCTGGTGGACATGAGCCGCGACCTCGAGCGCCTGCGAGGCAACCTGGACCGGATGGAGCGGCAACTCAAGTCGGAGACTGGCCCGGTATACGACGAGGCCATGCGCGAGGAGGCCGAGCGTTCGCAACTCGTCGCCTCCGTGCAGGCGGATATCTCGGCCATCAAGACCAACCGCGACGCGAAGATCGCGGGCAACATGGGCCCGAATCACCGCGAGATTCTGCAACTCAACGCCTTGCTGGCGGCGAAAGAACAGGAACTCAACGACCAGCGCGAGAAGGCCACGCGCATGGTCTTCGAGTCAACGCTGGAGCGTACCCGCCAGGCGATCGATGGCCTGAACGCCCAGACCAAGGATCTGCGCACGAAATACGACGCGGCCCTGGGCCGCTTGCAGGAAATTGTCAAGGCCACCGCCGAGTACGACAACCTCGGCCGCCAGCGCGATGTGCAGGCGGACAAACTGCAGGACGCGATCGCCAACCTTGACATCCAGCAGGCCAAGGTTGACCTTCAGGGTGCCGAGCGTGTGGGCCGCATGCGCGTGCTGGAGCGTGGGCGTTCACCCGAAGAACTCGCCTTCCCCCGATTGCGCATCATGCTCGCGGCGGGCGTGATCCTCGTGCTGGGCCTCACCGGCGGCGGCATCGTGCTCCGCGAGGTGCTCGACCAGCGCGTGAAGGGTCCGTCCGACATCGCGATGATCCCCCGTCTGCGCCTGCTGGGCCTCGTCCCCCTCGCGGCCGACGACCCCTCCAAGCCCGCCGCGCCCGAGACGGCGTTCAAGGACGCCCCCAGCGGCGCGATGGCCGAGGCCTTCCGCCAGATGCACCCGGGCCTGCTCAAGAAACTTCAGCAGGGCGGGCACCGCTCGCTGCTCATGCTCGGCGCGATGCCCGGCTCGGGCACGACGACGGTCACGGCCAACTTGGGCATGGCCTGTGCCGCGGCCGACCAGCGCGTGCTGCTGATCGACGCCAACCTGCGCCGCCCCGCCCTCCATCGCGTCTTCAAACTGGGCGAGGGCCCGGGCCTGGGCGAGGTGTTGGGCAAGAAGTCGTCGCTCGAACAGGCCGTGCAGAACACGAGTGTCGAGGGGTTGCACCTGCTCGCGGCCGGCGCGCCGGCCGCGCGGGGCATCCCCGAGCGCCTGGCCACCGACGGCATGACCGCCCTCCTGCGCGAAGCCACGGATCGCTATGACCTGGTCATCATCGATACGGCCCCGGCGATGGTGGCCGGCGATGGTCTGGCGCTGGCCAACCGCTGCGATGCCGTGACGCTGGTTGTGCGGGCCCTGGCCGAGAAGCGAGGCCTGATCGCCCGCGTGCGCGACCAACTGGCCGAGTCACGAGCGGAGTTCGTGGGCGTCGTGGTCAACGCGGTCCGTGCGTCGGCGGGCGGCTATATGAAGCGAAACATCCGCGCGTCGTACGAGTATCAGAACAACGGCGGCTAATGGCACCGGGTCCTGGGTACCTCGACTCTCCGAGTCGAGCCCTGATCCCGTTCCCCTCTGTCCCGCGAAAATGATTCGTTCGGCCTCCGGAAGGATGGCCCGATAGGCCATTGCGCGGTACCTTCTCGGAGCCATGAAGCCCACTCGATTCGTCGCCCCAGCCCTTGGGGTATCCGCGCTCGCGTTTGCCCACCTTGCCGCGGCTCAGCCCTGCACCGGGCCGGGGTTCCTCGCGGGCGAGCCCGGCGATTCGGGCATTGCCGATCCGCACAGCGCGTATGTCGGCCCGATGACGACGTTTGATGGCCGGCTGGTGATCGGCGGCGCGTTCAGCCAGGCCGGGCCGCTGGCGACGAACCTGGTTGCGTCATTCGACCCGGCGTCGAGCGCGTGGTCGCCCCTGGGCAGCATCGATATCGGCAGCACGAATGGCTACGCCGCGGCGTTGCACCCTTTCACCATCGCGGGCACGCCGAACCTGATTCTCGTGGCTACTTCAGTGCGGCGCGCAACGACGGTAACCCTGTTCCCAACTCCGCCTCGCTGGCGCGGTGGGACGGCATGTCGTGGCACGACATGAACACCGGCTGGAGCGCACTCAATCGCGGCAGCGTCTGGTCGCTCTTCACCTGGGAACCTGCCGCCGGGCAACAACGGCTGGTGGTGGGTGGCGGATGGTCCTCCATCGGCACCGCCAGCGCCGACGGCATCGCGCTCTTCGATCCGGCCTCGGGCACCTGGTCCAACATCGGTGGTCCAAACGACCTGGGCATCTCTGGCCAACTGTCGCCCGTCGTGTTTGCCATCGCGGTCTTCAACAACCAACTGTTCATCGGCGGGCGTTTCTCGTTTGTCAATGGCGTCTCCGCGCCGCTCGTCGCGCGATGGACCGGCACCACCTGGCAGCGGGCCGGCACGCTCGCCACCCGGGCCGTGTCGTCGGATGTCTCCGCTTTCGCGCTCTTTAACGACGGCACGGGCACCCGCCTGTTTGCCGGTGGCTATGAGATGGGCGTGGGCGGGCAATCGACTTCGATCGCTGCGTGGAACGGTGCGGTGTGGCAGCGCATCGGTCAGAATCTGGGCGGCCGATGCACGTCCTTGGCGGTGTTCGATGCTGGCGACGGGCCGCACCTGTACGCCGGGCTCACCGCCGACAGCAGCGAGAACTACTTCTATCGCCTCGAAGGGAACCAGTGGGTGCCCGTGGGCGGCGGCGTCGCCTTTCCTATCACGGGCAACTTCGCGGGCATCTTCGGCCTGCACGTTCGCAACGAGGCGCTCTTCGTCGGCGGCAACTTCCAGCAGGCCGGGCCGCTCGTCGCCTACGGCATCGCCCGATTTGGCCCCTGCCCGGACGAAATCGGTTGCCGAGCCGACCTGAACGCCGACGGCAACCTCGATCCGGATGATCTCGCGGATTACATCGCGTGCTACTTCGCGGTACCGCCTTGCCCGCAGGGTGATTACAACTTTTCCGACACGACCGATCCGGATGACCTGAGCGACTACATCGCGGCGTACTTTGCCGGGTGCGCGTAATCGTTCTCGATCGGTTCGAGCGGCGATACCCTGTCGCCATGACTCAGTCGTCACCACCCAACGATCCCGCGCGGCATGTCACGCTGCTCATTGAGAGCGCTGGCAAGGGCGACCCCAAAGCAGCCGAAGCCTTGCTGCCGCTGATCTACGACGAACTGCGCAAACTGGCCGCGTCGAATATGGCCAAGGAAGAGGGCTGCGGGGCGGCGCAGACTCTTCAGCCAACCGCCCTCGTGCATGAAGCGTATCTCAGACTGATCGGCCCAGATCAAGCCGATGGGACGCACTGGAACAGCCGCGGGCACTTCTTCGGTGCGGCGGCGATTGCGATGCGCCGCATTTTGATCGATCGCGCCCGCGCGCGAGGCCGCCAGAAGCGCGGCGGGGGTCGCTCGCGGCTCGATCTGCGCGAAGATGCCGTGGCGGCAAGTGCCGAGTCGGATGAGCAGTCTGACCAGATTCTGGCGCTGGACGCGGCCCTCACGCGCCTTGAGGCCCTCGATGAGCGCAAGGCACGGGTCGTCATGCTCCGTTACTTTGCGGGCCTGTCGATCGAACAAACCGCTGCGGCATTGGATGTGGCCCCCGCCACCGTGAAGACCGACTGGGCGTTCGCCCGCGCGTGGCTCTCGCGCGAGATCGAAAAAGACCAGCAGGGATGAGCCTCGCAGCGGGGGCGTACCATCGTGGAACCAGCGCGATCATCCGCCAAAGAACGCCGCGATGAAGTCGGCGAGGTCGTCGGGGTCGATGACGCCGTCGCCGTTGAAGTCGGTGCGGATGTCGGGCGGGCTGCCGAAGAACCCGGCGATGAAGTCGGCGAGGTCGTCGGGGTCGATGGTGCCGTCGCCGTTGAAGTCGGCACCGCTGCGGACGACGATCGCGGCAAAGTCGTCGCCGTAGAGCGTGTCGAGGTTGCGGCCCGGGATACTGGGGAGGAACGTGGCGCTGAACTGGCCGACGCGGGTTGCGCCCGTCACGATATCGAACCGGGTGCCAGGGGCCGGCAGCGGGAAGTCGGGGTCGAGCGTGACGCCCAGCGCGCCAGCGAGGGTCGCGGTGCCGGTCACGGTGATGCGACCGAACGTGGCCTGGTTCGCGAGGGTCGTGTTCAGCCGGGCGTTTTCGGTTTGCGTGTAGTTGCCGGTGACGAGCATGGCCGAGCCGGCGGCGATGGTGGTCGTGCCCGCGTCGGTAAACGTACCGCCAGATGGTGTCACGGCGAGGTTGCCGGAGACGATGTTGACATCGCCTCGGTTGGAGTAGTTCAGGTTGTTGAAGGCCGACGCGCCGGTGCCGGAGCGTTCGATGAGGCCGCTGTTGTCGAGGCTGTTGCTGCCGCTGACGCCGATGAACTGGCCGTCGCTCTGGGCGAAGAACTGACCGGTGGATTGGTTGGTGAGGGAGCCGCCAGCGAAGTTGACGTCGCCGTCGGTCCAGTAGATGGCCCCTTCGTTTACGATCGCGCGGCTCAGCGTCTTGGGCCCGCCGCTGATGACCAGCGCACCGGACTGGGCGATGCGCGTGGTGCCGGTGCCGGTCATGTTGCCGCCGACCCAGGTGAGGGGCAGGGCAAAGGTGATGTTGCCCGAGCCGCCCAGGGTGCCAGCGATGAGCAGACCGGTGCCCACGGCGGTGGTGCCGTTGAACTCGACGGTGCCGCCGAAGACGGTGAGCACGCCGACGGCAACGGGCCCGTTGAAGATGCGGGTGGAGCCAGCGTTGATGAGCAGCGCGTTGAGTTGCGTGACGCCGCCGACGTTACCGTTGAAGGTGGTGGCACCGCTGCCCGGGGCGATGGTGAGGTTGCCCGCACCGTTGAGGGTGCCGTTGAAGTTGATGGGGCTGCCGATGTTCTGAAGCGTGACGGCGGGGCCGAGGGTGACGGGGCCGTTGTAGTTCTGGGCCCCGCGGGTGCGGATGCGCGGGCCGAAGAGGTTGATGCCGCCGCTGCCGTTGAGGGTGAGTTGGCCGAGTTCGCCATCGGTGCGGCCGCCGACTTCGCCCAGGATGGTGATGGCCCCCAGGCCACTGGTGATGGTGAGGTCGCGGCGTGCGAGGACGAGGCTGTTGATGATGCCGGTGATGGTGACGGGCGCGCCGGCGCGTTCGGCGCGGCGGGTGGAGATAAAGACGCCATCGGTCTCGATGATGACCGAGTCTTCGATGGTGATCGCGCCGCCGCGGGTGGTGATGGGGGCCCGGAGGCGCGTGGTTGAGCCGGTGCCGCGGATGCCGATGGAGCCGCCGTCGGTGTCGCAGGCGAGTTCGCCGTTGACGAGGATGGAGCCGCCCGCGCCGGGCATCTGGAGGAGGGCGGAGGAGTCGAAGGTGTATTCCTCGAAGTCGAGGATGGCGCTGCCGTCGTCTTTGCCGAACTCGATGACCTCGAAACCTGCGGCAAACAGGTCGAGTTCGCTCTTGGTGATGTCGAGGGCGTCGCCGCCGCCTTCGGTGGGATGGGCGACGTTGAGGTTGCGACCGGCGACGTTTGGCTCGAGACGGATGCGTCCGGTGCCGGAAACGGCACCGAGGAAGTCGATCTCCGAACCCACGATGCGGGTATCGAACGCGCCGCCGGAGAACGTTGAGGCGAAGGTGACGACGCCGACGGAGGCCGAGACATCGACCGAGGCCGTGAACGTGACGGCATCGCCGAAGAGGGCCGCGTTGACGACGTTCACCACGCTGGCGCCGATGACGGTTGCGCCGCCCGCGTCGGTGGTCAGCATGCCCAGCGCGCCGCCCACGGCCATGCCCACGTTGCCGCCGAGGGTCGTGACGCCCGTGGTGCCGCCGCGGAGCATGAGGTTGTTGGCTTCGCCGGTTTCGCTGTTGAGGGTGAAGCCCGTACCGAAGGTGATGGCGGCACCTGTGCCGACGGCACCGTTATTCGTCGTATCCACGATTACGTTGGTGGCCACCAGCACGCCATCGTTGAAGGTGATCGGCGTGCCCGCGGTGCGCACGTCGGCGTTCAGGATGACGGTGGCGCCGGAGCCTTGGAACTCGATGCCGTCGAGCGCGGTGATGGCCCCGTTCACCAGAATCTGGGCTGGTGGCACGGGCGCTCGCAACAACACCGGGTCAATGAAGGTGAGCGCGGAGGCGACGATGACGTTGCCGCTGCCGTCGGCGCGGCCGAAGGTCAGCCGCGCGAAGCCGTTGGCGAATCGCGAGATCTCGGCGGCATCCACATGCACGCCGACGGGCGCGCCGGTGTTGCCCAGCGTGATGGCCCCGCCGGTGGTCGCGGCACCCATCACCACTTCGACCGCGCCGGCGGTGACGCTGGCGTTACCGCCGAGGTTCAGTTGCCCAAGCAGCGTGATGACCCCGGTGCTTGCGGTGAAGCCCGCGGGCAAGTCGATGCCCGTTCCCGGCGCGGTGAGAGCGACGGTGCCGAGGAATGCGGGAGCCGAATCGAACATCACGCGACCGAGGCCGCCGCCGGCGGTGGTGGTGGTGATGGACGCGCCGGTGACGCTGGTTGCGCCCGTGGCGCGGAACGAGCCGAGCGGGATCTGGCCGCCGATCTGGCCGGTGAGGGTGGCGGGGCCGGTGAGCAGCAGCGTGCCCGCGCCGGCAATCAGGCCGTCGATTGAGGCCGCGAGCAGCGCGGGTTGGCCCACGGGCGCGGCAATGGTGGTGTTGCCGTTGAGCCGCACGCTCGCACCGCTGCTGGTGGCGATGGTGCCGCCGGATGACGACAGAATGCCTGAGTTGAGCGTGACGATGGAGTCGAGCGCCTGCAGCGCGCCGGTGGTGGCGATGCTGGAGGCGAGCAGCGTGCCGCCGGGGTTGCTGCCGAATGATTGCAACGGGGAAATCGCACCAACCGCGGCGTTGAGCGTCACGGCACCGGCGGTGTTCACAACCAGCGCGAAGGGCCCGTTCACCGTGTTATTGAAGTTGACGGGCCCGCCGCCGGTGGTGATGGTGGTGTTGCCGGTAAGCGTGACGGCCCCGTTGAATGTGATGCCCCCGCCGGCGGCGAAGTCGCCCCGGATGCTGATGGTGCCGTCGGAATAGGACTGCGTGCCGGTGGTGGTCGCGCCGACCATGCTCAGCGCGCCGCCCGCGTCGGTACTGAGATTTGAAAGCGCCTGGGTCGCGCCAACTGGCGCGGCAAAGGTGGTGAGGCCCGTGGTGCCGGAGACCACGACCAGCCCGTTGTTCTCTGCGGCTTCGCTGTTCACGGCGGCGCTGAAGGTGACGGCCGCGCCAGCCGGGGCCGAGCCCGCGTTGGTCGCGTCGATGGTGACGCTGGACGCGCCAATGAGCACCGCGCCGCCAAAGGTGATCGCCTGGCCCGTGGTGCGGATTCCCGCGTTCAGGATCACGGGTTGGGCCGACTCGAACGCGAACGTGGTGTTGCCCAGGCCGGTGAGCAGGCCGTTCACCTGCACGCGGCCCGCGCCTGTGGGTGCGCGGAAGGTGACCGGGTCGTTGAACGACACGGGCGCGGCGATCGACACCGTGCCCGAACCGTCGCTTCGACCCAGGGTGATGGCCGCGAAGCCGTTGACGATCCGCCCGATGGACACGGCGGATAAGTCAAACGCCCCGCCGGGCCCGTCTGAGCCGCCGATGAGCATGCCGGTGGTGGCGACGCTGGGCTCGATGGTGAGCGAAGCCGTGCCGCTGATGTTGCCACCGAAGATGGCTTCACCCGCGCGGATCGTCGCGGCATTCGCGCCCGCGCCGACCGTGCTGGCGAAGTTGACCGTGCCGGTGGCATCGAATGTCGTCGCGCCCGTCAGCGTGACGGCACCGGTCAACGTCTGGCTGCCAGAGCCGCCGCCGACGCTCGAGGTGCGGATGGTGCCGCCGCCGAGGCTGGCGGTGCCTGAGACATCCAGTTGCCGCAGCGCCACGGGCACGCCCGCAGCGCCGAGCAGCAGATGGCCCGATACGCCCAGGCCCTGCTGACCGGGTGCGGTGGCTTGCACGCCGCCGTTGAGTCGGACCGAGCCGCCGAACGAGGCGAGGAGGGCCGTGCTGCCAGACGCGCCGCCAAGGGTCACCAGGCCGGAGAACGTCGCGTCCCCCGTGCCACCACCCGCCGTGGTCGTGGCGAGCGTTCCATCGACGCGACCGACACCCGCGGTGATGGCGCGGAGCGCGTTCACGCCGCCTGCCGCGCCGCGGAATTCGACGGCACCACTTGCAATGGTGATGCCCTGCTCACCCGCGGCAGCCGCATTCACGGTGCTCATGAACAGCACCGATGCGCCGCCCGCAGCAAACGTCACGGTGGTGTCGTTGGCGGTCGCCAAGATCACCGCGCCGAAGTACACCTGCGAGCCCGAGCCGCCGCCGGATGATGTGGTGGCGATGCTGGTGGTGCCGATCTGTGCGGTGCCGCTGACGCTGAGGCCCGCGAGTGCCGCTCCGCCGCCGATCGGGCCGTTGAAGATTGCATTGCCGATGATCGACAGCGATTGCACCCCTCCACCGAGCCCGTTGATGGACGAGGAGAAGGTCGCGCCGCCGCCGGCGCTGACGAACGTGGACAGATCCGACGGCCCCGTCAGCACCACCTGGCCCAGATACGACTGGGCGCCGGTGGTGTTGTAGGAGGTGCCTGAAAGCCGCGTCAGGCTGCTTGATGTGAGCGTCGCCAGGGGCACCGTCTGCCCGACGGCCGCGTTAAAGAACACGGTGCTCGAGCCCGCGGTCACGGTCAGGCCATTGACGCCCGCCGTCTGCCCGTTCACGCCGAAATTGAAGGTGATGCTGGCGCCCGCGGGGACCGCGCCGCCGTTGGTCGTGTCGATGGCGATGGTCGGATTGGCGATGATCACGCTGTCGTTGAAGGTGATGGGCGCGCCCGCCGTGCGCACGTCCGCACTCAAGGTGGTCGTGGCCCCGGAGCCCACGAAAGTGAAGGAGGCATCGCCGGAGCCCGAAAGCACGGCGTTCACGATGATCGAGCCGCCCACCCCCGGGGCCATGAAGGTGGCCGGGTTGGTCAGCGTCGTGGCGGAGCCGACGACGACTTGACCCGTGCCATCAGCACGGCCAAAGGTCATGGACGTCCAGGTGTTGCCGATCCGTGCCAGTTCCGCCGCCGTCAGATCGAGGTTGGCGACGCTGGTCGCGCCGATGGTCAGCCCTTGTCCAGCCGTCGCGGCCTCGAAGGCCAGCGCGCCGGTGCCGTCGAGCGTGCCGCTCACGTTGACTTCCGCCGCGCGAAGGGAGAGCGAGTTCGTGCCCGCCGAGAGCGTGCTGAGGGGCGCGAACGTGAGATCCCCGCCCGCGCTGAGCGTGGTCGGTCCCGTCAGCGACAGCGTGGCTTCGTTGTAGGTCTGGGCCCCGTTGGTGAAGACCGACCCGCCGAAGAGCACGCTGCCCGCCGCGTTCGTGGTCACGCTGGAAAGCACGGTGGTACCACCCACGGTGCCGCCGAAGGCCGTGACGCCCGAGGCGTTCACCGCCAGCGCCCGCAGGCCTGCGACGTTGCCGTTCACGTTGCTGAGGGTCACATTGGTGCCGCCGAGCGTGAGCGAGGCGTTGAGGACGAGCGCCCCGCCAAAGGTGATGTTGGTAGTCGCGGTGATGCTGCCCGCCGAACTGGACGCGGGACCGGTGACCACGAGCGACGCTGGCGTGAACGTGACGTTGAGGTTCGTGCCCGCGCCACTGGCCAGCGTCACATTGGCCCCGTTCAACTTCGCGGCTGTCGCGTGCGTGATCTGCCCCGCGTCGGATTGATACGTCAGGGCCATGCCCGCGATGCCCGCGCTGAACTGGCCCGCGGTGAGAAGCGATGCATCGGCGATGGACGCATCCTGGCGCAGCGTAAACGACCCTGGCGAGGTCACGCCACCGCCCGGACCTTGGAACTGCACGCCCGCGAGCGTGATGGTGCCGGTGTCGGTGCCGCCCGCGCCGTCGCCGGCGCGGAGCGACGTGCTCGACGAGTTCACGAGTCGCCCGCTGCTGATCGTCAGGTTGCCCGACCCGTCGGTCCCGGCGTGCAACAGCACGACACCCGTGCACGAGAGCGAACTGATGACCGAGATGCTGCCCGCCGAAAGGATCGTGAGCGACGTCGCGTCGAGCGTGCTGTCGCCCTGGCCCACGATGAGATCGATCGACGTGGTGAGCGCAATCGCCCCGGCGCTCGACCCATCCAGCCGGCCCACCGCGTTGTCGCCATTGGTCAGTGTGGTCGCGCCCGTGGTGGAGACGAAGACCATGTCACAGGCGATGGAGCCGCTGACACCCTGCGTGGCGCTGCCGCCCGCGTCGAGGTACAGGTCGCCCGTGCCCAGGCTGATCGGGGCGAGGATGGAGATCGAGCCGCCCACATCGAGCACCAGGTCGCGGTTGGGCAGGGTGACCCCCGCCACGCCGCCGACGGTGGTGATGACCAGCCCGCTCGACTCGACGACGGTGATGCCTGCGCTCGCGTCGCTGGCAAAGTTGGTGATGGTGGTGTTCAGGAAGAACTCCTGATCGACATTGCCGCCGCGCACAAGCAGCGAACCGGCACTGATGCGTCCGGACTCCACCGTGTCGCAATCAACGCTGCTATTGAGCGTGACGACCGCGCCGCTGGCGGACAGCGTGCCCAGGATGCTCAGGTTCGGCACCGTCAGGGTCACCGGTCCGCCGGAGGTGGTCGAGGTGTTCACCGTGAGGTCATCGGCATCCGTCCAGGTCATCGCCGAGCCGCTCGTGAGCGAGAACGTGAGCACGTCGGCGTCGTTGTTCCCGGGCAGATTGACCGATCCACCGGTGAAGTGCACGGTGCTGAGTGTGATCAGGCCGCCGGCACTGGTGACTCCCCCGGGTGCGTTGATGGTGACGGCCGCGCCGCCCGAACCATTAATAGTGCTCGCGATCACCACCGCCCCGCCTGCGCCCGCCGTCAGGTTGGCCGATGAGAACTCGCCCAGGTCGCCGCCCACGCCCATCGAGCCGATCTGGAAGCCGTTGAGATCAGCGAACGTAAAGGTCGCGTCGGAGCCGAACTCGAATCCCAGGCGGTCAACGTCGTTGCCCGCGTTGGTGAGCGTGGAGGATGAACTAATCTGCAAAGCCAGATCGCCCGCGATGATCGCGCCGGTCTGCGAGACGCTGCCCGCGAGGATCGTGAGCCCGCGCGTGGGGTTCATCGTGATCCCGCCGGTGGCGACGGTGCTGCCGAAGAGGCGGAGCGCAAAGGGCCGGGTGGAGAAGTTCATCGCGCTGGTGGTGATCGCGACAAACGAGGTGAACCCGCCGATGGTCAGGATCTCGGCGTTGATGAACCCGAACTCGGCCGCCGAGATGTTCATCGAGCCCGCGCCCGAGCCCAGCCCGATGGAGCCCATGCCGCTGGTGAGGTCGATGACCAGGGTGCTGTTGCAGGTGATGGTGGCACTGATGGCGATATCACTGGCGAGCAGCACCATGGTGGCGCTGCCGCTATTCAAGGGAGAAGCGATCGAAAGCGGCCCACCCGAACTGATCTGGATAGGGTCGCTCGCGGTGGTGGCACCCACCACCCCGCTGACGGTGCCGACGGTGAGGGAATCGACATCAAAGTACCGCAGTTGGGCCGACCCGGTGAGGTTGGCGGCCAGCGTGCCCACGTTGTTGTTGGCCGTTTCCAGGCTGGCGGCACCCGCGCCCTGCACCGCGAGCCCCGCGGCGGTGATTACGCCCGCGCTCGTCTGCGTGATGCCCGAGGCGGTCGTGATCGAGACGGTCCCGGTGCCCGCGGAAATCACCCGCGCCAGCGAGATGCTCCCGCCCGAGGTCAGCGTCACGTTGCCGTTGCTCGAGTTGATCCCGCTGGCACCGATGACCGGGCCGACGGTGAACGAACCGATCTGCGCATAGGTGATCGACGCCCCGCCGACGGTGAGGAGTGCGACGGTTGACGCGCTGACGTTGCTGGTGAGGTTGATGGCGACCGCCGAGAGAATGCCCAGCCCGCCCGCGGTGATCGAGCCATTGCCCGAGAGCGCGATGCCCGCCCCCAGTTCCCCCGCAAACGTGCCCGCGCCGACATTGACCGCTTCGGTGATGGTGAGCGCGCCGGTGCCCGTGCCGAAGACCGCGTTCCCGCCGCCGGTCGTCACACCGACGGTCCCGAGCACGGTGCCCACCGTGATCGCGCCACTCACACCCACGGTGAACGTGCCCGATCCGGTCATCGACGCCGCGAAGGTGGTGATGGCGTTGGATTGAAAGAGCGTGATGGCCCCGGTGCCGGCGAGGCGCAGGCCGCCAGTGGCGATGGTGCTGGGTGCCGATTGCGAAACCGTGCCGGCAGACGTCAGGTTGAACGTGCTGCCGCCGGTGTTGACGATGTCCGAGAGGGCCACGCCGCCGGTGCCGACGGTGACGCTGAGCCCGCCGGTGATGGTCAGGTTGGCGGCAATCGTGGCCCCGATGCCCGTGATCGTGAGCGAACCGCCGCCGGTATTGATGGCGGAGTTGATGGTCACCGAGCCCGCCGCGATGTTGAGGTCGCCGCCCTGCACCTGGTCGTTGGCCGTCAGGAAGATGTTGAGCGAACCGATCGACGAATCACTGATCGTGGAGTTCAGAATGATGTCGTTGGTGGCTTCCAGGCGAAGCGTGCACGACCCGCCCGCGGTCTTGCTGATGGCGGCCCCCGCCGCAAGCGTGATGTTGCCCGCCGAAAGGCCCGAGCCGCTGGTGCGGATCGTGACGCTGGTGCCGCCGCTCAGGCCCGAGTTCAGAAAGGCCACCGACACAAATCCGGAGGAGGTGGTCGCCGTGACGATCACCGGGTCGGTCCCGCTGAAGGTGACGTTGTCGTTCCCGCCGCTGGTGATACTGATATTGCGGGGGTCGAGCAGCCAGGCGCCCGCCGCGCCGTTCGGGGCCGAGGCATCGACCGCGCCAGCGACCTGCAACTTGTCCTTGGCCGAGGTTTCGACGAAGCCACCATTACCGCCCTGCGCGCCGCCCCGGGCGCTGATGGTGCCGAAGAAGCCGGTGAAGTCATCGGCCCACACGATCACCCGGCCACCGTTCCCGGCTTCGCGCGCGTCGGCACGCACCGTGGTCGCACCATTCAAATAGGTTGCCGAGGCGCGGGGCAGCGTGTCCACGCCCGCCTGTTCGCCACCGATGAGCACGGTGCCGCCGCCGGTCGCGCCGGATGCGTCCACCGTCGCGCCCTGCATCACCACCTGCCAGCCCAGCAACTGGGCCCAGCCGCCGGGGCCCGATTCGCTCGAAGCGTCGATGGTGCCACGAATCACGAGCACCGAATCTCGCCCGGCGTCCAGTTCGACCCGCGCGCTGCGGATGGTGCCATTGATCTGCGCGAAGCCGTTGATCGCGCCGTGCACGCGCACGGCCTGTGCCTGAATCGACGCATCGGCGTCCACGATCAGCCCCCGCCCAAACTCGGCATCGCCCCGAACGCCCAAGGCACCACCCATGAGTTGCACGCCCCGCTCGGCACGCAAGGCCGCGATGGGTTCGCGGATGCCCTCGAGCGAAAGCCGCAGAGCCCCAAGGGGCTCGGTGCCGTTTTCGCCCGACCCAGGAATCAACACCGTGTCCACGCCGGTGGGGATCGCATCGGTAGACCAGTTCAGCGGGTCCATCCAGGAGCGCCCGTCGCCTCCGCCGTCCCATAAGAGGTTGGCGAGCAGTTGCCGGGCTTCCAGCGCGTCGAACAGACACGCCACGCTGAAATCTCCAAAACGGGGAGCGTTCGATCGGGATTTCCGCCAAAGATTCAGGCAATTCGTGCGCATACCCCATCCTTCTTGCGAATGCACAACGCAACCCCGAATCGGGGCCTCGCGTGCCAGGGTCAATCTACACCCAGAAGCGCCCCGTCGCTAGGACCGGCTGAGGATTCTGGCGAAGTTTGTTTGGATTTTACTCGGCAATGTGATATGCTCGGGTGCAAACTGGGGCTCTTCCCCGATAGGCTGGGCACGCATCGACCTCAGTCAGAACATTGGCCACCCGCATCGCTTGAGCGCTCCACAGGTTGCCGAAACCCGCAACGATCACTCAAAGGGTTTCCCCGGAGTGGATTTTCCTTGACGCATACTGATCCAACCATGGCCTCAGGCGACGGCGACCCCAGCGCGGGTACCGGGCCGACCAGCGGCGCGCCGTCTGGGCCTGCCGCGCTGGCCGGGCTGATGGAAGGCCCGGGCAGCGTCCTGGGGCCATACAAGTTGTTGCAGGTTTTAGGCGAAGGCGGCTTCGGCGTGGTTTACCTCGCCGAGCAGCGCCAACCTGTCGAGCGGCGCGTGGCGCTCAAGATCATCAAACTGGGTCTGGAGACCAAGGAAGTTCTGGCCCGCTTCGAGGCCGAGCGCCAGGCGCTGGCGCTGATGAATCATCCGCACATCGCGCGGGTGCTCGACGCGGGCGCGACCGCCGCGGGCCGGCCGTTCTTTGTCATGGAGTATGTCGCGGGCGTGCCCCTGCACGACTATTGCGACTCCAACCGCCTGACCACCACCGAGCGACTGCGCCTGTTTGTTGAAGTGTGCTCCGCGGTGCACCATGCCCATCAGAAGGGCATCATCCACCGCGACCTCAAGCCCAGCAACATTCTCGTCACGCTCATCGATGGCAAGCCCTCGCCCAAGGTCATCGACTTCGGCATCGCCAAGGCCACCACGCAGCGCCTCACCGAAAAGACCATCTTCACCGAGCAGGGCCGCCTGCTGGGCACGCCCGAATACATGAGCCCCGAGCAGGCGGGCACTTCCGCGCTGGATATCGATACCCGCACCGACGTCTACTCGCTGGGCGTGGTTCTCTATCAACTGCTCACCGGCGTGCTGCCCTTCGACTCCCGCACGCTGCGCTCGGCCGGGTTCGAGGGCATCATGCGGATCATCCGCGAGCAGGACCCGCCGCGCCTCTCCACGCGCCTCTCGCGCGATCCCGACTCCATCAACGAGACCGCCTCGAAACGCCGGAGCGATCCCCGCTCCCTGGCCCAGCAACTGCGTGGCGACCTGGACTGGATCACCTCCCGCGCGATGGAGAAGGACCGCGGCCGGCGCTACGCCTCGGTCAGCGAGTTCTCCGCCGATGTAGAGCGCTTCCTGCGCGATGAACCCGTCGTCGCGCGCCCTCCTTCCACGTCGTACCGCGTGCAGAAGTTCGTGCGCCGCCACAAGGCCGGCGTGGTCGCCGCGTCCGCCGTCGTCGTTGCGCTCGTGCTTGGCCTGGTGGGCACGACCTATGGCCTGCGGCAAGCGATCATCGCTCGTGACCACGAAGCCGAGCAGCGCCTGCGCGCCGAGAAGGCCACCACCGCTGCCGAGCAGGCCCGCGATGCCGAGCGCGTGGCCAAAACCGCCGCCCAGCGCGAGGCGGCCAAGGCCGCGGCAGTCAACCGCTTTATGCTCGATACGCTCGCCTCCGTCAGCCCGGCCAAGAACGCCAACCCGAATCTCACCGTTCGCGAAGTGCTCGACGAAGCCCGGAACATCGGCGTGGCCTTCCGCGATCAACCCGAAGTCGAAGCGGCGGTCGCCACCACGCTCGGTCGCACCTATCGCAGTCTGGGCATTCCTGATAAGGCCGAGGAACTGCTGCAGGCAGGGCTCGATCTGCGGCGCAAGACGCTGCCCACCGGCCACCCCGAAATCGCCGAGAGCATCGATGACCTGGCGGTGCTGCGCTGGTTGCAGGGCAAGCGCGACGAGGCCGAGACACTCGTGCGCGAAGCCCTGGCGGCACGCGAGAAGAACCCCGGCCCGGCCTCGCGCGAATATGGCGAGTCGCTCTCGAACCTGGGCATCATCCTGCGCGACAAGCGTAAACTGGACGAGGCCGCCGAGTCGTTGACGAAGTCCGTCGACATCCTCCGCGCGACTTTGGGCGAGACTCATCGCCTCACGCTCCTCTCCCTCCGCAACCTGGCGGCCATCCGCTGGGACCAGCAAAAAGACGAAGAGGCCATCCGCCTGGCCCGCCAACTGCTCGCGATCCAGGAAGCCCTGCCCGCGGGTGAGAACCGCGACCTGGCCCGGTCGCTCAACAACCTGGCCGAGATGCTCCGCCAGACGGGCAAAGCCGCCGACGCCCTGCCCATGCATCGCCGCACGCTGGAGATTCGACGCCGCGTGCTGCCCGCCGGTCACCCTGACCTGGGCGAATCGCTGACCAACACGGCGCTGACGTTACAGGCCACCGGCGACCTTGCAGGGGCTGAGCCGCTGCTGCGCGAGTCGGTTGATCTCGCACGCCGCCAACCCGGCGGCCTCCGGCCTGACCTGGATATCGATCTCGTCTCCCTGGGCACCCTCCTGCTCGATCTGGGCAAACCCGCCGAGGCCCTGCCCTTGGGGCGAGAGGCGTTCACCATCGCCAAGGCCCGTTTGCCTGAGGGGCACCCGCAACTGGGCTTCAACCTGCTGCTGCTGGGCCGCGCGCTCACCGACGATGGCAATACGAGCGAAGCCGAGCCGATGCTGCGGCAGGCTTTCGCGCTCTTCTCCAGCAAGTTGCCCAAGGGGCACATCTCGATCGCCCACGCCCAGACGGCCCTGGGCGGCTGCCTGGTGGCAGTGGGTTCGAAGGCGAAACTCGACGAAGCCGAGCCGCTGCTGGTCGAGGCGTATGAGAAGATCGCTGGCACCCAGGGGGCCACGCACCTTCGCGCCAAGCAAACGGCGCGGCGGCTGGCGGCGCTGTATCAGGCGCGGGGTGAAAGTGAAAAGGCAGGGCCGTGGGTTGAGAAGGGGAAGTAGGTCAGCACCATCCTTCCCCGGTCCCACAGGGGGAGGTGTCACGAGGATAGTGTGCGCGCCAACCATCGTTCATGCGCACCCTCCGTCCTTCCAACCAGCGTGGCCTCACCAAGATCGACTGGCTCCACAGCCGCCACACCTTTTCCTTCGGCGAGTACGTTGACCCCAAGCACCACGCGTTCCGCGCGCTGCGCGTCTTGAACGACGATATCGTCGCGCCCGGCCAGGGCTTCGGCACCCACGGCCATCGCGACATGGAAATTCTCACCCTCGTGCTCTCGGGTGAACTCGCTCATAAAGACAGCCTTGGCCAGAGCGAAACACTCCGCCCAGGTGATGACCGCTGGCCGGGGCATCAAGCACAGCGAGTTCAACCCGTCGCCTCGGCTACCCGTGCACTTCCTGCAGATGTGGATCATCCCACGGTCGGCGAGTCTCGATCCTGCTTACGGCCAGCGCGCGTTTGCGCGGGGGAACGCGCCCGCGGATATCGCGCGGATCGCCAGCGGCAGCGGGCGGCCCGGTGCGCTGGCGATTCAGGCCGATGCCGAGGTGTTTCGCGTGGACCTGCGACCGGGCGCGGAAGCGCGTCTGCCGATCGCGACCGGGCGTGCCGCGTGGGTGCACCTCGCCACCGGCAGCGCGAGGAGTGCGGACGAGGCGCTCACGGCCGGTGACGGCCTGGCGATTACCGACGAGCCGGAGATCGTGCTGACCGGCGGGCCCGAGGGCGCGCTGGCGGTGGTGTTTGATCTGGCGTGAGGAACGCGCGCCTCCGCTCCATGCGCGAGAAAGAGCCCCCGACCGAGGTCGGGGGCTCTGTGTGGATGCTGGTCTGTCTTGGCTTGGAGCCTTACGCGCAACCGGCGAAGTACGCCGCGATGTAGTCGGCGAGGTCATCGGGGTCGACGTTGCCGTCGCCGCTGACGTCGGCCTGGGGGCACGGGGGGGAGGCGAAGTAGCAGGCGATGTAGTCGGCGAGATCGTCGGGGTCGAGGTTGCCGTCGCCGTTGAGGTCCGGGGCACAGGTGGAGACGCAGGTGGGGCAGGAAGCGGCGAGGGAGGCGGCATTGAACGGGTCGCGGGGGAACACGACCTCGAAATCGTTGAAGCCCTGGTTCGAGTCCTGGCAGCCGCCGTTCTTGCGGATGGCGGCGAGGACGTTTGAGGTGGTCGCCGTGGGGGCGACGCCTTCATAGCAGGAAGCCGTCGCGCCGTAGCCGACCAGATCGACGATGGTGGAGGCGGTGCAGTTGAAGCCGATGGGGTCAACGGTGCGGCAGAGGGCGAGGCGACCGGCGTCGTTGGCCATGCTGAAGCCATTGGCGGTCTGCGGCGGCAGGGGCGTGTCGCTCGCGTTCTCGGGGAACGCGAGGATGTCAGCCGTGGGGATTGGGAGGCCCGCCGCGCCCTCGGCGATGCGCTGGGTCTGAATGAGGCGGTATTCACCGGGGTTGATCGTGCCGGTGAGGTTGACCTGGCGCGCGCCATCGAACGAGTTGTTCGCGCCCGCCGACGTGTATTGCAGCGACCAGCCGCTGAGGTTGATCGGCCCGCAGGCTCGGCTGTGAATCTCGACAAAGTCGGCGTTGAAGATCGCGCCGGTGTTGCCACCCCCGCCGAAGACCATGCTGATGACTATGGGCGCGCCCGAATCGGCGCTGCAATCACCGATGGCAACGGCCGCTTGCGCGGTGCTGGATCGGTCGAGGTTGTCGCGCACGGTGACGGGGATGTTCAGGAAGCCAGTCGCGGCGGTGGGCGACACGGCCAGCGAGGTGCTGTAGAGGTTCCCGCCGATAGGCGTGAGGGTTTCCGCCGCCGAGCCGCCGAGTGACGAGAGGTCGGCGGTGACGGTGAGTGAATCGCTCAATGGGTTGAGCCCGGGTGAGGCGGAGACCGTGAGTGTCGTGAAATCACCCCTGCAGACCGCGGCGGGGCCGAAGGTGCCGCTGCCCTGCGGGGGCGTCGAGACGACGGCGTCGCCCTGCACGCGGATGTTGTCGATGCGGAGCGTGCCCGTGGCGGCATAGGTGCTCGACGCGCGGGAGGCGGAGTACGCATTGCCCAGCGCGGGGTCAAAGGTGGAGACGACGCGGACGCGAAGCGAGTGGTTGTTGCCCGCGCTGGCGATGCCGGTGAGGTCGAGGGTGCGGTCGAAGTTCCAGGTGTCGCCGCCCGGTGTCTCGAACGTGGGCCCGTTGATGAAGGTCGCGCCCTGGTCGACCGAGTACTTCACGAGGACAAAGCGCGAAGACGTGTTGCTGTGACGCTGGTCGAAGACGACGCGGATGTTCTCGAAGCCCGCCGTGCTGAAGGTGAGTTCGACGCCGCCGGTGCCCGGCGCGGTGCCCTGGATGGGATAGCCGGTGGTGTTGGGGGCGTTGTTCGGGATGCCGGTGTCGTTGGGCGAGCCGGTGTTGCTGGTGAAGGTGGTGCCGCCGATGAGGGTCATGGTGCCCGAGCCGGTTGAGGCCGGGAAGGGCGCGGAGAGTGCCGCGGAGTTGAAGTTCCACGAAGCGACCTGCGCGAGGGCGGGTGCGGCCGTGGCGACCAAGACCAAGGTTGACGCGAGCGAACGGGTAAGCATGTCGGGACTCCCGGGTGCGCAAGAGTGGCGCGTGCGTATGTAAAGGCGAATGAGCATCCCCGGTTAGTGCAGCGGCGTCTACGCGCGATCAGCGCGAAGCGGCGGTATTCGCGCGCTCTTTGCGCAGACTTTGCACGAACTTCGCGCGCGGTGCGTGGTGGCGCGTGTGGAGGCGAAGTACCGTCTCCGCCTCATGAGAAATGACGCCCAATGCCCGCTGGTCGTCGCGCGATGTCCGTCGCGCCGTCGTCGTCACGCGTTCACCCTTGTCGAACTCCTGGTTGTCATTGCCATCATCGCGCTGCTGGTGAGCATCCTGCTGCCATCACTGGCCAGCGCCCGCGACACGGCCAAGACCAGTCAGTGCGCTTCGGCCCTCCGTCAACTCGCGATCGCCTCGCTCGCCCATGCCGCCGATCGTCGCGGGGCCCTCTCCACCGGGCCTTTCGACAATCGCCGACCCTTTGGAAACGGCGCGATCGATCAGGTCGGCTGGGTGGCCGACTATGTTCGTGGCGGCTACTGCCTGCCCGGGCAACTGCTGTGCCCCACGAGCCCGACGCAATCGTCGCAGAACCTGTCGCTGCCCCGCATGAACAGCGACGGCCACCGACCGTTCACACAGAGCGATGTCGAAGAGTTGATCGATCAGGGGTACAACACCAACTACTGCCAGTCGTGGCTCATGGGGCACACCGCGACGCGGTCGCCTTCGCCGGCCGGTTCGCCAGACCCGAAGCGCGTGGCGCAGACCGTCGGCCCGCTCAACGAAAAACACCTTGGCACCACGGGGCCGTCATCCAAGGTGCCGCTCTTTGGCGATGCGACGGCGTATCCCGCCGAGGACATCGTGCTCTACCGCGGCCAGCGCCTCGGCGGCGGCAAGGCCCTGACCGATGGACCCGCCATCGCCCGCGTGCCCAGCGCAGGCGGTATCGTCTGGGGCCGGCAGAACTACACCGACTTCGGTCCCGTCCACGGCAAGGGCTCGCACATCGCCGCCCTCGGGCACAACCGTGTGTATGGGCAGATCGCGTTCGCCGACGGTCATGTGAACGGGTTCATGGATACCACCCGCGATGGCGAGTTTGGCGGCCGAAGCGGAACCCGGCCCGATGGCATCACCACTGAAACCTATGACGAGATTGAGGGCCAGGTCTATGGCGGGTGGCTCACGCGAAACGGGTTGAACTTCTGACGTGGCCCGAGTGTGAGAGGGCGCGAGGGCGAGGCTCGGGCAGGCCTCGCGCGTGAGCCCAATGGGAGCCTCTCGCGTACGCTCGGGCTTGGTTGCTACGCTCGCGCATGTCTTCTTCAACGCGACCGCTCATCGGCATCACGGCGGATGTCGCCGAGTATGACTGGCTGGGCACGCCTCGTCCACGGGCCCAGAGCGCCCTGACGTATTCGCGCGCCGTGGTGGAGGCCGGGGGACTGCCGGTCATCCTTTCACCGATCGCTGAACTGGCTATCGACCACGTCGCGGCGTGCGACGCCGTCATTCTGACCGGTGGCGACGATCCGATCATGGAGGCGTTCGGAGGCGTCACGCACCCGAAGGCCACGCCCATGCACCCGCTCAGGCAGGCGTACGAACTGGCGCTGCTGGCGGCCCTGGATGCTTCTCCCGCGACGCCCGTGCTGGGTATCTGCCTGGGCATGCAACTGATGTCACTTCACGCGGGCGGGCGGCTCAATCAGTGTTTGGCGGAATCGCTGGACTCGCACGCCCGGCATGTGCGCGACGCGCAGCACCCCGTGTCGGCGGTAGCGGGATCAGTTCTCGGACCAATGGATGGGGGCCCGGTGGCGAGCAATCACCGCCAGGGTGTGGAGGATTCAGGCAGCCTGCGGCTCGTGGCCCGCGCTGATGATGGCCTGATCGAGGCCGTCGATGATCCGGGCCGGAGGTTCTACGCGGGCGTGCAGTGGCACCCGGAACGCACGAGCGCGCCGCGATTGGGCGCGGACCTGTTCAAGCGACTGGTGGATGCGGCGCGAGGCCGTCGAGGCTGAGTGTTCGAGGCGCAAAACCAAGCACGGTTCGAGCGAGCGGCTCGAACCGTGCGAGAGAGTCGTTTGGTTATCGTGCCGCACACGGCCTGTGCTTCGCGATCAACTCGGGGCGCGATCAATAGGTGTTGTACTTGATCCCGCGGGCGTCGAGCTCGGCATCCGGGCAGTTGGCCTTGATCGCGCCGGTGGCCTCGGTGTAGATCCAGCCGATCGTGGCGGCGTCGGCCGCGGCCACGCCGGTCTTGCCCTTCTTGGCACCGACGGGCAGCGCGGGAATCGCGCGGATGTAGGGGCCGTAGATAAACGTGGTCGTCTTCGTGGCGTTGGCGGTGCCAGCGTCATCGGTGAACGTCGTCAGTTGGGCCTCGAAGGTGGCGGCAGCGGGCCAGGTGTTGGCGTGCTCGGTATAGAAGAGGTCGATGGAGTTCCGCAGGCCGGCGAGGTTGGCCGTGAGGGCCGAGTCGCCCGCGGCGGCGGCGCCACGGCTCATGCGGGGGATCGCGATGGCCGCGATGATGCCGATGATCACCACGACGATGACGAGTTCAATCAGGCTGAAGCCGCGGGCAGCGCGATGAGCCGACATGAGGAATCTCCGATTGTGTGGCCGTTGCTGGCGGGCCGCACCCGCCGTCTGTGGACTATCGACGTTGAACGGGGCACGCTTGAGCCCACCCTTGGTGGAGGTCCGGTGAAAGGCCAGCAATCCGCCCGAATCGGCGCGGTTATCGGCGGTGGTTTGGCCCTTCGCACGGCCTATCTTGTCGTTCGCATGGCGCGCCACGTCCTCTTTGTGTGCACCGGCAACACCTGCCGCAGCCCGATGGCCGAGGCCATCGCGCGGGGGGTGGCCCGCACGCCGGGCTTGACGCCCCCGGGCACCGTGTTTTCTTCAGCGGGCGTGGGGGCGTTTGACGGGGAAGACTACACGCCCGAGACCGGCCCAGCGGTCGAACGGCTGGGCTTTGATGGGCCGACGGGTGCGAGCCGGGCGCTCACGGTCGCGATGATCGATCGAGCCGATGCGATCTATGTGATGACGCGGACGCATCGGAGTGCCGTGCTGCGGATGGTGCCGAGCGCAGCCGATCGCGTGGACCTGCTCGACCCGTCGGGCGAGGACATTCCCGACCCGATCGGCGGGACGCAAGCCCGATACGATCAGGTGGCGGTGCGGCTGAAGGATTTCATCACGCGCCGCCTGCGGGAGACCAGCCCATGAAGATTGCCCTGAGTGCCGACCATCGTGGTGCCGCGTCGGCCAGCCAGTTGCGGGAGCGCCTTCGTGCCATCGGGCACGAGGTTGATCTGCTGGGCAACATCTCGGGCGAGGCGACGGACTATCCAATTCAGGCGAGTTTGGTGGGCAAGGCCGTCGCGAGCAAAGACGCCGAACGCGGCGTGCTGATCTGCGGCACGGGCATCGGCATGTGCATCGCGGCCAACAAAGTCCGGGGCGTGCGCGCGGCGCTGGCGCACGACGAACTGTCCGCCCAGATCAGCCGGACGCACAACGACGCCAACGTGCTGTGTCTGTCGGCCGACCTGCTCGGCCAGCGCCTGATCGAGAAGATCGTGGAAAGTTGGCTAGCCACGCCTTTCCAGGGTGGGCGGCATGAACGCCGGCTCAAAGAGATCGCGGCCATTGAAGAGGGGAAGGATCCGAAGGACGTGGGGTGAGGGGGTGAGCGTGTCCTCGCGGCATGATGAGCCTGAGGCGAAGTCCGCGCCCGTGATTCCGGTGAATCCTGAGAGCGCGGGTGTGGCCGCAGCGGCCTCGCGCGCGTTGCCCGTGGCGACCGCTTCCTCCATGGCCCAGCGCGCCTCCCGCGCGCTTGATCGCCCAGCCGGATTGCTCGCGGGCATGCGCGTCCGCAAGAAACTCATCGTGCTGCACACGTTCTTTTCGCTCGTGCTCGCGGGCGTGCTGGCGGCGGCGATGTGGCCGGCCATCACGCGGATTCTGGAAGAGGCCGAGTTGCACGAAGCGAAACTGGCGCTCTCGGTGGCGCGCTCGCGCGTGGCCGCGGCGCGGGTGGCCGCGGGGCCCGGGGCAGACGCGGACGAAGTCGCTCTACGGGCGATGGAATCGGTGCGAACCGATCTGCCCATCGGCGTGCGCATCGCGCGGGGCGGGCTTGACGAGTTTGGATGGCCCACGGCCCTCGGGCAGTTCTCTGATGCCGTGATGGTCGAGGGCGAGGGCAGCGGGCGGCTCGCCAACGGCACCATCGCGGCCTGGTCGGTCGACCCCGACGACCAGCGCGGTTACGTCGCCACGGCACGACTCGAAGCGGCGCGCCGGGCCGTGGCGGGGCTGTATGTGATCGTCACCGCAGCGCTCCTGGTCGTCTACGGCCTGATCGCCGCGGCGCTGGAACTGTTCGTGCTGCCCCGCCATGTGTATCAGCCGATCCGGGCGATCTTGCGGGCGGACCGCGCGATTCAGGAAGGGCGAGCCGACGAGGCGCTCGTGCCCGAGGGCGTCATGCCTGCGGATGAACTGGGCGAGATCATGCGCTCCCGCAACCGCAGCATCCTGGCGCTCCGAGCCCACGAGCGCGACCTGGCCAAGGCGCTGGCGGACCTGGCGAGTGCCGCGGCGGATTTGAAGCGAAAGAACCACCTGCTGGAAACAGCGCGGCGAAACCTCGCCGATGCCGGGCGGTTGGCGAGCCTGGGCATGATGTCAGCGGGCCTGGCCCACGAGATCAACACACCCCTCGCGGTGGCCAAGGGGCTCATCGAGAAGATGAACGCCTCGCCCGACAAGCGGCTGAGCGAGAGTGAAGCGGCGCTCCTGTTGCGCGTCGCGGGCCGATTGGAACGCCTGAGCGAGAGTTTGCTCGACTTCGCCCGCGTCCGCCCGCCGGTGACGCGGCCGGCACCCGTCGCGGCCCTGCTGGATGAAGCCTGGGAACTGGTGCGGCTTGATCGCCAGGCGCGACGCGTCGAACTGGTGCGGCGCGTGCCGGGGGATGTCGTTATCGAGTGCGACCCGGATCGCATGGTGCAGGTGCTGGTGAACCTGCTGCGGAACGCGGTGGACGCGATCGATTCGCCGCGCCGTGGGGGCGGAGGTGGAGGCGGAAGTGGTGGGGGTGATGCCGAGCGCGAGCAGACGCCTCCACCTGCGCCGCTCTCGTCGTCGTCACACGCCGGCCCACGCGGCACCATTACGGTGGATGCCGCGGCGGCTCGCCGCGAAGGGCGCGGCTGGGTCACGCTCACCATCGCCGACGACGGGCCGGGCATCGACCCCGAGATTCTCAGCCGCCTCTTCGAGCCCTTCGCCAGCACCCGCCTGGATTCCCACGGCACAGGCCTGGGCCTGGCCGTGTCCGAAGGCATCGTCCGCGAGCACGGCGGCGTGCTGCTGGCCCGCAACCGCGCGGATGGACGGGGGTCGGTGTTTGAGATTGTGCTGCCGGAGGTGGCGATTGCCACCACGTTGCAAGCATGAGCGCGAGATGGTCGTGTTCTTTGGCCAAACGCGGGCGAGGTTGAAGAGACGCCCGGCAGGAGATGATTTTCGGCGGCTAGCACGGTGATTGGGATTGGAGAAGTAAGGGTGGTCTCTGCACTTCAAAAAACCGCCCGGCTTGTGCGCCGGGCGTTCATTCATCACATGCGTTGGTGGCGAGCTTTACTTCCCCTTCGCCCCCGCGATCGCCGCTTTCAGCGCCTCGGCGGTCGGGGTCGATTCGAAGAACGCCGCGATCTTGCCGTCGCTCCCGATGACGGCCACGCTGGGGAACCCGCGGACTTTGTAGTCGGCGAGGGCCGCGTCGCCCTCGATCAGCAGCGGGAACGAGCACTTGGCGTCGGCGAACGCGGACTTGGCCGCGGCACCGCCCGCGTCACCCGGCTGGGCCCGGCACGCGACGCCGAAGACCGACACGCCCTCGCCCGCTTCCTTGCTGGCCTGCTCGAGCACCGAGAGGCTGCCGCGGCTGGAGCCGATGATCGGCGACCAGAAACCCAGGACCGTGACTTTGCCCTTCTGGTCGGCCAGGGTGGCCATGCCGCTGCCGTCGGCCTTCTTGAATGACCACGCCGGCGCGGCGGTACCAACTTCGAGCCCGCCCTTGGGCACCTGCGGCATCGGGGGCTGCGGCGTGGGCTTCTCGGAAGGGGGCTGAGGATTCGTCGGCTGCTTGGGCTGGGGGCCGGTCTCCACGCGCTTCGCGAAGCCTTCGGGCACGGCCACCTTGAAATCGGCGACCTTGACCTCCGCGACTTTCACGTCAGAGAGTTCGGTGTACAGCGTCGCCGAGGAGCCGCCCGGGGCGGGCGTGATCTGCTCGATGCGGCGGGGCAGTTTGTCGGACTGGGCGATGCTGATGCGCGTTTCGCGCTGGCTCGCGGGGTTGATCACGCGGACCACGTCGCACTTCACGCCGGCGACCTCCGCCCCGGCGGCATCCAGTTTCAACACCTGCCCGCCCATCTCGGCGAGGAAGGGCTCGCTATCAAAGAACGGCATGGGCAGCAGTTGATCGCGCACGGTCTTCAGGCGGCGGGCGCTGTCGGCCGCGCCCACGGCCTGCTCAACGACTTCCTTCTTGGCGTCGTCGCGCCACATGGCGAGGTTGCCATTGAACGTGCCTTCGAGTTGCACCACGTCGTTGGTGAGCGGGCGGGTCATGGTGCCCTTGGCCCAGAACGCGCTCGCGCTGGCGGTGGCGTTGTTCCGCACAAACTGGACTTCACCCGAAGAGCCCATCTGCAGGCTGGGGTTGCCCGTCAGTTCGCGCTTGGACTTGAACGAGATACCTTTGATGGCCTTGATCGCGGCCGAAGCCTCGGCCAGGATGGCCTTGGCCTTGGGATCAACGTCGGCCGATGTCGCGCCGGAAGCGGGCGCGGCAGGCTTGGTCGCAGGGGCCGTGGGAGGAGAGGGTTGTGTGCCCGTGCTGACCTGCGCAGTCAGGGGCGCGAGGGTGACGAGGGCGGCAGCGGCCGCGGAAAGGGCGGCGGAGCCGCAGACTCGGGACGTACCCAGGTTCATCAGGAGATCTCCATGCTGGCCGGCAACGTTGATTCGCTTGAAACGCCGCGGCGCTCGCGCGACACGCGACATTTCGGGGCGAAGAGGGTAGGGAGGATCGGCGATCGGTGGGTTCTGGTGGAGCGCCGGGGCGGTGGTTGGTTGGCGCTGGTCCGGACGACGCACTTTCGAGGAATTGCACTCAAAGCGGCTTGGAAGGTATCTGTTCAGGTTATGCGGCTTTGTCCGACAGTACGGTTTGTCGGTGGTGAGTCCAGACGGTGCTGACGGTCATCATCCTCATCCTTGGAGCCGGGTGCCTGGTGTTCGCGGGCTGGCTTGGCCTGTTCACAGGGCGCGGGTGGTCGCGCGTTCCGGCGCGGCTGCCGGCGGCGCACAACGAAGCCGTCGGGGCTGGTGCGGGGGAAAGGATCGCGGGGGCGAGTCGGAGTACGACGGAGGGGATGGAATCGTGGCTGTTCTGGGCGTGCTTGGCGGTGGCCTTTGCCACCCTCGCCACCTCGGCGGTTGGCGCGGGGATTGGTTCCGCACAGGCCGGGGCAGCAGGGGCCGCAGCGGATTCGGTGCGCGCCAAGGCGCAGCCGATGGTGACCGGCTACGCACTGGCGGCGGTCGTTGGGCTGGTCGGCATGCTCGGGATCGGCCTGCGTGTCGAGCCGCCCGTGGTCGTCCCAGGCGGGTGGCCCAGACTGGGGCCGGATTGGGCCCGCCTGCGCGTGCGGCACATGCCTCTTGGCTTCGCGTGGTCGGTGGGCACGATCTTCCCGGTGCTGGCACTGGGCGTGATCTCGGCCTCTCTGCACCGGTTGCTCGCGGGCGTGCCGCCAGCGCCCATCGCGCATCCGACGCTCGAACTGCTGGCCAAAAACCCGGGCGACGCGTGGTCACTGGCGCTGATGGCCGGCGCGGTGATCGGCGCACCGGTGGTGGAAGAGATCATCTTCCGTGCTGGCGTGCAGACGGCACTGTTACGCGCGACAGGTAGCCGCGCCGTGGCGATCGGACTGGCGACCACGGCATTTCTGTCGGTCCACCTGGGTTTGCCCTGGCACACGCTGCTGCCGCTGGGCGGCTTGAGCATCGCGCTGGGGATGGCCTATGAGCGCACACGAAGCCTGGCGGTGCCGGTGGTGATGCACGCGGCGTACAACGGGTTGAACGTGGCGATGGTGGTGTGGGGGTAGTGGCACAACACGCAGCACGCAGCACAGAGATTGATGCCGTGGACGTCGGTCCCGTGCCACGAGGGGCGTTGATGACCAGGGATCGTGGCCAGGGCTTGGAACGGACAGTCAGGCTTCGGTGGCATCCCCCAGCCCAATCCCAAAGGCGCGAGAGGCGGACGCATTGGGCCGCTATGATGGGGCCATCTCATCGCCGGAGAGGTGGCCGAGAGGCTGAAGGCGACGGTTTGCTAAACCGTTTTACTGGTTTAGGCCGGTAACGGGGGTTCGAATCCCCCCCTCTCCGCTTTTCCTTGTTTTCAAGGCTGTTTTGGCGTTTCCTGCGTGAGAGACGCCGGGTGTTGCCCGCGCATGCAAGACCCGCACAGGCACCGAAACAATCCACCAGAGTCCACGGACGTCTACCACAGTCTGCGGCGCGACGCCAAGCGGTGCGCCAAGCGCGAGGGCGGGATGTGGCGGAGTTTCGTGCCGCGCGGCGTGCGGGGCTGTGCACAGCGACGCAGTTTCGCGACAGGGCGCGGCCTGTCGGCGCAATCGCTTGTTGGCTGGGCGTTCGAACCTGGGCCGTGGCGGTGGTGTGGCGCTAGCCCGCGAGCGAGGCCGGGCCGTTGCCGGTCCGCGCCGTGGGGGCCGCGTTGGCCGCCGTGGCCGCCGTGTTGGCAACCTCAAGGTCGGGCAGGAGCGCCAGGGCCGCGGCCTCCGCGCCCCGCAGCGTGTGGGCGTAGCGGTCCATGGTGAGCGTGATGGTCGAGTGCCGGGCCAGAGTCTGGGCGGTGCGGGGGTTTGCGCCAGCCTGGATGAGGTTGGTGATGAAGGTGTGCCGCAGGGCGTGGAAGTCGATGACCTTGCCCGCGTCGTTGCGATAGACCAGGAAGTCGCGCTGCTGACGACGGATTCGCTCGGCGTCGGTCGAGGCTGCATCGATCCACGCCTGGCGGGCGGCGATCAGGTCGGCCTTCCACATCTTGACGACATTGCAGGGGCCGGGCATGACGAACGCGCGGGCGGCGGGGGCCTTGGTCGCCAGGAAGGCCGCCAGGGCCACGGCGGTCGCGAGACGGAGGGGCAATTGGTCCTCGCGGCGGCGCTTGCTGTATCCCGCGGCGACGGTGACGCTGGGCTCGGGGCCGTCGAGCCGGAACGAGGCTCGAGTGAGCGAGCGCAACTCGCTGGCCCGCAGGCCGGTCTCGGCGGCGACGCGGTAGAGCATGGCGCGGACCTCGCCGTGGATGTGCTGGCGAACCGGGCCGGAGTGGGTCTGGGCGAGCAGCCCGCGGAGTTCGTCCACTGTCAGGGCGCGGCGGTCGTGGCGGCGATCGGTGCGGACGTTGAGCGCCCGCAGGTGCGCCAGCGGACTCGCGGCGACACGTCCGTCTTCAACCGCCCAGCGGAGGAACTGCTTGCAGGCGGCGGCGTGGAAGTTCGAGGTCTGAACCGACATGCCCGCGCGGCAGACGGTGCCGTCCGGGAGGCGTGTCTCGGCACGCAGGTCGGCCAGGAAGCGTTCGACCTTGGAGCGCGCGATGTCGGCCCAGCGGCGGAAGCCGCAGCCCATCAGCACCCGACGCGCCCGGGCCTCGACCAGGTTGGCCCACGCGGCGGTATTGCCCCGGGCCAGCAGCGCGGCCTTGAAGTCGCCCAGGTGCTCGTCGAGCGTCCTGGCCACGCTGACCCACTTGGCATCGATCGCGCCGACTTTGGTGAGATAGGCGCTGATCCGCGCCGGGACCTGCCCGAGCCACGCGGCCAGATCGGCGTCGAGGACGCCGCCGGCCTGGTGGACTTCCAGCAGGCGCTCGATGCGCCGTGCGGCTTCCTCGGAGGCACGTTTGTCCTTGAACAGGCCCAGCCGACAGGCCCGCCGCCGACCACCGAGCCGGAACTCGATGGACCAGCGCGCCGAGGTGTTGTCGGTGCCGTCGCGGTCGCGCCATGTGGGAAGGAACAATCTCATGGGGCTCGGTGGGACTCCAGAAGGACGGAGGACACTGTGCGCGGCACGGGCAAGAACGCAAGGCCCGAAGAAGCAGGTTTGCGATGCGGCGTGGCGGTCACGGGCGACGGCTCCGTGCGCGGGCGCGGGGCGCGATTGGGCACCGGCAGCCGTTGGCCACCCAGGCCTCGATGTCGCTCCGCCGCCACAGGACGCGGCGGCCGAGGCGGATGGGCTTGGGCGTGCGCTCCTCGGACACCAGCCGCATCCAATACGAGCGCGAGATGCCCACCAGCGCCGAGGCACCGGTGGCGTCAAGGGTGAGGGGGGTGTGGTGGGTGTTCATGCGAGTCTCTCCTCATCGGAGTCGCTGGTTGAACCGCCCAGACCGCCCGACCGCCCAGAATCACCGCTGGCAGACTCAGGCGCGGGTTCGTGGGTCGGGCGGTTGCTCGGGCGGTCAGAGGATGCGACTGCCCGATGGCCAGATGGCTCTGGAGCGGTCCCAGCCGCCTTTTCAGGCGGTTGGGCGGTTCGGGCGGTGGCGCGCTCCTCTCTGACGAGCGACCAGGTTCGCGTCTTGTCGGTCTCGGCTGGTCGGACGACCCGAATGCCGACGATGCCGAGGGCGGGGACCAGTCGCTTGAGGTGACCGCTGAGCCTGCGCGGTGTCCTTGGCCACTCCTTCCGGTCGATGCCGTTGGGCGTGACCAAGGCGCTGAGCAGGTTCTGGCACGTACCCGTCCACATCGAACGGTCGGCCATGAACGCCATCACGGCGGTCCCGACGGGATCGGACTCCAGAACGTCCCCGGCGATGCGATGAGCCTGGTCGCGGTACAGGCGATACGCGCTGGTGCCCAGCACCGCATCCATGGCCACCAGCACATGGGCATAGTCCGCCATGCGGGGCGGGTCGGCAACCTTCACGGTCGCAAGGCGCTCCAGCACCCGCGCGATGAGGTCGAGCAGGGCACCAAGAATGCGCCCCTGTGACTTCTCGAACCGCCTCAGCAACGCTGTTTCCGACAAACGGTTAGCCGGCTCGATGACCTCGAAGTCCACTATCGCGAGTCGTTCGCCGAGGTCGCCGCGCAGCGCCCCCGCATCGATGCTCGTCAGCGCCAGCACCCGGCGGAAGGCGAGCACCGCGATGCTGGCGTTGGTGTAGAGGCTTCGCTTCACCCACCCGTCTCCGGTCACGGCCTTGCACAAAGCATCGCTCCACCAATCGGGGATCGTCGAGATGTTGTCGATCACGCTCGCCCAGCATCCTGCCTGGGTCACCGCCCAGTCGTCAGGTGAGCGCGGCGGCGACCGCACACCTGCGGGCGACGGGTCGATGCACGAGACCGCGATCCGCAACCCGGTCGTCTTGCCCGAGCCTTGCACGCCGCCCCCGAGCAGGATCGGGTGCGCGATGTCGGCAAGGAATGCGGCGACCAGCCACCCCAGCAGGCACGGCCACGTCGCTTCGGTGACGTTCAACAGGGCGCGCAGTTCGTCGAGCGAGCCACTTTGCGCGGGCGGCGGAAGCGCACCGATCAGCACCGTCCGGACAAAGAGCACGGGCGACTTGGCCCGTACCGCCCAACCGCCCGGCTCGACCACGGCGACTTCGCCGCTGGGGGTGCCCAGGTCAAGGACCACCGCGTCTCCAGCGCGCGCGACGCGAACATGCACAATCTCGCGGGGCATCTGCCGAGCCTGCGCCCGCATGATGGCGACGACATCGCTGAACAGAGATCCGGTAATGACAAAGTCGAGCCGCTCGTGGACCATGAGGGCGATCTGGTCCTTGAACTCCGGCGAATCGAGCATGACCGCGAGGCTCGGCACGCTGTTAAAGACGGCGAACGCCTCTCCCCGCTCGGACTGCCCGAGGCGGCACATCGACTTCACCAGAGCCAAGATTTGCTGCGCCTGAGTGCGTCCGTTGTCATCATCATCGCTTTCGCCTCCCCCGTCCGGTTCGAATCGGTCGCGCAGATCGGCCCATTGCCAGGCGCACGAGTTGTGGTGACACCCGGCGCTGATCGCTCCGCTGGGCAATTGCGCCACGAACGCGCCGTCGGTGTGGGCCTGACTGAAGGGGCAAGACGCCAATTCCCAGATGCGCCCGCCGTCCTTCCAGGGCTTGGGTGGAGCGGCATCCGGAAGATGGGTCGTCATCCAGTCATCGAGGTCGAACGCCGCCACTGACGCGCCAGCCTTCTTCCTCGCCGCGCTCTTGTTCATGGTGGCCGCGCTCGGTGCCGTTGCCGCGAAAGACTCAAGCAAGGACATTGCGACGATGGCGATCGGATCGGGCACGTCCACGAGCCGCGCCAATCGATGCGGTCGCTCGACGGTGTGATCGCCCTTGCGGGCCATCGTGCCGTACAACTTCCAGATGCGGGCCGCGTTGCCCACCGCCGTGTCGATGGTGACGCTGGAATCGGAGAACCTCGCCGACAGCGCCTCCAGGCACCGCCCAACCAGCCCTCCGTCATCGCGGGGAAGATCGATCCGGTACAGCAGGTGGAACCCGTTGCCGCTGTCGGCGAAGATCGGCTCAGGCCAACCCTGAGACCGCAGATGCTCGCGCACCTGATCAGCACGAAGCCGCGCGGTCTCGTGCTCCTCGTCGGTCGCGCTGATCCCCGACGGCCGCGCGGGGTCGGCGTCGATCAAGAGCCAGTTGCGGCGCGTGATGCCCTCGTCACCGGTCAAGGGTTCGCGCTTGTTCACCAACCGCACCCGGTTGACGGCTCGGCTGAGCAGGACCGGATCGACGAGGTTGGGGATGATGTAGACTCCCTTGGCCGTCTGGATCGTCTCTACCGCGCCGGCGAGGCGCTCGGCCGAGTCGAAGTAGCCGGAGACAGTGCCCTCGCGGTTCGACCCGCGAAGCGTCGCGTCCAGCGCCCGCAACTCCGTGATCGCGCCCGGCCCGACAAGCAGGTTGAATGTGCGGACGATCTCCGCGCGATCGTATCGAAGGGGCGTGTTCACTGGTCCCCCCGATCTGCCCGGGAGGCATCGATGGCGAGCAGTTCTTCTTGGATGAGGGCGATCGCCGCCTCGTCAAAGCACCTCGCACCGGCGGCCCAGGCTCGAGGCCGGATGGCAGGCCGGGTCTTAAGGATGTAATCAACGCGATAGGGCGGGACGCCGAGGCGCGCGGCGACCACACCGAGGGTGGCGAGCGCGGGAGGAGGTGGAGGCTGAGAAGGAGGGCAAGGACGAGGGGGAACTTTGGCGGACATGGGTCACTCCGAACTTGGGCAGCGACGCACAGCGCGTCGCACACAAGGCCGGAGTGATTGGCCAATCAGCAGTTTCGTGCACGGATTCTCGGGGTGATTGGCGGGCGAGGGTGATGGCCATCAGGCACCAATCAGTCGTCACGGGGACCCCGGCGGTGGTCGCGATCGGCGGCTTCGATGAACGGCTGGTCGCCCGTCCGAGCCGCTTCAGGGTTGAGCGTGAGTGTCCGCATAAGTGCCGTTCGGTCCGCCGGGGTCATGCCCTCAAGTTGCTCTTCGAGTTGGTCGCGCTCTTTAGGGGAAAGGCTCTCAATGTACCGCTGGGCGTTCTTGCTTGCTTCGTTGGCCAACGTGCTCAGTGCGGAGTCGGGTTTGGCTGTTAGTGGTGCCGGGCGAGAAGACGACTGCTGGCCTTGAGCCTCCCTGAGCCCGAAGTGCTTCTTGAGCGTCGGGGCGTTGTGGGTAGCCTCACGCACGGTGTCGTACGTTGCCCCGCGACGCTTCAACTGACGTGCCGTCGCCCGCAGGGTCGTCGGCAAGGTACCTTGGCTGAGTTGGCGAATCATGAACGACTGAATCCTGCGCCACTTTTCCTGGCCTTGCACGGGGCGCAAAGGCTTGGACGTTCGTTTGTCCTTCGCGGCTCGCTTGCGCCGTCGCCGACCGCCCTTTCCTTGCCTCAGTACGACCTGAGCCTCTCGGTCGAGCAGCACAAGCAGTTCGTCAAAGTCCAGCGGGTCGCATCGCAGTTGCGCCAGCGCGGCCAGGCCGGCCTGATCGTCCTGCGCGTTCCACTCTTTGGCGATAAGCATCATCGCATCGCCCATGGTCCGCACACCCAGACGCTTGCGGACGGCTTGTCGCGTATCCGGTACGGGTGGCTTCGGGAGGCGACGCCTCGCGCCTTTGGCTTTCGGTGCCCCGGCGATGATCGCGTAAAGAATCTCAGCCTCGCGATTGGGTTCCAATGGGTGGGATCGGTCCTGGAAGACCGTGTTGCGGACAAAGACGCCGAACTCATCGCTCAGCGCCTCGACGAGCGTCGCGGCTGCGGGCAAACGGCCGAGCCGGATCGGCGGGCTGCCGATGGGGTATGCTCGGCGTGCGCGCTCCCGCACATCGGGTGTGAGCAGTGCCGTCAGTTCGAACCACGCCAGGAACGCCAGCGCAAACGTCCCTCCGGCGTCGCGCCACTCGCGCGGTTTGTGCCTGGCATGGAACGCCAGCGTGCCCATTCGATCAAGGAAAGCCCGCGCCGCGCCGTACGCCTCGTTGGCCGGATCGCGGGGCTTGCTGGCGGTCGAGGACTCTGGAGCAGTGGCGTGACCCGTCTTGTGCATGCGCACAACGTAAGAGCCCAACAACAGCGGGACACGCCGCACCCTCCCGCTCTGCGACGAAAAGCGTCACGCTGTGGCGGGGGTTGGCGGGGGACGTGGCGGTTCTAAAGCGTTGCCGCGACTGGGCTTGCGTCATGGACGGGCTTGGCAGGCGTGTCCGGGGGGATGGACGAGGAACCACGGGCGTCGGGCGGGTTATGGAGGATTGCCGGGCCGAGCGGGGCACCCCGGGGAGAACTGACGGCAGTCGGCGTGGGCTCTGCGATACGTTGTAGTGGTGACTACACTTAGCCCGAACGGGTCACGCGTGGTCAACGGACATCGCCGCGCGGCGTTCAGGGAGGTGGGTCATGCAGGTCATCATGCGAGCGGTCGAGAGCGTCAAGCCGTACGAGCGGAACCCGCGGGTCAATGACGGCGCGGTGGAGGCCGTGGCGAAGTCGATCACCGAGTTTGGGTTCAGGCAGCCGATCGTGGTGGATAGTGACGGCGTCATCGTCGTCGGGCACACGCGCTGGAAGGCGGCGCAGCGCCTGGGCATGAGCGAGGTGCCCGTGCATGTGGCCGAGGGGTTGTCGGCGGACAAGGCCAAGGCGTATCGGATCGCTGACAACCAGACCGCCAACATCGCCGAGTGGGACTTGAACCTGCTGCCGCTGGAACTGGGCGACCTGAAGGCGGCGGAGTTCGACCTGGAGTTGCTGGGGTTCAGTGACGAGGACCTGGCGCGGTTCAGCGTGCCGCCCGCGGGCGGCGGGCTGTGCGATGCCGACGACGTGCCCGCGCCACCCGACGCGGCGATCACGCAGCCGGGCGAGATGATCATCCTGGGCGAGCACCGATTGCTGTGCGGCGACTCGGCGAAGGCCGACGATGTGGATCGGTTGCTGGATGGCGCGTCGATTCATCTCGTCAACACCGATCCGCCGTACAACGTGAAGGTCGAGCCGCGCTCGAACAACGCCATTGCGGCGGGGTTGTCGTCATTCCCGGCGAGCGCGGGGGGTGCGGGGGGCGCGGCGGGCGCGGGCAAGAACGACTCCACCAACCACCACCAGGAACTGGACCTGGCGCGGCACCCCGGCAAGGCCAAGGGCACGCACGCGCGACTCCGCGCCAAGGACCGCCCGCTGATGAACGACTTCGTCTCGGACAGCGAGTTCGAGCGGTTGCTCGCGGCGTGGTTCGGGAACATCGCGCGGGTGCTGGTTCCGGGTGGGGCGTTCTACATCTGGGGCGGCTACGCCAACTGCGGCAATTACCCGCCGGCGCTGAAGGCCGCGGGCCTGTACTTTGCGCAGGCGATCATCTGGGACAAGCAGCACCCGGTGTTGACGCGCAAGGACTTCATGGGCGCGCACGAGTGGTGCTTCTATGGCTGGCGCGAGGGCGCGGGGCACCACTTCTACGGCCCGGCCAATGTGCCGGACCTTTGGTCGGTGAAGAAGGTGAACCCGCAGAGCATGGTGCACCTGACCGAGAAGCCGGTGGAACTGGCGCGGCGGGCCATCGAGTACTCGAGCGCGCCGGGCCAGAACGTGCTCGACCTGTTCGGGGGCAGCGGCAGCACGCTCATCGCCGCCGAGATGGCCGGGGCGGGCCGCAGGGCGTTCCTGATGGAACTCGACCCGCTCTACTGCGACGTGATCGTGCAGCGCTGGGAGACGTTCACGGGGAAGAAGGTGGAGCGGATAGGCGCGTCCAGGTCATCCTGAGCGCCTCTCACTGTGCGACGTGGCGTCGCAGGAAGGCGGCGACTTCTGGCTTGGCGATCCGGCCTTGGGCCACGGCGAGCACATGCTCGACCAGCGCGTGGTCATCGATGTCCATCGCGATGCCGTTGAAGTCCAGGAACAACAGCGCCGCGGCGGCCCCGGTCCGCTTGTTGCCATCGACGAACGGGTGATTCTGCACGATGTGAAAGAGGTACGCGGCAGCGATCTCGAACAGGTCGGTGTGCAGCAGGTCCCCGTCGAAGGTGACCCGCGGCGTCTCCACGGCCGAGGCGAGCAGCCCGGCGTCTCGGAGGTCCGGGCTGCCGCCGTACTGCTCGATCTGGTCTTCGTGGATGCGAAGCACATCATCAAGATGGAGGAAGTCGATGTCCATCACGCTACTCGGCAAGGCGCTTGAGGGCCTTGCCGTGCTTGGCGTTGATCTTCGACAGCGAGCGGGCGAGTCGGGCCTCGCGGCTGGCGTCGCTGGCCCGGCTGATGGTCAGTACCTTGCCGTCGGTGCTGATTTCCAAGGGCGCGTCGGGCGCGAACTTGAGGAGTTCGAGGATGGGCTTGTCGATGACCAGCGCGTAACTGTTGCCGTGCTTGGTAAGGGTCTTGATCATGCGGGCTCCTCGTCAATCGTACATACACTGTACATACGAAGTATAGACATCGACAGTTCAGGTTCAAGGCTGGAGACGATCGGTTGCGCACGGAGACGGGCGCTCCAGCGTGAAGCGAGTTCTCGGACGCCCGGGTCCGCGGCGCACGCTGAACGGCGTGGCCGAAGAAAGCCGCGACGGGATATCGCGGCGGGGTTGGGGACCAGATGTGCGACGCCGCGCTACGCGCCTTGCACTCCGACAGTGCCGCGTGTCCCGTGGCCGGAGAGATAGATGGCAACGGGCATGAACACACCGCCGTCAGGCGCGACGCGGGTGGTGCAGTGGTCCTTGGCAACCTCGACGTGTTCGTAGACGGTGACGCCGCCTTCGAAGGTCACGAACACCACCTGTTCTTCGGGCGCGTAAGGCTCAAGCAAGTGCAGGAGATCGTGCTTGGTCATCATGGCTCAGCCCTCCTCCCGCGCTCTTCTTGGCGGCGATCTCGCGGATCATGGCGGCGTAGAGCGTGGCCTCGGGCGTCTCGCCATTGGTTGACCACAGGCCGCGGGTGAGCACCTCGGCAACGATCTCCTTGGCCATCATGGGTTTCTTGGCACCGGCCAGGACGGTGGCGGCGGCGTCCAGGAGCGAGACGCGCTTGGGCTTGATGGGTTTGGTGGGGGTTGGCGTCTTGGCAGGCTTGGCCGCTCGCGCGGCGCGGGGCGCGGCGATGCGGTTACCACCGGGGCCGACGTGGCGCTTACGGGCGGGCGTGCTCGCGTCGGGCAACGGGCCGGGGGGTGTGGCGGGGGGCGTGGCCGCTTCGCCGCCGGCGGGGGGAAGGGTGTCGATCGGGGCGGGCGGTACCGCGTCGCCCGCGTCGGGCGGAACCGTCGGGGTGGGGGGAACGACCGGCGCGTCGGCCGATTCGCGCTTCCCCGCGCGCTTGGGCTTCGAACCCGGCTTGCTTGGCTTGTTCTTCGTGGTGCTGCTCATGCGTGACTCCAACTGTGGGGGGGGGGGTGGTGAACGCCCGCCGCACGCGCGGCGAGCAATGCGCCGCGCGCGGTTCCCCGCGCCGCGCGCGGTTAGCAACCGGCGACGCGCTCCATCTCGCTGAGCACTTCGTGGACCATCGAGTTGGTGGCAGCGGCGCGGCCGCGCTGGTCGGTGCCATAGACGACCTTGGCGACCTCGGCCGCCTTGGCGTAGCGGGCCTGGCGGTCCTCGTCGCGGGCGATGTGGGCGATGCAGATGGCCTGCCGGCCCGCGCGGCGGGTGTGCTGCTCGATCGTCACTTCCGCGCCGCGCTGCGTGCGGCTGATCGTGACGTCCTGCGCGTGGCCTTCGATCACAAGCGTTCGGATGTTCATGGGCGGCTCCTTTTGCGGTAGTGTGCGTGTTGGCGGGTGGTGTGGGGATGAGGACGGCGGAAACGGTCATTCCGCGTCGCGGAGGAACTCCTCGATGCGTTCGCGTTCCATGCCGCTGAGGAAGCCGACCACATCGATCAGGTCGCCACGGACCTTGTCGAGGTTCCCGTGCAGGCCCCAGTTGGTTGGCTCGGCCTTGGCCCGCTGGTCGTGCTTGTCGAGTTCCATCGCCAGGACGTCGAGCAGGCGGGCGATGTCGCTGCGCCGCGTCGCGTACGACTGGGCGGCCGTGGGTGGCGGCGTGGTGCGTGCGGGGGTGGCTGCGGGCTTGGGGTGGCGCTTGGTCATGGGGTGCTCCTGTGCGTGAGGTGGGGGATGGGGGGTGGTTGTTCCCGCTCGCGTGGACACACATTGGCCTGCGCGGGCGGGATCGCAAGGCGAGTCCGCGCGGCTCGCGCCATGTTCTGGCCGTCATGGCTACAACCGGGATGTCGCCTTACTGGCGGGGCTTGAATCGCAGGACAATCTGCTGATGGAGGCGCTGACCGGGAAGGGCGCATGGGCCGCGCGGAAGCCATCCGAAGCATGTTGTAGCATACACTACAACGCATTCGGGAACGACGCCATGACGGCCGCCAGCGACTATCCCGCGCCGCAGCAACCTGAACCCGGCGACGACGCCCGGCCGTCGGGTGGGCATGACGCAGCGCCCGCAAGCGACCAGGGCGCTCAGGCCGCCGACGAGCCCGCCGGGCTCCGCCGCCTGGGCCTCACGCCCGACCAGGAGCGCGCCGTCACGGCCTTGCTGACCGAAGCCACCGTTGCCAAAGCCGCCGTAGCCGCGGGCGTGAGCGAGCGGTCGATCTATCGCTGGTTGCGCGAGGACGAGGCGTTCCAGCGAGCGTATCGCGAGGCCGTTGGGCGCAAGGCGCTGGGCCACGCCCGCCGCCGCGCCGAAGGCGTCGCGCCCTGGTCGTGCTGGCGCGGATCATGAACGATCTGAACGCCAACCACTCGGCCCGCGTGGCGGCCGCGATGGGCGTGCTGAAGTTCGGCGCGACGCCATCGAACTCGACGACGTGCTGGCGCGGCTGGAGACCGTCGAGCAATCCGTGCGGGCGATGCCCAAGCGCGGGTGATGCTGGAGCAGACACTCTGGGGGAGCAACCACATGACCGCGACCGGCAAGCGACTGGCACGACTGGAAGTGCGCCTGGGCATCGTGGCCAGCGAGGAGCCGCGCTGCCCCCACTGCCGCGGCGAAGGCTTCGGCGGCCTCACCATCATCCGCGCCGCCGATCCTGCGAACCCCGACGGCCCTACTCCATCGCACCCCCGCACCATCCACGGCGGCTGCCCCCGCTGCGGCCATGTAAGCGAGGTCGTGACGTACGTCTTCGCCCTCGCCCCCGGCGACGATCCGAACATGGACCCGTGGGACTACGTGTAGCGCCGCTGCATCTCCGCCAGGCCGAACCCGCGCCCTCGCCACCAACTCCCGCCCCCGGCACAGTGTGACGCTTTGTGGGGGAGAGCGTGAGGGTGTAAGACTGCGGCCATTTACGCCGACTGTGGGTCATCAACGTCATCGGCCGGGATCGGCTTCCCATTGTGTCGTACACTGCTATTTCATGATCACCGGCGACCTCAAATCCAAAGTCGAGGCCGTCTGGACCGTCATGTGGTCCGGTGGGATCTCCAACCCCATCGACGTGATCGAGCAGCTCACCTTCCTGCTCTTCCTCAAGCGCCTGGACGAACTCCATACCGCCGAAGAGAAGAAGGCCGCACGGCTCAAGCGCGATATCGAGGACCCCGTCTTCACCACCAAGAAGGACCAGAAGGCCCGCTGGTCGGTCTTCAAGCACCTCGGCCCCGCCGAGATGTACGAGGCCGTGCGCGATGTCGCCTTCCCGTTCATGAAGACCATGGGCGCGAAGGGCTCGTCCTACACGCGCCACATGGAGAACGCGATCTTCAAGATCCCTACGCCCGCGTTGCTCGCCAAGGTCGTGGACATGCTCGACGCCATCCCGATGGAAGACCGCGACACCAAGGGCGACATCTACGAGTACATGCTCGGCAAGATCGCCAGCGCCGGGCAGAACGGCCAGTTCCGCACGCCGCGGCACATCATCAGGATGATGGTCGATCTCGCCGCCCCGCGACCCACCGACACCATCTGCGACCCCGCCTGCGGCACGGCCGGATTCCTCGTCGCGGCGGGCGAGCATCTGCGCGCCCACCACCCCGAAATCTTCACCGACGCCAAACTCCGCAAACACTTCATCGAGAACGCCTTCCACGGCTACGACTTCGACGCCACCATGCTCCGCATCGGCAGCATGAACATGATGCTCCACGGGATCGAGGAGCCTGACATCGTCTACCGCGACTCGCTCGGCAAGGACCACGCCGAGGAGGAGGAGCGGTTCAGCGTCATTCTCGCCAATCCGCCCTTCAAGGGCTCGCTGGATGAGACCAACACCAGCCCCAAACTCCTCCAGACCGTCAAGACCAAGAAGACCGAACTCCTCTTCGTGGCTCTCTTCCTGCGGCTGCTCAAGAAGGGCGGGCGCGCGGCGGTGATCGTGCCCGACGGCGTGCTCTTTGGTTCCTCGGGTGCGCACAAAGCGGCCAAGATTCAGTTCCCCCTCCCCCCGCTGGCGGAGCAGAAGCGGATCGCGGCGGTGCTGGACAAGGCGGATGACCTGCGCGGCAAACGCCGCCAAGCCCTCGCCACGCTCGACACCCTCCTCCAATCCGTCTTCCTCGACATGTTCGGCGACCCGGTGACGAACCCAAAGAAGTGGCCGACGATCACCTTGCGCGATCTGCAATCCGCTCCTTTGTGCAATGGGGTGTTCCGAAAGAGCGCCGAGTACACGGGTTCAACCCATGCGATCGTCTGGGTAAAGGAGTTGTTTGACGGCCATGTTCTCGATACGACGGTCAGTCGTCGATTCGATCCTACCAGCGGCGAACTCGCTCGCTATTCGCTGATGCGCGGCGACATTCTGTTCTGCCGGTCGTCGCTCAAACTTGATGGCACGGGGTACACAAACGTATTTGATAGTCCCGAGATGCCCGCACTCTTCGAGTGCCACTTAATCCGATTGCGGCCCGATCAATCCCGCGTCGAGCCGCTCTTTCTGAATTACTTACTTCGTACTCCATCGATGCGGGGCCGAGTGGTTGGGATGGCCCGCACCGTCACGATGTCCACGCTGGGACAGGGAGACATCGAACGGATCACCCTGCCACTCCCACCGATCGAGGCACAACGTGAGTTCGCAGCGGTACTTCGACAGGTGATGAACGTTCAGGAACGACATCGCGAGGCTTCACCCGCGTTCGACACACTCTTCGCCTCCCTCCAATCCGCCGCGTTCGCGGGCACCCTCTTCAACGGCGAGATGGTCAAGGCCGCCGCATCCAAGCCCGCGCGTTCAACCACCTCCGCCGCCGTGTAACCACGCCCGGCCCTTCCACCCCATCGCCCGAAGTCTGCGCGGCCGAATAACGCCGCGCCGCCGTTTCGCCACCGCGCCGCACGTTTCCGTGGCCCGAAAGTGCTCCTCCGCACCGGCACGGAAGAGTTCCTCCTCGCGGTTGTGCTCTTCCTCCTCGTGGCTCAAGAGCAAAACCTCATGGTTTTGTCCTTCCACCACGAGGAAGAACTCCTCCGCCACGAGGTTTTACGCTTCCACCTCGTGGTTTTGTTCCTCCACCTCGTGGTGATGGAGTTCTTCCACGAGGTTTTTCTCTTTCGCCGCGCGGCGAAACGCCATCACAGGGCGGTCCGACCCTGCTGGCACGCTCCCAAGAGGGTTCGCCGTGGTTCTCGGGCGCTCCCCCCGGCTGTGTGTCGATCATGGCCGTTGGTCAGCCCTGCTCGGCACTCCTCTGGTTCGCGGGTCTGGATAACGGCGCGGCGAATTGTCGATAGACTTCGGTTCACCGCCTGATTTCCGACCGGCCATCTCCCGCACATGCTCCACCGCCAACGACTCATTCTGTCGATGCTCGCCGATGCCGGGGGCGAGGCCACGCACCTCGAAGTGACCAAGTGGGCGTTCCTCACGCGCATGGAGACGGCGACAGCGGGCGGCTCATCCTTCTATCAGTTCGTACCGTACCAGTACGGGCCGTTTTCCTTCGGCCTCTTCCAGGAAGTCGCGGCGATGACACGGGACGGGCTGATCGAAGAAGTCCCCTCTTCGCGTTGGCGGCTGACCGAGGCCGGTCGCGCCGACGCCCGGCGCGCCGAGAGCGGACCCGCCGCAGCGGGCCGGAGCATTGTCAAGAAGTTCGTAGGGAAGCCGTCGAAGGAACTTATCGACCACGTCTACGGGCGGCACCCGTGGTTCACGATCAACAGCGAGATCCGCAAGGTGGAGAAGCGTCCGACGGCGGCGCCGGCCGTCTACACCGCCGGGTACGAGGGGCTGCTCATCGACGGGTTCCTCAACGGCCTCTTGAAGGCGGGGATGGCCCGGCTGATCGACGTGCGCCACAACCCGATCGCGCGGCGGTATGGGTTCCATAAGAGCACGCTGGACCGCCTGTGCGGGAAACTCGGGATCGAGTATCGCCATGTGCCGGAACTGGGCATCCCATCCGATGAGCGGCAGGGTTTGGCCGAGGGCGGCACGGCGGAGCGGGCGCGGCTGTTTGAGCAGTATGAGCGCACAACGCTGGCGACGCAGACGGCGGTGATCGAGTCGGTCGCCGCGCTCGTGAAGGAGAAGGCGAGCGTGCTGGTGTGCATGGAGGCCAAGCCGTGCGAGTGCCACCGCTCCCACCTGGCCAAGCCGGTGGCCGCGCTGACCGGGCTGCCGATCAAGCACCTGGAGATCACGGCATAAGCGAAGGGGTGGGAGATGCCGGGGGCGAAGCAGCGGACCAAGGTGCTGATCACGGTGATGACGTACCCGCACCCGAGCGAGAAGTACACCGAACTAGTGTGTACGGCGGGGATCACCGAGGCGAACGAGTGGGTGCGGCTGTATCCGATCGACTACCGCTACCGCCCACCGGAGCAGCGATTCAGGAAGTATCAATGGATCGAGGTCGATCTCGGGCCGCGCGGCGCGGGGAACGATGAGCGGGCCGAGAGTCGCAAGCCCGACCTGGACTCGATCAAACTGGTCGGTGCGCGGCTGCCGTCGGATAACAACTGGATCGAACGGCGGGCGATCATCGACAAGTTGCCGGTGCACACACGCAACCAACTGTTCAATCAGCACGAGGCCGACAAGGCCGCGGGCCGACCGCCGGTGTCGCTGGGCATCGTGCGGCCGACGAAGGTCGTTGATGTCCTCGTCGAGCCGGTGTCCGGGGACTGGAAGCCGGAGTGGAAGGCGATGCTGGCGCAGGGCAATCTGTTCGGCGAGGAACTCAAGGACATTCGGAAGTTGCCGTTCGCCTGGAAGTATGTGTTTGAGTGCGAAGACAGCGAGGGCAAGCCGCACACCGCGATGAACGAGGATTGGGAGATCGGGGTGCTGTACTGGAAGGAACTGGAGAAACTGGGCACCCCGGATAAGGCCGCCGAGTCCGTCCGCAAGAAATGCGTGCAGATGGTGGCCTCGGACCGGGATACGAGGTTTTTCATGGGCACGGTCTTCCCATATAACACCTGGATCGTGCTCGGGGTGTTCTGGCCCAGGAAAGAGGAGCAGGGACGCCTGGGGGCGTGGTAAACTCTCGCCGTGCCGCCCACGACACAGTTCACATTCCTGCTGCCCGCGTTCGGTTCCATCGCCGACCCGGCCATCCGCGCCGAGACGCTGGCGATGGTGGACCCACGCGCATGCTGCTTTTATGCGCGGCGTACGCTGGAAGTGCTCGTTAACCATCTGTACGACAGCACACGGCGTTCCAGCGACCGTGGGAAACCCAACTGGCCAGCCTGCTTGCCGCGCCGTGCTTCGCCGCCAACGTGCCGGTGGCAGTGGTGGCCAAGGCCAAGATCATCCGCGATTTGGGGAATCTGGCCGTGCATGGCCGGAAGCCGATCCGCCAGTTCGATGCCCTGACGGCGGTGCGCGAACTGTTCCACATTTGCTACTGGTTTGCGCGGACGTACTCCAAAGACTGGCCCGCGCAGCACGAAGGTCTGCAGTTTGATCAGGCGAAGTTGGCCGCGCCGGTCGCGGCGGCATCCCCTGCCCAACCTGCCGCCCCCGCCATCAAGCCGGAGGATCTGCGCAAACTCCAGGACGAACTGAAAGCCAAGGACGATGCGCTGCGGACCAGCCGCGAGCAGATCGACAAGACTGACGCTGAGATCAAGCGGCTGCAGGAAGCCATCGCCGCGACCAAGGCGCGGGCCAACCGCACGCCCGACGCGCACGACTACTCCGAAGCGCAGACGCGTGACTACTTCATCGACCTGTTGTTGCGCGAATCCGGCTGGGGAACCGGCGGCTGGAAGCACGGCGAGGACATCGAGTATCCGGTGACGGGCATGGCACGGCCGGACGGCCAGACCGGCAACGGCTTCGTGGATTACGTACTGTGGGGCGATGACGGCAACCGCTGGCGGTGGTCGAGGCGAAGAAGACCAAACGCGATGCGCGGGTCGGGCAGCAGCAGGCGGTGCTGTATGCGGATTGCCTCGAGCGGGAGTTCGGTCGGCGACCGCTGATCTATTGCAGTAACGGCTACCAGCACTGGCTGTGGGATGATCGCATGTACCCGGCCCGGCCTGTTTCGGGCTTTGGCACCAAAGATGAGTTGGAGTGGCTGATCGGCCGGCGCGACGGACGCCAACCGCTGGGCAACGAGATCGTGAATCCGGCGATCGTGGCCCGACCTTACCAACTCGAAGCCATCCGCGAAGTCGGCAAGCGATTTGCCGACGGGCACCGCAAGTCGCTGCTGGTGATGGCGACCGGGAGCGGCAAGACGCGCGTGGCCATCGCGCTGGTGGACCTGCTGATGCGAGCGGGCTGGGTCAAGCGGGTGCTATTCCTCGCGGATCGCAAATCGCTGGTCTTTCAAGCGCACGGGGAGTTTAAGAAGCACCTGCCCGACTGTTCCGCCGTCAATCTTCTCGAAGACAAGGCGAGCACCGGCCGGGTGTACCTGAGCACCTACCCGACCATGCTCAACCTCATCGAGGCCATGCGGGGAGGCACTGACGGCATCGAGCGGCGGTTCGGTCCCGGTCACTTCGATCTCATCATCATCGATGAGGCGCACCGCTCGGTGTATCAGAAGTACAAGGCGATCTTTGACTACTTCGATTCGTTGCTCATCGGGCTCACAGCCACGCCGCGCGATGAAGTGGACCGCGACACCTATGGCCTGTTCGAGTTGCCGCAGGGGCTGCCGACGTTTGCCTATGAGTTGGAAGATGCCGTGAAGGAAGGGTACCTGGTGCCCTACAAGGCGGTGAGCGTGCCGCTGAAGTTCCAGCGAGAGGGCATCAAGTATAACGAGTTGTCGGCGGAGGATCAGGCGCGATGGGATGCCATCGAATGGGACGAGGACGGCGCGCCGCCTCCGCAGGAGGTTGATCCGGAGGCGGTGAACAAGTGGCTATTCAACGCTGACACCGTGGACAAGGTACTGGCCCATCTCATGGACCGCGGGCTGAAGGTTGCCGGGGGCGATCAACTCGGGAAGACGATCATCTTTGCAAAGAACAAAGAGCACGCGCGGTTCATCGAGGAACGGCTCAACATCCACTATCCGCGGCTCAAGGGTGTCTTCGCGCGGGTGATTGATCACTACGAGCCGTATGCGGCCATGCTGCTGGATCAGTTCAAGATCCGCGAGAAGCCGCCGCACATTGCGGTGAGCGTGGACATGCTGGACACGGGCATCGATGTCCCCGAGGTTGTGAACCTCGTGTTCTTCAAACTTGTGCGGAGCCGGACGAAGTTCTGGCAGATGATCGGGCGCGGGACGCGGCTTTGCCCCGACCTGTTCGGGCCGGGGAACCACAAGTCGTTCTTCTACATCTTCGACTACTGCCAGAATCTTGAGTACTTCAGCCAGAATCCGGCAGGCGTGGAAGGGCACTCGCAGGTGTCGCTGGGTGCGGCCCTTTTCGTTAAGCGTCTCGGGCTGCACGAGGGGACCGCGTCATTGGCGCGCGAGCATGGCGACATCAAGACTCTGCGCGATGAGGTGGCGGACACACTGCAGCAGCAGGTCGCGGCGATGAACGTGAAGAACTTCCTGGTTCGTCCCCACCGCCGGGTGGTGGAGAAGTTCAGCGACCGCGCCGCGTGGCAAACACTGGCCGCAGGGGACTATGCCGAGGCGCAGGATCACTTGGCGGGGTTGCCCGATGAACTGAACCCAGAAGACGAGACCGCCAAGCGGTTCGACCTGCTGATGCTGCGACTGCAACTGGCCCTGCTGCATCACGAGCGGCGATACGACCGTTGCCGGGACGATGTCATGGCGATCGCCGGCTCGCTGTCAGAGAAGAAAGACATCCCGATGGTTGCGGCGGAGATGGCTCTGATCCTTGATCTGCAGACCGACGAGTGGTGGCAGAACGTCACGCTTTCCATGCTCGAACACGTCCGCAAACGTCTGCGCGACTTGGTGAAGTTCATCGACAAGATTGGGCAGAACCCCATCTTCACGGACTTCGAGGATGAGATGGGCGCGGAGAAGGAGATCGACATCGGTGGCGTGTCGTCCGCCGTGAACGTGGCCCAGTACCGACAAAAGGTGCTGGCGTTCCTCCAGGCCAACCAGAACCATATCGCCTTGCAGAAGGTGCGGATGGGGGAACCGCTCACCGCGTCAGACTTGTCGGAGTTGGAGCGGCTGCTGTACCAATCGTCGGAACTGGGCGGCAAGGCCGCGTTCGAGCGGGCGTTTGGAGAGCAGAAGAGTCTCGGGCTGTTCATCCGGTCGCTAGACTAGTGGGGTTGGACCGCGCTGCGGCACAGCGGGTATTCGGCGAGTTCCTCGATGGGTCGCGGTATAGCGCCCAGCAGATCCGGTTCGTGGGGCTCATCGTTGAGCACCTCACGAAGAACGGCGTGATGGATGCCGGGATGCTCTATGAATCTCCCTACACGGACGTGAGCCCGAGCGGTTTGGATGGGCTGTTTGACAGCGCGGCGGCGGAGCGCATTGTGAACTTGCTGGAATGGATCGAGAGGAATGCGGGGGCGACTGGGCACGGTGCATCCCAAACAGGTGCGTGAACTGCCGGGGTGGTAGACAGGACCACGCTTCCGCCACAAGAGCGCTACACCGCGCATGGGCACGGCGTCGCCGGTTGCCTTGCGGGCTGGCGGGGGGTGAGGTACTGACAGGGTGACGCTTGCTGGTTCGACCGGCGGCGGCGATCCTGGAGTACGCATGGCACGACAACCCCGGCCGGCCCGACGACAGCCACACCACCGAATCTGCACCACAACCTGTGGTCGCCGGTTCCCTGCCGAGGTGCTGACCGATGATGAGGTGCGGCGACTCATGGCCGCGTGCAAGGGGCCGGCGTTTACGGTCGCGCGGCACCGGGCGCTCATCGCGCTGCTCTATCGCGGCGGGCTACGCATCTCCGAGGCGCTGCGATTGTGCCCGAAAGACATCGATCTGGCGACAGGTGCCGTCCGCGTTCTGTGGGGGAAGGGCGGGCGGGCGCGGACGGTGGGGGTCGATCCCGGCGGGTTGGCCCTGGTGGCGGCGTGGGCCGCCGTGCGGGCCAAGGCGCGGAGCGGGACGGCGGCGGGGGGACGCGGGGACGACGCGACTCGCGCACCGGGCGGCGCGGCGACCGTCGTCGGCGGCGCGATGGCCGTGCCACCCGGTGACCACGCGCCGCTGTTCTGCACTCGCGCCGGGCAACCGCTCTCAACCGGTTGGGTGCGACGACTCATGCCCAGGCTGGCTCGCCGCGCGGGCATCCTCAAGCGTGTTCACGCTCACGGCCTGCGCCACACCCATGCAGCCCAACTCCGCGCCGAGGGCATCGACATCGCCGTGATCCGCCGCCAACTCGGTCATGCCAGCTGGTGACCACGGTCCGCTACCTCGACCACCTCGCACCCACCGCGGTCATCGACGCGATGGCGAAGCGGGTGTGGTGAGGCGACTCGAATTGCGCATCGCCTTCCCCGGCTCTCCGTCAGCAAGCCGAGAAGTACACGGCGATGTAATCGTCAAGGTCGTCGGCGTCGATCTGGGTGCTGGTGTCGAAATCGAGCCACGGCGGCGAACCCTGCGGCGCTTCGGAGTCGAACGCGAAGTACGCCGCGAGGTAATCGCTCAGGTCATCGGCATCGAGTGCGCCGTCGAAGTTGATATCCACCGGCACCAAGGCCTGCGGCTCGCCGTAGGCCGAGTAGCGGACGCGCGCCAACAGCACACCACTCGCATCCAGCACATCGCCCATCCCTCAATGAGCGTCACCACGACGGCGGTCCAACGGGCACGAAACGCATTCCAACGAGCCCATGCTGCTGCACGGCCGAGGTGAACTGCGGCATCACGAACGTGCGATGAAGCATCTGGGGTATCTTGAAGATCGCGGCGTTGCCGATCACGTCGTATCGCCATGCGGCCTGATCAATCCAACTCCACTTGTCGCTCTTCAAATAACGGATGGTTGACCGCTCGGGGTCGATCGCATCGAACACGGTAAGCACGTTGAACGCGACCAGGCGTCCTTCCGCCCACTCCATCGGTAGCAGTTCGCCGTGCGGTTCAAGCAGGGGCCGCAGCAGTTCGGCGGCGCGCTCGCTGAAGAGGAAAATGCCGGGCTGACAGTTGGGCATATCGCCAATGGGCAATCGATCCTCATCCGGACAGCGCTCAAGAAGCGGATAGCTCCACGGACGTGGCACGGGCTGGCCGCAGAATTGATTGCAGAACCCGTTGATACGTTTTGGATAGGCTCGATCGGGTTCGTCAGGATCCCCCGCTAAGCAAAGCCATTGGTAGCGGCTGACGTCCGCGCGAAGCTCCAGCGGTTCGGAAGTCCTCACTGGCCACCTCCGCATTCCCCTTGCGGCGATTGTTTGGCCTTCCTGAACTCGTCTTGCTTCGTCGCCAGTTCGGACTTGATCTCGTCAAGTGTTTTCAGGAACTCGTCCCTTTCAGGCACGTCTCTGAACCGTTGGATGATGTCGTCTCGATACTGCTGGTTGTTGAGCATGTGATGGAAATCAACATCGAGGATCATGCCGTTGGCGACGTCGTTGATGTCGATGCCCGCCGCGTTCAGCGCATCCCGAACACCCTGAGCCGCCCGCGAGTTCCCGATAATGTGGTGTGCAACTTGGTCCGCGCCTCGGTAAATGCCATATCGCGACAGGTTGTAGCCGAGAGTACCGCTGTCGTACGCTCGCCCGAGTCGTTGGACCGCGTGCAGGTCATCAAGGTGTCTCACCCCCGATGGCACAAACGGGAAGAATCCTGCATAGTTCATCCAGTCGCGTGGATTGTCAACGATGGCGGCGATCGTCATCGCCCAGTCCACGCCCTCGTTCAAGATGCCGACAGCGGCTTCTGCAGCAAGCGCGCCGGTACGAATGCCCCTCGCGAGTCTGACCAGCTGGGGATTTAACTCCGGATTGTCGTGGAGATTGCCGACGGTGGGCTGCCGTCCGCTTCGCTCAATCACGTCCCACCGACGATCAGCATCTGCAGTCGGATTCTGCCCGGGTGCCGCCGAAGACGGCGCGCGAGAAGTACTGCTTGGCCGCGGAAGTCCAGGCAAATCAAAAGCATGCGCGCTCCCGAAGTTGAAGAGGTTGTAGAGATAGCCCCATCCGTAGTCCCCCCCACCTTCCGGCTCCAACCCCATTGGGTCAATCCGATCGATGGGCTCGCCGCCACAATACTGATACAGGTTGAACCCACCGGCCATACCGATGGGATCGGGTTGCAACCAGCGTCCGTGATACGGGTCGTACGCGCGGTGCCTGACGTGGTAAAGGCCGAGGTGGTCGTCCCAGACGTAGCCGGCGAAGCCAAACCGATTCGCGACTGACGGGCGCGACAGTGACCCGACGCCCGGCGGCAAGCCCGCCGGGTCGCCGCTCGGCGGTGGGCCCAGCTTCGCCGCGTCGGCGAATGGCGGCACGTCACCCGGATCGACCGCGAAGTAGGCCACGATGAAGTCGCTGAGGTCATCGGGGTCGATGTCGCCGTCGCTGTCGAAGTCCGTCCAGGGCGGCGACGCCTGCCGCGCTTCGTCGTCGTAGGCGAAGTACCACGCGAGGTAATCCGACAAGTCGTCGGGGTCAAGGATGCCGTCGCCGTTGATGTCAACCGGCACGAGCGCTTGTGGCTCGCCGTAGGCTGAGTAGCGCACGCGTTCGAGGAGGACACCAACGGAATCCAGCACGCCGACCACATCGCCGCGGTGGTTCTGCATGTAGTAGATGACTTCCTCAAGACCGTCCTCCCGATCGGGCAGGCTGGTCTCGGGATCATCATCGGCGTCACGATGGCGGCACACGATCTGGTCGAGCCCCGTCACGTTGGAGCCAAAGCCACGCAGGCCTTGACGGTGGTAGATGTACCGTTCGCGCAGCCGCGGGGCGGGCCGCAGGCCCGATTCCGCGCCGCCGGTGCCTTCGGCCCCTTGCGTCATCACGCCGACCAGCCGCCAACGCGTGTCATACAGATAAAGTTCTCGCGTCTCGTTGTCCAGGTCACCATCTGGCGAATCGACGTCGTAGCACGCCGAGATGCGCCAGCCCAGCGCGTTGTATTCGAAGCGCGCGAAGAGTGAGCCCGTGGTGCCTTCACCTCGGTCGTCGCCATCCGAACCACCGCGCCGATAGACCTCGGCGAGTTGCCCACCCGGCGTGTACTTGAATACCCACCGTCCATTGTCGGTGCAGTGGCCATTCGCGTCGTGCGTAATGACGGCTGCCGGGGAACCCGACGAGTGATCCGCCGTCTTGTGCAATCGCGTCGTCGGCATGTCCGCGTCGTTGAACGCCGCGGCGATGTGGCTGTCGGCGGGGGAGACACTCACGCTCCCATCCAACGTCCCGCCCGGCGTGGGTGGAACGCTGCTGCTGAACGTGATGGGATCGGTTCCGGTCTGATCGCGGGCGCGGTGGTCGGCGAAGTCGAGCCAGTTGCCGCGCGAGTCGTGCCGCCAGCCCTGGTCGCGCTGCACGCGGCGTGGGCCGTCGGTCGGCAACATGCCACCTGTCGTCGATCCAGGATTGACGCCTATTCCGCAGTAGGTCAGCTCGCCGGTGCACGGATCGCGGCCGAGCGTCCGGTCCCAACCGGCCATGGCTTCGGATGGGTCCGCCGTCGGTGGAGTGGGATCGGTGCGCCAGGTCAGCGCATCGTCAAACGTGTCGGTCGTGCGCCCGGCCTTGTCGCGCGCAAACCGCTCGTGGTGCAGCCAGCCGGGGCCGAAGTCGCCGGTGTAGGTCGAGCCGCCCGCCATCGATGCGGTGGGGTCATACGGCCGCACCGGGTAATCCTCGCGCCCCGTGTCACGCTGCCAGATATCGCGCTGCACGCGCCCCCAGTTATCCAGCGGCGACAACTCCGGGCTCCCGATCCCCGGCGAATCCCCCGGCACCACGCCGGGCATGTACATCGGATTCTGCGCGTTCGGCACAGGCAGGTCGCGCCACGCGGGCAGGTTGATGCCGTGGTAGCCGTAACGGACGTGCGTCTCTCCTCCACCACCCAGCCCCGGCCCGCTCAGGTGGTTCACCCGGTTGAGCAGCGCGTCCAGCGGCCATTCCCCGATCGGCGCGGCACCCGGACCCGGCGGCGTGTCGCCGCCGTCGTTGGGCGGGAAGTACGCCATGTTCAGCGGGTAGTTGCCCGGCAGCGTCTCGCCGCTTTGCCGCGGACCGCTCCAGTCCCGCACGGTCGTGGGGGCCAAACTCACGACGCACAAGACCAGTCGCCAGGGGATCGACAGGAGTCGGTTGTGCACTGCAACTCCGGCTGTTTTAATCAACTGCGTTGGCGGACTGAGGCCTTCATCCGCATCGACGCGGATGCTGACGCTTCACTCGCTAACGATCGCATCCCCGACCTGCTTCTCGAAAAATGCGGCAAACGATTCCGCCATGCGATCCGTGTGCGTCAGATCATCACCGAAGTACCACCCGTCCACAGGAGACTCGTACCCATCAGGCTCAAGCGGTGTGCGAATATCAGTTCGCAATACATAGAGCCATCCATTACCAGACTCTGCGACACATATCCAAGCCGATGGAAGTGATATCCGTCCTCTCTGTCTTGGCGTCAAGTTCATATCGACGACGAGAGGTGCGCCGCGACCCGATATTGGCTGACCCGGCACAATGCCGTAGAACTCATGTCCTTTGAAAGAGCCACACCCAAGCATGCGTAGAAAATGACGATAGGAATGAGGCAGTGCCACACCAAGCTGCGACTCCACGGCAGTGATCTCCAAGCCCGTTGCACCGGAGAAGAATCTACAAGTGCCCGAACTTGCTTGCATAGAGCGAACAACTCTGGCAATGGTGTCATCGAGTACCCGAGCGTGCATCATCGCCCCCAGTTGTGTGATCGCTCTTTCCAATAGGCCTTCCGCCACGCATCCCAAGAAGCGCCATGATCGACGTCAGATTGGCGTACTGGATGTGGAGTCTCTTGGTGGGTGGTTCTCGACATTTCCATGACCGGAGTCGTCTCCCTTTGAGCAACATGGTGCAGATGCATTGGCTCGCCATCCGGCCCAATGGGCGCATTGCCATCCGCCATTCGCTGGAGATTCGTCCTGCCATCCGCGCCGACTCTGTCCGGATCAATGAGATCATCCCGCTGCCAAACGCGTCTTCCCTCGAACTCGACCTGTTTCGTGGGGCGAGCAATGCTAGGTGCTTGGGTCGCCGCCGCGGTCGGAGCTTCATCCGCACATCCGGCCACCGTGGGGCCCCGCGGTAACGGGGGTTCGAATCCCCCCCTCTCCGCTTCCTGAAACGCCCGGTTCGCAAACCCTTGATAAAAAGGGGTTTACGGACCGGGCGTTTCGCTGTTGAAGGCTTGAGCGCCAAATGAGCACCAAGAACCGCTGTCTTGGGCACGAGTGCTCGCCAGCTTGAAACGCGTGTCGGTGGCGTGCGTCTCCTCGGTGGAGGTGCCGCATGTGGATTGGCTTCGCAGGTTGATGCAACGCGGGAGTGTGCCAACCGCGGCGGCACCGACGGGTGCCGTCGCTCAGGCGGCATCCACGCCAACGTGGCGGCTCGATCAGCCAATGCTCCGGCTCACGGAGTACGGCCACCTGTCGGCCCGCGATCTGTTCGAGGGATCCCTGGTCCTGGGCAACCCCGGATCGGGTAAGACCTCCACGACCGGCACGATGCTGCCGATGGCGGCACTGCGAGACGGCTGGGGCGTCGTGGCGTACACAACGAAGCCCGATGACGCTGACTTCTGGATTCGATTGTGCAGGGATGCCGGGCGGTTGTCGCAGCTTCGGATCCTCCGGCCTGATGGGCGAACGCACTTCAACCTGATCCGCTACGAAATGGAGCGGCCTTCCCCTGGTGGAGGCAACACGCTCAAACTCTCGACGCTGCTCACGGAGGTGTTTCGGGAGGGCAGCCCCGTGGCGGCGGCCACCGAGAGCAGCGAGTTCTTCGGCAAGCAGTCACAGATCATGCTGTGCAACCCGCTCGACCTGCTGCAATTGGCAGGGCTGCCCTTGTCGTTCGAGACCATTGGGCTGGTCATCGACTCCATGCCCAAGGACCCTTCGGAACGGGAGTCGGAGCATTGGCGACGGGGGTTCTGCTGCGAGGCGCTGAAGCGGGCACACGACCGGGTTCGGGGTCCTGCCCAAACTCGACTGTTCGAGGTCGTCTCGTCGTACTTCCTGGAAACCGTCCCGAACATGAATGAACGGACCCGTGGCGACATCATCGCCACGATCGACAGCGCCTTGTTTCAGCTCAACCGCGATCCGGTGCGAGACCTGCTCGACTCACCAGAAGGGTGCGACTTCGTCCCGGAGATGCTGGAGGACGGGGCGGTGCTGGTGATCGACTGCCCGGCGAGCGTGTACGGACCGGTGGGCCGAATGTTCACGATTTGTTTCAAGAGGCTTGCAAAGGAGGCTATGCGTAGACGTCAAGTGAGGGGGGACGCGACTCGACCCATTCTCAATGTGGCCGACGAAGCCCAGACCTACGCAATGCAGGTGTCCGTCGACGGAGATTTCCCTCAGCCATACGGAACGATGCGCTGACGGGACCTTTCGACGCGATGATCAAACGGGAGCAATCACTATTCGACACCTTGGCGGAGTCCGCCAGTCCGACAGCCACATCCAGTGGATTCGATCAACTCGTTGCGGATGCTTCCAGTTCGTTGAGTGCAGCGGACCGCCTTGTGGTCGAACGGGCCGTTGACCACTACATAAAGGATTATGAACATGCAAAGTCCATCGGAGCTCCCGTCGCTACCCTAACAGACCTAGCGTCAGCGCACCTCGAGATGGCGTCTCCAACGCTGCGAAGGGCGTTCTGTGTGATTGCAATGAGTCGAATCAACACCCGGACATGAAGAAATCCTGAGCGCAGGCGATTCTCGGCTCGTCCTAGCCAGTTTGCGCCCTACTCCCCCGTCGTCTTCTTCCGCCGCAGCACATGGTGATACCGCTGCGCGAATCGGTGCGCCTCGTCGCGGATCGCCATGCACAGCCGAAGCGCCGCGTTGGACTTGGCCAGCCGGATCGGCTCCGACTCGCGCTGCACATAGATCAACTCTTCCTTTTTCGCCAGCGAGATCACCATCGGCGGCTTCACATCCAGTTGATCGAACGCCTCCAGCGCGGCGTGCAACTGGCCCAGCCCGCCGTCGATCAGGATGACCTCCGGATACAACTCCTGCCCCGCGCCAGCGTCGCGATAGCGACGGCTCACCACCTCCCGGATCGCGTTGTAGTCGTCGTTGTCAACCGTCGTGATCTTGAACCGGCGATACTCGTCCTTGAACGGACGGCCATCCACGAAGCAGACTTTGCTGCCGACGGTTTCGTTGCCCGCCAGGTGCGCAATGTCGATGGCCTCGATGCAGCGGACGGGCTCCGCAAGGTTCAAGATCTTCTGCAGCGCCTCGCAACCGGCACGCGGGTCAATCCACGCGATCTCGGTCTCGGGCTGGAAGCCATCGGCGCGGCTGCCACGCTCGTCAAGTTTCTGGATCGCGCGAATCTGGTCGCGGATCGCCGCGGCCTGCTCGAACCTCATTTCCTTCGCCAGCCCCTCCATCTGCTCGGTCATCTCCCGTAGCATCACCGAGCGCTTCGTGCCCAGGAAGTGCGTGAAGCGGTCAATATCCGTGCGATACGCCTCGGGGGCGATCTTGTCGGCACACGGCGCGGTGCACTGACCGATGGCCCACAGCAGACACGGGCGAAAATGCCTGTTCTTCGGGTCGCCCGCCACGATGTCGAGCGAGCAGGTGCGATACTTGAACACCCGCTGCATCACCTGCACCGCTTCGCGAAGAGACCCCGCATTCGTGAACGGCCCGAATACCTTCGCCGACTTGAGCAGCCCCGACAAATGCTCGTCGCCCGCACCGGTCGGGTTCCGCGTGAAGAACACCCGCGGGTAGTCTTCTCGCTGCGTGATCACCAGGTACGGATACGTCTTGTCGTCCGTCAGTTTGACGTTGAACCGCGGCTTCAGATCCTTGATCAGCCGGTTCTCGGTCAGCAACGCCTCCCACTCGCCCTCGCACTCGATCACGTCAAAGTCCGCCACGCGGGCCAGCATCGGCTGCTTCTTGAAGCCCAGGTCCGCCGACGGCACAAAGTACGACCCCACGCGGTCGGGCAGGTTCGCGGCCTTGCCCACATAGATCACCACGCCCTTGGCGTCCTTCATCAGATAGACGCCCGGCACGCGGGGGAGCGCGCGGGCCTTGGTGCCGAGCGCCGTGAGGCGCTCCGCGTCGACGTCGGTCTGCCGCTCGGCACGAGGTGTCGCGTCATCCACGCAAGAAGGGTATGAATCCCAACGGAAGCGTGCCGCGATGCTGGCGTAATCGTCGAAGCGTCTTCAACGTCGATTACGGGCAAGGATTGAAGTACGCCGCGATGAAGTCGCTCAAATCGTCGGGGTCCACGTTTCCGTCGCCGTTGTGGTCGCCTTCGGCACAGGGCGGCATCGAGAAATGGCAGGCGATGTAGTCGCTCAGATCGTCGGGATCGGTGTTCCCATCGAGGTTGAAATCAGCAGGGCAGGCCACAGTGAAAGTACGATACTGGTCGTCGTAATATCCTCCCACCATGCCCTGCCTCAAACCGACCACTTCCCAAGAGTAGGCTCCCGGTGTCAGTTCCTGCCCGACCGGCACTTCGAAATCTGTCGCATTAATATTATAGAATATCGCGGGATCGGCGGAAGGCGCGGCCTCCGCAAACAGGTTGATCTGATAATATTGACTGTTGGTCATTGTGTCCGTCCAGACGAAGGTAGGGCGAATGGATCGAATAATGGCGCCATCTGCAGGAGATACCGCGTCGGGATGGACATTGTCGGCAATTCTCAAGTTCACCGTTGCGGGGTTGAGAGTCCAGCCGAGCAGATCGAGCACTTCCATGTCAGCACGTGATGCGGACCCAACGCGCTGGTCCGGATTGATATCAGTAGATGGATCCATCACGCCAATCGGGTTGGGCGGGGTCAGCCGGGTGGCAGAGCGAAAGTGCGAGGCTTGAAATGTGTCACCGCCAGCGCGGCTACCTCGGGACATTCGATAGGCACCGGAGCCGAAATCCGAGTTTGCTCTGGTGGCAAGGGAGGCCTCTACAGTCGGTCGCAGCTCTCGAACCTGGAAGCCAAGATCACCTGTACCTGCCGGGAATACGTTATCCGCCAATCGGTAGACATCCTGCAGGCATAGCACGTTGGGCACGCTCGTCGATTCGGCAGCAGACTGGTAGCCGAGCAAATGCAATATCTCGTGTACCAACACCGCATCGAAACGATAGTGAAGGGTTGATCTGAGTTTTCCTTCCCAAAACTGCCAATCGCTCCCGGGTTGGCTGAAGTTGGCAGGTGGGCGAAATCGCAGTCGCAACTCGTCACCAAATGGTCCAGTCGGGGCGAACTGCAACTGCTGTGCCTGCGCGAAGGTAAGCACGCATTGGGTAGCCTGGCGCGGTGACGCCGGGTTGTCGGAAGCGACCCAAACGAACGGTATTTGGGTCAAGGGAAGTGCATCGTAGACGTTGGTCTCGCTGACAGGCTCGTCGCCGGTGTTGATCAGGCGATCTCGGATAGTTGACCAGCTGTATGCGCGCAGGGCCGGAATACCTGAATCAGCCGCTGAAGACCCCTCAGGCACTTGCCACCGCACCGGCACGGTGAGCACCGCATTCGAGTTCGCAAGGGCACCCTCGAAGAAGTTCTTCACCCGCTCTATCGACTCGTACATCTTCGGAAGGCGACCTTGCCCAAGTGCCGTGATCGCCTCCGGCTCATCGATCGCGAGGGTCAGTGAGAACTGTGCCAAGCCACGCTCGATCGGCCAAAGCAACGCGATGAGTAGGCCAAGCGCCGTGTGCCACCGCCTATGGCTGACGGGTGACGAGTGACGGGTGACGGCTGACGGCATATGTGACTCCCGTGGACTATCGACCCATTATGCCAGCCCACGCGAGACCAACCTAGGCATGACTGGCATCGCCCTATTCATTATGCGCCCGAAAGGACGGGCAGGTTGCGGATTCTGGGAAACTTCGCACTCCGGACGAGGGACCACGAGGCCTGAGCCATCACCAAACGTCTGGCCGCAGGCCCTCGCTCACGCTCGGGTTTCGTTCCGCTCACTCCCTCACATCCCGTCCACCGGGAACGACTACCCAGTATGATGCGTAGAGCCTATCTATCTCCCCCCACACCTCCCGTGGCGGGCCGAAGGGTCAGCCCCATGAGCAGCGACGGCACCCCCATCTTCCCCCTTGATTCAGCAGGGGAACGGGCCCCTTCCAGCAGCCCCGCTGGCCGTGCCGCCGCCCGCACACTTCGCGGCAATGCGTCGCCCGCCCCAGACGAAAAAACCTGGATGGGCGGCCTCGTCAGCCTCATTTCAGACCACCTGGGCACCGTCTACGCGCCGGGCGACGTCGCCATGCACGTCGAATCTGAGGTGAACCTGGCCGCGGGCTATCAGATTCTCGATTATGCCGAGAAGTCCGCCCGCCACAGCGTGCTCTTCCACAAGACCGACCTCCTGATCCGCGAGGAAGGCCCCGGGGGCAAGTGGACGCCTCGCGTCGCCATGGAGTGCAAGTACGGCGAACTCAACAGCAAGGAAGCCCTCGCCTACAACGCCCGCGCCGAGCAGTTCAAGTCCGTGCACCCCTACCTGCGCTACGGCCTGCTCATCGGCGGCTATGACGGACTCAGCCTGCCCGTCCGCGTCCTCAAAAACGGCGCAAACTTTGACTTCATCATCGCCTGGGAAGGCCCCGAACCCCGCGGCCTGACCAAGGAACGCCTCGGCGCGATCATCGTCGCCGAGATCGACGCCTCCCGCGTGCTCAGTTCCCTCCTGCTCAAAGAGGGCGGCGCGGTCATGGGCCCGGTGCGGATGGTGCATCGCCCGCTCACGCTGGCGTGATGGGCCATGGCACAGGCGTCCCGCCTGTGTCGTTGCTGGCGCGCGTACTACCGCGAAAGCCCGGCCGGTGGCACCATCGGAAAATCAAACCCCGGGCTGTGCTTGCGGAGCGCGCGGAACGCGTCGTTTGGATACTCGGTGCCTCCGTTGTCCAGACCGTCGCCGGCCATCGAATACAGCACATATCCCGGCGCCGTCACGGGCTGGCCCGGCGCGACTGGCTCGCGTCGGCGATAGACGTACGGCTTGCCGTTGATCGCGTCGAGGGGGACGCTGGGCATTCTCGACGGCACCAGTTGTTCCAGCGACTCAGGTGGCGCGCCGTGCTGATGCCGATGAATCTCGATCGCCAGCATCAGGCGCGTCGCATCGGTCAGCAGTTGGTGCTCATCGGCGCCTTCCAACATCCGTTCGAGCGAGGGTGTGATGTAGCGGATGAGCATGTAGCGGATCGGCAGCCGCGCCATCCACTCGTCGGCGTTGAAAATCGCGTCGCGCTCCATCCGGTGCGACGCGGCTGATCGCTTCATGCCCTCCATCAGGTCGTTGATCTTCCGCGTCGTCTGCCGCTTGCTGGGCAGGAACCACCCCGAGAGATTGGCCAGCGGCGTAGGCCATGTAGACGGGTCGAACGGGTCGCCGCTCCCGCCTGCCATGAAGGCGAGGCCAGAGGTGCGGGCCGTAGCGGGCTGATAGTGGCCATCGTCATTGGGCAGGTCGCTGTGCGACCACTCGATGGAATCGAGCATCCCGATCCGCTCGCCTTCGAGGCTTGTCAGAATGCTCGGCAGCGGATGCCGCTCGATCGCTTCGAGCGCGCGGCGAAGATGCGCCTCGGGCAGCGGGTGCTTGATCAGGTCCGCCCGCAACCGGTCGAACGCCAGCCGGTGAACCGCCACGCCCACCATGCGATCGATGATCGTGAAGTTGCACGACACGATGCGGCCCAGCCCCAGCGCGTGCTCGAAGGCTTCGACGCGTTCGTCGTGGTCGCCCGTGCGGGCGGCTTCGATCATCCGCCCAGCGCAATACCGCGCCAGGTAGCGCGCCTGGCCAAGTTCAGGAAGCACAAAATTGATGACATGCGCATCGGGCGATGGGCGAATCACCCGCAGGCACGGCGCGATCCGCCCAAGCACCTCCGGAATGCCCAGGCGCTTGGCAACCGCGATCCCTTTGCGCGCCGCGTCCACCGCGGCCTCCGGCGCTTCGTTCGGGTCACCCTTGGCGATGTAGAGTGCGTCAAACCGCCAGTTGGAAGCCGAGCCCGTGGCCACCTGCGGGGCGGACGAAGCAGCTGGCACGCCAGGCGTCGAACCGGCGGGCGCTGCTGGCCACGCCTCCGCCTCCAACTGCATCTTCAAGCCGATCACCGTTGCCATCTCGGCCCACGCATCCGGCCCCGGCGCGGTGCGATAGGGCTTCAGCAGCGCGTCAAACTCCGCCACATACCGCCCGGGCAAGCCCGGCGGCGCGAACGCCACGCGGTAGCCCTTCACGCCGAACCACCCTGCGCCGATCAGCAGCAGCGCGAAGATGATCCACGCCCGCCAGCGCACGCGGCGCACCACCGAGCCTTCGGCATTCGCATCATTCACGGCCATGTGACGTAATCCCCTTCCGGATTGAAAAGGTAATCCGCCCCAGGTCGCGCGCCCTCACGGATCGCCGCCACCTCGTCGTTGCTGGCTTTGCCCTTGTCATCCTGCTTGTCTACGCCCGGCGCATAGAGCACAAAGGGCCTCACGCCCCGCTGATCGGCCGCCGTCCCCCCCCCCGCGATCCGCGCGTACCCAAACGGCATCCCGCTGAACGGGTCCACCGGCACCGCGCCTAGAAACGCGGGCACCAGTTGGTCCAGCCGCTCTGGATACTCGCCCTTCGCCAACCGATATCGCTCCAGCGCGATCAGCGTCCGGATGCCGTCGCGACCCAGGTCAAGCAGATCAAACGAGAACATCGTCCGGCTCACCGACGGCTTCAATGTATCCACCAGCGCCAGCCCGGTGTCAGGCTCGTTCAGCGTCTGTCGCGCGTGCGCGGGCTTGGCGGCTTCGCTCAGCACGCGGGCGAAATAGCGGTCAAATGCCGCCAGGTTCTCTTCCAGCGATCCCAGGCGTCCACTCGGGGTGCTCCCGAACATCTGCTGCACCGCGGGCGACATCACACCCCGGCGCACCCGATCCGGATCAGCGAAAATCCACGCCACCGTGTCGCGCGAAGCGGTCTGTTCGGTCTCCAGGCCATACCGCGCGGGGTTGGGATAGTGCTGCCGTTCGAGCGCCGCTTCCAGCGCGTCGAGCGTCTCTGCCGTGGGCTTGGCCGCGAGCAGCAGCCGAATCTCGCCCACCGCCATGTTCTCGATGGCCGCCGCCACCAGCCCGGCGATCAGAAACGGCTGCCGCGACACCAGCCGAGCCAGCATCAGCGTCACCTCGATCCCGTCCACCGCCTCGGCATGGTCACCCTTGGCGATCGCCCGCCGCACCCGCGCCGCAGCATACCGCGCCAACTGTCGGGGCTTGCCCATTTGCGCCAACTGCACACTCAGCAGCGGCTGATTCGCCGGTAGTGCCAGCGCCCATCGGCTGCTCGGTGCCGCCATCGCTTCGCGCAGCAGTTCATCGATCGGCGCGCGATCCAGTTGCTCGAACATCCGCGTGCTCAGCACCCCCTCCGCCTTCCGCCGCGCAAGGCCTTCATTGTCAACGGGTGCACCGTCCGTCTCCGTCGGTTCGCGCTCCGGTACCGGCCACGCCATCGACCAATCCGCATAGATCGTCTGCCCAGTGGCATCCACCTCCGGCACCGCCGGCTGCGCATTCGCCCACGCTTGCTCGATCGCCAGCCCCGCTTCCGTCAGATACGTCCATGCATTCCCCTGCTCGCCCGGCTCGGGGTCGGCCGGGTTGCTGAACGCAAACTTCGCCTGCACCGCTTCCAGTCCCGCCAGGCCAGGCCGAATCGCCGTCGCCCGCGCGGCTTGCCTCCGCAACGAATACTCAAACAGACCCCACCCGCCCCCAATCACCAGCGGCACCAGAATCGCTAGCGCAATCCCCGCGCGCTTCAGCCGCCGCCGCCGCACCGGCGTCAGCCACCTCGCCACCCGACCGGGCTCGGCAGGCTTGGGCTGAAACCGCGCCTGCCCCGCGCCATCAACCACCAGTTCACCCAGCGACGGATCAACCTCCGACTCCATCGCGCACTCGGGGCAATGCACCCGGTTCCCCGCGCCCACCGGCAGCCCCACCAGGCTGTAGTGGCACCCCGCGCACACCCCCCGGGCCCTCAACACATACGCGATCCGCCGCCGCAGAAGCCAATCCCGCAGCACATACGCCCCGCCAAAGCCCAGCCCCAGCACCACGACCACCCCGAGGAGCGTCAGCAGCGTGGGTACCGCGCTCGAATCGAACCGCGCCGGCGGCACCTCAAATCGCGACATCAGAAACGCCGCCGTCACCAGCGCCAGGCCGACCGTGACCAGCGCGATAAACCCGAACAGCGCCACCACGCCCACCCATCCATACCACCGGTGCCGACGCGCCGCGCGGACGAACCGCTCGCATGGCTCGTCCGCGTAACGGTCGAGTTCGGGAAAGGCCCGGTAGATTCGGCTCAGCACCAGGATGCGCATGGGTCGATCAGCATAACCCGCACGTGGATGGAACATGGACGTCACCGGACAGTGCTTGTGTGAACGTCATTCGCTTTCGTTGAGCCACAGGGCCTCGTCCTCTGGGTCTATCCTGCGCGGTGGTTCCCATCACTAAGGAGTTCCCGATGCACACCCGCTCCATCGTCACCCACCTCTTCGTCGCCGCCCTCGGCATCACGCTCGTCGCGGGCCTCGCCACCGGCCGCGCATCGAACGCCGCACAGCCCGGCGACCTGAACCCCAACGACCCCAAGGCCATCCAGGCCGCCGAGGAAGCCTGGATGAAGTCCATCCAGCCAGGCAAACAGCACGAATTCCTCAAGCAGTTCGTGGGCGAGTGGACCACCACCACCCGCATGTTCATGGCCCCCGGCGCGCCGCCCATGGAAGTCCAGGGCACCGCCTCCCTCTCCATGATCCACGGCGAACGCTTCCTCAAGCAGGACTTCGCCGGCAACATGGCCATGCCAGGCCCCGACGGCAAGGTCGTCACCGTTCCCTGGACGGGCCTGGGCGTCACCGGTTACGACAACAACCGCAAACTCTTCTCCTTCTCCTGGACCGACAGCATGAGCACCGGCATCATCCTCGGCTCCGGCGCGCTCAGCAAGGATGGAAAGACCATCACCTGCTTCGGCCAGATGGACGAGCCCATGACCGGCGAAATGGGCAAAGCCGTCCGCTTCACCACGCGGGCCGTGGCCAACGACACCTGGACCTTCCAGATTGACGAGGTCGTCTACGGCGACCCGTTCAAGGTCGTGGAAGTCGAATACAAGCGCAAAAAATAGCGGGCCTCTCCAAGCCGCCTCTGTTCCCCAGCCGCTTCGTCGGCCTGCAATACCGGGCGAACTGGCTCGTTGTGCCGTCATCGCACCCGGAGTTCTTCCCATGTCCAATCGCGCGTTTGCCCTGGCGTCCGCCCTGATCCTGACCGCCGGCCTGGCTTCCCCCCTCGCGGCTCAATCCGCAGACCCGCTCAAGGGGCCAACCGTCACCGACCGCGGCGTGCCCGGCACCGCCGGTCAGTTCGGCACCCCGGTGACGGAGAAAAAGGCTCGTGAACGCGAGATTCCCCACCGCGCGTTCATGGATGCGCTGCACAAGGCCCTGGGTGCCGACGCCCCCGAAGCCGTGCGCCTGAGCGCCGAGCAATCGGCCAAGATCGCGGCCCTCGACAAGGCCCATAGCGAGGCGATGGCCGCGTTCCTGCGCGACAACAAGGACGCGGGCGAGGTCGTCCGACGGGCCGTCCGCGAGCGGGCCGTCAAGGCTGACAAGGGCAAAAAGCCCGCTCAGGGCGAAGCCGCCATGACGGAGGGTGATGCCGTCGCGATGCGCGAAAAGGCCGAGGCCATTCGTGCCGCGGCCCCCAAAGCCGCCGACGTTCGCGCGCAGATGTGGACCGTGCTCAGCGAGGCTCAGCACACCGCGGTGAACGCCCGGCTCGACGAGTTCAAGGCCAAACAGCAGGCCCGCATGAACGAGGAGTACGTCCAGAAACGCGCCGCCCAGAAGCGGGGCGAGTTGAACACGCCCGCGGGCCAGAAGCCCGAAGGCGTCAAGCCCGGCAAGCCGAGTGCGGAGCGCGTTCCCGCCGAGTTCCGCGAGCGCCTCCTGGCGTTAATCGAGCGCCTGACTCCCGAGCAGCGCGAGCAGTTGCTGCAGCGCCTGCAGCAACGCCTCGAGGCCGCGAAATCCGACCGTGAGGGAGGGGCGGTGCCGCCCGCGCGCACGCGGAAGGGCGAGTGACGCGCGCAGACATGCAGCCCGACCGTCAGGGAGGGCTCTCGTTTGGCACACGAAAACTGGTACACCGGGCCCTCCCTGATGGTCGGGCTGCATGTGCACATTTCATGTTAGTGCAAGCAGATTGCGCGCAAAGTATGACATGCGCCACGATGGCACCAGTTGCGTCCGGAGCATGTGGGTGGGGGGGTCGAGGGTCGCCGCGACCCCCGGGACTCCTGAACAACCGCCCTCGGCGGCAGCGGGATCGTGCGTGACGGCGT
>CAZPPX010000009.1:0-163995 GCA_964588585.1 uncultured Phycisphaeraceae bacterium
GGACTACATCGCGGCGTTCTTCGGCGGGTGCCCCTTGCAGCCGTTGGAGCCGTAGGGGGCGGGCCCTAGCGTGAACGCCCCCTCGTCGTTAGCCCCAACGGGGACCCCCTCCGCCTCGCTGCGCTTGGCACCTCCCCCGCTGGGAGCGGGGGAGGGTGGTGAGGCCTGCGGTCGCGTGCGGGCGCACGGGGGCAACTTCCGCCAAACCCGGCTCGGGCGGGCTCCGTAGACTCTGCTCGCGCGCAAGGGTGAACGGGCTCCGGATGGAGCCTGTTTGGCCCGCGGGCGCTACGCAGGATACCGGACGTGCCCCTCCCAAAGCCTGATACGAGACCCGACGAAGCCGTGTTCGATGCCTATCGGCGTGGGGACGCGCTGGGGCTGGAAACGCTGGTCCGGCGGTATCACGATGATCTGTTGCGGTTCCTGGTGCGGCTGGTGGGCGATCGGGCGGGGGCCGAGGACGTTTTTCAGGAGACGTTTCTCCAGATTCACGTTTCGGCGGACTCGTTTGATGCTTCTCGGCGGTTCAAGCCGTGGCTTTTTACGATTGCGGCGAACAAGGCGCGGGATCACCTTCGTAGAACCTCGCGCCGGCGAACTCTGGACCTTTCAGCCCCGATAGGGGGTAGTGGAGGCGGGGGTGCCGGTGGTGGTGGAGGGGGATCGGATGGGGCGACGTTTGTCGATCTGCTGGAGATCGACGTGCCTCAGCCGGGTGACGTGGTGGACGCGGCGGAGCGTGAGGCCATGGTGCAACGAGCCGTGACCGAACTGCCGCTGTCGCTTCGAGAAGTTCTGCTGCTGGCGTATTTCCAGCGGCTCAGTTACGCGGATATCGCGGAGACCTTGGAGATCCCGCTCGGGACCGTCAAGAGCCGTCTGCATGCCGCGGTCGCGGCCTTTGCCCGGAAGTGGCAGGCCATTTCTCGCGAAACCTCTCCGAAGGGTCAGTCAGCACCATGATGAGCCGGGACGATCAACAGCCCGTGGGTCCGAAGGGGCCAAGCACGCCACCGCCTTCGAGCGCGCAGGGTCAGCCGCCCGAGCACGCGCGGCTGAGCGAGGCCGACGCGCGGGTGATGGATGCGCTGGTTGAGGCTGGGTTTGAAGTTGGTCCGTTGCCTGGGGCTGATCAGGCCCGCGCGAGCGTCGCGACGAGATTGATGGGCACGCTGGGACAAGGGCCGGCGCTGGATGCTTCGGGCGCGGGCGTGGAACGGCTGCTGTCGGCGATTCGGCTGGCGATTCGGCACAACCCGAGGATGGGTGCTGCGGACACGCGCTCGACGCCTCTGCCGGCGACTGGCTGGGTGGCGGATGACGGGGCGCTCAGCGAGGCGGATGCCGAGGCGCTGCAGGCGCTGGTGAGCAACGACTATGAAACGCGTCGCGTGCCTGGGCCGCTTCGGGCGCGGGCGGAGCATCAGGCGGCGCTGCTGGCGCTGCTGGGGCCGACGCCCACGGACGCGCGCGCGGCGAGCGATGCGCACGCCGATGCCGATCAACCGATCGAGTTTCGGCGCGAAGCGCTGATTCGCCGCACGATGGATGCTGTGCAATCGCGTGAGCAGAGCGCTGCGCGGCTGGTGGTTGAGGTGCCCCGCACGATCCGCCCGCGCTTCCGGCTGGCTGATCTGGTGTCCATCGCTGCGGTGCTGCTGCTCGGGGGCATTCTGCTCGGGCCGGTCATCACGGGCTACCGCCAACAGTCACAGCGTGCCGCGTGCGCTTCGAACATGGCGACGGCGGGCCTGGCTTTCGGGCAGTATTCGGGCGACTTCCGCGAATCACTGCCGATGGCCTCGGCCTCGCTCGCGGGCTCACCCTGGTGGAACGTCGGCCGCGCGCCGGACCAATCCAACTCCGCCAATCTCTACACGCTTGCCCGCACCGGTTACGTTCAGTCGCTCGAGCCGCTCGCCTGCCCGGGTTGCGAGAATGCCCCGCGTGGCAAGCCCCTCGCCGGCACCTGGGATTGGACCTCCATCGAGCAGGTCTCCCTCTCGTTCCAGAACCTGTTCGCACAGCAGCGCCCGCGTTGGACACAACCGGGCCGCATGGTGATGCTGGCCGATCGCTCGCCCATCACGCTCAGTTCGCTGAAGCGCGAGGCGCAGAATCCGTTTGCCAACTCGCCCAATCACAAGGGCGAGGGCCAATGGGTGCTGCACAACGACGGCGCCGCGTGCTGGAGCAAGAGCCCGATGGTCACCTGCGGTGCCGCCACGCAGGGCGCTACACCCGACAACATCTGGCTGCCACGCGAGATCGAGTTCAAGATGGCTGCGGAGGACCTGGCGCGGCAGATCGGCAAGCCTGTGCTGCTGATCGGCATCGAGCAGCCTGGCACGCCTTCGGACATTTTCCTGGGGCCGTGAGCAACGAAACCCGAGCGTGAACCAGGGCCCGCGCGGAAACGCGCGTCAGAACGCGAAGTGATCCGGCCCGTGCACGATCTCGCCGCCCTGGTGCCCGGCAAGCCCGGTGAGTGCTGCCGCGATAAGCAGCAAGCCGCGATATGCCAGCATTCGTCCGGCTGAGGCTTTGATCTGATGAGGTGCGGGCATCGCGATCGCCGCCGCCAGGCCCAGCACGCTCGCGATGATGCCCAACAGCCTGTGCCCGCCGATCGTGGGCGTGGCGTAACCCTCGTAACTGGCCGAGAGCAGGCCCAGTACGGTTGCGACGATGGCCGCGATCGCGCCGAGGGGCACGCACAGGCGGGCGGCATCGCGGCCGCCGCGCCAGCCGAGCATCGCGAGACACTCCGCCAGCGTGCCGGTCATCAGGAGCGCGATCGGAAAGTGGACGACCACGGGGTGGAATTTGCCGCCGAAGGCGAGCACGCGATCGGTGGTGGAGCGCGACGAAACGGGCGGAGGAGTGCCGGGTGTGGATTCTGGCGGGCTGGTGCCGGGCGTTGTCGCGCCGGTGGGGGCCGGAAGTGGGGCCGTCGCCCCCGCGGCGATCCACGCGCGGATGGTGTCGATCTGGGCCGCCGTCAGCGGTCCGCCCTTCGCCTTTGCGGGCGGCATGATGAACTCCGCATCGCTCGTCACAAGCAGTTTGAAGAGTTCCGAGTCGTCGGCGTTGCCGGGCGTGACGTGTCCATCCTTCACCAGTTGCGGCAGGTCGAGCACGGTGCCGAAGCGGCCCTTGGGTCGCGCCACTGAAGGGCCGTGGCACTCGGCACAGTGGGCGGTGAAGATGGCGAGTGTCTGGCTCGCGAGGTCGGGCGGCGGCGATGCCTGAGAAGGTGCTGATTGGGCCATCGCTCGGGCCGCGCCTGCGCCAACGGCCGACGCCGCGACGAGAACGAACGTCGCGGCACCAAGCGATCGAGCAACAGATCGGTTCTGCATGTTTGCACCCTACTGGGGATTGGCATCGGCTGCAACCGCTTCCCAGTCCACCAACGTACCCGTCGGCACGGCCTGGGCCGGGAAGTGCTTGGCGAGGTCGGCGCGCGCTGGCCACGTCTTCCAGGCTGACTCGGCCAGTAGGCGCTCCATTCGCGCGGAGCGGATGAACTCCACGAGCGCCACGGCACTCTCAAGCCGGCGCGTGCCCTTCACGAGCGCCACGGTATTGGGGATGAGCAGCGCGCCGGTTCCCGTCGCCAACAAGCCCATCGTGACGGGTTCTGGTGACGGCGTGCCGCCAGCCGGGGAACCAGCCGCGCTCGTGCCGCGCGACTCATACGCCTGCGCGATGGCCCACCCGTTGGCGAGCCCGGCCAGCACGTCGTCGGTGTCGGTCAGGCCTAGATCGATCTCGCCGTTGGCGATGGCGCGGACAACCGAGGCGTTGCCGTCGTACAGGCGAAGGTCATTGGCCTTGAGCGCGTCGAGCCATGCATCAACCGCGGCATTCCCCGCCAGGTGACGCAGGGCCGCGACGTGCCCGCGCGTGGTGCCGAACTCCGGCCGTGCCATGCCCACGCGGCCTTTGAACGCGGGCTTGCACAGGTCGGCCAGCGTCGCTGGCACCTCGTTCGGAGCAACTTTCTTCGGATTGAACACGAAGACGCGGGCGCGCAACGCAAAGCCGGTCCATTCCCAATCGCTGCCGCGCAGTTCGGGGGGCCAGTTGGCCAGATCGGTTTCGCCCTTGCGCGGGGGCATCGGCGCGAGCACGCCAGCCTCGGCCAGCCGCACCGTCGCGAGCGCTTCGCTCGACCACCACACGTCGGCTTGTGGGTTATCACGCTCGTTGAGCAGGCGTTGCGCCAGGCCCGTGGTCTTGGTGGCTTCGGTGTCCCCAACCAGCCGCACCGCGATACCCCGCTTGCGCTCGAAGACCTCCAGGATCGGCTTGATGATCTCGGCGTCCACGCTGGAATAGAGCACGACCTCGCGCTTGGGCGAAGAGGCGCGGCGACACGCGGGAAGCCCGAGGAGAAGCGGTGCGATCGCGAGGATCGCGAGCGTACTGATCAGCCGTCTGCGTACACGTTCGTGAACGTTCATCAGTACTGAACTTTCGCGTGTGGGGTGATCCGATTGCCGTGCTTGCTGTTGCGATCAACGTGTGGAGAGTCCCCAAGCACTGGCGACGCCGTCCGAGCCCGGCGACGCCAGTGGCACGGCGCGCCTAATCACCTCGTCCACGCGAAACTACTTCTTGTCGGCCGGTGCCTGGGCGCCCGCCGCAGGCTTCGGGGCCGCGCCCTGCTTGCCCTCGGTCTTCTTCGCCAGCCGGCCGAAGTACGCCTTGATCACGTCGTGATACTCGCGCGGGATCGTGTTGTTCTCGATCGCCTCGGCAAATGTCGCCTCGCCCGTGTTCACCGCCGCCTCAAACGTCGCGACGCTCTCGCCCTTGATCTGTTCGCCCTGGATCACCGTGCTGCCGATGATCGGGCCCTGGCCCGTCTGCGACTTGAAGTTGCGCTTGGTCCAGTTCTCGTCGGCGGGTGATTCGGTGGCCGAGCCGCCCTGAGCCTGGCCGTGGCCGCCCCGGTTGGCACCTTGCTTCTGGTTGTTGCCCGCGGCCCAGGGGTTGTTGTAGAGGCCGTTCTGGCACTCGCCCATCCCCGGATTCTCGCACTGGCCCGAGCCCTCGCACATGGATTGCAACTGCTGCTTGGCTTCCGCCATCGCGGCATCCATCTGCTCCGCCTCGGCCATCATCATTTCCATCTCCGACATCTGCTCGGAGAGTTCCTGCATCCCCTGCTGGGCCTGGCCCTGTTCGCCCTGCTCACCTTCGCCCTGACCCTGGCCGGGCTTCTTCATGCCCTCGGCCATTTTGTTCATGCACGCCGCCATGCTCTGGCACTGTTCGCCGGCCTTCTGCTGGGCCTGGGCCTGTTTTTTGAGTTGTTCCTTCTGCTCGTCGGTGAGGTTCTTGGCGTTTTCGAGGGCCTTGCGGAGTTCCTCGCCGCTCTTGGCCAGTTTGGGATCAAGCCCGGCGGCTTTCAGTTTGTCTTCGAGGTTCTTCTGCGACGCGGCCACTTTTTCCAACTGGTTCTTGAGCGACTCCAGTTGCTTGCCCATCTGTTCTTTTTCAGCCGCGGACATTTCGCCGCTGGCCATCTTCTGCTGAAGTTTCTCGAGCGCTTCCTGCGCCGCCTTCATGTCGCCCTTGGCCAGGTTCTTGGCGATCTCTTCCATCGGACCGGGCGAGTTCTTCAGTTCCTTCAGTTTGTCCTTCAACGCGTCGGCGGCCTGGGCCTTCTCGCTGTCGCTCCGCATCTTCTCGATCTTGTCCTTCATCCCTTCAAGTTTCTTGATCGCGGCCTTGCTGATCTCCTCGGGCGTCGTTGGCTCGGGCTTCTCCGCCCCCGCCTTGTTGGCTTCCGGATCCTCGGCCGCCTTCGGGTCGAGTTTCTTCAGCAGGTCTTCAACCTTGGCGGTCGCGGCCTTGCTCTCCGCCTGGGCGACCTCCACCTTCTTCTGTTCCTGCTTCACCTTCTCAGCCGCGGCTTGCTTGCCCAGCACATCGCGCGGGATCGGCAGCAGCCAGATCACCACCAGCGCCAGCGCCGCAGTCAGCGGCATCGGCCACGAACGCGGGGCCCGCACCGGCACCGCTTGCCGCACGTTGACCGTGCGGGCCCGAAGGGCCGCGGCTTCCACCACCGCTTTGGCCCAGGCATCCGACGAGCCCTGCACCGAGAGGGCCGTGCTGATCGTTTCCCGCAGGTCCGCGCCTTCATCCAGGCGACGGGCCACCGCTGCCGCGCGCGGCATGGTGAACAGTGTCCACAACCCGGCGACGGCGACGATCGCGACGCCGCCCCAGGTGGCCACCTGAGCCCAATCCACCCCCACGCCCAGCATCACGGTCGCGACCCGCAGCACCATCGCCGCGACGAGCGCAGCCGTCAACGCCAGCACCAGGTGCCGCAGGAATGATCCCGCCAACATCCGCAGACTGGCGGCTCGAAGAACGCGGCGAATCTCGCTCATCGACGGCTCCTTCCAACTTCGGCTTACTCACCCAATCGGCCCTTCAACCGCTCGTGAACACTACGCTCTCGTCCGGGTTGCGGTTGGGGGATTCCAGAGACCTTACAATCCAGACCCCGCAACCCGCTTTTTGTGTGACTATAGGGAAAATACCATATCATGGCGTCGTTAGGCCACCGGAATGAGATGCGCGGCTTCCTACCCTCCGCCTCAATGCTCGAAATGCCTCCACTTCCGACCTTCATGCATCCTCCCGTGGATATCAAGATCGATCCGCGCGGCGAAGCCCCACGGACTCTTCCCGTTCGCGCTCGAGCGGCCGTGAATGCCGGCATCGCCTCCCTCCTCTCCAAGCAACGAACCACCCCCTGGGGCCGCACGCCCCCCGGCAGCCACTGGTGCGCCGAACTCGAAGGCGATTCGATCCTCAGCAGCGAATACCTCCTGCTCAAGTTCATCCTCGGACAGGAACGCGACACGCACACGGTGAGCGGCCAGCCCGAATGGCCCCGGCTCGAACGCATCGCCAACCAGTTGCGCCTGGCTCAGCGTGCCGACGGCACCTGGGGCCAGTACCCCGGCGCGCCGGTGGACCTCTCCGCCACGGTCAAGGCCTACTTCTGCCTCAAACTCTTCGGCGATTCGATCGACGCGCCGCACATGAAGGCGGCACGCGAACGCATTCTCGCCGCGGGGGGCGCGGAGAAGATCAATACGTTTTCCATGTTCTATCTCGCGTGCCTCGGGCAGGTGAGTTGGAACGCGTGTCCGGCCATTCCGCCCCAGATCGTGCTGCTCCCGTCGTGGTTCCCGTTTCACCTGCGCAAGGTTGCCGCCTGGACGCGGACCATGATCCTGCCCCTCGCCATCTGCTCTGCCCTCCAGCCGGTACGCACTTTGCCGCCAGCGATGGGCATCGATGAACTCTTCATCGACCCGCGCGCCCGCCAGCGCATGGCCAAGCCGCGGGATGCGGAGCCGTTCACCTGGAACAACTTCTTCCTGTTTGTGGACTCGGCCCTGAAGTGGTGCCGTCGCGTGGGCTTTACGCCTTGGCGACAGGAGTCGCTGCGCCGGGCGGAGCAATGGATTCGGCAACGAATGGACCCAGCGACCACCGAAGGCCTGGGCGCGATTTTTCCGCCGATGGTGTATGTCCAGGTGGCGTTCAAGGCGCTCGGCCGTGCCAATGTCCCCTGTGCCACTGACGTCGCCCGCACTGGGGCGTCGTCAGTGCTTCGCGCGGAGGCGGCACCGGAGCACCGAGTTCGCCAAGCCGAAGTCGGTGGCACGTATGACCGCTCCCACCCCGTCATGCGCCAGGCCGAGGCCGACCTCGACGCCTTCATGCTCGACGAGCCCAACCCCGACCCCACGAAAGATCACGTCCGGCTTCAGCCGTGCTTCTCGCCCGTGTGGGACACCGCCATCGCGCTCGACGCGCTCACCGAAGCAGGCCAGACCGCCGCGAACAACCCGCAGGTGGCCGCTGCCTGCGACTGGCTGCGCGGGCGCGAGGTCAAGCGCGTGGGCGATTGGTTCGAGAATCTTCGGCGCGAGGACCGTCAACTCCGGCCCGGGATCGACATGGCCTGCTGGGCCTTCGAGTATCGCAACGACTGGTACCCCGACGTTGACGACACCTGCATGGTCGCGAAAGCGCTCTACAAGGCCGGCGACCGTCCGGGCGAATCCGTGAACCGCGAAGCCGCGCAGCGTGCTGTGCGGTGGATCCTCGCGATGCAGAACGACGACGGCGGCTGGGCCGCGTTCGACCGCACCCGCGACCGACCCTGGATGGAAGCCATCCCCTTCGCGGATCACAACGCGATGCAAGACCCCAGTTGCAGCGACATCACCGGTCGCGTCACCGAAGCCATCGTCAGCGCCGGACTGCCGCACGACCACCCCGCGATCGGCCACGCGATGGACTATGTGTTGCGCACGCAGCAACCCGAGGGCTGCTGGTGGGGCCGATGGGGCGTGAACTACATCTACGGCACCTGGCAGGCAGTCAATGGCCTGAGCGCCGCGTACAAACCACTCTGCACAAGTGAACCGCCCGCCCCCATCCACACCCCCTCCCGCCCCCGGACGCCGGAGATGAGTCTCCGCGAATCTCCGGGTCGTTCCCCCCAATCGACCGAAGGCGTCTGGTACGACGCCCCCCTCTGCCCCCCCCCCCCCAACGTCCGCGCCGCCCTCCACCGCGCCCGCGACTGGTTCCTCTCCATCCAGAACCCCGACGGGGGTTTTGGCGAATCCGCCGATTCCTACCTCGACCGCTCCCTCATGGGCCGGGGTGCCAGCACCGCTAGCCAGACCGCCTGGGGCCTTATGGCCCTCATGGACCTGCTGCCCATCGATCACGCGGCGATTACCCGTGCGACGCAGTGGCTCGTTGACGATCAGTTGACCGCCGACAAGCCTGCCTTCGCGCCATCGACTCGACGCGACGCCACACACGACGCATCGGACCCGTGCGACCCTGTGGCCGACCGCACCGGCGGCTGGTGCGAGCATTTCTTCACCGGCACCGGTTTCCCCAAGGTGTTCTACCTCCGCTATCACCTGTATCGCCACAGTTTCCCGCTCAAGGCCCTGGCCCGATGGTTGCGGCTGACCGGCAGGCCGCGGCCCTAGCGTGCGCGGTTCATGCCCCCCGTTCAAGACCAAGCCGTCTGCATGCGCGTCTGGGATTGGTCCGAGACCAGCCAGACGGTGACGCTCTACACCCGCGCCCACGGCCTCGTCCGGTGCATCGCCAAGGGCTCCAAGCGCCCCGCCACGAGCGGCGGGTGGGGTGGAGCCGCGTTCTCCGGTGGCCTCGAAATGCTCACCCGGGGCGAGTGCACCCTTTACATCAAGCCCAGCGCCGACCTCGCGACGCTGGCGCGCTGGGACCTCATCGAAACCTACCCGGCCATCCGTCGTTCTCTCGCCGCGCATCACGCGGGCCTCTTTGTGGGCGAAATCCTCCTCCGCTTCTCGGCCGATCGCGACCCGCATCCCGAACTCTTCGATGCGCTCACCGAAGCGCTCCGCGCGTTGAGCGACGCACCCGTTCGCGCCGCCGCGCTCGCGCGGTTTCTGCTCGCGGTGCTCAACACGGCTGGCTATCGCCCGGTGCTCGACCGCCTTCTTCCCGAGGGCTCACCGCCGTTGCCCACCACGTCCGTGTACGCCTTCGACCCCGAACGTGGCGGCCTCATCGCCTCCGGCACCACCGCCGCAGCACTTGGCGCGTCCAACACCGGCCCGAAAGGCCCCTGGCTCGTTCGCCGCGAAACCCTCACTGCCCTTGCCGAGATCGAATCCGGCGCAGGCCTCGACACCATCGACGCCAAGGCGTCTCTTCGCGGCGCCCGCCTGCTCGCCCACCACGCTCGCCATGTTCTGGGGATCGACCTCGCCACCATGGACCTGGTGTTCTCGGACGCACCCGCTCAGCCCGACCGCGCGGGCTGAACTGGCCTGCTTTTCAGGTCGATGGCTGCACTCCCAGCGCTTCCACGCGCCCGTTCCGCCTTTTCGCGCCATGAACCCAGAGTTGCTCGAAAAAGTGCTTTCGTCCAAGCGGCTGCCCACGCTGCCGGCGGTGGCGCTGCGCGTGCTGGAACTGACCAAAGACCAGAACGTGTCCTTCAAGGACCTCGCCGCCACCATCACCAACGACGTGGCCCTCGCCTCCAAAGTGCTTCGCACCGTGAACTCGTCCTTCTACGCCCTCCGCAAGCCCTGCGCGTCGATCAACCAGGCGATCGTCATGCTCGGCCTCTCCGCCGTCAAGACGCTCGCGCTGGGCTTCTCGCTCGTCTCGTCGGTCGCCAAAGTTCAGGGCGAAGACTTCGACCTCCAGGGCTATTGGCGCCGGGCGCTCATCTCCGGCATCGCCGCCAAGTGCGTCGCCGCCGAGGCCCGCACGGGCAACGACGAAGAGTGCTTCCTGGGCGGCCTGCTTCAAGACGTCGGCGTCATCGCCATGTACGTCACGCTCGAAGCCGAGTACGTCGAAGTCCTCAAACGCACCGGCGGCGACCACCACCAGTTGACCAAGCACGAACTCGCCGAGTTTGATGCCGCCCACCCCGATATCGGCGCGCTCCTCACCACCCGCTGGCGGCTTCCCGCGGAACTGGTGATGCCCGTGAAGTATCACGAGCGCCCCACCGCGGCACCGCAGGAATACGTCCGCATCGTGCAGGCCGTGGCCTTGGGCAACATCGTTGCCGACGTGATCAACAGCCCCGAACCGGGCGTCGCGCTCAAGCGACTCTACAGCCGCGCCGAGCAGTGGCTGGGCCTCCGCCCGGCCCAGTGCGACGAGATCGTGTCCTCCGCCGCCGCCAGCACCCGCGACATCGCCCGCCTCTTCGACCTCGACGTTGGGGCCATGCCCGCGGCGGACGCGCTGCTCGCCAAGGCTGGAAACCAACTTCGCGAAATCGCTCTGCCGCTTGGCAGCGATGGCCCCACCGAATCGGGCACGACCGACATCGACCCGGTCACCAATCTCCCCGGCCGTACCACGCTCAGCCAGAACGTGGTCGCCGGGTTCGAGCAAGCCCAGGCCGGCGGCCGGCCCCTCTCGCTCATCCTCGTAGGCGTCGATGGTCTCGATGCCCTCACGTCTTCGGGTGCGCACGTGCGCGATGCCGCCCTGCGCGTCGCCGCCGACTTGCTCAAGGCCCATTTCGCTGGCGGACCGGTTGCCGGCGGCGGCACGCTGGTCTCCCGCTATGACCAGTCGCGCTTTGCCGTGCTCATGTCGGGCATCGATCGCCTGACTGCCGGCAGCCTCACGGAAGCCGCCCGCGACCTGATCGGCCGCAGTCCGCTGGGGCTCGCCCCCCCCGGCCTTCAGCCGATGTCGATCCCCGTCACGATCTCGGCGGGGCTCGCGACGCTCGACGACCTGTCGCGCGAGCGCATCACCGACCCGGAAACGCTCGTGGGCCTGGCCGAGCAGGCGCTGGCCGCCGCGCAACGCTCCGGGATCGGTGCCGTGCGCGTCTTCACGCCCAAGCCCGGCACCGGCCGCGCCGCCGCGTGATGGGCCGGGGCTCCCGCGACCACTGACTCAACCCTGCTTCCGCGCCGCTTGCTCGCGCCCACGCCGCAGCGCGCTGTCCAAAATCGCCACCCACGCGGAGTAGAAATCAAACGCGGGCATGTCGTCGCGGGCCGTCACGACCTCGGTTGCACCGCTGGGCGCCATTCGCGCCACCTTTGGCCGTGGCCCCGCGCCCCTCGCCAGCGCCATCCCCGGTTTCCTGAAATCCTGAAAGTTCAGATCGATCGTCGCCCCCGGCGCCTGTTCACCAAGCCGAACCGCGAGCCGGTCCATGTTCTCGCGATCCGTCATCGCGCGGTCGCGACCCAGCACCGTCGTGAAATCAAACTTCCCGCTCACCCGCACCGGTGGCCCCTCGCTCGTGTACAGGTCGAGCATCTCTTGCACCGTCCCACGGCTCACCGTTACGCGTGACTCGGCAATCTCGTCCATCATCGTGCCATACCCGCCCGTGCCAGGCTCGATGTCCACATCCACCGTCGTCACCCGCACCGACTGCGCCACGCGCCCACGCACGATCAGCACAACCTTCGCCATCTCCACGGGGCGAGGCGATACCAGCCGTGGCCGCCAGGGCTCCGCCACATATGTCGCCTGTGCCGCGCCCGGTACCAGCCGCTTGGCGAGAAACGCCGGCCACAGGCCCTCCATGTCCGCCCGTCGTACCGCCGTGCACGGCACCCTCATCTCGCGCAGCACCCTCACCGCGTCCTTGGCCGCGTTCAATCCCATCGGGGCCAGAATCAGCGGGGGCTTCCGCGCCGCCACCTGCTGCGCATCGACAGGATCAAGCCCGGTCGCCGCCACCACCGCGTGCAGAATCTCCCCCTGCCCCCACGAGCGGGGCCACGACACCACCGATACAAACGCAATCTCAGCCGGTGGCGGTGCCGGTGTTGGGGCTGGAGGCATACGCCGTACTCTACCAGCGCCGTACGCTCCTCCCGATGGCCCGGCGGCAAACCAGCACGGATTCCGCCCCCACCAACGTCGTCGACGCCCTCCTTTCCGCCTACTGCCAGGGGGCCTTCCCCATGGCCGATCCGCTCACCGGCGACATCCACTGGTACAGCCCCGACCCTCGCGCCCTCATCCCCATCGCCGGCGCGCCCGGCCAACCCGGCGGCATCCACCTCTCACGCTCCCTTCGCGCCGCCGCCTATGGCCAGCGCTCGACCCGCTTCACCATCACCAGCGACCTCGACTTCCCCCAGGTCATCCGCGCCTGCGCCCAGCCGCGCCATCAACCCGACGGCGGTGCCTGGATCAACGACCAGATCATCGCCGCCTACACCGCCCTTCATCAAGCCGGCCACGCCCACAGCCTCGAAGCCTGGCGCACCGACGACGCCGGGCAACGCCACCTCGTCGGCGGGCTCTACGGCGTCCACATCGGTGCCGCGTTCTTCGGCGAATCCATGTTCTGCCGCCCAGACCTCGGCGGCACCGACGCCTCCAAAGTCTGCTTCGTCCGCCTCATCGATCACCTCCGCGCGCTGGGCGTTACCCTCCTCGATACCCAGTTTGAGAATGACCACATGGCCCAGTTCGGCCTCGATCTCGTGGCACGGAAGTCCTACTTGAAGCGACTCCGGGAAGCGACCTCGCAAGCGATCATGTGGCAGGGCCTTTAGCAGTCTGTTGAAAAACGATTTGAGCCGGCCGCACCGAGGCCTTCCAGGAGATTCGCCTTCGAACACCCGGGTCAACAGCGAGGAAGGTGGTCTGAAACGGGTCGAGTTTCGGTGGCAAAAGTGTTTTTCAACAGCCTGTTAGGCCTGCCAAGTGAGAAACCCACTGGTTCCCGTAGTGCAGGTACCCGCCACGCTAAGGAACCCGTGAAGCCCCGCAGACGTAGAGCCCTGTATGAATACCCAAAGCCTTGCCGCGCCGCTGCGTCAGGCGGCGGCCCTGCCCGACCATGCCTGCTGGCTCGTTCTGGTGAGCGCGCTGGACCTGATGCTGACCGCGACGATCATCGCGCGGTTCGGTGGGCGCGAGGTGAACGGGATCGCGCAGCGCGTCATCGATTTGGGCGGGCTGCCGGGGCTCATCGTGTTCAAGTTTGCGGTGGTGATCGCGGTAATCGCGATCTGGGAGTTCATCGCGCGAAGGCAACCTCACACGGCACGGCGGCTGGCCGAGTGGGGCGTGGCACTCTCCGCAATGCCGGTGGTGCTGGGGCTGGCGCAGATCGCGGCGGGGGTGATGGCGGGGCGGTTGCCTGTGGCGACTTAGCGGGAGGAGACCACCCAAGGCACCACCAACTCACGCGGCCTTGGGCATCGGCACCTCTGCGGGAACGACCTTCTCGGCCGCCGGGTCCACATCGAAAATGATGCGGTTCTTGCCCGACGATTTGGCGCGATACTGCAGCGCATCGGCGCGGGCCAGCAGATCATCCACCGACCGCGGGGCCTTGGCGAACGTCGCTACGCCGATGCTGAACGTCACTGGCCAGCCGTAGCGCTCCATCTCGGCCAGCAGCAGGCGGTGGAGTTTGCTAATGAGCGGCCCGGCATCGGACGGGCCGGCATCGGGCAGAACGAGGGCGAACTCGTCGCCACCAAGACGGGCGACATGGTCGGTGAGGCGCAGGTTGGCGGTGAGCGTCGCCGCCACGACGCGGAGCAGGCGGTCGCCCCGCGCGTGCCCGAAGCGGTCGTTGACGGCCTTGAAGTTGTCAAGATCAAGATAGACGGCGGTGATGGGTGAGCGCTGGCGTTCGCAGCGGGCGATCTCGCGCGAGGCGGCGATGCGGTAGGCGCGGGTGTTGCCGATGCCGGTGACGGGGTCGGTGTTGGCGAGGGCGCGCTGGTTCTCGATGGCGCGGTGGAGGGTCCAGATGATCCCGGCGGTGACGGAGAACGAGATCATGCGCGCGACGAACGTCCACCCGATGAGCCAGGCCGAGGCACCCGATGGCAGGCCGCGAAACGCGAGCGCGGAATCGACGATGCCCGCGAAGGCCGCGAAGAAGAAGCCCCATCCCGCGGAGACGTACCACGTGACGAGGGCGATGGGGAGCACATAGAGGAGCGCGAGCGAGGCGTGGGGGCCGCTCAGGTCATCGATCTCCGCGACCAGCGCGATGATGGCGACACCAAGGGTGAGGATGAGCACGCGCGGCACGCCCTCCAGCACCGACATGGCGCGGCGAAGCGCGGAGCCCAACCAGTTGCCACCCGGATGATGCACGTTGGCGTATCGGCGAGGCGGGGCGCGGCCATAACCGCCGGGGGGAGGGATGGAGCGGAATCCGAGGTGCGTTCTCGGACCGATGCCGGGCCCCATGAACGGGTGCGGCGTTGCTACGGTTATCGGTGCTCATATTGACGGTCATGCAAGGCCCGGATAAGGGCAAGACCTTCGAGTTGCCCGACCACGAGCCGCAACTCGTCGGGCGCTCGTCGGAGGCGCTGCCGCTGACGGATAACACGGTCTCGCGCCGGCACGCGGAACTGACGCCCGACGACGGACGTTGGTTTATCCGCGACCTGGGCTCGCAGAACGGCACCTGGGTCAACGGCGTGCGCATCGCCGAGCGCACGCAACTGAAACTGGGCGATCAGATTCGCGTGGGGGCGACCCTGTTTGGCTTCGGGCGGGGCGACTCGGACGCGGCCGCCAGCCGCATCCGTATTCTGCGCGGGCGCGAAGCGGGCGCGGCCGTCGAACGGACGCTGCCCAGCAACGAAGACTCGATGATCCTCTCTGAGCCCGAGCCCCGGCAGAGCGCCATCGAGCACCTGCGGCTGATCTATCGCGTGACGACGCTGACGAGCCGTCCGGCGTCGCGGCAGGAACTGATCGAGCGCGTGCTCGACCTGGTGTTTTCGGAGTTTCAGCCCGAGCGCGGGTTCATTCTGCTGGGCGGCGCGGAAGACGGCGAGCACGCGGCACCCGCCGCGGTGCGCTTCGCCGTGCCGCCCAAGAGCAAGGACGACGAGCAGATCGCCGTGTCGCGCACCATTCTGAGCCACGCCCTGCGAAAAGGCGAGGGCGTGCTCGCATCCAACGCCCGCACCGATCCGCGCTTCAAGGCCGGGGACAGCGTGCAGCAACTCAACATCCGCTCGGCGATCTGCTCGCCGATTCGCTTCCGCGACCGCACGTTTGGCGCGGTCTACATCGATTCGTCGATCGCCAACTACACCTTCACTGAGCAGCAACTGGCCCTCATGAACGCGATCGGTCAGCACACCGGGCTGGCGATGGCCAACGCCGAGTTGCTGGCCCAGAAGATGCACGCCGAGCGCCTGGCGGCGATGGGCGAAACCGTCGCCAGCCTGTCGCACTCGATCAAGAACATCCTGCAAGGGCTCCGGGGTGGCGCCGACGTGGTGGAGATGGGCATCAAGCGCGGCGACCTGAAAGTGGCGAGCGGCGGATGGGGCATTCTGAAGCGAAACCTGGATCGCATCATCTCGCTGACGATGAACATGCTCGCGTACTCGCGCCCCCGCACCGTGGACCTGGAACTGACCAGCCTGCCCCGGCTGATCGACGACTGTGTGAGCCTCCTGAAGGACCAAGCGACGGCCAAGGACGTGGCCCTGATTGTGGACGCGGAGCCGGACATGCCGCCGGTGCCGATTGATCCTTCGCAAATCCACCAGGCGCTGTTGAACCTGCTGACCAATGCGGTGGAAGCGGTCGAGCCCGCCCATGGCGTGGTGACCGTGCGGGCGCACTATCACGCCAGCGCCGGCGACAAGCCGCCGGAAGCGACGATCGTCGTCATCGACAACGGCCCGGGCATCCCGCCGGAGAAAGCCGCTCGCATCTTCGAGCCGTTCTTTACCACCAAGGGCCTGCGCGGGACCGGGCTGGGCCTGGCCGTCACCAAGCGGATTGCCGAGCAGCACGGAGGCACCGTGACGCTCCGCCCCGCAAACGCGGGCCAGAGCGGGCGCGGCGCGGCGTTCACTATCCACCTGCCCACCACCGTGGAAGTGGTCATCGACCCGTCGCAGACGCACCATCCGCGCTTCGGAGGCGGAGGCGGGAGCGGCGGGGGATCCGGCGGCGGCAAGCCATCGGGCGAATCGCCAAGCGACCACGACGCCTAAGCCGCTACGCTCGGTGGTGCCTGCCGCGTGCGTCACGATTGCCGGTGAGACCCTGGAACTGCTGCCTGAACGGGCCGCGTTCTGGCGGCGTCGCGCCACGCTCTATGTGGCTGACCTGCACCTCGGAAAGGGTGCCGTGTTTGCGCGCCAGGGCCGCGCGGTGCCGACGGCGGCGGTCGAGGCCGATCTATCGCGGCTCTCTCGGGCTATCACGGCCACGAACGCATCGCGTCTGGTCATCCTGGGTGATCTGTTTCACGCTCGCGCCGGAATGGTGTCGCACACGCTCAGCACGCTCGCCGCCTGGCGCGCACAGCACGCGACACTGAACATCGACCTGATCCGTGGCAACCACGACGCCCACGCGGGCGACCCGCCCGCCGCACTCAACTTCCGATGCGCGAATGGACCAGTCACCGACGGACCCTGGGCCTACGCCCACGAGCCCGACGACCCGCACAACGACACGACGCCACACAACCCCTATCGCCTCGGCGGCCACCTCCACCCCGTCGCCCGCCTGCTCGGCCCCGGGGGCACGTCGCTTCGCGCCCCGTGCTTTGTCGTCGGCACCACGCGCCTGGTCATGCCCGCGTTTGCCACTTTTACCGGCGGCGGGCCCGCCGGCACCCGCGATGGCGACCGCGTATTGGCCATCGCTGGCGATGAGGTGATCGAGGTGCCCGTGGTGCGGATCGTGCGGGCTACCGGCACGGGCGCACGCGCGTTCTCGGGCGTGCGGGCGGGCTCTGCTGACAAAGGCCCGCGCAACCCTCAGCCTCGCAACCGGGCGCGGCGTCGCCCCGCCTGAGCATCGCCCTTCTCGGGCCGATGATGGGTTGCCGCCACGGGCACAGCCCGAGGCTTTGTTGCACACCATGCCCTCATCGTCCAACTCTTCAGCCCGATCGGCCTTCCACGCGACCCAGGCGTCGCCCCAGAACACCGTGCGCCTGGCCCGGGCCGATCTCGAGCGCCTCCAGGACGAACTCGACCTCGCAACCCCCGGCGGGGCGACCCACCGCCGCTCGCACGTCCGCTGGCCTTTCCGGAGCGACGGCGTGCGCATCGACATCTTCGGCGGCGGCCGAGTCGCCAGTTCACTCCGCTACGCCTGCCGAAACCTCTCCTCCGGCGGCCTGTCGTTCCTGCATTCCACGTTCATGCACACCGGCACGCGCTGCACCGCCCACCTGCCTCGCCTTTCGGGCGAGAGCGTGGAACTGCCCGGCGCGATCGTGCGGTGCCGCCATTTCCGCAGGCATGTGCACGAACTGGCGATGGCGTTTGATCACCCGATCGAAGTGAGCCGATTCGTCAACCTCGACCCATTCAAGAGCCGCTTCTCGATGGAGCGCGTCGACGGTCAGGCCCTCGCCGGTTCGCTCCTGCACGTTGAGCCCGGCGCGACGGAGCGTCGCCTGCTCCGCCACTTCCTGCGTGATACCAACGTGGGCGTGGTGAGTGTCGAGAACGGTGCCGAGGCGCTGGCGCGAGGGAAGGAAACCTTCGAGTTCATCGTGGTGGATGCCCTCCTGCCCGACATGACCGGCACCGACCTCGTGCTGAAACTGCGGGCCGCCGAGCAGCACGCCCCGATCATTCTGACCGCGCCCGAGCCCGACGACGCCCTGCGCGAAGCCGCCCGCGTGGCGCGGGCCAGCGCGATCCTGGCCAAGCCGCTCGATGAGGGCATGGTGCTGCGGGCGCTGGCCGACCTGGCCGGTGGCGGCGCTGGGGGCGATGCGGGTGGAGGCGTCTGTTCGACGCTGGCGAGCGACGACCCGGCACGAGCGCTCGTGGCGGAATACATCCCCGAACTGCACAAGATGGCCAAGGATCTGGCCGTGGCACTCGATGCCGGCGATGTGGCAGCGGTGCGGCACGCCTGCCTGCGGGTGCGCAGCACGGCGACGCCCCTGGGCTTTGGCCTGATCGCCGAGAGCGCCGGCGCGGCCCTGAAACTGCTGGCGGCCAACAACAGCGTGAACGAATCGGCGACGCCGCTCAAGGCGCTGCTCAGCGCGTGCCTCCGGGCGCGGGCGGATGAACCGGCACGCAAAGCCGCGTGAACCCAGAATCGCCTGCGCGCCCAGCGCGCAATCGGAAAACTACCTGCCCTTCTGGGCCGCCATCACCGCCGCCACCGCGCGACGCTCCTCGATCGTGAGCGATTCGGGCGTCTTCTCGCCCTTGGCGATCTGCAGCATGAGGTGACGGGCGTAGACGGGTGAGACCACATTGGTGCCGCCGCTGGCCGTGGTGCCGCTGGCCCGGCCGCCCATCGCCCCGCCAGTGGTGACGGCGCCTTCGCCGCTGCCACAGGCGGACAGGGCCGAGACCGTCAGCGCAAGCGCGCTGGCACGGGCCAGGAGGCTGCCCGAGGAGGCTGTGGTACGCGCATGGGCGAAGGGTCGCATCAGGGCATGATATCCGGGCCCGGCCGGGCCTCGGTTCCGAGCGATACGCTCCGCTCATCACCATGGCGGCCATCCACAGCGTCGAACTCGTCATCGGGCTCGAAGTGCATGTGCAACTGGGCACTCGCACCAAGATGTTCGCCCGCGCACCCTCCCTCGCCTGCGCGACGGCCACTGAGGGGAGCGGCCCCAACACCGCCATCGACCCCGTCGTCCTGGGCCTGCCCGGCGCACTCCCGGTGCCCAACGCTCACGCCTTGGAACTGGCCGCTCGCGTCGGCCTCGCGCTCGGGTGCGCCATCGCGCCCCACGGCTTCACCCGCTGGGATCGCAAGAGTTACTTCTATCCCGACCTGCCCAAGGGCTATCAAATCTCTCAGCTGGACTATCCGATCTGCGGCCCGGGGGTGTTTGAACTCCCCTCACCTCTCGCGGCCTCGGGTGGTGGACCGGTCGGCATGGACTGGGCCGCGCCGCCTCGGGCCATCCGTATCACCCGGGCCCACTTGGAAGAAGACGCGGGCAAGTTGCTGCATGAAGCGCCGGCGGTGCACGGCTCGGGGCCACGCGACATCGACTTCTCGATCGTGGATTTCAACCGCGCCGGCACCGCCCTGCTGGAGATCGTGAGCGAGCCAGACTTCCGAACAGCCGACGAGGTGGTGCTCTTCTGCCAGTCGCTGCGGCACGTGTGCCGCTACGTCGGTGCCTCGCCCGGCGTGCTGCAAAAGGGCCATATGCGGTTTGAGCCCAATATCAACTGCCGCCTGACGCTCGACGACGGTCGCGTGGTGGCGACGCCGGTCATCGAGGTGAAGAACCTGAACTCGTTCAAAGCCGTGCGCGGGGCGATCGAGTTTGAGTCACGGGAGCAGCCACGCCGCTGGCAGCAGGATGCCCGCGTGCACGGCGCGGGCACCAAGAGCACCCGTGGGTGGGACGACGAATCGGGCACCACGTTTATCCAGCGCGAAAAGGAAGACGCCCACGACTACCGCTACTTCCCTGATCCCGACCTGCCCACCGTCGCCATCGATGCCGCGTGGATCGATGCGCGTCGGCGAGAAGTGCCCGCGCTCCCGCTCGCGCGGCAGCGCCGCTACGAAGTTGAACTGGGCCTGAGCGCCAAGGAAGCCTCGGCCCTCACCATCGAGCGCGACGACAGTGATTTGTTTGAAGGTGGGCTGGATGCCGCCCGGTCACGCGGCGTCGAGCCTGCCAAAGCCGCCCGAATGGTCGCGAACTTGCTCCTCCAGAGCGCCGCCAAGCGTCGCGGCACCGACGAATCCACGCTCACCGATTCAGCCGCGTCCGAGCGACGGCTCGCGGACATGGGCGTCTCCGGCCCCCAACTTGGCACCATCGCTGCCCTTCGCGATGCCGGTACCATCTTCGCCGCAGGGGCCGACACCCTCTTCGGCACCCTTTGCCAACCCGACCATGCCGGGAGGGGCACCGATCCGGAATCGCTTGCTCGCCAACTGGGCCTGATCGTGATCCGCGACGACGCGGCGATGGAAGCGTGGGCCGATGCAGCCATCCAGGCCCAGCCACAGGCGGCGGCTGATGTGCGGGCGGGAAAAGACGCCGCGATCGGGCGAATCGTCGGTGCAGCGATGAAGGCCTCATGGGGCAAGGCCGACGCGGGCCGCCTCAAGGAGATCATCTTGGCAAAGTTGCGCCATGCATGACCTACTACATATAGACATTCGCGCGCAATCAACACAACATATAGAATCGCCGATGGCAATCACCGATTCTGGGACGTTGTTCCGCGCCCACCCTCGGGTACGATGTTGGTGGGGCCGGGCGTGGCCTCACAATAGATGTCCTCCACTCCTTCCACAAACGCGGTGATGCTGCACCTTGTCGACCCGGGCCATCGCTTGGGCGAAGCCGAGCGGGGCTGGGTCATCGACCGGCTGGCCGCCGCGGCCGGGGTGCTGGAAGCCTCCGGCGAAGTCCGGATTCGGCTGGTTGGTGACGAGGAGATGGATGCCGCCCATCGACGATTTGGCAACGTGCCCGGGACGACTGACGTGCTGACCTTCGACCTTCGCGACGGGGGCGATGCCGACGGGCCACTCGATGTTGACCTGCTGGTGTGCGTAGATGAAGCCCGACGCCAAGGGGAAGCCCGAGGTCATGGCGCCACCAAGGAAGTGCTGCTGTATGCCCTGCACGGTCTGCTGCACTGCCTTGGTGAAACCGACTCGACCGATGAGGCCTCGGCACGGATGCACGCGCGGGAAGACCGCGTGCTTGAGGCGATCGGGGTGGGGGCGGTGTTTGCGGGAACAGCACACAGCACCGAGCACGCACCACACATCGGAAAGGGTGACGGGCGATGACGTGGTTGCCGGCGCTCATCACGGTCATCGGCGTGGGGCTCGGGTGCCTGCTGGCGTCCTTGCGCGCGGCGTTGCTCACCACCGCGCGCGGGCCGGTTGAAGATGCGGCCCGGGTCTGGGGCCCGGCGGCGCAGGCGCGGGTTGCGCGGATCATGGGGGATACGACGGCCCACGCGCGGGCGGTGGGCGCGGCCAAACTGTTGTGCGATCTGGCGGTGGTCGGTGGGTTGATTTTCTGGGTGGCGCGGGCCCGAGCCCATCCCACGACCTCGGCGCCGGACGTGATTGACATCATCGCGGGTGCCGCGGGGGCGTGGGCGCTGCTCTGGCTGTTCGGGGTGGCGATTCCCATCAGCGTGGCGGAGCACGCGGGGCCGAGGCTGATCTGCGCCCGATCGTTGCTGGTTCGGGCGCTGGAGCGTGTGACGCTGCCCCTGGCGCCGGTGGGCGGGTTCGTGCACGAGATTGTGCGTCGCCTGGCGGGTGCCGAGGTGCAGCCGGCCGAGGAGCAGGTGCAGGCCCAGTTGCGCTCGGTGGTGGAAGAGGGCGAAAGCCTGGGCGCGATCGACGAGCGCGACCGCATGATGATCGAGGCGATCATGAAGTTCCCGACGCGCACGGTCGAGGAAATCATGACGCCTCGTACCGCCGTGCAGGCGCTCGAGTTCACCAACAACCTGGGCGCGATTATCCAGTCGATTAAGACCATCGGCCACTCGCGTATCCCGGTCTACGAGGAGAACCTCGACCACATCGTCGGCATCTTCTACATCAAAGACCTCATGAAGTGGCTGGCGGGAGAGGGCACCCACGGCGGGGGCCGCCCGTTTGACTTCCGCTCCATCCTGCGCACGCCCGCGGTGGTGCCGTGGAGCAAAACCGTGCGGGAACTGCTGGATGAGATGATCCAGAAGAAGGTGCACATCGCGCTGGTCGCCGATGAATACGGCGGCACGGCGGGCCTGGTCACCATCGAGGACGTCTTCGAGGAGATCGTGGGCGATATCAAGGATGAGTACGAACATGGCCCGGCGGAGGCGCCCGACGTGGTGCTGCGCGTGCCCGAGCGTCGCGCAGATGTGGACGCGGCGGCCCGCATCGACGCGGTGAACGACGCCCTGGTGCCGCTGGGCGTCGAGATTCCCGAGAGCGAGGATTACGACACGGTGGGCGGGTTCATCACGACGACGCTGGGACGGATCCCGAGCAAGGGCGAGACGTTCACGCACGAGCGCGTGGTGTTCACGATCCTGGAAGCCAAGCCGACGCGGGTGGTGAAGGTGGGGCTTGAAGTGCAGCGCGATGAGGCGGGTGGCGATGCGGACGGCGAATCCACCGCGGGCGCGAGCGACCTCGCGGCACCGGCGGGTCAGTCGTGAGCGGCGACACCGGCGATGCTGGGCGTAGGCGTTTGCTGCTGGCCATTGAAGCGAGCAACCCTTCGCTTGGAACGTCGGCGGTCGCGGTGGCGGCGCTGGGAGACGAAGTTGCCGGCGCGCGCGTGATCGATCGCGAACCAATCGCGGCTTCGACGCGCGAGCGCGACGACTTGGTACCGGCGATCGACCGTGTGTTTATCCGCTCAGAGCTCGATCGGCGCGATACCGTCCTTGTCGCGGTTTCCGCGGGGCCTGGTGGCTACACGGCGATCCGCATGGCCATCGCGGCAGGGGCGATGATCGCGGACGGGATTAGCGGGGAAGGGCGGCGTGCACAGTGCATCGCGGTGCCCACTGCCATGGTCGCCGCGGCCGCCTTCTCGGACGCGCGCGTTTTCCCCCTTGCCGTCGCGCTCGCGCACAAGGGCGACGCCGCCTTCGTCACGGCGTTCGACTCGCCGCTGATCGCACCCACGACCGCCGCGGGCCATGTGCTGGGTCCCGAGGGCTTCGCCGCACTTGCGCCCCAGGGCGTCCGCACGCTGGTCGCCGATCCGGGGTTGCCCGTCTCGCTTCGCGCCGCGGCTCAAGCGGCAGGGCTCACGATCGAACCGCTGCGGTTGACGGTCGAGGCGCTGGTTCGTGCGGCTCGATTGGTCGCGCGGGTCGAACCTGCGGGCCTTGTGCCCATCTACGCCCGGGAACCTGAGGCGGTCACGCTCTGGCGTGCGCGACACGGGACGGGGTGAGGCGTGTGAACGCGATCTGGACAGGACGCACGGCTCACGACTGAAGTCGTGGGCTTCGCTTGGTCCTCTGCCCGTCCGGTATCTCGCGCGGCTGATCGCGCGTGAGTGGTACCGGACGCGGAACGTTCCTACCCAGCCCGAGTGATCGCTACGCCCGGCCTGCGAGGCTGGGAAGCGGGGGCAAGCGTGGCAGGATGGTGAAAGGGCACCGTCGGGCCCGTCGATCTTCACGCGCCATGGCTCGGCGCGCTCATGCGCCGGGCGTGAATGGCCGTGAGGCACCGCACAGGACCGATCACCATGAACCAGCAGACCATGACCCGCAAGTGGGCCGACAAGAAGATCTTCACCACGGGCGAAGCCGCCGAGGTGTGCAAGGTGAGCCAGCAGACGATCATTCGCTGCTTCGACAGCGGTCGCCTGGGCGGGTTCCGCGTGCCGGGGTCGAAGTTCCGTCGGATTCCGCGTGCGGAGTTGCTCAAGTTCATGGCGGCCAATGACATCCCGGCGGAAGTACTGGAATCGGGGGTGAAGAGGATTCTGGTCGTGGACGACGATGCCGCGATCGTGGAACTCTTCCAGGACCTTCTCGGACGCGACCAGCGTTTCGAGGTGCGGACCGCGAGCACGGGCTACGACGCCGGGATGCTCACCGAGAGTTTCAAGCCGCACCTGATCATCCTCGATTACATGCTGCCCGACGTGAACGGCAACGTGGTGTGCCAGCGCATCCGCGCCCGCGACGACGGGGCCGACACCAAGATCGTGATCGTCAGCGGCGTAGTCAACCAGCCGGAAATCGACGCCCTGCTCAAGGCCGGCGCGGATGAGTATGTCAAGAAGCCGTTCAACGTGCAGCACCTGATGGGCCGGCTGAACGCGCTGCTGGGCGTGTGACCGGCTGCGGTTCGATCTTCAGACGAGGCACCCGACGGCCAATGGCCGAGCACCTGACGACAACGCGAGCGGTGGAATCAGAACGCGGCGCAGGCCCGGGCGTGTCAAGCGGGATCGATGCGTCGATCGCGCTGGGTGGCACCTCAGCCGCGTCATCGCCTCGGGGCGAGCAGGTCGAACTGATCCTCTCGCAGGTGCAGACGCTGCCGACGCTCTCGCCGGTCGCGGCTCGGCTGCTGACACTCACGAGCGCCGACGACAGCGACTTCGACGAGATAGTGGCGCTGATCGAAGCGGACCTGTCGCTGACGACCCGGATGCTGGCACTTTGCCGACGTGCGGCGGCAGGCGTGGGCTCGACGGTCACCACCGTGAAGCGTGCCGTGGTGCTGCTGGGCCTTGAAGCGGTGCAATCGGCGGTGCTGAGCGTGAGCGTCTTCGACGCGGTAGCGATGTCGGCGGAACGTGCCGTCGGTGATGACGCCAACGACGGCGCCTCAGGCCGATTCGATCGCGCGGGCCTGTGGAAGCACTCCCTGGCGGTCGCCTGCTGCGCCGAACTGCTGGCGCGTCAGCACCCGGAACTGAAAGTCCGGCACGACGAAGCGTTCACCGCCGGCCTGGTGCACGACCTGGGCAAGGTGGCCCTCGCGTGCATCCTGCCCCGCAGTTACGAGCGTGTGCTGGAAGCCGCCGAGGCCCGGGCCGTAGACCTGGCAACCATCGAGCGGCAGATACTGGGCGTCGATCACCACCTCGCGGGTAAGCGTCTGGCCGAGCACTGGGGCCTGCCGTACATGCTGGCCGACACCATGTGGTTGCACGGGCAGCCGGCCTCGGCGCTGCCGAATGTGCCGCACGCGGGCGTGGTGGGCCTGGTGACCGCGGCCGACGCGATCTGCCGTCGGCTGCACCTGGGCTGGTCGGGCAACCCGGCCGAGCCGCCCGCGCCGGCGTACCTCGCGCAGTGCGGCAACGTGTCGCTGGAACGTGTCAAGGCCCTTGAGCCGCGCCTGCACGAGGCGCTGGCCCAGCGGTGTGCCGACCTCGGCTTGGGCGAGACGAGTACGCCGTCGCTCATGATGGAGTCCATCAGCGCCGCCAACGCGCGGCTGCACGGGCTGACGCAATCACTCGCCCGCCGTGCCGCAGGCAGCCGGCGTCATGCCGAGGCGTTGACGGCGGTACGCACGTTCCTCGAAGAATCCTCGCGGCTGGGCTCGATCGAGGAAGTGCTCCGCGCCGTCGCCGGCTCCTTCGTTCGCTGGGGGCAGGGCCAAGGCGGTTCCCTGCTCACTTCACCGGCGCGGCCAAAGGGCCAAGGCGGCGCGGCGGTGGTGTTTCAGTCGCGCACCGGCGAAGCGTGGTTGCTGGGGGCCCTCGCCGCCGATGCCTCCGGCACCGGCTCCGCTTCCGCTTCCGCGTTTGAACTCCACTCCGCCCCCGCGCCCACTGGGCCTGAGGGCCAGCCGATCGACCTAGGCGAACTGGCGCGCGATGCTTCGATGGGGGCCGCCAGCGACTTGCTGGGTTGGCTGACGCAGGCCACGCCCGCGCCCTCGACGCCCGTATCAACCACCGGCCCAAGCCGCCCTATCGCGGGCGGGCTCGACCTTCGCAGACTCAAGCGCCTCCCCATCGCCGTCGTCGGCGGGGCGGCGGCGCTCCTGCTGCACGATCGCGACATCACCGGTCCGGGCGAGCAGGCGGCCCTCGACGCCCTCGCCGCGGCATGGTCCTCGGCACTCGCCGGCGCGAGCAAGCAACTCGGGGCCCGCCGCCTGAGCGAAGCGCTCGCCGACGCCAACCGACGGCTCGTCGATGCCCAATCCAAACTCACCGAGGGCGAATCCCTCGCCCGTCTGGGCGAACTGGCCGCCGGCGCGGCTCACGAGATGAACAACCCGCTCACCGTCATCAGCGGGCGCGGGCAGTTGCTGGCCGCTCGCCTGAAAGACGCACGCGATCGCGCCGACGCCGAGGAGATCGCCCGCGCCGCCGGTCGCCTCACCGACCTGATCACCAGCCTGCACGCGCTGGCGAGCCCACCGACGCTGGCCATCGAGCCAACCAATCTGCCCGACCTGTTGGAGCGTGCCACACGCCGGGCCAAGGACCGCGTCGCCACGGAAACAGGCGACCCGACTGGTGCCTCGCTCCCATCCATCAGACTGATGGTGGGCTCCTCGCTCGCACTCGCGGCCCTTGATCCGAGCCTCTTCGGCCGTGCTATCGAAGAACTCGTCACCAACGCCCTGCAATCCGGCGCCAAGAAAATCGAGATGCACCTGTCCAACGACGTGCAGCAGGGCACGCTGGTGCTCCGCATCAAAGACGACGGCCGGGGCCTCACCGAGCACGCCGCCTCGCACGCTTTCGACCCGTTCTTCAGCGAGAAGCCGGCCGGACGTCGCCCGGGCATGGGCCTGGCCATGGCCCGCCGCTACGTGGGCCTGCACGGCGGGTCGATCGACCTGCGCAGCGCGGGCACAAATCAGGGGGCTACCGCAACCATCACGCTGCCCCGCTGGAAGCACGAAACCCGATTGCGGGAGGCCGCGTGACGCCGCAACCCCCGATTCATCCACATATCCACAATCGTCGCCAAACCGCGACTTGGGAGCCCGCACAGCCGTTGCAACTTCAGTAGGCCCGTGTGCGAGCCGATCGGAGGGGACGAGGACAGACTGACTATGCCACCGATCAACCCCCACACCCATGCCGAGCCGTTCGATCACGAGGAACCCCTCGGCACCGGCGCATCGCGCCCCGCGGCGTCCGGGGGAGGCGTGCCGAGCCCGGTCGTGCTGGTGATCGCGTCCAACTCCGAGCGCCGCGCGTCCCTCGCGTCGGCCATGCGGCAGGACAACCTTTCGTGCGCATTCGCCGATTCGACCGACGCCGCGATGACCCTTGTGCGGGCCCGTGTCGCCCGTCACGAATCGATTCCCTTTCAAGTCGTGCTCGTCGATCTGCCCACCTGCAACGCCTCGGCATTGCGATTCGTGCGCGAACTGGGCGAGCAGCAGATCGCGTCCGTTCTGGTGTGCCCGAGCGTGTCGTTTGACGAGGCCGTCGAGGCCATGCGGGCCGGCGCGTCGGACATCGTGACCAGCGGCGTGATCCCGACCGAACTGGGCCGTCGCGTCCGCAGCGCCGCCGACCAGCGCCCCGCGCCGCCCGCACCGTTTTCGATCAATCAGGATTCCTCAAACCAATCTCCCGCCGCGCCCACGCCTGCGCGTGAATCCCGCCCGGGCAAGCCCCGTCACGTTCCTCGTCTTGCCAACCCCGACGCGCCGCGGGCCAAGCGCCGCCGCGATGCCGTCGCGTCTCCGCTGCCCGATCATGACCCCGTGGCGCTGGCCGACCAGTTCGCCCGTCAGATTCGTGGCGAACTGGATGTCGAAACGCTTCTTCGCGAGGTGCTCGAGTTCATTCTGGCCCACGTCGGTCCGACCAATGCCGCGATCTTCCTCCCCGGCACCAGCGGCGACTTCTCGCTCGGCGCGTATGTGAACTACACCTGTCCGAAAGAAACCGCCGAGGTTCTTCTCGACCACCTCGCCAACGTCGCGGCTCCACGCCTCGAATCCACCATGGGCGTCCTGTCGCTCAAGGGTGACAAGGACATCGAAGCCCACGTCGGCGAAGGCGTCGATTGGCTGGCCGATCACCACCTGCTGGCATTCACCTGCCGCAATGAGGGCGAATGCCTGGCGGTGTGCACGCTCTTCCGCGAAGGCCACAGCCCGTTCTCGGAAGCGTCTCGCGCCCTGCTTCAGCGCATCAGCGAGACCTTCGGCGCTCAACTCGGCCGCGTCATCCGCATCCACCACCGCCACCTGCCCCGCGACAAGTGGGGCCTGCCGGGCGACCCCGCCAGCGGCGAAGCCGACGACGAAGGCGGCATGGCGGCGTAAGTCTCACACCGAGACAGCGAGGCTCTTGGGTACCTCGACTCTCCGAGTCGAGACCCGATCCTGTTCCCGATTGCCTCTCTTTTCCGCTCGGTGCTTTCTCGGTGCCTCTGTGACTCGGTGGTGAATTCTTCGTCTTCACACCTACCGCACAATCACCACGCCGTGCGGCCCGACGCCAACACCCAGGTAAAAATCTCCCTGCACCAGCCGCGGCTCGTCGCCCTTCACCACTTTGAAGAACGACAACTCGCCCCGATTCGCGGCGGCGTTCCCGCCGAACGAACGGAACTCGCTGACCACCACATGGCGTCCGGTCGCATCGAACGCCACGCCCTCGGGCATGGCCTTGAGGGGATACTCGCCCGCCGTCACCAGCGTGCCCGACTCGGCATCCAGCCGCACGAGCGAAAGCGACCCGCCCGCAGTCGCCTTCGGATCGCCCTCGGCCAGGAACGACCCGCGCAGGTTGCCCGTCACGATGAATCGTCCATCCGGGCTTAGCGCCATCGACTCCGGGCTCACGCCCACTTCCGCCCGATCAACCACGCGGTGCACCACGCGGGCGGAATCCACGCCGCCTTCGTCGGTCAGCGCCGAATCGACTTTCGAGAGTTCGACGAGCGTCACGGTGCCCGCGGGCGGCGCGGCCATGAACCCCGGCACATCCGGGCCCCACTGCACATCCGCCGTCACAAAGTACCGCCCCTCCGGCGTGAAGCGGCCCGTCAGCGGGTGCTTGCCGACCATGACTGGTGCGCCCCACGGCGCGAGGCCGGGCGTGCCGTCGCCCTTGTCAGGTGTGAACTCAAAGAACGCCACCTCGTGCCGATCCGGCAGCGTCACGGCCAGATGCCGGCCGCCCGGATGCCACGCCACGCTCGACGCCCGGAGACCTTCGACGGGCACTTCAAGCAAGGGCCATGTGCGTGCCGCGCCCAGCGCGCCATTGGCTTCAAGCGAGATCACCGCAAGGGGTGCGGCCGGATCGCGGGTGACGACCGCGAGAAACCCTCCCTGGGGATGCACATCACACCCGGTCGGCTCGCGACCAACCTGGGCCGTGCCCAGTACCACAGGATTTCCCGGGTCGCGAATGTCCACCGCCGTCACCAGCGCCCCAGGGGGCAGATCATCCAGCCGCATCGCACCCGAGGGTGCCGGCCCGCGTGTCTCGCACGCATACGCCGTCATGCCATCGCGCGACACCGCCAGCGCTACCGGCGGGCCGTACACCGAGTTCGACACCGGGGCCTGCCGCACCGTCGTCTGCCACGCCCTGCTCTGCTGATCCGGCGGCGGCGCGATGGGCAAACTCACCACCGTCAGCGCGTCGCTCACCCCCACCGCCCGCGCACCGAGCCCCCCATCGGCAAACGCCGACCACGTCATGTCCGCGTCGCACAGCACCGCAATCACGCGTCCGCTGATTTCATCGGGCCGAGGCGCGGCCACATCCGTCGAACCGCAGCCGGACAACAGGGAAAGCCCAATGGCCGTAACCGCAAGCACATGAATGGATGACGGGCGACGAATCATGGGCGATCTCCAAAGAATGAACGGCACAGGATACCCGCGCGGATTGAATCGGCAGATGATGGCGCGACATGCCTGCGGCGCGCATCGCCCGTGTTCAGCGAGGGCTATTCTCTGGGTAACGTCGCCGCGTCAATCTTCGTCGTCATCCAGCCGCAGGCGCTCGACCAGGGCTGACTTGGTGATCTCGCCAGCGGCGGGCAGTTCAATCACCAGCGCTTCGCCCGTGTGCAGTTCCACGCCCTTGCGGCGCAGTTCCGGCACCAGAATCCGAGCCACTTCTTCCAGTTGCGGGTTGTGGCCCACCAGCACCAGGAGGCCTGCGCGCGCCTTGACTTGAATGAGCGACACCACACCCGTCGCCGGTGCGCCCAGGGTCAGCGCTTCGCTCTCTTTGATCTCGCAATCCGCGTGTTCCCCGATCCGCATCGCCGTCTGCACCGCGCGGTGCACCGGGCTGTGCAGGAACACACTCGGCACCCAACCCCGCTCCTTCATCAACTTGCCCAGCCACTTGGCTTGCCGCTCGCCCTTGGGCTTCAGTCGGCGATCTTCATCGCGCCCGCTGTCGGCATTCCGCTGGGCCTTGCCATGCCGGATCAGCACGACGCGGCACGACTTGCTGCCTTTCTCGGGCTGACTGGCTACCGGCTTTTTGGAAGGGGGAGACATAGGGGCCTGAGCGTACCCGCCCATGCTGCGGATGAACATCGCCTTTGTGTTAATGTGTGCGCGCCGTGTGGCCACCCCCGAAACGGGCCCACTCGGTACAGTGGGTGGTTGGCCCGTCGGCGTCGCGTGGACAAGCATGGGATACACAGAGGATAACCCGGGGACAAGCATCCGCCTCCAGTGGTCCGGGCTGATTCTGGGCCCCGTGCTCGCACTCGCCACCTGGGCGGTACTGGCCACAACCGGGACACACTCGGGGGTTTCACCGGCCGGGGCCCGCGTCGCGGGCATCGCCATTCTCATGGGCATCTGGTGGCTCAGCGAAGCCATGCCCCTCGCGGCTACCGCCCTATTGCCCATCGTCTTTTTCCCCCTCATGGGTGTGATGACCGTCAAGGACGCCACTGCCCCCTTCGGCGATGACCTCATCTTCCTCTTCCTGGGCGGCTTCTTCCTTCAACTGGCCATGGAGCGCTGGGGGCTGCACCGCCGCGTCGCGCTCGTCATCATCCTGGCCGCGGGCACCGCGCCCTCGCGCCTCGTCGCGGGCATCATGCTCGCCACCGGCCTCGTCTCCATGTGGATCAGCAATGCCGCCTCCGCCGCGATGATGCTCCCGATCGGGGCGTCGCTGTGCGAACTGGTCGCGGCCCGCCACAAGCCCCGCGACTGGACCGATGGCTCGCCCCTCCCCGGCGTGCCCGATCACCCCAACGCCCACGTTCGCAACTTCGGCAAGTGCGTCATGATCGGCATCGCCTGGGCCGCCACCATCGGCGGCCTCGCCACCCCCATCGGCACCGCGCCCAACGTGCAACTCCGCGGCTACCTCGCTGCTCAGGGCTTCCAGTCCATCACCTTCGCCCAGTGGATGCTGCTGTGCGGACCGATGGCCATTGGATTCATGGTGCTCGTCTGGTTCCTCCTCACCCGCGTGTTCTTCCCCGTCGCCAATCTGTCGGCGCGGGGGGGCCGCGCCGATGCCAACGCCGAGCGATCGCTACTCGTTGAGGAACTGCGGGCCCTGGGCCCCATCAACCGAGGCGAGTGGGCGACCATGATCGTGTTCGCCTGTGCCGTCGTCGGCTGGCTCTTCGGCGAGTACGCGCTGAAAGCCATGGGAATCCCCAGCGCGGGCTACGAATCCGTGGTGGCGATGGCCGCCGGGCTCTCGCTGTTTGTGATCCCGCTCCATCCCAAGCGTGGCGTCTTCGTCATGGATTGGAAGCACGCCGCCCGCGTGCCCTATGGCGTACTGCTCCTCTTCGGCGGCGGGCTGGCCCTTGCTGCGGGCATGCGCGCGACCGGGCTCGACAAAGCCGTCGGCGGCGCACTCGGCGGGCTCGGCACGCTCCACCCCTTCGTGCTCATGCTCGCCCTCGTCGCGATGGTGGTGTTCCTCAGCGAGTTCATGAGCAACACCGCTCTCACCGTGACCCTGCTGCCCATCGTCGGATCGGTCGCCGTGGCGCTGGGCCTCAACCCCATCACGCTCCTTCTGCCTCTCACACTCGGTGCCAGTTGCGCCTTCATGATGCCCGCGGGCACGCCGCCGAGTGCCATCACCTTTGCCTCCGGCTACTTCGGCATACGCGATATGGCCCGCCCCGGGCTCGTCGTCGACCTTTTGGGCGTCGGCCTCATCAGCGTGATGGTCTACACAGGCCTCGAACTGGTCTTCCGCTGGTGGCCCGCCGCCATGCCCATCTCCACGCCGAACTGACAACGGAATTCCGAAAGCCCCTCCCAGTCAGTGGGAGGGGGTTTTCGAGTCACGCGGCGATGCGCACTGGTTGTGATCCGATGGCGTTCACCACCGCCGCAGCGGCGGGTGCGACGTCGGGGGCGAACTGGCCGCCGGCTTCGCGTTCGATTTCGCGGACGATTTCGCTCACGGGCAGAGCGCCGCGGTGGGCGCGGGGTTCGAGCATGGCGGCGCAGGCGAGGGCCGCGCCCACGACGCGGGCGTCGCGGGGCTGGCAGCCTGACGGCTCGGCATCGGCGTCGCCCGCAGCATCAAAGCGGCCCAGACTCTGGCGCACGCATTCGGTGTCGGCTTCGTCGAGGCCCAAGCGTTCGGCGATGCGCGCGGCTGCGGCGGCGCGGGTGGCGACGATGAGGCGCTCGCCGTGGGTCAGGCGATCGGCGGTGGCGAGCACGCTTTCGGGAATCTCCGCTGCCGCGAGCGAGGCGAGGCGGGCGAAGAACGCGACCTTGGCACCGGCCTGGGCGGTGGCCCCGAGGCGTGCATCGATGGCGCGGGCCAATGACGCGGCGTGGTCGCCGTGGGCGATGGCGAGGCGCGCCTGCCAGCGTCCGAGGCGCGGCTCGAGTCTGCGGCAGACCTCGGCGAATCCTGCGACGGGCGAGCGCGGGTTGGCGGTGGCGGCATGGTCGCAGATGCGGTCGATGACGACCGAGTCCCAGGTGCAGACCTGGTTGCCGCCGCGTTCACGGGCCACGGCGAGGGCGGTGTGGACGAGTTCGAGCGCGTCGATGGTGAAGGCGGCGGGCTCGCATGCGTGCAGGCCGATGCTGAGTGTGACGGCGTGTTCCCCGCCACCGGAAAGGCCGAGCCGCGTGTCGCGGACGCGGGTGCGGAGTTCTTCGCACCAGGCCCAGGATTCACCGAGTTCGCCTCCGGCGCGGAGGACCGCGAAGCGGCCGAGCCCGAGCGTGAAGAGGAGATCGGATGGGCCACGCTGGGCGATGAGGTCTTCGCCAGCGGAGCGGATGGCGCGCGTGGCGGCGGGCTTGCCGTGGACGGATTCGACGGTGTCGAGGTCGTCGATGGCGAGGACGGCACACGCGAGGCTGCGGCGGCGATCGGCCCGCAGGCGGCCGCTGCGAAGCAGGCGGTCGAGCACGAGCGCCGTGGGCAGGGCCGAGGGCGCGTCGCTCGGCGCGCCGCTGGTGCCCGCGGGCGCGCTGGGCGTTCGGCGGACACCTTTTCGGCGCTCGTCGGCGTCAGCGCGGCGGATGGGATCGGAATTTCCGTTATTCAACTGGCCCATGGGCGGCACTCCGACCCTGGCGCTCTCCCCTCCGTTCGATGCCCGGGTAGTTGTTCAGGTCGGCGGTTTGCCCGGAAGCGCTCGGGATTTCTTTACGAATCTGGCCGAACGCGCAAAAAACGCGGATGCGAGGCACTAGGGGCTAGGCACTGGGCACTAGCCAAACCTGGATCGGCGCCCCGCCCCCCTGATTCGGAGTCGCTATCTTTGCCCCCTGATGTTCACCACACTGGTCATTGGCGCGACAGGCGGCATCGGTGGCGCCGTCGCCCTCGAACTTACCCGCAGACGCGATCCTGTTCGTCTCCTGGTCCGCGACCTGGATAAGGCCGCCGCGCGGTTTCCGGATCGGCGGCGTGCCGAACTGGTCAAGGGCGATGTGTTTGATGAGTCCACGCTACTACCGGCGACCAAAGACGTTGATTTGATCGTCTTTGCGGTGAACTTTCCGTTTGCCCAGTGGGAGCAGGACTTTCCCCGGGCCACACAGGCGGTGATCAACGCGGCCCGGCACAGCGGTGCCGCGATCCTCTTTCCGGGCAACACCTATGCGCTCGGTCCGGCGAGCAAGACGCAGTACAAGGAAGATTCGCCCAACCAGCCGTGCTGCCGGGTGGGGGTGATTCGGGCCGATGTGGAGCGGATGCTGCGTGAGGCGGCGGAGAAGCCAGCCAGCGGCGGGGCCAACAAGATTCAGGTGCTCAACGTTCGCAGCGCCACGGCGTTCGGGCCGACGATTCGCAACCCGGTCGTCAATCGCGTATTCGGCTCGGCGGTGGACAAGAAGCCCATGAAGTTTGTGGGCAAACTCACCGCGCCGCACCAGTGGACATACGCCCCCGACCTGGCCCGTGCGATGATCGACACGGCGACGGCACGTTCGAAAATGGGGGCGTACGAGGTGATCAACTATCCGGGCTACACCGTGCCCAAGCAGGAGCAGTTTCTGCGGCTGGTGGCCGAGCGTGCCGGCCGGGCCACGCTGCCGATTGATATCGCCTCCTGGACGATGATGAAAATGACGGGCCTGGTGAGCAAAGAGGCCAAGAGTTTGCTCGAACTGCAGCACCTGTTTGATGGCGGCGTGCTGCTGGAAGCGGGGCGGTTCGCCCGGCTGATCGCCGGGTTCAAAAGCACGCCCGCCGAACTGGCGATTGATGAGACGGTCGTTTCGTATCGCAAGGATCGCGAGGAACCGGCCACCGACGAGGAAGACGACGAGTGAACGGACGCTTCACGCGAAGCCGGCGTCAGGCCGCGGGCGCGGCGAGCGCGCTGGCGATGTTCGCGTGCGAGGGCACGACCCTCGCGCAGCCCGCACCGGGTTCGCCGCTACTCGCGCCGGCGTCGCCTTATACGTCTGGGCCGGTCACAAGCGAACCCATCGCGTTTAGTGGTGCCGACTTTGCGGGCGTGCGCTTCACCGGTGCCGCCCAGACGGGCGTCATTGAACTTGCCGCCGCCCGCGCGTTTGCGTGGTCTGCCGACGCGACGACGCAGCGTCTGCTGCTGCGAGGCGATGTGCGCGTCCGCGTGGGACTTTCCACCTTTGCCGCTGCCCGGGCCAGCGCGTGGATCGAGCGGCTCGACCCCGCGCCGGACGGCAGCGAACTGCACCAGATCGCGGTGTATTTCGATCGCGTGAGCGACCCCGCCGGGCAGGTGGGCGTGACGCAGGCGGGGGACCGGTTGATGGTGACGGGCGTGATCCGTGGGCCGTTGTCGCTGGCCGCGGATTCGTTTGCCAGCGGGCGCCCGGCGGATCCGTTTGTGGTCGAGGGCGAGCGGCGCATGGCGCGATTGCTGGCGGCCCTGACCGGGGCAGATGACCCCGCAGTGCCGCCGCTGTTTCCGCAGACTGGTGGCGTGCGTGCGCCGAGCGGCGCGCCGATCGCGCCGGGCGAGAGCCAGCCGTTCGAGCCCGGCTCGCCGCTGGGGATTGCTGGCGGTGCGGCACCGGGCTCCGACCTTGTCACAACGGATGCGACCGCATGGCCCGAATCGCCGGGTGAGCGCCTGCCGCCGATCTTCGCGGCGGGCGGGTTCATCACGATCGCCGCGGGCGAGCCGACGCTGATCGCCGGTGGCGATGAGCCCGCGATCGTCGTCACCGGCGGCGTGGTGGTGCAATACAGCGAGACGCGGCGCGACCGGCAGTTGCAGATCAGCGCCGAGCGAGCCGTGGTGTTCCTGGCACCCGGCCCGATCGCCGACCTGCTCCGCGCTCCGGCCGACAAGGTGCGGGGTGTGTACCTGGAAGGCCACGTGATTGCCACCGATGGCCGCTTCACGCTGCGTGGGCCGCGGGTGTATTACGACGTGGTGGTCGGCCGCGCGTACCTCGTCGATGGCGTGTTTTTCACCTACGACCAGACGCGCGGGCTGCCCATCTATGTGCGTGGAAAGGCGATGATGCAGACGGCCGCGAACCAGGTGAAGGCCACGGGCGTGACGCTGGCCAACTCGTCGTTTTTCGAGCCCCACCTGTCGCTGGGGGCGACGAGCATTACGGTGACGCGCGAGGCGGGCGTGGCTTCGGCCGGTTCGGGCGCAGGGCGAGGTGGCGCGGGCGGGGGAAGTGGCGGGAGTGGGGGGGGTGGCGGGGCGGGCGGTCTGGGCGGTGCTGGTGTCGGTCGCACGCTGGTGGATGGCGAAAATCTCACGCTCCGCGCCGGCAGGCTGCCGTTCTTTTATGTGCCGCGGTTTGCGGGCGATGTGGAGCGTTTTCCGCTCCGTGATGTGCGGTTCGAGAACTCGTCGAACTCGGGCTTGGCCGTCAAGACCGCGTGGGACATCTTCGGACTGCTGGGCACCGATCCGCCCGCCGCAGCCCGGGCCGAACTGCTCATTGATGGCTATTTGCGCCGCGGCATCGGCCTGGGTGCCGAGGGCGGCTACGACCTGGGCTCAAGCGTCGGCGCGTTCCTGGGTTACATCCTGCCGGAAGACGACGGGCGCGACACGCTCACCTCTGGTGCGAAGATCGACCGCAACGGCGAGACGCGGGGCATCATCGCTGCCGAGCACCGCTGGTCGATCGACGAGAAGACGACTATTTCGCTCGAAGGCGCGTACCTCTCCGACGAGAACTTCGTCGACGCGTTCTATGAGCCGTTGGCCGAGACGCGCCGCGAGTTCACCACCAGCGCGTCGCTTCGCCGGACGGATGCCAACGCGACGCTGGCGCTGCTCGCCAAGACCAACTTCAACGACTTCATCGCCAATGAGTATCTGCTGCAGAGCCAGGGGTACACCGTCGAGAAACTGCCCGAAGCGAGTTACGCCCGCGTCGCGGATTCGCTGTTTGACGGCCTGCTGCACTATTCGTCGTCGTACAGCCTGGCGAACATGGGGCTGAACTTTGTCGAGAAGACGCCCGCCGAACTCGGGTTTGATACCCCCGCGCTCTCGCAGGCGGCCTTCGGGCTGAACCCGACCGACCGGATCGACGCGGCCCTTCGTGCCGGCGGGCTCGATCAGGATTCGGTGCTCCGCTTCGACACGCGGCAGGAACTGTCGTCCACCTTCGCGGTCGGGCCGGTGAACCTCACGCCCTTCGGCGTCGCGCGGCTCACGGCGTACGACACCGACTTTCCCAACCTGGCCCCCGCGCAGACCGACGAATATCGCGCGTGGTTCGGTGGCGGGTTGCGTGCCGCCACCACCGTGCAGCACATCGACGATGCCGCCGAGTCGCGGCTGTTCGATATTCACCGCGTCCGGCACATCATCACGCCCAGCATCACGGGCTGGGCCGCGGGCACGAATGTCGAGTCGAGCGATTTGCCCGTGTACGACGAGTCGGTCGAGAACCTGGCCGATGGTGCCAGCGTGCGCATGGCCATCGACCAGACCTGGCAGACGCAGCGTGGCGGCCCGGGCCGCTGGCGGAGCGTTGATTTCCTGACGCTGAATGCCGAGGCGGTGTTCTCGACGGACTCGACGACGCGGAAGTCGCCCATCGGCCGTTTCTTTGACTATCGCCCGGAGTACTCGGTGCTGGGCGATTTCACGACGCTGGATGCCGCGTGGCAGGTGTCGGACGCGGTGGGCATCACGGCCAATGAGGTATTCGACCTTGAGCGCAACCAGTCGTCTCGCACGACGGCGGGCGGGATCGTGCAGCACTCGGCTGATTTTTCGTCGTTTGCGGAGGTGCACTTCCTGAACGCCCGCGACTCCACGTTCGTGTCGTTCGGTGCCGAGTACCGCCTCACCCGCAAGTGGACCACCACGCTGGCCGCGACATACGACGTCGATCAGACCGATTTCCAGGAACTCGGCGCGCGGCTCAACCGCGAGTTTCCCTCCGCGATCGTGTCGCTCAAACTACGCTACAACAACATCACCGACGAAGTGGCGCTGGGCTTTGTGCTCCAGCCGCGATTCGCGGATGAACGGCGCGTCGCCCTGCGCCGTCTGGGCCGTGACCAACTCGACCTGGGCGAGATTCCTTTCGACGCGATGATTCCGGGAGAACAATCGGGCACGCGCGGCATCGCGCCGCCCCCCTCAACCCCCTCCACCCCTTCCGGAGGCTCGTTTCCTTGAGCGTCACCCGTCCACTCGGCTTTCGTGCCGCCGCCACCACCGCGGGCCTCAAACCCTCCGGCAAGCCCGATCTGGCGCTCATCGTGCGCGATGTGCCGCCACACGGCGCAACGCCCGCCGCCGCCGCGTGCTTCACGCGCAATGCCATCGTCGGCGCGCCGGTCATTATCGGGCTTGAGCAGCGCCGCCGGGTGCTTTCCGGCCTGGGCGCGCCCGCGCGGGCCATTCTCATCAACGCGGGCAATTCCAACGCGGCCACGGGCGAGCCGGGCCTCGCCGCGGCCCGCGCGTGCATGACCGAAGTCGCCCGCCACCTGAACTGCACGCCCGACGATGTGCTGCCCAGTTCCACCGGCGTGATTGGTCGCGTGCTGCCCGTTGACCGCATCACCCGCGCCATTCCCGCGCTGGTGTCGTCACTGTCGCGTGGCGAATCGGCGGATATCGCCGCGGCGGGCGCGATCATGACCACCGATCTGGTGCCCAAACGTGCCGCGCGTGATGTGCTCATCGAGGGCCGCCGCGTGCATCTGGGCGCCATCGCCAAGGGCAGCGGCATGATCGCCCCGCGGCTTGATTCCGCCTCTCCCGCTGCGCCCACCGCCACCATGCTGGCGTTTGTGACCACCGATGCCGCGATCGCGTCGCGCGATCTGCAATCGCTGCTCGATGCCGCGTCGCGCGACACGTTCAACCGCATCAGCGTGGACAATCACGCCTCGTGCAGCGACACCATCGTTGCGCTCGCCAGCGGCCTAGCCGCGCTCGACGGCACCTGCACCGCAACCGCCGCAGCGCCCATGAGGCCGATCGCGCCTGGCACGCCCGCGTTCAACGCGCTCGGCACCGCGCTGCTCGACCTGTGCCACGACCTCGCCAGGCAGGTGGTCACCGATGGCGAGGGCGCGACCCGCACGTTCAAGGTCACCGTTCGGGGCACTCGCACCGAAGCCGAGGCCGAGGCCATGGCCCGTGAGGTCGTCAACTCCCCGCTGGTCAAGTGCGCCATTCACGGGCGCGACCCCAACTGGGGACGCATCGTGACCGCTGCGGGCAACGCCGGCATCGCGTTCAATGCGGCGGAAGCGTCGCTCACCATCGGCAGCGGGCAGAATGCGGTGGAGGTGTATCGCGCTGGCCTGCCCGTGATGGCCGCGCTGACCGATCCGCGCCTGAAAGACGCGATGAGCGCCAAGCACGTCGACTGCGCGCTCACCGTGGGCACCGGCCACGGCCAAGCGTGGATGACCGGCTGCGATCTCTCGGCCAACTACGTCAGCATCAACGCCGATTACACCACCTGAGCCCCATGCCCGAGCACGTCCTCATCACCGACGTCTCCCCCCGCGACGGCCTGCAAAACGAGCCCGGCGTCATCTCCACCGCCGACAAAGTCCGCCTCATCGAACTCTTGTGCGCTACCGGGGTGGATGAAATCGAAGTCACCAGTTTCGTGAGCGCCAAGTGGGTGCCGCAACTGGGCGATGCGGAAGACCTCGTCGAACAGTTGCGGCTCCTCAATGCCCCCTCCCAGAGGGAGGGGGTTGGAGGGAGGGCGGAAGATGGCACAACTCGCTCTGGAACCACAGAGCCCGCAACTCCCGGTCGAATCGGCCACGAACCGACACTTCCGCGCGCCGGTGCCGGAACGCCCTCCCCCCGACCCCCTCCCTCTGGGAGGGGGCTTCGGACAGTCTTTTCAGCGCTCGTGCCCAACGAGCGGGGACTGCAAGGCGTTCTGAACATCAATGCCCGCGCTGACTCACATCTGATCTCCAAGGTCTCCGTCTTCACCGCCGCGTCCGAAACCTTCGCCCGCAAGAACACCAACGCGTCGATCGCCGAGACGATTGAGAGGTTTCGCCCCATCGCGCACGCCGCGAAGCGCGAGGGTCTGCACCTGCGAGGCTACATCTCCTGCGTCATCGCCTGCCCGTTTGAAGGCCCGATCGCGACCGAGCAGGTGATGCGCGTCGCCGCCGACCTCATCAACCTGGGCGTGACCGAGATCGACCTGGGCGACACCATCGGCGCGGGCACGCCCGAGTCCGTTGGGGCGTTGCTCGATGTCTATCGCCGCACGTTTCCCATCGAGCACGCGCAGGTGCCCGTCACCCTCCACCTCCACGATACCCACGGGCGCGCCGCCGAGGGCGTCCGCACGGCTCTCCAGATGGGCGTGCGCTCGTTCGACGGCTCCGTCGCCGGTCTTGGCGGCTGCCCTTACGCCTCCACGAAACTCCCCGACGGCACCATCCAGCGCGCCGCGGGTAACATCAGCACTGAAACGCTTGTTCGCACGATCCACGATGCGGGATACACGACGGGCGTTGATCTCGCGGCGCTCGAGCACGCCGCGGCGTTCGCACGAGCCATCGTCGCCATGTCTCGAGCAGGCGGAAACAGTGGGGCAGCCACACCATGAGCCAGCCCCTGATCCGCACAGAGCGGTACGACGCGATCGCGGTGGTGGTGCTCTCCCGCCCTGAGAAGCGCAACGCCCTCACGCCCGCGATGATCGACGAACTCCTCGCGGCACTCCCCGACCCGCACTCGATCGACGGCCTCGTCCTCGCTGGCGACGGCCCCGTCTTCTGCGGCGGGCTTGACCTCAAACTCTGCCTCGAAACACCCGGCACGCTCGACGCGCTCCTTCGCGGGCTCAGCCGGGTCATGCTCGAACTCGATGCGCGCGATCATCCCGTGGTTATCGCCGCCAAGGGGGCCGCGATCGCCGGCGGCGCGGCCATTCTCGGTGCGGCCGACATCGTCATCGGCGACCGCCTGGGCCAATACGGCTATCCCGTCACGCGACTGGGCATCTCGCCAGCCGTGTCCGCCCCGTTCCTGCGGCAACTGGTCGGCGACGGCCACTGCCGCGAACGCCTGCTCGACCCGACCACGGTTTCGGGCGAAGAGGCCCACCGCATAGGCCTCATCCACGAACTGTGTGACATCCCCGAAGATTGCGGCCCCCGAGCGGTCCGAGCGTGCAAGGCCCTCGCCGCCAAACCGCGCCAGGCGTTCGCGGCCACCAAGCGCCTGCTTCGCGAACTCTCAGGTGCATCGAGCCGCGCGGCTGAAGCGCTGAACGCCTCGCTCGCGACGGCGGAGACCGCCGAGTGCCGGGAGCGTCTGGCGGCGTTGTTTGGCAGCACCGGTCGGTGATTGGACGTTGCGTGCGGCAAACGCTGGGCTGTGCCTCAACCGGCGAGCCGCGCCACCTTTCTGTTCAAAAACCAGGCATGATGCTCAAGGTGCCAGGTCATGTATTCGGCGATTCGGCGCAGGGTCTGTTCGCCGCGTTCGGGGTGCAAGCCCCTGCGTGACCAGGCGGTTTCGGGCAGCGTGTCGAGCCACTCGCACGTCCACTGGCGAAGTGTGTGGATGGTCGCGACGAATGCGGCGACGGGTTGCTTGGAGCCGGGGTTGTCGGGTGAGTCGGTGCCGTAGAGGCCCGCGTCGATGAAGGCGTTTTCGTCCCACATCGAGAAGACGGGCTGGTCCTCACCCACGACCCGGCGCAAGCGGTGCACGAAGGCGAGGTCGGCGTCGGCGACGTGCCCGAGCAGCACGCGGCAGGGCCAGCGGCCCAGGTTTCCCGGGGCGTCGGGCAGGAAGGCCATGTCGAGTTGGGCGTCGGGGAGGGCGAGCACGCGGCGGTCGAAGCACTCGACGCCGCGCTTCATGCGGGCGACGAGGGCGGCACAGGGAAGGGCGCGAAAGACTTCCATGGACGGGGAGGTTGAGGCCGCAAGGAGATCATCGGCGGCAGTCGGTGCGTGCGAGTGGCCGTGCGCATGCGCCTGACCGTGAGGATGACCGCGCGTGTGCTCTGTGGGGCTCATGGGCTGCTCCTTCCCAGAAGTTGGTCGATGGTCAGCACCGACCCGGGTGGTGATTCGATCAGGCGTGTATGGGTGGCGGCACCGCTCGGGCCGGTCGCACTGACATCATCGAGCGCGCCGGCGATCAACTGTTTTAAGTCGGGTGGCAGAGGTGCCACGAACCGCATGTGTTCTTTCGAGATCGGATGCTTGAACGCGAGCACGGCAGCGTGCAGGGCTTGCCGCGTCATCATCGTGCCGTCGAGGGCGTTTCCGCCGTGGTTCGTGATCGAAACCGGGCGGCCGCCGTACATGTCGTCGCCCGCGAGCGGGAAGCCTCGATGGGAGAAGTGGACGCGGATCTGATGCGTGCGGCCAGTCCTGAGTTCCACTTCCACGAGCGAGAGGGCTTCGGGCTTGCCGGAGGTCGCGGCGGGCACGGGTGCGGCTACCGGCGCGATCAGTGCCCGTCGATGCGGCGGCACGCGAGCGGGAATCGTTGACGCTGTAGGTGACACCGAACCGGAACTGGTCTCGCTGGCGCGTTCTCCGCCCGCCCAATCCAACCCGAAATGTGCCAGCACGCGATACACCGTGACGGCGGGTTTGCCCAGCGCATCGTGCCGCACCACATGCTTCTCGCGATACCCGCGCTCGCGCGAGGGGTGCGGCCCCAGCGGCAGATCGATCACATCGATCAGCGGCTCGACGTGCCCGTGGGTCACAGCCACATACCGCTTGTCCACCGTCCGCGCCATGAACTGATTGGCCAGTTGCCAGTGGGCCTGCTCGCTCTTGGCGAACACGATGCACCCGCTGGTTGCGCGGTCGAGCCGATGAACGACGCCGGGCCGGGCGAACTGCTTGCCGACGGTCGAGAGCGCGCCGCCTACGCCGGAGCGGTTGCGGAAGTGGAACGCGAGCGCGTTGATGAGGGTGCCGTGGGTGTGGGTGCGGGCGGGGTGGACGATGATGTCGGCGGACTTGTTGAGCACGATGAGGTGCTCGTCCTCGAAGAGCACGTCAAGCGGGATGTCTTCGGGCGGAAAATCCTCGCTGGGCGGCGGGGGCACGTCCACGACCACCACGTCTCCCGCGCGCAGCACGGTTGAGGGCTTCGCGCCACGACCGTTGACCGTCACGCCGCCGGATTCGATGAGGGCCTGCAACTTGCTGCGGCTCATGAATGTGACGCGATCGGCGAGGTACTTGTCGAGTCGCTTGACGAGATCGCGCTGGAGGGTGAAGGTGACACGGGGCGAGGGGGCGCTGCCAGCGCTTGGTGGGTAGTCTGACGCGCCGGGTTGCAGGATTTCGTCGTCGTCGTTCGCGCCCGAATCGGTTGCAGGCTCTGAAGGCTCAACGGTCGCTTGGGATTCTTGACCGCGCGAGGCATCGGCACCGAGTTCGTTTGGCGGGCTTGCCGCGCGGAACACCGCGCCGGCAATCACGCGACCGTCAGCCCCGAGCAGCGATTCGCCATGCGCGGCACGCTGCCGATCCGCTTCGCGCTGCGCGCTGGTGATGCGTCGCCGCATGGGCAGACTCGTGCGAGGCGAGGTCAGGGCTTGGGGGGAGTCGTCGGCGCTTCCGCAGGGGGCGCGGCGGGCTTGGGTGCTTCCGGCTGGGCCGGCGCTGGTGTTGCCGGTGCGGAGGGCTTCTCGCCAGTGGGCTTGTCGCCCTCCGGCTTCGCGGGCGTCGGTGCCGGGTTCGGATTCACGTTGGTCGTGCCCGGGTTCCGCAGGTGCGCGGGCAGGTCAGCCGGGTTCACGGGCGTAAGCGAGCCGGGGGGCAGGCCCTGCAAGCCCGGCACGTTGGTCGCCGGGTTTGCTGCGGCGGGTGGGGGGGGAGGGGGTGCTGGCTTGGTCACGACCTGCGCATCGCTGTAGAGGCGGGGCGCGGTCTTGGCGTCTTCGATGGTGTCGAGCAACTTCTTGGCCGCACCGGCGAGCGTCGACAGTTGGGCGGTGTTGGCCACGTCCACGATCTGCTCGTAGCGGCGCTTGGCGTCGTCAAACTTCGAGCGCGACTCATCCACCGCCGCCATGCCGAACATCGCCCGCAACTGGTGCAGCACCAGCGCCGGCTTGCCAGAAGTAGATGCGATCACTTTTTCGTATTGATCGGCCGCGCGGTCGAAGTGTCGTGCGACACCCTCGGGGGTGAGCAGGTCGTCGGGCTTGGTCACGGTGCCGTCACCGGCGATCTCGGCACCGGGCACCACACCCATGATGGCGGACTGCACGAGAATGTCGGCGGCTTCAACGCGCGCCAGCAGGGGCAAGCCAGCCTCGCTCGCGTGCTCCTCGGCGACCGCGATCAACCCTTCCGGGCTCCGCGCTTCGATGGCTTTTTCCAGGCTCAGCCAGGCTTCGTCGAGCGTTCCCTCGCGATGCCGGGAGTAGCGATCCCACCCCACATAGGCCACCGAGATGGCGCACACACCCAGAAGGATGGCGGTGCCGTACTTGCGAAGGAAATCGACAAAGTCCTGGTTGAGGCGGGACTCGGTCAACCCCTTGTCAACTTCGATCTGCGATTGGCGTTGGTCAAGGCTCATGGTGTGGCACGCGAGGAGGAAGCCGCCTGATTGGTGCGGCGAGCGAGTGAATCGAAATAGTAGGGCCGTGCCACTGGCGTCGTAGTGGGGGGGCGTGCTTTGACGCGTCGCCAGTGCGACTTGTTGAGACGGGGCTCTTTGGCAATCCCACTGCGGTGTCAGCCCATAAAAACGCCACCCAAAGAGCGTCCAACCCGATCCTCCATCGGCCTAAGGGGAGCCTCTCGCTCACGCTCGGGCATCGTCGAACCAGGGATACCGCATTGCCCCCCGCCCGCAACTCCCGTAGCATCCCGGCCCCACGGACTTGGCCTTTGCGCCCGGCGTGGACCGTCGTGGAGCCCCGCTTGGCATCTGCACCCACTACTACCCCCGCCACCGCCATCATCAGCGACATCCACGGCAACGTGGAAGCGCTCACCGCGGTGCTCGCTGATATCGACGCCCGGGGGCTTCAGCGGGTGATCTGCCTGGGCGACATCATCGGCTACGGGCCCGATCCGCTCGCCTGCATCGACCTGATCCGCACCCGCTGCCAGTGGTCGCTCATGGGCAACCACGACTTCGGCGTGCTCTATGAGCCCACCAACTTCAACCCGGGTGCCGAGTCGGCCGCGTTCTGGACGCGGCACCGGCTTGATAGCGAGCCGGATGACGCGCAGCGCCGCGAGCGGTACGAGTTTCTGGGCCGTCTGCGGGTGCGGATCGTCGAGCCCGGGCCTGATGCGCGGGTGCAGGTGCTCTTTGTGCACGGCTCACCGCGGCGACCCATCAACGAATACATCTTTCCCGACGACGTGCGGACGGCACCCGACAAACTGACGACGATTTTCGATCGGGTGCCGCGGATCTGCTTTGTGGGTCACACGCATGTGCCCGGGGTGTTCACGAGCGAGCCGGATTTCTATCCCCCGGGCGAACTGACCGACGCGGTGTACACCATCAGCGAGGACGAGAAGGCGATCATCAACGTCGGCTCGGTGGGCCAGCCACGCGATCTCGATCCGCGGGCAGCATATGTGATTCTGGAGCCCGCGGGGGCTGACGGTACGGGCAAGGTGCCCATGACCGGGGCGATGGGCGGCCTGGGTGCGCAGGTGCGGTTTGTGCGCGTGCCGTATGACATCGATGCGTGTGCCGCGAAGATCAAAGGGGTGCCGCAACTGTCGGACTGGCTGGCGGACCGGCTGTACGAGGGGCGGTAGGGTGGGGGGTGGGGGGCGGGCCGAAGCGAAATGTGGTGGGGAAGGCGACGCCCGGCGAACCGGGCGTGCGGATTGGCAGGATGAAGCGACTCTGACCCCGGGGACCGATGGCCGGCAAGCCCAATACGTTTTTGCGGATTCTGGTGCCTTCGGTGCTGCTCTTGGGCAGCATCGGACTGTTCTGGGCGAGTGCCAAAAGCAAGCCGCCGAGCGCGGCGAACCCGCCGGCCGGTGCTGCGCCGACGATGGGCGTGCCCAAACCCGCTGCCGCCGCTCCTGCCGCTTTGGGCGGAGCGAACGCTGAGAAGCCGACGACGCCGCCACCCCCCCCAGCCACTCCGCCCGCAGCGAATGCGGTGGAGCAGGCCAGCACGGCCCCCTCGCAGCCCGCGTCCATCCCGACCGCGCCCGCTGCCCCTCCCGTCGCCCGCAGTTTGAGCGTCAAGCCTGCGCCCAACAGTACAACGCTCACCCCCCTGGGCGACCTGAAGCCCGTGAAGGACGGCGGCACCTATCGGATGAAGATCGAGTTCGCGCCGGTGGGCGCGGGCATCGAGAAGATCACGCTGGCCGACCACTTCACGCGCGTGGGGCCCAACCCGCCCAACGAAGTGGTGTTGCAGCGAATCGCCTTTGACTACCCGCTGTATGACGCGTCGGGGAACATCGCGTCGGTGCGCACGCGCACGCTCGTGCCCTTTTCGCTGCTGGGCGTGTTCATCGATACCGAGTTTGTGAACCTGGCGGCGAGCGCCTCGGGTGAGCCGGTGTGGAGCGAGATCGCGCCCGGGCACTTTCAGGCTGAGATTGTGGATGCCTCGGGTGCCACGCAGGCCCGGGTGCATCGCCAGTTCACGCTGCCGATGGTGGGCACATCAAGCGCGACGGGGTCGGTTGGGGCCGTCGGATCGGTCGAGGGCTACACGATCACGCTCGAACAGTGGCTGGAGAATCTCACCGATCGACCGATGCAGGTGATCTGGCATCAGATGGGCCCGACCGATGCGCCCTTCGACGCCACCTACGGCGGGGACATGCGCCGCGCCCGCCTGGGCTACATCGCCGGGCCCGGGCCTGATCCCGACCAGCAGTTTGTGATCGGCGGCACGCGATTCCTCATCGAGCATCCGGCCCTGATGGGCGCGATGGATTGGGACGCCGCGTCGGGTTCGTACGCGTTCAAAGAGAAGACCATCTGGCCTGACCCGGCGACCGTGACCGAGTCGCTCTCGATTGGCTGGGCCGCGCTCACGAGCCGCTATTTCGCGGTGGCGGTGCTGGCGGTGCCCGATGCCCAGCCGGCGCGAACCGATACGCCTGCGCGAAACGTGCTGGATAAGCGTCTACACGCGGCGGGAACGATCGATCGCCTGGGCCTCGGCCCCGCGACCGCCAACCAGAGCGAGTTCACCGCGCAGGCGCGGCAGGCCCTCAAACTGGTCTCCGTGCCCGTGGTTGCCGCGCCGGGCAAGCGGGCGGCGCTGCCCGTCGCGATTTATGCCGGGCCGATGTCGAATCGCTTTCTTGACACACCCGGGCCCGCCAAGCAGACCGGGCTGGCAGGCCTGGAGATCTACTACTACGGCGGCCCCTGCGGCTGGTGCACCTTTCAGCCCATCGCCAATCTGCTGCACGGGTACCTCACGCTTGTGCACGACTGGTTCCTGCGCGACTGGGCGCTGTCGATCATCCTGCTCGTGCTCACGGTGCGGACCATCCTCCACCCCGTCACGCGCTGGTCGCAGCGCAACATGACCAAGTTTGGCAAGCAGATGGCCGCGCTCGCCCCCAAGCAGGCCAAACTGAAGGAGAAGTTCGGCAGCGACCCGCAGCGCCTGCGCGAGGAAGTCGCCAAACTGATGAAGGAAGAAAACGTCAACTACACCGGCGCGCTGGGCTGCCTGCCCGCGTTCCTGCAGACGCCCATCTGGATCGCGCTCTACGCGATGATTGCCTTCAACTTCGAGTTGCGCCACTCCCCCGCGTTCTTCGGTGTGTTCCAGGGGCTGGGGAATCTCACGGGCAACTTCTGGCCCTTCCTGGCCGACCTGTCGGTCGAGGACCGGTTCATCCCCCTGCCGTTCGAGTTGAACCTGGTAATGTTCAAGGTGTCGTCGATCAACCTGCTGCCGTTCCTGCTGGGGGCGGTGTTTTATGTGCAGCAGAAGTATTTGGCGCCGCCGCAGAGCGCCCAGATGACGCCCGAGCAGGAGCAGCAGCAGAAGATCGTGAAGGTGATGATGGTGGTGCTGTTCCCGCTCATGATGTACAACGCGCCCGCGGCCCTCTCGCTCTACTTCATCGCCAACAGCGCGCTGGGCAGCATCGAGGCCAAGTGGGTTCGCAAGGGCCTGGAGGCGGAAGAAGAACTCGCCAAACTGCGCGGCGGCGAAGCCGGCAGCAGCGGCAGCGGCGCGAGCGCCGCAGCACGCGGCCGCAAGCCTGTGGACACGGCCAAGCCGCCGGGCTTCTTTGAGCGCATCCGTCTCGCGGTTGAGCAGGCGCAGAAGATAAAGGCCGAGCAGCAGCGCAAGCAGGACAAGGGGCGGTCGAGGTAGCCACTGCCTGGTTCAACTACCGAGCCGCTCCTGCAGCCAAAGGCCAGCATCGACAAACGCTTCGGCTTCATGCTCTGAGAGCCCTATGGCGATCAGTCCGGACATTCCGCCCGGTTCCGCGGCCATGCAAGACCGTTCGCGGACAAAGTCCGCCAGATGGCGTGCCGCCGCATACAAAGCAGATCTGCTCAGGCCGAATTCGTCCGCCACGACCTGAGCGCTTCCATAACCGCGATGCCGCCATGCGAGCACAGCCTCGCTCTCCGGTGCGAGTCGAGCAACCTTCAAATAGGCACCGATAAGCGACTGTCGGTCGATTGCTCCGAATCCTGCTGTGCGGGACGATTCGCGGATACAGGCTGGGCTCGGCATGAGCATGTCCATGCGACGCCGTTCGCGCCTTTCCGAAACAAGTCGCCGAACCCCCGCGCGGATGGCGGCTACGCGCGCATAGGCCATGATCTCGTCGATCACCGCAATCAGGCTGATCTCTGGACCCTCGGAGGATCGCGCGCATTGCAGCCGCGAGATGCAACCAAGCTTCACAATCGCCATCTCGCCCTCTTCGAAGGCAGCATCGCGAACTTCGTTGTGATCAAAGTTCGCACGAGCCACGCCACGCAGCCTCGCGGCAAACACATCGGCTACGGTCGTCCTGTCGGGCAGGGAAGCCCGCAGTAACTCGCAAGTTGTCAACGAAACGGGGACGCGAATCGATGGATCGATTCGCATCCCCGTATTGGAAGCGCTTACTTGAACAGGTTCAGATTTTCGGGTCCGCGAAGTGGCCATCGGAAGGCACTCCAACGTGCATGAATTCGGCTGCTTCGATCACCTGCCTCAACTCACGTTCAGTCGCGAGATCGCCCAAAAGGCGAGTTGCAAGCAAAAGGAACTCATCCAGAATCTCGCCATCGTTTCGGGATCGCGCGTCTAGATACCGCACGAACACGGCGTCCAACAACGAGGATCCGCAAAGTCCAACGATTTCCCCGAGTCCAAAGTCCTCGATCGCGGGAGTACTTGTTTGCGCCACGGCGGACTCCTGTGCTGTTGGTTCCAACGATGCCAGCAGCCTAACGGAGTCAGACGCTTTGTCGCAAGTATCAACGAGTTTCGAGGGCGGGTCTGTGATCAGACCCTTGCAAACCCCGAAAGGGACTGGCCTCCCCGCGTCTGAGCGCTGTTGGAGTTGGGCTGATCCCCCCGTCCAGTAGGATCCTTCATCTGTTGTTCCCTCCATAAAAGGTTGCTCGTTTTCGTTGTCGTGGTGCAGATGACGACGAACTAATCGGGCGGCTCGTGCGTTAGCGCGATCGCCCGGTGTTGACCCCTGTGGATCAGAAATCAGGCGTTGGGCCGGGCTGCGTGCTGGCACCACACTTCGCCGGGAACTCGCTCGCGGGAAAGTTGAAGGCTTGGAACTTGAACTGGAAGAACTTGGCGAGGAAGAACGCCGAGAAGAAGAAGCCGAAAAGGCAGCCGAAAACAATGAGAACGGTCGTGAACGTCATGTGAAATCTCCTTTGTGGCTATGCCCGACTCACGGTCGGACTACCACGAAAGGGAACCTCACGCCGACTTTCGCAGATTCAGGAACGTTTTTTTTTTGATGATCGCAGCCCGCTCAATAATTCGGCGTCGGCGCCCGAAACTCGCCCAGCCTTGGCAGGATCTCGCGGAAGTACGCGATCGTCTTGGCCAAGCCATCCTTCAGCGGCACCTTCGGCTCCCAGTCCAGGTGCTTCCGCGCCAGCGTGATATCCGGCCGGCGCTGCGACGGGTCGTCGGCTAGTGCGGGCCTGAAGACCAGTTTGCTGGTGCTGCCGGTGAGTGCGACGACCTGCTCGGCGAGTTCCTTGATCGTGAACTCACCCTGGTTGCCGATGTTCACCGGGCCCACGAAACTATCGGGCCCGTTCATCATGCGGATGATGACCTCGATCAGGTCGTCGCAGTAGCAGAACGAGCGCGTCTGCGCGCCGTCGCCATAGATGGTGATGTCCTGGTTCAGGAGGGCCTGGCGGATGAAGTTGCTCACGACGCGGCCATCGAACGGGTGCATGCGCGGGCCGTAGGTGTTGAAGATCCGCACCACGCGGATGTTCACCTTGTTGGACCGGTGGTAATCGAAGAACAGCGTCTCGGCGGCGCGCTTGCCCTCGTCGTAGCAGGCGCGGGGGCCGATCGGGTTCACGTTGCCCTTGTACGACTCGGGCTGGGGGTGCACCTCGGGGTCGCCATAGACCTCGCTGGTGCTGAACTGCAGCACCTTGGCTCGGCAGCGCTTGGCCATGCCCAGCACGTTGATCGCGCCCATCACGCTGGTTTTCATCGTCTTGATGGGGTTGTACTGGTAGTGGCCGGGTGCCGCGGGGCATGCGGCGTTGTAAATCTCGTCCACCTCCAGCCAGATCGGTTGCACCACGTCATGCCGGATGAATTCGAAGTTCTTACGCCCCAGCAGGTGCTCGATGTTGCTCTTCTGGCTCGTGAAGAGGTTGTCCAGGCAGATGACATCGTGCCCCTTGGCCACGAGGCGGTCGCACAGGTGCGACCCGAGGAACCCGGCACCGCCGGTGACGAGAATGCGCTTGAGATTGGACATGGTTGGGCCGGAAGATGGGCGGGTCGGCGGAGGCGGGGGCGGGAGTTAGTCTTTGGGTGCGGGTGGAAGGCGGAGTTTCATGCCCGCCTTGAGTTTGGCCGGGTCGTCGAGCACGTCGGGGTTGGCGTCGAGGATGATCGTCCAGAGGGCGGACTTGCCGTAGTGCTTCTTGGCGATGCCCGAGAGGGTGTCGCCGCTGGTGACGGTGTAGACGATTGTGGGGGGGGTGGGGGTGGGAGGTGTCGCGTTGGCCGGAGCCGGGGTGGGCTTGGTGGCTGGTGGCGGGTTGGTGGGTGACGTCGGCTTCGCCGCGCCCGCGCCGTCGGGGCTCTTGGGCGGTGTCGCCGAGGGCTTGGCGGGCGCGGGTGGCGGGATCGTCACGATCTTGCCCGACACATTGGTCGGATCGACCGCGATCCGCAGCACCGTCTTGCCCACGATCAGCCGATCGGGCGACACAAACGGATTCGCTTCGCGAATGGCGGACGCCCACCGGCGTTGGCCATAGACCTCGGGCCGAGCCGCGATGGCTTCGAAACTCGTGTCGCCCTTGCGCACGGTGTAATCTCGGAACCGAGGCTTTTCCAGCACCCGCGTCGAGCCGTCCGGCATCACGCCCAGACCGTGCCCCGTGCCCGCTTTCGGGCTCGGTGCCCGATGCGTCACATCTGACGGGTCCGGTGGGATCGTCGGCCCGCCCTCCACATCCACCCGCGTAAGCGGCTTGGGATTGGCGCTTCCCGCAGCCCCCCCCGCCTTGGGCTCAACAAACCCCTCCGGTCGATCGCCGAAACTGATGGGCGGATCGCTCGGGCCCCACCACCAGAACACGATCGCCCACACGCCCAGGAGGACGCCAAAGGTGCCGACCATTCGTGCGGGATCCTTGCTCATCGGTCCGCTCCGCGTGGGTGTGCCCGGGGACTGGAAGCCGTGGGAAACGGTGCGTCCGCGGGCGCAGCGCCACGTCCACAGAGTATCGGTCCGTCAGGCGGAAACCTCGTACCTTCCCGAACGATCTTCGCGCCGCCGCGGCACCGCCCTCGGCACCCGCTCACCGGGCTGGCTTGGGCTGGCCCGCCGCCTGCCCATTGGCCCCGCCGTCACCACCCGCGCCACCCGCCGGCAACGTCCGGAAACCCGAGGCGATGGTGCCCGCGTGCGCGTCGCCTTCGGGCTGGTCGCTCTCGTCCCGGTCGCCCTTGCCGCGTACCCAGACGATGGGTGCCGCGATGGCGATCGACGAGAAGGTGCCGATCAGGATGCCCACGAGGAACGAGAACGCAAAGGCCCGCACCGACTCGCCGCCGATGAGATAGAGCACGAAGGTCGCGATGAGCGTGGTGCCGCCGGTGATGATCGTTCGGCTGATGGTGTCGTTGACGGCGCGATTGATGATCGCCCGGCTGGCGTAGGGCAACTTGCCGCGTTTCTCGCGGATGCGGTCCATGATGACGATGGTGTCGTTGAGCGAATAGCCCAGGATCGTGAGGATCGACGCGATGACGTTCAGGTCGATCTTGAAGGGGAGCAGGCCGATGGATTGCGAGAAGCCGGGGGCCGCGTTGTAGACCAGTTCGGCCACCGCGATCAGCCCCACCGCCACGAGGCTGTCGTGCAGAGACGTCGCGATCGCGGCCATCGAGTACCGCGCCGAGGCGAACCGGATCCAGATATAGATCGTGATAAGGATCGCCGACAGCACCACCGCCGCCACGGCTCTTGCCTGGAACGTAGACGCGACCGATGAACTGAACGACTCGACACTCGCCGACGAGGTCGCCTGGCCCAGGGCGTCGGTCACCATCCGCCACGTCGGCACCTTCAGGTTGGCCGCCCACGAGGCCTGATCGTTCAGGTAACTCAGGGCGTCGTCCTTCACCAGCAGCGCGGCGGATTCCACCGCGTTGTCCGTGCCGCGCAGCACCACCCAGCGATACTGCCGCGATGCCGCCTCAACATAGTCCGACTTGGTGCGGATGTTCCTCAAGCGCGATTCGAGCGATTCGAGCGAAGGCTTGGGGGACAGGTTGTCCAAGATCACCGCCGCTCCGCCCACGAACTCGGTCACCTTCTGGCGGAGCGTGATGCCCTCCACCTCGGCCAACTGATCGGTGATGATGGGCCGAACCGGGATGCTTCGCAGGTCGGTCTGATCCGAACCCGTAAACGTGAGGGCCTGGAGCACCTCCATCACGTCGCCGAACGAGCGCGACAGCGCATCGCGCAGCAGCGCGGTGCTGGTGATGCCGGTTTTGATCTCGAACGTGTCGGACACGTCGTTGCCCGTGGGCGAGTTCACCACGCGGATGCGGGCCTCGCGCAGGTTCGCCAGCACCTGCTGGCGATCATCGGTCGACGCGGCACCCTCGGCGGCGATCTTCTTGATGCGGTCCTCGACCTCCGACCGGTTCATCGTCATGCGGGGTGCCGTGGGCGAATCGCCCGCGTGCTTGAGCACCAGCGTCACCTTGCTGCCGCCGGTGAACTCGGTATCCAGCACGTCGCGCCCGCGGATCACGAGCACGCCGATCGAGAAGATTGTCAGCGCGATCGAGATCGCAAAGAAGATGAAGCGGTACTTCATCCAGTCGATGTTGAACTGGAAGGCCCGCTGCACCGCCGGCACCGCCAGCGGGAGCATCGAGAGTTTCCGCAGGCCCATCTTGTCGACCAGGATCGAGAACATGAACCGCGTCACATACAACTGCGTGAAGAGCGTCGCGACGGCACCGACCGACATGGTGATGGCAAAGCCCTTGATCTCCTGCGTGCCCACCAGGCCCAGAATCACGCACACGATGAGGATCGTGACGTGCCCGTCCACGATGGCCGAGAGGGCGCGGTTGAAGCCCATGCGCACGGCGGTCTTGATGTCCTCGCCGTGCGTGAGTTCTTCGCGGATGCGTTCGTAGATCAGCACGTTGGCGTCGACGGCCATGCCGAAGGTCAGGATCACGCCCGCGATGGCGGGCAGACTGAACGGCGCGTGCTGCAGGGCCATCGCCGCGAGGATCAAGAGCAGGTTGAGCAGCACCGCGATGACCGCGACCCCGCCGCAGATGAAGTAGTAGAACACCATGAACGCCGCGATGGCGACAAACGAGATCGCGGCCGCCCGCAGGCCCGCCCGCAGATTTTCAAAGCCCAGTTCGGGGGCGATGGTGATCTGGCTGATCGGCTCGGGCGAGAGTTTCGCCGCCAGCGAGCCGGCGCTGAGCACGCGCACCACATAGCGGATTTCGTCATCCCCGAAACTGCCGGTGATCTGCCCGTTGGTGCTGATGCGGCTCTGGATCGTGGGGGCCGTGTACACCTCGTCGTCGAGCAGCACGGCCATCTGGCTGCCTCGATTGGTCTCGGTCAACTGGCCCATCTTCTCGCCGCCCAGCGCGTCCATCTGAAACGTGATCGACGTGCGACCAAGTTCGTCCACGCCCGGACGGGCGCTCTTGAGCGTCCACGCGCCTTCGCTCGCCGTCAGCCGGCGGCCACGGTTGTCGTGGCAGAGCATGTAGTACTGCCCGTCAAACTCCTCAACCACATAGCCGCGGCCAGCGAAGTAGCCCGCCGGGTCGGCCTCGAGCGCCTTCTGCTGCACGGAGTTGTCAAACCAGGAGTCTTCCTTGTTGATGCGGAACCAGCGCTGCTCGAGGGCCCGCACCCCGCGCGGGCCCTTCTCGCGGAACTCGGCACGCCGCACCGCCTCGTCGGGCAACTCGCCCGGCTTGATCGAGATGCGGAACGTGAGCACGCCCGCGCCGCGCAGCAGCCGTTGCAACTCGTCCGGGTCGTCCAGCGTCGTGCGCTTGGATTGGTAGAGGTCGTACTCCGCGACGGTCTCGTCGATGCGGGTCGCCGCCCCCGGGTAGCGAGTCTTCAGGCGATCGAGCGCCCGCTCGCGGGGGCTCTTCACGACGTCCACCTTGCCCGTTTTGCCATCGCGGCTGGTCCGGCCGATCTTGGGCAGTTCCAGCGCCCGGCGCATCTCGACGGCACTGAGCGTCGTCGCCAGAACCGCCGTGCGGGCCCGCTCCAGCGCCAAGTCCGCTTCTGCGGGCTTGAGCGCAAGAGCGAAGAGTTGGTTCTTGGCTTCTTCGATCGCCTTGACGATGCCGCCCAGCACATCGGGCGACGCGCCGCCCACGCGGGCGGCTTCCAGATCGGCCTGCAGGCGATCGATGGTCTGTTGAGCCGCGGGCGAGGCCGCCGCGAACTCCGCCGTGGCCGCCTGGGCCTCGTCGTAGCGCTTGGCCGCGTCCTGAAGGCGCACAAGCCGGTCGTTGTCGGTTCCCGCGAGGGCCTTGATCTGGGCCTCGCGCTCCGCCGCGGGCAGTGCCAGCAAACGATTCACGCCCTCGGCGGACAGCGCGCCCTGGGTCAGGCCATTGAGCACGGATTCGAACCGCGTCTTGGCGTCCTTCACCGCGCCGGTGGGCAAGGGCATGGTGATCGCGATGCGATCGTTGCCCTGTGCTTCGAGCGAGATTTCCAGCAGGCCGGTCGGGTCGATGCGGCGCTTGAGCAGTTCGATCACCTGCGCCAGCGTGTCGGGCGGATCGGTGGGCCGCACGTCGACCTGGTAGGTCAGCGAGGTGCCGCCCGCGAGGTCCTTGCCCAGCCGCAGTTTGGCCTGCGGGGGCGTGATGGCGATCACCGCGATGATGATCGACGCGAGGATGATGAAGCCGTGACGGACGAGGTTTCGCATGGGCTATCCAGAACCGAGGAGCGAGCCGAGATTCAAGCGGAAATCAGGCGGAAGAATCAGCGCGTCAGTCGCGCCAGAGCGAGCGCATATCGAGTATCACACCCCGGCCTTGGCCGTCGCGGGCTTGGCTTCAGCCTGCGCCGCCGCGCCGTTCGGGGCGGAGTTCGACCGCAGCACCTGCTGCACCGCGGCCTTGGCGAAGCGAATCCGCGTGTTCGAGGTTTCGTCCACGCGCAGCAGCACATCGTCATCGCCGACTTCGACGACCGTGCCGAGGATGCCGCCGATGGTCTGCACCTTGTCACCCTTGCCCAGGCCCTTCATCAGTGACTCGCGGCGCTTCTTGTCCTTGCGGCCCGTCATGATGCTGATCAGCAGGAAAACCCCGATGATCGCGAACATCGGCCACATCATGGTGAGCAGGTCGCCCTGCGGCGCGGGGCGTGCCGCGCCGGGCGCGCCGGTGCCCGTGCCGGGCACCAGGGGCGTGCCGCCCGCGGCACCGGGTTGCAGCATGCCGCTCGTGGCGGTCGCGGCGGGCTGGGCCGCCTGCGGGGGCAATCCTTCAACCTGCAACGCCTTCACCGCCGGCGCAGCAGACGGGGGAGTGGCGGTGGTGGGGGCGGGCGCGTCCTGGGTCGCGACGGCGATCTGGGCAAGGGCCACGAGCGAAGAGTTCATGCAACGGCTTCCATAGCCCAGACCCGTTCGGGCGCGGGCGAACGATCGGTGGATTCCCGGAACAAGCGCGCGCGGCTCACCGCCGCCTCGCCCGGTTGAATCCCCATCTTAGGAGCCCGACAACGCCGAAAGCCCCTCTCGCGCCACCGGAAATCGCTTAACCAGCCCTTCCCAGTTTGCCGCGCCGGCTCCCGAAGCGCCTCTGCCTGAAGCGCCAGCCGCCCGGATCGTCTCCCGGACCGCGGCCATGAAGCGCTGGAAGTGCCTCAAGTTGTGCAGCGTCACCAGAATCGGGCCCAGCATTTCCTCAGCCATGAACAGGTGGCGCAAGTACGCCCGGCTGAACGGCCCCGTGCCATCCGGCCCCTTGGCGCACGCCCGGCAATCACACGTCGGATCAAGCGGGCCGGAATCGCTTGCATACTGGGCGTTGCGGAGGCGGATTGCGCCAGTGGGCGTGAACGCGCTGGCGTTACGGCCGTTGCGGCTGGGCAAAACACAATCAAACATGTCTACCCCGGACAGGACGGCCGCGAGCAGGTCGCGCTCGTAGCCGACGCCCATGAGATATCGGGGTTTGTACTGAGGGAGAAGCGGGGCCGTGTGGGTGCACACGCGCACGATCTGCGCGAAGCCTTCGCCCACGGCCACGCCCCCGATCGCGTAGCCCGGCAGGTCAACACCCGTGACGCGCTGTGCGGACCAGGTGCGGGCGTCGAGGTCGGTGCCGCCTTGCACGATGCCGAAGAGCGCCTGGTCGTGCGGTCGGGCGTGGGCGGCCTTGCAGCGCTCCAGCCAGCGGATGGTCCGTTCATTGGCGATGCGCAGGCGCTGGGCGTGGTCATCTACGGAGCGCACGCGGTCGCGCTTGGAGACGCGGGCGAGGCGGGGGTCAGTGGTGGGGGGGTGGGGGTTGGAAGCGATTTCAGATTGGCCGGCGTTCCCCACACCGGCCGATTCGCTGGGAGGGCAATCGTCAAACGCCATGATGATGTCGGCACCGAGGGCGTTCTGAACCTGCGTGGCCCGCTCGGGCGTCAGGCGAACCTGGCTGCCATCGATGATGGACTTAAAGGTGACGCCATCGTCGTCCACCGCGTTCAGATCGGCCATGGAATAGGCCTGATAGCCGCCGCTGTCGGTCAGGATCGGTCGGGGCCAGCCCATAAAGGGGTGCAAGCCGCCCAGGGATTGCACGAGATCGGGCCCGGGGCGCAGGAGCAGGTGAAACGTGTTGGCGAGGCAGATCTGCGCGCCGGTCTCCTGAAGGAGCGCCGGCAGGATGCCTTTGACGGTGCCGCGGGTGCCGACGGGCATGAAGGCGGGGGTCTCGAAGGTGCCGTTGGGCGTGGTGACGCGGCCCGCGCGCGCGGCGGAGCCGGGGTCGCGGGCATCGATCGTGAAGGCGAGCGGTGAACCGGTCACGACGCGGCACCTTGGGAGCCGGCTCGATCGTTGCTGGCCGCGGTGGCGCGGCGGAGGGTTTCTTTCTCACCATCCGAAAGCGAGGCCAGCCCCTCGGCTTGCACCTTGGCGAGCACGCGATCGACCTCGGCGGTCGCCGTCGGGGACAGTGTGGTTTGAGTGGGAGGCGTGCTTTGCTTTGAGCCAGCGCGGCCAAAGATGTCGAAGAAGTCGCGCAAGAGGTACTGTCGGCGGATGAAGAAGTACCCCGACACCGCACCACCGAGGTGGGCGGCTTCGCCTCCCGCATTCGACGAACCGCGCAGGAGCATGAGCGCCGCGAGCCCCACGAAGGCATAGACCGCAGTGCGGGTCTGCAGGGGCACGAGCCCGAAGACGTGCACGATTGAACGGGGCGAAATGTACGCGGCGGCCATCAGCACGCCGAAGATTCCCGCCGAGGCACCCACGAGGGGCGTGGCGGGGTCGCCCACCAGCAGCCCCGGAATGGTGGAGTTCGGAAAGACGTAGTTGCCCAGGAAGTTGAGGAGGAGGTAGGCGATGGCACCGAAAATGCCGCAGGTGAGGTAATAGGCGAGGTAGCGTTTGGAGCCCAGGAACTGCTCGGCGAGCGCGCCGAACATCCAGAGGCCCAGCATGTTCATCAGCAGGTGGCCGAGGCTGGCGTGCAGGAACTGGAACGAGACGAAGCGCCAGACCTCAAAGTGCAGAAACGCGCGGGCGGTGGAGAAGTGGCCCCAGTAGTCGGTCCAGGGGACCATGGCGACCTGCTGGGTGCCGATGCGCACCGGGGCGGGCCGACCAAAGCGATCGACGACGGGCGAACCATCAGGCAGGGTGCCCGGCACCTGGTACAACTCGATGACCTGGGCGGGCACGCCCTGACGCAAGGCTTCGGGGAAGTAGCGCGCGTCGCGGGCCTGCATGGGCGTTACGCCCGGATCGAACCGGGGCGTGAAGAACATTGGCCGGAGCAGATTGGGCGTGCTGAAGAGCATCACCGTCAGGGCGAACACGGCGATATTGATGACGATGAGCCAGGTGTTGACCGACCACCGCCCGGGCCCGAGGGCGGCCACATCGCCCGTGCCGAGGTCCGTGCCACTTCCCCCGCCGCCCCGGCCTCGGCCTACCCGCGTGTAATCTCGATCGGCAATGCCCATGCGTCAGGTGGGGAGGGGTCGGCTTTCAGAAGAACGAACGAAGGCCCGGTATCGGCATTCTTGGGAAACGGGGCCCAGCGTACGCGCCAGAAGTGGGACGATGCCGAGATTTTCAGGTCATGGCAATGGCGACGCTGCTGACGAGCGTGGTGCCCTGCTGGTCGAGGGCTGCGGAGTAGTTCAGAATCTCGACCGACGCGGGCTCGGTGACCAGCAGCGTGGCGACGAGGTTGCCCGTCGAGCACCAGCGGGTGGGGTTTTCCTGCCAGGCCATGGCCGAGACGAGATCCCAGGGCTTGTTCTGGGCCACGTGGCCGAGCATCTCGCGGTCGTGGGCAAAGACGCGGTTGCGGGCCTCCTCGGCGGCCTGGGCCGCGTCCCCTTCGCCGGCCATCGCCTGCTGATCCCCGAAGGCCGGGCCGCAGTGAGACAGATCGGCAGAAGAGACAACCAACGTGCGTCCGGGGAGGGACGCGATGGTCTTCTTGAGCGCATCGACGAAGGGCTGGAGCGCCAGGCCGCTGCCGTCGTAACTCTCTCCGTTTTTGACGGCGGGGTCGTGCACGAGGATGCCCAGCACGGTGGGGTACTGGCCCTTGTCGTTCTGGCCGAAGATGTGCTGCAGCCAGGGGATGTGCAACTCGATGCTGTGCTCGCGTTCGTGGTCATAGCGGTTGGCCAGGCCCGCGTTCGCGGCGTCGCCCAGGTTGGCCCGGAGCGACGCGAGGGCTGCGGCGTCCACCATGCAGGTGCCAAAGCACGTCTGGTAGCCCTTGTCGCACACACACACGCCCGTGGCCTGGCCGAAGTGGTTGGTGCCCAGGATGATGACGCGATCGGGCCGGTCCGCGACGCGAAGGCGGCCATACACCGCGGCGTAGTTGATCCAGCCGCGGGCGTAATCCAGGTGCGGCGCGACGATCGCCTTGGGCAGGGCCGTCCACGCGGGGTCTTTGGCTTCCTTCAGGGCCTCGGCAATCCAGGTGTCGAAGACCTGGCCAAGCCGCTCGGCCTGCTGGGCGTCGGTCAGTGTTTCTTTGGGTGAGCCGTCCTCATTGCGCTCGACGAGTTGCTCGGCAAACGCGGCGCTGGCACCGGGGGGCAGGACGGGGGCCCCGTCAAACTGGGCCCGCATGTCGGCGATCATCGCGTCAAAGCGCGGGCCCTCCAGGAACCCGGCGTCGTCGAGTTGCGCCAGCAACTGCTCCAGGAATGCCCGGGTGAGCCCGCGCCCGACCTCGGTGACGACGGCATCGAGCCCGCGTGTGCCATCGAGCAGCGGCAGGATGAACTGGGCCGCGGGGAGCGTGACGACCATCTTTTCGCTGATCTGCCGGGCGTCGGCGAGGCCCAGCATCTGGTGGATCTGACCGTCGGGCCCTTTGGCCTGGGCGGGGAACCCGCGCACCGGGCGCAGCCGCGGCTTCTGAAGGTGGGGCTTGGAAGGATCAAACTGAACGCCCGCGGAGGCGGGATCGATGCTGCTCATGCGCGACTGTAGGTGGCGGACAAGTGGCGTCGCGAGGAGCACGAGATCCCGGAGATACCGAACGGCTCTTTCGTGACATTGAGGTTGGGCGAAGATCGAGGAAGCGTGCTAGTCGCCCGGGCGGGTATAGATCACTTTTATGATCAGGTTTGTGTGCCGCCAGGCTTTTCCTGCGCTGTCGTCGCCTTGGCGTATCCGAACGCGACGCCCAGCATCAGCAGCCCGAGCATCAGGAAACTGGCGATCCGCCAGACCTGTGGCACGCCGGCGAGGTCCACGATCACCACCTTGCCCGCGGCGATGGTCATGAGGGCCAGGCCCGCATGGCGCGAAAGTGGCAGGTTCTTCCAGAAGCCCGCGCCGATGAGGCCGGCCGCGAAGAGGCCCCACCATATGGAGATGGCGGCCTTGCGGACAGTCGCCTCGCCGGTTACCTGGGCCAGCACGCGAGCGACTTCGAGCGATGATGCCGACCACACCAGGAGCACGCCGAGGCACGCCGCCACGAGAACCGCGAAGGGGCGAATCTCGACGGGCAAGTCGCGGAGACGGCGGGTGGCGAGGCCGAGGAGCGCGATGGCGAGCGCGCCAGCCGTGAGCAGGCCTGGGTGAAGGCCGAGCGTTGCGCCGGAACGAGACCAATCGAGTTCGGCGTCCACGAGATGGAGGATGCCCCACTGGCCGGCCGCGAGCAGCAGGCCCACGCACGCGGCGGCATCGAGCCTGAGCGCCGGTCGGAGGGGCGAGACGAGCGCGGCGAGCGAGGTGATGACGATCCAGCACCACAGGACGGTGGATTGATCGACGTTTCGCGCCAGCGGGGCGATCATGAGCAGGCCGACCGCAGCGAAGCCTGCGAGGGTGGGCAGGCCGTGGCGAACCCGCGAGGGTTGCTGGGGCCGCTGGCCCAACAGCGTTCCGGTGACGAGCCAGGCCAGGCTGGCGAGCACAACGCCGAGCGACCAGATCGAGAGATGTAGTCCGGCGATGTCCCAGGTTGGGCGCAGGACTCGCCAGGCGATGGCCATGAGGCGGGCCGTGGCGAGTGCGAGGGCGATGATGGCGAGCGCTTCGAGGCGCATGGCCCGGATGGTGGCACCGGGCATGGTGTTGCTGATGACCGTCGCCAGCACGCTGAGCCCAAGCCAAACGATGGCGACGACCGCGCCATCAGCCTGAGTGTGCACAACGGACGCCATCGCCAGCAGCATGGCGACGAACGAGGCCTGCGTGGGCAGGTTTTTGGCGATGAGGTTCGGATTGGTATCGGCCGCGGGGTCCCGTGCGCGTCGCGCCAGCAGAATGGCCGCGAGCCACCACGCGGCAGACGCGAACAGGGCCGTGACCATCCACCACGAGAAGGCGAGGCCAAGATGCTCGGCGAATGGGTTGGTGAGGCCGCCGCGCCAACTGTCGTAGGCCAGCAATCGCCCCGCGCCGATGGCCATGACGATGAGGCCGTAGATTTCGACACCGCGCGCACGAATCCATCCGCCGCCGATGACCGCGGCAAGGCCCATCGCCAGCCACACGGGCACCGCCGGTCGGCCGCTGACGCCTAGCGCGACGGCGGCGATGAGCAGCGCGCCCGATTGGGTGGCGAGGGCGGCCCCGAGGCGCTCGCGGCCTGTGCGGGGCACATCGACCAGCACGCGGAGCGCGCCGCACAGCCAGAGTGCCAGGATCAGCGTCACGCCCGTTGCCGCCGCGGGGGGCAAGTAACTCGGCAGTACTGCGGATTCGCGGCACGCGTAGACGGCCAGTGCTGTGGCCCAGCCGGTGACGGAGAAACTGGAGAGCACGAGGAGGGCGTCGAGTCGAGGCACGCGACGGGCGAGCAGGTTTTCGTCGGTGGCGTCCGAATCGGTTTCGGGCGTCGCCTCGCCGCGGGTCGCCGCGAAGTGGGCCATATGCACCGCCGCCCAGGTGAGCGAGAGGAACGCGAGCACGATCAGCGGCTCGGAATCGCCATTCTGGATTGCCAAGAGACCGCCCAGCACCATCGTGCCCCACCAGGTGAAGCGGCCGACGTTGACCCATGTGCCGCGCCGCCAGGATGCGAGCACCATGCCCGTCGCGAGCACGGCCAGCAGATACGCCGGGAACACGATGGGCGACGAATCGCGGCTGCCGATAAGGAGCGGCGCGGCATACGCGCCCGCGATCGAAATGAGGGCGACCGAGGCCAGATTGGCCCGTGCCGCGACGGTGATGCCCAGGGTCGAGGTCGCCGCGAGGAGCACGAAGGCGAGCGGCGCGCCGATCAACTCGTAGAGGCCGAATGCGGCAAGCACCGAGGCGTAGACGCCCGCAACTCCAGCCGCGGAGATGCCCGCGGAGGCCCACGCGCTCACGCGGCGTCGCGCCCACTCGCCCACTCCTAGCAGGGCGAATCCGAACACGGCGACGCCCAGACAACGCAGCGGCGGCGACACGCGCAGATAGCCGGTGTCGTAGGCCAACTTCAGGAAGAGCACCATCGCGACGACCACGGCGAGGGCACCGAGCCAGGCGAACCAGCGGCCGCCGACGAGGGCCTCGATGCCGCGGCGCGGGGCATTCTCGTGCGCGTGATTCCCATCCGAGTCCGTCAGCGCCGCGGCCGTCGCGGCGATTCGCTCGGCGCGGGCCGTCTCGTGGGCTGACGTCTCGCCCGTCGCACCACCCGGCACAGTCCCGACCGCCGTCTCGCGCGTCACGGCTGGCTCTGCTGTTCGCTGCAATAGCCCGGCCAGGGCCGCGCGCTTTGACGAGACCGGCGTGATCGATTCGCGCGAATGATCCCTGGCGGTCGCGCTCGGCACCGCAGTCGGTGGCGCGAGTGGCACTCCCGCCACGGCCCCGGGCACCGCTGCGCCTTCCTCTGGGCCGAGCAGCACGCCAAACGCTGTGCCGTCAGCGTCGGATTCGGGAGCGGGGACCGCCGGTGGGGTGGTTGCGGGTGAAGGCTGACCCGCGATCCGCGCTTCGAGCGCGGCCAGGCGCCCCTCCATCAACTCCAGTCGGCGCATAATCGCCGACTCGCTCGTGTCTGGATTGTGAGGTATGGGCGTGGGGGCAGCCATGAACCCTCGCAAGGTCAATGTACCCGCGTTAGTATACGCTAACCGACCGCTCGACCGCTCGACCGCTCGACCGCTCGACCGCTCGACCACTCGACCACTTCTACCCGTCTACCCCGTCCAGCCACTTCCGCACTCCGGGCACCGTGCCGCGCCCGCCAGCCCGGTCATGTCATACCCACACGCGCCGCACCGCCCGGCATACCACGCGCGCCTTCGCTTCGCCAACGCGGGAAGCAGAAACGCAGGACCGATGAGCAGCGCCCCGAGCCCGATGTAGATGAAAATGGCCCAGAAGGTGCCGTGCCCGCAATAGCAATCGGTGCGGCGTCGCACCATCACCGCGACCGGGATCGACGCGACCACTTCGATCGCGGTGCCCATCAGGATGCGCGAGGCGAAGCGGCTGAGCCGCCCCTCCAGCCCCAGCGGGTCGGGCGTGCGGAGGAAGACCACCATGACGGGCGTCAGCACGATCCAACTGGCCGCGAGCATGGACACGACCATGAACTGAAGCAGATGCGAATCGACGGAGTCCAGAATCCGCGACTGGATCAGGTAGCCCACGTCAGCGATGAAGAACACGACACCCACGAGGAGCGCGGTGCCCGCGAAGGCCGCGGCGGCGGCGGTCAGCCAGAGCGACTTGCCGTGCACGCCGACGACCGGCCTCCGCACGGGCCACAGCAGCATCGCCTGGAGCGCGAGGATGACGCCCGACGCGATGAGCGCGATTTCGACGGTTTCGAGGTACAGCAGCACGCGCAGGCACTCGTCGAACGTGCAGTCTTCATCAATCGCCCACCGTGCCATCGGCAGCAGCAGCCAGATGAGCAGACTTTGCAGCACCGCGAGCGCGAGCAGCGCACGAGCGCGAGGCCACCCAACTCGGGAAGCGTCCATGCCGGATCGTACCGAGGCGCAGCAAAACTCGGACACGCTTGGTCAGCGCAGGGCGATTCGGTTCATATCCGCCGTCGCCGCCACATCGCCAGCACCGACAGCCCGCCCACCACCATCAAGCCCGGCGTCGGCAGTGGCACGACCAACATCCCCGGACCTGTGCCGCCACTCCCCGCTGGCACCGAAGGTGGAACGATCGGCCCACCAGGAAGAGAACCGGGCGGCGTGGGCGGATTGGGAGGTTGCCCACCCAGCCCGAGATCGTCATCGAGCGGCAGTAAATCACTCGTTGCCGATTGCAGGTCAGCAGGCACCATCGCCCCGGTCAGGGTCGGCAACCGCACTTCCAACAACCCGACGATGTGGTTCTCTTCCCCGAATTCGCCTGCCGAGTGCGTCGGCGTATCCGTCAGCAGAATGATCCACCCCGGGGAGGCCACCGTGCTGACGACAGGCTGGTTGCCTTCCCGCACTTTGTTCGGAATCGGTGAAGCCGCCGCTACCGATGGCCAGGACGCCACCAAGGCCGCCGTCGCTACCCAGAAAAGTTCTGTTCTTCCCATGTTCAAACTCATACTCGGGGCAACGTGTGGGCGCGCCGCGACTCACTCAAGCGTGCACCATCTATGCGAGTTTGAACGATTGCTGGCTGTGAGTTCAGGCCAAATCCCAATGGATTAGGGTCAATCCAGTAACGCAATCGGGGCAGGTATTGTCGAAACTGGTCAGCGAGGCATCCCGATCAAGCCCGGTCGTCTGAGGGCCGCACACACCGCAGGCACCAGTGCCAGAAGCCCCAACGCCACGGTTGACCCCACCTGCCACGCATTCAGATCCCGTGCCGCGGGCACTTCGCCCAGCGTCCGCTCGACCATCATCGCCACCAGCAGCGCGACGAGCCCGAACCGAATGAGCAGTCCAACGAGCGTTGCCGACAGGATCAGTCCGAAGCAGGCGATGGACACCTGAGGCCAGTTCTCCAGACTCACGAGTGCCGTGATGAGGCCGCCCACCGCCAGGGCGGCGAAGCGGTCACTCTTCACCAGCCACCGGAAGCCCGCCAGCAGGAACGCGACGGCCATGCTGATGTAGATCGAGTTGGCCGCCCGCGCGGCGGCGTCGCCCAGGGCAAAGCGCGACCCGAGCAAGCCGTGGATGCCGTTTGACGGAGGCACGCTCGCGGGGCCGTCCAGCGTCACCATCAACACCTGGATCACACACGCCAGCCCTACGCCCGCAGCGCTGCCCACGAGCATTTCCTGCCGCACGCGCGCGTCGCGCCAGCGGCCATCGAGCATCCGCACCCAACCCACCAGCATCGTGGGCCACTGCCTCCGCACCGCCGGCTCGAGGGCGAGATAGGTGATCCACGTCATCGCCCCGAGCCACAGGCCAGCGGAGAAAGGCCTGCGCAACAGCAAGTCGAGCGACACCAGATTCTGCACCCTGTTGGCGCACAGCACGATCGAGAGCCACGTGAGCACGCACGCCACGCCCGCCACGATCGTCGCCCCACGGCGATCGCCCTTGCCTGAGCGCACGTTTCGCCAGGCCATCACGCCGCCGAAGCCCACGAGCGCGAGGTAGAGCGCGCCGTCGAGCAAGCCGTACAGGTGCGCGGCCAGACTCGTTGCCCGGTGCCCCGGCGATACCACCCGCTCGGGCTGATACCACGGGCCCATCACGCGAAACGAGGTCACTCGCCCGTTCTCGGCCGCGGCCTCGACGCGCAGCGGTATCTCCGGGGCCCCGGGAGTCTGCCCCTCCCACGCGACGCGGGTGTCACTGCCGAACCAGGGTGTGCGCAGGGGCGTGGTGCTCTTGAACTGCGCCATGTTCAGCCCAGCGAGCGTGAAGAGTTTGTCCCACTGCGGACTGCCCGGAGCGTTGGCGTCTTTGCCGCCCGGGCCAATGTGGCGTTCAGCGTCCGCGATTCGGTTATCGCCGTCGCTGTCACCATCGGCTGGCTTCTCGCCCCGCCAACTCGCGGGCACCGCTTCCAGCGCGATGAGCCGCCCCGTCGTATCCAATCCCACCATCACCGAACCCACCGTGATCGACGGCGGGTCACTGATCTCGGTCCGCCGCTGGAACACCGACATCGGCTCCAACGACCACGGGGCCTGACGATGCCAATACAACATCGCCGCGGGCATGCCCGATTCCAGCCGCGCCCACCGATCCGTGCCCGGCGGCACCTCCAGCCGTGCCAGAAAGTTCAGATACGTGTTGGATGCCACAAACCCCGACGCGCTGAACCGCTGCGGCGGATGCCCGATCGCCTTCAGCACCTCGCGCGCTTTGGCCTCCAGCGCATCGGGTGGCAGTTCCAGCGGCACCCGAGTCAGGCCGCGGGGAGGGAGGGCGATGGGCCAGATCGCGGGTCGGGTGAGGGTGACGCGGGCGGTTGCACGCTTGCAGCCTATCCGGCGGGAGAAACTCTCGCTTGCCATCCGTGCCACCGACCGTGGCCCGGCACGGTCGGTGCTCTTCGGGTGCCCCAAGCGACAACCGAGCCCCACGCCGGACACCGATCGTCACGATCGACGGTCGGTGGCACGGTCGTCTGGTGCTATCTTGACGGCATGGATCGGCCCACCATTCGCAAGTCCATGCGGCGGCGCGAACGAACCGGTGATTGGGGTGTGCGGTTCGTCACGTTCTCGTGCCAGCGGCGATTGCCGCTCTTTTCGAATCCGAAAATCGCTGACGAGATGGCGACGGCGCTCGTTCGCACGCGCGAGAGGTATGGCATGGAACTGTTCGCGTGGGTGGTGATGCCGGAGCATGTTCACCTGCTGGTAAGGCCGCGGGAAGGAATGATGCTCGCGGATCCCCTGCGATTCATGAAGCAGAGCGTGGCAGGGCGCGTGCTGGAACGATGGCGCGAGATCAACGCGCCGATCCTCGCACGCCTTCAGGTGCGCGACGGGCACCGGTTCTGGCAGAAGGGCGGCGGGTTCGATCGGAATGTGCGTGACGATGCCGAGTTCTCCCGTGAGGTGTGGTATGTGCACCACAATCCGGTTGAACGAGCGCTGGTCACCCGGCCAGAGGACTGGACATGGTCGAGCGTGAGGTGGTGGATGGGCAAGCGCGAGGGAGAGGTCGAGTGCGACCCGCCGCCGGGAAAGGGATGGGAGGCGTGGACGGGATACAGGTAGACTGAGTGCCGTGCCACCGACCGTGGCTCGGCACGGTCGGTGCTGGTAGAGTGATCGAGCCCCAACGCCGGACACCGACCGTCACGATCGACGGTCGGTGGCACGGACGGCACGGTCGGTGCCACCCCGCCGGTGGTTACGACGCGCCACAGGATCGACTTGTCGTTCGGCGCGATGGCGAGTGCATCCTGGTATTTGGACAGCGCGCCCTGATAGTCCTTGGCATCATCAAGCGCGTCACCCTCTGCGCGAAGTTTGAGCGGGAGGTCCGTCTGCGTTGACGATGCTGGCACGCCAGCACCCTTCGGCGGTACGTTCGCCTGCCTTGGCAATCAGAGGCCAAAACGGCGGCGACGACCCAGGCGGCCAATCCAGCATTGTAAATGGCGGCTCTCGGCAGCGGGGCCGTATTTGCGGAAAAGCACTTCGGCATAGGGCGAAATCATACCGATAGGTGGCGGTCAGGCGGCGTGTCCGACCGATGTCCGGCGGGGGACCGCCGGACCACCCAGAACGCGTTTCTCGGACCGAATCCCGACGACTCACGAGGAGAAATCGGGCTATACTCACCCCTGTCAGAGAAAAGGGCTTGTAGCTCAGCTGGTTAGAGCGCACGCTTGATAAGCGTGAGGTCACTGGTTCGAATCCAGTCAGGCCCATTGTCGAATCCAGTCCGGTCCCACGCGACGCATTCCCCTCCCCCCCCCGTTCCGCCAGCCCACGGCACCTCCCAGGAGGATCGCCGTGATTGCCTCAGACTTTCCCAAACCGCGCGACCTCTGCCCGTATCGGCCCCTGCACGTCATGCCGCCGTCGAGTTCCGACCTCCCGCTGGTTGACCTTTCCAAGAACACTCGGATTCCGGTGCTTCTGGAATTGACCGACGCGCTCACGCGTGCCCAATCTCCCCAGCAGGTTCTCGAAGCCATCATCGTCGCGATGCGCAAGGCCTACGGCCCGCGCTGCTACATGTCCCTCGCCACCGCCGGGCTCGATCAGGGCCAGTTCCGCATCACCCGCTGGATGGAAGTCGACGGCACCGACCGAGTCCGCGCCGGCGAGCCTTGGAGCGGTGCGGGCGACGTCCCCGTCAACTATGGCGGCGTGCTCAGCCGCCTCATCGCGACGCCCGAGCCCAAACTGGTTCAGGGGCTCAACGTCAAGACCGACCCGGTGGTGGGCGAGACGTTCGCCAAGTTCGGCTCCCTCATGGCCGTGCCCGTGATGGTGGAAGGCCAACTCTCCAACTGGACCATCATCCTGCACGAAGAGCCGCACGGCCTGGGCGTCGCCGACCTCGAGCAACTCATCCTCCGCGGCAACCTCATCGGCAGCACGATGAACAACGTGCTCATCGCCAACCGCCTGCGCGAGGCCACTGACTGGATCCGCCACGAAGTCGACCACATCGCCCAGATTCAGCGCAGCCTGCTGCCCCAGAGCGTGCCGGCCATCCCCGGCACCGCCGTCGCCAGCAAATACGAAACCTTCGACCGCGCGGGGGGCGATTACTACGACCTGCTGCCACTCACCATCAGCGCCGATGGCGAACACCAGGAACGCCGCGGGCCCTGGGGCCTGATGATCGCCGACGCCTCGGGCCACGGCCCGGCCGCGGCGGTCGTGGTCGCGATGCTGCACGCGATTCTGCACGCGCGCGAGGCCGCGGTGAACGAGCCGGCCCAGTGCCTGGATTTCCTGAACGAGCGCCTGTTTGCCCGCCGCGTGGGCAGCGAGTTTGTGACGGCGTTCTTCGCGGTCTACGACCCCGCCAGCCGCAAACTCACCTACGCCAACGCCGGCCACAACCCGCCGATGCTCCGCCTCCGCGGCAGCGACGGCCGCATCCAGCGCCTCGACGCCGTCGGCGGCATCCCCCTGGGCGTGATGGACAAAGTCGGCTCCGACCAGGCCACCGTGCAACTCGAACCCGGCCAGTCGCTCGTTTTGTTCACCGACGGCATCACCGAAGCCCTCGACCCCACCGGCCGCCAGTTTGGCGAGGAGTCCCTCAGCGCCGTCATCGCCGCCAGCCGCGGCGGGCCGGATTTGCTGTGCGACTCGATCTCCAACGCCGTGAAGCGCCACCGCGCCGGCGCGCGGGCCCGCGATGATCAGACGATCGTGGCGCTCGAAGTGCGGGAGGAGTAGATCTGAAAGTGCACGCCTCCGCAAGCCCCCTCCCAGAGAGGGAGGGGGTTGGGGGAGGGAGTCATGTGCAACAACGCGCAACGCAGACACATTCTCTGACGCGCGCGCGTTTCGCCCAGCCCGCACTCGTACCCCCTCCACACATCTCCCCATTCCCCCGCGCAGACGTCCGAAAACTCTCGTTCTGCACGCGGTGAACGCGTTTTCCCTGTCACGACCCCGATCCGTGGCATCCGGACGTTCCACTGGAGTCCGCGTCATGGGCTATCACTTCGCGCTGAACGTTCGTCAGTGTTCTCGCACCATCGCCCTGCCGCGGGGCTCGCGCTCAGCAGCGCGGCTTCGGCGCAACTCATTCGCGCCGACTCGGCTACACCTATCAGTGGCAAGTAGAGGACGCAGCAGTCGAAGGCGGCTGGGCCAATCTGATCGACGGCGAACTGTTCGTGGGCGGCGATCGCATCGGGGCGGTGAATGGTGCGGCGAGCGCCTCGCTGCAGGTCGGCGCGTTCGATGCCGAGTTGCCGATCTTCGCCGACATCGCGCGCTTTCGGTGCCTCGTCACCAACGCCAGCGGCGTAGCGACCACCGCGCCCGCCTCGCTCCAGGTCTGCCGCAGCGACCTCAACTGCGACTCGTCCACCGCCAGGACGACCTGAGCGACTACATCGCGGAGTTTTTCAGCGGGCGGTGCTGAGACGGTTTTAGTTCATCGCGGCACAGGCCCACCCGCCCACCGCGGCCACGACCGGCAGCATCACGTGCAGCCGGATGTTGCCATCCAGCAGCGTGCGCCAGTGCGCGGGCTGATCGGTGAAGAGGTGCGTGACGACGCTCGCGCCGGCGAGGCCGACTCGAGAGGTTGCGCGGTGGCGAGGCGAAAGCGTGAGCGCCAGAACGCGGCGGTTGAGGCGGGCCCAGCCTGCTGCGGCTTCGAGACGGATCAGCGCGCGTCCCGGGTCGCCATACGCCTCGGCACGGGCGAGCACATGGAGCGTGCCGCACTCGGCGATGGCGATCTCGACCTCCGGCGCGGCGGGGCAGCGGGCCTCGAGGGCTTCCAGGCCGTCGACGAGCGACGCGAGCGCGCCCTCGGGATTGGTTGGGCACTCGATGCCATGGGCAGTCGGCTCGTGCGCGGGCGTGGCGGCAGGCTCGTGAGTCTCGTGGCGCAGCGCGGCCGTGGCGATCGGCTGGCGACGCGCGACGGGCATCTCGGGTGCTGGCGCGGGCTCAATGAATTCGTCGTCGGGCTCGGGCGGACTTTGGCCGGAGAACGCGGAAGCCGCGGGCATGGCTGGCACGCGCCCAACCGCGAGCATCGCAATGAAATCCTCAACCGGGGCATCGAGCGGGCCCTCGAACACTTCCACGCCCACGCTGCCCGTGCCGATCCGCGCGATGCAGGCGTCGCGTTTCAGGGGCAGGCTCAGGAACGTGCGGCAGGCCTTGTCAAGCCGATCCAGCACATACTCGGATCGTGCCGGCGGCGCGCCGAGCACGGCGACGTGAATCTTGGCCGCGGCGGATTGGGGCTCGTGACCCGCATGGTGGCCTGTGGATTCGGGGCGCTCGGCGAGACGCTTGACGATGCTGTACGCCGCGACGATCCCGGCTTCATCGCCGCTGGAGAGCAGCGTGACGCGCTCGACGCCCGGTGTGCGGGCCGCCCGCATCTCGCACTCGGCATCGCCGAAGATCACCACGCGACGTGCGGCGTCACCGATCATCGCGAGCGCGGCTTCGAGCGTTGGCGCATGCGTGGCGGCGTGCGAACCGCCCGCAGGCGCGACGACCTCGATGCGCACACGGCCGGCACTGAGTCGCGCCATCGCGACCGGGCCCTGCACGCGATCGGCCACATGACGGACGTATTGCGATGCCCAGGCCGAGGCCATGACCGGCAGGTGCCCGAGGATCACGGCTTCAACCGGAGGCGGCACGGTCGGGATGGTGGGCTGGCGGGTGCCTCGGCTGGCGTGCACGGGCGCGGTGCGCCGCGCGGGGCCGTTGGACGCGGCGTGGTCGGCGTGGCGCTCGCGCGGCATGGGCGATGGTGCCGCTTCGCGACCGGGGTTCAGGTCGCCCACCAGCGTGAGGCGCGGGCGATCGGTTTCTGCGCGCGTGGCCACGGCGGACGCGGGATCATCGATGGCAGACGCGTTTGTCGCCGCTCGACCGGTGCGCGGGGCCATGCCCATCGCCGTGTCGTGCGCGGCTACGCCACCCATGGTGCCGAGGAACAAGTCGGCCAGCGCATCGAACGCGCCGGGATCCTCGGCGAGGGCGCTGGGCGTGATCGGCGGTGGTGTGTCGAACGGGTCGGCGATCATCCGTGATCAACCTCTCGTTTCGTAGGGAGAAAGGGCGGATTCAGGCGGGCACGGTGGCGGGCACCGCGAGCGCGGCACCGACTTCGACAACGCTGTTAATGCCGCCGAACGGGTTGGGCTCGCAGATCGGGTTGTGCGGATCGGCAATCCAGGCACCATCCACGACCAGGCGATAGGTGAAGCGCCCCGGGGGCAGCGCGACACAGGCCTCGAATACACCCAGCCGCTCGTTGAGGCGCAGGGGCGTGGCCTCGGCCGACCAGTTGTTAAACCCGCCAGCGATGCTGATCGAGCGGCCCATCGACGCGGGCTGGACGAAGAGCATCCCCTGCGCGGTGGTGCGGACGCCAAAAACGGCGTGCATCGGGGTCGTGGGTTGCGGCGCGGCCGACGAGCGCAGGAACTCGGCCAGCGTGGGAATGCCGGAGGTTTCGCGGGAGGGCGAGGCGCGCGATGCGAGTTTCGCGGCCCGGTCGGCCAGTTCGGCGGTGCGGGCGCGGATGGCCTCAGGGGTGGGCACGGCGGGGGTCGGGGCGATCTGGGGGCCGCCGGTGCCGTTGCCCAGGAACGTCGCGGCGGCACCGTCGCGGACGGTGACTCCCGCCGTGGGCGAGGTCGGTGCCGTCGATGGCGCTGGGATGTGGCCATTGGTCAGGCCGATGTCTTCAAAGTCATCGTGCCCGGTGGCTCGCGTGCGCTCGGGGTGATCGAGCAGCCAGCGGCCCAGCGCGATGTAGTCTTCCGCGCCGGTCGAGTGCGGGGCGTACTCCACCACCGGCTGGCCGAAACTCACGGCCTCGCGCAGGTGCTGATCGAACCGCACGACCACGGGAGAGACCTTGTTTTCAAAGCGACGCTGCAACTCGGCGAGCAGATCGCGGGAAAGCGTGCTCTCCGGGTTGTGCATGGTGGCGAGCAGGCGGTAGGGAGGCGCGACGCCCAAGCGCTTGCCCAGGGCTTTGATGGTGCTGACCTGCTTGGCCGCGCCTTGCAGGGAAAAGAAGGCGGTTTCGACGGGGACGAGCACTTCAGTCGACGCGACCAGCGCGTTGTAGGTGAGCAGGCCAATGGTGGGCGGGCAGTCGATCAGGCAGAGGTCGTATTGATCGGCCAGACGCGACAGCACGCTCAGCAGGCGGCGCTCGGGGTGTTCAAGGGTCGAGAGCGCGCCGCGGGCGGCTTCGAGGCCCGCGAGCCGCACAGTGCTGGGTGCAAGGTCGAGATTTCGGCTGACGCGCCAGAGGAGGCGCGTCCAGTCGATGGGGCGCTCTTCGGAGGCGGTCATGGCGTCGCCGATGTGGACATCGATACGCTGCTCGGGGATCGCGAGGCCCGCGGCACAGTGCGCCTGCGGATCAAGATCAACGAGCAACGTTCGCAGGCCGGCGCGCGAGAAGACGCCGGCGAGGTTGATCGCCGTGGTGGTCTTGCCGCAGCCGCCCTTCTGATTGATGATCGCGATAGTGCGCACGATCGCCTCCCAAAGCGTGAGCGCCAGCCGCGCTTTCTCACCCCCGCCCAGCACATCGGGCGGCGACTCACGTTGGAGTCTTATCGGGCTGGCACACTTTGCGCCTTCAACAAGTGTGAAACTGGGCACTCGGCCGGGCCTGGCGCGGGAGCGTGCTGACGCGAGGCCATGAGTCGTTTCGACCTATGCCCGTTCGCGCAGACTGTCGAAGGCCTTGGCCACAGCGGCAGCGTCGGCGCGAGGCTCGATTCTGACCTTCCGGCCGCGAATCGGAAGCACCAGCCGGACACGGCCCGCAAGGGCTTTCTTGTCATCCGCCATGCGTTCGATAAGGCGAGCGGTTTCGGGCAAACCCGAAACATGAGTGGGCAGACCGGCGCGTGTAAGAAGCGATTCAATCCGGCCTGCGAGGCCGGTTTCAAACAACTTGGCCGATTCAGAGACACGGCACGCCGCCAGCAAGCCAAGCCCCACGGCTTCGCCATGACGCAGTGGCCCGGCCACGCGGGACAGACTGCCGCCAACGGCGCTGGGGCTTGCGTTTCCGGCGACCCAACTGATGCCGGGCAAAGGCTCGAGAACGTGCGCAAATGTGTGACCAAGGTTCAGCATCATGCGGCCGCCGGAAGAGCCGCTTCCCTTGGCCTTGCCCCCCTTGAAAGGGGATATCTCTATTTCTTCGCGCGGGTCGAGCGAAACCACGCGGGCTTTGACCTGCACGTTACGTTTGACCAGTTCGGCCAGGGCCTTGGGGTCGTGTGCCAGCAGGGCGTCGAGGGATCGTTCGGTCCAGTCGAGCAGCGTGGGGTCACCGGCCGCGCCGCTGAGCAGGCCGTGCTTGATGCACTCGGCAAGGCCGGCCCGCAGGTCGCGACCGGAGAGCGTGCGGAGGGCGTCGAGGTCGCAGATGACCCGCGCGGGCTGGTGAAAGGCTCCGACCAGGTTCTTGACGAGTCGGGGCTTGGAGGCGTCGCTCTCGCCCGTAACGCCCGGCGGGACGAGGAGATTGACCCCGGTCTTGCCGCCGACGGAGGCGTCGACCATGGAAAGCAGGGTCGTCGGGCACTGCACGACACGGACACCCCGCGCAAAGACCGCCGCAGCGAAGCCCGCGACATCACCCACGACGCCGCCGCCGAGGGCGATGATGAGGCCATCGCGGCCAAGGCGGAGGCGACCGGCTTCAACGAGCACGCGTTCGAGCGAGGCGAGCGACTTGTCGGCTTCGGAGGCGCTCACCACGCTGACGCCCCAGCGCACGCCAGCATTGTCGAGGGCCTTCAGGAGCGGCACGGTGAGGTCTTTGGAGAGGTTGGCATCGACGACGACAAGCGCGGCGGTGCCTCCGGGTGGTCCGGCGGTCCCCGCCGAACGAATCAACCCATCAATGGCCGTGGGGATCAGGCCCGAGCCGATGCGCACTTCGTAGGTGGCGGCGGCGGTGCCGGGAATGCGGAGGCAGACGCGCGCGACGGCGCGAGCCGTGGGCATCTTCGGGGTGCGCTGGGCGCGGGGAGGGCGGGTGACGGGCACGGGCGGCGTGACGGCGCGAGGGGGCTCGCGTCGCGCCGGCTTCGCGGCGGGCCTCTTGGAAAACGCCTTACGCGTGGGCTTCGTCTTCGCCTTCTTGGCCATCGGGCTCCGCCTTGGCTTTCTTGGTGCGCGAGCGTGGGGTGGGTGCGCCCGCGGGGCGTGCCCAGTCCATCTTCGGGGCGTCGCCCCACAGCATTTCGAGGTCGTAATAGGCGCGGGTGTTGGGCTCGAAGACGTGCACGACGACATCGAACAGGTCCGCCACGCACCAGGTCGCGCGATCATCGACGTTGCGGCGGGCGGTGCCGAAGCCCTGGGTACGGCCCATGTCAACGACTTCGTCGATGGTGGCGCGCATCTGGCGATCGGATGTGCCGCTGCCGATGACGATGAAGTCGCACATGGGCGAGAGGCCACGCACGTCGAGGAGGACGACATCCTCGCATTTGTCGTCGCTCAGCAGCCTCGCGGCCTCGATGGCGAAGGCCTGCACGGCACTGCTGCGTGCCGCAGTCTTGGCGACCGCCTTCGCGTCAACAGGCCTGGTGGCTGCCCCGCTGGCGGGCAGCGGTCCGAGCGCGGGATCGATGGCGCCGGCATCGCCTGCCGCTCGTGTGCCAGTCTTGGTCTTGCTCTTCTTGGCGGTCGTTCGTGCCTTCGCCATGCCGATTCAGCCTTTCATCCGCAGTCGATCAAGAACGTGGAAACGCTGACGCGATCATTCGAATCTGATGCCCTGGGCCAGTTCGAGTTTGCCGCTGAAGTTGATGGTGGTGGTCTGGCGGCGCATGTAGGCCTTCCAACTGTCGCTGCCGCTCTCGCGGCCGCCGCCGGTTTCCTTCTCGCCACCAAACGCGCCGCCGATCTCGGCGCCGCTGGTGCCGCAGTTGATATTGGCGATGCCGCAGTCCGAGCCGCTGCCATCGGGGTTCAGGAACCGCTCGGCAGTGCGCATCTTCTCGGTGAAGATCGACGACGAAAGGCCCTGATCCACGCCGTTCTGCAGCGCCATCGCTTCTTCGAGCGTGGTGTAGGTGAAGACGTAGAGGATCGGCGCGAAGGTCTCTTCCTTGGCGATCGGGAGCGCGTTGCCCTTCGGGGCACGGATGAGCGTGGGCTCGACGTAGTGGCCACCGACGCAACCCGCGACGCTGGCGCGTTTGCCGCCCGCGACCACGGTGCCCCCCTGCTCCTTCGCCTTCGCAATCGCGTGCTCGTAGCCCTCGACGGCACGGGTGTTGATCAACGGGCCGATGAGCGTGCCATCATTGAGCGGATCGCCGATGCGCGCGCGGACCTTGGCATAGGCACCGGCGAGTCGCTCCACAAAGCGATCGGCGACGGATTCATGCACGATCAGGCGGCGCGTCGTGGTGCAGCGCTGGCCCGCCGTGCCCACCGCACCAAAGACAATCGCGGGCAGCGCCAGATCGAGGTCCGCGTCTTCGGTCACGATGCAGGCGTTGTTCCCGCCCAGTTCCAGCAGGCAGCGGGCCATGCGCTCGGCCGCGGCTTTGCCCACCGCGCGTCCCATTCGGCACGAACCGGTCGCGGAGATCAGCGGCAATCGCTTGTCGGCGACGAGGGGCACGGCAATCGTCGCGTCATCACCAATGACCAGGTGAAAGATATCGTGGCAGCCCATCTGGGCCGCGGCCTTCACGGCCAGTTCGTGGCACGCCAACGCCGTGAGCGGGGCCATCAGGCTGGGCTTCCAAACGGTGGTGTCGCCGCAGACGGCGGCGAGCATCGCGTTCCAGCCCCACACGGCGGCGGGAAAGTTGAAGGCCGTGATGCAGCCGATGGGCCCGAGGGGGAGCCACTGCTCCATCAGTCGGTGCCCGGCGCGCTCACTCGGAATCACCTGCCCGGGCAACTGGCGCGAAAGGCCCACGGCAAAATCGGCGATGTCAACGATCTCCTGGATCTCGCCCTGGCCCTCGCTGCGGATCTTGCCCACTTCGAGGCTGACCAGTTCGCCCAGGTCGGCCTTGTGGGCGCGGATGGCGTCGCCGATCGCGCGAACGACCTGGCCGCGGACCGGCGCGGGAACGGTTCGCCACTTCTTGAAGCCCGCGTCGGCAGCGCTGAGCACGCGCTCGAGCCCCGCGGCATCATCCATGCGGACGCCCGCAATGGGCTGGCCCGTGGCCGGGTTGTGGGACATGGCCACGCCCGCAGCCGCGGGTCCAGCGGCCACAAGGCGGGGATGCTTGGCAAGGCCGAGGCGTTCGAGGACGGCAGGAATCATGGGAGGGATTGTAGAACCGTGAGGGGTCGGTTTCGCTTGGCGCGGCGCGCTTTGGGGCCCTTTGCGCTGGTTTCGCGGCGGGATTGGGGTGGCGGGGCATCTACACTCGCGGCTATGGGCCGTCGCGTGTTACTGGTGGTGAATCGATCCAAGGCCGAGGCGGTGGCCGCAGGGGCGGAAGTGCGCCGGTTGATCGAGGGGCAGGGCGGGAAGGTGCTGCTGGAAATCGAGGCCCAACCCCCGGCACGGGGCGCGGTAGCGACGCCGCCGCCAGCGGGGACCGACTTGGTCGTGGTGCTGGGCGGCGATGGCACGCTGTTGAATGAAGCCAAGAAGTACGCCGCGTCGGGCGTGCCCATGCTGGGCGTCAACCTCGGCAAAGTTGGTTTTCTCGCCGAGTTTGATCTGGCGGCACTGCGCGCGCAAGCGGCGACGTTGTTTTGCAGCGGGCCGCTGGAACTGGGGCAGCGCTCGATGCTCCGCGTGTCGCACGGGGTACCCGGGCGCGGGGCCGAGGGGCCGCTGTTTGGCGCACCCCAATGGGCGCTCAATGACTGCGTGATCACCGCAGGGCCGCCGTTTCGGATGATCGCCATCGAGATCAGCATCGATGGCGAGCCGGGGCCGACGGTCAGCGGCGACGGGCTGATCGTGTCCACCCCGATGGGCACAACGGCGTACAACGCCGCGGCGGGCGGGCCGATCCTGGCACCCAGCACGCACGCGCTGGCCCTCACGCCCATCGCGGCCCACTCACTCTCGTTCAGACCCGTGGTAGTGGCCGGAGACAGCACCATCCGACTCACACTCAAGCGCGTCAACGACGACGGCCCGGGCAACGGCGAAGGCGGCGGCACCACACTGGTGCTCGATGGTCAGGGCCAGCGCCGCCTGCACCAGGGCGAGGTCATCGAAGTCGCACTGCACGACCGCCCGATTCGCCTGGTGCGGAATCCCAAGTCGTCGTACTGGTCGACGCTGATCCAGAAGATGCACTGGGCGACGCCGCCCAGGGAACGCGGGTCTTGAGGCGGGCAATGCGAGGAATTCGCGGTCTTGGTCCCGCTCAGTCTCGCGACACCCGCTCCGCCGCATGCGGCGCCGTCTGCTCGCTGATTCGCTGCGCCCGACTGGCCAGTTGCGACAGGCCCGCCGCGACCGTGCCCAGGTCGCTGGCGATCTCGCTCCGCACCTGATCGACCACGCGCTGCAGGGCGGCGGGCAACTCGGGCAAGGGCTCGTTGGGGTCATGCTCGAGCAGCAAAGGCTGCCAGGGCTTGAGTTGCGAGAGCGTCGCTGACAAGCCGCGCACGACGGTCGTGGTCTGCTCGACGATGCCGCGTGTCACTTCTCGCGCGCGTGTGGTTTGGGCCTCCATCGCGTCGATCTGGCGGCGCAGGTCGTCGCCCCGGCGTTGCAGTTCCGCCAGCGGTGCCGCCGCGGCTTCGTGCAACGCTTCACGCCGCTGTGTCAGCGCCGCTTCCGCCTCCGTGCCCGCCTTCACGCTGGCCTCCACCGAGGTCTTCAGGGCGTCGGCCCGTGCCGCCAACTGGTCGATCTGCGAGGCTGCGGTCAGCAAGTCGCTCCCGAGAATCGACCGGGCCTGCTCGGTCTGGGCCTGCATGGATTCAAGCCGCGTCAGGGCGGCGTCGGTCCCGCTCCGGGCTGCCCGGGCCCGCAGCACCAGTGCCCCCAGTGAGCCCGGCAGCGCCGTGCGCAGCGCGTCCTCGCACGCCTGCGCGTCCTCCTCATTGGGCAAGGGCTGGGTCAGGCCCAGCAGCGTCTCCGCCTCGCCCGCCGATTCTTCCACGCGAATCAGGATGTCCGCCAGGCGCTCGTGATGCTCCTCGGCCTGGGCACCGGCCGCATCCGCCGCGGCCGCAATCTGGGACGCCGCTTCATCAGCGCGCCGCGCCGTCGCGTCGCCGATCTGGATGATCCGCTCTTCCTGGGCGTTCGCCGCGCTGGCCAGCGACTCGCGCAGTTCGTCCGCGTGCGTCGAGAGCGTCTCGCACACGCCGTCGAAGGCGCGCCGTGCGCCCGCCGCGGCATCCTCGATGCTTTGCACTGCCCGCGCCTCGCACCCGCTGATGCTCTGCCGAGATTCCACCAGCCGCGAATCCACGACTGCCGAGAAGGTGTCCAGCCGCTGCGTGAGCGAGTCCGACGCGATCCGCGCCGCCTCCGCCCGCGCGTGGGCCTCCGCCGCGGCACGCTCGATCCGCCCCTGCCACCGCCCCATCACGGCCTCGGCTCGCTGCTCCATCAGGGCCTCGCGCTCCGCCACCACACGCTCGGTGTCGGCGGCTACGGCCGCCAGCCGGCGCTCCACCGCCTCGGCGCGGTCCAGTGTTTCGCGCAGGCGCGCTTCCGCCAGCGCTTGGTCCTCTTCCAGCCGCGCCCGTCCTGCCGCCGCCGACGCGTTCACGATCTCCGCCGCCTCGGCGCGGAACGTATCGAGCGACAACGCCGCCTGTTGCACCGCCAGCAGCATCTGCTCGGCCTTGGCCGACCGCTCATCCAATCCCGCCATCGCCTTGGCCGCCAGTTCAAACCGTGCCGTGTGGCGAGTGGCCAGATCGCGCAGTTGCTGGTGGGCCGCGTCCGCCTCGGCGGTCGCCGCGCGAAGGGCGTCCCCCCGGTCGGCGGATTGCTCGATCAGCCGCCGTAGCGAACCGGCGTAGTCGTTGAATGCCTCGCGGTCGATCACCCGGGGCGAGAGGAACACCTCCGATACCGGCTGGCTCAGCGTCGCGGTGCGGCCATTGGTGCCGACGCCTCGCTCCTCCCCACTAGCATCCGGCGACGAGAGGGGGGTGGGGGTGGGGGTTGGGCTGGCCGGACGGGTCGGTCGCTTGGCTTCGGGCATGTCGCACTCCGTGCGAGAAGAGAGATCGCGCAGTTTCAGCATCGGCCCATCGGCGTTCGGATGTCGATAAATGCGCGTTCGGGTCGGCTTGGGCTTCCCGGCAGCCTTGGCCTTCACCTTTACGCCCCCTTTGACCCCCTGCGCCGAATTCACCCCCGCACCCCGGCGGGCGTTCGGGGCAAGAGCGTCCGGAGCACGCCGGCCGCCTGCCGAAGCGGGCCCGACCCCGGTCTTTCGGACGTTGACGGCGAGTTTGAGGGGAGCGCGCCGGATGGCCGCGGAGCGTGCGGATCGTTGAGGATGCAGAACTGACCTCCCAGAATGATGGCGCCGGGTTGAATGACGATGCGGGCCGCGGTGCAGTCGCCCTGCCACACGGCTTTCGGGCCGATGATCACGGGCCCCCCGCAGGTGACGCGGGCGGCCAGATGCCCAAGCACCTGCACCCCAAGCCGAGCCTCGATCGACGGGCACGAAAGTCGCCCGGCACGGGTGACAATCACCACCCCGCATGTGCGAACGGGTGATAGAGACTGTTCGCGGTCGATGACCAGGTCATCCACCCGAATCCCCCGTGCGCACAGCGGGCACGAGATCGTCGTCGCCTGCTCGGCCACGCTTATGGCCCGAAGACAGTGGTAGCACTGAACGGACTTCTGCGGCGGGGTAGCGGGGGCGCGGAGCACGCTCCGCCCAAAGCAACCGGCGTGCCGAACCTTCTCCCTCCGGCCCGGCGGATGCACGTCATACGGAATCTGCACGGGAACGGCCTCTCGTGCCGAAACAAGGTGCACCGAGGACGCCGCGCGGAGCGCCGGCGGGCCCGGGTCAAGGCGGCCCCGCACGATCGGGGCCTTGGTCAAGGAGCAGACCGCTATGAGCGAGCAGACGCACACCACCGTGATCGGTCCCGATACGCACATCAAGGGCGAGATGGTCTTTGAGCATGCCGCGTGCCTGCTCGGCCGTTTCGAGGGCCGCATCACATCCAAGGGCGAACTGGCAATCGGCGAGGGCGCGGTGTGCAAGGCGTCGGTCGATGCCGCCCGCATCATCGTCGACGGCGGCGTGGAAGGCGACATCATCGCCCGCGAACGCCTCGAACTGAACCCCGGCGCGATCGTCAACGGCGACATTGTCGCGGCCAAACTCGTGGTCGCCGAGGGCGCGTCGTTCATGGGCCATTGCAAGGTGGGCGAAGCCGCCGTGAAGGCCGCGAAGGAAGCCACGGCGACCGGCGCGATTCCCATCGAGCAAGGCCGCACGGGGTCCAGCAAAGCCGCCAAAGCACAAGCCACCGGCGCGGACCTCGAATCGACGCTTGCCGGTTTCGAAGCGAAACTCGCGGAGTTCTCACGCTCGAAGGCCGCCGCGACAGGCACCTAAGCGACTCGAAAAACCGGCAGAACGGACGGAGCGAGATCAAGCATCCTTGACCTGTCCACGCCGGCCGAGAGGTCGGCGGCGGGCCTTGACCTGCGCGATCAGAATCTGAGTCCGAGATCAGGAATCTGAGATGGCCAACCGATGTCTGGCGGCCGCGTCCCTTTCCTATCGTCTTCGCGTGACCACAACACGCGAACTGGACCGCCTCGCCCTCGACGCCGCGATCGCGCAAGCGGAGAAGTCGCTCGCCGAAGGGGGCATCCCCATCGGCGGATGCCTGATGACGCCCACAGGCGAGATTGTGGCCGCTGGTCACAACCGGCGCGTGCAGGATGGCGACCCCACCGCCCACGGGGAAACCGTAGCGATCCGAAATGCGGGGCGCCGGAGAGACTGGCACACGCTCACGATGGCCACCACGCTCTCGCCCTGCGCCATGTGCAGCGGCACCGCCGTGCTGCACCGGATCAAACGCGTGGTGATCGGCGAGAACCGCACCTTTCAAGGTCGCGAAGACTGGCTGCGCGCCGAGGGCATCGAGGTCGTGGTGATGAACGACGCGCGGTGCGAGGCGCTGATGCGGCAGTTCATGGCCGCGCGGCCTGAGTTGTGGAACGAAGATATTGGCGTGCCGGGGTGAGTTGTGCCATCCCACCCGTGCCACCAACCGCTGCTCGGAGCGGCTGGTGCAGCTCGTGGTCTGATCCAAACGCCGCATCCGTGCAGCGCCACGGTTGATGGCAAGCTCAGCCGTTACGATATCGCAGAATGCACCACAGCGCCCGCACCCCGTCGCGCCAGCCGATCTTCTTACCTTCTTCGTAGGTGCGGCCGCTGTAACTGATGCCGACTTCATAAATGCGCCAGCGCGTGCCATCGGCGCGGCGGCTTGCCGCGACCTTCGCCGTCACCTCGGGCTCAAAGCCGAAGCGGTCTTCGCGCAAGCGAATCGAGTTCAGCACCTCGCGGCGGAAGCACTTGTAGCACGTCTCCATGTCCGTGAGGTTGAGGTTCGTCGCGGCGTTGGACATCAGCGTCAGGAACTTGTTGGCGAGATAGTGCCAGAAGTAGAGCACGCGGTGACACTCCCCGCCCGCGAAGCGGGAGCCGTAGACGACATCGGCACGCCCCTCGGCGATCGGGCCGGTCAGTTTGGGGAACTCGGCGGGGTCATACTCCAGATCGGCGTCCTGCACGATCACGGCATCGCCGGCTGCCGCATTGATGCCCGTGCGGATCGCGGCACCCTTGCCTCGGTTGGTCTCGTGGTGCAGGATGACGATGCCCGGGATGGCGGCAATCGGAGTGCCCGGGGCGAGCCGGGCGCGGGTGTCATCGGTCGAGCAGTCGTTGACGATGATGATCTCTTTGGTGCCGGTGCCATCGGGCAGAACGGGCGCGGCAGCCACGCGGGCAACGATCTGGTCGATCGTGCGGGCCTCGTTGAAACACGGAATGATCACCGAAAGTCGCATGAAGGGCGCAGTCTATCGGGTTGTGCCGTCTGGTGCGGGGCTCGCGCCGATCGTTACCGCCACAGGTTCATGGGCGCGCCCTGAGGTTCGCCGCAGAGCGGGGTTGCCCAGTTGCCCACACGCCGCCATCGTGTCGCGGCCTTTGGTGCGGCGACGCTTGACGTAGACGCCGTGGCTTCGAAGGCGCTCGACGAACGCGTCCACCGTCGGCTCGTCGGGCGCGGCCCAGGGCGAGTTCTCTCGCGGGTTGTACGGAATCACGTTCACCAGCCCCTGAAGCGGACCATCGCCCGGGGCTGCCCACGCGCCCGTCCCCAGCACAAACTCAGCCAGTTGGTCCCCGTGCTCCGGCAACGCATTCACCCCCGGAATCAGCACATATTCCAGGCACAGATGGGCGCTGCCGAAAAACGGCCAGGCCCGCAGTTCCCGACGCAACGCCGCCATCGGTGCCACGCGATTCACCGGCATGATGCTCGCCCGAATCTCGTCGTTCGGGGCATTCAGCGACACCGCCAGGCCCAACCGGTGCCACCCCGGTTGCCGCACACGCTCGGCGAGTTTGGCGATCCCTTCAACTCGGCCGACGGTGGACACCGTGATCCGGCTCATGGCCAGCGCCGGCCCGCGCGAATCCGTCAGAATCTCGATCGCGCTGATGACCGCATCCAGGTTGTCAGTGGGTTCGCCCATGCCCATGAACACGATGTTGCGAATCGGCGCGGCGGGATCGGGGCGGGCGATGAGGTGCCGCGCCGCCCACCACTGGCCCACGATCTCGTTCACGCTGAGTGAGCGCAGCAGCCCCATCTGGGCCGTCTGGCAGAACCCACAGCCCATGGCGCAGCCGACCTGGCTGGAAACACAGAGCGTGTACGCGCGACTACGGCGCCGACCGATCATCGGAATCAGTACCGACTCAATCTCCAACGGCGCGTCAGCCAACGACCGTCCCGGCACCTGCTGGGCGAACTTCAACACCGTGCCTTCGTGGCTCTCCGATGTCAGCGTGCGGACGATCGGCGCCACACTCGTGGCCTCACCGACCAGGTCGGCTGCTACCCGACCATCTCGATAGAAGTAGGCATATTCCTCAAGAGCCGCAGGGAAACCCCCGTGCCGACCACGGGCCTGAGCACTGGCCGCAAAGACGAGCGCAGGCAGGCTGAGTGGCGAATCGATGGAAGGGCGAACCTCGGACACGGAACAAGGGTAGAGGGGCGGCGGGTTTGGAAGTGGCGAAGTGGTCAAGTAGTCAAGTAGTCGAGTTCGAACGAGGAAGCGGCCAGTCGTCCGTTTTCCACCTTTTGCCTTCCCTCTCCGTTCCTCGGCGTCTCCCTCCGCGCCCTCCGCGTTCTGTCTTCTCCTCCCGGGCGTAGGCTGTAGTCTGATGGATTCCCGCAACGTCACCATCTCGCGCTCCGGGGCCGCGACTACGGCCTCGTTCGCCGGCCCGAGCGGCGGCTCGGGTGTGCGCCTCCAGGTGCCCGAACAGATCGGCCCGGTCAAACTCCTTAAGCCCCTGGGTGAGGGCGGCATGGGCGTCGTCTGGTTTGGCCGCCACGAACTGCTCCAGCGCGATGTGGCCGTCAAGTTCCTGCTCGATATTCCCCAAAGTGACACCGATCCGACCTTCGCCGCGTTTCTGCAAGGCGCCCGCGCCGCCGCCGCCCTTCGGCATCAGGGCCTCAACGAAGTCCACCACGCGGATGTCGCCGGCGGCGTGCCCTACCTCGTGATGGAGTACATCGACGGCCCAAGTCTGAGCGACATCGTGAAGGCTCAGGGGCCGCTCAGCCCCAGCGCCGCCCGGGCCGTGCTGGCCAGCCTGTGCGCCGCCGTGGCGGAGTTGCACGACCACGAGGTCATCCACCGCGACATCAAGCCCGCCAACATCATGCTCACCAGCACCGGACGCGTCGTCGTCACCGACTTCGGCCTGGCCTGCCCACGCCCCGCCGCCGCGTTCGGCGCGTCCACCGGCACCCTCACCGGCTCGCCCGCGTACATGGCCCCGGAGATGTTCGACGGCATCGTCTCCTCACGCACCGATGTCTACGCCATCGGCATAACCGCCTACCACCTCCTCGCCGGCCGCTTCCCGTTCGATGGCACGGTCACGGAGATTCGTGAATCGCACCGCGGCCAGCCCCTCGACGCCGCGCCGCTGCACGATCATCACACCCCCGCGCTCGTCATCGAGGCCATCGAACGCGCCACCAACAAGAACGTGCTCTTCCGCCCGCGCTCGGCACGCCAGGTGCTCGACCTCTTCGAAGACGCCTTCAAACGCTCAGGCGTGAATCAGGCCTCGGCGGATGATCTGTCCATGCTGTGCCGGCACGGCTCGATGGGCGCAAGCGATTCGGACGGCGCGCCATCCGGTGGAATATCTAACGCGTCGTCCTCGAAATCCAGCGGGAACGCGGGCTCGAAAGCCGGTGGTGTGGGAAGCGCGGGCAGCGGGGCGGGCACTCCGGGACCGAAGTACTACGACGCGCTCTCGACCCTCGCCGCCAGCAAGCGTCGAACCGCCGATGAAGGCAGCGGCTCCAGCGACATTCCCCCGCCCCTCACGCCCGCGCCGCTGCGCGACCCACCCCGCGGCACGCCCACTGCACCACCCGTGCCACCGGCACCCCCGCCCGCGCAGCAAGGTAAAAAAAGTTGGTGGCGAAAACTGCTTGAAGGCGGCTAAGGAAAGGAGCCCGCGAGCGCGCAATGTTTCGTAGTTGTTCCACGTGGAACATCGTCCGATCACCGTTCCCCCGCTCCAAGTTGGGGTTGGGGTTGGGGTGGGGAGGGGGGGCGGATCACCACTCCGCACTCCGCCACCGCTGCTTCAACTCATCAACCTCATACATCGTCCCGCACTCCGGGCACGCGCCGCTCGGCGGGCTGGCCGAAAGGTCATACATGCACCGCCAGCACATGCATCCTTCCGCCGCGCTGAGCTTCGTCTGCATCCGCCGCTTCAGCGACCGATACGCCCAGATCCAGATACCCATCACCACGAACTGCGGCCCAAACATCAGCACCGCCGGTCGCCACGGGCCACCCGTCAAGAACAGCCACTTGTTCTCGAACACGAACCAGCACCAGCCCAGCGGAATCACCAGCAGCACGCTCAGCCAGTGCAACTTCTTCATGCACGGCGGGCGGCGATAGCGACGCCCGCGATCAGGATCGACGACCGCCCCGACCTGTGCGCCCGCACTCCGGTCCGCACTCGTGTTTAGGCTTGCGTTCGCGCTGCCGGGCTCGGTCACGCTCGCCTCCATGCCCGCCAGACCCCGCCGCGAGGGGCGCGTGTGCGGGGCGTTCGCGCCTAGGCCTCGGCAAAGTCATACCGCGCGATGTACCGACCCGTGCGGAGCCAGTCGATCTGTCGCAGCAGATCGTTGAGCAACGCGCTCGCGCCGAATCTGAACAGATCAGGCGACAGATACCCGCCCGCGGGCACATCCGAACTCGACGGCAAATCCAGCGCCCCGAGTGTCTCCTTCACCATCACCAGATAGTGCAACGCCTGCTTGGCCGTGCGGATGCCACCCGCGGGCTTCATGCCCACCAGTTCGCCCGTCGCCAGGACGTGATCGCGGATCGCCTCGAGCATCACCAGCGTCACCGGCATCGTCGCGGCAGGCTCCACCTTGCCCGTGCTCGTCTTGATAAACGCGGCACCCGGAATCCGCGTGATGCCCGTGCGATGCAGGGCCGCGATCGCCAGATCGCTCGCCGCCCGCACGTTGTCAAGCGTCTCCAGTTCGCCCGTTTCCAGGATCACCTTGAGGTGCGCGAAATGAGCGTGTGCCTTGCGTGGCACAGGCGTCCCGCCTGTGTGGAGGCGAAGCCTCGCCGAACCGTTCGCGCGTGTGCCCATCGTTCGCTGCTTCGCAGCGACCACAGGCGGGACGCCTGTGCCACCCAAGGCCTTGAACCCGCACGCCTCCACCGTTGCCTCGATCTCGTCGGCCACCTGCCGGTGGTTTCCCGCCAGAAACGCCCCGCGCGAGATCACCATGTCGATCTCATCCGCCCCGGCGTTCACGGCTCGCCTCACATCATCCAGCCGCACCTTCAGCGGATATTGCCCGCTGGGGAACCCCGTCGCCACCGAGGCCACCTTCACACTCTGCCCCCGCGCCCCAAGCCGGTCCAGTTCACGCCGCGCGGCGTCCACCATCGTCGGATACACACACACCGCCGCCACCGCCGGAATGTCGCTTTCGCCCGCCTCGTCGCTGCTCGCGCCCCCCGCCGCGCCCACCCGCCCCGGCCACGCCGCCTTGCGGCACAAACTCCGCACCTTCTCCGGCGTGTCCTTGCCTTCCAGCGTGGTCAGATCGACCATCGCGACGGCAAGCCGCAGCCCCTGCGCCTTGCTCGCGCCCTTGATGGACCGCTTGGTAAACGAAGCGGCCCGCTGCTCTGCCATCACCTTGTCGACGGTCGGCATGGGGGATGGTAGTGGGGGGGCATTCGAGCCCAACTGTTTGATTTTTCAGGATTTTCTTGGAACTACCCCCCCCCCCCCCCCCCTCCGTATCGAGGGAGGCTGTCGGCGTTCACGCCGAGGCGGGAGGTTCCAGTGGCCATCAATCCCACGGTCAAAGTCGTCACCACGGAGACGCGGTTCCTTCCGGTGGTTGGGGCGATCTCGAAGTGGTCGCAGGTCGGCGATGACGACTACCTGCGCAAGGTTGACAACTGGCTGATCACGAATCCGGACACGCAGATCGTGGAGGCTTCGCGGCAGATCTTCAGCCGTGGGGGGAGACCCGCGCAGTGGCTTTCGTTGCGTATGCGTTACTCATCCGGGTTCACCATTACGCGGTCGCCATTGGTGCGACTGTTCGGACGGGTTGATGCCGGGAATGAGTGGCAGTGTCTGGTCAACGGCGAGGGCGGCGTGTCGATCGAGATCGCCGTCGCCGCGACCGACATCGAATCAGGCGGACCCAATTGACCACCGTCAATCCCCGCCTCCACATCATCGACACGCAAGGCTGCAACGAGTTCCTGGTGGGCGTGGAGGCCAAGATCGAAGTGACCTCTGGAACGCCGAGTAAAACGTGCCTTGAAGTCCGTCTCACCTGATCGAAACCAACCGGCTTTTGGAAGTACTCATGGCCATCACCACCAAGATGTCGATCGTGTCTGATGTCAACGCCCAGTTCGTGGCGGCGTGTTCGGTGCTGGCCGATTGGCAGCAGGTGGCGGGTTCATCGGGCGACACCTACCTCACCACCGCCGATGGCAATCCGGTGACTGACCCCGAGGCGATGACAGCGTCAAGCCGTCGGCTGCTGCAGCGCGACAACCGCATGGGCACGTTTCTGGGCGTGCGGATGAAGTACAACACAGGCCTGACCAACATCACCAGCCCAATCGCCAAGATTTTCGGGCGGATGCGCACCGTGACGGCCACGAGCGAGACCGTGGGTCCGTGGCAGATTCTCAAGAACCGACTGGGTGATCTCTCGGTGCCATTGACGGTGGCCTCGACCGATGTGATCGTCTCGGCATCGGGGCCGAAGGCCACCACGCCCGACCCGATGGGCCACTACTTCGATTGCCAAGGATGCAACGAGTTCCTGATCGCGGTGGAAACCGCCATGACCGCCACCGGCACCATCACGCTGGCGGCGCTGGAGGTAAAGATCATCTAGTTTCGCTGGGCGGATCGTCGGAGCGCAGGTATTCTGAAGTGTCGTGTCGTGTCGCGTCGCGGGAGGCTGGGAATGGGCCGATTCAGCGCTGAATTCGAGGGCTCGGACTTCGTGGTGCGCGATACCCACAACGCGAATCGCATCGTCATCGAGATGCCCACCTCCGACCTGCACCTGCCCGGCGGCGGGGGCTCTGGCGCGCTGGCCACGCTGAAGTCCCTCACCATTCGCAAGGTAGAACGCGAGTTCGAGACGCCCTACGGCACCGAACTCGAAATGGGCTTCGACCTCGATATAGAACTCACCGCCCCGGGTGGCGGATCGGCCAAGGAAGTCGGCATCTTCGCGCTCTACGGCATCATGCTGGGAACGCCCGTCCTTGAACTTGACACCCATACCGGTGGCGGCGTCGGCACGGGCTTCCTCACGCGGGCCTCGCCCGCTGAGAACAGCAAGGTGTATCCCGGCGGCTCCTACGCCCCGCTTGCGGTGCTTCGCACAAACGACGACCTCTACAACGTGTGCGCGGCCATGTGCTGCGACATCACCACCTACAACCACCCCTTCAACATCGTCACGGGAATTCTCGATACCCAAGGATCCCAAGTCGAGTTCGAAGCCCGCCCACCGGGCGGCGCATGGGCCACCATTCCCGCGGGCCAGGTGCGCAAGTACACGGTTTCCTTCCGCATCAACGATCGCACCAACACCAATATCGGCCCCGAGTCCGACGCCCCGCAGGAATGGCTCTGGACCGTGCGCGGCTATCAGCAATTCTTCCGCGCTCGCTACGGCAAGCCCAACTACCGCGCCATGGGTGGGTGGAACGGTCGCACCGTCGCCACGCTCAACGCTTCGCAGGGCACCTACGACGATCCGGACAACCTGCGTTCATGGCACACGGACCGAGATCCGCTCATCACGGACGGATACCAGAAGTTCGCCACGCAGGCTCTTCTCAAGCAGACCTACAACATCGATCGCGTCATCATCTGGGCGCTCTCCGGTTGGCACCCGCCCGCGTTCAACCTCAGCCACAACTATCCCTTCCGCTTCGCTACCGGCATCTTCGACTCCGACATGAACAGCACGGCCCAGAACTCCGTGCGCCCGGCCCTGGAACGCATCCGCCACGGCGGCATGCAGCAGGGCCTGTGGTGGGGGCGCTGCACCCAGACCAACGATTCAAAGGTGTGGGACGACCCGCAGGATCCCGCGGTGAACATCGATCTGTCAAACCCGACCACCATCGCCCTCGCGCTGGCGGAATCAGACCTCGCGGTGCTGGAGTGGGGCTCAAAGGTCATCGGCCTCGACGCCTACGACTTCACCAACCCGGGCGACGGCGTCCGCTGGTTGCAGATGCTCAAGGCCCGATACCCGCGCACGCTGCTCATCACCGAGATCGCCCTACCGGATATTTATCATGTGATCGCGCCCACGTACATTATTGAAACGCCACAGACACCACCGGGTGCTGTCACTCGACCATATTGGCTCCATCACTACATCAACCCCGGCAATGAGTGTCACCTGCAGTTTCTTTACGCTGTCAATGGCCAAGCAACCCGCACGAGTGCTGTAGCAGATATGGGCTACACGCCGACCACGGGATATCTGGCCGCCATAACACCGGGCACTCGTGCGTCGATCCGTTGGCAGGAGTTGGGTGAATCAGCAATCTCAGAGTTCGATGTCTCGCTGGACCGCGTGGCCCGTGATTGGCCATCTCGATCACGGTCTCTGTCTGTACGCTAAAGGAACGAACCATGCGATTGACCCAAGCAGCAGCGTGCGTCGGAGCGTCGATCGCCCTGTCGGCCACCAACGCCAGTGTTGTTGTTCACGACAACACGAATGGGCAGTTCGTGCTCGGTGCGATGCTGAACCTCTTCGATCCAAGTCTGGCACCCACGTCGCAAGCGGCAGCGGTGCCGGAGCGGAGCATCACATACTTTGGTGGGTTTGGTGGTGGCTCCGGCACACCCCAAGGTGACGGGATCGGGTGCGGAGAAGCGTTGCGCGTGCCTCTCAATCCGGTACCGTTTCAGATTCGCGTTCCTCCGATCAACAACCTGTTTGAGTTCTTTCTTACGCAGACGTTTGCAAACGGTGAACCCGTGGGACCGGATGAGGATTATGCAAACGGCGGCACGATGGCGTTGTTCCGAACGGGCTTTCGCACACCACTCGTCGGATTAACGCCGTTCACGGGCTTCAGACTTCAACTGGCTGATGGTGTCCACTTCGGTTGGATTCAATGGCTGTGGTCATCGGGGCCGTTCTTTGACGGCGGCACAATTCTCATGTACCAACCCATCCGCTGGGCCTACGAAACCGAGCCCAACGTGCCGATCGTCGTCCCCGCGCCCACTGCCATCGGCCTGCTTGCCCTCGCCGGGCTGGTCGCTTCGCGACGACAACGGCGTGCTTGACTCGAACCTCCTCTCACCCCCCCACCCTCTCCCGCACAAACCGCCGCGCCGCGGCGTCCGCCTCCAGCACATCCGCCAGCGTGCGCACCGGCTTCACGCCCAGCGCGTCCATCGCCGCCGCGGCCAACTCCGGAATCTGGCCGAAGGCGACGCGGCTGGTGGTGGGCCGTGTGGCCGTCGCAGCGGCGGCGATTGCTGGCTCCGCGTCACCAGTTTCGCGCGGGCGCGGCGATGACGCCGTGGCACCGTCGGGGGGGGTGGGGGCGGAGCCATTGGCCAGGAAGATCGCCGTCGCCTCTTCGCTCGCAGCATTGAAGATCGCGCCCGAAGTGCCCCCTTCTCGAATCACGCGGTACGCCAGGCCAAGTGCCGGGAACCGCGCGGCATCGGGCGGCGCGAAATCCAGACGCCGCATCGCCACGAGGTCGAGCGTGCGGGCGCGGCGTGACGCCCGCGCGGGATGCGTGAGCGCGTACTGGATCGGCCCGCGCATGTCGGCCGAGCCGAGTTGCGCCAGCACGCTGCCGTCGGCGAACTCCATCGGCCTGCTTGCCCTCGCCGGGCTTGTCGCTTCGCGACGACAACGGCGTGCGTGAGCCGCCGAGCCGCGCCGTGATCGCCCTTCGCACCGAGGACGCCGAGCGGGTGTGACCATTCTTTATAGCAAGAAGGGTTGTAGAAGGGAGAGAAGGTGTAGCCGATTCGGAGAATCCTGTCCCGTCTCGTGGAGTTGTTCGAGAGCCCGAGCGAAACCGATGCCGTCCGCACCGCCGCGCAAGAGGCGTATCACCAGATCATCACGGCTCAGAGAAGAGCCCATAGGACAACATGCAGCCCGACTGTGAAGGAGGGCTTTTCTGTTGGCACATGGGACGAAGCCCTCCTTGACAGTCGGGCTGCATGTTTGCGCGAAAGATGACGGCTACCTCCCCCCGCCCTCGCACCTCAACTCGCACCCCCTCCCAAACTCTCGGCAAATCGGGTGCCCGGCACAGCAGCCTTTTTCACCTCGCGCCTTGCACGCGCGGCGTCCATGAAAAATCAGCAGGTGGCTCAACTGGCACCACGATTCACACGGGAAGAGCGCCATCAGTTGCCGCTCGATGGCGGAGGTGGATGGGCCTCTCGTCTCGGGCACCAAACCCAACCGCTTCGACAAGCGCTGCACATGTGTATCGACCACCACACCGACGTTGATGCCGAAGGCGTTGCCCAGCACCACGTTGGCGGTCTTGCGGGCCACGCCGCGGAGGGCCAGCAGTTCCTCCATCGTGCGCGGCACCTCTCCGCCGTGACGCTCGACGACCGCCGCCATCGCCTCGTGCACGGCCTTGGCCTTCATGCGAAAGAAGCCCAGTGTGCGGACGAACGGTTCGATCTCGGCGGGCGTCGCCGCGGCGTAATCCGCAGGCTTCGGGAACCGGGCAAAGAGCGCGGGCGTCGCCTTGTTGACCGCCACGTCGGTGCACTGGGCGGACAGAATCGTGGCGATCAGCAGTTCGTGCGGCGCGGAGGCGATGAGTTCGCAGTGGGCGTCGGGATACGCGGCCTCGAGCGCCGCGAGCAGCCGTGCTGCGCGATTGCGCGCCGCGGGCGTGACGCGAGGCAGCTCGAAGGGAATGGCCGGAGGCGCGACGGGCGAAGTCCTCGGCTTGGTCGCACGCGAAGCCATCACCGCGCCCCTTCCCGCAGCAGCGCGGGCGGCTCAAGCTGGCTGGTGGAGTTCGTGGATCGCGAAGCCGCGCACCCGGCACTCGTCGCCTCAACCGCCCGCCCGCCATCCGCACCGGCCAGCGCGCCAAGCACGAGCCCCGCGAAACTCAAGAGCGCCAGCGACGCCATCACCCGCTGGGCCATCGGGTGGTCGGCACTGAACGCTGCGCGAAACGTCTCGGCTTCAGCCGTTTGGCCCGCCGCCGCGAGGGCCCAGTATTGCTTGAGGTTCACGCCCATCCGTGGCGTCAGCACCAGCAGGTGATACCCCAGCACCATCAGCGCCGCCGCCAGAATCACCGCCCGCGCCATCACCCCCCCCCCCGGCCTGCGCCACGCCAGCCCGCCAAACACCGCCGCGATCAGCATCGAGGCTGTCGCGAGCATGGCGCAGACAAACTGCACCACATCGCTGATGGCAAAGACGCGATCGACGACGTGCCCCGCCGCGAGCATCCAGTGATCGCCCGTGTAGCCCGAATAGCCGGGCAGCGTGGGGGCGAGTTTCTTCAACATCGGAAACGTGACCGCCGCCGCGGCACCCGTCATCAGCAGGCTGCCGCACCACAAGCCCAGCGCGGTGAGGTGAACGGCATGAAGCGCATGGCGAAAGGTTCGCAGAGACACGACAGGCTCCATAATCGCAGGCACGACCACTCGACCACTTGACCGCGCGGCCAATCACTCAATCCGTCAGTTGCGACGCCACCGCTCCGCCTCGCACCAAGTCCGTCAGCACCTGCGGCAACCCACGATGCAGCGCCCCGCGGGCCAGCACCGCTGACGCCCCGGCCTCGGCTGCTGCTCGCAGTTTGCCCACTTCCACATGGGGCCCAAACACGATCACCGGGATCGCGTGCTCCCGTGCCGTCCTCTCCCCCATCCCCGATCTCAGGCGTCCCAGCAGCATGAAAGCGATTTCACCGGCATCGAGGTCCAGCAGCACGCCCCCGATCACGGAATCCGCCAGCCGGGCCTCCAGCATCTCCAGATTCCGCGCCGGGCGGCACTCGATGCCCAGTGCTTTGCCGGTTTCTTTGATCTTCGTGGCCCACAGCAAATCAGCCGCGCAGTAGAGTATGATCTTTCCCCCCTTTTCCGAATGTCCGGGAGCGTTGAGGGTCGGATCGGGAGCGTGGTCGGGGGCTGAGTTGGACATGTTCGGCCAGCGATGCAGTGAGATGGGGAGTGGGGGGGGCGGTCACGCCGGAAACGAGCAAGCAGATCGAGCCGGAGCCTAGGCCGACGAAGGACGAACCTGACGCGCCGCGTGGCGTGATGAACGAGCGACGAGCAACCGAATCACATCAATCTTCAGGACCGGGACACGAGCCGAGCGAAACTCATGAGCACCACCGCCACCAAGAGCAAGTCCAAGCATGCCGCCACCAACGGCAGCGCCCGCACCAACACCCTCCTCGCGGAGGTTGGCCTGCCCAGCGACCCGGACAATCTCTACACGCAGACCGTCGGCGTGCTGCTCCACGCCGCCGAACTGCTCAACCTGCCCCACGAGGTGCAGGTGATCCTCGCCCAGCCCAAGAACGAGATCATGGTGCACTTCCCGGTGCGCATGGATAACGGCGACTACCGGTTGTTCAAGGGCTACCGCGTTCAGCACAACAACGCCTGCGGCCCCTACAAGGGGGGCATCCGCTATCACCCCGACGTTCATTTAGACGACGTCAAGACCCTCGCGCTGCTCATGACCATGAAGTGCGCCCTCTCCCGCCTGCCCTACGGCGGCGGCAAGGGCGGAGTGAAGTGCGACCCCCGCAAACTCAGCCGCGGCGAACTCGAACGCGTCACCCGCCGCTTCTGCACCGCCATCAGCCCCGCGATCGGGCCTGATTACGACATCCCCGCCCCCGACGTGAACACCAACGCCCAGGTCATGGCCTGGTTCGCCGATACCTACGAGGCCCAGAGCGATCACCGCAACTCGTGGGACGCGATGCGCGTCGTCACCGGCAAGCCCGTCGAGATCGGCGGCTCGCTGGGCCGCGAAAAGGCCACAGGCCAGGGCGTCGTCGACGTCTGCGCCGAGATGCTCCCCGAACTGGGCATCCAGATCAAGGGCATGAAGTTCTCCGTCCTGGGCTTCGGCAACGTGGGCTCGTGGACGGCCCGCATCTTCCAGGACATGGGCGCGAAACTGGTCGCGGTGATGGATCACACCGGCGGCATCCGCAACACCAACGGCCTCGATGCCCACACGCTGGCCGCCCACGTCGCCAAGAACGGCGGCGTCGCGGGCTTCGGCGCTTCCTCCGGCTCGGGGAAGAAGAGCAGCGCGGGTGCTGAGAAGATCGACGCCGACGAGTTCTACAAGACCCAGGTCGATGTGCTGGTGCCCGCGGCCCTGGAGCAGATGATCAAGGACCGCGAAGCCAAGATGATCAACGCCAAGGTCATCGCCGAGGGTGCCAACGCCCCCACCACGCCTGCGGGCGACCGCGTCCTCAACCAGCGCGGCATCGAGGTCTTCCCCGCCATCCTCGCCAACTCCGGCGGCGTCACCGTTTCCTACTTCGAGTGGGTGCAGAACAAGTCCTGCACCACCTGGGACGAGGAAAAGGTTGACCGCGAACTGAACAAGTACATGGTGATGGCGGCACGCCGCACCGTGCAGGCCCGCCAGAAGTTCAACTGCGACATGCGGACGGCGGCATATGTGGCCGCGCTCGAACACGTCGGCAAGGTCTACACCGTCCGCGGCATCTTCCCGTAAGTCGCTGCTGCCACAGTTCATGGATTCTTTAAACGCCCTGGGGCCTTCTCCTCGGGGTGTTTTTGTTTGGGTGCACGGGCGTCGCGCCTGTGTTGCGGCGCAGCCGCACGTTGGGCGCGACGCTCGCACGCGCAGCCAGACTCGCGTCGTTCGCGGGGAGTGCGGGGCGGTTCCACACGGTTCGGACTTTCGCGCGGGACCCCTCGCCGGCCCACATACACCGATCCCGAAGGTGTTCGCCGTCGTACCATTGCTTAATGGCCACCCCCGTTCAACGCGTGGTTGCCGCCGCGGGCCGGCGCGAGTCGCTGGCGCGTTTCGTTCATCTGGGCGGGCGACTCGGCGCATGGGGCGCGGGTGCGGGCCTGCTCACGGTGATCGCGGGCCGCGGATTCACCGGCACACTCAGTGATGAACATGGCCTGGCCCCTTGGTGGGCGCTGGCCAGCGCTCCAGCATTGCTGGGCGTCGCGCTCGCTGCGGGGTGGACGCTCGTGCATCGCGCTCGCCCCGTGCGCATCGCCACCCAACTCGACGAGCATCTTGGCCTCAAGAGCCGCCTCGCGACGGCGCTGGAACTGGAGCGAGTTCGCGGAGCAGGTGCGGGCGCTGACGGCCTTGATGGCGCGTTCGCGGCACTCGCCCAGCGCGAAGCGGACAGCGCCTGCCGCGAAGTCGACCCGCGCCGCGTGTTTCCGCTGCGTTGGGGCGGATCGTGGCTGGTCGGCGGCGCGGGTGTGGCCGCTGCACTCGCGGCAGGGTGGTGGCTTCCGCCCGGGCTATGGATGCGGAGCGGTGCGACAGCCACCGCGCCCATCGCCAGCGCGGCCGAAACGGCCCGCGCGGGTGAAGCCTTGCGTGAAGACCTCGCCGAGAGCCGCGAGTTGGTCCGTGCGGGCAGTGTGAGTCCCCAGGAGCAACCCGCCCGCGCGAGTGCGGCGGAAACGCTGGAGCGCCTCGAGCGCGAGATGGCCGAGGGAACAGTCGAGCCCACCGCGGCCCGGCGCGAAGGTGCCGCGGCCCTCGACCGCGCGGCCATGGAAGCCGAGACCCGAAGCCGCCAGATCGACGACCGCGCCGAAGCCACGCGCGAGCGCCTGGCGGATTTGCGACAGGCAGGCCGGGACGCCGCCGCAGAGAAGGCCGCTGCGGGCTCTGCCAACGGCGCGAACGCCAGCGGCGTGGACGCCAAACAGACCGGCGCGATCGACGAGGCGCTGAAGGCCGGCGACATGACCGAAGCCGCCCGGGCCGTGGAGCAGGCCCTCGAACAACTCGAATCCATGCCGCCCGATGAGCGGGCCAAACTGGCGAATGAACTGCGGAGTCTGGCCGACGACCTGGCTGCACTCGACGCGGCTGCGGCGAAGCCCGCGCCAGATTCGGGGACGAGTCCCGACCCCGCGCTGGCGAATCAAACAGCGCCCACGCCCGTGACGCCGCAGGATGGCACAAAGCCTACCGGTTCAGCGAGCGAGTCACCACCATCCCCCGCTGCGTCGAGCGAGCGCCCGGCGGCGTCACCGCGCGCGACTGATCCAAAGAGTGCCACGCGTGACGCCGTGCGCGAAGCGCTGCGATCAGCCGGCGCGAGCGAGGAAGCCGCCACCGACGCCAGCGCCCGCGACCCGGAAGCCGCGCGACGCGCCATGGAACAAGCCGGCGTCGAACCCTCGCGCGCGGCCTCGCTCGCCGAGCGCATGAAACGCGAGCAGGAGCGCGACGCCGCCCGGCAAGCCGCGCGGGAACAGACACGATCCCTCGCGGAGAAAGCTCGCGACGCCGCGAAGGCGATCGAAGAAGGCCATAAGCAGCCCGAGGTCCAAAAACAACAACCAGACGGCCAGAAGAAACCGCAAGGCGAGTCGCAACCCAACGGCAAGCCTGACGGAACGCGGCGTGCAGATCAGCCGTCGTCGGCGCAGCGCGAATCCACGCAGTCGGGCGAGAAGTCCGGCTCGGCTGGCAAGTCAACCACGGAGCGCGAATCGGCCGAGGGTGCAAGCAAGCCTTCCGAGTCGCGCGAGCAAACGGGCGGAAAGGATGGCTCGAAATCGCCCACGCCATCGAACGATCCGAACGTCGCCCGCAAGTCAGGCGAATCACCAAAGGCCGGTGAGCAGCCGCAAGGAACGCAAGGAAAACAGGCCGACGGCACCCAAACTCAGGGCAATCAGCCTCAAGGCAACCAACCTCAGCCGAGCGCCAAGCCGAGTACGCCGTCACCAGCCAGCGCTGAAGCACCCAAGGGGACGCCCGCCTCGGAGAGCACCAAGTCGCCGGCTGGCCAGACAGCGACGAAGCCGTCAGCCGAGCAACAATCGGGCACCGCGACTGAGCCCGCAACCAGCGGCTCGGGCACCGAGAAAACCGCCGCTCCCGCTCCTGACGCTCCTCCGCCAGGCGCGCCGGACAAACCGGTTTCAGCGGGTGACACACCGACGAAGAAAACGCCTGCTCAGAACGATGCGGGCAGCACGCAGCCCGCCCCATCCAAGCCCAACACGCCCAGCGACCCGGCACGATCGAACCCGGCGACATTGCCTCAATCCCCTTCCGACACGAACTCACCCAACCGCACATCCAATACCGACTCCAACGCACCGACCAATCCCGGCGCGCCCGACACGCCCGGCGGATCACTTCCGCCGATGCCTGCCCTTCCGAAAGACCAGGAATCCCTCGAGCGTCTCGCCAAGCAGTTGCGCGCCATGGCCGATCAGCGCCGTCAGGCCGAAGGCGAGCGGCAAGACGCCCAGCAGATGCGCGAGATGGCGCAGAAGTGGTGGGACCAGGCCTCGCCCGACCAGCGTCAGCAAGCCGCCAAACTCGCCCGCGAACTGGCGAAGGACCGCGAAGGCTCGGACCACCGTGCCACTGACGTCGCCCGCTCGGGGGCGTCGTCAGTGCCCCGCGTGCCCACGAGCAACCAGCGATTAGAAACCGCGCCGGTCGAGGCGCCTTCATCAGATTCACCTCACGCGCAGAATCACCCAAACCTCCCCGGCACCTCGCCGCGCGACGCCCTCGGCGTAGGTGCTCGCAGCCACGACCCTACTGGCACCGGTGCCGACCCGGCCCGCGCCTCGCGCGCGAGCACCACCGCCGAGGGCACCCGCACCGAAGTCATCGACGCCCGCGGTACAAGCAACCGGGCCCCCAAGCCCAAAGACCCTCAATCCGGCCCCACGGCCCCGCAGCGTGTGCTTGCCCAATGGCTCAGCCGCTCGCCCGGCGCGGGCCACGGCACGGGCGGCGCAAGCGCCGCGGACGCCACAGCCGCGCGTGAAGCCCTCCGTGAAGCCGCGCGAGGTGCCCAGCAGGCGGTGGACGATCGCGCCCTGCCGCGCCGCTACGACCGCCTGCTTAAACGCTACTTCGAGCACGCCTCGCAGGAACTCGGCCTCTCGCCTAAGCACGACGTGCCGGCCCCCGCGCCGGGTTCTCCTGCGTCGCCTGCCAAGCCCTGATCCGCTGTCGTTCGCACGGGTTGACGCCACGCCAGGGCGCGTCCGCGAGGAGCCGGGTTCTGTGCATCGCCCGCCCATCATGCCCGCCCGGGTATCCTCTCGCCCTATGGACCATTTCCGCTACGACGATGGCGAACTCTTCTGCGACGGCGTGCGCGCCACCGACCTGGCCGCCGAGGTCGGCACCCCGGCCTATGTCTACTCCCGCGCCACGCTGGAAATGCACTACGACCGCCTGGTGCAGGCCTTCGGCGCGCTCAAGCCCCTCGTCTGCTTCAGCACCAAGTGCTGCTCCAACATCCACGTTCTCAAAGTGCTCGCCCGCAAGGGCAGCGGGCTTGATGTCGTCTCCGGCGGCGAACTGCACCGCGCCCGCCTCGCGGGCGTGCCGCCTGAAAAAATCGCCTTCGCCGGCGTGGGCAAGACCGACGAAGAAATCCGCGATGCGCTCGGCCGCGGCGGCTCGACGCTCCCCGGCGGCGACCAGCCCATCGGCCTGTTCAACATCGAGTCCGAGGGCGAGTTCGAGGTGATCGCGTCCGCCGCGCGGTCGATGGGCGTGCAGGCCAAGGCCGCGCTGCGCGTGAACCCCGACGTCGTCGCGGGCGGGCACGCCTACATCTCTACGGGTCACAAGGAATCCAAGTTCGGCGTCGATCTCGCCCATGCCAAGGTTCTCTTCGAGAAGTTCGGCCACGAAAAGCACCTCCGCCTCTCGGGCGTGCACATGCACATCGGTTCGTCGATCACCAGCACCGAGCCCTACGTCACGGCTGTCCAGCGCATCCTCGAACTCATCGACGACCTCGCCCGCACCGGCACCCGCATCGACACCCTCGACCTCGGCGGCGGCTTCGGGGCCGACTATCAGACCGGCGCCTCGCCCCCCGCGGCCGACTTCGCCGCCGCCATCACGCCTCTCCTCAAAGACCGCGTCGCCGCCGGTCTGAAGATCGTCCTCGAACCAGGCCGCACCATCGCCGCCAACGCCGGCATCCTGCTCACCCGCGTTCTCTATGTGAAAAACAGCGGCCGCAAGAAGTTCATCGTCTGCGACGCGGGCATGAACACGCTCATCCGCCCCTCGCTCTATGGCTCGTTCCACTTCGCCTGGCCCACGAGTGTTTCGCCGCAGCACGAGCCGCCCAAACGCGCCCCCGTCATCGACCTCCCGGGCCTCGAGCCCGTCGACATCGTCGGCCCCGTGTGCGAAAGCGGCGACTTCCTCGCCAAGGACCGCCCCCTGCCCCCCGTCGCCCGAGGCGACCTCCTCGCCGTCTTCTCCACCGGTGCGTACGGCATGACCATGGCCAGCCGCTACAACAGCCACCCGCTCCCCTGCGAAGTCCTCGTCGACGGCACCCGCGCCCAGATCATCCGCGCCCGAGAAACCGTCACCGACCTTGTGTCACACGAACAAACTGCCACGGATGTGGCGCTCTAAGAACCCCCTCCCAGAGAGGGTGGGGGGGAGGGGGTTGGGGGAGGGAGCGTGCGCCACAACACAATCTGCCACGCTGCTGATGGCGAGGCGCGCCGCCCTCACCACACCCCATCCAGCATCTGCCGCACCGCAAACGCCACGCCGCCTTCCGTCACCGCGCGGGTTTCGCGCTTGGCCGCACGTTTCACCGTCGGGTTGGCGTTGCCCATCGCGATCCCCAGCCCCGCGGCCTCGATCATCGACAGGTCGTTGCTCTGGTCGCCGATCGCCGCCGTGCGGCTCATCGGCACCTTCAACCGTGCCGCGAGGCGCGCGAGTGCCTGGCCCTTGCACGCGTGCGGATGGAACAACTCGGCGATGTGCACGCTGCGGATGCCGTGGGTGGTGCGTTCGTCGGGCAGGTGCACGCCGTCGAAGTACTGGGCAACGATCTCGCCCTCAAAGGTTGATCGCAAGTCGGCGACCAGCGCCCCGATCGGCTGATTCGCCGAATAGGCCCCCACGCGGATCGTGTCCTCCGGGTGGTCATCGTGCGCGATGGTTTCGACATGCCGCACCCGCGCGTTCATCGCGTTAAACCACCAGCGCGACGCGGCATCCAGCGCCCCCGGCCCGCGCGGGCTCACCGCCAAGTAGTCATACCCCGTCGCGTGCGAATCCTTCAGCACCACCGCCGGGTGATCGCGTTCATGCAGAAACGCCGCGATCCGCCCCACCAGATCGACCGGCATCGCGAACCGCTCCAGCGTGACGTGCGTCTTCGGGTCGGCTACGAGCGCGCCGCCCGAGACGATCACGGGGTCGGTCTGCTCCAGCCGCTCGATGATCTCGCCGCATTCGATCAGGGCCCGTCCGGTGCAGATTGTGACCGTGACGCCCGCCGCACGGGCCTCGCGCAGCGCGGCCACATCCATCGGCGAAATCCGCCCGCCGTGGTCGATCAGCGTGCCGTCAAGATCGACGGCGATCACGTCATAGCGTCGCGCAGGCATGTGGCGGAGCGTAGTACGCTTGCGGCATGAACGGCCCGGCCCAGTTCGCATCCACGAATGAAACGCCGGGCGTGAAGCGCGATCTCACGGGCGCACCATGGCGCGTGCGCGTGCAGGCCGTGCCACCGATCGTCGCTGGGGACGATCGGTGCGAAGGGCGAGAAGTTCGAGACGCACCGACCGTGCAAAGCCACGGTTGGTGGCACGGCGTGCCCGCGATCGTCGCCAACCGCTGGTTCCCGGCGACCGTTCCGGGCTGCATCCACACCGACCTGCTCGATGCAGTTGAGGGGGGCGTGATCCCCGACCCCGCCATCGCTGACCACGAACATCGCGTCCAGTGGGTCTCGCACGCCGATTGGCGCTACGAGTGTGAGTTCGCGCTTGACGCGAGCGAGGCCGATGCCGCGAATCGCGATGGGCTCGAAGTCTGCTTCGAATGCCTCGACACCATCGCCCGCATCGAACTCAACGGCACCCACCTCGGCGATGCCGCCAGCGAATTCCTCCCCTGGTCCTTCCCCACGCGCGGCACGCTGCGCCCCGGCACCAATACGCTCGCCGTCACGTTTTCCAGCCCGCTCAGCCATATCCACGCCGAGGCCAAGCGCCTCGGCCCGCGCCCGGTGAATGGCGATTGGGACCCCTACATCTTCATCCGCAAGTGCGCCAGCAACTTCCAGTGGGATTGGGGCCCGCGCGTCGCGACGGTGGGCATCACCGGTCGCGTGTGGCTCGGACGCGCGGCACCGCTCCCGATCGCGCGCGTTGCGCCCGCGCTCCACGCCATCGTTGATTGCAAGAATCTCGACGCCTCGCCCGCATCCAACCTCACGCCCCTCGCGTTCGCGGACAACCCACCCTCATCCCTCGGCCCCCGCTTCATGCGCGGCATCAACTGGATCCCCGATGGCCTCTGGCCACGCGACCGCTCGCCCGCGCGTGTCCGCCAGCGCCTGCAAGCCCTCCGCGACGCCGGCATCAACATGATCCGCGTCTGGGGCGGCGGCCGCTACGAGCCTGACTGGTTCTACGAACTGTGTGACGAACTGGGACTTTTCGTCTGGCAGGATTTCATGTTCTCCTGCGCCATGTACCCGGAGGACGAGCCGCTCCGCACGCTCATCGAACGCGAAGCCCGCCACCACGTCGCCCGCCTCGCCCGTTTCAAAAACGTCGTCCTCTGGTGCGGCGGCAACGAATGCACCTGGGCCCACGACAACTGGGGCTTCAAGGACAAACTCGCGCCCGGCCAAACCTGGGGCCGGGGCTATTTCACGGATGTGCTGCCGCGCGCGGTGCGAGAGATCGATCCATCCCGAGCATATTGGCCCAACTCGCCTTGGAGCCGTGGTTCGGATTCACCACCCTCCCCCGCTCCGAGCGGGGGAGGTGGCCGAGTCCGCGAGGCCGGTGGGGGTTCGCGTGGCGCGTCATCTGCCGAGACCTCTCCTCAAGCTTGGCCACCTTGCAACGACCCCGACCCCGGCGACCGCCACACCTGGGACATATGGGGCGATGGATACCGCGACCCCGCCGCTATCCCGCGCTTCTGCTCGGAGTTCGGCCAGCAATCACCCAGTTGCTGGAGCACGCTCCGCGAAGCGGGCCTGCTTCCTGACGCTCAAGCCGCGCCGCGCGACTGGCCCGAGGCCGTCATGTGCGTGCCCCTCGGCACCCCGCCGCCGCACCATCAACCCTTCGATTCGGCCCACCTCCCACCCCTCCTCCTCGCCCGCCAGCGCGGCCCGGGCGACCCGCTTGCTTCCCCGCCGGTCAGCCCCATGCAGCGCTGGTACGATCGACCTATGGCCGCGTGGTTCCATCCCGCGCGAGACCTTTTCGAGTGGCACTACCTCGCCCAACTGCTTCAGGCCCGCTCGATGCAGATCGGCATCGAATGGTTCCGCGCCCACATGCACCGCTGCCACGGGGCCCTCATCTGGCAGGCCAACGATGCCTGGCCCGGGTTCAGTTGGTCGATCATTGATTCTGCCGGTCGGAACAAACTCGCCTGGCACGCTGTGAAGCGCGCGTTCGCTGCGCAGCGCCTCACCATCCAGCCTCTTGAAGGCGCAGGTGGCGCACTTACGCTGATCGCCATCAACGACGCCGACGAGCCGTGGCAAGACGAAGCCGAAGCCCGCCGCGTGGGCCTCGACGGCACCGTCCACCAGCATGCCACCATCCCCTTCACCGCCCCGCCCCGCACCGCCACCCGCATCGCGAATCTCACCGCCCTCCTCGGCACACCAGCCAACCCGCACGCCGAGGTCCTCGTTGCCATCGAAATCGATCCCTCATCCCCGTGCCACCGAGGTCGGCCCGGCGACCTCGGTGCTCCCGATCCTCTCAACACCACTCAACAGGCTACTCACCCCAACCTCGCCGACCGCGCCTGGTGGTTCTTCGTCCCAGACCGCGACCTCCGCCCTCCAACCCCCACCCCCCCGCACACGCCCCCCTTCCAAGCCCGCACCAACCACCACGGCTCCACCCGCAGGCTCCACGTCCACGCCCATACCTTCTGCCGCGACGTCTGCGTCATCGCCGACGCCACCGACCCAATCCTCGCGGCCACCACCCAGTTGGTCACGCTGCTGCCGGGCGAAGCACAGACGTTCCGTCTCGATCCAGCCTGACGGTCTTCCCAAGCCGAGAGGGGCGGGGGAAGGTTGCGCCAACATGGTCCGATTCCCCCGCAGCCTCTTGGGTACCCCGATTCTCCGAATCGGGCGCACGCGCTCAGGTGACCGAAACTACGCGACGGTCGGCCCCGGCACGCCGTTGGACATGGTCTGATGTCACGCTGGCGAAGGTCCTGACAAGGTTGAAGCGGCCTGTGCGTTCATGTTCGGGCATTGCCTCCTCAAGCGTGCCCGATGCACATAAGCCTCGAACTTCAAATGGGCGCGGAGGGATTCGAACCCCCGAAGGCGTAAGCCAGCAGATTTACAGTCTGCCCCGATTGGCCACTCCGGCACGCGCCCGAAACGTGGGCCTCCAGCATAGCGCACATGCCCGCAAGGGTACAGCCCGTCTGAGTTACCTCGACCCGCCGAGTCGCGCGCGGGGCGCTCCGAAAGCCCCCTCCCTCAGAGGGAGGGGTTGGGGGAGGGAGTCGAGAGCTGGCATGAAACTTCAACGAGCCGCAATTCTGCGGGTCCATTTCCTGCTTTTCTGCTTTCCCGTTTTCCTGCTTTCTGTCTCTCACCCCGCCGCATGATTCGCTCCGTCCCCCGAACCCCCACTCGCCGCCTTCCCCTTCCCCCCGCCCCCCAGCAGCCCCGCCCATTGTGCCGCCATCCCGAAAATGCTCACCACCACCCACACAATCGTCCAGCCCGTCGGCGGCAGGTTCAGCGCCTCGCGGCCGGGCGCGTTCATCGCGTGCGCCAGCCAGACTGCCCCGGGCAGCCAGATGGCCGCCCCGACCAGGGCCGTGACGCCGCTGGCCGCCCACGCTGGCATGCTGAGCCCAAGCCACGCCCCCGCAAGCAGGCCCAGCGCGCCGGCCCCGCAGATGATGATCCGATCGCGCATCGAGGATTGATCCCAGCCCAGCCGGGCTTCGTGCTCCAGACATTCCCCCAAATCGCGTGCCGCCATAGCCATATCCCGGGCACCCTCCGCCAGCGGCCCGACCACTTGTTGAATGTTGGCCGCCGGAGTCGGCCCGGCGTAAGAAGTGCGGGGGGTGGGCGCGGTGGAGTCCTGAACCGCCTTGGCCACCGACGGCACACTCGGCACCCTCGTGAACAACCCTTCAAGCCCCGCCGGGGGCCAGGTGGAAGCGACCGTCAGCACTCCCGCAGCCGCCACCGCCAACCCAGAACCAAGAGCAATCCCAAAGAGCATCGCTACGCACGGGCGGTAGAGCAGGATGCCGGCAAGAAGTCCGATAACCCATCCTCCAAGGCAACCAACGAGAGGCGAAACCCCAGCGTCGGGCGCGAGAGCGGGTATCGCCAGCAGGCCAACCAGCGCCCCAGTGCCAGCCGCGATGAACCCGACGGTGGGCTTCAACACCCGCCTGCCAGAGAGCCAAAGCACGATCCCAGCAATCATGGTGAACCCGAGGGCAATCTGCAGCATCCAAGGGATTTCACTGGTCGCCAGGTTTGTAACGCGAATCGGATCGGTCAAGCAGATTGGCGAGAGAACCGCAACCATGTCCAGTAATGATCGGATGGGATGTGCTCGCGAGGGCAGAATTGAAACGGTTGAACCGCACTTTGGATTGTGGATAACTACCGCCCGTCACCTATCTGAAAAAATGGACTTGTGATGCGACAATGCAAAGACAAGACGTTTTTAGAATCCAGAAGTCGCACGGTCCGTATTCTTCATCTTGACGGTCAGACCGTTGCGATACGGCTCCATGCACATCGATGAAAAGGCCGAGAACAGTACTTGTAGACGAACTGGTTTTCGGCTATTCTGATCAGATTGAGTTCGGGGGTTCGGGGCGGGTGAGTTGGTGTGGGTGACTCGGCGGGGGTTTGTCGCGCACGAGGCGCGGCGACGAGGTGAATGTGATTCGGCATCGCGAAGCGCACGTGACGACGTGATTCAACTTTGCGACTGGAGCGCCGGCACACGTTCAGAAACGTTCCTTCACATTGCAGACGCGCGAGTAGGCAGGAGCCAGGAATGAACAGGACGCACAGCCCGATCGGTGGTCGTTTCTCCATGTTTGCACCGACCACCACGGGCGTAGGGGGCACGGGAGCGAGTTCGATCCGCGGCACCAAGCCTTCACGACTCGCGCGCAGCGCGGGCACGGCGCGTACCGGTGAAGAGGCCTTCGGCCAACTCGAAGCGCGGCAGATGCTCTTTGTCTTGTTCGTGCCGGCGGGCGGCGCGACGCAGGCCACGGCGACGTACGGCTACTACTCGCCTTACCTGTTCCGGCAGATACCGGCGTTCACCGCGCCTGAGCGCGTGGATCAGGATTTCGAGGGGTTCGGCGTTCCTCAGCCGGTCTTCCCCGGTTCGTTGTTCGACACGAATCCGGATACGGTCGAGCGCAGTTTGTTTGTGACGCACACGGGATTCCCGAATCCGCCGACGTTCCCGGTGCTGCGCAGGCCGATCCCGACCACACCGATCCTGACTGCCCCGGTGGACGAGGTTGAACTGAACCAGACGGTGACGGGGACCCGGACGGTCACGTACACGTTTGCCATGGACGACACGCTGCGGTTCCAGGCGATGTATGCGATGGAGTTCACGTTTTTCCGGCCCGGCGCGGTGCTGGGCACGGCCCCCGACACGGGCACGGTGAACGCTGATTCCACTCTGGTCACCAACAACATCACCATCGATCTGTTTCTCGGCACGCGGCTGATCGCGACGTTCGACAACTCGGGCGCGGCCAACACGATCAATCTGGACGCGGCCATCACCGCCCCGGCACCGGGGGCCAACGACGCGCGCGTTCTGCTTCGGCTGGATCCTGATGGCCCGGCGGTGTTCGATCGCGCGGTGATTCGCGCGCGGGGCGCGGGCGATGCGTTTTCGTTCCAATCGGTCACGGGCGAGTTTCCTCCGGGCCGGTTCAGCCAGACCGCTGACGCCCGCGCTTTCGGCGCGCGGGCGCGGGTCACGGGGGCATCCAACGGCTTCCTCGATGCCGCCACGGTGGACCCGATCAATCGGCCCGATCCGGTCGGGGCGTCGGTCAACGAGATCTTCGATACCGACACCGGCGCGCTGAATCGCCGGCTGGCGACGCCGACGACGTTCGCCTCGGGCGTGCAGTTGCGGCACGCCAACTACGCCGGTGGTGCCGAGCCGCAGATCGTCGCTGGTCCCGGTGGCGGCGCGGATCGCGCGCTCTCGTTCACGCTCACGGGCACGCAGACCTTCTCGTTCCGGTTCAACGATGCGCTGGGCCAGGCGCGGCCCATGCCCAACTTCACGTTTGCCGTGCCCAACGCCGGCAACCAGACGCTGGGCGCGGGGACGCAGATCGAACTGCTCCGCAATGGTCGCGTGGTGCGCACCTATCAGCAGGCGGACTTTGATGACCCGACCGTGCGCATCACCAATGCCCAGGATGCCACGCAGTTCATCTATGTCCTCGACACGGCGACCCCGACGGCCAACTTCGCGGCCGATCCCGACTTCCCGATTGTCGGCCAGGGTGCGGCGTTCGATGAAGTCCGCATCTCGCGCGTGGGCGGCGCGGGCACCGATGCCGGCGGCATCCTGATCGATCGCGTCTCCCCCTTCGCGCCGACCATGGTCGAGTTCTTCGACCTTTACGGTCGCCCGATGATCAACACGCTCGCGCTCATCGGGACCGACTCCAATCCGGTGCCCTTCTCGGATGTGAACGACGACGGCGTGCCCGAGTTCAACGACGGCATCGGCCGCGTGGTCATCTCCAACACCACCGCGACCAGCAACTTCTCGATCTTCGGCGGCGAGGTCGCCTTTGATCCCCAACTGGGCTTCCAGTTCGTCATCCCCGGCTCGTTCACCGGAAACCTCGATGAGTACGAGACGGCCGGCCTGGGTCACGCGTTTGATCCCACGGCCACCGAACCCACGCCCATTGGCCTCAACAACGGCATGGGCTCGGTCATCATCGGTGCGCCGTTCTGGCGCGACAACACCAACGACATCGCGTACCACGGCGTCGATACCACCGATCCGACCATTACCGAAGACCAGGACTCGATCCTGCCCAACCACGCCGACGGCTCGGTGATCTTCCCGCCCCTTGATCTGCCCTTGAACCGCGCGGCGGACTTCAGCCGCGTGCCCATCCAGGACAGCCTGCCCGGCCAGCCGCCGGTGCCGCAGTTCCAGGGCATCTTCACGCCCCTGGGCACCGCGGTGCGCAACGTGAACGTGCACGGGGTGCTCTATGGCACGTCCGATTTCGGCAGTTCGGTCGCGACCATGAATGTCGGGCACCTGCTGGGCTCCATGACGGTGCGCGGCGACCTCGGCGCGCTGTTTGTGTCGGGCGACAGCGGGGCCTATTTCCTCACCCCCACGCCCGCCACGCCGGCCAACGACGGCCGCGGGATCAACGCGACTGGCAGCGTCATCAACATCCTGCGCAGCCTCGGGCACGCGAACTTCGGCTCGCGCAACTACGCGCGGATGACCGTGTTCAACGATGTGAACAACCCGAACCTCGGGCGCTTGCAGTTCGCGGCGTATGCCGAGCGCGAGTTTGTGCCGCCCTTCCTTGGGGCGCAGGATCCCATCGCAACGTACTACGGCCAGTTCCTGGGCGGCAACCTGGCGCTCCAGGGCAACTTCGGCTACCGCAATGACGACTTCCGCGCGGCGGAGTACGTCGGCCATGCCGGCAGTTTCGTGACCGTGAGGGGCACGGTCGGTCTGCTCAACGACATCCAGGCCACCGACGACCGGGACACCTATGCGTTCTCCGCCACGCGCGGCGTGCCCATCGTGGTGGATGCGACCCTGGTCGCGGCGACCCAGGGCGGTCAGTTAGGCGTCGTCGTCGTGTTCGATGGTTCGGGTCGCGAAATCGCCCGTCACGAACTGCCCTTCGTGAGCGACGATCGCATCAACGGCGGCAATGCGGCGGTGCGATTCTCGATCCCCGGGGATCAGGTTCAGAGCGATACCTATTACATCCGCGTGGACATCTCTTCGGACCCCAACGGGGCCAACGAGCAGGTCACGCAGACCTACACACTGGCCATCAACGGCATGGCCAGCGTGGGCGTCGGGGCCATCAGCACGGTGGCCAACTCCACCAACTTCATCGAAGTTCGAGGAAGCATGGGCCTCTTCCGCACCGGCGCGGGGCTGAATCCCTCGGAAACCGGCGGGGTGGGCATGGTGGCTGGCCACGGCTCGCTCGAAACCATCGAAGAAACCGACGACCTGCTCGAACCGCACGGCGGCTCCCTGCTCGTTGGCGGCACGCTCTACACCCTCCTCTTCGGGTCGGACGTTGAAGGCGGAAGCTACACCGTCACGGGCAACCTGGGCTCGATGCGCACCGGCTACTTCTTCGGCAACCCCGGCGGTGTGAATGCGTTCGGGCCTGCCGCGGGCATCGTGCCCGGCACGCTGCTTGGTCAGGGCGACCTGCACGCCATCCGGCTGGATGTGGGCGGACGCATCGAAGAAATCCAGGTCCACGGCGATGTGGGCAGTTGGAGCGATACGGGCGACTATCTCGACGGCGGCACCGCGACGGCCCAGGCCGGCGCGATCCGCATCCGCACGGGCCTCAACGGGCTGGGCGATGGCTCGATCGAGCGCTTCGAGGTCGCCGGCGTGCTCGTCGGCCAGGCCACCACGCTTACGCTCTTCGGCGTCAACACGGGCCTCAGCCTCGCGATCAACGGGGGCATCGTCTATGGCTCGCCCACCATCACCTTCCCCGATGGTGGCGTGCTCGAACGCATCGTGGTGCCCTCGGTGCCCCCGGTTCGTCCCGGCATTCCCACATCCAACCAGTTCATCATCCCGCTGCTGTTTGATGTGCCGCTGTCGCTCACGGCTGATTCGGGCGTGCAGTACACGATCCTCATCACGGGCGGCGTGAGTTCTCGCACCTCGTTTGGCTTCATCACCACGGTCCCCGTTGTCGGCGCGCCCGGCGCGGCCCTCGGCGCGCTGGCCGCCACGCTCGTCGGTGGCGCGGAACTGCGCGTGTTCACGACCTCGGCTGGTCGCCTGAACATCGGTAGTTTGAACATCACCACGCTGCCCCCGGCCGTGGGCATCCCCCGCGCGTCGTCGATCACCTTTGCGGGTGCGGGCGAGATCGACATCTCGCAGGTCTTCCAGACGCGCGGTGCCGCTGGCGCGCGTGACCTGGATGCGGTGGTGAACTCCACCCCGCGTGGCGACATCGGGGCCATGAGCGTGACGGGCCTCAATCGCCTGATCGTCACCGGCGGCAACCTCGGCGCGACGCCCTTCCCGATTCGCATCCCGGGCCTGCTCGATAATCCGCTCGGCTTTGTCGACGGATTCGATCCGGCTGCCCCCGACGATCGCGGCGGAACCTTCGGCGATGGTCTGGGCACGTCGTTCCGCGGGCTCGCCGTGGCCACTGGCAACGTCGCGGCTGTGCAGGCCGCCGGGTTTGTGCGCGATGTGATCGTGACCGGTGGCGATCTGCTCTCGCTGGTCGTCAACACCGACAACATCACCGGCCCCGCGGGCTTCGACGGCGTCATCGGCCGCATCCAGGCCAACAACATCGTCGCCATCGATCTTGGTCACGGGCTGCTCGGACCCTCGTCCAGTTCGCGCGGCGATCGTGGCATCTTTGCCGTGGGTTCGATCGGCACGGTTTCGGCGTCGTCGCGCGGCGGCGTGCGGCCGGTCGTCAACGGCGTCATCATTGCCGCCAACGCCATTCCGCCCCGCGCCGGTCTCCAGTCGGGCATCAACAACATCGCCATCAGCAACGGCCTGGTCGATGGCGCGTTCATCGGCGTCAGTTCCTGGGACTCCTACTTCACTTCGCCGACCCAGTCCACGCCTCAGCCCAACGACCCCACGCCTAATGATGCGCCCGAAGACCGCGGCATCATCCGCAGCATCTCGCTCACCAATACGGCGTTCTTCCGTTCCGAGGCGTATGCCACGAGCATCACCAACTTCAACATCTCCGGCGCGGCGTTCGACGCCAGCCGCCTCAACGCGCGGCTCACCATCGGCAACATCACCGCCAGCAGTTTCCGCAACTCCACCCGTGACGGCGAGCCGCTGGAATACAAACTCAACCAGATCTTCGCCGGCGTCTCGATCGCCCGCATCGCCACCACCGGCACGGGCGACATCAGCGACCTCTTCGTCATCACCGATGGCTCGCTTCTTGGCGGCCTGAGCACGCGCAATGCCACGCGGCTTGACCTGACGGTCCGTCAGAACATGGGCGCGGTGAGCATCGCGGGCGATCTGCGCTCCAGCACGCTCTCGGTGGGCAACCTGGCCTCGCTGAGCGTCGCGGGCGATCTGCGGGCCAGCACGCTCGAGGCCGCAGGCCCGGTCAACGCGGTGAACGTGCGCGGCGCGGCGACCAACGCCCTGATCCGCTCCACGGGCATCAATGGCCGTATCAACAGCATCGTCGTCGGCAGCAACTTCCAGGGCAGCATCATCAGCAGCGGCCCGATCAACAGCGTCAACGTCACCGGCAGCCTCATCGGCACCGTCACCACCACCGACGCGACCGATGGCGACCTGCTCTCGATCCGCTCCGGCGGCGCGATGGCGGCCACCTTCAGCATCGCCCGCAACGTCACCTCGATCTTCGCCGGCGGCTCCTTCGGCACCCGCACCACGGGCGACACCGCCCGCGACATCGTGGATATCCAGGGCACCCTCGGCACCCTCACCGCGACGGGCCAGTTGTATGCCGACATCCGCGTCGGCCAGACCATCAACGCCATCACCGTCGGTCGTGTCTCCGCGACGCCCGCCAACGACCTGGTCGGCAACCCCTTCATCACCTCCTTCGGCCGCATCAACGCCATCACCATCACCGGCGACTTCAACGGCAACATCCTCTCGCACTCCGGCGGCATCGGCGCCATCACCATCACCAACGGCTCCTACCGCATCGGTGCCGACGACAACAACAACGGCATCATCGAGGCCACCGAGCGCAACCTCATCGAGGTGCGCGACGGCGACCTGGGCGCGCTCACCATCGCCAACGGCAGCCTCTTCGGCAACGTGGTCGCCCGCGATGGCGACATCCGGGCCATCAACGTTTCCGGTGCCGGTGCCTTCGGCCGCATCGGTGTCGATCCCACCCTCAGCACCGCGACCGCGGTGACGGGCGACGCCTTCCGCAACCAGTTGCCCCCGGGCACGCCCGTGGGCGGCACCGTCGCGTTTGATGGTCCGACCATCAGCGCCGGTCGCGACATCCTGAGCATCAACGCCTCGGGCCGCGCGTTCGAGATCGGCATCTTCGCGGGTCGCACCATCGGCACTGTCTCCACCGGCGGCTTCAACACCGACGCGTTGGGCACGGTCGCCAACTCGTCTTACATCGCGGCCGGTGACACCATCACCTCCGTCGTCTCGCGTGGCCAGGCCCGCGGCCTCACCGTGCTCGCGGGCGTCACCGCCCTGGGCACTGATGGGCGTGCGGGCGGCGCAGGCGCCGATGCCGACACGCTCAAGACCGGCCGCGTGACCACCGTCACCGTGACGGGCGGCTCCGACACCGTGGCCATCACCGCGGGCGTGAATGCCGGCACCGACGGGCTCTACAACACCCTTGACGGCGACAACAGCGAGACGGCGGTCCCCGGCACCTCGTCCATCGGCACCGTCACGGTGACCGGCGGCGCGATCGTCGCGACCACCGCCTTTGCCGATGCCGCCCTGGGCACCACCAGCGCGGGCATCACCCGCAACAACACCGCGGCTTTGCCTGCGGACGTCCGCACGTTCACGGGCTCGACCGTCGGCTTTGTTGCGATCACCGCCACGGGTCTGGCCATCACCACGACCTTCGGCGAGAACGCCCGGGCCGTGTTCACCGGCCCCGGTCTGGCCTTCTGGGACGCGGCCAACAACCGCATCGTGCTCCAGGGCTCGACGGTCGCCTCCTCGCTCCGCATCGATCCGATCGCGCCCGCTACGGCCCTCACCACCACGCTCACCAACTTCAGCATCGTCTCGGGCGACGATGCCTCGCTCGCCTCGCTCATCATCAACGCTCAACTCCGCAGCAACACGACCAACGACACGGCCGACCGCAACAGCCGCGTCTTCGTCGATGGCTCCATCAACAACTTCCAGGTCGGCAACACCGTCATCACCGCCGATGTCGCGCTGCCCGGCTCGGGCATCATCTCGGCCGGTCAGGACATCCTCGCCGCCCGCGTGGGCAACAGCGGCGTGAACCCCGCGGCCAACCAGTTCCGCCTTGAAGGCAACAACGTCACCACCACCACCGTGCTGGGCGACCTGGGCACCACCAGCGCGTCCCGCATCGATGGCCGCACCATCGGCACCGTCTCGGTCACGGGCAACATCCGCGGCACGATCAGTTCGGGTGTGGATATCTCCTCGGTCCGGGCGAGCATCGCCCTCATCGGTGCACGCATCCGCGCCGCGGGTAACCTCGGCACGGTTACGGCGGCTTCTTCTTCCACTTCAACGCGCGTCTCGGCGGGTGGCAACATCCAGGCCATCACCATCACTGGCGATGCCAACGACTCGGCCTTCATGGCTGGCACTGATCTGGGCACCGATGGCACCTTCGGCGGCACCGGCTCCGCCGCCGATCGCGTCACCAACGGCAACATCGGCTCGGTTGTCGTCACCGGCGCGTTCCAACGCTCCGACATCACCGCCGGCATGGCCCGTGGCACCGACGGCTTCGTCAACACCTCCGACGACATCATCAGCGATGGCCGCTCGGTCATCACCAGCGTCCGCATCGTCGGCCAACTGGTCGGCTCTTCGCTCGGCTCGCAGAAGTACGGCGTCATCTCCAACGGCACCATCGGCTCGGCGTTCGTGGGCAACACCGCCTTCACCGTCCCGCGTGGCAACTTCTCCAAGATCGCCCTCAACCGCTCGGCCACGCCCGTGCAGATCAACGACCTCCGCGTGCAGGAGCGGGCACCCCGCCTCTACACCGCGAGAATCACCGTCAACCAGGTGCTCGACACCACCACGATTGCCGCGGCCTTGTCGATCGCCGAGGTCCGTCTCGCCGGTCAGGCCGAGCAACTCGTGCCGCTGGTTCAGGGCACCGACTACACCTTCCGCTTCGAGGTATCGACCAACACGCTGGTGATCGACTTTGCCGAAACCGTCACCACGCGTGACCTGGTTGGCAACACCCCCGGCGCGCAGGTGGCCCAGGGCCTCTTCCGCTTCACGCTGGATGCCGCCGTGCTGCGTGGTGCGACCAGCGGCTCGGGTCTTGACGGCAACCGCGACAGCATCGCCACCGGCGCGGCCGACGACTACATCGATGAGGCCGTGGTGGGCGACGCGGGCGATCGCTTCGTTTCCGGCCGCACCGTCTTCACCGATGGCAACGGCAACAACACCTTCGTTGATTTCTACGGCCCCGCCAGCCTCGACCAACTCATGGACCGCAATCGCGGGACCGACTTCCTCCCCGATATCAACCGCGTCTTCAACCTCCGCGGCGTGCTGGGCGATCATGCCGACGCCAACACCGGCACCTTCGGGGCCGGCGGCGACGTGGACATGTACACCATCACCCTCCGCGCCGGCCAGATTCTGCGGCTCGGCGGCCTCGAAGGCTCCGCCGCAGGCGCGGCGCGGGCCATCTACGACACCCAGGGTAACGCCCTGCACAGCAACCAGTCCGGCTCGCTCGATGCGACCCGCTTGCAACTTGTCGCCAGCAACGATCCGACCGATCTCACCGAGACCTTCGTCGTCCGGCAGTCGGGCACCTACATCCTCGTCATGCTCCCCACCGACCAGGACCTGGTCGACTTCAACCCCTTCGGTACCATCGATCCTCGCGACCCGACGGCGGCGGTCGGTGCCAACACCGCCGGCGGCACCACGGGCGACTACACCTTCTCGGTCGAGATCTTCGACGACGGCGACTCGGGCTTCTTCTCGACCCTGCCCGCGCCCGATGCCGCCATCGCGACGGCCAACATCCCCGTGCCCGCCGACTTCGCGGGTGCCGACACGCTGGTGGGCACGCTCGACGACGAAGTTTCCGTCACTGCCAACGACGATAACGGTGCCAACCCGCCCTACGTCTTCCAACTGTTCAGCGGGGCCGACAACACCGTGGGCACCGCCGACGACGTCCTCATCGGCACCAACGGCCTGGGCGTGTTCGTCACCCGGACCTCGGGCCCGAACACCACCTTCGGCGATGGCGACGATGTGGTGACCTTCACCCGCACCTCGCTCGCTGGCGCGTCGCCGGTCGATCCGGATGCGGGCGGCCCGCTCAATGCGGTGCCGCTGCCCGATGACTTCCGCGGCGTGGACAACACCTTCGGCACCCTCGACGACATCGCCACCATCACCCGCACCGGCACGGTGGGGGCCGACTTCACCTTCGTCCTCCTGTCGGGCACCGACGGCATCCTCGGTAGCGCCGACGACATCGTCCGCGGGGCCAATGGCCAGGGCATCGTCTCCATCCGTCAGGCTGGCCTCGACCTCGTCTTCAACACCGGTGACGACATCATCCGCCTCACGACCTCCGCCGGTACCGGCGTGGGCCTGCTCAATCCCACCATGTTGCCCAGCGCCTTCGCGGGCACCGACAACGTGCTGGGCACCGCCGACGATCGCGCGTCGATCTCCATCGGCGACTACATCTTCACCCTCGACCGCGGTGCCAACCGCGTGTTCAACGGCAACGGCACCGGCGTCGTCCGCTCCGACGACATCGTCACCGGCACCCGCGTGGTCACCGGACGCGAAGTCCCCGTCACCAGCACCCGCACCGCGGGTGCCGACGGCCAGTTCGGCACCGCCGACGACGTGTTCACCACCACCGCCTCTGGCGCGGTCGGCGATCCGGGCTCGGCCGGCACGCCCAAGACCGGCCAGTTGGATGTCGACGTCTACCACCTCAACGGCGGCTCGGCCATCGCGCCGGGCACCCGCATCCGCGCCACCCTCAAACTCACCGAGATGGGCGGCAACATCGGCTCCCTCCTGCCCGTGCCCGATCAGTTCGGCAACGTCGTCTCCTTCCGCATCATCGATAACCGCGGGCTCGTGCAGTTCGCCCTCTTCGACACCACCGACGCGGTGGGCCTCGACGACGCGATCCTGGTCGCGGCGCCCTCCAACATCGTCGGCGTCGGCGGTCGCACACCCGGCACCACCACCGACGGCTCCACCACCTACGGCATCGACGCCAACGGCGACTACTTCATGGAGTTCCTCGCGCCGCCCAGCGTCGCCGATTCCACCCGCGCTGGCTCCTTTGCCATCTACGTCCAGGGCGCGGTCCGCAGCGATTACCAGGTCGAGGTCCGCACCGTCGGCACTGGCACCCTGCCCACCGCCGGCCAGTCGCAGAACGTCCTCATCGATATCAACGGCGGCATCATCAACTGGCTCGAAGCCAACCCCTACAACTCCACCACGCTCGATCCCTTCGACGCGGCCCGCGCGGGCTTCGCCGGCGAGATCAACGGCGCTCCCGCCATCAACTTCTTCCTGCAGACGGTCGTCGCCAACCTCACTGCCGCGTTCGCCGCGGCGGGCATCAACGTCACCTTCTCGCTCGACGCCTCGGCCTTCGAAGGCCAGGACTTCTCGACCGTCTTCCTCACCAGCAGCGATCCACCCAAGGCCTTCGTCAACAACGGCACCTTCGGCCAGTCGCAGGGTGTCGACATCTTCAACGCCAACCGCAACGACCAGGCCGTCGTCTACGCCACGGCCCTCAACGCCAACGGCAACGGCGTGGGCAACGCCGGTGCCGCCAACTTCGCCAACCAGTTGACCGCCGCCATCGGTCGCCGCGTCGGCGAACTGCTGGGCCTGCGTCTGACCGGCGGCGTCGGCCAGCCGGCGCTGAACGCCAACGTGGACATCATGGCCGCCAACTCCCCCACGCGCAACCTGCAGGGCACCGGCCAGTTCCTGATCGACACGGGCACCCGCCCGCTCGCCGGTCAGGGTGGCGGCGCCAACAGCACGCAGTTCCTCTTCGGCAGCCAGCGGGCCGCCGACCTCCTCAACCGCATCTTCGGCAACCCGTAATGGATTGACCAAAGACGCCCGGCACCCGAACCGAGTCGGTACCGGCACAACTTCAAGCCCCTTCAAAGCCCCCTTGGTCTTCGGACCGGGGGGCTTCTTGTTTTGGCCGGATGGTTGCGTCTAGTGCCAGCGTCCCGCAGTTGAAATTGGTACTTGCCAGAAAATGCGTGGGTCTTTGTGACTGGCCTTCTTGTTTTACGCCCTCAGATGTAGCCAGAACGATCAGTCACGGCGTGTCCACGCCGGCGCGATCGGCGCATCCTCACGGAGGTCGTCCATGCTGTCTCCTTGCCACCGTCGGTTCCGCTCCGCCCTTTCCTTGCTCGCTGTTGCGGGCGGCATGGCGCTCTGCCGTTCCGCGCGGGCCGACGAGCGATACTGGTATTTCGCCGGGTCCACCACGTTTGAAACGTATTTCAATGGTGCCTTTGCTGGCCCGGGCTATTGGTTCGGGTTCACTGTTCCGGGTCCGGGAGACAACTGCCACTTCAGCGCCTCGGGCGACTGGCCTGGATTCCCTCCACCCTCCACCGAGAATCCCTTCGGCGTTACGCCTCGCGTGGTCTTCTTCGGCGATTTCAACTACCACTCCTTCCTTGGTGGTGCCCACGTCCATCGCGATGCCGTGAACGCCGTCGTTGAACGCGTGTACATCCACGATGGCGAATACGAGTTCAACTTCGGCAGTGGCGTGGGCGGCTGGGCGCCCCAGCAGCCCGATCCCAGCCAGGGCAGCCTCAGAATCAATCAGCAGACCATCCTCGCCGACGCGCTCGGCGGCACCGCCCGACTCGCGATCCGCGAAGGCACCCTTCGAAGCGATGGCCCCGTGCACATCGCGCCGGGTGAGCGCACGCTTCTCGGCCCGAGCCACGGCGAGATCAGCGTTTCGGGTCCGAACGCCCGGTGGGGGTGGACCTTGGCTGGGTCGGCACAGGTGTCATGGAGATCAGTATCGGCGGATCCATCTCGTTCGGAAGAAGCGTGTCTGCGGGCATCCGCAACGGTTCACAGGGCACCGTCCGTGTGAGCAGCGGAGGCCACCTCACGGTGGGTGAAGGCTTGGTGCTCGGAAGCGGGCACGAGAGCACAGGCGCGACCAGCGGCTCTCTCCATGTGACCGGCACTGGGTCACGCGTAGACGCGTCCTTTGTCTGTGTGGGCGCGACCGGTGCCGGTGAGGCCACGGTTCGAAGCGGTGGTGTGCTCCACGCACAGCATGAGGTTCGCGTCGGCACATCGCTCGGCAACGAGGCCATTCTGCGCGTCGCGCAGGGTGGTCAGATCGAAGCCAACCGGCTCGTCGTCGGCCCGTTCTATGCCACGGCGGTCGAGGCCGTCGCCGAGATCAGCGGCGGGACCACGACCGCGACCATCGCCGATGAACTACTCGTTAGCGATGTCGGCCACGGGCGGCTGACGCTGTCGCAAGGTGCGGCGTTGACCTGTGCGCGGGCGACCCTGGGCATCACTGCGGCTTCTCACGCCGTGCTCAATGTCGAAAGCGATGCGACCCTTGGCGTGGAAACCACGGCGTACCTCGGCTATCGGGGCGACGCCACGCTCGACATCAACGGCGGCACCGTCGACGTTGGCGACGCCCTTCGCACCGGGATTGATGGCGGCCGAGGCGACGTGCTCGTACGCGGAGGGGGTGCCCTTTTCGCCGAGGGCGTCGGCATCGGCGAGTCCGGGAACGGTTCTGATGGCACCCTGACGGTCACCGGCGTCAACTCGCTGGTCGACATGCTTGGCGTGCTGAGCCTTGGCAACACCGGGGGGCAAGCCTCGCCGCCGCGCGGGGCCGTTCACGTCTCGTCAGGAGGCCGCGTCGTCAGCGGGGATGCTTTCAACGTCGGCTGGCAGAGCCGCGGCGAACTGACGGTCTCTTCCGGAGGCGTGGTCGAAAGCCAGTTCGCGCGTATCGGCCGCATTGCCGGCAGTTCCGGCCTTGCCACCATCACGGGTAGCGCGTCGCGCTGGACCAGCCACACAACGCTGTTTGTCGGGGGCCACACGGCCTCTGGCCCGGGCGGCGACGGCGCGCTCTTCGTCAATGACTCCGCCCTTGTCGATGTCGCGACCGAACTCCGCACCTGGAGCCAGGGCGTGGTCGATGTCCGGGGTGGCGGACGCGTCGCGGTCGGCGACGTTCATCCTGCCCACGTTGTGCCGGGTTCGGTCCGCATCGGCCCGGGCGGCACGCTGGCCGGGAATGGCACCATCAAGGGGCGTGTGGTGCTGGCTGGGGGCACACTCAGCCCGGGCCATTCCGTTGGCGAGTTGCGCATCGAGGGCGACCTGGAAGTTTTGCCAGGCTCGACGCTTGATATCGAGGTCGGCGGTCCGGCCTCTGACCAGATTGATCGCGTCGTGGGTGTGAACTCGGCGAGCCTCGCCGGCACGCTCCGCATCCGCTTCGCGAGTGGCTTCACTCCCGGGCCGTTCCTCAACGTGCCGGTGCTCGATGCCGCGAGCATCGCTGGCGGTTTCGAATCGATCGAACTCCCGCCCGAATCGCCCGCTCTTCGCCTGCGGTTCTCGGATGACGGCGTGAGCCTGGTCGCGTGCTATGCCGACGTCGACGGCGACGGCAACCTGACCCCCGATGACCTCTCGGACTACATCGCGTGCTACTTTGACCCCAACCCGTGTGCCGTGGCGGATGTCAACGTGGATGGGAGCGTTGATCCCGATGACCTCTCCGACTACATCGGGCTCTATTTCAGCGGCTGCTGACTCACGGTCTGATCGACGAAACTCGCGACCCAAAGTGCCCCGGCCCGCTGCGTGAACAGCGGGCCGTTTTCATTCGGCTGTAGACCGAGGGGCGCCCCCTAGGGCATTGGGAGTATTCAGTTTGCACAGTTCTCACAAACTGGAAACCCGAGCCGATTCCTGCGACAACACTCCCCCGTTCGTGTTCCCTTGTCCCGGGGTTCGTGTTGGTGACGCACCGACTTCTTGTCCGGGCTACGGTTTGAACGATTTGATGATTGTTGCTGATCTGGATTCGATATGCCGCCCACTGCCCTTGCTGCCCGACGCCGATTGCGCGTCGCGTTCATTCTGATGTGTGTTGCCGGTTCCCTGGTTGGGGGGCTAGGCTTGGTGTGGCTGTTTGCGCCCAGCGCGTTCAGGCCGCTGGAGACGCTTGATCTGCTGGTGATTGTGGGGATTCTGGTGCTGCCGGCGGTGACGGGGTGGTCGATGCTGCGGGAGTCGCGCGAGGGGCGAGGTATGATTCTTGCAGTGGGTGGCCAGCCGATGGAAGCGGTTGCAGTCAATGCTGGCTCGCCCGTGGCCCCGGCGCGGGGGAACCCGGGTCGAACGTTGCAGCACCAGCATGGGCATCCGCATCCGCACCCGGCACCTGCCCGGCATGCTCGGGCTGAAGCCTGACCAACGGATGGCTGGGTACCCTCGGGCATGTTCGGCTCACATCTCTCGATTGCTGGATCGATGCACTTGGCGCTGCTGGAAGCGGAGCGGCTGGGGCTCGATTGCGTGCAGGTCTTCACCAAGAACCAGCAGCAGTGGAAGGCTCCACCGCTGAAGGCGGAGGCGATTGCGGCGTGGAAAGCCGAACTGGCGCGGCTGGGGTGGGATTCCGGTCCGGGCAGGCCCGCGAGGGTGTCGAGCCACGCGTCGTACCTGATCAATATCGCTTCGCCGGACCCGGGTTTGCGAGAAGGTTCGATCGCCCTGCTGCGCGACGAGGTGGACCGGTGCGAGGCGCTGGACATCGGCCTGCTGGTGTTCCATCCCGGGGCGCATACGACGAGCACCCGTGAGGAGGGGTTGGAGCGGATCGCGGACGGCTGCGCGACGATCCTGAAAGCCACGGCGGGCTATCGCACGGCGATGTGCTTTGAGAACGTGGCCGGCGCGGGGAGTTCGCTGGGCCGCGGCTTAGAGGAACTGGCGTGGCTGCGGGAGCGCACGATCGCGCTGGCGGGCGAGGCGTTGGCGGAACGCGTCGGGTTCTGCATTGATACCTGTCACGCGCACGCGGCGGGATATGACCTTTCGACGCTTGTTGCCGGGGCGGCGTTCATGGCTGATCTTGAACGAGTGGTGGGCCTGGCCAACGTGCGGTGCCTGCATGTGAACGACTCAAAGGGCGTGTGCGGTTCGCGGCTGGATCGGCACGAGCACATCGGCCGGGGCACGATCGGGGCCGACTGTGGTGGTGGGTTCGCGGCGGTCGTCGGGCATACGGCGCTGGCAAACGTGCCCAAGGTGATGGAGACGCCCAAGGGCGACGGCCCGGAGGGCGTGAACTGGGACACGATCAACGTGAAGGCGCTGCGTGATCTGGTGAGCGGGAAGTTGCTGCCCAAGGTTGATCTGGCGGCGGCGGCCAAGCCAGCGGGCTCGAAGAAGCCGAGGGTTGTCAAGCCCGTGCCGAGCGCGAACGGCGAGCCAAAGGCCAAGCCCTTGGCGCGGAAGTCCTCAGGCCAAAAGGCTGGTGCAAAGAAGCCGAGCGCCAAGAAAAAGGTCAGCGGCGGCGGCGGAGCAAAGCGAGCGAAGCGAGCGCCAGGGGCGCGATCGCCCCGGGCGAAGGCATCGCGACGACGGTGAGGACGAGTTCGTTGTTGACCCACGCCACCTGCGCCGCGATGCCGGTGTTGAAGGGCACGGCCCGGGCGAAGGTGCCGGTGACGCCGCCGGTGGCTTGGGCGAGGACGAACTGCTCGCCGATCTCGGGCGTGAAGGCGCTGATGAAGGAATAGCGGACATCGCCCGCGAGGCCTTGCGGACCTTGGTGGATGACGAGGCCGTTGAAGAGGATGAAGTCGTTGAGGATGCCGCGTACGCCGGCGAGGGTGTCGGTGGCGCCGATCTCGAAGACGAGCGAGGCCCCCTCGCCGATGGCGGTTTCGCCGACGATTTCGAGCATGCCCGGGGAGTTGCCGGCAGCGATGCTGCCGCCCGGGCCGAGGACGATCTGGCCGGCGGTGATGATGCCGGTGCCGGTGGTGGGGCCGGTGAGGGCATAGGTGCCGGTGACGTTGAGCGCACCGCCGCCGAGGCTGGTGGCACCGGCTTGGTTGAAGTTGCCCGGGATGTTGAGGGTGGCGGCGGTGTCGCCGGCTTCGCCGACGGCGAGGATGGCAGTGGACTGGCTGGAGAGGCTGCCCGCGAGCGTGCGTGATTCGCCCGGGGCCACCGAGAACTGGGCACCGGTCTGGATGAGGTTGAGGGCGCTGAAGGCGTCGAGCCCGTTGGTGGAGTTGGTGATTCGGCCGCCGGGGCGGACGAAGACGCCGGAGGGGACGCTGGTGAACGCGGCACCCGGGAAGCGGAGTTCGCCCGAGATATCGAGCGTGCCGCCGGTGAAGGAGAAGGTGGTGGCGCTCTGGGCGCGGACGATCGAGTTCTTGCCGACGACGAGCGTGGCGCTGTCGAGCGAGAACGCGGTGGTGCTGGTGGCGTAATCGCGCCCGCCGGTGACGGTGAAGGTGCGGGCGGTGGAGATGGTGGCGAGGGCGGCGAGCGCGTCGGCGTTATTCGTTTGATTGCGCACGGCCGACAAGGCACCATCGAGCGTGAGGTTGGCGTTGAGCGTGAGGATGGCGGCATCGTTCCAACGGAGCGTGCCCTGGGCCACATAGACGCCATCGGTGAGGGTGTTGGAGGCGAAGTTGGCGAGGTTGCCCAGCGAGATGGTGGAGTTGGTGCCCGCGGTGACGCGCGCGGTGGGCTCCACGGTGAACGTCGCGGCCCCGGTGGAGAACGCGCGGCCGTTGCGGGTGGTGAACTCGCCGCCGGTGACGATGCGGGAGAGGTTGGCGAGGCGATCGGCGTTGCTGGCGGAGGTGTCACCGATGAGGGAGTTGGTGCCGTCGAGGGTGAGGCGGGCGTCGAGGGAGGTGATGTCGGTGCCGCCGAGGTCGGCGAGGAGGCGACCGGTGAGGTTGTAGGTGCCGCCAGCGAGCGTGCCGCCGGAGACGTTGGTGAAGGCTGAGCCGCCGGCGACGGTGAAGTCGCTGCCCGCGCCGAGGGTGAGTTGGCCGTTGTTGGTGAAGTTGCCGGTAGTGGTGAAATCGCGCCCGCCCGCGAGGGCGAGTTTGCCGCTGGGGGTGATGAGGGCGAGGTTGTCGAGGGCGGCAAACGCGCCGGTGCCGGTGAGGGTGACATCGGCGTTGAGCGTGGTGATGGACGCGCCCACGAAATCGAGCGTGGCCCCGTTGGCGACGCGGTAGGTGCCGGTGGAGAGGGTGGTGCCGGTGAGGGTGGAGGGGGCGAGCAGGTTGGCGCGGAGGGTGCCGGTCTGGACGTCCACGGTGCCGAGGTTGGCGAACTCGACGGTGTCGATGTCGGTGGTGGAAGCGGGGCCGTTCTTGACGAGGCGGCCATTGTTGACGAAGCGGCCTCCGCCGGTGCCGGTGATGGGGGCGGCACTGGCGAGGGTGAAGGTGGAGGCGAAGTTGTTGGTGAAGCGGCCGCTGGTTCCCTGGATGATGAGGCGGCCGGTGCCGGTGAGCGTGGCGGCAGCGCCGCGGTGGTCGACATCGGAATCGCAGATGTCGTTGTCGCTGGCGCCGATGAAGTTGAGCGGGCCGAAGGTGGTGACGCGGGTCTGCATGAGCAGGGCGGTGTCGAACGTGGCGGCGCCGCGGATGGTGAGGCTGTTGCCCGCGCCGCCGCCGAGGACGGCTTCCCCGACTTGCTGATGGGTGCCCAGGACGCTGAGCGCGCGGCCGGCGAGGTTGAGATCGATGGTGCCGACGGCGTTCTGCAGTTGCAGGTTGGTGACGGTGATGGGTGTCGCGAGGGCGACGGCGTAGACGCCATCAAGGGTGATGAGCGCGTTGAAGCGATTGGGGCCGCTGTTGTTGGGCACCTGGTTCGTGGACCAGTTGCTGGCCTGACTCCATGAGCCGCCGCTGGCGTTGTTCCACTGGACGTCGGTTTGCGCGGCGACGTGGCCGGCGAAGAGCGCGATGCTGCCGCCCGCGAGGAGCGCGAGGCGGAGCGCGGACCGCGCGGGTGCGGGATGGATAGAAGGGGACGAAGGGGCGCGATGACGCGTCATGCTCACTCTCCGCGGGCGGTGGGGCAGGAACGGATCGGGACGGGACGATGAAGGCGTTGTGGGGCGAAGGAAGGATTAGGCGTGGGATGCAGGTTGGTGAAGTGTGGGGTGTGTGCCGCACGCTTTAGTTTACATGAGATTGGCTGCGGATCACGTCAAAAGCGGCTGGATTCGTTGTGGAATCGGGCAGGATGGTGAGGATTCATGGGGCTTTGCGCAGGGCGTCTTCGATGTCGGCAAGGTCCTGGTTCACGCGGGCGGTTTCGGACTCGCGCACGGCGATGCTGGCGGCGACGAGGGCCTGGAAGGCCTCGCGGGAACGGGTGTAGTGGAGGCGGGCGCGGGCAAGGGCTTCGGTGCGCGTGGTGCCGGTGGCGGATTCGGCACCCAGTTTCTCTATCTCGCCCAGTTTGAAGAAGGCCACGGCGAGGTCGCGACGGTGCTGCTCGGTGGGGTCGGTGGCGAACAGGTCCTGGCGGATGGCGAGGGAGCGCTCGAAGGTGGCGAGGGCTTCAGCGCGCGAAGCGAGGTTCAGGCGTGAGAGATCGCGTTGCGTGTTGCCCAGTTTGTTCAGGACCAGCGCGAGTTCGCGCCGCGCGGAGAGGTTGGAGGCGTCGGCGGCGACGAGTTCCTCGGCCAGAGCCCGCGCGAGGGTGAACTTGGCGAGCGCGGCGCGGTAGTGGGAGGCGGCGGGGTAGTCGGGTGCGGGGGTGGGGGGTGTGCTGGGCGCGTCGGATGAGGCCGCGTCGCCCATGCGCATGAGGGCGTCGCCGGTGTTGTAGAGGGCGAGCATCTGCTCGCGGCGGAGGATGCCGCTTTGCGGGTGGGCGCCGTGCAGGCGTTCGAAGTCGAGGGCGGCGAGTTCGCCCAAGCGCACGGCTTCGCGGAGGGACGCGTCGGCGTCGCGCGCCAGGCGCGCGGCGTCATCGGCCTGACCGGCCTTGGTCGCGGCGCTCGCGGCGGCGGAGAGCGCGCGGCCCAGCGTGACGTGCGCGCGGGCGCGCTGGTCGGTCACGCGGCCCAGGCGGCGGACCGCGAGCCGATCGCCCACGTCGGCGCGGAAGCGGTCGCGCCAGTAGGACTCGATTTCGCCGTAGGAAGCAAGGGCCTCGGCGATGAGGCCCGGGGCGCGCTCGGTGTCGCGGGCCGCGTCGGCGGCTTGCACGCGGGCCCACGCGGCGTCGGCCAGCGCCTCGATGCGCGATTGCCGGGCGCGCGTCTCGGTGGCGGGGAGCGTGGTGAGGGCACTGTCGATCAGCGCCACGGCTCGGTCATAGGTCGGGATGCTGTCGGTGGCTTTGCCCGAGCGCAGCAGGGCGTCGGCCGCGCGGCGGAGGCTCTCGGCCATCGCCAACTGGTTCGCGGGTTCGTTCGGGGCTTCGGCGATCAAAGTCTCGCGGATGGTGCGGGCACGGTCGTAGTGGGCGGCACCCTGCGCGGTGGTGCCGGTGCGGGGCAGATAGAGGCCGGCCTCGATGTCGCCCACGCGGTCGTGGGCTTCGGCCAGTTCGCGGCGAAGGGCCGGATCGAGCGCGGGCGGCTTGTCGGGGGTGACGCTGCCCGGTGCTTTCGCCGCGACGCGCAAGGCCTCGGCGGCGAGGCGTTCGAGCGACGCGCGGGCGGCGACGAGCAGGCGTTCGCGCACGGGCGTGGCCCCGCGCAGGTCTTCGAGGCCGTCGGCCAAGTCGCTCATGAACACGCGGGCCATGTTGCGGGAGGCGTCGAAGTTGGCGCGGGCGTGGTCGAGGGCCTCGGCCTTGGCGCGCGATTCGGCCTGGGTCTGCGCCAGTTGGTCGGCCAGTTGGTCTTTCAGGCCCGCCTCGCGCGTGTACATCAGGGCCATGACGCCCGCGAAGACGATGAGCAATGCGAGCGCCCCGATCGCTGCGGCGACGGGGCCGCGGTGGCGGCGCAGGTGCTTGCCGATGACGTACCACCCGCTGTCGCGTTTGGCTTCGATGGGCTCGCCGCGCAGATAGCGGTGCAGGTCGCGGGCGAGTTCGCCCGCGGACTGGTAGCGGCGCTCAGGCTCTTTCGCGAGGCATTTGAGGACGATGGTTTCGACTTCGTTGTTGATCTGGCGGCGGACGGTGGAAGGCCGGGCGGGCTCGGCCTTGAGGATGTTGTCGAGCACGTCGCGCATCTGCCCGATCACGGGATAGGGGAAGCGCCCCGTGAGCATCTGGTAGAGGATCACGCCCAGCGAGTAGACGTCGGTGCGGAGATCGACCTTGTCGGGCAGGCCCGAGGCCTGCTCGGGGCTGGCCCAGGGGAGGGAGCCCACGAACTGCCCGGTCATGGTCATGACGCGGGGGGTACGGGGATGTGTGCCAGAGCGTGTGGTTCCTTTGCCGCCTGCGGCTGCGTTGTTGCCGTTGCTGCCAGTGCTGGCGCTGTCGTCGGCACCGGCCGCGATCTTGGCCAGGCCGAAGTCCAGAATGTGCGGACGGCCGCCGGCATCCAGGCGGATGTTCGAGGGCTTGAGGTCGCGGTGGATCACGCCCCGCAGGTGCGCGGCACTCACGGCCTCGCAGATCTCGATGAAGAGGCGCAGGACTTGATCGATGGGCTTGGGCTCGGTGCCGATGAGCGCGTCGAGCGTGTGGCCCGAGACATAGTCCATCACGAAGTAGAAGGCACCCTCGAGCCCCAGGTCGCTGGCGGAGCGCTCGCCGGAGGGGGAGGAAGACGAGCCGGAGGCGAGCACACCCGAGTCGTGCACTTTCACGATGCCCGGGTGGTCGAGTCCCGCGAGGATGCGGACTTCGCGTTCGATGCGGGCGCGTTCGCGGTCGCCGGCGAGGGGCCCGCCGTGGATGACTTTGATGGCGACCTTGCGCTGCGTGGAGCGCTGCACGGCGAGATAGACCACGCCCTGTCCGCCGCGGTGCACTTCGCGGACGATTTCGTAACCCGGGATGGCGTCTTTGGGCAGGCCGCGGGCGCGCGGCGGGAAGAGTTCGCCAGCCGGCCGCGGGGAGGCCTGGCGGAGGGCCCCTTCGATCAGGGCGCGTTCGCGATCGGAACCGGAGCCGGTACCTGGAAGGGGGGTTGGCGTGGGGGTCGGCGAAGGCGTCGGCGTGGGGTCGGGGGTTGGATTGGGGGGCTGTTCGGACACGCAAGGCTCCCGAACCAAGGCAACGGCGGAATGGCCGATTGCTCACGACCCCTGGGAAAAGAACTTGGAGTCAGAACCCATCAGTTCGGCCAGTTGTTCGTGGGCACGGGCGCGGAGCATGAACACAGCACCTTCCGAGCGGCCCATCTCGCGGGCCACCTCGCTGGCGGAGCGCCCGGCGAGGTCGTACTGGCGGATGACGCGCTCGTAATCTGGCGGCAGGCGCTTGAGGGCCAGGTCCATGAGGGCGGCGGCCTCGCCTCGGCCGACGACGCGGCTGGGCGTCGCGCCGCCGCTGGAGAGCATGTCGATGAGCGCGATGGCGGATTCCTCGGGGTTCCCGCCCTGGGCCACGCGCTTGCGCGGGTCGGGGCGCTTGGCGCTTTCCATGGCGCGCACGGCATCGATCAGGTTGTTTTCCGCCAGGCGCGAGAGCCAGTTGAGAAAGTCCTTAGGCCCGCCCGTGACGAAGCGGTCGAGTTTCAGCACCGCTTCGAGGTAGGTCGTCTGCATCACGTCGTCTTCGTCGAGCACGGCCCGCCATGCGGGGCTGATCTTGGTGGCGATGCGCTGGCGGATGACGATGCCCAGTTCGCTCAGGAGCGTGGTGAGGGCCTCGGTGCCGCCGGGGCCGCCGGCGCGGGCGCGGCGGAGGAGTTCGTCGTGGCGAGGTTCAAAGTCCATGGTGGCTGGCTGAGTGTACCCGGATTCGCCCGTAGGATTGGGGATGAATCGACTCCTCGGCGGTCGTGGCGGGGGCGGGGTGCGGGTGGTGGTGGGGCTGGTTTGGGCGCTGGTTGCGGCGGTCGCGAGCGCGCACCCCGCGCGGCTTGATCCTGATCCGCGCCAGATCATCCGGGAGGCGGATGCCGCGATGGCCAAGGCGGGCACGCTCATGTTCAGTGCCGAGAGCCGGGAGCTGGGGGCGCTGGCGGCGATCGAGCCCAACGTGACCGGTCGCGTGGTGTTTGCGGAGTTCAAGTTGAATGACCCCGCTTCGTGGCGCTTTGTGGCCAAGGGGGGCGTGACCTGGCCGGATTCGATCAGGTCAGGTGATTTTCATACGTTGACGAGCACCGATGGCGTGATCTCGATCCGCCCCTCGGCCAAGGAGATCATCGAAGCGCCGCTGGCCGATGCCGACGGGTTGCTCGATGACGGCGGGCGCTGGCTGGTGTGGTGGCTCTCGGCCTGGCCCGGCACCGTGGCCAAGCCGACGCTCGAGCCGGGTCCGGCGAAGGTGACGTGGGAAGGTCGCCGGGCGATTGACGGCGTGAGTTGCGACATCATCCGCGTGGATTCAAGCGCGATCGACGAGGTCGAGACCGACGCGTGGTGGTTCATTTCCGAGGATGACCGCTTGCCCAGGCGTGTGGACAGGCTCGTGGTGACGCCGCAGGGACCGGGTTTCTCGACGATGGAGATTCGCGACCTGAAGGTGGGCGTGGAGATCGATCCGGGCGAGTTCAAGTTTTCGATTCCGGTGGGGTACCGGATCATCACCGATTACGAGCCGCCGCCGGTGCCGCCGAAGTTCAGGGCGCGGGGGCGAGCGCTGCTCTCAGGCGGCGCGATCGTGCCGGACTTTGAGTTGCGTACGGCGGTGGGCGAGCGGCGGAAACTGTCGGACGTGCGCGGGCGGGTGGTGCTGCTGGCGTTCTTTGCCAGCTGGTCCAAGCCCAGCACGGAAATGCTGACGAACCTCAAGCCGCTGATTGAGGACTTGTCGAAATGGGATTTCACCGCGTGGGGACTCTCGGCTTTTGACCAGGGCGACCCGGTTACCGCCGCAAAGGACGCGGGGCTGAAGATTGACGTGCTGACCGAGGCCGACCCCGTCGCGCGGCGCTTCGGCATCACGGATCTGCCCGCGCTCGTCGTGATCGGTGCCGACGGGCGGACACTGCTGGTGAGGCCGGGCGGGAGCAAGGCGGACATCGACGCGGTGCGGGCGGCGATTTCGAAGGTGGTGAAGTGAGCGTGGCCTTGGATTGTCCGGCGGTCCCCGCCGGACAATCTGAACTCATGGGAAAGCAACAGTCCGGCGGGGACCGCCGGACCCCGGAAAACTCCTTCAGCCACCCAGCAAATGCAGCAGCAACCCATTCTGCGCGTGCAGGCGATTCTCGGCCTGATCGAACACCACCGACGCGGGTGAATCGATGACTTCGTCGATGACTTCTTCGCCCCGGTGCGCGGGCAGGCAGTGCATGAACACAGCGTGCTTCGCGGCCCGCGCCATGAGTGCCGTGTCCACGCGATAGGGCTGGAAGGCGCGCTCGCGGCGCTCGCTCTCGCCCTCCAGGTGCATGGAGACCCAGGTATCGGTATAGACCGCGTCGGCACCGGCGACGTCGTCGAGATTGGTGGAGACGCGCAGGCGTGTGCCGTGGGTTTGGGCGAAGGACTGGGCGATGCGTACTTCACTGGCGGGGGGCGCATAGCCCTCGGGCGTGATGACGGTGATATGCACGCCCAGTTTCGGGCACAGGTGCATGAGTGAGACGACGGTGTTGCACCCGTCGCCGACGTACGCCAGGTGCAGGCCTTCGAGTTTCCCGAAGCGCTCGCGAAGAGTGAGCAGGTCGGCAAGGGATTGGCACGGGTGATACGCGTCGGAGAGCGCGTTGATCACCGGCACGCGCGCGTGCCGCGCGAGTTCGTCGACGGTCTGCTGCGAATAGGTGCGAGCGACGATCGCGGCCACCCAGCGCTCCAGGTTGCGCGCGTAGTCGTGAATCGTTTCGCGCTGGCCGATGCGCTCCTTGGCGTGGTCGTAGTAGATGGCGTGGCCGCCCAGGCGGTGAATGCCGACCTCGAAGGTCATGCGGGTGCGCAGCGAGGGCTTCTCAAAGAGCAGCACGATGGATTGGCCCGCGAGTGCGGTCGCGGCGAGGGAGGGGTCGCGTTTCACACTGGCTGCGGTGGACAAGACGAGCCCCAGGTCGCTCGGCGTCAGGGTCGCAGAGTTGGTCAGGTCTTTGGTGGAGAGGGGCGCAAAGCGGGAGCGCGCGGCGGCGGTCGATGCTGGGGAAGTGGGGGAAGCGACTGGGGGGACGGGCGGGGCGGGGGGGACGGGGGCGTTGGCCATGGGCGCGATGGTAGAAGTGCCGCGCCCGGCTGGAAGGGGTTTGGAAGGCGGGTCGGGGCTCTGCCAGAAAGGCAGGGGCGGGGGATGGGTCTGACACGTCTCAGACGTGAGCAGGCATTGGCCATCGCCACAATCCGACCTGACTCCCCGGAAACGGCCCGCGACCTGCCTCGAAAGGGCCCGACGTGGCGCGGCGGCAACCGCGATCACCCAGCCCAGCGCCACGCCCGCGTTCTTGGCTGGCACACACCTTGCCAATACCCTCTCACGCCATCGGCTCGCCACGAGCGACCGATGGTTTTCCCCGAACGTCCCCCGGACTGATTTTCGACTCTCAACCTTTAGACCCGGAGCCCTGAAGATGGCCGCCAAGGAACTCGCGTTTGATGTGGATGCCCGCCAGTCGCTGTTTGCGGGGGTTGAGAAGTTGGCGCGGGCGGTGAAGGCCACGCTCGGGCCCCGCGGCCGCAACGCGGTCCTCGACAAGTCCTGGGGCGGGCCCACCGTGACCAAGGACGGCGTGACGGTCGCCGAGGAGATCGAACTCACCTGCAAGATCGAGAACATGGGGGCCCAACTGGTTAAGCAGGCCGCCAGCAAGACCAGCGACGACGCGGGCGACGGCACCACCACCGCCACCGTGCTCGCCGAGGCGCTCTTCCGTGAGGGTCTCAAGCACATCGCTGCGGGCTGCGATGCCAACGCGCTGGTTCGCGGCATGAAGAAGGCCGTGGAGGCCGCGTCGGCCGCGATCGAGAAGCAGGCCACGCCCGTCAGCGGCAACAAGGACATCGAGAACGTCGCCAGCATCTCGGCCAACAACGACTTCGAGATCGGCAAGATCATGGCCAACGCCTTCGCCAAAGTCGGCAAGGACGGCGTCATCACCGTTGAAGAAGGCAAGACCGCCGAGACCGAAGTGACCGTGGTCGAAGGCATGCAGTTCGACCGCGGCTTCCTTTCGCCCAACTTCGTGACCAACGTCGAAGCCATGAAGTGCGAGTTCGACAAGGCCCTGGTCCTCATTCACGAGGACAAGATCGACAACGTGCAGAAACTCGTGCCGCTGCTCGAGAAGGTGATGCAGGCGAAGAAGCCGCTGCTGATTATCGCTGAAGACGTTACGGGCGAAGCCCTGGCGACGCTGGTCATCAACAAACTGCGCGGCACGCTGCAGGTGTGTGCCGTGAAGGCCCCGGGTTATGGTGATCGCCGCAAGGCGATGCTGGAGGATATCGCGATCCTCACCGGTGCCGAGGCAATCATGAAGGACACCGGCGCGGAACTCGAGAAGGTCGAACTGAAGCACCTGGGCATGGCCAAGAAACTCGAGGTCGATGCCGACAACACGACGATCATCGAGGGCGCGGGCAGCACCAAGGACATCCAGGCCCGCATCGAGCAGATCCGTCGCGAGATCGAGGCCACCTCCAGCGATTACGACCGCGAGAAGGCCCAGGAGCGCCTCGCCAAGTTGTCCGGCGGGGTGGCCCAGGTGAAGGTCGGCGCGGCCAGCGAAGCCGAACTGAAAGAGAAGAAGGCCCGCGTCGAGGACGCGCTGCATGCCACCCGCGCCGCGGTCGCCGAGGGCGTGGTTCCCGGCGGTGGGACCAGTTTCATCCGCGCTCGCAAGGCGATCGAGGCCCTTCCCGAGTGGAAGATGGTCTACAGCAAGAAGGCCACCGCCGACGGCGATGTGACGTCCGAAGACATCGGCAGTTTCAAGTTTGACGCGGCCGCCGGCATGGACACGGTGCACAAGGCGCTGCTCGTGCCCCTCCAGACGATTGCCGACAACGCGGGCGACAAGGGCACCGTCGTGGTCGCCAAGGTCATCGAAGGCGGCGACGGCAAGGCCGGCGCATCCTTTGGCTACAACGCCCTCACCGGCGAATATGGCGACCTGCTCAAGCAGGGCGTGCTGACCCCGGCCAAGGTTGACCGCACGGCACTCGTGAATGCCGCGAGCGTCGCGACGGTGCTGCTGACCAGCGACTGCGTGATCACCGACGCCCCGAAGGACGAAGACGAAGGCCACGGGCACGACCACGGGCACGGCGGCGGTGGCATGGGCGGGATGGGCGGCGGGATGCCGGGCATGGGTGGAATGGGCGGCATGGGGGGAATGGGGTTCTGAGGAGCATCAATGAAGGTCAGTCTCAAGATCGACGAGCCGCTTCCGCTCAGGAACGATGGTGTCATTCTGCATGTATCCGATAAGAACGGTCGGGTTGGCAGACTTCGAATCGGGAAAGCCACGGTTGAGTGGATGCCTGTCGGCAAGTGGAAGGACCACGGGCACAAGTTCAGTATGCGAGAGTTCTGCGAGTATCTCACCGCGGCGGGCGATGGAAAGATGAAGCTCAAACCGAAGAACTGACCCATGACGCATGCTGACCTTCTCAATCGAATCACCGTCAACCCCGCGATTTTCGGCGGCAAGCCGATCATCCGCGGTCGTCGGCTGGCAGTTGAACATGTGCTGGGCATGCTCGCGGCGGGCGACACGCCCGAAGCGATCGTGGCCGCGTACCCGTGGCTTGAGCAGGAGGATGTTCGGGCGTGCCTGGTATACGCGCATCGTGTAGTCGGGCATGAACGGGTCGAGCCCGCCATCGATCAGGCGCAAGGAGGAAAAGCCGCGTGAGGCTTCTCCTCGATTCGTGCATGTCTGGGCCGGTGGCCGTGTCGCTTCGCCAGGCTGGGCACGAGGTCGAATGGGCTGGCGATTGGCCGCGTGATCCGGGTGATGAAAAGATTCTGAGGCGTGCATTCGTAGAGAAGCGTGTCTTGGTTACGCTGGATCGAGATTTTGGAGAACTCGCCGTTGTTCGAGGAGTTCTGCATCACGGGATTCTCAGAATTTCAGGTGTTTCCGTCAGTCATCATGCTGCGGCGTGCGAACGTGCCCTGAACAAATACGGAGCCGAGTTGGAATCAGGGGCGATCGTGACCGTGGAGCCGGGTCGAGTTCGCATACGACTGGACGAATGACGATGGTGAAGGCGAAGATCATGAAGAAGGACCCCAACAAGTACCCCAAGGGGTGGAATCGCGCGAAGGTTGAGGCGGTGATCCGCACCGCGACGAAGGCTTCGGCTGAGCAGCCGTCCGGACGTGACGAGGCGCTCGAAGACGCCCGCGACCTCGCGGCGTTTGACGAGGCGGTTCGCGAGAACGCCGGAAAGCCCCTCGTGCCTTGGGAAGATGTCAAACGCTCGCTCGGGCTGAACACGCGCGCAACCCGTTCGTCTCGTCGCAAATCCGCACCTTCCAAATCCGGCAAGCGTCGCGCTGCCTGATTTGTCCACCTTCTACGGAGCATCTCATGCCCTCAGCCAAAGACCTCTTCAACAAACTCGGCAACTCCGGCGGCGGCTTCAAGCCCGTCGCCAAGTCCGTCATTCCCAATGCCGCCGATTCCAAGGCCGACGCCAAGGCCGCTGTCAGCGGGCACAAGGCCACCGAGGCTTTGAAGGACGGCCCCAAGAAGGGCGGTGGAGGTGGTGCCGGCGGCGGTGGCGGCACCGTGCCCATCGGCGTGCGCCCCAAGGTCTGACCTGTTCCCCGCCCTGGGTACCTCGACTCTCCGAGTCGAGTCCCCGTTCCCGTCTTCTTTCCTTTCCTCCCTCTTCCTCCTCTTCCTCATCTTTCCGATCCTCCCCGTTTTCCTCCTTCTTTCTTCTCGGTGCTTCCTCGGTGTCTCTGTGCCTCGGTGGTTAGCCTCTTATGCAGCAGATCCTCGACATCTTCCTGCACCTTGACCGTCACCTGGGCGAGTTGATCGCCCAGCACGGCGCGTGGGTGTACGCGATTGCCGCGGGGATCATCTTTGCCGAGACGGGCTTGGTCGTGATGCCCTTCCTGCCCGGCGATTCGCTGCTGTTTGCCCTCGGCGCGTTCACGTCGTCGGACGGCGAAGCCACGCGGCTCAACCTGTGGGTGCTGCTCGGCACGCTCACGATTGCCGCGATCATCGGCGACGCGGTGAATTATCACGTCGGCAAGTACCTCGGCCCGCGCGTCTTCCGCGGCGAGGGCTTGGGCTTCTGGGGCAAACTGCTCAACCGCAAGCATCTCGACCGCGCCCACGCGTTCTACGACAAATACGGCGGCAAAGCCGTGGTGCTGGCGCGGTTCGTGCCCATCGTCCGCACGTTCGTCCCTTTCGTCGCGGGCGCGGGCGCGATGAACTACGGCAAGTTCGTCTTCTACAACATCGCCGGCGCCGTCGCCTGGGTCTTCATCTGCGTGCTCGCCGGCCACTGGTTCGGCAACATCCCCTGGGTGAAGAAGAACTTCGAAATCGTCGTCCTCGGCATCATCGTCGTCTCGATCATGCCCATCGTCGTGGAAGTCATCATGAGCCGCCGGAGCGCCAAGGTCGCGCCGGTCGCGCCGTCCGTCTGAACTGTCTTCTTTGGCCATTTGGTCATCTGGCAATTTGGTATTTGGAGTAACCCATGTCCATCAAGCCCCTCGAAGATCGCGTCCTTGTCAAGCCCATCGAAGCCGAGAGCAAGACCGCCTCGGGCATCTTCCTCCCCGAGTCGGCCAAGGAGAAGCCCGTCCGCGGCAAAGTCATCGCCGCCGGTCCGGGCAAACTGCTCGAAAACGGCAAGCGCGCCGAGATGAGCGTGAAGATCGGTTCCACGGTCGTCTACGGCAAGTACGCCGGCTCCGAAGTCGAACTCAAGGGTGAGAAGCACCTGATCATCAAGGAGAGCGAGCTCCTCGGCGTCATTGAGGGCTGAGGCATAGGCACTAGGCATCAGGCACTGGGCACTGGGCACTAGCAGAATGATATGAGTGACATTCACTCACATCGCGACTTGCTTGTCTGGCAGAAAGCCGTCGATCTCGCGCTTGAGATCTACGCAATCTGCCGCAGCCTACCCGAGTCTGAACGATTTGGGTTGATTGCCCAGTTGCGCCGCGCCGCCGTGTCCGTGGCCAGCAACATCGCTGAGGGTTATGGTCGTGGCAGCACGGCGGATTACATCCGCTTCCTGCGCGCGGCACGCGGTTCGCTCTACGAGATCGATACGCAGTTGCTCATCGCCTGTCGGCTCGAGTACGTGCAGCAGAGCGCGTATGAGGCCGTTCTCAAGCACGTCAATGAAGTCGGACGAATGCTCGCCGGCCTGATTCGCACGCTCGAACAAGGTTCGAAATCCTGACCACACCACCGCACGGGAATGGACGCCAGGCCTTCTGCTAGTGCCTAGTGCCCAGTGCCCAGTGCCTCTCCGAGGTATCCCCATGTCTGCCAAACAACTCATGTTCAACGATGCCGCCCTCCTCGAAATGAAGAAGGGCGTGGCCCAACTGGCTCGCGCTGTCAAGGTCACCATGGGCCCTTCCGCCCGTCATGTGGCTATTCAGAAGTCCTACGGCGGGCCCTCCATCTCCAACGACGGCGTCTCGGTCTCGAAAGAGATCACCCTCCCCGAGCCCTTTGAATCCATGGGCGCGAAGATGGTCACCGAGGTCGCCAAAAAGACCAACGACGAAGCCGGCGACGGCACCACCGCCGCCACCGTGCTCGCCGAGGCCATCTTCACCGAAGGCCTGCGCCACGTGGCCGCCGGGGCCAACCCCGTGCTGATCCAGCGCGGCATCAACGGCGCGGCCCAGGCCGCGGCCGAAGCCCTCGACGCCATGGCCGTGAAGTGCAAGGGCAAGGCCGATTACGTCAAGGTCGCCACGGTCTCCGCGTCGCACGACGCGAAGATCGGCGAACTGATCGCCGAGGCAATCACTAAGGTCGGTGCCGAGGGCGTGGTCGAGGTCGAAGAGGGCAAGGCCGCCGAAACCACGCTCGAATACGTCGAGGGCATGGCGTTCGACAAGGGGTACATCAGCCCCTACTTCATGACCGACCCGAAGACCACCGAGTGCGTGCTCGAAGATTGCTACGTCCTGCTCTACGAGAAGAAGATCGCCAACCTCGCGGACTTCCTCCCGTTCCTGAACAAGATCGCGACCACCGGCAAGCCCCTGCTGGTTGTTGCTGAGGAAGTCGAGAGCGAGGCGCTTGCCGCGCTCGTCGTGAACCGCCTCCGCGGCGTGCTCAAGATCTGCGCCGTGAAGGCCCCGGGCTTCGGCGATCGCCGCAAGGCCATCATGGGCGATGTGGCCGTGCTCACCGCCGGCACGTTCTTCAGCGAGGACCTGGGCCGCAGCCTCGAATCGATCGAACTGGGCGAACTCGGCCGTGCCAAGAAGGTCGTTATCAACAAGGACGAGACGACCATCATCGAGGGCGCAGGCAAGAAGGGCGACATCGAGGCCCGTGCCGCCCAGATCAAGGCCCAGCACGACAAGAGCACCAGCGACTACGACCGCGAGAAGTTCAACGAGCGCCTTGCCAAACTCACCGGCGGCGTCGCCATCATCAACGTCGGCGGCCTCTCCGAAGTCGCCATGAAGGAGAAGAAGGACGCCGTCGACGACGCCCTGAACTCCACCCGTCACGCGGCCAAGTCCGGCTACGTTCCCGGTGGCGGCGTGGCGCTCATCCGCACCCAGCCCGCGATCGAGAAGGCCATGGGCAAGGCCAGGGGCGACGAGAAACTGGGCTACGAGATCGTCTCCGCTGCGGTCGAGGCCTGCGCCAAGCAGATCGCCGTGAACGCCGGCCAGGATGGCGACATCGTGGTCGAAAAGATCAAGGAGGGCACCGGCGGTTTCGGCTACAACGCCCAGTCCCACGAGTACACCGACCTGGTGAAGGCCGGCATCATCGACGCGGCCACGGTCCCCAGGACGGCCCTGCTCAACGCCGCCAGCGTCGCGGGCCTCATGCTGACCACCAGCGTGATGATCGCGGAACTGAAGGATAAGGCCCAGCCGGTGACGGGCGCGGTGGCGTGAGCCCTTCGAGAAGATTTACCACCGAGACACCGAGACACCGAGACACCGAGACACCGAGGGAGCACCGAGGTGTAAGAGAGTTGTTATACAGGCTGTTGGGATTGCTCCTGCCAGCCTGCTTTGAGGACCGCAGCACCCATTTTGGCGGCCAATGTTGAGGGCCACGACCCGCTGACCGAATCAATCATCGGCGCGGCGATCGATGTGCATCGCGCGCTGGGGCCGGGGTTGCTTGAATCGGCGTACGAGGAATGTCTCGCGATCTCCATGCGTACGCGCGGATTGGACGTGGCGCGGCAGGTCGAACTGCCGATCGAGTTCATGGGGCACACGATCAAGCCCGCTTACCGCCTTGACATGTTGGTGAACCAGCAAGTCGTGATGGAGATCAAGGCCGTGGAGGCGCTCCAGCCGATCCACGAGGTTCAACTGCTTACCTACCTGCGACTCTCCTGCAAGCGTATCGGCCTCCTTATCAACTTCTGTGTTCCGATCCTCAAAGACGGCATCCGCCGACGTGTCGTTTAGGCCTGTGTGTCCGGCCTTTTGTTCTCCCTCTCTCTTCTCGGTGCTCCCTCGGTGTCTCGGTGTCTCGGTGGTTCTGCCTTGGTGAAGTCTTATGCCCTCAACCCGCGACTACTACGAAATCCTGGGCGTCGACAAGAAAGCCGACGCGGAGGAGATCAAGCGCGCCTATCGCCGGGCCGCGATGAAGCACCATCCCGACCGCAACCCGGGCGACGCGGAGGCCGAGCGGGCGTTCAAAGAAGCCGCTGAGGCGTACGAAGTCCTCGCCGACGAGCAGAAGCGCAAGGTCTACGACCAGTACGGGCGCGAGGGCCTGAAGTCCGCCGCCGCCGGGCCCGCGGCGCACGACTTCTCGCGCATGAACGTCGAAGACATCTTCTCGATCTTCGGCGACATCTTCGGCAATGGTGCAGGTGGCGGTCAGCGCCGCGGCGGCCATCGCGGCCCGCCCCGCGGGTACGACCTCGAAACCGAAGTGGCCATTACGCTCGAAGAAGTGCTCAGCGGCTGCGAGCGCGAGGTGGAGTTCACGCGGCTCGATGTCTGCGAAAAATGCACCGGCTCGGGCGCGAAGGAAGGCTCCAAGCCCGTCTCGTGCCCGCACTGCGGCGGCCAGGGCAAGGTGCAACAGACCGGCCTCGGTGGCATGTTCCGCATGGTCACCGCCTGCCCCGCCTGCCGCGGACGCGGGAAGGTCATCAAGGAGTTCTGCTCCGCCTGCCGTGGCAAAGGCCGCGTCGCCAAGCAGCGCACGATTGCCGTGCGCATCCCGCCGGGTATCCACGATGGCCAACCGATCCGGGTGAAGGGCGAGGGCGAGCCGCCGGTGCCCGAGGAATCGCCCGCGGGCGAGGGCATCCGGGGCGACCTGCACGTCGTGGTGCGCGTGCGCGAGCACAACCATTTTCAGCGCGAGCAGGATCACTTGCTGCTCGAAGTACCCGTGTCGTTCGCAAAAGCCGCGCTGGGTGGAGAGATCGATATCCCCACGCTCGAAGGCGGCCGGGAAAAACTCGCCGTGCCCCGCGGCACCCAGCACGGCACCATCCTCCGCATCCCCGCCAAGGGCCTGCCCGACCTTCGCACGCAACGCCGCGGTGACCTGGTGATCGGCGTAAAGATCGAGATTCCCACCAGCCTGTCGAAAGAGCAGGAAAAACTCCTCCGCGAGTTCGCCGCGGGCGAGAACGAATCAGTGATGCCCGAGAGCCAAGGGTTTTGGAAAAAGGTCTTCGGCGGCTGAGCAACGCGTGCCTCCACCACCCTCCCCCGCTCCCAGCGGGGGAGGCGGCATTTGGGGGGCGAGGCTTTGCGAGTGACGGAGGGGGGATTGGGTGACGGCAGATGATCGCGACGCACATGCATCCAACGAGAGCCCCCTCCGCCTCACTCCGCTCGGCACCTCCCCCGCTGGGAGCGGGGGAGGGTGGTAAGACGAAACCGACAGCCTTCCACTCCTATGGTGAATTGAAACGATCGAAACTTCCCGAGCAGCAACCATGGATTTCTTCAAACCCAAGCCCAAGCCAGAGCAGCCCGCCGCCAGCGAACCCGCCGCACCCGCCGCGTCCGCCGAACACGCCGAAACCGCAGACGCTTCCCGCACGGTCGACGAAACCGCGGCGGAGTTTGAGCGGCTGGACGCCGAGATCGTCAAACTGCGCGCTGAGCGCGATGAAGCCATCGACGCGCACAAGCGCGCCCTCGCCGATTTCCAGAACTACCAGCGCCGCGCCCACCAGAACGAGCGCGACGCACGCGAACAGGCCGTCCGTGGCGTGCTGAGCAACATCCTCTCTGTGGTTGACCACTTCGACATGGCCTTGGGCCAGGACCCGACCAAGACCACCGCCGCGGCGATCATCAGTGGCGTGACCATGATCAAGGAAGAACTCCTCGGCGCCCTCACGCAGCACGGCGTCGGACTCATCCGCCCCCAACCCGGCGACACCTTCGACGCCACGCGCCACGAAGCCGTCTTCCAGCAACCCGCCGAGGGCATCGCCCCCGGCCATGTCTCCGCCCTCATGCGCATCGGCTACACGGTCAATGAACGCGTCGTCCGCCCCGCCCAAGTCGCCGTCGCCCCCGCCGCAGATTGAATCCGTCTTCATTTGGCCATTTGGCCATTTGGCCATTTGAACATGCCCACCTACGAATACAAGTGCAAAGCCTGTGATCACCGGTTCGAGCAGTTCCAGTCGATGACCGCCGCGCCGATCAAGGTCTGTCCGGAGTGCAAGAAACGTAAGGTTGAAAGGCTCATCGGCACCGGTGCCGCGCTGCTGTTCAAGGGTTCGGGTTTCTACACCACCGACTATCGCTCCGACGGCTACAAAAAGAAGGCCGAGGCCGACAAGCCCGCTTCCGACGCCAAGCCATCGACCGATTCCAAGCCCGCAGCGCCTGAGGCGAAACCCGCAGCACCCGTCGAAACCAAACCGGCACCGAAGCCCGAGACGACAGATCGCTCAAAGTCGGACAAGAGCCCGAAAAAACGCTAACCATGCACGCGGGCATAAACCACCCTCCCCCGCTCCCAGAGCGGGGGAGGGTGGTGTTGAGAGTCAGCGCACGCGAACACCTCACCCTAAACTCCACCATGACCGCCATCTCGCCCACACTTCACCAACCCGCCCCATCCCCCGGCGCTGTCGAGCCCAAGGCGATCACCGTCGAGGGCGTGCGTTCCGCGCGGCTGGCCGGCCTGCCGCCCTTCCTCTTCAACGCCATCGACGACAAGAAACGCGCCGCCATCGCGGCTGGTAAAGACGTCATCAACCTGGGCGTGGGCGACCCTGACCAGCCGACACCCGTTTTCATCATCGAAGCGATGGACCGCGAAACCCGCGTTCCCGTTAACCACCAATATCCCGACTGCTACGGCACCAAGCGATTCCTCGAAGCCGCCGCTTCGTTCATGCAGCGCCGCTTCGGCGTGAAAGTCGATCCTCGCCGCCACGTCGTCGCGCTCATGGGCAGCAAAGACGGCATCGGTCACCTGCCCCTGGGCGTGGTCAACCCGGGTCAAAGTGTCACCGTCTTCACGCCCGCCTACCCGGTGTATGCCGCGGGGGCCGTGATGGCCGGCGCACATGTCGAGCGCGTGGAAACGCGGCCCGAGGATCACTGGCTCCCACGCTTCGATCGCCTCTCGCCCACCGCCGCGTCCAGCCGGTTGATGTGGCTGAACTTCCCGGGCAACCCGACGGGTGCCGCGGGCAGCGTGGCCCTGCTCGATGAAGCCGTGCGGTTCGCGGCGGGTCGGAACATGGTGCTCGCCAGCGACCTTGCCTACAGCGAGTTGTATCTTGATGGTGACGCCAACTCCTGCCCCAGCCTGTGGCAGGCCCCATCCGCGAACATCGAGCGGACCTGCGCCATCGAGTTCCATTCGCTCAGCAAGACCTTCAACATGACCGGCTGGCGCATCGCCTTTGCGGTGGGGCACGAGGCGGTGATCGGCGCGCTCAAGCAGACCAAGGACAACTACGACAGCGGGCCCTTCAACGCCGTGCAGAACGCCGGCGCGGTGGCGCTTGACCGCTTCGAAGACCCCGCGATCGAATCGATGCGTCAGGCGTATCGCCAGCGCCGCGAGATCGTGGTGGCGGGCCTTCGCGCCATCGGGTGCGAGGTCGAGCCGCCCCGTGCGGGGATTTTCGTCTGGGCCCGCTGCCCGATCGACAAGAACACCGGCCACGCGATGGATTCCTGGGCCTTTGCCGGCCGCCTGATCGAAGAACTGGGCGTGGTCACCGTGCCCGGCGCGGGCTTTGCCGATGCGGCCCGCGGCTGGGTCCGCGTGTCGCTCACGCGCGAGACCCATCGCATCGAGGAAGCCATGCGCCGTTTGGCCGGGATGAAGTGGTAACGCGAGCGGCACACCATGTCCAACGCCTCCACCGCCATCGCGACCGATCAGAAGCAACTCGCCTTGCGCATCCTCACGATGCCCAAGGACACCAACCACTACGGCACCATCTTCGGCGGCGTCATCCTCAGCGTCATCGACCAGGCCGGGTTCGTCCAGGCCCGCCGCCACGGCCAGCACCGCTGGGTCACCGTGTCGATGGACAAGGTCGAGTTCAAGCAGCCTGTGCATCTGGGCGACATCGTCTCGTGCTACGCGCGAACGATTCGCGAAGGCCGCACGAGCGTGACGATCGAGGTCGAGGTGGAAGCGGAGCGCAACGCCGGGGGCGAGGTGGTATCCGTGACGCGCGCCACACTGGTGATGGTGGCGGTGGATTCGCAAGGCCGCGCGGTGCCGTTCCGAGGTGCGTGAGGCCTTGGCCTTGGGTACCTCGATTCTCCGAATCGAGTCCCGATCCCGATCCCGTTCCCGATCGAGTTCAAACTCACTTCGCCCGTGCGGCGATCACCGTCCCCGCCAGAATGAGCACGCCCCCGACCACGCGCGTCAGCGTCATCGCCTCGCCCAGCGCCAGCCAGCCAACAACAACGGTCACCAGCGGCTCGACGATCGAGAGCGACGCGGCCCGCACCGCGCCCACCCGCGCGATGCCCGCCAGAAGGGCCGTGATGGCAAACACGGTGGAAACCAGCGCAATCGCGACAATGCCGATCGCGCCGAGAGGCGCAGTGGGCACTGGCGAGCCGGTGATCGTGGCCTCGACCGTGAAACTGATCGCCGCGCCGCTGGTCACCAGCGCCGCGGTCACGAGCGCCGAAACCGGTCGTTCGACACCCGCCGCCCGCTGGCGTTCGGCGTGTCGGGCCAGCCCGGCACCAGCGAGGATGTACGCTGCGTAGACCACCGCCGAACCGATCCCCAGCAGCACGCCCAGCAGCGGAGCCTGATCGACGCGGCCAACGGTGAGCCCGGCACCAACCAACGCCAGCACCAGCGCCGCCACGCGCGCCGCCGTCAACGCCTCCCCAAACAGCACCTTGGCCCCGATCGCCACCAGTCCGGGAAAGGTGTAGAGCAGCAGTGCCACCAGCCCCGACGGTGCCCCCGCATCAATCGCGCCGAAATAGAACCGCGCCTCAAGGTAATACAGCACCGCGCCCATCCCGAGCCGCGCCCACAGGCCTACGCCCCGCGGCACCCGCTCCTTCCGCACCAGCGCCACGATCCACAGCACCACCGCCGCGAGAGCGAAGCGGAGCGAGAGCGTCGTCGTGGTGCCTGAACCGCCCGCCTCGGCCCACGACTCAAACAAGGCCATCAGCCCGAACGCGCCCGCGCTGCCCACGACCAGGGCGACGCCGAGCCCGCCACCGTCTTTGCGTTCGCCTGCGTCGGTGGTCATGGTCGTCCGGCCCTCGCGCACCACGATAGACTGCGCCAATGGCCCCTCGCCTTCGCAACCTGCTCTCCTCGTGCGCCATGGCCTCGCTCGTCGCGCTGGGTGGATGCTCCTCCAGCACCACTCGCACTGAGCCCGCGGCCCGCCTCGACCCCGCCGCGCGGCCAGCGGACTTCACGCTCGCGATCAGCGTGGTCAACCCGGCGGCCTACGCCCAGCCCCGCGCCCGCCGCACCAGCGCCAGCCCGAACGTGCCCGGTGCGCCGGCGCCAGCACCCAAGGGCCCCGCACCCGAAGTCCGTCCCGCGCGATACGTCATCGAGCCCGATGGGTACCTCCGAGCCGCGCTCGGGCCCGGCGCGACAGACCGCACCTTCCCGCCCCCGTCGCGCCGCCTGACCACCGCCCAACTCGATGCCCTGTGGGCCCTCGTCGCCCAGACTGATTGGCTAGCCCAGGGCTCAGACCGCGCCGATCAAGCCCCGCCAGCGTGGACGGATGGAACCTCGGCCGACCCGACGGATCCGCTCGCCCCCGCCACGTCGGGTTTCACGGGCTCCGTCCTCGCGGCCGGCCAAAGGGCCAACTTCGCCCGCACACTGGCGGATCGCTCCACCCGGGTAGTGACGGCCAAACTTGCGGAATGGGCTTGGCAAACCCCCTGATTTGTCACTGAATCGGGGTGAGAAAAACGTCGATTTTCTGGCTGAAGCGCCCCGTGTGCGTAGGATTGTCTTGCTGCCGCAACTCGGGCCATCGGCGGGCCGTACGGGCTCGGGCGTGAGTGGGTGGGCGTTGGGCAACGGGGTCGGGGTCTAGAGGGAGATACTGCATGCGTTCGATGAGCACCTTTGGGCGGTCGTTGTCGGTCCTCGTTGCCGGGCTTTCCCTGGGCTTCGCGCCCGCCTCCTCGGCGCAGCCGGGCGACTTGGCCAACCTGCAGGACGTCGTGACCAGTGGCCTCTCCTCGCCCCTTTTCGTTTGCGCACCCCCGGGCGATGACACCCGCCTGTTCATCGTGAACCAGACGGGCACCATTCGCCTGCTTACCCGACCCAATCGCGACAGCAACTGGACGCTCCAGGGCACCGTGTTCCTGGATGTCAGCGGCTTGCTCACACCCAACGCGGGCACCGTCGTCAACCCCCGCGACCGGCTCGACAACCAGGTCAACGGCACCTTCAACCTCGTCCGCGGCAGCGAGCAGGGCCTGCTCGGCCTCGCCTTCGCGCCGGACTACGAAACCAGCGGCATCTTCTACGTCAACTACGTCGGGAACCGCCGCCCCAACGGCGTCACCCCTCTCCGCTATTCGATCAACACGCAAAACAGCACCGCCACCGTGCTCGGCTCCACCATCATCGCCCGCTACCAGCGCTCCGCGGGCAACCCCAACGTCGCCAACGCCGGTTCGGCGTTCACGATTCTCGAAGTCGAGCAGCCCTTCACCAACCACAACGGCGGGTGCACCCTCTTCGGGCCCGACAACATGCTGCACATCAGCATGGGCGACGGCGGCTCAGCCAACGACCCGCTGAACGCGGCCCTCAACCCCAACAACCTCCTGGGCAAGTTCCTGCGCATCGATGTGCTCGGCCCCGATGGCCTCTCCAACACCGGCGACGAAGACCAGTTCCCCGCCGAGCCCAACCGCAACTATCGCATCCCGTCGAGCAACCCGTTTGCGGCAGGCGGCGGCGCGGCCGAGATCTTCATGCGCGGCAACCGCAACGCGTGGCGCTACGCCTTCGACCGTGCGACCGGCGACATGTACATCGCCGACGTCGGCCAAGACGTGGATGAGGAAGTGAACTTCATCCCCGCCGGTACCGCTGCAGGCCGCAACCTGGGCTGGCGCGTCCGCGAGGGCAACCGTGTCACGGGTCTGTCTGCGGGCGGCTTTGATGTCTCCAACCTCACTGCCCCCGTCTACACCTATTCCCACGGGTCCGGCGCGTTCCAGGGATTCTCCATCACCGGCGGATATGTGTACCGGGGCACCGCCATCCGCGCGTGGCGCGGCCGCTACTTCTTCGCCGACTTTGTCAACCGACGCCTGTTCTCCGCCCGCGTCGTCAACGGCGCGTGGACGGACCTCCAAGACAACTATAACGCCGTCAACCCCTCGACCTCCACCGCGCTGCGGCTGCAGAACGTCGCCAGTTTCGGCGAAGATAATGCGGGCGAGTTGTACGTCGTGCAACTCAACGGCTTTGTCCGCAAGTTCATCCCCCAGAACCCCCAGCCCAACCCGCTCGACGTCAACTTCGACGGCAACGTCGATCCCGACGACCTGAGCGACTACATCGTGTTCTACTTCACGCCCGATATGCGGGCCGACTTCAACATGGACAACGTGCTCGACCCCGATGACCTGAGCGACTACATCGCCGGGTACTTTGCCCCGTGAACAGCAGCCTGCCTCGGTCAACCGCGCAACCACCCTCCCCCGGTCCTCCGGGGGAGGTGGCCGAGTCCGCGAGGCCGGTGGGGGTTCTTAGTTCGGTCCATTTCCGCTCACCCGTTGATCGCCACGGAGCGCCCCTCCATCGTCGGAGATCACGCGCGAGGTTTCGGTGCCACCGTTGCCCCAGTTGAGCCCTGCACCACCCAGCGCAACGGTCGGTCGGTCCACGGGCCGGCGCTGCCCAGACCGATGCGCGCGCTGCGGCGAATCTGCCTGACTTCCGCGGGCGTGAGTTCACCGAATTCCAGCGACAGCTGCGGGTCGCGCGTCAGGTCGGCCCCGGTCAATTCCAGCCCGATCGCCATCGCCCGGCACAGGTTTCCCGGCCCCCGGCACAGGGCCTCGTCCCTCACCTTCGTGCGACGACTCGCTGCGGCGCGGTTGTTTCGCATGGTGTCGATGCCCTCAATCGGCTCCAAGCCGCGCAGCAGCACGGCCACCGGCTCGTCGATCGCGCCGCACACCACGTTCATGCAGCAGTGCATGCCGTAGGTGAAGTAGACGTAGGCGGTGCCGCCGGGGCCATACATGGGTTCAACCCGTGGCGTGCGGCGGCCCTTGAACGAATGGCAGCCCTGATCGCGCACGCCCAGATACGCCTCGGTCTCCACGATGCGACCGGCGAGGCGGGTGCCGTTGTCGAGTGTGCGTACGAGGACGCACCCGAGCAGTTGGCGGGCAAGAGTGGCGGCGCCGACGCTGAGCCATTCGCGGCTGAGCCGTTGCTCGGTCACGGGCAGGTCACGTTTGCATCGATCGCGGCGGCACGCAAACGGTCGTCCACCGTCCACAGTTCCGCGCGGCGATTCAGCGCGAGGTCGATGTATTGAAGATCGTAATACGAAACATCGAGTGTGTGCGCGCGTTTGGCGGCATTCCAGGCATCGAGACAGCGGGTGGGGGCGCGATCTCATAAGGCAACTCGATCAGCGCGATTCGCAGCCTCCATGGCGTCCTGGGGTGCGAGGTGTCTTCGCCGAGTGGCCTTGAGGATGGCCGACGAAACCTCGGCCATGAACAGTGACGGAACCGCGAACTCGACGTCCTCGGGCCGGTGTCTCTCCCTCAACCTGCGTGCGGCGGGGCTTTGGGCCTGTTCGACCAGCCAGGCCACAGCCACGCTCGCGTCAAGGACCACGTTCATCGATCACGATCCTCCCGAATCGATCCGACGAGGTCGTGGCTGACCGGGCCGATGCGCTGGCGAAGCGCGTCCATCATCACATAGGCCTTCACGCGCCGAACGCCCTCACTGTGTGGCATCGAGGTGTTCTGCGGATGCGAGATCGGGCTCCCCATGCCTGAATCTGGGGTCGCGCCCTGGCCCGGTTCGCCCCGATTGATTGGTTCTTGAAATGAAGCCATGGCGGCGAATCTTATGCATACGCGTGCAGCCCGGGAAGCAGCAGGTTGACACCGAAGTAGCACCACAGCATGACAATGAACCCGAGCACGCTGAGCCACGCGGTGGTGAGGCCTCGGTCGCGCACGTTGGCGAAGCGCAGGTGCACGACGACGAGGTAGACAATCCAGGTGACGAGGGCCCAGAGTTCCTTGGGGTCGAACGCCCACCAGCGGCCCCAGGAGTGATCGGCCCACCATGCGCCGAGCAGAATGCCTACGGCAAGGGTCCAAAACGCCAGTTGCAGGATCGTCATCTGTGCGGCGTCAAGATCAGCGAGCACCTTGCGAACCCCGGTGGGTTGACCCGCGCCGCCGCTGGCCGCGGCGCCTTGATCGAACCCAAGTGCCGCGGCCGAGACCGCGCCGAGATCACTTCCCGCCACGGGCGAGCCGGCAGTTGCCACCACCGCCTTGGGCGCTCTCACGAAGTAGTGCGTGCCCAAGTAGAAGAGACTCACGATCATGCCCAGCGAGATGAGCCCGTAGGAGACCAGCACCGTGGTGACGTGGTACTTCAGCAGCACGCTGGTGTTCAGGATGGCTGCTTCGCGCTCGATGCTGTACCCGGGGATGCCCATCTGCGTCGCGGCGATGAGCACGAGAAAGCCGACGGCACTCGCCGCGGCGGCGAAGATCGCCTGCTTGCGGAAGATGGCCAGGCCCGCGCCGACGAGGGCCGCGAAGAGGCTCACGCCCGTCATGGATTCAAACTGGTTCTGGATGGCGAAACGCTCAGCGATGAGGCAGCGGCTGGCGAAGCCGAAGCCGTGGAGGCCGATGGCGGCAACCAGCAGCCCGATGCCCGTCCACAGCAGCCAGCGGCGCTGGGTGCCAAAGGAAAGCAGCAGCGCGAGCAGCGCGAAGGCGTAGAACCACAGGCCGAAGTCGAACGGGCGCGACGCGTTGTAGACGCGCTCGATCGATCGTTTCGCCTTCGGATACACCTCGGGCCCCATCGCCGGCAGTTCGGCGGCGAGCGTTTTCAGGCTCGACGCAACGGCATCGGCATCGCCCTTGCGCCAGGCTGCGCCGACGGCGCGCAACGCGCCTCCCGCCTTTGATGTCGGATCGAGCGACCCCAGATGCCGCCAGGGTGTGTCCGTGTCGCCGCTGGGCACCATCAGCAGGTTGGCCTCCGCAGCATTGAACATCTGCAGCGCTTCGTGGGCCTGTCCCAGCGCCTTCTGCATGGGCTCGGCCATGGAGCCCGGTGCGGAGGCCACCGCCTCAAACTGCTGGAAAATATGACGGGGCGTCAGGCGGCCGGCGCGACGCCACGATTCGCGCTCCTCGTCGTTCTCGAACAGGCGCTCGATGAACGCGTCGCGCAGGGGCAGATAGTTCACCGCGATCACGGCTCGATCCACGTAGTACACCGGGTCGATCACCATGTCCATGAAGGTGAACAGCGGGTCGTAGCGCAAGCGCAGCGTCGAGCCGCCCTCGGCGTGGCGGATGTCGTAAAAGTTGTTGCGGCCGACCATGCTGCCGACCACCTCGCGGGCCAGCGTGTCGACGATCTTGATGCGGTTGTTGTGCTGCACGGCCAGGTCGCGGAAGGCTTCGAGCCCGCCGCTGTCTTTCAATCGCTGAGCGAAGGCGTACTTCGCCTCGGTGTCCATCGTGGGCGCGCGAGAGACTTCGCCGAAGGGATTGGGCATCCGCGACGCCGCCGAGGCGTGATTCTTGGGATGCTCGTTGCCCGCGGGCGCATACTGCCCGCGCGCTTTGACCGCCGTGAGGAGCGCGACGATGATCACCGCGACGACAAAGAGTCGGGCGGCGACTTCCCGGCGATACCCGTGCGGCGTCGGCTCCGCGTTCATGGTTGTGCTCCCCGCATCCGCCCACATGCTGCACTGGCGAAAACTCATCTCGGGCTCCTCGCGGGCTCCCCCGCCTTCACCTGCACCCCCGCCCCACCAGATACTGTCGCACTCGCTCCGTTTGATTCTTGACCGCTTCCGTTGCCGATGGGCTTGACGACCACCACGCCTGATCCACCGGTGCCACGCGGCTCGGGCTTCTTCCAGGTGCCGTCGGCGATGGCCTTCTGAATGCGCCGCTTCTCGCGCTGCACCAGCCAGGGCTTCACATAGAACGCCCAGAGCGTGCCCAGCGTCATCATCACGCCACCGGTGGCGATCACATAGATGCCCGGGTTGTTGCCGATGCCCAGAATGGTAAACCGCGCCATCGCGCGGGGCACCTCGCCGCGATCAGCCGCGGCTTTGCTGCTGTTCCATCCCCCCGCGTCCCAGCCCGTCTGGCTCAGTTTGAACTGGTTCGGGGCCACCCAACTCACGAGCCACCCAGCCCAGTTCACGACCGTCGGCGCATCGGGCCGAGGCGAAAACGGCACCCGCACCAGCAGCGGGTTGTTGAGGCTCGTCGCCCGTTGCTCCTCGCGCCGATTCGCATTGAGCGGGTCGCGGATGATCGTGACGTCGGACTTGAAGTCCTTCGGCAGCGTGCTGTGCGGGAAGGGCGTCATCTCAAAGTCGCGCAACTGCACGGCAAAGTCAGGGAACCGGTGGTAGCGCCGGCCAAACGCCATGCCCACGCGCCGGCCGTCGGGCAGGTTGATCGACCGCACCGCGTCCTCGCGCGGCTGGGTCGGGTGATACGCGTTGTGCGGCACCCACTCCACCGCGCGGAAATCAGGGCGGCCCTCTTTGCCCGGCACCGTCACTTCCACCGCGATCAGCGCCATGCGGTGGTTGCCGATCATGTCGCGGCTGCGCTCACGCTCGGGTGTCGGCCAGGGGGCCTCGATGCGTTTCGCGCCCGCGTGGCGCTCGCCCAGGCGCACGCTCACCATGGGCACCAGCGGCAGCGTGTCGCCCTGTTTGAGCGAATCCACCACGATCGGCTCGCGACCGGGCTGGCGCACGATGGCGCGGGCTGGGCCAGCACCATCACCACCATCGATCACGGCAGACAGCGTGGACGCGTCGATGTACTCAATGCGAATCGCGTCATCGGCGGCCCGGCGTTTGGGCATGCCGCTGGGAGCCTTTTCTTCGAGCAGGTCCTGGTTCAGTTCCGGGAAGCGGGCGTAGACGTAGCGCTCGAACGCCACGCGCGGCGAGCTGGCATCCGCACCGGGGTCGCGCGGCTTCTCGACCCGCAGGATGGCCACGGGGCTGGTCGCGCCCTCGAACCCAGGCGTGATGACCGCCAGCGGTGGCTCGGGGTGCAGCGATTTCACGGTGACGGTCCACCCGCCGGGCACATCGATGGGCTTTTCGGGCTCGGCGGCGACGACCTGGCGAACGGCACCGCCAGCGGCGGGCACGGTGATGACGAGGCCATGGAGGGCACCCTCGGGCAGGCGGGTTTGCAGAAGGGCCCAGTATTCGGGCTTGGCGTTTTCGAGATACTCAACGCTCACGACGCCGCGGAGCGCGCCGACGCGGGCGCCGGGCAGCACGGGGGAGAGGATGAAATCGCCGATGGTGCGTTCGGCACCAGGAGTTGCAGTCGGGGGGGTGGATTCACTCTCACCCTTCAGCGGCAGCGTGGTGAGCAGTTCGATGTGCCGCGCGGGCGTGACGCCCGGCGTGGCGGCGGCTTGGGTGCCAGCATCGGGCACGATCCAGGTCGGGCGGAGTTCCCCGTAGTTGCAGTAGCCGATCACGCGAAAGTTGATGTCGTCGTCAACGAGCGTCTTCTTCGATCGCGCGCCGTCCACGGCCAGATCGAGCGTCCGCCCTTCATCAATTTCGGAGCGATCCCCTGCGCGGATCGAGGTGCCCCCGGCGTCGAGGCCGTAATCGTTGTAGCGGGGCAGGCCCGCGAGCGAGCGCTGCTCCCACTCCCCGCGACCACCGCGGCTTTGCGCGTCCCCGCCGATCTGGGCGATCCAGAGGGAGACATCGGTGTTGTCAAAGAACCCCATCGCGGGCGGGCCGGGTGTGGGGTGGCCTTTGTCGTCGGGCTCGCCGGCGAGGATGAGCACGTCGCCCTCCTGCTTCAGGGCGTTGTAGTACACGCTGCCCAGGGCGATGGTGACGATGCCGGTGTGAACGGTGAGGACGCCGATCTTCTTGAACTCGAAATCGATGCGGCGCACGGTGGTGATGACCATGTTGGCGACGAAGGCGAGGAGGACGACGCGAATGGGCCACCATGAATAGAACTCGAGTTCGGACATCTCGAGCCCGGGCAGGCGGCGCAGGACGGTGCCGCGGTAGTGGTCGCAGAACGCGCCGAAGAAACGGATGCCCGAGCCGGTGAGCGGGTCATAGCGGAGGTGGGGCCAGGCGAAGCCGTGCCAGAGAAGCCAGGTGAGCCCTGTACCGAGCCCCACGGCAAGGAACCGAGCAAGAAAGGTGAGTTCCTTGCCCAGGCCAAAGGCCTTGGTGCCACGGTTGGCGATGACGATGAAGCCGCCGGCGACCATGACGAGCGTGATGAGCAAGGAAGCGATGTAGACGATCCAGGTGGGGATCGCCGCCAGCATCCCGATGGGCACGCTGGCGAGGATGCCGAAGATGGCCACCAGGGAGAGGAGCGCCACGGCCAGCCCGATGGAACTGAACGCGCGGAGGACGAACTTGGCGGGCCACGCCCATCGGGGAAAGAAGGCGTCGTCCCACTGCTGACTTCGAGTCCACTTGGCGCCCATGTGGCGTGATCCTAGGTGTCGGTTTGGGTGGCACTGGACCCAGGCGTACCCTCGATCCGTGAAGTTCCAGGACTACTACGCCACGTTGGGGGTCTCGCGTTCGGCGAGTGAAGAGGAGATCAAACGCGCCTACCGGAAGTTGGCGCGGGAGTTCCATCCCGACGTGAACAAGGCGGCGGGTGCCGAGGCGCGGTTCAAGCAGATTGGCGAGGCGTACGAGGTGCTGGGCGACGCCCAGAAGCGGAAACGCTACGACGCGCTGGGCGAGAACTGGCGGGCAGGGCAGGACTTTGACCCGACTGGCTTCGGTGCGGCGTGGTCGCAGGGCGCGCGGGGCCCGAGCAGTGGTGGTCGAGGGAAAAGGAGCAGCGGACGCGGCCGCAGCGGCACGGGGAGCATGGGGGGTGGGGGGGCCTCAGCCAGCGACTTCTTTGAAGCCATGTTCGGCGGCGGCGGCTTCAGCGGCATGGGCGGGGCTGGCGGTGGGCGTGGCAGCGGGGTTGAGAACCCGTTCGGCATGGACCCCGAGGCCTGGGCCGAGCGCATGCGAACGGGGGGTGGGGGCAGCGGGCAGCGAAACGCGCAGCAAAACGACGGTGCCACGCGGGCTGACCTCGCGCTCACGCTGGTCGAGGCGGCACTGGGTACCACCAAGCGCGTCAATCTGACCACCCAGGGCGGGCCCACACGCTCGCTGGAAGTGAAAATCCCTCGCGGCACCACCGACGGCACCACCATGCGCCTCGCCAAGCAGGCCGACGGCCAAGACCTACTGCTGACCGTGCGAGTCACCCCCGACCCGCGTTTTAAGATTGAAGGCGCGACCGCGCACGACCTGACGACGGTCGTTCCTCTCGCACCCTGGGAGGCCGCGCTGGGTGCCAAGATCGCCGTGCCGACGCTCGACGGCGACGTCACGCTCACCATTCCCACCGGCACCACGGGTAACCAGCGCCTCCGGCTGAAGGGCCGGGGAATCCCTAAGCGAGGCGACGAGCCCGCTGGTGACCTCTATGTGGAACTGCGGATCGTCCTTCCCAAGGAGTGGACGCCCGAGCAGGCCGACCTGCTGCGGAAACTGGGTGAAGTGACGAACTTTGACCCGCGCCGAGCGTAGAATGGGTGCGTTTCTACCCCGATTGGGGCGGAAATAACACTCAATCAGGGAGGGCACATCCATGAACGGTTTGACCTATCTCCTGCTGATCGTTCCGCCCATGCTGCTGGCCATGTGGGCCCAGTGGCGGGTGCGCAGTTCGTACGCCCAGGCGGCGAAGGTTCCCGCGGCGTGCGGGTTGACGGGTGCCGAGGTGACCAAGGAAATCCTTGACGCCCACAACATCCGCAACGTGGGGATCGAGATTGTGCCCGGGCAACTAAGCGACCACTATGACCCGCGGGCCAAAATGCTGCGCCTGAGCCCGGACGTGTATCACGGCCGGTCGGTGGCGGCCCTGGGCATCGCGGCCCACGAAGCGGGCCACGCGATTCAGGACGCGACCAAGTATGGGCCGCTGGCGATTCGTAATGGGATCGTGCCGCTGGCGGCGGTGGGCTCGAACGCGAGCATGTTCCTGATCATGGGCGGGCTCTTGCTGGGAGCCGGGGCTGGGGCGGTGATGGGACAGTATCTGCTGCTGGGCGGGATTGCGCTCTTCTCGCTGGTGGTGGCGTTCCAACTGGTGAACCTGCCGGTGGAGTTCGACGCGTCGAACCGCGCCAAGAAACTGCTGCAGGAAACGGGCCTGGTCGCGGCGGGCGGCGAGGCGCGGGCGATGAACCGCGTGCTGGGCGCGGCCGCGATGACCTATGTCGCGGCCACGGTCGGCGCGATCTCGACACTGCTGTACTACGTTCTGATTGCGGTGAGCGGGCAGCGGTCGTCGTCGGACGAGTAGCCGCGCCTGCTTGACGATGTTCCATGTGGAACAACTACCAAAGATTGCGCGCCGACTTGCTCGATGAGTCTTAACCCTTCGGGGCTTTTATGAGGCTGCCGCGCCAGAGGGCAAACCCGGCGATCACCCCCAGCATGGAGAAGCCTGCGCCGGGCAGAGTCCAGCCCATGGCGCTCACGGCGGTGTGGCGGAACTTGTAGTTTGACAGGTGGAGTTTGGGAATCGCGAGCAGGGCGGCTTGCCATTCCCAGGACCGCTCGGCAATGGGTTGAACGTCGGCGGTGGGATCGGCTTCGAGGGCGGGGAGGTAGGCCTTGCCTGTGCCGTACTTGATGGCGGTGAACTGGACGCGTTTGCGGGCGAGGGAGCCGTCGGGCATGAACTCGACGATGTCAAAGGTCCATTGCTTGCGGCCGACGAGGCCGCCCATGTTGTCGTCGTGGCCGGGGGCGGCATTGCGCTTCACGAGGATGACGCGGAACTCCTTGGCCTGGTTTTTTTCCGTGTCCATGTCCACTTCGCCGGCGGTGAGCGGCGCGAAGGTGGTGACGGCGAGCCATTCCCGATAGGCACCAAGTTCGGGCACATTGGACACGCTGGGGGAGTGCACGGGGAGGGTGAGGGATTGATCGCCGTAGTGGATGTCGATGGCGGCACCGCCCTCAGGGACAGTCGAATCGATCAAACGCACGGTGCGGCCCCAGAGGGGGAACTGGCGTTTGAAGATGGGCTTGAAGAGGTATTGCAGGGGTGGCTCGGCGCGGTAGTACGCGCTCACGCGCTGAGCCATGATGAGGCACGCGGCGATGAAGGTGAGGATGGAGAGGAGGGTGAGGATGAGGCCGAGGCGGACTGCGGTGGAAGGTGGCGAAGCGGGAGCGGCGGGAGGGTGAGGCATTTGTGGAGAATATGCAGCGGGCAGGGTCGCACACGGGAACGGGATCGGGACTCGACTCGGAGCGTCGAGGTACCCAAGGCGTGACCGCGCCAATCATCGGGCATGACGGCAACTCAACTGGCGGATCGCGGGACGTTGCGGCTGCGGGTGCGGTATTGCGAATGCGACCCGATGGGGTATGTGCATCACGCGTCGTACTTGCCTTGGCTCGAAATGGGGCGGACGGAGATTCTGCGCGACGCGGGCAAGACGTATCGCGGCCTCGAAGAAGAGGGCGTGTTTCTCGTGATCGTGAAACTGGAATGCCGGTTCAAGCGGCCCGGGCGGTATGACGACCTGATCGAAGTTCGCACGCGCGTGGTGGGCGGCGGGCGGGTGAAGATCGAGCATGAGTATGAGGTGGTGCGGGTGGCGGAGTGCGCGGGCGGTGACGCGGAAGAGGTGTTGATGACGGCCTCGAGCACGCTGGGGTGCGTGGACAAGGCGGGGAAGGTGCGGGAGTTGCCGGGGTGGCTGGTGGGGGGAGGACGTCTGAAGTCCTGAAGTCCTACGAATCGTTGGGAACAAGGCGCACTGACGAGCCCGCAGAGTGGGGGGTCGGGCACGTCAGTGGCACGACCGGGCACGTCAGTGGCAAGGGGCGTCCAGATCAGCGATCACGGCTTCGTAGTGGCGGCAGGAGTTGGCCAGGCCGCCGAGGCGGGAACGGAGGGCCCACAGACGGCGGTGTTCGGCGAGGATGGCGCGGGCGCGATCGGCGAGGTCTTGGCGGGCGGCAGAGATGGTGGGGTCTGCTGGTGCGCGGCGGGCGATGGCGCGATCGGCGGCGAGGAGGGCGACGTCAGCGGTGTGACGAAGTTCAGCGGTGAGGAGCGTGTCGAGATTGGGCGGGATGGTGGCGGCGGCGCGAGCGACGCGGTCGCGCGCGGCGTGCCACAGGTCGATTGCGCCGACGTGGGCGGCGGAAGTGCCGCGGTGGTTGTGCAGGTCAATGAAGAGGGCGGATTGGTTGCGGAGGCGTCCGGGCACGCCCGGGCGCGAGAGTTCCAGGCACGATTCGCGGAGGGGAAGATCGATGTCGCCGATTGATTCGAGCCAGCGGCCCAGTGCGGGATGGTTGACGGTCCCGGGCGCAGAATCGTGACCGAAGCACACGGCGTGCATGGCGGCGGCCGTGGGATTGAACGCGCTCGCGGCTCGGGGGTTCCATGCGCACTGCGCGGCATGGGCGAGCGCGTGGGCCACGATGGGCCACTGCTGATGGTGCCCGGTATCGCCCCAGTCGCACACGAGAAAGCCGGTGGCCCCATTCTCGAGGCCTTGTGTGGCGGCGGCTTGGAGGTTGCCGTCGCGTTCGGTGGTGCGGCCGAAGATGGCGCGCCAGGTGCTGGTGCCCGGGCAGACCCAGACCTCGCGGGTGGGCTCGACGGAGTGCAACTGCTGACACGCGCGAGCGAAGTCGAAATCAGGCTCGTAGCCCCAGGCGAGCGCGATGAGTTCGGGTGGCAGGTGGCGGAGCGCATCAGGGTTTGAGAGCGCGATATCAGCCCAGAACATCGGACGGTGCCCGCGGGCTAGGGCGGCACGCGAGACCTTGGCGACAAACTCGGCGTACACCGCCCCGCGTCCGCGCGCCGCCACCGCGTCCTTCGAGCGCCCGAAGCCCACGTCGTAGGTTTCATCGCACCCGATGTTGACCAGGCCGCTGGGGAAGCAAGGCAGGAGTTGATCGAGCAGACCTTCGACAAAGCGCAGGCTTACCGGGTCAGTTGGGCAGAGGGAGAACGGCCCGGAGCGAGGCCAGACGTCGAAGACCCAGTCGCCGTGGGTCTCGGCGAGGTGGGCGTAGGCGGGGCGGCGGAGCCAGGAGGCGAGGTGGCCGAAGCAGTTTTGGTTGGCGGCGAGGGCGATGCCGCGGGCTTGGCAATAGGCGTGAAGCGTTCGGGCTTCGTCGGGCGTGATGGGTGACCAGTCGCGCCAGACGTCTTCGTGCCCGGCGTACGCGAAAGTGTGCTCGGTGTAGAACTGCAGGTGGTTGAACTTGAGCGACGCGAGCAGGTCGATGACGCGATGGAACTCGTCCATGGTGGGGATGCGGTCTCGGGAGACATCGAGCATCACGCCACGGATGGGGAAGGCGGGCTGGTCGCGGATGACGAGGGTGGGCCAGCGGATGCCGAAGCGGCGGTGGAGTTGGTTGAGGGTGGCGCGGGCGTGGCGGAGACCGGCGGGACCGCCGACACGGAGGGTCAGTCGGGCGGGTGGAAATGCGGCGTCGGTCGTGTCAAGGCGGAGTTCGTAGGCCTCGGGGCCGAGCGCGATATCGGTGATCGCGGCGGTTGTGGCCTGCTCGATGAGCGCGCCGGGGTTGGGGACGTGGACGACGCTGCCCAGCCGCTGCTGGTGAGCCGGTGTGGGATTGAGAAGCAGATCGTCGTAGGCCGAGGTCGCGTTGGAGGTTGATGAAGTGGGCACTGTGCGTGTCGGGGTCGTTGGTGCGTGGGGACGTGCGGATCAACCAAACAGCAGGGCTTGCTGGTGCTGGGGCGTGCGCACGCTGACGCGCGGGGGAGGGAAGGGGCAGGCCGGGATGGTGACGGGCGCACAGCCCTCCAGCGCGATCCAGCCGGTGGGCTGGTGCTGCAGGCTGATGGTGAACGGATATCCGCCAAGGGTGTGGTGCGCGTGCACGAGTTCGGGCCGATTGCACTCGCGCGAGAGGTGCAACAACACCACATGGCTCCGTGGCGAAATCGCCCGTATGGCGGCGACACTCTCCTCGTTGGAAAGGTGTCCGTGCCCGCCCATCACGCGGCGGATGAGGTGCGGTGACCTGCCCGAGGAGAGTTCGAGTTGCGGGCAGTAGTTGGACTCGATCGCGAGCACGTCGACGGCGCGGAGGTGGTTGATGAGGGGTTCAGTGGCGCGGCCGACATCGGTGGCGAAGCCCAGCGAGCCGCCGGGGGTGTCGATGCGAAAGGCCGACGAGCCCAGGTCATCGTGCCCGGCGATAGCCGCGCGCACGGGCAGGCCGGCGGGGGTGGTGAAGGCCTCGCGGAAGGGCGCAACGCGGCTGGCCTGAAGGCCTATCCGGCGGCTTCGCCCGGCATGCGAACGGTGGAAGAAGACTTCAACGTTGGGTGGCAGCGCGGGCTCGATGGCGGTGCACCAACCCGGGTGGCAATGGTCGGAATCGAAGTGGGTGAGGAGGACACCATCGAGGTCGTTGAGCGTGATGCCCGACCAGTGGGCGAGAGCCGCGCGGGTGCGGCGTGGGGAGAGGCCGAGATCGATGAGATAGTGGTGGGGTCGGTGGTTGATGGTGACGCGGAGGATGGAGCAGTTGCCTCCCGAGCCGCTGGCGAGGACGAGGAGGCCGTGGGGGGGTGGGAGTGGGGGCGTGTTGGGCGAAGGTGTCGACGCGAGACCATCGAGAGGATCGAGCACGCCCGACGCATCGAGCGCGTTCGCGTTCTCGGCCGCCGGGCGGTCGAGAACCGACGGATCGGGGTGACGATGAAGGTCATCCATGACGTGCGGGCCAGTCTACGCGCGAGCGACAGGTGGGGAAAATGCTCAGGTGGTCGCGCGTGGCGGCTCACGGGCCTGCAGTCGAACCGCTAGACTCTGATCACATGAACCCGCCCGGACGAAGGCCGCACATCCCGCTTCCCCCGATCCCGAGGCGGGGCGTGCGGATAGCGGGGACGGGGAGCGCGCTGCCGACGCGGATTCTGAGCAACGCCGAGCTGGCGACGGTGGTGCAGACCAGCGACGAGTGGATTTTTCAGCGCACGGGCATCCGCCAGCGGACGCTCTGCGACTGGACCAAGGGTGAGAGCAACACCAGTCTGTGTACCGACGCGCTGCGGCGGGCGCTCGAAGCCTCGGGCATGGCCGCCAGCGAACTCGACCTGATCATCTGTGGCACCATCACGCAATCGCAGCGCTGCCCGTCCACGGCGTGCATCGTCGCCGCCAACCTCAACGCGGGGCACTGCGGCGCGTGGGACCTGGGCGCGGCGTGCAGCGGGTTTGTCTTCGGGATGAATGCGGCGCACGACATGATCCGGGCCGGCACGCACACCGCCATCGGCGTGATTGGCTGCGACACGGTGTCGTCGCTGATTGATTACAACAACCGCGGCGTGTGCATCCTGTTCGGCGATGCCGCCGGGGCGGCGGTGCTGCGGGCGACCGATGACCCGACCAAGGGCATTCTGGCGCAGGCGACCCGTGCCGATGGCACCGGGGCGCGAGATTTGCACATGCCCGAGGTCTTCGGCGACATCAAGCCCGGCGAAGACCTGCACCAGTTGCGGCCGGATTGTCTGTTCATGAACGGGCGCGAGGTGTACAAGTTTGCGGTGACGACCTTCTCGGAGATCATCGACGAAACGCTCCAGAAAGCGGGGGTGAAGGCTGAGGAGGTGGACATGTTCGTGTGCCACCAGTCCAACGCGCGGATTCTGGAGGCGGCGCGGGAGCGGTTCGGCGTGCCGCCGGAGAAGTTGTACATCAACATTGATCGCGTGGGCAACTCGTCGGCGGGCTCGGTGCCGCTGTGTCTGGATGAGTTGTGCCGCACGGGACGGGTGCACGAGGGGCAACTGGTGATGATGGTGGCGTTCGGCGCGGGGCTGACGTGGGGCTCGTGCCTGTGGCAGATGTGAGTCGTACAGCACACAGCACACATTCAGTGCCGGGCAGGATTCGTGCTTTCGTTGATCGCGCTACTTCGTCAACCGCCGCACCTTCGCCCGCACCGGAAAGTGGTCCGACAGCAGGCGTCCGCCCGGCGTGCGGCGGTCGATGTCGGACCACAGGGTTTCCAGGCCGCGGGAGGCGATGATCCAGTCGATGCGGTCGCCCGAAAGGCGCAGGGGCTTGGCGGGCGGCGTGTCCCAGGCGCAGAAGGTGCACTCGTCGGTGTCGGGCTTGGAGAACGCGCGGCGGAATGTGTCGTAGAGGCCAAGGCCGCCGGAGCCGTCTTCGCTTGTGTGCGCCAGCGGAGAGATCAGATCGCTCGCGGGTGGCGCGTCGGCGGAGGTGTTGAAGTCGCCGGTGATGATCACCTCGGCACCCCGCGCGAGTTGCTCGGCCTTCGCGCGGATCAAGCGCACGCTCTGGGCCCGCGCCTCGACGCCTTTGTGATCGAGGTGCGTGTTGATGAACAGAATCTCGCGGGGCGTTCCGGCGCCGGCGGCCGGGCTCTTGTCCTTCAGCCGTCCCCAACTCGCCATCCGTTCCAGTGCCGCGTCCCACCCGCGCGATCCTGCCACCTCTGGCGTCGGGCTGAGCCAGAAATGTCCGCCCTCGATCCACTCAAATCGCGACAGGCGGTAGAAGATCGGCGCGAACTCGCCCGCGTGGGCACCATCGGTGCGGCCCACGCCGTGAAATCCGTAAGCGGGCAGGCGGGCGCGGAGCCAGTCAGCCTGGGCGGCCTCAACTTCCTGGAGGCCGAGGAGGTCAGCATCCCAGCGCTCGATTGCCGCGCCGACGGCCTCGCGCCGCTTTGCCCATGCGTATTCGCCGTCATTGGCGCTGCCGAAGCGGATATTGAAACTGGCGACGCTGATCTCGGAATCGTGTGTGGCGGCGTGCGCCGGGCCCCCAGCACCCGCCTCCTTCGCGTCCGCCCGCGCCGCGGCCCGCGTTCCCGATCGCACCACCGGCAACTCGGCGATCGGCACGCGGTACAGATGTGCCGTGGTTTCGTCGGCGATGAGCAGGTGGGTGTCGTTCTCGAAACAGATCGCTTCGCTGTCGCTTGGGCCGGGCTGGGCCTGATCGGAGAGCGTGTAGGCGCGCTGGCGAATGGTCGCCCCCGAGCCAAACCAAGCCTCTTCGTGCGATGCGCGATCAATCAGCCACAGGTGCGTGTAGGTGATCAGGGCCAGCCTCAGACCATCGGGCGAGCAATCCGCGCCCGTGATCTGGCTGCCCATGCCTGCTCCACCACCGGCCGCCACGCCCGTATCGAAGCGATCGAGGTACGTCAGTGTGTTGACGACACCCGGCACGCGGTCGTCAAGCCGGTAGAGTTTGGTGAACGAATCCGAGCGGTTCTTGGTGAGGATGAACACCTCTTCGCCCACGGTGAAGATCGCCTCGGCATCAAAGTTAATGCCCCCGGGTGAGCCCTTCCCCGATGGCCACGCGGCCTGATCGGGATATCGAAAGAGCACTTTCGAGGTAAAGGTGGTCTTGCTCTCGGTGGGCTCGGGCTCTTCGATGAAATACAGCGTCAGGTCCTGCCGCGCGTTGGAGTTGTTGCCGAAGTCCGCCGCGATGATCTGCGAAGTGCCATCGGCGCGGCGGAGCAGCGCGAGGTCTTCCCAGTCGCTGTTGATGGCCCCGCCGATGAGCGTGCCCGGCGTGCCCGGCTCGCGCACCGTTTGGATCAGCGTGCCGTCGGCCAGAATCGGGTAGATGCGAGGCTCATCGCCCGAGTCGTTCTGCGTCCAGAACACCGGCTGGCTGTGGTGCGTGCGCCCGCCGCGCACGATACCGGAGATTTCCTTCTTCGCGCCCGGGCCGAGCGGTGCGATGGGGGAAAGACGAATCGGGGGCATCGGTGAGAGTGGGGGGGCGGTAGCCGCGCGTGCCGACGGTGCGGATGGCTGCATGATTTCGCCCGACGCGGCCGGGCGGGCCACGGCCTCAGCCGCAAGCAGCGCCGCGATCACCAGTGTTGGTCCGACCATCGAGCGGGGCGAAATTCGTAGAGCGCGCGTCAGCATTAGCAACGGAAGCGCCACGATCGTGACAGGTCAAGCGGCGACATGTGAAGGGCTGGTGAGCCGCCCCGCCAACCCTCGCGACCCTCGTGCCCCCCCCGCGCCACCACCGCGCATTCGAAATGATTCTCGCTCGCCAATGAGTCCACCATGAGCGAAACCAGCCGCTTCTCCGGCAAGACCCACACGGGCGGAAGATACCCGCTGTGCCCATGCTCGGATTGAACACGCGAGCGGATCACGGCTTCAACCGTCGTGCCGGACGCCCCGCCCCTGAACGATGCAATCTTCTTCGTGGCGTCGGCATCGGACACGCCCTGTCCCCGCAACTGGCCCCACGATTCAATGCACGTCACGATGGTCGCTTCGGCCATGCCCATCATCATCAACGTGCGCATTGAGTCCGCGAAGTCCGCCGTCTGTCCGTGGGCAGCGGCGGCGGGATCGTTGGATAAGGGAGTGACCATGCCCCTGATTGACGACATACGGCGGATCGTCCGTGTGGAACGCCCGGAAGGGCTGCCGGACTACCGGCTCGCGCAACTGTTGGGCTGGCCCCGCTCGGTCCTGTCCCGGTTCCTTGCTGACGGTGGCGACATTCGCCCCGACCGGCTGAACAGTTGGCGGACTTCTTCGGGATCACCGTGACCGCCGATCCGAAGGAAGAGTTGGCCGGGGATGAGGAGCACGCGAAGCGCGGCACGAAGGCCACGGCCACTCGTGAGAAGATGAACGCTGGCGATCCTTGCACCGGGCTTACCCGCTTGTGCGAGTTGCTCGGCATCGCGTCCGTCGCGCCGAAGTTGGTGAAGTGGTGGACGTGGGGACAGCGCGGGCCACGGCATCGCCGGCGCGAGGTTGGACCGTGCTGCCCGTAGTCGCGTCGTCACTGTCGATGCGCTCCGCGCCCGCAAGGTACCGGAACAGACGATCAATCTGTGCCTGAACCGCTGGGTTGAAGGCAACGGCCACCCCTCCCGATCAGAACAACAGTTCGCGGCATCGTGCGCACTGGTTCGTGCGGGTGTTCCCGCCGACGATCACTTCGCCATGCTGCTGTCCCGCGTCTGGCCGGGGCTGTCGGACAGCGTGCTGGACAAGGGGCGGGATGCCGAGCGCTACGCCCAACGGCAGGTTGAACGCGCTGACGAAGACGCCATCGACCCCACGCTGCGGGAAACGAATGACCGCTACTTCGTGGTGAAGTCACTGGGCGGAAAGTTCCGCGTCTGCCATGAGGTACGGGACGATGAACTGAACCGCTACAAACTGGTGGCCCAGCGCCGCGAAGACTTCACTGCGGCGTACATGAATCGCTTTGTGACGGTGGGCGCGAAGACGACGAAGGATGGGAAGACGGTCGATCAGTCGATGCCTGCGGGCGAGTGGTGGCTACGCCATGAGCACCGACGCCAGTACGAACAGGTTGTCTTCAAGCCCAGCGGGGAAGCGCCCGGCGAATACAACCTGTGGCGCGGATTCTCATGCGATCCGACCGAAGGCGACTGGCGACTACTCGACTGGCATATGTTCGAGGTTGTCTGCGGGCCTTTTGATACAATCCGCCGCATGAGTTACCGATCAGAGACAATCGCCACGGCCATTGGGCGGATGAACCGGCAGTATTTCCTTCCCGCGATCCAGCGGGAGTTCGTTTGGAAGCCCGAGCAGGTGGCCCAACTCTTCGATTCCATCATGCGGGGCTACCCGATCAGTTCCTTTCTGTTCTGGGAGTTGAAGCCGGAGAATCGGGACAAGTGGCAGGTCTACAAGTTCCTCGAAAAGGCGTATCACGGCGGTACTCACAACGAACTGGCGAACACGGACGGGCTGCCGAACCTCGCGCTGGTGCTCGATGGGCAGCAGCGGCTTACGTCTCTGCTGATCGGGCTGCGCGGCACCTACGTTGCCAAGAAGAAATACAAACGCTGGGACAATCCCGACGCATGGAGCGATCAGCGGCTACACCTGGACCTGCTGGCCGAACCCCGGCTTGACGAAGACGGGGCAGACGCCGGACTCTACTACAAGTTCGAGTTCATGGAGGATGCGCCGGAGCCGGACGCCGAACACCACTGGTTCCGCGTTGGGCGCATCCTCGACTTCGACGAGCGCGCAAAGTTCGAGAAATACCTAGACGAACAGGACGACAAGTTGGCAGCGCTGGGACTGGCGAAGACAGAGCGGCGCGTATTCGAGCGCAACCTGAAGCGCCTCTACGAAGCCGTCCACGTCGATGAAGTCATTGCCTACTACACCGAAACCGATCAGGACTACGACCGCGTGCTAGACATCTTCGTCCGCATGGCGGACTACCTGACGCTGAACCTGTACGTCGGGCTCCGCAAGTCCAACGGCATCGGGCTCCGCTGGGCGTGGGTCAACCTGGACGCTGCGACCATCACCGTGCCCGCGACGGAAACGAAGACGAAGAAGGAACTGGTGGTCAACATCCCCGCGCCCGTGCTGGCGATGTTGAAGAGGCGGCACGCGGACACCGAGCGTCACACCGTCTTCGTCTTCCCCAACCGTCGCCACGACGATCGGCCGATGAACTCGCCCGGCAAGGCTCACGAAGTCGTGTTGAAAGTGGCCGGGCTCCCCGATGATGCCGTGACGATCCACGACATGCGCCGCACGCTGGGCTCCGCGATGATCGCCCAAGGTGCCGACGTGTCCGAAGTCCGCGAGCAACTTGGACACGCCAACATCGCCACCACGTCTATCTACCTGAACCTGGGCGGGGAAGACACCGTGAAGAAGTCCCTGGAGCGCACAGCAGCGGCATTCGGCGAGGAACCGACAAAGCCCGCCGCGAAGCCCGATGAGCCCAAGGAAGAAGCCGCGTGACGCGGGCGCGCCGATAACTACTTGATGGCTCTTGAACAGCGCTGGCGGTCACTGGAAGCTCTGATTTCTAACTGATGGGATCTCTGAACAACCTGCGCGCAACCTCTGGCGATCGGATAGCGTATCGCTG
>CAZPPX010000010.1:0-150865 GCA_964588585.1 uncultured Phycisphaeraceae bacterium
TCCTTAGATGGAGTGTACGGGAGAGCGGTTCATTTCATGCCGTTCGTAACGATTGCACCGGCAGCAACCCGGTTGCTCTCTGCGCAATGGGTTGCGCGGGCAGCAACCGTATTCGATGCTTTGGGCATGAACATCATCACCCTTGCCGAATCGTTCATGGAGTTTCGCACCGGCCTTCCTCTCTCCGGTCACTGGATCGGCCTTGACCGCGAGTACATCCGTATCCGCCTGGGCATCACCCGCCGGGGGCTGGTGCTGGCGGCCGAACCCGTGTGCGGCGGCACCCGCTGGGAGTATCGCGGCTGGCGCGCCCTGCTGCTGTTCGAGCGGATGGCGAATGCCGTGGTGAAGGGCAACGCCCCCGGCTTCCTGGAGTCTCACGGGCTGGCCCGTCAGCCCCTTGCCCAGCGGAGGGCCGCGTGATGAGTCCCGCCTACACCCTGGGCGTCCGGCACGCCCGCGAACGGATATCCCGCCCCCCGAATCACCTGACGCCCGAGCAACGCCGCGAGTGGCGCGCGGGCTGGTTCGGGGTTGCACTGAGCGCACCCCTTCAATCGACCGATGGAGAACAGCATGAAGCCGCTATCGGAACAAGTCCGCCAAGCCGTCAAAGCGTCGGGCATGACCAACGGGGAGATATCGCGTGCCCTGGGCATCGACAAAGCCAACCTGGGCCGCGCGCTCCGGGGTGAGCAACGATTGTCGGGTGAGTTGATGGACGCCCTGGGCTCGCTCTTGAACCTTCGCGTGACGAACGAATCCGCCAACGCTCGCAAGCGTGAAGCCGCGTGAGTTTGTGACCCTGTAGTGACCCCGCTGTTTGTAACGAGTTTCCGGGTCCAATAAAAACGCCTCTCCCAGCACGGGAAAGGCGTTTTCAAGCGAGGCGGACGGGACTCGAACCCGCAACCACCGGATCGACAGTCAACGGGGCGAATCGCGCAACCTCCGGGAAATCGCAGGCTTGCGCGACATCCCGTCGGCTCCAGCAGCGCCGGTAGCAGCGCCCGGGGCCGAACCCCCGCTGCCGCCCGACCTGGCCGCCGTCGTCGCGGCATGGCCGGCGCTGCCGCCCGCCGTCCGCGCGGGCATCGCGGCGATGGTGCAGGCGTCCGCCAGCGGACATTGAGGCCCGCGCACCGAATGCGGAAGCGTCCCGGCGTCTACGTCTACAGAATCCGGGCTGGTGACGCTGAAGCCGGGATTCTATAGATGTAGACGCCCGGCAGACCGGAATGGTTCCTTCCCGGCGCGGCGTCCGATGTGACGCCCGCGGGAACAGCCGCGATTCCCGATAGAGTTTGTTGCGCCTGTCCGGCGCGGCCCACTCACGACGGCACCCGTGGGGAACCGAAGGTTGGCGGGTTTGCTTGGCGTTCGGGCATCCGGCCCGCGGCAAAATCCGCTATCCTAAACGGCTTCTGGAAGCGAAGAAGCGTGCTCGTGTGGGTTCCGATCGGAGGGGTCGCCGATCACCCGACTTCCCACGGCCAAGCAATTCGTGACCGTTCGCGGGCGCGTGCCCGTGGGAATCTGGACGTGAAACGATCGAGACGGCGCCTGCCTGAGGCTCAAAGCCGATGACCGTGCAACCGCGACATTCCAGGACTGAATCTCGCGTAGACGCGTTGGAGCGCGCGACCTGCCCGCACTGCTGGCATCGCTTCGAACCGCACGAGACGCTGGCCGTCGCGCGGCATACTGGGCTCAGGAGCCCCTCGGTCATCGAGGGGGCACTGCGATTTCGGCCGAGTCGATTCAGCGAGGCGGGGAACCCCATCGATCCGATGGGAGAGGAGTGCTTGGAACTCGCGTGCCCACGCTGTTTCCTGGTAGTCAGCCGCAGCAACTTGGGCATCCCGCCGCTCTTCGCATCGATTGTCGGGGCACCAGCGTCGGGCAAGTCGTACTACCTTGCCACCGCGACATGGAGGCTGCGCCAGACCCTTCCGTTGTTTGGATGGGCAGTTACCGATGCCTCGCCGCACGACAATGCCATCATCCAGTCGAACGAGCAACGCCTCTTCTTGCCTGCCGATCCGCAACGGCCGGTCATGCTCGCAAAGACCGATCAGAGCGGCGGCGATCTCTATTCTCGTGTCGACCTTCGTGGACGCTCCGAGCTCCTCCTGAGGCCATTTCAATTCCTCCTGACGCCGGCGGCGGATGCCCAAGGCAACGGATCACCGAAGCGGTTGCTCGTCCTGTACGACAACGCGGGCGAGCACTTCCTGCCCGGAAGCGCCTTGGGCACCGATGCGACGCGACATCTGGCGCAGTCACGAGTGATCATGTTCCTGTTCGACCCGACGCAGGACCCTCGCATGCGGGCTGTCTGCCGCAAGGACGATCCGCAGGTGACCCAGGGGCCGCGAGGTGGGGGATTCGTCGAAGCTGTGACGCGCCAGGAGCTGATTCTCGGCGAAATGGCGCACCGCATTCGTTTGATCAAGAACGCGAAGCCAAGCGAGCCGCTCAAGGCGTCGCTCATCGTGATTCTGGCGAAGGCCGACCTCCATGAACCGTTCGGGACCGTCCTCAGGGATCGACCGCCCGTGGTCAAGTCCGGCCAGCATGCCAGCCTGGATTTGGACCTCATCCGCGAGATGTCCAAGCTGTGCCGGTCTCTGATCCACAAGAGCTGCCCTGAGTTTGTGGCATGCGCGGAGGCGACCGCCCGCAAGGTCCTTTACATTCCCGCGAGTGCCCTCGGATGTAGCCCGGAGGAGACACACGCAGCCGATGGCTCTGTGTTCTTCGGTATCAAGCCGGAGCGCATAAAGCCTCTGTGGGTCGAGGTACCGTTCCTTCTCGCCCTCCAGTCGCTTGATCCCGCGAGTTTCCCGGGACTGGCTCGGCCGATGCCGGTCGCCGGTGCCAACGGACAGGAGCCCAGACGTTGAGCATGGAGCTCGTTCATACCTCTGCTCCTCGCGGCCTGAGATCAGGCACGCGCGGGTTCTGCACTGTCGCGGCAACCCAGGGAATGCCTACCGATCTGATGGACCGCCTCGAGAGCATGTCCGGGTTCAAACAGGTATTGGACGCGGCGGATCAAACGCCGCGAGCGGTCTTTTCCCACGTTGTGCTGTCGGTGGGCGGAGTCCCGATGCACTTGCTCTCGCGGATCGGTCCAGCGCCTGCCGACTATTCCGGCCGAACAAATCGAATCGCCCATCATGTGTTGCTGTCGGACGCGGAATGTCCCGCCGCCGGTCCCGCCGCCGTTCTGGCTGCAAGCGGGATCTTTGAGGAACACTGGAGCGGCGACCCACGCACGATAACCCGCCGGCTCAAGGTAGACCTCAAGCCCGTCCTACCACATCCCTGTGAGGCCTGGGCCGCGTTGTGCGGCGACGCGGGCTGGGCAGGTCGCGTATTAGAGGCGGCATTCGATCGCGGCCCCGGGCCTCTGTACGTGCTGATTCCGAGCAGGGCCGACGCGCTCGTGTTGATGAGCGAAGTGGTCGCGCTCCTGCCGGAAGCTCGGCGCTGGGAAGCGACATTCACTTCCCTCTTTCAGGGCGATGCCTCGCCAGATGTGCGGTGCAAGATCCGATTCGTACCGGATACGCCTGACGGGCAGAGATTGGCGAGGGCTTCGTTCGGAGCCCAGAGTCTTGACCTGAGCGCCGTCGCCGACTTGCCACGCCCAACTGGCCCCGCTGCCGACGCGGCGCGGGCGGGCACGACGTACGGCCCTCCGCAGCCGGCAGGACCGAGGCGGCTTGCTCCGCCGGCACCGATCGTCGTCGATCCACCCGCGAGGTCGCCGCTCTTTGCTGATGAACCGGGCCACTTGGAGATGCACCCGAGGAAGCGATCGTTACAACCAATCGAGCGGCCACAGCGACCACTCGGGCGGCTGCTCTTGGCCGGAACCGGCCTGCTCATCGTGGGCGTTGTGGCTGGGGTGCTCTTGATGTTTGTTGTGCGACCGAGAATCGACAAAGCCGAGTTGGCACAATCGCAGCAGACTGCTCCCGAGAGCTCGGCAACTGGCGCGAAGCCGGTGGTGCCCGCCGGTCCTGTCGCTCTCGCCCGCCCGGCAGGCATGTCCGTCGTCCCCACAGTTGAATTGCCGTCAGCATCTGTGGACGATGAAACGGTTCGGCTGACGGCACGGGTCGGAGAGCTAGAGAAGCAACTGCAGAACGCGCTCGCCGAAAGAGACCAGGCACGCACCGAGCGCGATCAGCACAAATCCGACGCCGAAACTGCACGACAGGCATTGCAGGAAGCGCCGAAGGTTCTCCCGCCGGCGCCGCCGCAGTTTGCCACCAAGGCTGGCGAAGGCATCGAGTCCGTACCCGAGGCGGAGATCACCAGCTACACGGTAAGTAGCAAGCAAGACGTGCCGGTGGACCTCAAGGCCTTTTCGCTGACGGGGACGCTACGGTATTCCCTTGCTAAGGAGACGGCGGACCGGGTTCGTAATCTCAAGCTTGTCGCCGACGCAGGGCGCATCAGGGTTTGCACTACTCCTTCGGCAGTGAGCGGGGCGGAGCGCACTATCGGCTGGTTTTCGTTTCTCAGCGGACCTGATGGCGTAACTCGTCTCGTCTGGAAAAGAGACGACTCAGATCTTGCGAAGCATGAGGACTTTGTACTGGTTCTGCGGAACGAACAGGAACAGATCCTCAAGGTTAGGGTGAAGTGTCCGGAAAAATAGGCACCGATGCAGATCTCCGCTTCAATTCCGATCGACGACTTGGTAGCACGCATTCGAGCAGCCGTGCGCAATGGCACTGTTGGCCCCGACATCGAAGAACTCCGTAACGCCTACGACGAGCACGCGAAGGAGATTAACAAGCGGCTTCGGACCGCCGCGCAGTGGCTGCGTGAAGGCCTCACTGGCGAGGCGCTGCACTTTGTCGAGTGCCACCCCGATTCTCTCGCGGCCGCAGCCGCCCTCGAGATGGGGCCTGATCTACAGCACTTCATGGAGCTCTGCACTCAGGCCGGCATTGAACTGCCAGCGCGGATCGACAACGACATCGCGGCCGAGATCAGCAACGCCTACGCGCACCATCGGGAGATCGAGCCAATTGTCCGCAAGCACCGTATCGCCTCGCTCCTAGGGGGCAGCGCGAGCCTGCGGCTGGAGATACTCCGCCAGCTGGTGGAGAAGGAAGCGGCAAGCCCCTTGTGGAAGTCGGAGCTGCGTACCGCCGCCGGGCTCAGGATTCGGGAGATCGGAGCTGCTGCCTGGGAGGCGGAAGAGCATCTCGATGTTGCGACTCTCGATCGACTGAGAGGCGAGTTGTCGCGCAGCCCACTCCGCGAGCATCCGTCGGCTTCATCCTGTGATAGGGACCTGGCGCAACGCCGGCAATCGACGCAGCGACGACTCGACGAGAAAGACCTGAAGGTGCTTGCGGAAACCCTTCATGTCGCAGTGGGTGCACAGGACGTCGCCGGGATGCGGACCTCTGTGGAGGGCCTCAGAGCGATCGATGCCAGAGGGCTGGCGAAGGTCGACACCAACCTGCTCGCCGATGTAGAGGCTGCCGAATCGTGGTTGGCCGGACACGATCGGGCACACCAAGAAGAGCAGGACCACCGACGTGCCTGCGAGGAGATCGAGTCGCTGCTTGACCAGGATGCGCCCTGGCGTGCGATCGAGCGGATCTGGAATGGTCTCGCCGCCAGCGATCGTCCGATCGCCGAACAGCTCGAGCGACGAGTCAAGGTCCGTCAGCAAGAGGCCGCGGCAGCGCGCCGGATGAGAACCTCGCTCATCGTGACTGCCACCGTGCTCCTGGTGGTGTGTGTGGCGGCGGCGATCGGATGGACCATCAACTCCTTCAACCGGAAGGCCAAGGTGGCGGAGTATGTCTCCCAAATCAGCGCGGCGCTCGAGAGGAACGACGTCGAAGCAGCCGCCGCGGTGGTCGATCGCGTGATGGCGGAGAGCGAAGCGGTGCGATCCGCGAGTGACCTGGGGGCACCGCTGGCACGGTTTGACGAGTCCAAGCGAGCCGCGGGCGAGGCCGACAAGCGATTTGTCACAGAGCTCTCGGCCCTGACCGAGCTTGATGGCAGCAACGAATCACATGTGAAGCGTGCAGAGCGGGTTCATGGGCTCGCACGGACACCCAGCCAGAAGGCGCTTGCGGCGGCAGAGCGAAGTCGGATCGGTTCCCAATGGGAGCGTCGTCAGACCGCAGCGGACGCGGAAGTGGCACCGGAGCGAGATGCTGTGGTTGCCGAGTCTCGGCGCGCAAAAGAGACGGCAGGCAACGACGATCAGGCACTGATTGACGGCATGAACCCGCTGCTGCGCCGGCTTGACACCCTTCTTCAGACTCCAGCGCTGTCCTCTGAGGCACGCACGGCTTTACAAGCTGTTCGGGAATCTCTCGGAAAGGATGTTCTGGGCGCGCGAGAGCGGATTTCGCGCCAGCAGCAGAAGACCGCCGACCTCAACGCCATTGCCGATTTCTCCGGTTCGCTCACCGAGCTGGTGAGCCTGTTGGAGCGGTACGTTGCCGTGTTCCCCGAAACCCCGCAGGCGGCGCGCTTTTCCGAACTTCTTCGAGATCGAGACCTGATGCTGCGTGCCGCGGCGGTACTCGATCAGCTCAAGACCATCAGCGGTTCGGCGCTCCCCACGACGCCGGAAGAAGCTACCTCCTACTACCAGGCCCTTGAGGCGATGCCGCGCAGTTTCCTGCCGAAGCTAAGTGATGCCCAGTATCGAGAGTTGTTCGACTTCACGAAGGCATCGGAGCGCCTCTTGACCGAACCTTCTATCCTGCACATCGAGCAACTTCGAAACACCTTCACTCGTCCCTGGGCCAAGCGCATGACTTGGGTTGCAGATGCGTCTGGCGTAAAGCACTACTCCTTGAGTGGGGAGCTCGCGTCAATGGGCCCGGGCCAGAGCGGCATCGAGATGTGTCGCCTCACGGAGGTCGTGCAGTCCAGCAAGGACCTGCTGCCCTCGGCAAAACGCACCAATACCTTTGTCTCGATCCGCGCCGGGTCCAACCTACGCGAGTTGCTGACACCTGCGTCGATGGTCGGCATGGCGGATGGAATCATGCGTTCCGTTGTCGAAGTTGAAGAGGGGCAGGGACAGCCGCTGGGCATGCATCTGCGCATCGCCGGAGTCCTCCAGAAGGCGTCGGACGTCCCGGCACCGCTGCGTGCCGAGTTGCTCCGACAGGTGCTGGAGTACCACGGCGGAGTGGGCTGGCCCAGCCACTCAAGCATCGGGGTGGCGGCAAGTCGGCTGGCCGAAAGCTCGATCGGAAACAAACCACTGACCGAGTGCGACTGGGGTCTTGGGTCAGACGAGGGGCGTAGAGCGGACCGCGAATTCCGGGGAATTCTTGAGTCGCTCGCGGACCTCGTGGCGCTGGAACGGGAGTCTCACAGTCGGGTTTCCAGTGGGCGAAGGGCACTCAGACCCATCGCAGTCGTGGGAGTTGCATGGCCCTCACCGAATGACGGCACAATTGGAATATCGCGCCCCGGGATTTCGGGCGACCTCTTCGTTGTGACGGCTGATGCCCGCGGAATGCCGATCCTCAAGCGTGTCGGCACCGTAGTCGGCGGGCAGCCGAACTGGGACGGGGAACCTCCGCCGCTGGGGACACCGCTGCTGATCGTCAGGTGAGGAGGTCCGCCACGCTTTCGCTGTCTGGAGTTACGAGTGTCACGGTACTACGTTCGGTTTAGAGGGCACGTCGCAGGGCCGTTCAGCACGGCCGAGGTGCTTGCGCAGTGGCGCTCCGGCAAGATCAGCGGACTCCACGAGTTCTCGGCCGACGGTGCCTCCTGGACGCCTCTCTCGAGAATGCAGGTCGTGGCGGACACCTCGGGCGAGGAGAGGATACTCGATCCCGCGAGTGCAGCAGCGCTCCGCGCCGCCAGTGTGGCTGCTACTTCCGTAACGGCGCCGGCGATAGCCGCGGCGGCCGCAAGCCCGCCGCGGTCAGAGCCGCTCCCTCCGCCGCAGGCGGTTCCGCGCGCGGCAGACCCTGCCGTCACCGTTATCGATTATCCGACTCGGCAGCATGTGCCGGCAGGATCCGAGAATGGACTGGCGGTTGCCGGCTTCGTGTGTAGCTTGGTCGGTATATTCATTGGAATCATCGCATTGCTGGGACTCGTCTTCAGCGCCATCGCACTTGGCCGACCAGGGCGGCGTGGCCTAGCAACTGCCGGTTTGGTCTTAGGAATCATCGGCGTGGTTGGGTGGGTAATCGTGGTGGCAATGCAGTTCGAGTGAGTGGGAGCTTCGAGCGCACATGCAAGACGACCTGAAGAGCCCGATTCTCGTCCACAGCCGGGTCGATCCTGAGCGTGTGCTGCACCTCCCTGCCGGTCGGTTCACCAATGGACATCCCTTGGTTGCATTGGTACTGGGCGTAGCAGCGACGGTCGCGGTTTATGGGCTTGCCGCCAGGGCGCCCGGCAACGTAGTCAGCCAGAGCCTGACCCAGCGCGGCCCCGTGCCGTACGCCATCGTCCTGTTCACGTGTTGGGCGCTCGGCATCCTCCTGATAAAGGCGATGAAGATCCGAGCGCAGAGAAAGGTGCTGGCGTACCCCTTCACGCCTGACGGGCAGGGCTTCTCCCTGTCACCGGCCACGGTTGGGGGAGTCATCGACGAGATCTATCGGATCGTAGATGATCCGCGTCGATTTGTGCTCAGCAATCGCGTCATGCTCGCCCTCTCTAATCTGCGGAACATGCAGCGGATCGGTGATGTCCGCGACACTCTGGAGTCACAGGCGGAATTCGATGAAGCGCTCGCCGAGTCTGGCTACACCTTCTTGCGGGCCCTGATCTGGGCCATTCCTGTCCTCGGGTTCATCGGAACAGTGCTGGGTCTGTCGGCAGCGGTTGGTGCCTTCAGCTCTGTACTTGCCGCGGCGAGCGAGATCGATCAGATCAAGCCGGCGCTGCGCGAAGTCACATCGGGACTTGCAGTTGCATTTGAGACGACGCTCCAAGGACTACTTGGGGCTATGGGAGTGCACCTCCTGATGACTTCCGTGAAGCGCTCTGAGGAACGCTTCCTGGACGATTGCCGAGAGTACACCCAGCGCCAGATCGTGGGCCGGCTGCGGTTGTTCGCTGGCGAAGCAGATGGAGCGTGAGCATGCGCAGGACCAGCCGCGGATCGCACGATCCTCCTGTGAGCCTCTTCGCGTTCCAGGACGTGATGACCTCAGTGATGGCCATTATCCTGATGACCGCGATTCTGCTCGCCCTCGAACGTTCGGGCGCAATGGCTTCGCCAGCATCAGCCAGTCCGTCCGACACGGCCGAGTTGCTCGCCCGCAGGGCGGCGGCGGCGGCAGCGCTGGAGAGGATCCGAGAGGACGCCGCCGGCCGCTCCGATCGCCCGCTCGAGCGGATTACAAAGGGCCGTCTGGCTCTTGATGCACTGTACCGGCAAGTCGAGCGGGCTGAGAGCGAGCTCGCGCAAGCATATGACAACCTGAAGCAGACGGTAACGGATGAAGCCGTGCACCGGCAGATCGACGATCTGGCTCAAATGGAAGCCCAAGTGGGGGAGAAGGAGGGGCAACTGCGAGAGCTCCGGCTGAGCCGACGCTTGACGTACATTGCCGGGGAAGAGTATGAACGCCGCCCCGTGCTGGTCGAGTTGTCTGCGGGTGGGTGGCGAGTTGCGATCGCTCACAATGCGGATCACGGCATCACGATGACGCAAGCGGATCGGTCTGAACGCTTAGTGACCCTCCGGGGGGTTTTGGCCCAGGCGCCTCCCAGCAGCCATTATGTTCTGCTAATTGTGAAGCCCAGCGGGTTTTCCGACTACGCGGCATGCACGGAGGCTCTCGCGAAACAGGGCTATCGAATGGGAATCGACGCGCTGCCGGAGGACTGGACGAGCATCATCGGTGACCCGAATCCTTCATCGAGCGGCGAGCGATGAGACGACGACGGCGCGACAATCTCGACAGCCTTGAGTTGCTCCTGGACACAGTGTGCAACATGTTCGGCGGGGTCATCTTCATCGCGATCCTGCTGGCACTTCTCGCTGGACGCTCGGGAGACTCCGATCCTTCGGCGTCCATGCCGCGTCAGGAGCACTCCAATCTCCGCACTGAAGTGGAGCGGATCGAGGCCTCGCTGGCGACGGTGATGGGCATGGGAACTGGCGATGGCACGCTTGATGCCGAGATCGCCGCGTTGATCAGCGAGACGGCGCAGGCCGAAGAGCGAATCCAGCGAGCAGCGGGGCAGATGTCGCGGCTCGCCATAGCCGGACAGTCAGTGTCTGATCGTCTGAACGAAGCTGCCAAACGCCAGCGTGAGCTACAGGGCGCAATCGCTGAACTGGACTCCAGCATTACGCAGGAGCAACGGCGCCGTGTGTCGGCAGCCCGTCTGCCCGTTGGCAAGGCAACCGCGAAGATCCCGGTCCACATCGTTTTGCGCAAGACGCGCGCGTTCGAGATCTATCGCAACGATGGCCGTGGAGGCTATCTCGATCAACCGCTGGACGTTGAAGTCCGAAGGGACGGGATCGAGGGATCGGTACACCGCGTGCGACTCAAAGAGAACGGCGGATTCGTGGCGGACGATCGGCTGCGGACGAGCACGCGATGGCGTTCCATACTTGGCCGCATCTCGCCCGACAAGCACTTTCTCTACCTGATGGTCTATCCGAGCGGCTACAGCGCTTTCCGCGAGCTGCGAGATGCGGCATTGCGAGAAGGGTTCGAGTACGATCTCATATTACTGCCGGAGGATGAGCAGATCATCTTGAGCCCGGGCAGCGACTTTCGGACGCAGTAGCAACACCGTTTCACTTCGGATTGGGCGGAGCGACAGGTTGAATGCGCTTGTACGTGCGCCCTTCGATCGCGATGGATTCCGGCCGGGCGGAGTAGCCGAGCCTCGTTGGGAAAGCCGACTTCGGCTTGCGAGCGACGATGGTCGCGCCATTCGGGCCCGCGGCCAGCGGCAGATCTGTGGCGATGGCGTCGGCGCCCTGCGTAGCTGCGAGCACGAGCTTGGTGTTTTCGATGCGGAACCCGAGCTGCCTGTTCACTCGTACTTCACCGCGTTGCCCGTAGAAACGCGCGACATCGAGCACGCCATCATTACGGAAGGTGAGAATACTTTTGCTGAAGTCCCCGTGGGCGAAGTCGGGGTCGTTGCTGCCGCCGACCTGTTCCCAGATGCCGATGATCTCCCTGCGCGGATCGCCATCGGGCAGCTTGATCGCGTCCACGAGCGTCGGGTCGATGTCGATGGGCCGAGTGGCCGGTTTCACGACACCAAGCTTGCCGACCTTCGTCGGCGGCGGCCCCCAACCTGCGTCAACTGAAGGACCGACCGCTTTTTCTCCAACCGCCGGACCCACAGTTCCGTCTGTCGGCGGAGAAGCGCCCGTTGTCGGCGAGGATGGACCGGGGACATCGCTCGCGGAGGGCACGGCTGCCGGATCGTCCACAGGGTCCTGCGCCTGGACGATTGCACCACGCTCTGATCCAGCGACGGCAGCGGGCGGCACCGATGGCACTGGCTGTGGTTGGGTCCCGACCTCCGATCGACCAGGATCGACGGCGCTGTCGGCGGCACTGGGGATCTCGCGACCGCGCGAGGTCGTCCCACGACCGTGTTCGGTTTGACCAGCGGCAATCCGTTCGCTGGGTGCTTGGGACGCACTCGATCCGGGCGCAACGATCGATGGCGTCGCCGCTGCGGGTGGGGATTGCGGTCGCCCCGCAGAATCGTGTCGCCGAATCGGCGCAGCCACTTCGTCCTGAGGCACTTTGGCGACAGGCTTGCTGCTAGCGCATCCGACCGCGATCATGGAAACCGCAGCGAGGCCGATCGTGACAAGGAGTCGTCTGGTGTTCATGACCACCTCTCAACTGGTGGGACCATTCTACCGGGTCGGGGTCGAATTTGCTCGGCGAGCGGGTCGGCGGCTTGATCGCAGTGAACCAGGGCGTCGGCTGCGAAGGTCTCGTTTCCATTGACAACGTCGGCCGTCGCGGCCAATAGTTCCCGCCCGGCGGCAGTCTCAGAACTGTTTGAACCCGCCCGGGGACGGTGAGGGGCGAGAATCGGCCGAGCTGACTGCATGCTCCGAATTCGCGTTAGCTCCGAAACACGGCCGGTGGCGCTCCTGTGGGCGCTCGTGGGAGCGACGACGTGAACGACGCCGATGGCCAGTACAGCGCCCTCTACCGCCTCTGGCAGGTCTACCTGCACATGCGAGCGTGGGGCCATCCCGAGTATGTCGACCTCGAGCCAGTGGCCCGCGAGCAGTTCACCGAACTCGTGAGGACCGGTGCGATTTTCACGTACGTCGAGGACTGCAAACGTGACGTGCTGCGCGCCGGAGTCAATGTCCCGGATCGCTGGTTTGACGTGCTGTGCATGAGCCGCGTCCGTCCCGGCCAGACGCTTCCGAAGGCTGACATTGATCGAATCGGGAAGATCCTTGACGAGATGTACCTGTTGCTCGTGCGGCTCGACCCGGATGCGCAACCTTCCGCAACGCCATCTACCGATAGGCGCGCCGATGGAAACGGAGGCATGTCCGACGCCGTGCGCAGGGCCGGCACCTCGTTGGAGTGGGTCCGGAAAGAGCGGCCGGAGCTGGCTCCCGACGCAGCCAGCGACGAGCGATACAGCAAGGACCAGTACGACTACATCCGCGACCACGGCGGGCCGTCGTACCCGCTCGAAGACGACCGCCGATCGACCGTTCCCGCCTGGGACACATGGTCGCGGTATGTCCGCGAGTACCTGCGCCTCACCGAGGGGCGTCGGAACGAGCCCCGCCGCGGCGGGACGAGCCGTAGCGTGGTTCGTCCAGAAGATCTGGCCGACCGGCGACGTTCCGATCGCGGGGAGGACTGAGCCCGAGCGGGCTTCGCGGGAACACGTCAACAGCGTCAACGTCTACAGGAACGCCGCTGCCTGCATAACAACACGGATTTCATAGACGATGACGCCGGGCCGGCCGGGTCCTGCTGCCAGGTCCATCCCTCGATCACATGCCTCCACCAACGCGCAAACCGCCGCGCGGATTGCACGCGGATATCCGCGCCCATCCGTAACGCAGCAACGCCATCCGCGCTGGAATCCGCGCATCCGTTTGCGTTGGGGCATGGGAACCACGCGATTCAACCGGCCTCCTCCCCCGGCGACAGAGCGGTCAACATCCGAGACCCGGCCGCTGATCACCGCAGGTGAACTCGCGGCCATCCTCGGGGTCAGTACGCACACGGTCCGTCACTGGGCGCGCACCGGCCGCATCCCGTGCCTGCGGGTGGGCCAGAAGACGCTGCGGTTCGATCGGGATGCGGTGCTCGCTGCCATCCGCGATGGCCATGCCAAGGCAGGAGGTGCGGTTTGAGCACCTCCTCCCTCCGCGACGGCCCGATGGCCGAGGTGACACTCCTGACCGTCCGCCAGGTCGCCGAGTTGCTGGGCGTACATGCCCGCAGCATCTGGCGCCTGAGCCAGGCGGGCGACATCCCCGCGCCAATTCGGCTCGGCGAGCGGGTCGTCCGCTGGCGCCTCTCCGACCTCCGCGAGCACCTTGGTCGGAAGGTCGCGGGCCCAAAGGGGATGGGCCGATGAGCGCGAGCCCCGGCACCGACGCTGTCCCGGGCACGTCCATGCACGGCTGGCTCGCCATCGGCGCTGAGCGCGTCGAGGGTGGATGGCGGTATCCCGAGCGCAACGCCCAGGCAGAGCGCACCGGGACAATCACTCGCTGGGACGCGCCAGCTGAGGGGAGGCCGCGTTACACAGCGGCGAAGGGGTCGAAGCGCGGCCTCATCTTCGCCGCCGATGGCATTTCCGCCTATGCGGGCAGCAGCAAGCGTGATCCGGTGATTGTCGCCGAAGGGGCCAGCGACGCTGTGTGCCTCATCTCGTTTGGCTTCACGGCGGTCGGCGTTCCGATGGCTGGGCGCGGCGCGGATGAACTCGCCGCGCTCCTGAAGGACCGGCACGTCGTCATCGTCGGCGACAACGACGCGGCGGGCAGGCGCAGCGTCGAGACACTGAGTGCGGTGCTGGGTCGCGGTTGCTCGTCTGTGCGGATCGCCTTTCCGCCGAGCGGGCACAAGGACGTGCGCTCGTGGGTAGCCGACGGCGGCGCGGGCGATGTTGATATCGCCGGTCTCGTCAACCACGCGCAGCTGTGCACCCAGGCGGCTGCGGCAGAGTCGTCGGTCGCAACGAGCGAGCCGGTCGCCCCCATATTCACACCCTTTCCGACCGACGCACTCCCAAAAGCGGTGGCCCACCTCGTGCGGGCCGGTGCGGACGCGATACAGGTGGATGAGGGCATGCTCGGGCCGCTGGCGCTGGCAGCGATGAGCGCCGCAGTCGGCAACGCCCGTGTCGTCGAACTGTCGGCGTCGTGGCGCGAGCCTGCGGTCCTGTGGTCGGTCGTCGTCGCGCCTTCGGGCTCGGGCAAGTCGCCGGCCCTGGAACTGGTCACGCGGCCCGCCGAGCGGCGCGACGGCGAGGCCCTCCGCGCCCACCGGGAAGCAACCAAGGAGCATGCCGCGGCGGTGTTCCTGCACGAGCGGGCCATGAAGACCTGGGAGCGGGGAGCCGCCAAGGGCAACCTGGCAGACACGCCGCCCGCGGCACCGGAGCCTCCTGCCTGCGAGCGGTTCGTCACTTCCGACGTGACGATCGAGGCGCTGGCGTCCATGCTGGCGGCAAGCCCGCGCGGGCTGCTGCTCGCGTGTGACGAGCTGGCCTCCTGGCTCGGCGGGTTCACCCGCTATGCCGGCGGCAGCGGTCGCCCGTCGAGCGAGGCGGCGCGCTGGCTTCCCCTGCACCGGGCCGGTGCGCTGAAGGTGGACCGTAAGACCTCCCCGCCGCTTCGCATCGAGCGGGCGGCCCTGAACATTGCGGGCCTGATTCAGCCGGGCGTACTCGCAGCGGCGCTGACGGGCACGGATTATGACTCGGGACTCGTCGCCCGGCTTCTCCTGTCGATGCCGCCGACGCCGACGCGCCGGTGGCGGCCCGGCGGACTCTCCCCGATGGTCGAGGGCGCTTTCGGGTCACTGGTATCGCGGCTCTACGCCCTGGACATGCCAGAGGACGAGCATGGCACGCCCCTGCCCCGTGCGATCCCGCTCGATGAAGAGGCGGGCCGGCACTGGGCCGACTACTACGACACGCTCAACGCCGAAATGGCCGGGGAGGACGAGCGGACGCGCGCAATGCTCTCGAAGCTCGAGGGTGGGGCCGCGCGGCTGGCCCTGGTCGTCCACCTCGGGAGGGTCGCCGGTGGCGAGGATGCGTGCTCGGACGTAATCGATGGCCAGTCGATGCGCCGCGGCATCGACCTGGCGGCCTGGTTCCGTCGCGAGGGCGAGCGCGTTTATAACCGGCTCGCTGAGAGCGACGAGGACCGGGAAGACCGCCAGTTGCTGGATCTGGTCCGCCGCAAGAGCGGGAGCATCAGCGGCCGGGAACTGGTCCAGTCGTCCCGCGCGTTCCGCACTGTCGCGGACGCCGAGATGGCCCTGTCGCGGCTGGTCGATGCGGGCCACGGCTCGTGGGTCACCCCGCCGCAGCTCGGCCCGGGCGCGCCCAAGTCCCGCCGGTTCGTCCTGCCCGGCGCATCCGGCGATCTCGTCTACCCCCCTGGCGGTGCCGTGGAGGGGGGTTCTGTTTGCGTTGACGGTGTAGACATGTCCAACACCGGCACCGACGGTGGTGCCGCGTGATGCGATGGAGTTCCTACTGGACGAAGTCCTTCGCCGAGGGGCGGCACATCGATGGCCGGCGCGGTGGCGACATCGTCGCCCGCGTCGTCGCCCTTCAGCAGATCTCGGACATCCCGGTCATGCCGCACGCCAGCGGCCGCGAGCGGTACCTGTATCTCGCGATGGCGAACCGCGGCAGGGGCTGGGAGGCCGTGGGCATCTTCGGCACAGCGAACAAGGCCAAGCGCGAGACGGAGTGGGCGCTCCGGGAGGCGAAGCCATGAGCCGATGGATCGTTGCGATCCACGAGGCCGGTCACGCAGTCGCGGCCTTCGTCATGACGGGCACTCGCGTAGTCATGACGCTGCACGAGGACGGCGGTGGCGCGGCATGGCCCCTCCAAGACCTGCCGCCGACCGATCACGCGATCATGGTCGCGGCGGGGCCGCTTGCCGAATCACTGGCCTCGCGGCACTCTCCACCGGAGATCTCGGCTCCGGCCGGCGAAACCTCGCCATTCCTACGACGCGCGCTGCCGACGCTCGAGTCGGCTGCGACCTCGGAGACGGCGGCCGAACTCAAGAGCGACCTGGCCCGCTCCCCCTCCGATCACGTCGCGCTAGCCCGGTGGTGCATCGCAGGTTTCGAGGATCAACCCGAGCGATGGGCCCAGCGGCACGCGTGGGTCCAGACGTTGGCCACGCGGCTCATCCGCAACCACGAGAAGTCGATCGTCGAAGCCGCACGGGAGCTGTACCTGCGCGGCGTTGTCTCTGTCCCTCTCTCATGAAAGGAACGCCTCATGACAAGCCTCGCCCAAATCGCCCAGAACAAACAGCAGCAGGCCCGCGCCGCGTTCATCGACGCGGCCTGGGCGGAAGATCCCTTGGAGCGGCTGGCCGACCTGGCCCGGGAGGCGGGCATCGAACCTGCCGCCGCCGACGGGATCATCGCGCGCATCGCGGAGGCCCGCGGCGACTTGAAGCCCACTGGCGAGATGCCGCGCCTGCGCCGGGCGGCGGCGAAGGCCAAGGCCGACGCTGAGGCGATTCGTGCCCGCGTCGATGCGGCAGTCGAGAAACTGGAGGCCGAAGCCGACGCGGCGTCGTCAGAGGCCAACGTGCTTCGTCGTGAGCTGAACGCGGCCGAGATGGCCGCCCAGCGGCTGCTGATGGTGCACGACGAGGGGTTGCTCCCCATGTCGCGCCTGCCCAAGGAGGTGGTGGCTCTCGTCGAACGGCGCGAGCAAGAGCGTGTCGCCGCCGAGGCCCACGCCGCACTGGTTGCCGCCATGAATGAGCGCGCCCGGCTCCGCGGCGTCGTCGAGCGGCTCCAGTCGGAACAGCGGGGTCTTCCGGCCTCGCGCGAGCAGCCGCGGCAGGCGGCCGCGATGCAGACGGCGCTCGAGCGCGCCAAGGCAGACCTTGCCTCGGCCGAGGCCCGCTGCGACGACGCCGAGAAGGCGCTCGGTAAGGCCCGCAAGGGTCTGTAGCCTGCGGTCTGGCCCACATCCCTCGCCCGAATCGCCCCCTGGCCTACCGGCCGCGGGGCCGACTTGACCCGTGCCGACATTCGCCACTCAATGTGGTCCCGCCGTCGCCCCGGATGGCCCGCACGAACGGAGTTCCCCATGCCCACCGTCTACAAGACCGCGTCGGACCGCACGAAGAAGAGCGCCCGCTGGATGGTTGCCTGGACCGACGAACTCGGCCACCGGCGCACCCGCCGCGGCTACACCGACAAGGCGCTCAGCGAACGCCTGGCCCGCCAACTCGAGGACGCTGCCCGCGCCCGCCGCGAAGGAACGATCGACGCGGCTGCGGAGCGCATGGCCGATCACTCGCGTCGCCCGCTGGCCGACCACGTCGCGGACTACCGCGTGTACCTCGCCGCCAAGGGCAGCACGGAGGAGCACGTTGACCTCACCGAGGCCCGCATCGAGCAGGCGGGCGAGAACGCGGGCTGGAAGACCATCGCAGACATCGACGCCGCCTCGCTGAGTCTGCACGTCGAACGCGTTCGGGCCAACGGGCGCGGCCATGCGACGATCAACCACCACCTCCGTGCGGTGAAGGGGTTCACGCGCTGGCTGATGACGAACCACCGCCTCGCCCGCGACCCGCTGGTCGGCGTGAAGATGCTCAACGTCAGTACCGACCGCCGGCGCGAGCGGCGGGCTCTCGACGATGACGAACTGGCCCGCCTGCTCGCTGCAGCCGCGGCGAGTGACGCGGTGACCATCACCAAGCGCTACAAGCGAAAGGTCGGACCGAAGAAGGGCGAGATTCGCCTCGGCACGCGGACGTTCACGATTCCGCGGCGAGACGTGCTCTACCTGCTGGCCGCCTCGACCGGCTTCCGCTTCGGCGAGATCAAGTCGCTGACCACCCGCTCGTTCGATCTCGATGCGGACCCGCCGACGGTGACGGTTGAGGCGTCATATTCGAAGCGCCGCCGCCGCGACGTGCAACCCATCCGGCCGGACATCGCCGAGGCGCTTCGGGCGACGCTCCGCGCCACGCCGCGCGGCGAGCACGTCTGGCCAGGCCTGCCCGACGAGATGGCCCAGGTCATCGCGACGGACCTCGCCACCGCAGGGATCGCCGTCCGCGACGGAGCCGGGCGCGTCATCGACTTCCACGCCCTGCGGCACACGTTCATCACCCGCCTCGCCCGCTCGGGCGTAACGCCCAAGGTCGCCCAGACGCTGGCCCGCCATTCGACCATCACGCTCACGATGGACCGGTACGCCCATGTCGCCTTGGCGGACACGTCGAAGGCGCTCGCCGCGCTGCCCGCCCTTCCGCTGGCCAACAGCGCCGCCGCCGAGAGCGCCGCTGCCGCCACGGGTACGCACGGGCGGGAGGTGGCCCGACGGGCGGGGACCGGGGCCGGTTCCGCCCACGGGCCAACGTCGCCCAACGGGGCGGGAACTGGCCGGGCAACCGCGATGCGAATCGCGCCAGATGGCCGCCAGGAATCGCAGCGCCCGCAGCAGCGCGCAGGGTTCAATCCGGGCCATTCCGCGTCATCGCCCGCCAACGACGCGAGCGCCGCAAAACGCACCGCGGCGGCCTCGGAAGGCCGCCGCAACTCGCGTAAACGTCGGGATTTGTGCGCTCCTGGGCACGCCGTGTCATCGGCTGCCAACGGGGAGTTTCTAAGCGAGGCGGACGGGACTCGAACCCGCAACCACCGGATCGACAGTCCGGTACTCTAACCAATTGAGCTACCGCCCCAACAGGATGTCGCGCGGCGTTTAAATTCCTTGAAGGGCGAAGCGATCCGCTGCTTCAGGGCTGACGCCGAGCACCCGCCTGGGCTTGGGGCCCGGGTGGGACGGGAAATCTAGTCCGTCCGATGGCCGTGTCAAGTGCGGAGGGGGTGGGAGGGATATAGGCCACGATTGTGGTTGAGCCTTTGGGTACCTCGACGCTCCGCGTCGGGTGGGAAGGCGGCTTGGAAGGGCAACTGGCTTGGCTGGTGCGACGCGCAAACTCCGTTTGGACGTGGTGAACAGAACACGCCCGATTCGGAGAATCGGGGTACCCAAGCCCAGATTCCCGTTCCCCCTCCTCCCCCAATCCTGATTTCCCGCTTCGTGGAACTGGCGAACCGGTCTTTGCGCTATAGGTTTGTGTGGGTGCCCGGCTCTCGGTGCCGTCGGGTTCGTTGGAAAAGCCGGGTTGGGCTGGGAGCGGGAGAGTGGTTGCCCGCCCAGCGTGTGCCGAGGATGCGGGGGGAACCTCGCAACTTGAGTTGTTCAGGGGCTTGTTTGGCCTCGTTCTGAGCCCGTGTCGTGGCGTTCTGTCGCGGCTTATCGGACCTCCATCGCCTCCGGGCGAGGGTTTCAAGGGGATATGGGTATGTTCACGGTTCGTTCATTGCTTGCTGCAACAACGCTCCTTGCTGCGGTCGCCTTGCCGGCAGCTGGGCAGGTTGCCTCGAAGCCTGTTTCTGCCGCGTGGCCGCTCCCCTCCTTGCCGCCATCGGGCGAAGGCGTCGAGTCCACGCGACTGGTCGAGGGTGCCGCGAACGTGGGCGGCCTCGGGCGGCTGCATTTCACGCGGTCTGGCCGGGTGATCGAGAACACGCCGCCAGCGCCGCTGGCCACGCCGGGTGCTGATCCACGACGGGTGGTTCTTGAGGGTGCCAACCCCATCTGCCACGTCGTCGCGTCGTACGCCGACGTGGCGTTCACCGGTGGCACGTACACGCTGCAAGCCGGGTTCAGCGAGGGCGAGATAGCCGCGGTGCAATACCTTGTGCCCGCCGCGGCGTTTCCGATCAAACTCGATCTCTTCGAGGCGATCGTCGCGGCCCGCAACGCGGTAGTTTCAACCACCACGCGATACTCGGTCATGGTGTGGCAAGGCAACCCGGCCACCGGCACGCTGCTGTTTTCCATCGACTCGGGCGAAGACATCCCCAACATCGTGCTGCCCATCGGTACCGCGGGCGTCAACGTCAACTTCTCGGTCGACCCCAACGACCCCGACCAGATCATCATCAATGACGACGGCTCGCACTCGTTCACGGTCGGCCTTCGCATCGTTGACCACAACGACCAGACGGGCAACCCCTGTAATGTCGGGCCCGATTCCACGCGCAACGCCTTTCCGACCACCGACAACACCGTTGAGCCGCCACCCTGCGCGGTCTATCCGCAACTGCAGCAGCCGACCCGCAACTGGCTCTTTGGTCTGAACTGCGGCCCCAACGGCTGCCCATCCAACGGTGGCTGGTCGACCTTTGGCGGCCTGCGCGTGGACACCAACATTGCTGGCTTCTGCATTCCTGGTTGCCGCCCGCATGGTGATTGGGTGATCCGCGCGACGTGGAGTTCCCTCACCTGCACGCCGGGCGTGGGCGCGTGCTGTCTGCCCGGCGGCGAATGCCAGACGCTGGCGGTCGCCGATTGCGAAGCCGCAGGCGGCATGTATCAAGGCGACGGCGTCGCCTGCGATCCGGGCCTGTGTCCGCAGCCAACCGGAGCCTGCTGCTTTGGCAACGGGGCGTGTCTGGTCTTCAATGCCGAGCAGTGCGCGATCGCGGGCGGAACGTATCTGGGCAATGACACGACCTGTGCGGCGGGCGATCTGTGCCCGCTCGGTGCCTGCTGCCTGCCCGACGGCTCCTGCACCACCGCCACCGCCTCACAATGCTCGGCTCAGCAAGGCACCTTCCGCGGTGCGGGCACCGACTGTGCCACCGCGAACTGTCCGCCGGCGATGGGCGCGTGCTGCGTTGGCGCCAATGGCTGCCTCCGACTCACGCCCGCTCAGTGCCAAACGGCCGGTGGAACGTATCTTGGCCATGGCACGGCCTGCACGCCGCAGAACACCTGCCCGACCGGCGCGTGCTGCCTGCCTTCCGGCGAGTGCACGGTGCTGAACTCCGTCGCCTGCGGGAACGCTGGCGGCACTTTTGCCGGTGTCGGCGTGACCTGCGGCAATGCCAACTGTCCGCAGCCCAGCGGCGCGTGCTGCCTGGCCAACGGCAACTGCCTCGTCCTGCCGCGAGGCGATTGCCTCGTCATTCCCGACGCGATGTTTGCCGGCCCTGATACGGCCTGCGACGCGTGCGAACCTGATTGCCCGTTTGACCTCAACGGCGACGGGTTCCTCGATCCCGACGATCTGTCCGACTACATCGCGGCGTACTTTGCCGTGCCGCCCGGGCCGGAGACGGACCTGAACGGCGACGGCACGACCGATCCCGACGATCTGGCGGATTACATTGCGGGGTACTTTGGGGGATGTTAGTCAGTTAGTCAGCACCCGCCGAAGTACGACCCGATGTAGTCAGACAGGTCATCGGGGTCGATGTTGCCGTCGGCATTCCAGTCGGCGCCCGCCGCGGGAGGCGTGCTGAAGTAGGCGGCGATGTAGTCGGAGAGGTCGTCGGGATCGACGTTGCCATCGTGGTTGAAGTCGGCGGCACAGGCGGGTTGGCACGGGCTCAGGTTCAACTGGAAGTGGCCAGACCGCGTCCCGAAGCCCGCCACGCGGATGCGGTATGCCTGGCCCTGCTGGATGGTCAGCGTGACCTGCGAGGCGATGTTGCCCGAGGCGAGGTCCACGTCGTCGTTGCAGACGATCGCGGCCTGGTTGCACGCATCAGGGAACACGGCCAGCACCGTGTCGAATGCCGAGGGCACGGTGTTGATGGTGATCTGGCCCGAGCAGGGAGCCACGAAGCGGTACCACGCGGAGTTGGCGCGGTTGGCGTCGCAGATGCCGACGCCGGGGGAGATGTCCGAAACGGCGGTCCCCGGGCCGACGAAGGTGTCGCTGCTGACGGTCTGGCCCGGCGCGATCGGCTCGGCGTTGGGGCAGGTCGCATTGGCGTTGGGCAGCAGGGCCCGGATCGTGGCCCACTCGTTGGCATCGAACGCGTCGGTGGTGAAGGCCACGAAGCGGCCGTTGCTGGAGATCGTCGGCAGGCGGCTGGTGCCTTGCAACTGGGCGTCCAGATGGCTGACGCTGGCGCGGGTCAGGCGCTGAGCCGTGCGGTCGAAGACGAACACGTCGGCCAGGCCGTTGGTATCCGAGCAGCCGTTGATGATGGAGCAGGAGTGGTTGGTGGCCGTGCTGGAGAAGGCCACATATCGGCCATCATCCGAGATCGAGGGCGAAGCCGAGGAGTCGTTGAGCATCACGATGCCGTCGGGCAGCGAGAATGCGTTGTAGGTGCGGCTGGCGTTGTCGAAGGCGACGTTGCCGACCTGGTCCTTGGTGCCGCCGCCGGAGACATCGCGGTCCTTCACGATGATGTTGGCGACCCCCTCGTTGACCGTCACCAGGTTGTTGGCAGCGGAGACAAAGGCAATGAAGCGACCGTTGCCGGAGATCGAGGGGCTGGCGCACGAGCCATCGGGCTGACCGCCGGCGATGGGCTGCGAGATGCGCACGTTCTGGGTGTCGGTGAGCATGTCACGGACGAACACTTCCTGGTTGGAGGTGGTATCGCTGAAGACCATGAAGCGTGAGACGCTGTCGAACGCCACCCAGCGGCCATCGGCCGAGATCGACGGGTTGGCGCTGAAGCCGTCGCCTGTCTGGCCCACGAACTGGCTCCCGATGCGTTTGCTGACAAGACGGGTGACGGCGGCGTCGGGCGCGCCGCCGGATTCATCCATCACGCCGTCGTTGTCGGCATCGCGGTCGCGCCAGTACACATTCTGGAACGCGGCCGAATCAGCGGTGAAGCCATACGACGACTGCCAGGCGATGTAGCGACCGCTGGCGGAGATCACGCCCCGCTCGCTGTAGTGGTCACAGATGTCATTGGGGCAGGGGCCGTTGCCCTGGCCCTCGCCGCTCGAGAGGCTCACGCGGCGAGTCCGGGTCTTGCCTGCGCCGGCCTCGTCCATCACGCCGTTGCCATCGAGGTCGCGGTCGCGGATGAAGACGTCCTTCACGCCGTTGCTGTCGCCGGTGACCAGGTTGGTGGCGTGCGAAGAGAAGATCACGAAGCGGCCATCGTCAGACATCACGCGCTGGCCGCCCAGGGTGATCTCCGACGCGTCGTTGGTTTCCAGTTCGCCAACGGCTGTATCGGGCAGGTTCACGCGCGCGGTGGTGTTGGTCCAGGTGTCGCGGACGAACACGTCGACGCGGTTGTTCAGGTCGCCGGAGACCAGATTGTTGGCCTGGCTGGTGAAAACCACGAACCGGCCGCTGGGCGTCACATACCCGCCCCGAGCGTCAAGATTGGCAAACGCCGCGGCACGCGACACAATCATGGTGTTCTGCGCGGCAGCCGTGCCAGCCAAGGCAGCAAGCACAAGTGACGAAGCGATAGCCGTCCGATTGATGCGGTTCATGGGAGGGGTCCTTTGTTTGTGCGGTTTCGGTATGGCGTCAGGGCCCAAACGGTGTGAGGCGGGGGGGGGCCCGTCGGCACCATCAGTGCGTCACCCACGGGCGGGGTGGCTAGCCACCGTTAGATTTTTTCGGACCATCGTTCCGGCCTTCAAGCCTGCCATTCTGACAACACACGCCACTCGACAACCCGCTTCCCGCCCTCCCAACCGGGTTCACGGCGGGCACCGCCTTTGCCGATAAGTCTCCACGTCCCGCCTGAGCCGCCAGTTCGGCCCCGCCCTTCGCGCGTTCTTCACCCTTTCGGGTGGTTCGGCAAGCAGCGGGCTAGTGTGTGTGGCGTCGGTGCAGGCTTTCCCCGGCTCTCGACCTAGAGAGGAAGGTGTCCGTGAGCGTTTCCTATCAGCGAACCCGCGAGATGACCATCGATGAACTCCTTCTGGAGAATCGCGTGGTCTTCCTCGTCGGCGAGATCAACCAGGCCTCCGCCGCGAGGCTGATGATGCAGATGCTCTATCTGGAAAACCAGAAGAAGGGCCAGGACATCCATTTCTACATCAACTCACCGGGCGGCGCGGTGGATGACACGCTGGCCATCTACGACACCATGCGGTTCCTGTCGAGCCCGGTGAGCACCTACTGCATCGGCCGCGCCTACTCCGGCGGGGCTGTGCTGCTGACGGCAGGCCAGAAGGGCAAGCGTTTCATCCTGCCCCACGCCAAGGTGATGATCCACCAGCCCTACGGCGGCGTGGGCGGTCAGGCGGAGGACATCCGCATCCAGGCCGAGCAGATCATCAAGAGTAAGAACCAACTGATCTCGATCCTGGCCCGGCACACCGGGCAGGGTGAGGACCGCGTGCGCATCGACGGCGAGCGCGACAAGTACTTCGATGCCGAGCAGGCCAAGAACTACGGCCTGGTGGATGAAGTGATCCAGGAACCCAAGAAGGGGTAGTCAAATGGCCAAAAACCAAATGGCCAATTGACCAAATGAAGACCGGGACCAAGACCAGACCTGCGTAGCAATCAACCCCACTCACTGCCTCTGACATTTGGCCATTTGGAAATTTGGCCATTTGGAAATTTGGGAGCCCCCATGTCCGGCTACCTCGTTCCCATCGTGATTGAAAAGACCGGCCGCGGCGAGCGCTCGTACGACATCTACTCGCGCCTGCTCCGCGACCGCATCATCTTCCTCGGCGGACCCGTCAACGACGAGATCGCCTCCCTCGTCATCGCCCAGTTGCTCTTCCTCGCCAACGAAGACGGCAAGAGCGACATCCACTTCTATATCAACTCCCCCGGCGGCTCGGTCTCCGCCGGCCTGGGCATCGTCGACACCATGAAGTTCGTGCAGTGCGACGTCTCGACCTACATCATCGGCCAGGCGGCCAGCATGGGCTCGGTCATCGCCTCCTGCGGCACCAAGGGCAAGCGCTTCTCGCTGCCCAACGCCCGCAACCTCATGCACCAGCCGCTCATCGGCGGCGTGATGGAAGGCCAGGCCACCGATCTGGAGATCGAAGCCCGCGAAATGCTCCGCATCCGCGATCGCCTCTATTCGATCTACAGCGAGAACACCGGCCAGAACACCGACCGCATCAAGGCCGATTGCGACCGCAACAAGTGGCTCGACGAGCAGGAAATGCTCGACTACGGCCTCATCGACAAAGTGCTCCGCCACATGCCCAAGATGCGCAAGGACGGTGTGCCCCGCGACGACGAGTAGTCCGCGCCTCTCCCCGCCATATCCGTGAATGCTCGAATGTGGCTGCGTCTGATCGCCTTCATCGCGTTCGTGAGCCTCGGGCTGCCTGACGGGCTGCTCGGCGTCGCGTGGCCATCCATGCGCGAAGCCACGGGCGTTTCGCTCGCCGCGCTCGGGCAACTGCTGACCGCAGGAACAGTCGGCTACCTGTTGTCAAGCGTCGCTTCAGGCAGCGTGGTGGTCCGGTTCGGCGTCGGGCGAGTGCTGACCGGAAGCACGATCCTGGTCATCTCGGCACTGGTGCTCTTCGCGCTCACGCGGGCATGGCCACTGCTGCTGGTGGCGGGAGTGCTGTCGGGACTTGGGGCTGGCGCGATTGACGCAGGGGTGAACCTGTTTGCTGCCCGCGCCATGTCCACGCGGGCCATGCTCTTTCTGCACGCGTGCTATGGCGTGGGTGCCTCACTCGGGCCCCTTGTGATGACCGCCGCCATCTCGAGCCCGCAGGGCGGCTACGGCTCGGGCTACGGGGTGGTGGCGCTCGCCATGTTGCCGCTGAGCGTGGTGTTTGCCCTGACGGCACGGGCGTGGGATGAACGCGGCGCAGCGCCGAACGCAGGCTACCCCGCGCAGGGCGCGACAGGGGGCGACGCGACACTCATCGACAGCGCACGATCGCCCGCTGTCCTGCTTGGCGTACTCGCGTTTGGGCTGTATGCCGGCATGGAAGTCACCGCCGGCCAATGGGCCTACTCGCTCCTGACGACGAGCCGGGGCGTGGACGCTGGCGTCGCCGGGCTGATGGTGAGCGGCTACTGGGGTGCGCTCACCGCAGGCCGCGTCGCCTTCGGCCTCGCAGCCAAGTCCTGGTCCGCCAACCGATTCGTGGCCATCGGGTTGCTCCTCGCGCTCGCGGGAGCGGGCCTGGTCATGCTCGGTGGACTCGACGCGGCACGCGGCCCGGCGGCGGTGTGGATCTCGGCCGCGGGGCTGGTGCTGCTCGGCGGCGGATTCGCGCCCGTGTATCCACTGTTGATGTCGGGAACGCCAGCGCGAGTCGGCGATCGACTGGGGAAGCACGCAGTCGGCTTGCAAGTGGCCGGCGCATACATCGGCGGAGCGGCGATTCCCGGTTGCGCGGGCCTGCTCGGTGCCCGCCTGGGACTGGAAGTGGTGGGACCGATGCTCGCCATCGGTACGGGAACGGTGCTCCTGATCGTCGGCACATTGATGGGGAAGGCCAAGAGCGAACGGCCATTGCCGCCCAGAGGAACGCGTCGGGAATGACGCTGGCCCCAATGCCGCTGCGCCTTCCTCTCCCTTTTCCTCCTTTTTTCCGGATTCTTTTCCTCTCTGTGCTTCTCTGTGCGTCAGTGTCTCGGTGGTGAATGCCGTCTTCAGCACCCACCGCTGAAATACGCCCCGATGTAATCCGACAGGTCGTCCGGATCGCGGTTGCCATCCCCGTTGAAGTCCTCACCGGCGCACGGCGGCGTGAAGTAGCACCCGATGTAGTCGCTCAGGTCATCCGGGTCCAGGTTCCCGTCGCCGTTGAAGTCCGCCGGGCACCCGGGGGCGTCCGCCATAAACAACCGATACGCCGCGTTCTGATTGAACGTCAGCACTTCGCTCGGGGGCGGGAAGTACCGCACCCGGGCCGCGTCGGGCTCCACGCTGTTCCCCGCGTTGTTCCCGCTCAGCGCCACGAAGATGTCCGGTGCCGGCCCGGGCGTCACGGCCACTACCGAGAGGTAATACAGCCCCGGCGCCAGCGATCGCGAGCCCGACGAGAACAGTCCCGTCCCTAGGTCGAAACTCACCAGCGAGAAACCGGGATACCGCGCGTCATCAAAGAACGGGATCGTGCACGAGGGCGCGGCGAACGTCTCCGCGTACACATTCCCCACCGGCGAATCCGCACCCGCGCCGAAACTCGAGAACACATTCACCCGCCACTGCGGGTTCGACGGCCCAAGGTTGGAGTTGCGGATCACCGCCTCCACGCGCTGCAGGGCCGTCAGCAGCCCGCTGCCGCCAACGCCCTGCGTGCCGTTGATCTCAAAGTCGTCCATGCACGCGTACGACGCATCGGCCAGCAAGCACCCCGGACAGTTGGTTGATTGCGAAAGCGACTGCCCCGTTTGGCCCGCCGGATCGATCTGGTCAAAGAACGGAATGCCCCCCGTTCCACACGCTGGCTCGGGCGGGCACGCCGGATGCTCGGGCACTGGCACCAATCGCACCACGCGGTTCCCATCGCCCACCAACTCGCGCGGCACCTGCACGCCCACCGTGCCGCTCGCGTTCTCGATGCCCGTCGTCGCCTGGCTCAACGGCGCGGGTGTCACCGCGCCATACCGCAACTCGATCACGCCGTCCGGATACAGCACGATCTGAAAGGTGTTTGAGTCCGTCTGCTGAAACCGGGGCACGTTCTGCCACTCGATCACCAGCCGCGGATTCTCCAGCGGCGGCCCAAGCGTCGCCATCCGCAACTGCCCGACCGTCCGCAGGTCCAGATCGTCCCAGTACCCATAAATCGCCCGGTTCGGCGCGGCCACCGTCGGCAACGTCGGTGCATTCTCAAACACCGTGCTCGATGCACCAAACGTCACAAACCCGTTCGTGCAGACAAAGGCCGTGTTGCTGAACTGCCCGAACAGCGGGAACGCAAACCCGATGGGCACCTGCGTCGCGCCATCGTCGCGGTTGGGTAGCACGCTCGGGAGCAGATTCACCACCGGTGCGCCCGACAAATCGAGCGGCCCGCCCGGCTGCACCTGCACCCGATACTGCGCCGGAACCGCACACGGCACCCCCGCCCCCCGAAACGTGCCCCCCATTCCCGAACACTCCGGCTCCGTCACGAACACACACCCGCCCGGCACGCAGCACGCGCCCGCCGGAATGCCCACGCCGAATCCAACGCGCTCGTCATCGAGCGCTTGAGTTACCGCGCCGACGCGAGGTGGATCGGCCAGTGGCGCCGCCCCCGCATGTGCTGCGCCCCCGAATGCCATCACCATCAGCGCCGCCGCTCCGCACGCCGCGATTCGCTTCAACATGGCTGAGCCCCTCGCAGCCGCTTTCCCCCGTGCGGCCGCTCTAATCAATCTACCGCGCCGCACCGGATTCGCCAAACGAATACCACCCGCAAGCACTTCGCCCTACGAACCCCCCGCGAACATGCCGCTCCCCGAGCCTATTCCCGAAGCGATCCCCAATCGCCATCCGGCTACTACCCTCCCGCCAATGTCCTTCGGCCTTCATCGTCGTCGCGATCTCGACCCCGCCGGCATTGCCGTCGATCTTGATTCCATCCCGCCACTGCCCGACGACCTGCTAACCAACCCCCTCGCGGCGCACCTCGACCCGCGCCCGTGGTTCACTCACCCCGCCCACCCCCTCGAAATCGAGATCGGCAGCGGCAAGGGCACCTTCCTGGTTCAGCAAGCCTCGCTTCAGCCCGCCACCAACTTCCTGGGCTTCGAGTACGCCCGCGAGTTCTTCGACTACGCCGCTGATCGCCTCCGCCGCGCCGCCGTGCCCAATGTCCGCCTGCTGAACACCGACGCCGCGGAGTTCCTGCACTGGCGTCTGCCCAATCAGATCGCGTCGGTGATCCACCTCTACTTCCCCGACCCCTGGCCCAAGGCCAAGCACCACCGCCGACGCATGATCCAGGATCGCTTCCTCCTCGACGCCCACCGCCTGCTCATTCCGGGTGGGGAACTCCGCGTCGTCACCGACCATCCAGACTATTGGACCTGGATGGAGGACCACTTCGCGCGCTTCACTTCTCCGGGTGGTTCAAATCCCCTCTTCGAGCGCTGGCCCTTCGCCGCGCCCCCCTCAGCGCGGGAAGGCGAACTCGTCGGCACCAACTTCGAGCGCAAGTACCGCGCCGAAGGTCGGGATTTCCACGCCGCCATCTTGCGTTCTCGGGTCACCATTTGAGCCCGATTTCAAGCGGTTCTTAGGCACTTCGCCCAACCCTGTTCGCGCCATGGTCGATACCTCCTCCGGCGCACTGTGCGAGCTCAGGGGCTTCATCGATGACGCTCACCCGCAAGACGACCCTCGCCGTGGGCGGCACCCTGCTCGCCCTCGTCGTCTGCGTCTTCGCGCTCGTCTCCTGGCTCCTCATCAGCGGGTTCGCCACCGTCGAGCGTGGCATCATGCGCCGCAACTACGAACGCGCCTCCGACGCCGTGCGCTTCGCGGGTGAAACGCTCAGCACCAAACTCTCCGACTGGGCCGCGTGGGACGACTCGTACCGCTTCGTCAACGAGCGGGGCGACGAGTTCCGCCGCGCCAACCTGCTGGCCAAGTCCCTTCACAACCTCGGCCTCGCGTGCATCGCGTTCGTGAACACCGCCGGCGAACTGGTCGAGGCGCCCTACGTCCAGGGGCCCGAGGCCGAGCATGCCCAGCCCCTCCCCGCCGACCTCGCCGCGCTCCTCACCTCGCGCGACCCGCTCCTTCAGCACGATTCCCTCGAGTCCGCCAAGCACGGGCTGCTCGCCCTCTCCTCGGGCACCTACCTCATCGCGTCGCGCCCCATCCTCAACAGCCAGGGCGAAGGCCCCGCCCGCGGCACCCTCGTGTTCGTCTCGCGCGCCGACGGCGAATGGATGCGCACCGTCTCGAAGCGCCTGCGGATGGATATCGCCGTGCTCCCGCTTGAGGCCGCACAGGTGAGGGGCCTGCCCGTGGCGCTCGACGCCGACGGCATCGTGATCCGTTCCGAAAACACCGCCAACATCGAAGCCGCGGGCATCCTGGAAGACGCGCGCGGCGATCCGGGCTTCGTCGTCACCGTCACGCTGCCGCGCTTTGTCTTTCAGCAGGCCATGGCGACCTCGCGCCATGTGCTCATCGGGCTCGTCTCGGTCGGCGCCATGGGCACCATCGTGACGCTCCTAGCCCTCCGTGGCCTGGTCCTGCGTCGCGTCTCGAAACTTCACGACGCCATCGAGCAGATCGCCCGCACCGGCGACCTGCAGACCCGCCTGCCCGATCGCACGCGCGATGAACTGGGTGGCTTGTCGCGCGAGATCAACACGCTGCTCGCGTCGCTGGGCCGCGCCCGCGCCGACCTGGAAGCCCAAGCCCGCGAACTCGATCTGGCCCGCCGCGCCGCCGAATCCGCCAGCCATGCCAAGAGCACGTTCCTGGCCAACATGAGCCACGAGATCCGCACGCCCATGACCGCGATCCTGGGCTTTGCCGACATCCTGGCCGAGCCTGATCAGGCGGGGGACATCCGTGCCGACGCCATCGCGACCATCCGTCGCAACGGCGACCACCTGCTCACCATCATCAACGACATCCTCGACCTCTCGAAGATCGAAGCGGGCAAGATGTCGTGCGAACGCATCGCGTTTCCGTCGCTGCGCCCGGCCGAAGAAGCGATCACCTTGCTGCGCGACCGTGCCGTCGCCAAGGGGCTCGAACTGCGACTTGAAACCACCGGCACGCTCCCACCGGCGGTCATGGGCGACCCCACCCGGCTCAAGCAGATCCTCGTCAACCTCGTGGGCAACGCCATCAAGTTCACCCATGCCGGCTCGATTGTCGTGATGGCCACATTCGACACCGAAACACGCCGCCTGCGTTTCGCGGTGCGCGACACGGGCATCGGCCTCGACGCCGATCAACTCGCGCACCTTTTCCAGCCGTTCACGCAAGGCGACTCCTCCACGCGCCGCCGCTTCGGTGGAACCGGGCTCGGGCTCGCGATCTCGCGCACGCTCGCCCGCTTGCTCGGGGGCGATCTGGTGGTCGAATCCGCCCCGCGACAAGGCTCGACGTTTACCGTTACGGTGGCCGCTGGCGACGAGTTTGCCGCGCTTCCCGCGCCCGCGCCGCGGCCCTTCGCGTCGGCGTCTGGGCCGACTTCAACCAGCCCCGCACCCGCAGCCTCTGCGGGCTGCCTGCGGGGGCGCCGCGTCCTTTTCGCCGAGGACGGGCCCGACAACCAGCGGCTCATCGGCCTGCACCTCCGCCGCGCGGGGGCCGAGGTGACCCTCGCGGGCAACGGCCGCCTGGCGCTCGACGCCTACACCGCCGCCAACCTCGCGGGTACCCCGTTTGATCTCATCCTGCTCGACATGCAGATGCCCGAACTCGACGGTTACGGTGCCGCCCGCGAACTCCGCGAAAAGGGCGCTCCCCAGCCCATCATCGCGCTCACCGCCCACGCCATGGCCGGCGACCGCGAACGCTGCATCCAGGCCGGGTGCAGCGACTACCTGACCAAGCCCGTCGACCGCGCCCGGCTCATCGAAGCCTGCGAATGGTGGCTTCGCGCCGAGCCCGCGTGCGTGCTGCCCGCGCGCCCCGAGCGCCGCGCGGCGTAGCCACGAAGCCCGAGCGTGAGCGAGAGGCGCTGCGAGAGCCGGCGCGGAGGCGACGCGCGAACCGGAAACTGGTTCCCGATCGCACACCGATTGCGCGCAAAGTATGACATGCGCCACGATGGCCCCAGTCGCGTCCGGAGCATGTGCCCGGGGGGGTCGGAGGGTCGCCGCGTTGGGTCTCCCAGATTGGCGGTAATGGCGTTTACCGCGAAAGCACGAAAAGTTGTCGTGGTTACAACGTCCGAGCGCGCGCGAGCGATCAGGGAAATCACCGCCGAATAGTGCTTGCGTCAAAGCCTCTTGCTGAAGACACGCAGCGCGGTATGCTGGGTGGGGGGGGGGGCACCTTTCCCCTCGTGAATCCAACCCGTGGGTTTCAGGAGTCCGCGCATGCCCAAGCCTTGCCCTGTCGTGCACTTTGAGATCGGCTGCCAGCACAGCGAGAAGACCGCCAAGTTCTACAGCGACTGCTTCGGCTGGTCGTACATGCCCATGGGCCCGGCCAACATGGTGGCCAACATCGGCCCATGCCACGATGGCTCGCCGCCCATGACCACCGGCATCGGCGGGCACATCAACTGCCTCGGGCATCCGCCGCATCAATACGTCACGTTTTACATCCTGGTGGATGACCTGAAGGCGAGCCTTGACGAGATCACCCGGGCCGGCGGCAGCATGATGATTCCGCCCACCGAAGTGCCCAACGTCGGCTGGTTCGCGTGGTTCAAGGATCCGGAAGGTAACGCGCTGGGGTTGTGGAAGGCGATGATGTAGACGCCCCCACCTTACAGCATATCCGCCGAAACTCCGCTATGGGATTGTGACGAATCGTGGTCGTGTGTTCTACTTTGGCTCGCGCAACCCCGCGCGGGTCAGTGCCAGTCGCCGCTCGTCGGGCCCCTGGATCAGTACGCACAACCCGCGCGGGTCGATCTCCAGCACGGTCCAGCCCGGTTCGAGCGTGTCGCCTACGCGCACGATGCGACCATTGATGGTGGCCAGCGCGCCCCCTTCGATCGCCATAACGCTTGAGAGATTGACCGGTCCCGTCGGTCGAGTCGCGCGCGCCGCCGTCGGTGCCGGGGCCACCGGCGCAGGTGCCTGGGGTGCTGCCACCGGCGCGGCGGGCTCAAAATCCATTGGCGATCGCGCGATCTTCTTGCCCCCTATCCCAAGCCGGTGTGTCGCCAGCCACGCCAGTGCGCGATCAACTTCCGCCTTGCTCGCCAGCAGCGGTGCGGGTGGTGCCGTCGGTTCGGTCGGTGCAGCCGCGGGTGCAGGATCGGGCACCGCCGCCACCGAGTGCGCCGGGTAGCCCGTGCCCAGAAGCCGCATCAGCATCACCACCGCCACCGGCGCCACCAGCGCTGCGGCCGGCAGCAGTCTGCGTCGAGCGCGATTGGGCCTGTTCATTGGCCAGCCTCCTGAGGCGTCACGCCTGCCGTCGTATTGCTCGGCATCCTGCTCGCCGCGCCACGCCCCGCTGGCACAAACGCAAAGTGCTCGGTCTCGATGAACACCTGCAGTTCACGCGTGCCGGGCTCGCTGATGGGCGACAATCGCACGCTTCGCACGGCGGTGAAGCCCGTCTGGTGTTCAAGGTCAGCCAGGAGCGCTGCGGTGGCTTCAAACGTGCCCACCAGGCGGAACGTGTAGCCGCTGCGTGTCTCGCCCGGGATCGGGGCCTTGCCGCCTGTTGGTCGCTGATCGCGCATCGCGCCCGGCTGCATTTCATCAAGCCGCAAGCCGTGGGCGCGGGCAAGCTCGGAAACACGAGCGAGCAGGGCACCTTCGTCCAGCGCGAAGCGCGACGCGGCCGTCACTTCGTCGGCGTGCGCCTTCACCGCGGAGATCGCCGCGAGGGCCTTGGGTGTGTCCAGCCGCTGCGCCGCCTCGGCGGCGCGGGTCCGCAGGTCCGACAGATTCGCGTTCGCCTCGCTCAAGCGCCGCTCGATGGGCTCGACGAGCATCAGGGCCGCGCCGCCGCACACGGCCAGCGCGATGATCGCCTCGGCGAGAATGCTGCGCCGCGCATCAGCGGGCCGCGAAGTCCCCGCGGCACCATCGCCTCGCAGCGTGGCTTGTGTCGGTGCCACCTCAGTCACGCGGCACCTCCGTGTTTGTGCTCGTTGCCGCCGTGGTCTGCGTGGGGAACGGCATCCCCGCGGGCACCGGCACCAGCGTGATCGTCATGTCAAACCGTTGCACGTCCACGTTCCGCACGCGCGTGCGCTGCGTCGCGCCGAGTTTGGCCTGCGTCACGATCGGCGCCGCCGCCAGGCGATCCGCGAACTGGCGTAGCACCGCCGCGGCATCGCGCTCGGCGGCGCTCACGCCCGGCGTCGAATGGATATGTCCGCTGACAATCAGCGTCGGTAGCGCGCCACTCGGGCCCGTGCCCTGCACGCTCGTCAGGCTGATGGCGTCAGGCGTCGCCTCGGCCAGAAGCGCCAGCAGCGAGCTCCAGTCGACGGTTGCACCCATGATGGAGTGAATCCGGGCATCCAGCGTCTGCCGGGCCTCGACGGCCTTGAGCGCCGCATCCGCCGTGGCCGCCGCGCCGGACTTCGCATCCAGTTGTGCCGCTACGCCCGCCGACTCCACGCGGATCGCGCCCAGTTCCCGCTGCGCCAGGAACGCCTGCGACCCCAGCAGCGCCAGCGCCGCGGCACCCCCAGCCCAGACCGCCTTGCGCATCCGGCTGAACGCCTGCGTCGTCTGCATGCGCTCCGGCAGCAGATTGATCTGGAGTCGTTCGAGCGCCCGCCACGCCACCGCATGGGCTTTTCCGGGCTCGCCCAGCAGTTCAGCGCTCATCGTGCCATTGGCCGCCGCGCACGGAATCCCGCATTGCGACGCGAGCACCTCGCCCAGCCGAGGCACGAGCGATCCGGGTCCGTGCAGGATAAGCGTCGCCGCCGCGCGTTCGTCCTCGGCCAAACCAAATCGCAGCGATTGCTTGAGTTCGACGCCAAACCGCTGCAGCACCGGCTGCACGATGGGCAGGATCGCCGCGCCGGTCAGACCAAGATCGGCAATGGGTGTGGTGGCCTCTGGAACACCCGTGCGCGCCAGCAGTTCGCGGGCCTTTGCGCGGTCGAGGGTGATCGGCTCACCGCCATCGGGCTGAGTCGCAGACGATAGTGGTCGCCGAAGCGGCCTCTGGAGCGCATCGAGCAGCGTCTCGGTGCCCAGTCGCAGCACACGGATGAATCGCAGTGTGCCGCCCGAGCCGGCCGCCAGCACCGAGTTTCGCTCGCCGAACCAGAGGATGGCGCGGGGGCCCGTTGCGGGATCGGCATCCAGTGCCGCATCAAACGTGGCCACGAGCGCCGGAACATCGTCGGGCACAAGCGCCGTCGGCTCCACGCCCACGCCTCGCGCCCACGAGGCGATCACTTCCGCGCTTGTGTGCACATCCGCCACCGCCAGCGTGTGCCGCTGCGGCGCGGTGGGGCCCGCAGACGAACTGGTCAACGCGCGGCTGTTGGTGGACTCCGCGCCCGCCCGATCGGTGCCCAGCACCTGTTCATCGCCCGGATGATCGCTGAGCGGGAACGTGGCCTGTTCCGCCAGCGCGAGTCGTGCCGCGTGTTGAGCCGCGGTCGGTCCGGCACCGGTCGGACACGCAAACACCCCTGCTGCCGCGGTGGGCGACGCATAGATCACCGTCGCTTCGAGCCCTCGCGCACCGACGTCATTCAGCATCGCCCGCGCCGGCCCCTCGGCCCGCGCCAGCCACGCCGACCACCGCTCGGCCCAATCGCGTCCATCCAGCGCGATCGTGCGGAATCCCAGCACCTGATGCCGGGCCACGAGGGCGACGATCAGGCGTGAAGGCGAGATGTCGATGATCGCCTTTTGGGCCACTCGTCTTCCTTCTCGGACGTGCCGAACCCGAACCCGATCCGCCGCGCTGAGTCGTATCGGTTCGAGGGGTGTCAGCCTTTCGTGGGGATCGGTGGACTGTGCGCAAGTAGGATCACGCATCCATTCGCCTCAATTGGGTGCTTGAAGCGCAATCCAAAGCACCCAACCCATATACTCCGCGCATGTCCACCGGATCGACTGCCGCCGTGCCTGCCGGGCTCGTCCCGGGCGATGTTCCCGCGACCCGCGCGGTCGCGTTCATGAACCAGAAAGGCGGCGTGGGCAAGACGACCACCGCCGTGAACCTTGCTGCGGGCGTGGCCCTCCTCGGCAAGCGCGTGCTGCTGGTCGATCTGGACCCGCAGGCGCACTCGACGCTGCACCTGGGGATCGAGGTCGGCGAAGGCCAGCGGACGGCGTACGAGGTTCTCGTCGAGCGCGATGCGGCGCTCGAATCGTGCATGGTCGAGTCACGACCGAACCTGTGGGTGCTCCCCTCGCACACCGATCTGGCGAGCGCCGAACTGGACCTGGCCAACGTTCCCGCGCCAGCGCGGTTCACTCGTTTGCGCGACGCCATCGATCGCCATGCCGCCCGCACGGGCGTCGTCTTTGATTATGTGTTTATCGACTGCCCACCTTCGCTGGGCGTCCTCACGCTCAGCGGCCTGGCGGCGGCCCGCGAGGTGATGGTGCCGATGCAGGCGCATTTTCTGGCGCTCCAGGGCCTGGGCAAACTGATGGAGACGGTGGGCGAGGTGGTGAAGGCCGTGAATCCGCGGCTGCGCGTGACGGGCGTGGTCATCTGCCAGCATGATTCGACGACCACGCACAGCCGCGAGGTGGTGGCTGATCTCGATTCCTTCTTCGAGCAGTCTCGCGGAGGCGACAGGCCTTGGCGCGCCGCGCGGGTCTATCGCCCGGCGGTGCGGCGGAACATCAAGATGGCCGAGTGCCCGAGTTTCGGGCAGACGATCTTTGAATACGCGCCCACATGCCCGGGCGCGCTGGACTATCGCGCCCTGGCGCAGACCATCGTGAACGAGTGGGCGCAGTTCCAGACGTCTCGCCGCAAGGGCACCGGCGCGGCGGTTGAGCCCAAGTCGACGGCTGAACCGGCCCCGACGGTGGTGCTGCCTGCTGCGGGCGCGACGACCTGTTCCGCGGGCGCGGCACGATGAAGCGCTGGCCGATCTGGCTGTTCGTGGCCTACGCCGTGCTCCTGTTCATCGGGACGCACTGGCCGAATCTCAAGATTCCGACGGCCGTGGTGCAGCGACCCGACCTGGTCATCCACCTGACCGCGTTTGGGACGTGGACCGTACTGCTGTGGTGGTCGGGCTTGGCGGGTCTGCGCGCGCGCTGGCGCACCGCTGTGCGGGTGCTGGTGATCGGCCTGGTGTATGCCGCAGTGGATGAAGTGTCGCAGGGCATCCCGGGGCTGGGACGAACGGTGGCGCTCGACGACTACCTGGCCGACGCGCTGGGGGTTGGGGTCGGTGCCCTGGTCGCGGCCCTGGGCGCGTGGTGGCTGCGAAAGTGAAGGAAGGCAGAACGCGGAGGGCGTGGAGGAAGAGCCGAAGGGCGCAGAGGAGGTCGGGGATGAGGGTCACGAGGGATCGGGGCATCGAGTGGAAACGCGCCGTGGACGTCATGCTGCGAGGTTCTCGGCGCGGCTTGTTGCCCTTCCCCAACTTCTTCCCTCTGGGAGGGGGCATTCGGAACTCCGCAACTAGCGGATGAACACCACCCAGTTCACGAGCAGGATCGGCCCCAGGATGCACGCGGCCATCCCCGCATACGCGAAGAACGAAGGCATCCTGACCCCCCGCGCCTCGGCGATCGCCTTGACCATGAAGTTGGGCCCGTTGCCGATGTAGGTCAGGGCGCCGAAGAAGACGGCCCCGAGCGAAATCGCTTCGAGCATGATCTGGCCTTGGAAGGTGACGACCGCGCCCGATGGTTCGGTGATCGTGAAGGTGTTGGCGGTGAAGCGCGCGAGGTCGGCGGCGTTCACGTCAAGCCCCAACACGCTCATCGCGATCTGCAGGAACGAGAGATAGGTCGGCGCGTTATCCAGCACGGCACTCAGCACGCCGGTGGCGAAGTAGAACTGCGTGGGGCTTTCGAGCCCCAGGCTCGGCGCGTTCTGCGAGAGATACGCGAGTGCGGGAACCATCGCGAGGAAGATGCCGGCGAAAAGCAGGCCGACTTCCTTTACGGGGCCGAAGTTGAAGTCGTTGGCGTGCAGGATGCGGCGGTCAGCGAGGGCGTACGCGGCACAGGCGACGATGATTTGAAACGTGGCGCCGATGGGGAGGTTTTCGATACCGAAAAAGCGTTTGAGGGCGGGATCGATGAAGACGCCGGCGACGATGAGGGCGAGGGCGACGAGGGCGGAGCCGCCGTGGAGGGAGAAGAAGGAGGTGTGGGGATGGAGGTCGTCGGAGGTGGCGGGCGGCGTTGGCGCGACGGTCGCGGGCGTAGCGGGGGAGATCGAAGCGCGGCGGCTGATGATGGTGTCGAAGATGAAGAAGGCGGCGAGGAGCAGGCCATTGACGAGGAGCCACATGGGCCAGAGGTGGGAGATGGTCCAGGAGAAGGGGACGCCCTTGAGGAAGCCGAGGTAGAGGGGCGGGTCCCCGATGGGGGTGAGGCAGCCGCCGCAGTTGGAGACGATGAAGATGAAGAAGACGATGTGGAGAGGGTGGAGGCGGGAGGTGCTTCCGGGTTGAGAGCCCGAGTTGATGCGCATGAAGGGGCGGATGAGCACGACGCTGGCACCGGTGGTGCCGATGATGTTGGCGAGGATGGCCCCCGCAGCGAGGAGGGCGGTGTTGGCGATCGGGCCGCCGCGGGCGCTGACGGAAACGAGCAGGCCGCCGGAGGCGACGTAGAGCCCGCCGACGAGGGCGAGGAAGGCGTAGTACTCGACGATGGCGTGGCTGAGCGCGGTGCGGCCATCGGCACCCATGCCCCCGAGGTAGTAGCCAGCGACGAAGCCACCGATGGCGAGCGCGACTTCGGGGTAGCGACGGTGCCACCAGTGTGGCGCGATGAGCGGGAGGATGGCGATGGCGGCGAGCAGGAGGGCGAAGGGCGCGGCGGCGTACAGGGGAATGTGGAAGGGAGCGGCGGTTGCCGCATTCGACGCGATCACACGCTCTTCGCCTGCTGCGGTGCGTTCGACGACGACCGGGTTTACGGCGGCGCTGCCGGTGTGCGTCAGCGGTTGGGGCGGGTTGATGATGGCGGCGAGAATGCCGACGAGTGCGCCGACGACGAGCGCGGCGAGGCGCAGGCCGAGGGCGTTCACGAGGCTGGGGTGAGGTGACGACACGATGAACGGTAGAGCCTGGGGCAAAGGCAGAGAAGAAGAAATGGAGGAGACGGAAGAGTGTGTAGCCCTCACGCTGCCCTCTCCCGCCGAGCCGGGAGAGGGGGGCGATCGGGATCGGGACACGATTCGGAGAATCGTGGTACCCAGACCGGGAACCGGATCAGCCGACGGTCGCTTTCTTCAAGCCGGCTTGGCCGATCACCTGCTCGGCGTAGCGGTTCATCGCGTCGCGGAGTTGCTCGAAACTTTCGAGGACGTAATAAATCGGCTGGAAGTGATCGATCTCGAAATCGGTGTTGCAGACGCGTTCGAGGTCGAAGGGGCGGTACTCGGGGACGGGGCGGGGCGTGCAAGCCGGCACCACCACGCCGCCCTTTTCCCACGCACCGTTCAGCGAATAGGCGCTTTCCGAGTGGCTGCTGACGAGGCCGCTGCCGTAGACCTTGATGTGGCCGTCTTCGCGGATGAGGCCGAACTCGACGGTGAACCAGAAGAGGCGGCTGAGGCGTTTGACGTGCTCTTCGTCGTCGCAGAGCAGGGCGGCTTTGCCGTAGGTTTGCAGGAAGTCAGCGAAGACGCGGAGCGTGTGGAGCGGGACGTGGCCAAAGACGTCGTGGAAGATGTCGGGCTCGGGCAAGTAGTCCATCACTTCGCGCGGGCGGATGAGGACGGTGGTGGGGAACTCGCGCTGGGCGAGGCAGGCGAAGAAGGCTTTGGCGGGGAGGTAGCCGGGCACGCCGAAACTGGCCCAACTGCTGGCCTTACGGAGGAAGGTGTTGACGCCTTCGAGGCGCGTGCCGGCGGGCACCTTGACGCCCCCGGCGATTTCGATCTCGCGGTCGGTGGTCCAATCGTCCAGCAGAGGCAGGCGATCGCGCGAGAGTCGGAGGATTTTCATGCCTTCGATGAACTGGCGGCTGACCTGTTCTTCGAGGATGCTCCAGCGGCGATCGAAGAGGTCGCGCCAGACGTCGTGGTTCTCGCGGGTGTACTTGCCGTAGGCCTGGGTGATGTAGAACTGGTCGGCGTCGATGTCGGCGGCCTGCTGTTCGGGCGCGCGATCGGCGGCGGCCTGGGCGACGCGGGCCGCTTCGCCATCGATGATGTTGTTGTAGCGGATCTCGCTGCGCATGGGCCGCTCCTGAACGGAACCTCGGGCTCTCCCGAAGTGTACGGGTGCTGGAAGGGCATGGAGGAGGAGGAGGCAAACCCGGACCTTCGCGGAGCCTCAGGTCCGGCGTCCACTGGCTAGGCCTGATCCAGTAGAATCTCGGTGCGTATTCGACTCCGGCGCGTGCTGGGCGGCGAATGCACGTTGAACCCTTTCGATTTTACCTCCATCAGGAGCCTGTCATGCTGAAACGTATGTTGAGCGCGGCGCTGGTTGTTGGACTCACGGCGGCGGCCACGCTGGCCTCGCCCGCGCAACCCAAGCAGCCCGCGAAGAAGTCGTACACCATCGGGCTGATCGCCAAGAGCCAGTCGAACCCGGTGTTCATTGCGGCGCACACGGGGGCGAAGGATGCGGCCAAGGAGATCGGGGACAAACTGGGCGTGAAGATTGATATTCAGTGGCGCACGCCGGTGTCGGAAGACGGGCAGAAGCAGGCCGAGGCGATTGATCAACTGGTCGCGTCGGGTGTGGACGGCATCGCGGTGTCGGCGTCGGACGCGAAGATTCTCAAGGGCGCGATCGACTCGGCGGTGGAAAAGGGCATCCCGGTTGTGACGTTCGACTCGGACGTGCCGGACTCGAAGCGGCTGGCGTACTACGGGACCGACGACTTTGCGTGCGGCCAGCAACTGGCCCGCGAACTGGCCAAGAGCATGGGCAACAAGGGCGTGGTGGCGATCCTTGCGGGGAATCAGACCGCGCCGAACCTGCAGGCGCGGCGCCGCGGCGTGGTCGAGACGATCGAGAAGGAGTTCAAGGACATCAAGGTGGCCAACACGTTTTATCACAAGGAAACGCCTCAGGACGCGGTGGCGGCGGTGGAGCAGGCCCAGGCCGCGAATCCGCAGATCACCGGCTGGGCGATGGTGGGCGGCTGGCCGCTGTTCACGGAGAACGCGCTGGACAAGATCAAGGGCAAGGCGAAGGTGATCGCGGTGGACGCGCTGCCGGCGCAACTGGTGTACGTGGAAAAGGGCGAGGTCGAGGTGCTGCTGGGCCAGAAGGTCTACGAGTGGGGCACCGAGTCGGTGAAGATGCTGATGGCCAAACTGACGACGAATGAATCGCCGAAGGACAAGATCATCAAGGCGGACCTGGTGCCGGTGACGAAGGCGAACGCGGCGGAGTATGCGAAGAACTGGAAGAAGTGGCTGGGGCAGAAGTAGCGCATTTCCGCTGAGTACCCCGACTCTCCGAGTTGGGCGCATGACTGATCCCGAAGCCCGCGCCGCCGCGGGCATTTTTTATTCTGTCCGGGCTGCATGAGGTATATTGAGGCATGGGTTCACGCGTTCGAGCCGTGTGGGGAGGCGGGGTGGTGGGTGGCCTCAGCGTGCTAGGCACGATGGCCTGCGGTTGGCCCGCGGTGGCGGTGGGGGATCGCGTGGAGTTGCCTCGCGCGTCGGTGGTGGAGCCGCCTGGGCGCGATCCGCTGGCGGAGGAACTGGCGGAGCGGTTCAAGGCTGAGGCCGGGCCGTTTCTGACGGCCCACTGCGTGAAGTGTCATTCGGGCGATGAGCCGCAGGGCGGGCTGGCACTGGATGGCGTGATGGCGCGGGGGCTGGCTGGCGCGCGGGAGATTGATCTGCGGCTGGTGCGCGACATGATCGCGGCTGGCGACATGCCGCCGCCGACGCGGCCCAAGCCCGGGGAACATGAGAAGACGCTGGCGGTGCAATGGCTTGAAGCGGCGATGGCGTTTGTGCCCGCGGATGCGGCGGTGGATCCGGGGTGGTTTACGCCGCACCGGTTGAACCGGGCCGAGTATGTGAACACGGTGCGAGGGCTGCTGGGCGAGGAGGCGGTGAAGGGGGATTTGATCGAGCGGTTGCCGAGGGATGACACGGGGTATGGGTTTGACAACATTGCCGATGTGCTGTCGGTGTCGCCCTTGGCGGTGGAGCAGTATCTGGCAGCGGCGGAGCGGGTGGTGCGTGCGGGGCTGGGGCCGGTGGTGGAGGTGGGCGATGAACCGCGGATGGTGAAGGGGCTGAAAGGGGATAACGGGCAGCCGCTGCCGCGGGGCGGGGCGCTGCTCTATTCGAACGGTGCGGTGCGGGGGCGGGTGGAGGTGCCGTTGACGGGGGAGTATCTGGTGAGTGTGCAGGCGTGGGAGACTCGCGCGGGGGATGAGCGGGCGAAGGTGAGTTTGCGGGTGGATGGGCGCGAGATTGGGGCGTTCAGCGTGGAGGGCTCGCGGGGCGAGCCGGAGGAGTTGACCAAGCGCGTGCTGCTGAAGGCTGGAACGCGCGAGATCGCGGCCCACTTCACGAATGACTTCTATGTGAAGGACAAGGCCGACCGGAACCTGGGCGTGGAGTCGATTTCGGTGGCGGGTCCGCTGGAGGAGGCGACGACGGAGCGGCTTGGCGCGTGGAAGGCGGTGTTCGGGGCAGGCGAGGGAAAGGCTGACGAGCACGGGCGTGCCCGCGCGGTGCTGGCGGCGTTTGCCGGGAAGGCGTATCGACGGCCCGCGACGACCGGTGAGGTGGCGGCGCTGGTCGGTGTGTTTGACGCAGAGCGTGCCGCCGGTGGCGGGTTTGAGGAGGGCGTGCGCACAGCCCTCACGGCATGTCTGGTCTCGCCTCGGTTCTTGTTCAGGACGATCGGACATCCGGAGCCGCGGAACCCGGGGGCGGTGTATCGATTGACGGGGTACGAGGTGGCGAGCCGGTTGTCGTACTTTCTGTGGTCGAGCGGGCCGGACGAGGCGCTGTTGCAGGCCGCGGCGAGCGGTGTGCTGGAGACGGATGCGGGGCTGATGGCGCAGACGAAGCGGATGCTGGCCGACGCGCGGTCGGGGGCGCTGGTGACGAACTTCACGGGCCAGTGGCTGCACCTGAGGAACCTGGACAGCCTGATGATCGACCGCGCGGCGTTCCCGGAGTATGACGACGCGTTGCGGGAAGCGATGCGTGAGGAAGCCGAGCGATTCTTTGCGGACCTTTTGGGGTCGGATCGAAGCGTGCTGGAACTGGTGGACAGCGGGCAGGTGATGGTGAACGAGCGGCTGGCGCGGCACTATGGGATCGAAGGCGTGAAGGGGTCGGAGTTTCGGCGCGTGGTGTTGGTGGAAGGCACGACTCAGGCGAGGCGCGGCGGCGTGCTGACCATGGCTGGCGTGCTGACGACGACGAGCAATCCGACGCGGACGAGCCCGGTGAAGCGGGGGCTGTTTGTGCTGGATCAGATGCTGGGGGTGCCGCCTCCGCCGCCGCCGGCGGACATTCCGCCGCTGGAGCAGTCGCACGCAGCGCGGCCTGACGCCACGGTGCGCGAGCAACTGGCGGCGCACACAACGATGGCGGGGTGCGCGGCGTGCCACAACCGGCTGGACCCGCTGGGGCTGAGTTTCGAGCACTATGACGCGATCGGCCGATGGCGCGATTCGGAGCGCGGGCGGGCGATCGACGCGACAGGCGAGTTGCCCGGGGGTGAGCGATTGGACGGCGCGGCTGGCGTAAAGCGGAGCATTCTGGCGCGGTCGGATCAGTTTGTGGAAGCGCTGGCAGCGAAGATGCTGACGTATGCGATCGGGCGCGGGTTTGAGCCGTTTGATCGGCCGGCGGTGCGGCAGATCGCGGCGCGGACGCGGGCTGAAGGGGACCGGTTGGCGGCGCTGATGGAATCGATTGTATTGAGCGAGACGTTTCGAACGGCGCGGGGGCGGGAGGAGAAGCGATGAAGGGGTCACTTTCGAGGCGGACGGTGCTGCGTGGGGTGGGGGTGTCGCTGGCGCTCCCGTGGTTGGAGTGCATGGGGCCGGTTACGGGGACGGCTCGCGCGGCGACGCTTGCCGGGGGCGCGGGGGCGGGAGCCGCGCCGGTGCGGCTGGCGTTTGTGTTCATGCCTAACGGGGTGAACATTGACGCGTGGCTGCCGAAGGGGCCGGCCGTGGCTGCGGGCGGGGCCGCGAACGGTGGGTATGCGTTGTCGCCGACACTTGAGCCGCTGGCACCGGTGCAGAAGCATGTGAATGTGATCACGGGCCTGACACTGCAGAAGGCGCGAGCGAACGGCGATGGGCCGGGGGATCATGCGCGGTCGTCGGCGAGTTTTCTGACCGGGCAGCAGGCACGGAAGACGGCGGGCAACGACATCCGCAACGGCGTGAGCATTGATCAGGTGGCGGCGGCGACGCTCGGAAATCGCACGCGCTTGCCCTCGCTTGAACTGGGGTGCGAACACGGACCATCAGCAGGGAACTGCGATTCGGGATACTCGTGCGCGTATTCGTCGAACATTTCCTGGCGGGACGAATCCACGCCCATGGCCAAGATCGTGGACCCCGCGGCGGCATTCGAGCGGCTGTTTGGTGATGCGACGCAGGCCGCCGCGGCGCAGGACCGATGGCGACGGCGGCAGAGCATTCTCGACTTTGTTCGCGCGGAGAGCCGATCGCTGAAGGCGACGCTGGGCGTGGCCGACGCGCGGAAACTGGATCAGTACGAGACGGCGGTGCGCGAACTGGAAGGCCGCATCGAGCGAGCGCGAGCGGAGGCGGCACCGGCGCGAATGCCTGATATGCCCGCGCCAGCGGGCGTGCCCGAGAAGGTCAGCGAGCACATGGACCTGATGTTTGACCTGCTGGCGCTGGCGTTTCGCACCGATTCAACGCGGGTCGGAACGCTCATGCTCGCGGTGGACGGCAGCAACCGCACGTTTCCGGAGATTGGGGTGAGGGACGGGCACCACCACCTGTCGCACCACCAGGGCAACCGCGAGATGATCGAGAAGATTCGGCGGATCGACCGGTTTCACGTCGAGCGGTTTGCGCGCTTCGTGCGGATACTGGCGGAGACGCCGGAGGGTGAGGGGACGCTGCTGGACAACTCACTGGTGCTGTTCGGTGGCGGGATCAGCGACGGGAACAAGCACAACCACGAGAACCTGCCGATTCTGCTGGCGGGGCGGGGTGGCCGTAACCTGCCGACAGGGCGCATGGTGGAGACGGCGCGGGAGACGCCGTTGTGCAACCTGTACCTCTCCATGCTGGTGCGGGCGGGGTGTCCGCGGGAGCGGTTTGCGGATAGCACGGGGATGCTGGCATTGGGGTGATGGGGACGGAAACGGGGAACGGGCGATCAGCGGAAGGCAACGGGGCATGAGGCATCGTGGCATCGAGTGGGGAAGGCGAAGGGGCTGGTGAAGCCGTGCGCGCTATGCTCGCCTTATGGCGACGGAGCGATTGGTTTCGCCTCAATCTCAGACGCGCGACGAGCCCGACCAGGTGAACTGGTCGCTTCGTCCCACGCGCCTGGGTGAGTATGTCGGCCAATCGGACCTGATCGATCGCCTGCGGATCACGATCGCGGCGGTGAAGCAGCGGAAAGAGCCGATGGAGCATGTGCTGCTGCACGGCCCGCCGGGCCTGGGCAAGACGACGCTGGCGCATGTGATCGGGGCGGAGATGGGGTCGCGGGTGTATGTGACGAGCGGGCCGGCGCTGACGCGGCCGACGGACCTGGTGTCGGCGCTCACGCGGCTGGAGCAGGGCGATATTTTGTTCATCGATGAGATTCACCGGCTGCCGGTGGCGGTCGAGGAGTTCGTGTATCCGGCGATGGAGGACTTTCGCATCGATGTGCCGGTGGACAGCGGGCTGCACGCACGGACGGTGCAGATTGCGCTCAAGCCCTTCACGCTGATCGGCGCGACGACGCGGGCGGGGCTTCTGTCGGCACCGATGCGGTCACGATTCGGCATCGCGCACCACTTGCGGTATTACTCCGAGGCGGAGTTGTTGGCCATTCTGAAGCGCAGCGCGGCGCTCATGAATGTGGCGGGTGAGGATGGCGCGCTGAACACGATTGCGCAGCGATCGCGGGGGACGCCGCGGATTGCGAATCGGTTGCTGCGTCGTGTGCGGGACTACGCGCAGGTGAAGTGCGATGGTGCGGTACGGGCCAAGGCGGTGAGCGAGGCGCTGACTCTGGAAGGCGTGGACACGCTGGGATTGGATGAACTGGATCGTGCCTATCTGCGGGCGATCAGCAAGGTCTTCGGAGGCGGCCCGGTGGGCGTGGAGGCGTGTGCCGCGACGATGAATGAGGATGCGGGGACGCTGGAGGATGTGGTTGAGCCGTACTTGTTGCAGACGGGCTTGCTGGCGCGGACGCGGCGAGGGCGGATGCTGACGCGAGCGGCGGCGGAGCATCTTGGGCTGCCGATGCCGCCGGCGCTGGGGATGGGGGAGGGGGGGCTCTTCGAATCGTAGGGCGAAGACGAACCACCGAGACACCGAGACACCGAGGAAGCACCCAGAAGAAAGAAGAAGAGCGTTCGAACGGAGCGGGGACTCGACTCGGAGAGTCGAGGTACCCAGAACGGGATCAGTGGCCAGCAGGTGCGGGGGATGCAGGCGGCCCAGCGGGGGCTTTGTTTGCCGGGGTCTGGGCGGCCCACTCGGCGTGCGCGTCGGGGCTGAACCAATCGTCGCTGACGGGCTGGACATCGATGCGGGTGATGATCATGACACGGGGCGGTGGCGCGTGACGGGCGAAGTCGGGTGGGCCGTGCATGGGGCGTGGGCCGCCATTAGGCCGACGCTCGCGTGGCGGCGGGCCCTGATGAGGACCCATGAACGGGGCTGGACGCGGACCATCGGGCATGGCTGCGCCATCGCGCGGGCCGGGACCGTCGGGCCCACGCGGCCCGCGCGGTGGCGGAGGCCCACCACCCCCACCTGGCCCCCCCCCACCCGGCGGCATCCCTTCCGGGCCGCCGGGGCCACCACCACCAGGCCTGCCACCATCGCGCGGACCCCGCCCATCTCGTCCTTCGCGGCCTTCACGACCGTCACGGTGCATGCCGCCTTCGGGGCGTGGGCGTGGTGCCCAGTGCATCTCGAGGCGCTCGACGAGTCGCGTGGTGGGGTTGATCCAGAGTTCGAGGCGTTCGGGGCTGGCGCCATTGCGGACCTTCAGCGTGGCGGAGAGGCGATCAAGCGGCTCGGTACCCGTGGCGGGGGCGGGGAGGGGGGCGCGTTCAACGCGTTTGGCGTCGTACTCGTCTTTCAAGCGCTCCAGCGCCAGGTCCATGGACTCCATCATGATGGTGGACTCGCCGAAATCGAGCCAACTGGGGCGTCGCGCGGATGCGCCGACGCGCTCGACGCCACCACCACCGCCACCTGGTGCGAGGTTCCAATCGCCCTTGTCGTCGCGGCCGAAGGCGACGCGTTCGCCTCGTGGGGTGGTGGCGCGGGCGACCATGCGGTTGTCGCCGCGCGTGTCGATGGTGGCGATGGGTTCGCCGACGATGAACGCGGGGGCGGGGGCGGCCCTGGCGGAGGGCGTGCCATCGGTCTGGGGTGGCGCGGGGATGGAGACGCGGACCTCGTAGCGGCGATCGATGCCTTGCTTGGCGGCGGCGAGAGAGGAATCGATGAGCGTGGCGACCGCTGGCGCGGTGGGAATGGTGAGGAACACGGCGACGCCGACGGCGGCCGCGGCCGCGAGGCCGGAGGCAACGCGCCAGACCGGGCGCGAATGAATGGTCATACGGGCGCGTTGGGCCCGCTCGGCGTATTCGGCACGCTCGTCGTCGATGGCGCCCATGACGCCCGCGACGCGGCGGGTCTGGGTGCGCGGGTCGTCGTGATGGAGGAAGCCGAGCACGCCGTGGATGAACTGGTCGCGGGCGAGCGCGCGCGGATCGCGCGAGATCGCGTCAGGGGCGAGATCGGTGCCCTCTGCGTGCGGGTTGTGCGGCGGGTGATCGTGCTCGGGCGTGGTCACGGGTTGCTTCCTCCGCCCCCCACCCCTTCGCCCTGGCCCGCGATGCGGACGTCGGAGGTGGCCTGACCGGTAAAGCAGTCGTGCAGGGCCTCGCGGGCGCGCTGGATGCGCTTCTTTACCGCCTCCTCGCCCGCCCCGAGGGATTCGGCGATCTGCCGCAACAACATGCCACGGGCGTAGGCCATTTCGACGACTTCTCGGAGTTTGTCGGGGAGCAGTTCGAGGCAGCCGGAAAGGCGCTGCACGCGCTCGCGGAAGGTGTCGCCGGCCATCCGGGGGATTTCGTCGAAGTGACGCTCGAGGGCTTCGAGGACTTCGGGCTCGCAACTCAGCACGGCCCGGGCGGATTTTCGACGATGGTTGAGCACCAGGTTGCTCGCGATGCCCCGCAGCCACGGGCCGAACGGGCGGGTGTGGTCGTAGTCGCCGAGACGTCGCCAGGCGATGAGGAGGGTTTCCTGAAAGAGGTCGTCGACGACGTCGTGCCCGCGGACGAGTGAGCGCAAGTAGGTCGTGAGCATGTCCGCGTGCTCGCGCACGAGGATCTCGAAGACCTGCCGCCCCGACGGACCTGGCCCGGCATCAACATGCGATGAGGATTCTGCCAACGGGTGCTCCGATGGTGGCGCGGTGGCCCGACACATGTGCATTGTCGGCAGGAAGCCGGAGGGGACAAAGCAGAACGCGGAGGGCGCTGAGGGGGATGCCGAGGGAGGCCGAGGGAAGGACCGGGGACTCGACTCGGAGAGTCGTGATACCCAGGGCAGGAGTTTCAGAAGTCTTTGCGAGTAAAAATGATGCAGGCGGCCCCGAGGACGACGGCTTCGAAGGCGATCGAGGTCAGGATGACCCAGTAGACGGATCGGGAGCGGAGTTCCTTGTCGAGTTCACGTCCGATAAGGCGTTCGGAGACTCGCACGGAGCCGACCATGGAGGAGGGCCCGCCGCGGCCGCCGCGTTCGCGGGAGCGGGTTTCCGCTTCCTGGGCCACGCGTTCGAGTTCGTCGCCCGAGAGGAGTCGGCGTTGGAGGAGGTCGGTGGTTTCGCTGGTCTTCGGGAGAATGGACTTCACCGCGAAGATGATGGCGTGGTAGCGTTGCTGCGTGTCGAGTTCTTCTTGAACGGTGCGGAGCGATTTCTTGTAGTTCTCGATCTCGGCTTCGAGCCGGGTGGCGACGGCGCGGCGCTGGGTTTGGACGTCGAGCAGGGCATCGACGGAGGGCCAGGGATCGGCGGCGGGCTTGGCGGCATCGGTGGTGGGTGGAGTTTGCGGGGAGCCGCGTTCGGCAGGGGCGTCTTTTTCGATGGCCGCACGGGCGGCGGCGAGTTGGGTTTCGCGGCTGGCGATCTCGGCTTCATGGAGAGGGATCGCGACTTCACCACTCTTGACGGAGCGGAGGAACCAGGCGGTTTCGACGGTGTGGATGCCGAAGACGACAAACCAGAGGACGCCCGTGACCAGGAGCGAGGTGATGGGTGAACGAGTCAGGAGGCCGATGAGCGTGGAGAGTGAATAGAGGTAGGAGAAGAAGAGGACGATGATGGGCACGGCCCAGAAGAGGCCCCATTCCCACGATCCGCCGCGGAGGCCGATGACGAGGAAACTGAGGACCGAGAAGAGGCCAACCTGAAGGGCGACGAAGAGGACGCCGGTGAAATACTTGGTGAGGAAGAGCCGAGCGCGGCCCAGGGGCTTGGAGAGCGAGAGTTCGATGGACCCGGAGGCGACGAAGTCGGGGATGATGCTGGCAGTAGAGATGAGTGCGAGGATGGTGGCGGCCCAGGTCAGCCAGATGTTGTAGCCCAGGCCCAGGAAGACCATTTTGTAGAAGTCGGCCACGTTGAGGACGGTGGCGTTGAAGATGGGGATGGGGAAACTGAACCAGAGGAAGGTGACGCCCTTGTCGGAGAGCCCGACGGAGGCCATGGCGGCGACGACGACGCCGGAGAGGGCGAGGGTGATCCAGAAGAGTTTGCGGGCGTTGAGTTCGCGGTAGGCATCGACGATGAGGGCGAGGGTGGCGGTCATGGGCGGGCCTCCGTGCCCTTGGAAGCGGCGGCACCGGGCGGGAGGGCGCGGCCGGTGGTCGGGTCGATGACGGCGCGCATGAAGAGGTCTTCGAGGGAGGGGCGGAGGGGGCGTGCCGCGCGGATGAGCAGGCCGGCGGCGCGGAGGGCATCGAGCACGGGCTGAATGGCGCGTGGGTCGTCGGTGCCGAGGCGGACGAAGAGGCCGTCGATTTCGACGCGGATGGAACCGCCATTGCTGGTAGGCATCGCGCCGACGCGCACGGGTCGGGCAGGTTCGGCGGGCTGCCAGGAGGGATCGGGCAAGGCGGGAGAGTCTTCCAGTTGGGCCACGCGGACCACGGCGGCGAGCAGATCGGCGGGCGCGGTGGCTTCGCCTCCTGCGGCGGGCAGGGCTTCGATTTCGTAGCGTCGGCCGAAGGTGGTGAGTTCGTCGATGGTGCCCTGCGAGGCGACGCGGCCCTGCACCATGATGGCCAAGCGATCACAGACCAGTTCCAGTTCGCTTAGAAGGTGGGAGTTCAGGAACACGGTCTTGCCGCGGCGTTTTTGTTCGAGCAGGATGGCGCGGATGTCGCGGCGGCCGACGGGGTCGACGCCGTCGGTGGGTTCATCGAGGAGGATGAGGTCCGGGTCGTTCATGAGGGCCTGGGCGATGCCGAGGCGTTGGCGCATGCCCTTGGAGTAGCCGCCGACGCGTTTGTCGCTCCATGTGGCGATGCCGACCATGTCGAGAAGTTCGCTGGCGCGCTGGCGGCGCGTGGCGCGGCCGACACCGGCGAGCGCGGCGTAATGATGGAGAACCTGGGCACCGGTGAGGTAGTCGGGAAACTTGTGGTGCTCGGGCAGATAACCGACCCGTGCCAAGGTGGGCTTGTGTCCGACGGGCTTGCCCAGGACGGTGCCACGGCAAGCGGAGGGCGAGATGACGGTCATCAGGATTTTGACGAGGGTGCTTTTGCCGGCACCGTTCGGGCCGAGGAGGCCAAAGACCTCGCCGGTGTGGACCTGCATGGAGACGCCGCGGAGGGCGTTGACTTGGCCTCGATAGGTCTTGGCGACGTCGTGCAGGTCGATGGGGAGCATGGGCGGTGGGGAGGATAGTGCGAACCGAGCGATGTCAGCCGGTCGAGTGCCGGTGTCTAACGGTGCATGCGGCGATTCGCCTTGTCCTACTGGACGCGCAAACTTTGGCGGGCGCTACTTCGGGTCTTGCGAGAGCCAGGTCACACCGTCTTTGATGGAGGCGAAAACGTCCCCCTTCCAGCCGTGGCCGCCTTCATAGGTTTTCAGTTCGACGGCGGCACCGCTCTTTCCCAGGTTTTCTTTGGCGGCTTCGGCGAAACGGAAGGGGGTGACCTTGTCGTCGGGGGATTGGAAGAGATATACGCGCTTGCCGGTGGCGTGCTCGAGGCCTTCGGTTTGTTCGGGCTTGAAGACACTCATGGCGACGAGCGCGCCGGCGAGGGGGACCGTGGGGCTCTTGCGGAGGAGGAGGGAATAGGCCGCGGGCCCAGCGCTGGACCAGGCGAGGGCGTAGACCTGCTTGGTGTTGATCTCGCAGCGTTTGCCCAGGTCGGCGAGCACGGCATCGGCGAGGGTTTCGGTGGTGAACTTGGCGGCCTTGTAGGGCAGGCTCTTGGTGGGCCAGACGAGGCGGTCGAACTGGGCATCATCCCACTTGGGGGCGACGAGTTGGGCGACGACCCAGTCGGGGCCGAGGGCGTTCTTGTAGATGCGCTGGGAGAAGGCTTTGAAGTCGGCGCTCCCGTCGCCGCCGGGGAGGATGAGGAGGACTTTGTAGCCCCCTTCGGGCTCGACCTTGCCGCCTTTGTGGCCGATCAGGATGTAGCGTTTGTCGTTGTCGTACCCGGCGCTGACGAGCGCGGCGGGGATGTCCTTGAGTTCGGCCTCGGCGGCGCGCTGCTCGCGCTCCTTGGCGGCTTTGGCCTCGGCGGCGGCGCGTTCCTCGGGGGTGACGCGGCTGGCGATATCCATGGTGGCGAACTTTTCGCCGTAGCGGGCGCGGTTCTTGGTCCACCAGGTGCGCCACCAGGCGAGGTCCTTCTCGTCGTTTTGTTTGACGCCCGTGAGGGGCGAAAGGCCGTATTGGGCGACGGTGTTGAGCGCGGCGGGCGAGCCCTCGACTTCAGCGGCGGCGAGGAGCGCGGGGATAGCGCGGGCGTCGCCGATCGCGGCCAGGCAGCGGCTCATCGGCGGCAGGAAGGCGCGGAGCTCATTGGGCTTTTCTTCGGCGGCTTTCAGAACGGCCAGAAGGTCTTCGACGGCCCACGCGGCGCGGCCATCGCCCATCACCGCCACGGCCCAGGTGCGCACCGACATGTTCGCGTTGTACTCGCCCTTCACCAGTGGCAGGATGTGTTCCTGCAGTTCCTTCTTGCGGAACTTCAGGTTGCTCGACAGGCGCATCGCGGCCTGGGAGGAAACCTCATCGCCCGTCAGCCAGCCGACTAGCACGTTGCCCCAGCCGGCGCTCATGGCGGCGCGGCGGGCATCGGCGATTTCCATCATCAGGCCGCCGGCGTCGTCGAACATCTCGACCACCTTGCGCACCTCGGCCCCCTTGAGCGACGACGAGCGTTTGACAAACGCCTCGGCGTTCTCGGCCAGCACCGCGTTGGCGTCCTTGCCTTCGACGGTCTTGTACCACGCGGCATAACCGGCGATATCTTCGGCGAAGTCCTGGAGCGAGATCTGCTTCACGCCCCGGAGCGCCGCGACCTGCACGATGGGGGCCGGGTCGGTGACGCCCAAGTTGAGCAGGTCGATGAGTTTCTTCTGAAGGCGGGAGCGCGATTCGCCGGCGCGGTGGGCGAGGTATTGCTGCACGAACAACTGGCGGATGGTCGGGTCGCTGATGGTCGACCACTTTTCCTTCATGGCGTAATAGCCCGCGCCGCCCTCGGCCTTGGCCAGTTCGACCGAGAGGCGGAATATCTCCGGCTGCTCCTCTTCGTCGAGGTCTTCGATCTGACCGGCGAGGTCGGCGACGAGCCCGGCGATCTCGCGGGCCTCGGGCGGAACGGCGGTAGCGGGGGTGGAGGCGGAGGTCATGCCCGCCGTCGTGCTGAGCAGCAGCAGGAGACTGGCGGTAGAGGCGAGCGGGATGGAGCGAGTGCGCATGGGAATCCTCCGGCGGCGAGGCGTGATCCTACCGCTGTGGCGGACACCGCTGGGAAGTGGCGTGGTGACCGGTGAGGTGAGCCCAAGGGCGTGGTGGGGGAAGAAGAAGTGGTCGAGTGGTCCAGAGATCCGGGTGATGGCGGCGCTAACCTCCCCCCCGGTTCCCCCGGAACCCCCACCGTCACTCGCTGAGCCTCGTGACACCTCCCCCGCCGGGGGCGGGGGAGGGTGGTCGAACTACTACTTTGCTGCCTCGAGGGCGATCATCGCCGACGCGACTTCGTCGCACGCCTTCTCGCCCGGGCCGGCGCGGTTACCCGTGATGATCACCGCCATGTCTCGTGCCGGGGCCAGCCAGGCGACGGCAAACCACATGGTGTTGCTGCCCGCGTGGGTGAGGACGGTGCGGTTATTTTCCGGGCCTGCCCAGGCGCGATCGAGGCGGACCCAGCCGAAGGCGTAGGGATTGGTGTTGTCCGGGGGCGAGTGGAGGCGGTCGAAGGTGGCGGGCTTGAGAAGGCGAGCGTTTCGCTTGAGGTTGCTGGCGTGGCCCTGGAGGTGGAGGGTGACGAACTTGGCCCAGTCATCGATGGTGCAATGGAGGCGACCGGCGGGGGAGATGGCCATGGGGTTGTCGGCACCGACGCCGCTGGGGCTGGCGGGGTTGGGCTCTTGTGGCTCGCCCTTGGCGTTGTGGCCACGGGGCTGGTCGATGCGGTTGGCGTTGGCATTGGCTGGCTTGCCCGGCGCGCCCCAGTTGCCTGTGGTCATGCCGAGGGGGGCGAAGAGGTGTTCCTGCATGAGGGCTTCGAAGGGCGTGCCGGTGACGGTTTCGCAGAGGTGACCGGCGATGGCGAACCCGGCGTTGGCGTATTCGAACGTGGTGCCCGGGGTGCTGGCGGGCGGGCGGGCCGTGACGCCTTCGAGCAGCAGGCGGCGCTGGGCGGTGGGTGTGCCGGTGGCGTTCCACAGGCGGCCCCACAGGCCGCCGGCGCTGAGGTCGCTGGGCACGCCCGCGCGGTTGGTGCAGAGTTGGGCGAGGGTGGCTGAGCGATAGCCCGCGTGCATGGTGGGGGCGAGGTCGGGGAAGGCCTCGGCAAGGGTCATATCCCAGCGGAGCGTGCCCTTTTCAACCAGGATGGCGCAGAGCGTGGCGGTCATGGCCTTGGTGCACGAGCCGAGGTGCCAGAGATCGTCGAGGGTCAGGGCGTCGGGCCGACCGGCGGCGCGGAGGCCTGCGGCGGCGCGGCGCGTGACGGTGCCGCCCTTGATGAGGGCGACGGCCATGCCGGGGACGGCATGTTTTTCGATCGTTTGGGTGAGGATAATGGCGGCTTCGGGGTCGCTGCCTTGGGCGATGGGGGTGGGGGGGGTGGTGGGCTTGGCCGTGGTTGCGGGTGGAGCGGTGGATGCAGGGGGTGAGGGGGGTTGGGCGAATGCGCCGAAGGGGAGGCAGATCGCGAGGAGGAGGGCGAGGATGCGGGTGCGTGGCATGGATTCTCCCGTGGCGAGTTCGTGAGCGTATGGGTGAGCGGAGGCCAAGGAGCACCGATGTCGGCTCGGTGTTCAGTGCAGGCACATTGGGTGACAGGCAGGGTGGCACAGAAGTCGGCTCTGCGACTTCTGTGTTCCCGTGGGGCGAAGTTGACAGCAGGCCCGCACAGATTTCGCCGAGCCGACATCTGTGGCACTTGCCGCGGGCCTGCAGCACGGCCTTGATCCTGCGGGCCCCCAGCCGTCGGCGTGCCGGAGTTCGACGATGCGCTGCGCGATGTCGGGCTCGGTGCGGCGCGGCCGCGTGCGCGGGCCCGCGAGCGATCAACAAGCAGCACGTCGGGCTGGGCGTGGTGCCGAGCCAGCCACTTGTACGCGGTCTTGCGGCTGACGCCGACACGCCGCGCCGCCGGGGCCACGCCCAGCACGCCGGCGAGATGAACCAAGAGCAATCGCTGTGCAGACACGGGTGCGTTCCTCCACGGCATCGGTCACCTCCGTAGAGGCGATCGTGCCGCATACGCGCCACCCATGTCTCTTCAACACCTGTCACCCATGTGCCTGCACTGAACAGCAAGCCGAAGTCGGTGCTTCCCGTGCGCCGCCGTGACCATGCCACCCCTTCCGCCTCCGATACAAATCTACGATGCCAATGCCATGCCCACGTCAAAGCCCACCACTCCCTCCGCGACCAAGACACACGCGCCCAAAGCCGATTCGAAGACCCAACCCGAAGCCGAGATTCGCGAGCTGACCGCCAAATTCGCCCCCGCGCACGCGCGGCTCATCAGCGCCGCACGGCGATCGCTACGAAAGCGACTCCCCACCGCTCACGAAATCGTCTACGAGTACCGCGACGGCTTCGTCATCAGTTTCTCACCCAGCATCCACGGCTACCAAGGCGTTCTGGCCCTCCGCGCCAGCGCCGACGCCGTGAAACTCTACTTCAACCAGGCCAAGGGCCTGCCCGATCCTGAAAAGTTGCTGCAGGGCTCAGCCAGGCAGACACGCTGGATCAGCCTGGAGGCCGCCGCCACGCTCGCACGCCCTGCCGTCGCGACCCTGATCGACGAGGCCATCACCCGCAATCGCGTGCCGTTCGCACGCGCCGGCCAGGGTGGCGGATCGGTTGTTCGATTGACGGGGGCGAAGAAGCGGTCGCAGCGCAAGCACGAAAAGCGCCTTCAGTCGCGGGCGTCAGGCTCGATCTCGTAGGCCCAATGCCAATCAGGGTGACAGGATTTGAACCTGCGGCCTCGTGGACCCAAACCACGCGCTCTACCAAACTGAGCTACACCCTGCTCCCCGAACTTTAGGGTGGTCCACCACTCCACGCCGGACAAACCGCCACGCCACGCCACTCCCGCTCCCGGTCCCTTCCCCTGCCCCCACTCCCCACTCAGCACTCAGCACTCAGCACTCAGCACTCGCGACTCCCGCCCCACCCCCCGCCCCCCGGCGTCTCCACCGTCAGCCGATCGCCCTCGCCCGCCTCAAACGCCGCGGCGTGCGGCAACACCACCGCGGTGCCGTCCACCCGCGTCACGCGATGCACGCCCGCCAGGCCGGGCCCGCCTCCCGCGTGCCCGCTCGGCCCACGCGTTGGCACTCGATTGGTCCCCAGCAGCGACACCGCCATCGGCTTCAGAAACGTGATCTCGCGAATCAACCCACACCCGCCCGAGTACACACCCGACCCCCCCGACCCCCCCGACCCCCCTGACCCGCGCCGCACCGCAAACCGTTCGAGCCGCACCGCAAACCGCCGCTCCAGAATCTCCGGGTCGGTGATCGCCGTATTGGTCATGTGCGTGTGCACCGCATCCGTACCCGCAAATCCCGGTCCGGCCCCGCTGCCGCCGCCCAGCGTCTCGTAGTGACTTCCTGTCGCATCGCCAAACAACAGGTTGTTCATCGTGCCCTGGCTATCCGCCGCAAGGCCCAGTGCGTCGAGCAACGCGTTCACCACCACCTGGCTTGTTTCCACATTGCCGCCCGCGACGGCAGGGAGCGATGCCGGGTCACCGCCCCTTACTCCCCCCACGCCTCCGCCCAGCGCCTCCCACGGCGGATTCAACATGCCCTCGGGCAAATGCAGTTGCACGGGCACCATCAGCCCATCGCACAGTGGCACCTGCTCGGCATCACGCGAAAGCCGCCCGACCAGCAGGCGAATCACATACATCACCGCGCTGTGAATCACCCCCAGCGGCGCGTTGAGATTGCCCGGGTGCACGCCCGCGGAGCCCGCGAAATCCAGGTGCAGGGTGCGGGCCGCGTCCACGGAGGCGCGTACGCGAATGTGCGCCCCGTCATCCATCGCGCGACACGCCGCTCGATTCACCACGCCCAACCCGCCCAACCCCGCGATCGCCGCCCGCGCGTGATGCTCGGCACGATCCAGAATCGCCTTCATCCCCCGCGACAGCGCGCTCACTCCCACCTCCCGCGCGGCATCGCGCAGCCCGCGCGTACCCATGCGGATCGCCGCCAGTTGCGCCGCCAGGTCCGCCAGATTGTCCCGCGGCACCCGTGCGGGAAACCTCGCCCCACACAGCACACGCTCAACCCTGGCCCAATCCACCAACTCCCCGCGTGCCAGGATCATCGGCGCGATCACCACGCCCTCTTCTTCCAGCGCCCGCGCATCCGGCGGCATCGAGCCGGGCCGCGTGCCGCCGACATCCGCATGGTGCGCCCGGCATGCCGCGTAGCCAAGCAGCGTGCCATCATCCGCGTGCGCGGCAGCCACCAGCGTGATATCCGGCAGATGCGAGCCGCCAAACGCCGGGTGATTCGTGATCGCCACCTCGCCCGGCCCCAGCGGCATCGTCTCAATCAACCGCCGCACGCACACGCCCAGCGCACCAAGGTGCACCGGGATGTGCGGGGCACTGATCACCAGCCGTCCCGCCGCATCCAGCAGCGCGCAGGAGAAATCGAGCCGTTCCTTCACATTCGTCGAGAGCGCCACGCGACCGAGCAGTTCGCCCATCGATTCCGCGAGTGCATCAAGGCGACCCGCGATGAGCGCGTCCCGCAGTTCGGCGTGGGCCGATACTCCTTCGCGCGCCATCGCCTCCATCTCCGCCGAAGCCTCCGCGACCCTCTGCGCCATCACGTCCCCACAGGCCAGCCGCTCCGCCCGCCAGCCCTCACGCAGCAGCAGCGACGTCCACCGCGCCCGGATGATCGCCGGGCCGCCGACCGGCGATTCCCACCCAGAATCACCCGAATCCATCACCGGCACGACCCTCCACGCACCATCAAGAAACACGCGACGCGTCACGCGTGAACTCACGACCCTCGACACCAACGCATCCTCCGCCGCCGCGCCCGCGCCATCCCCACCCGGCAACGCACCTCCACCACTCGTCAGCGTCACCCGCAACGACTCCACTTCCAGTTCGCGCCCTTCCAGCGGGAAGCCGTAGACGCGCGCCGCCCGCGCGCGAAACGCCGCCGCCGCATCCATCCCGGCCGACCATTCGATATCGAGCGCATGATCCTGCCCGGCCACACGCACACGCAGCACCCGATGCACGCGCTCGGGCCTCTGCCCCGCGCTCGCCAGTGCGAACGCCGAAGCCCCCCGCGCCTCAGCCGCCGCAAACCGCGCTCCCACATCGAGCCCTGCGTCACCCAGCCCCATCAGCACGGGCGCTTCCTCCACCCATTGCACCGCCGCCGCATGCAGGCCTGCCGCGCACAGAATGCTCGCGTCGCCCGGCATGATCACCCGCGTGATGCCCAGGGCCGCCGCCACGGCGCACGTGTGCTGCCCGCCCGCGCCGCCAAACGCCACCAGCGCATACTCGCGCGGGTCATACCCCTTCCGCACCGAGATCGCCCCGATCGCCTGCGCCATCCGCGCATCCGCCAGGGCGATGAACCCCTCCAGCATCGCTTCGTCGGCGGGCAAGACCACATCGTGCCCATCCCGCCTCACCTCGGCACACAGGTCCGCCAGCGCCCGACGCGCTTCATCCGCCGAGATCGGCGACTCGAAGTCCGAGGGATCAAGCCGCCCCAGCAGCACATTGCCATCGGTGATCGTGAGCGGTCCGCCTCGCCCGAAGCACGCCGGCCCCGGCTCGGCCCCGGCACTCTGCGGGCCAACCCGCGGGCGGGCCACCGCCACGCCACGCTCGCCACTGCCAACCACATCCATCGCGCAGATCGATCCGCCCCCCGCCGCCACGCTGTGCACCGCCAGCGCCGGCGCGAGCAGTTCAAACCCGCCCACGCGATGGCTCGGCACAATCTCCGGCTCATCATCAATCCGCGTCACATCCGTGCTCGTGCCGCCCATGTCAAACGCAATGACCCGGGGCTCGCCCGCCCGCCGCCCAATCGCCGCCGCGCCGGCCGCCCCACCCGCCGGCCCGCTCAGCAGACTGTCTTTCGGCGCAAACGCCCCGGCATCCACCAATCCGCCCGCGCTCGTCATCACCTCCACGCGCGTCCCCGCATCGCGCCACCCCGCCCGCGTCCCCGCTACAAACCCAGAAATCGGCCCCGACAGCGCCGCGTTCAGCACCGCCGTCCGCGCCCGCGGCACATACTTGATCCGCCTCGACAATCGCGACGACACCGATACCTCTTCAAACCCGCACCCGCGGAGCGCCTCCGCCAGCGCGTCCTCGTGCGCCGGATTCCGCCACGCGTGCATCAACGCCACCGCCGCGGCGACGCAACCCGCCTCCCGCTGCGCCCGCGCCGCGCGCACCGCCGTCTCCACATCCAGCGCCCCCACCACCCGCCCCTCCGCGTCCAGCCGCTCGTCCACCTCGATAACCGCCGCATACGGCAGCGGCGGTCGCCGAATCTCCAGCGCAAACAACTCCGGCCTCCGCTGATCGCCAATAAACAGCACGTCGGCAAACCCGCGCGTGACCAGCAGCACCGTCGGCGTCAATCGGTTCTGCAGGAGCGCATTCGTCGCCCGCGTCGTCGCCAGCCGCACCAGTGCCGCGGGCAGCGCCACACCCGCGGGCGTGCCGGTCGCCAATCGTGCCGCCAGCACCGACGCTGGCTCGTCCGTCGAAAACGTGAGCACCGCCGCCCCGCCGGCCCCACGCGCCTCACGCGTGGCGCACGCGGGCACGTCGGGCTCGATCACGATCCGATCGCCCTCATGCCACACCACGCGCCGCGCGCGCGCGTCCCCATCAACCTGCACACCACACCCCATCAGGTTCCACGCCCGCGCCACGCCCGTCGGTTCCAGCACCCACGCGCCGCACGACTCTTTCCACGCCCTCACCCGCACCACCCCGCTCGACAGCACCTTTGCCCGTCGCACCGCGCCATCGGGCGAAACCGCCACGCAATCGGTAAACGTCCCCCCGGCCTCAATCCCCAACCGCCACCGCCCGCGCGCCTCATCCGCGCCCACGCCGCCACCCGCTCGCTCGCCATCCTCGCGCGGCACGCTCACTCAAACTCCTCAGGTATCCAGTGTCGATCCGCATCCGACATCGTCTCACTTCGCTTCGGTGCCGGCCTCACCCCCCTCACCACCCGCGGCTCGACCCCCGTCGGCAGCGCCTCGATGAACCGCCGCCCATACCCCGTGTTCACCACCCGCGCATCCAGAATCACTATCCGTCCATGATCTTCCCGCGACCGGATCAGCCGCCCAAACCCCTGCCGAAACCGCAGAATCGCCCGTGGCAGCGCGTCGTCGGCAAACGGATTCCGCCCCGACGCCCGCAATCGCTCGCCCCGCGCCTCCACCAGCGGCCTATCCGGCGGATCAAACGGCAGTTTCACAATGATCACGTTCCGCAGCGCCTGCCCGCGCACATCCACACCCTGCCACAGACTCGCCGCGCCCAGCAGCACCGTCCGCTCGTCACGCCGAAACTGCTCCACCAGGCGTCCCGCCGGCCCATCGCGACCCTGCACCAGCACCGGCAGCCCTTCTTGCTCTAGCACCGGCTCGATGAGCGCCGCCACCGCGCGAATCGCTGCGAAACTGGTAAACAGCACAAACGCCCCGCCCTCGGTCGCTTGCACATGCTCAACCACGCGATCGGCCACCGCGCGGTGATACGCCTCCAACCCCCCTCCCCCCGCTCCCCCACCCCTCGGATCAGGCACACCCGTATCGATAATCACCTCGGCCTGTCGCGCGTAATCAAACGGCGACCCGACCTGCAGCGTCCGCGCCCGATCACACCCGAGTTGCCCCGCAACGTGCGCAAACGCCGGCGTCACCAAAGGCGTCACTTCGTCGTCCTCGGCATCCGATGAACCCATCGCGTCATCCGCATCCGCAACTTCACGCGCAAACGTGTCCTCTTCACGCTCGCCGCCCTGCGCCGCCGCTTCCGTCGCCCCACTCCCACCCACCGTCGCCAGCGTCGCGCTCGTCAGCACCACGCTGATCTCCTGCCCCCACAGATGCTCGCGCAGCGCCGGTGCCACGTCGATGGGCGAGCACGCCAACTTCACCCGCGTCCGCCCTCGAAACCCACGAGGAAACGACACCCGCTCGGGCTGGTCGCTGGCGGTTTCGTTCTCGTCGCCCGTCTGCTCACCCCCACCGTCCCCTCCTCCCCCACCACTCGGCAACCCCGTCTCCAGCCAATACACATACCCCTCGCGCCGATGCTCAATCAGCGCGTCGGCATCAAACGCGATCGCCTCCGCCCGAATCGCGTACGCGTTCAACTCCAATCGATCCGGCTCGTGCTTGATGGACTCCCGCAGCAGCCGCAACCGTCCCGCCAGGTGCTTCATCGCCGGCGTCAGCACGTTCTCCACCAGCCCCGGTCGCGTCACGCGCCCGCTCCGCAAGATCGCCGGGTCGCGCGAGCGGGCCACCTGCAAGAGCGCGTCAAAGAACGCCCGCGAGGCATCCAGCGCCCGAAGCGTCGCATGTGCCGCAGCATCCGCCGCCTCCGATAGCCCCGGCAGCGACGCCAGATGACCCAGATACCCCTTGCCCGTCCGCGCGTGATGCAGCACGCCCAGCAGATGCTCCACCCGCGCCTCGGTCAGCCCCAGCCCGAAGTGCTCGCACGCCACCTCTTCCGCGTTGTGCCCTTCGTCCAGAATCACATGCTGATAATCCGGCAAGAACCCCGGCAGCCCGCTCGCCCGCATCGACAGATCGGCAAAGAACACCGCGTGATTGCAGATCAGCAGGTTTGCCGCCTCCATCTCACGCCGCGAGCGCTGATAGAAGCACGCGTCAAAGTGCGGGCACTTCCGCCCCATGCAGTTGTCCGCGTCGCTCCGCACGCGATCCCACACGCCCAGCCGCTCCACCGGTGGCAGCGTCGCTAGCGAGCCGTCGGTCGTGCTGTACGCCCAGTCCTCGATCACTCGCAGGCTCGTCCGGCTCGCCGCGTCGGCAAACAATCGCCCCTCCCGCTCCGACGCCAGTTTCAAGCGCCGAATAGACAGGTAGTTCCCCCGCCCTTTCACGAGCGCCGGCGTCAGCGCCCGCATGGTGCCCGCATCCAGCCCCCAGTCCTTCACCGTGCCCGCGAGCAGCGGCACGTCCTTGTTCACCAACTGCTCCTGCAGCGCGATCGTGTGCGTCGCCACCACCACCCGCTCGCCGCTGGTCACGCACCGCAGCATCGCCGGCACCAGATACGCAAACGACTTGCCCACGCCCGTGCCCGCCTCCACCAGCAATCGCCCCCGCCCCGCCAGCGCCGCTTCGACCGCCGCCGCCATCGCCCCCTGCTGCGGCCTGTGCTCGGGCGCAATCCCCCCATCCACCAGCGCCCGCGCCACCGGCCCATCCGCACTCAAAATCTCCTGCGCCACAGATCGCACACATGAGTCTACGAAGCCTGAGCGTGCGCGAGAGGCTCGGTGGGTTCCCCGTGCCACCCTGCCTGTCACCCAATGTGCCTGCACTGAACACCGAGCCGACATCGGTGGCACGGGGTGGCACGGCCACGGTTGATCCGCGATAGCGACCGGCCAATACTTGCATAATGACGCAAGTACGCAAACGGCGACGACCCCCCACGGCACGCACCCCCGCGACGCCCAGGCAGGCCGCGGCGTGCTGCCGGCCCATCGACGACCTGCTGGATGTGGACCTGTTCAAGGCCTTGGCCGATCCGACGCGGGCGGCGTTGCTGGCGTGCGTGGCTAAGTGCGGGCGGGCGTGCGCGGTGGGCGAGGTGGCCGAGTGCTGTGCGGTGGATTTGTCGGTGGTGTCGCGGCATCTGGCGTTGCTCGCGCGGGCGGGGGTTCTTGAGGCGACCAAGGAGGGGCGCACGGTGCACTACCGCGTGCGGTTCGCGGAACTGTCGCGCGGGCTGCGCGATCTGGCCGACGCGATTGATGAGTGCTGCCCACAAGGGGGAGGGGCTCGTGGCTGCTGCTGAGCGGATTCGTGTGCTGTTTCTGTGCACGGGCAACTCGTGCCGGAGCCAGATGGCCGAGGGATGGGCGCGGTCGCTGCACGCGGGGGCGATCGAGGCGCACTCGGCCGGGACGAGCCCTCAGGGGTTGAACCCGCTGGCGGTGCGGGCGATGGCCGAGGTTGGAGTGGATATCTCGGGTCATGCGTCCAAGTCGCTGGATTCGCTGGCGCAGGTGGCGATGGATGTGGTGGTGACGGTGTGCGACGCGGCGAATCAGGCCTGCCCGCGGGTGCCGGCGGGGGGTGGGGAGTGGGGGGGCCGGGGGGGTTGGGCGCGCGTTGTGCATGCCGGGTTTGATGACCCGCCGTCGCTCGCAAAGGGTGCACGGAACGACGACGAGGCGATGCCGCACTATCGGCGTGTGCGCGATGAGATTCGACGATACATCGAGACGCTTCCTCACACGCTTCAAGGAGATTGACCATGGCCAACCGAACCTGTTGCGGCGATTCGTGCTGCCCGCCGTCGACACCGGCGGCGACCGCAGGAACGGCACCTGAGGCGAGCCGGGATTCGACCGAGGCCCAGACGGCCCATGCCGTGCGCGAGAGTGTGCGCGAGGGATACGCGAAGATCGCGCAGGGGGCGTGCGCTGGGCCGAGCGGCGCGGGCGGGGGCTGCTGCGGGGCCACGGCCTTTGAGCCGGCGCAGTTGGCGGAGGCGATCGGCTACGCGACGGGGGAACTGGCGGCGGTGCCGGAGGGTGCGAACATGGGCCTGTCGTGCGGGAACCCCACGGCGATCGCGTCGCTGAAGCCCGGCGAGGTGGTGCTGGACCTTGGTGCTGGCGGCGGGTTCGACTGCTTTGTCGCCGGGCCGAAGGTCGGCGCAACGGGCCGCGTGATCGGCGTCGATATGACCGCCGACATGCTGGCGAAAGCGCGGCGGAACATCGCGACGTATCGCCAGCACTCAGGGCTTGACAATGTCGAGTTTCGACTGGGAGAGATCGAGGCGCTGCCCCTGGCGGATGCGTCGGCGGATGTGGTGATCTCGAACTGTGTGCTCAATCTGTCGCCGGATAAGCCGCGGGTGTGGCGGGAGATTGCGCGGGTGCTGAAGCGTGGCGGGCGCGTGGCGGTGTCGGATCTGGCCTTGCTCAGGCCGCTGCCCGAGGCGGTGAAGGCGGACGTGGAAGCGCTCGTCGGGTGCGTGGCCGGCGCGGTGCTGGTGGAGGAAACGCGCGCCATGGCGGCGGCAGCCGGGCTCACGGCCATCACGCTGACGCCCAAGCCGCAGTACATCGAGGCGATGACCAACTGGCAGGACCCGCTGTATCAGCGGATCGTGGCGGCGCTGCCAGCGGGGACCAAGCCGAGCGATTTCATCACGAGTCTGGATGTGTCGGCGGTCAAGCCGTGAGTCGGTTGATGGCCGAGGCGGTGGGCACGTTCTGCCTCGTGTTCGCGGGCACGGGCGCGATCGTGGTGAATGACCTGACCGGCGGCACGGTGACGCACGTGGGCATCGCGCTCACGTTCGGGTTGGTGGTGTTCGCGATGATCGCGGCGTTTGGCGAAGTGTCCGGCGCGCATCTGAATCCGGCGGTGTCGGTGGGGCTCGCCCTGGCCCGTCGCTTTCGCGCGCGAGACGTGCCGGGTTATGTGGTGGCCCAGTTGCTGGGCGCGTTCGCGGCATCGGGTCTGCTGCGGATGCTGTTTCCATCAAGCAGCACGCTGGGGGCCACTCTGCCCGCGGGTTCAGCCTGGCCCGCACTGGCGGTGGAGGTCGTGCTGGCGTTCATGCTGATGCTGGTGATCCTGCGCGCGACGGGCGGAAGTGGGGGAGGGGCTGATCGCACGGATCGACGCTTCACGGCCGGAGCGGCGATCGCAAGCGTGGTCGCGCTGGAGGCGCTGTTTGCGGGCCCGATCTCGGGCGCGTCGATGAACCCGGTGCGCTCGCTGGCACCGGCCGTGGTATCGGGGCATGGCGGGGCGATCGGGTCGCTCTGGGTGTATGTGGTCGCGCCGGTTGTCGGCGCGGCATTCGCGGTGCCCGTAGACGCGCTGCTGCGACGCGGCGCTCGCCCATAGCGCGACCAGTACGCGGGCGACGAGTCTTCGAATCGTGGCGCTCTGGCTGAGGGGTACGACACACGCGCGATTTTACTTGCAAAACGCAAGCAAGCAGGCTACGGTTCTCCATGAACACCTCCTCTCCCTCCGATCTCGCTGAACCCGCGTTGGCCCCGCCCGGCGCGGGCATCCCCGCCATCGAGCGCCTCGTCGGCGGGGCCATCTTCGCGTTCAAGCGCTGGCGCGGGAACCACGATCAGTTCGCGGCACAGTTCGAGCGCGAGCGCCGGGCGATCGACGCGCTGTACCACGGCAAGACGGCAGAGACACTTCGGCGCCGCACCCTGATCCCGCGGCTGCGCGGGCTGGAGGACAGCAGCCGGTTTTGGTCGGTGTACATGACGCTGGATCACCTGGCGATCGTGAACACGCAGATCGCCGGGGTGATCGCGGCACTGGCGCGGGGCGTGGTCCCGCCGGGGAAGGCGAGCACGGCGGCGGTGAAGCCGCGCCCGGGGATTGGTGTGGAGGCGGTGGCGGCGCATGAGGCGGCGTGCGAAGAACTGGTCACGACGGCGGCGGGCGTCAAGGTGTGGCGGGCGGTGCCGCGATACGCTCATCCATGGTTCGGCCCACTCGACGCCGCCGGTTGGCACGCGATGGCGGCGATGCACATGGGGATTCATCGCGCCCAGATCGCGCGGATTCTGGCAGCAAGCCCCGAGGGCAGCGTGGAGGCCGTGCGGGCGTGAAATCCAGTTCGCTCAGGCCGCGACGCTCACCCTGCCCGGTGGCGGCGACGCTGGACCTGATCGGCGACCGCTGGACGCTGCTGATCATCCGCGACCTGTTCGCGGGCCAGTCGCGCTACCGCGACCTGGCCGCCTCGCCGGAACGGATCGCGACCAATATCCTCGCGGCACGCCTCTCGCAACTGGAAGCCTGCGGACTCATCGCGGCGAAGTCCTCGGCGGAGCGTCAGGGGAGTTTTGAGTATGCCCTGACGGCGCGCGGGCGGTCGCTCTTGCCGGTACTCAAGGCCTTGCGGGATTGGGGGCTGGCGCATGAGGCGGGGACGGAGGTGCGCGTGGGCGTGGAGGGGGCGGGGCGAGAAGCAGGCTCCCGCGCCCGTCCGCACTCGGGATGTCGCGCGAAGCCGCGGTCGCGGTGATCGGGCTGGCCTCACGCGGCCTGTTCGACGGGTTGCGACGACTGTGAGGCTGCTGCTCGACAACTGCGTGGATGTTCGCGCCGCAGGGCTGTTCGCGGGGCACGAGGTTGTTCATGTGCTTGAACGGGGCTGGGACGGGCTGGTGAACGGCCAACTCATCGCGACGGCCGCGGGCGCGGAACTTCAAGTGCTGGTGACGGTGGATAAGAATCTGCGTGACCAGCAGAACCTGGAGAAGTTGCCGCTCTCGGTGCTTGAGTTGGATGTGCTCAAGAATCGGCAGTTGATGAACTGCAACGGATCGCGCCGTTCATCCCAAAGGGATTGAGCAAACGATTCGCCTTCGATTTGTGAGCGTCAAACCAGATGGCTCGATCGAGTGCTTGTCCGAACGGCCTGAGTCTTGACGGTGAACACGTTCCTGAATTCGCCCGGCTCTTCCCGCTACGCTCTCTTTCGTGTCCTCCCTGTCCACCACACTCCCCCCCCGCGGCCTCCTCCGCCGCGTCCTCCGCTCCCCCACCGGCTTCGCCGGCGGCATCACCCTCGCCATCACGCTTCTCGCCTGCCTCCTCTCTCTCCCGTGGACGCTCGGCACGTCGGCACCGGCTGGTGGCGCCGCGTCGGGGGTCGCGACGGGCTCCGGGGTGGCCGGGCCGCCGCGGTATGACGCGCAATCGTCTGGGGCGCGGCTGCTGCCGCCGTCGTGGGCGCCGCACGATGCCGACGAGCGGCGGCGGGCCGATGCTGAGTCCACGGCGTTCCCCGCGCGCCTGATGGGCACCGATCTGCTCGGTCGCGACCTCTTTGTGCGGTTGCTGACCGGCGGGGCGATTTCGCTGCTCGTGGGTGCCTGCGCGGCGGCGATTGCCGTCTCCATCGGCACGGCGTATGGCTTGCTCGCTGGATATCTGGGCGGGCGTATCGATGCCGTGATGATGCGGATTGTCGATGTGCTCTTTGGGTTGCCCTATGTGCTGCTGGTCGTGCTTCTGGCGGTGGCCAGCGATGCGCTACTGGAGGAGTATGTGTCGCGGGGCCGGGCCCGCGATTCGTGGGTGTATCAGCAGGCGGCGGAGCACGCGCAGCGTGCCGGGCAGGCGAGCGACCGCGATGCGCTGGATCGGTTGCTGCGCACCGATGAGGCGGTGCTCACGCGGCTGAGTGCTCGGGCTGATGCGATTCCCGATCTTCGCCCGCGTGAACTCTCGGCCGCGGCACGCCGAGCCTTTGAACTGGGCACACTGCTGATCGCCATCGGCGGCGTCTCGTGGCTCACCATGGCGCGAGTCGTGCGTGGGCAGGTTCTGGCGCTGAAGGCTCAACCATTTGTCGAGGCGGCGCGGGCCATGGGGGCTTCACCGGCGCGGATCGTACTGCGGCACATCCTGCCGAATCTGGCGGGCCCGGTCGTGGTGTATGCGACGTTGACGGTGCCGCAGGCGATCTTGCAGGAGTCATTCCTGAGTTTCCTGGGGATCGGGGTGCGACCGCCGCTGCCGAGTTGGGGAAATCTGGCGGCGGAAGGGTTGTGGGCGCTGAATCCGGTTCGGGTGCGGTGGTGGCTCCTGGCATTTCCGTGCGGGGCGCTGTGCGTCACGCTGCTGGCATTGAACTTCCTGGGTGAAGGGCTTCGTGAGGCCCTTGATCCGAAACGCGTAACCGCGTCCCGATGAGCGGCATCCAACACCAGGCCCCGGCTGGTGAAGCCGCGTCTGGTTTCGAGTGAGGCCTTTCATGCCTGGAACGACCCTCGATCCGCCCTCGCCTGCCGTGCCGCCGTTTGACGATCCGGCGTTGCTCGTCGCGTTGCGCGCGGGCGAGGCCGCGGCGTTCGAGCGGTTCGTCCGCGAGGTGACGCCTCGCGTGCTGCCGGTGGCCCGCCGGCTGATGAATAGCGATGCCGACGCGGAGGACGCGGTGCAGGACGCGTTCCTCTCGGCGTTCAAAAACCTGACCCAGTTCGACGGCAAGTCGAAACTGTCAACATGGATGCACCGCATCACGGTGAACGCCTGCCTGATGAAGCGACGGGCCAGGTCGAGGCGGCCGGAGCGGGCGATCGAGGATCTTCTGCCCACATTTGACCACACGGGCCACCAGACGAATCCGGCCCGCGCGTGGAACGCTCACCGCACGGGAGGCATCGAAGGCGACGAGGCGGCGACGTTGCTTCGCGCCATGGTGGATGAACTGCCGGAGTCCTACCGCACCGTACTGATGCTTCGGGACATCGAAGGCCTCTCGACCGAAGAGGCGGCGAGCGCGCTCGAGATCACGCCCAACAGCGTGAAGATCCGGCTGCATCGGGCCCGACTGGCGCTGAAGGAACTGCTCGACCCGCACTTCGCACCCATCGACCCGACACCCAAGAGAGAAGCGCGCTCATGATGTCCTGCGACCAACTCATCAACCAGTTTCTCATGGACTATGTAGACGGTGCGCTGGGGCCGGACGCCATGAAGGACTTCGAAGCGCACCTGGGGGTGTGCCCGTCATGCCGAAACTATGTGGATGCCTACCGGGCGACGATGCGGCTGACGCGGGCGGGTTCGCTTCCCCCAACCGCAAGCGACCTGCCGAAGCCACCGGAATCGCTGGTGCAGGCGATCCTGAAGTCCCGTAAACCGCACTGATCAAGGGTTTGTACCAATATGTTCCCTATTCGTCGATCATTCGCAAGTTTGTTTGCGAAAACACTTGTCGGGATGTAAAGAGGGGGTATTCTCTATGCCGACGGGCAATTCTTGCCCGCCAGCATCAGGAAACCCCTTCGGAGTCGTCCCATGTTCCAGCGCTCCCGCCTGCTCGCTGTCCTCGGCCTGTGTGGCCTCGCGGCTTCGGCCGCGTTCGCCCAGCCCCAGTTCGTCAACCTGCCCCAACCGGCGGATATCTCCGACGACGGCACCGTGGTCGTCGGCTCGGCCGGCGGCGGTACCTACCGCTGGGTCCGCGGGCCGGGTGGCTCGACCTCGCTCAGCGTCATCCCGCTCAGCACCGGCGGCTCGGGCGTCAAGTGCTCAACCGACGGCGCGCGCGTCCTGAGCCAGATGGCCAACAACGACATCAACCTGGGTGTCGAAGGCTTCGCTATCGCAGGCCTCTGGACCAGCGCCTCGGGCATCATGGTGCCCCAGCACGATCCCAACGTGTTCGCCGGCACCGGCACCCCCAACACCATCAACGTGCCCCGCGGCTTCTCGCGCGACGGCCGCTTCATCACCGGCTTCGCCTATGCCAACGCCGGCATCGGCGGATACCGCCCGATGATCATCGACACGCTCACCAACACCGTCCGCAACCCGGGCGGCATTGCCAACCCTGCGGCCCGAATCATCTGCGTGAATGATGACGGCACGGTCATCGCCGGCGATGACGACGTCACCGGTTCGGCCCAACGGCCCGCCATCTGGCGGTTCAACGCCGAGACGAACGCGTGGGTTGGTCAGATCGTCGATCCGGGCGCGGGCGGCGCGTCGAGCGGCTCGATCAACTGCCTCTCCGCCGACGGCACCAAGGCCGCTGGTCAGGCCACCTTCAACAACAACCGCCTCTACCGCTATGAGTTGAACACCGAAACCGGCCAGTACGCCAAGGTCGAACTCGCCAGCGCCCTCACGCCTCCCGGGGCGGCCCTCACCCGCGTGAACGCCCTGGCCATGTCCCCGGATGGAAACACCATCTACGGCCAGTACAACCAGTCCCGGGCCTTCATCTGGACGGCCGCGGGCGGGATGCAGGACCTCACCAACATCCTCGTCGCCGAGGGCATCACCGGCCTCCCCACCCCGACCACGGTCCTCGCTTCGGTCCAGGAAGTCTCCAGCGATGGCAACACGCTGGTGGTCATCGGCGGCCTGGGTGGCGCGTCGGGCATCGTCTACCGCAACAGCGTCGGCTGCGTGCAGCCCGCCGAGACCCCGACGACCAGCACCCCGGTCATTTCCAAGTGCGCCACCACCGCCATCTTCAACGCTGGTGCCAACGGCACCGGCCCCTTCACCTACGCCTGGCGCCGCAGCGACGGCACGCCGATCGTCGATGGTCCCACGGGCCGGGGCGCCTCGACGTTCTCCGGCGCAACGACCAGCCAGATGCGCGTCAACAACGCCACGCCCCTCGACGCGGACACGTATGAGTGCACGGTCTCCAACGCGTGTGGCTCGTTCGTCGTTTCGCGCACCGTCACGGCGCAGGCGGCTGATCCCTACGACACCTGCGCCGAGGCGTTGGAAGCCTCCGGCACCGGCACCCTCAACTTCAACATGTGCGGTGCGTACATCGATGAATCCCCCGCCTCCTGCGCCACCACGCAGCGGGCCGACGTCTGGGTGCGCTACACCGCCCTCCAGGCCGGCGACTACCGCATCACCGGCTGCGGCGGGTCCAACTTCGACACCATCCTCTCCCTCTATAACTCCTGCGGTGGGGCCGAGACCGTCTGCAATAACAACTTCTGTGGCAGCATCGCCAGCATCGAACGCATCACCCTGACCGAGGGCCAGGTCGTGTACGTCCGCCTCGGCGTCGGCTCATCCGTCCCGGGTTCGCCCGTCACGCTCGCCTTCGAGCAACTCCCCCCGCCCCCGGCCAATGACACCTGCGGCGGTGCCACCCTCATCACCGCCAACGGCTCCTACCCCTGGGACAACACCTTCGCGGGCAACGACGGCGCGGCTTCCTGTCAGGTCAACTCCGGCAAGGATGTCTGGTTCGTCTTCTGGCCCGCTCGCCGCGGCACCGTGACCGCCGACACCTGCGGCACCACCCTCAACACCGTCCTCTCGGCCTACGACTCCTGTGGCGGCACCCAGGTGGCCTGCAACGACAACCGCAACATCACCGGCTGCACCTTCCAGAGCATCGTGACCGATGTTCCGGTCGCCGCGGGTCGCCCCGTGTACCTCCGCATCGCCGCCAACACTGTCTCGGGCATCGGCGCGGGCAACCTCAACGTCACCTTCACCCCGGTGGGCTGCCCCGCCGACTTTAACGGCGACGGCGCCCTCGATCCCGATGACCTCTCCGACGCCATCGCCTGCTACTTTGCCTCGCCCGCCTGCCCGGGCATGGATTTCGACGGCACCAACAACATCGATCCCGATGACCTCGCCGACTACATCGCGGCCTACTTTGGCGGCGGCTGCTAAGTCCTGACCAGCGGAACCTCCTGTTCCTGATGTGAGGGCGGTGCGGCCTTGTGCTGCACCGCCCTTTTTCATTTTGAGCGTGCCCCCCTCCCCCCGGGTTATCCTCTGGGCATGACCGAGCAGCGCCCGCCGACCACGCTCAATCCGACCCGCGCGCCCATCGACTGGCGCGTGCTGCGCCTCTGGCAGATTCAGCCCCTGCGCGATGCGGCGCTCATCATCGCGGTGATCGGCGTGCTGTATCTGGGCAAGGTGCTAAGCCTGGTCACGGTGCCGCTGCTGCTCGCCCTGCTCCTGGCATACCTCGTCGAACCGATCGTCGCGCGGCTCACGCGGGTTCGCTGGATCAGCCGCCAGGGGGCAGCGGTGGCGATCATCGCCGCGTTGGGGCTCGTCGTCGTCGTGCCCGTCGTCGTCGGCTCGGTGGTCGGTGCCATTCAGGGTGTGTCGTTCTTGCAGCGGTTCGGGAGCAATGTGACCCTGCTCGCCGATGTGGTAGCCCATCCGGAGAAGCCGCAGGCCGCCGCGCGGCTGCCCAATGACAGTTGGCGATCGCTGGCCCGAGAGTTGGTCGAGTTGCGCAAGCAGGCCGATCGCGCCCGGGCCCAGGCGAGCGGGGCCGATGAAGCGGTTGAGCGATCCATCCCGCAGGCAGCACCTCCCCTCGCACCGGACAGCGCGTCGGGAGTCTCCCTGCCGGCTGAGCCCGTGGACGGCTCGCTCTCGCCTTCGGTCGCCGGGCCCGCCAATCCCGCGGCAATCCAGGTCTACCGCGGTGTCGAAACCGCCATCGATTGGATCAAAGCCAACTCGCCCACCATCGGTCGCACGGCCCTTTCCACGGGCGTCTCCGCGCTCGAAACCGCCGCGCGCTGGCTTACGTCGTTCGGCACGCTCGTGTTCGGCGGGTTCCTCACGGCATTCTTCTTTTTCTTCGTCTGCACCGGTTACGGCGCGGTGCTGGAGTTCTGGGAGCGCCTGATCCCCGAGCGGAAGAAAGGCATCGCCTTCAACCTGATGAAGCAGATGGACGCGGTGATCAGCGGCTTCGTGCGCGGGCGGCTCACTATCTGCGCGATCCTGATCGCCTACTACACGTTTGCCTACTGGCTGATCGGCGTGCCTGCGCCCCTGATCCTGGGACCGATCATTGGCACGCTCGCGCTGGTGCCCTATGCCGCGGCGGTGGGCATGCCGATGGCGATGCTCCTGATCTGGGTCGGGCCGAATCTCGCCGGCTTTCAGGGCGAGTGGTGGTGGATCGTGGGTGCGCCGCTGGGCGTGAGCGCCATCTCGCAGGTGCTCGATGACTATGTGCTCACGCCCACGATCCAGGGCAAGAGCACGGGCATGGACACGCCCACGATTCTGTTCGCGTCGCTTGCGGGCGCGGTGCTGGCCGGGTTCTACGGCTTGCTGGTGGCGATTCCCGTCGCGGCGTGCATCAAGATTCTGCTGAAAGAAACCGTGTGGCCCCGCCTGCGCGACTGGGCCCAGGGCAAGGCGACAGATCCGCTCCCGATCTCGAGGACGTAGATCGGGGCGGGAACGGGGATCACCACCGAGACACCGAGACACAGAGGAAGCACAGAGAAGAAACAGGATGGTGAGGAAGAGAGGAAGGCCTCCAAACGAAAAGCCCCGAGGTTCGAACCCCGGGGCCTGAAGTCGCGTCCTCACCCATCGAGTCACTGCACTTCAACAATGTCGTTCATCGTGCCCGCAGCAAAGTTCACGACCGCAGCGGTATCGGCGGGCGATGCGCCGCCCTTCTTAAGCGCCGCTTCAAGGTGACCCGCCAGGGCCATGAACTCCGCCTTGGTGATCTTCATGCCCTTGTGGGATGACTTCATGTCCTTGCCCTTGTAGGAAAGCGGCCCGCCCGTGCCCGATGAGATCAGTTCGACGAGACGCACCTTGAGGTTCTCCACCTGGGCCGGCTTGGGCTTCCATTCCGGAACGTTGGCGAGGCCCTTGCGGAAGAAGTTCACGTTCTTGTCGTCCTTGGCGCAGCGATCGACGAAATCGTCGACCACGGCGCGGACGTTCTTCTCGCCGCCCAAACGGTTCCAGCAGGTGTCGGCTTTGGCGGCTGAGGCCGTGCTGGTGTCCTTGTTGCCCTTGCATCCGGCCAGGCTTGCGGTGCCAACGATGAGACCGGCGCACACAATCAACGTGGTGACTCTGGACATACGCAGTGCTCCTGATGTGAAAATGAAGCCCGGCACGAGGTGGTGGGCTTGGCCGGACAGGTTGAAAATACCAGATGGCGCAGGGCTTTCCATTCCCCCAACGTACCCTGAGCGCGAACACCACACGAAACGATCGAAATGCGAACAGTTCGTAGGGATGAAACCGATCAAGATTGAGACTGGGGCCTTTGTGGCGAATGAGACTCAGCCTCTCTTGAATAGCGCGCGGCGGTGGTGGTCCCGCCTTGCCCATCGGCTTCGCGCGCCGTTCCGCGCGTTCCTGGGCGACCCGCACCGGTGGGAGCGGGCCGAGCCCCGTTTGCGAGACGGCGAGCCGACGGTCCGCCCGCCGGTGAATCCAGCGTCCGCGTCCGGACCTGCGCGGCCCGTCGCCGCGCCATCGGATTCGGCCGATCGCGTCGCACGGACGATGGAACCCGCCCAACAACCCACCGGCTTCCCGTCGCACCCGCGCTTCGAGATCTTTGGGGCGACGCTCGCGTCGCGCCATGTTTCAGGAGACTGGTTCGAGTTTTTTCAGACGCCCGACGGCGCGCTGGTGGTCGTCATCGCCGATGCCTCGGGCAAGGGCGTGCCCGCAGCGATGTTCCTCGCGGCGGCCCGCGCGCTGGTGCGCGACCTCGCCATGCGTGGCGGCACGCCCGCGCGCGTGCTGATGCACACCAACCGCACGCTGGTGGAATCCAACCCGCATTCGATGTTTGTCACCGCGCTCTTGCTTCGCTACGACCTGGAAACGGGCGTGGGCGTGGCGGCCAACGCCGGGCATCCCCCCGCGTTCGTCTTCTCGCCCGACGGACCGACGCGGGATGTGGCCGAGGGCACCGGCACGGTGCTCGGGGCGCTCGAAGCCCTCACCATCGGCGAAACCAGTTTCACACTCGCGCCGGGCGAGTCCCTCGTGCTCGTGAGCGACGGCATCACCGAAGGGCACGCCGCCAATGCCCGCGCGGGGGCCTTCTTCGGGCGCGAAGGCGTGCGTGCCGTGTGCGCCAGGTACCCCGGCGCGGGCGCGGAGGATGTGTGCCGGGAGTTGTTGCAGGCGATCGCGGATGTTCAGGCCGGCGACCTGCATGATGACGCGACGGTGGTGGTGCTGCGGCGGACGAGTGACCGTCGATGATCGGGTGCCGCGCTACCCTCGGGTCCGCTGTTGGTTGCTGTTCGGGACGCCTGCCTTGTTCACTTGATGATGGACACCGACTTCATGCCCGGTATTCTCGCCTCCGGCGACGCTGGCAGTTCCCGGTTCGCGCTCGATCTGCTCGCGGTCCTCGCCGCTGCGGCACTTGTGTCGATGTTCGTGCGGCGGCTCAAACTCGCCACGATTCCGGGATACCTGATCGCCGGGGCGATCATCGGGCCGGCCGCGCTGGGGCTGGTGAATGACGTCGCCAGCATCGAGCAGATCAAGACCCTCGCGGTGATCATGCTGATGTTCACCATCGGCCTGCACCTGGATATTGGCTCGCTCTCCGGCGGGCTGGTTCACATCACCGCCGTGGGGGCGCTCTCCACCATCGGGGTCGCGGTCATCGGCTGGCCCGTGGCGGTGATGCTCGGGGTGCCTGCGCCGGCGGGGCTGGCGATCGCGCTGGCCATGGCGATGTCATCGACCGCCGTGGTGCTGAGATTGCTGGCGGAGAAACGCGAGACCCACCGCATGCACGGGCGGCTGTGCGTGGGCATCGCGATCATCCAGGACCTGCTGGCCCTCGCGGCCTTGGCGGCGCTGCCCTTGCTGGCGCGGTGGTCGGGCGTGGTGAATCCCGAGCATCAAAATGATGGCCCGGTCGAAACCCTGGGCCGCCTGGCGCTGGGCGCGACGACGGCCATCGGGGCCATCGCGCTGCTCATCGCGTTCGGGCGTTATCTGCTGCCCCGGCTCCTGCGCGAGGCCTCGCGCGAGCCTTCCGGGGAAGCCACCCTGGTGCTTTCGTCGGCGGTGGCGCTGGGCGCGGCGGTGCTGACCGCCAGCCAGGGGTTCAGCCCGGAACTGGGGGCGTTTCTGGCCGGGTTCATGCTGAGCGCGACACCGTTCCGCTATCAACTGGCTGGGCAGTTGTCACCCTTGCGCGACCTCTTCATGGCGGCCTTCTTCACTGCCGTCGGCCTGCAACTCGACGTGCGCACCCTCGTCAGCGCGTGGCCGGTGGTGCTCATCGGCCTGCCCGCGATCGTCATCATCAAGGCAGGCATGATCGGCCTGTGCACCTGGGCCGCCGGCGCGTCGACGCCTGTGGCGGGGCGCACCGGGCTGAGTCTGGCGCAGGCGGGCGAGTTCAGCATCGTGATCCTGGGCCTCGCCTTCGCGGCCAAGGTGATCTCGTCCTATGAGCAGACCGTGGCGATCACGCTTGTGGTGCTGTCGCTGATGATCACACCCACGCTCTATGACTTGGGCCAGCGGTTGCAGCCGTGGCTGGCGAAGTTCCCGCCGGCGAGGTGGAAGACCGGCGATGCGCTGCGTGAGAAACCCGTCGTCGCCGGGGCCACCGAGCACGCGCACGTCGGGCCGCACGCCGCCACCGGCGACGAAGTGGCCGCCGACGCCGCGGCGATTCCCGTCGCCACTCCGCCCCGGGCCCGCCGCGCGATCATCGCCGGCTTCGGCGTGGTGGGCCGCGCCGTCGCCGACCACCTGGAAGTGCACGGCGTGCCGTTCACCGTCGTCGAACTCAACGCCCGCACCGTGGAGACCCAGGAGAAACTCGGCCGCAACGTGGTCTTCGGCGACATCGGCAACCCGGCGGTGCTTGAGCGGGCCGGGATTCACGATGCCGACACCGTCTTCCTGACCATTCCCGATGACGACGCGACCACGCGGGCGTGCCAGGCCATCAGGCAACTCGCCCCGCACGCCTTCATCGCGGCCCGAACGACCTATCTCAGCACGGCGTTCACGGCCAGTGCCGCGGGCGCGGATGATGTGACCATCGCCGAGGTGGCGACGGCGGAGGCGATGGCGAAACGGGTGATTTCGAGGTTGAAGTCGTAAAACAGCAAAGCGGGAAAGCAGTGAAGCAGGAAATGGGCACCCAGACGCCCGACGCGGAGAGTCGGGGTACCCAAGGCGTCGGCGCGCCAACACGGCCCGCCTCTCGACTCTCCCTCCCCCTTGCCCTACCCTTCCGCCCCTTGCTCTTGCCGGCGCCGGCGGGAGTGAGGTTCGGCCTCCATTTGGGAGTCCCCCTTGAAGATCCGCACCGACGAAATCGCCTCTGTCATCCGCAAGGAAATCGAGCAGTTTTCCTCGCAACTGGAAGTCTCCGAGGTCGGCCGCGTCGTCGAAGTCGGTGACGGGATCGCGCGCATCTATGGCCTGTCCAAGGCCATGGCCGGCGAACTCCTCGAGTTCCAGAGCGCCAAGGGCGCGGTCATGGGCCAGGTCTTCAACCTGGAACTCGACACCGTCGGCGCGGTCATCTATGGCGATTACCTGACGGTGAAGGAAGGCGATCTGGTGAAGGGCACCGGGCGTCTGCTCGAAGTGCCGGTGGGCGAAACGTTGCTGGGGCGCGTGGTCAACCCGCTGGGCCAGCCGCTGGATGACGGCCCGGCGTTGCAGGCGGCCGAGTTCCGCAAGTGCGACATCATCGCCCCGGGCATTGCCGAGCGGCAGCCCGTGACGCAGCCGCTGCAGACGGGCATCAAGGCTGTGGACAGCATGATCCCGATCGGCAAGGGTCAGCGCGAACTGATCATCGGCGACCGCAAGACGGGCAAGACCGCCGTCGCGATCGACGCGATCATCAATCAGAAGCAGTACTGGGGCACGCCCGACGCGGTGGTGTGCATCTACGTCGCGGTCGGCCAGAAGGAATCGACGGTTGCGGCGACGGTGGAAACGCTCCGCAAGAACGGCGCGATGGATTACACCATCGTCGTCAACGCGGCGTCGTCGGACCCCGCGCCGATGCAGTACGTCGCCCCCTACTCGGGCACCGCGATGGCCGAGTACTTCATGTGGAGCGGCAAGAACCCCGGGGCCAAACTCGCCAGCGGCATGCCCATGCCCAAGCACGCCCTGTGCATCTACGACGACTTGTCGAAGCAGGCCGTCGCGTACCGTCAGTTGTCGCTGCTGCTCAAGCGTCCGCCCGGTCGCGAGGCGTACCCCGGCGACGTGTTCTATCTCCACAGCCGCCTGCTCGAACGCGCCACCAAGTTGTCCGACGACAACGGTGGCGGGTCCATCACCTCGCTCCCCATCATCGAGACGCAGGAAGGCGACGTGTCGGCCTACATCCCGACCAACGTCATCTCGATCACCGACGGGCAGATCTACCTCGAACCCGAACTGTTCTTCGCGGGCGTGCGGCCCGCCATCAACGTCGGTATCTCGGTGAGCCGCGTGGGTGGCAACGCCCAGATCAAGGCCATGAAGCAGATCGCCGGCTCGCTGCGACTGGACCTCGCGGCCTACCGCGAACTGGAAGCCTTCGCCCAACTCGGCACCGAACTCGACAAGGCCACGCAGCGGCAGTTGGATCGTGGAGCGCGAATGGTGGAGTTGCTCAAGCAGCCGCAGTATGTGCCCATGAACGTCGTGGACCAGGTGATCTCGATCTTCGCGGCCAGCAAGGGCGCGATGGACGACATCCCCGTGACGGCGGTCCGCGACTTCGAGAAGGGCCTGCTGGATTACATGAAGGGACTGGGCAAGCCGGTGCGCGACGAGTTGGACCAGAAGCGCGACATCAAGGCCGTGGAGAAGAAGTTGGAGGACGCCGTCAAGGCGTTCAAAGCCGGGTTCAAGCCAGCCAAGGCTTGAGGCGAGGCCACACTTTTGCATGGTCTTACAGAACCCCCGCCTTGCGCGGGGGTTTTTTTATCGAATGAACTCACGCGGCTCCCACATGCCGACCCGACCTCAATGGCGACGGGAACCTCGATCCCGATGACCTGGCCGACTTCATCGCCTGCTACTTCACCTCGCCATGTGATGCGGCGGACTTCGACGGCAACGGCACGGCTGACCCCGACGACCTCGCCGACTACATCGCGGCGTACTTCGCTGGATGCCCGTAGAAGCGAGAAAGCCGCGAAGATGCTGCCGGTCCGCGACGAGTTGGACCAGAAGCGCGACATCAAGGCCGTGGAGAAGAAGTTGGAGGATGCCGTCAAGGCGTTCAAGGCCGGGTTCAAGGTGAGCAAGTAAGGCCGGACCGGGTCTGATTCGACATGCAGTTGGCGAAACCGAACCCCAGCACCACGGCACCCACGCCCCGCACGCCTCTGCACGCAGCGTGCCAATCGGCTGTTTTCGGCACGAATTCGCGGTCCATCTACCAAACATTGCGCGCAAAACCATCATTTTGCGTATACGCCTTCCGGCGCATGTGGGTGGGGGGGTCGGAGGGTCGCCGCGCGAGGGGCCCTAGCCGGGCTGTAATGGCCTTATACGCGAATCGCGCAAAACCTAGGCGATAGCGCCCCCACATGCGCCCTGTGCGGGCTGCCCGCCCTGCGTCGCCCAAGGGCAGGGTCCAACGGGAACGCTCCTCACGGTCGCGTTTCGTTGGGCGGCCTCTCGCTCACGCTCGGGCTTCGTTGGCCTGGCCATGAGCGGTGTTGGCCCCGCCCTATCATCCCGGCTTGGATTCGGACTGCCGCAAGGCCCTTGCCGCGGCGTGGAGTTTTTCGCTCATGCTCAAGTTCCTGCGTAAGTACAGCAAGGCCCTCCTCGTGTTCTTCGGGGTCTTCCTGATGGTGGCCTTCCTGATGCCCACGGCGCTTCAGGAACTGATCAAGCGGCAGTCGATGTCCGCCCCCGTGATGACCGTGGCGGGCAAGACGTTTACCAATGAGGACGCGATTGCCGCCGAGAAGCAGTTGCGCACGCTCACCGAAGTGACCACGGGCATCTTCCCGGTGGGCCTCGGGATCAGCGACCAGGGCGACCACTGGGTGCTGGCGCGCGAGGAAGCAGGCCGGGCCGGGTTCTACGGCGGCGTGGGCGACAGCACGGATTTGATCCGCGAGGCGGCCGAGTTGGCGGTGGCGCGGAGCACGGGCCTGGGGCCGCAGAACCTGTTTCTGCTTCGGTTCAACGAAGACCTGATGAAGCAGGTGGACCAGTTGGCGACGGCCCAGGCCGAGCGGCGGTACGCGGTGGGCGCGCAGGTGCAGATGAGCCCGCGCGAGGTCGATCTGGCCCTGGCCGCGGCCCGCGGCGTGGCGCGGTATCAGCAGGCCTATGCGACGGCCCCGCGCGTGGGCATGAATCGCGTGGTGCGCGAGGCCCGCAAGCGACTGGACCAGGCCGAGATGCAGGTGCTGTTCATCGGGGTCGATCCGAACGTGGCGTCGATGCCCGACCCGGCCGAGGCCGAGTTGCTGGCGCACTTCAACCAGTATCGCGAGAAGGTCGCGGGCGTGGACGATTCGCCCTTTGGCTATCGCCATCCGCGGCGGTACCGCCTGGAATACTTCATGCTCGATCGGGCCGCGATCGAGAAAGCCGTGAAGGTGAGCCCGGTGGAGGTGCAGAAGCGGCTGCTCGACGGCGCGTCAAAAGAAGTGACCGATGCTGGCCAACGCCGCGCGGCGGTGGAGAGCACGATCCGATCCGAAGCGGTGGCGCGAGTGATGAGCGAAGCGACGATGGCCTACAAGGCCAGCGTGCTGGCGATGGTGAACAAACTGGCCGAGGAGGCCGGGTACAAGGTGCTGTCGCCCGAGTGGACCGCCGCGCGGCCCGCGATGGCGAGCGTGGCCGGAACCGTGGCCCAGAAGGTGAGCGAAGTGACGGGCATGTCGATGCCGACGCCCGTGATCACGAGTCGCACCGACGCGCCGGTGCGCGAGGATGACCTGGCGAAGATGGACATCTGGCAGGCAATCATCCGCCGGGGCAACAGCGGGGTGCCGCTGCGGATTCTGCTGGCCAACCTGAAGGAACTGCGTGCCGACGACACGCCCAAAGTGGATGTGACGTTCCAAGCGGGCGTGCCCTTTGGTGAACCCTTGGAAGACCGCGCGGGCAACCGGTACTTTGTGAACGTGACCGAGGCGTTGCCCGAGGCACCGGCCGCGAGCATTGATGAAGTGCGTGTGGCGGTGATCAACGACGCGAAGAAAGCCGTGGCGTATACGCGCCTGGCCGAGCAGGTGGCGGTATTCGAGACCGTGGCTGGCGCACAGGGTTTCGACGAACTCGTCGAGCAGTTGAAGGCCCGTGGCGGCGTGACGACGGACATCAAGACCGGCGTGCGGGTGTCGGCCAACAGCACCTCGCCGCTCGATTCGCCCGCCAACGACAAGAACTTCCGTGAGATCGCGACCAAGCGGATGGCGCTGATCGATCCGACGCTGCCGCTTGACAAGGCTTCGCCCACGGATTTGGTGATGGCGAGTGCCGTGCCCACGAAACTGGGCGTAGCGGTGGGCAAGATCACCGCATACACCCCGGCGACGCTGGAGCGCTTCCGGGCGAGCGTGCCGAATCTGCTGATGGCGTCGGCGTCGGAACTGGTGGGCGATCGCACCGAACTGCTCAACCACGACCAGTTGGCCAAGCGTCTGAAGGTGGAGTACGCCGACCCGCGCATGGCCCCGAAGCCTGTGTCTGGCGACAAGCCCGCTGCCGAGAAGAAGCCCGCCGCGAAACCCGCTGACAAGCCCGCGCCCGCGACCGGCGGCTGAGCCCGCCGGACTTTCCCATCGCTGGTGCATGACCGCGCTGTTCTGGAGGTATTCATGTCCACCGATGCCCGCGTGCTTGCGTGGTCGAACCTGCCTGTCGATCGCCCGATGCCCAAGATCGAGCGGCAACGCGTAATCGGCGATCAGGTGATGATCTCCAAGGTGCGGCTGTCGAGGGGCTTCGACCTGCCCTCGCACCAGCACTTCAACGAGCAGATGGTGTGCGTGATGTCAGGCCGGGCGAGTTTCGTGCTGCACCAGGGAACTCCCAAGGAGCGCACGGTGACGCTGAAAAGCGGCGAGGTGCTGCATCTGCCCGCGGATGTGCCGCACAGTTGCCACGCGCACGAGGACACGGAGATCTGGGACATCTTCTCGCCCCCGAGCGAGAAGACCGGCGTCGATCGGGGCTGAGCGATGCGCGAGTCTGACCTGCTGCGGCTGATTCGCGCGCGCTCGACGGACCTGGGTCCGGGCGTGGTGATCGGCCCGGGTGATGATTGTGCCGCGCTGAAGTCGAGCGCGGGCACGCTGCTGCTGACGGTGGACCAGGTGATCGAGGGGCGGCACTTTGTGGGGCCGCTGGGCGGGAGGGCGGGCGCGGCACCGCTTGACTTGGTGGCGCGAAAGGCGATCGCGCGGAGCGTATCGGATATCGCGGCCATGGCGGGCATGCCGCGCTGGTCGCTGGCGACGGCGGCGCTGCCACGCGGCACGTCGCAGGCGGTGGCGGATGAGTTGTTCCTGGCGATGGCCCGATGGGCGAAGCACTGGGGCTGCCCGATTGTCGGGGGCGACATCGCGACGCTGCCGGACGACTCGCCGCGCGCGGTGCTGACCGTGACGGTGGGGGGCGAGGCGCACCCGGCGCGCGGGCCGGTGACACGGAGCGGCGCGAAGCCGGGTGATGAAGTGTGGGTCACCGGTCACATCGGGGGCTCGCTCGCGTCGGGGCGGCATCTGACGTTCGAGCCTCGCGTGGCGGTGGCGAGGGCGCTGGCCGATGCGCTGGGCGCGAGGTTGCACGCGATGATCGACCTGTCGGACGGACTGGGCCGCGATGTGGCGCGGATGGCGGAGGCGTCGGGGGTGGCGATCGAGATTGACCAAGGCGCGGTCCCGCTACACGGGGATGCCGGAGGCGTAGACCGTGCTGTGCGGGCGGGGGAGGATTATGAACTGGCGTTCGTCGTGGCACCACAAGCCGATGAACCGGCGGCGTGCGCCGTGAGCGGCGTGCCGATCACGCGGATGGGGCGCGTCGTCGCCGGAAGCGGGTGCGTGCTGGTGGACGAACGTGGGGAGAGACGGGATACTGCTGATCTGGGCTGGGATCACTGATGGATGGAACGGGAAGGGGAATCACCACTGAGACACAGAGACACAGAGGAAACACAGAGAAGAAGCAGGAGGGAACAACGGGAACGGGATCGGGACTCGATTCGGAGAATCGAGGTACCCAGATCGGGATCGGGGATCGGGAACAGGATTCACTTGACCACTTGACCGCTTGACCACTTGACCACTTCGCTATGTCTCGCTTCACGCTCACTATCCTGACGACCGCGCCCGAGCAGACCGAAGAACTCGGCCGCGCGCTTGGGGCGATTGCGCGCGAGGGCGACATTCTGGCGCTCGCCGGGCCGCTGGGCGCGGGCAAGACGTGCCTCGTCCGCGGGCTGGCCTCGGCCATGGGCGTCGATCCGGCGCAGGTTTCCAGCCCGACGTTTGTGGTGATGGTTGAGCACCAGGGACCGACGGGTCGCGTGCTCGTTCACGCCGATGCATACCGCCTGTCCGGGCCCGACGACCTTGACAGCATCGGCTGGGAACGCGTGGCGGATGGCTCGGCCGTCGTCGTCGTCGAGTGGGCCGAGCGGCTTGGTGCGGCGCTCGGCGACCCGGCGTTTGTCACGCGGCTGCGCCTCACGCCCATCGGTGCCGCGGCACGCCGGATCGATCTTGATGCGCCCGCGGCGTGGGCCTTGCGGCGTGAGTGGGGGGCGCTCGAAGCGCTGGCTGAGCGCGAAGCGCCCTGCCCGATCTGTGGGAAACCCGTCACGCCGGTGGCGAGTGATAGGCCGTTCTGCTCGCCGCGTTGCCGCGATGCGGATCTGGGGCGGTGGCTTTCGGGGCAGTATGCGATTCCGGATCGGGGCGAGGACGAACGGGGTGCCGGTGAATCGGGTGATGGTCAGGTCTGATGCGCGCGTGCCACTGTCGTCGCCGGGCTCGGACGGCGTCGCCCGTGCTCTGAAATCTCGCCACACGGCGATCGTGCCCTCCAGTGGCACGCGTGGCGCGGCGCTCCGCCGCCGGGCGGGAACCGATGCTGCTAGGCTGGGCCTGAATGCCTGACCCCGCCGATCACCACGCGCTCAGCCGAACCATCACCTTCTGGGGTGGCACCGCCATCATGGTGGGCATCATCATCGGGTCGGGCATCTTCCGCACGCCGCCGGCGATCGCGCAGCACCTGGATAGCCCGTGGCTGATCGTGTTGCTCTGGGGCGCGGGCGGGCTGCTGGCGTTGTTGGGGGCGCTTACCTATGCCGAACTGGCGTGCATGCACCCCGAGTCGGGCGGCGTGTATGTCTTTATCCGCGAGGGCTACGGCCCGGCCGCCGCGTTTGTGTTCGGCTGGACGTACATGCTCATCACCAAGCCCTTTGCCGCCGCGGGCATCGCGGTGATCTTTGGCGAGCATCTGAATCAACTGTTGGGCACGCGGGTCGATCCGCGGCTGCTGACGTGTGCGGTGATCATCGTGCTGACGTGGATCAACGCGCGGGGCGTGACCCTGGGCACGGGCGTGGCGATGGTGCTTTCCACGCTGAAGGTCGGGGCCCTGATCGCGATCATCATCGGGGCGGCCGCGATCGGTCGGCTGTTCTCGGGGATGTCGCCGGGGGCGGCGAGCGCGACGGATGCGGTGGCTGTGGCGGCCGCGGCGCGCGCGTCCTCCACGCCGCTGTATCTCGCCCTTGTGCCCGTGATGGCGGCGATCATGTGGACCTACGACGGCTGGAGCGACGTCGGCGCGATCGCCGGCGAGGTGAAGGAGCCGCGTCGGTCGCTGCCACGGATTTACCTCGCGGGCACGATCGCCATCACGGCGATCTACATCCTCGTGAACATGGCGTATCTGGGCATGGTGCCGCTGCACGAGATGCGGGGGCTCACCACGGTCGCGCCGGTGGTGGCCGAGCGGCTGGCCGGGGGCTTGAGCGCCACGGTGGTCGTGGCGCTGGTGGTCATCAGCACCATGGGCAGCACGCACGGGTCGATCATGACTGGTGCCCGCGTCACCTTTGCACAGGCCCGCGATGGGCTGATGTTCCGTTTCCTGGGCGCGGTCTCAAGCCACGGCACGCCGGCTCGGGCGCTCTGGGTGCAAGCCGCGCTCTCGTGCACGGCGGCGCTGTGGCTGCGGAACTTCGAGAGCCTTGCGGGCGGGTTCGTGTTTTCGATGTGGATTTTCTACGGCCTGGCCGGGGCGACGATCTTTATTCTGAGGGTTCGCCAGCCGGATGCCGAGCGGCCGTACCGGTGCTGGGGCTATCCGGTCACGCCGGGGCTGTTTGTGGCGAGTGCTGGGGCGATGACGGTGGCGTCGATATGGAGCAACCCGGCAAAGACGCTGCCGTGGCTGGGCGTGCTGATCGCGGGGTGGCCGGTGTATCACATGTGGAGGCGGCTGAAGTAAACGTGTCACCGAGATCGGCTCGGCGATCTCAGTGGTCCAATTGGCGGAATAAAACCACAGGCCGCACCGAGATTGCCAAGCCAATCTCGGTGGCACGAATCGTGGTGACCACGGCTGTCGCAAGAGAAAACCCCGGCACGGGCCGGGGTTTGATCTGCTCCTCACAACTGACGCCTGACATCCGACGTCTGACGTCTGACGTCACGCCTAGTACCGGTAGTGATCGCTCTTGTACGGCCCGTCCTTCGAGACGCCCAGGTACGCGGCCTGCGCGTCGGTGAGGCGGGTGAGTTTCACGCCGAGTTTCTCGAGGTGCAGGCGGGCGACTTCCTCGTCGAGTTTCTTGGGGAGGGTGTAGACCTTGCCGGATTCATACTTGAAGCCGCTGAGCGTGGGCTTGGCGTTGGCGTTGAACCACAGGTCCAGTTGGGCCATGGTCTGGTTGGTGAAGGAGGAGGACATGACAAACGAGGGGTGGCCGGTGGCGCAGCCCAGGTTCATCAGGCGGCCCTCGGCCAGGATGAGAATGCTCTTCTCGCCCTTGGTGCCAGCCCCGAAGACGAACTCGTCGTACTGGGCCTTGATGTTCACGCGCTTGACGCTGCCCGTCTCCACGCCCTTGTAGAGCGCGGCCATGTCGATCTCGTTATCAAAGTGCCCGATGTTCGCCACGATCGCCTTGTCCTTCATCTTCTGCATGTCCGCCAGCGTGATCACGTCCTTGTTGCCGGTGGTGGTGATGAAGATGTCGGCGGTCTCGACGACTTCGGGAAGCGTGGTGACCTGGTAGCCCTCCATCGCGGCCTGCAGCGCGTTGATGGGGTCGATCTCGGTCACGATCACGCGGCAACCCTGCCCACGCAAGGCCTGGCAGCACCCCTTGCCCACGTCGCCATAACCGAGCACGACGGCGACCTTGGCGCTGAGCATGACGTCGGTGGCGCGGTTGAGGCCATCGACCAGCGAGTGGCGGCAGCCGTAGAGGTTGTCGAACTTGCTCTTGGTGGCCGAGTCGTTGACGTTGATGGCGGGGAAAAGGAGTTTCCCGGCCTTGGCCATTTCATAGAGGCGGTGCACGCCGGTGGTGGTCTCTTCGCTGACGCCCTTGATGGCCGCGGCGACTTTGGTCCAGCGGCCGTTGGGGGGGGGGGTTTTCTTCTGCTCGTCGGTGAGCAGGTTGAGGATCACGCCCCACTCTTCAGGGTCACTCGAGGCGTTGAACGCGGGAACGCTGCCAGCCTTCTCGAACTCGGCACCTTTGTGGACGAGCAGCGTTGCGTCGCCGCCGTCGTCGAGAAGGAGGTTCGGGCCGGCACCATCGGGCCAGCGGAGGGCCTGCTCGGTGCACCACCAGTATTCAGGCAGGGTCTCGCCCTTCCAGGCGAAGACCGCGACGCCCTTGGGGTCGGCGACGGTGCCGCCGTTTTCCGGACGGCCGATCACGACGGCCGCGGCGGCGGAGTCCTGTGTGCTGAAGATATTGCACGACACCCAGCGCACGCTGGCGCCGAGATCGACCAGGGTCTCGATGAGCACCGCAGTCTGCACCGTCATGTGCAGCGAGCCCATGATCCGGGCACCGGCGAGGGGCTTCTGGCCCTTGTAGCGGGCGCGGAGGGCCATGAGGCCGGGCATCTCGAACTCAGCAAGGCGGATTTCCTTGCGGCCCAGTTCCGCCTGCGAGAGATCGGCGACTTTGTAGTCAAGGCCCGACTTGGCCTTGTCGGCGATGAGGGTGATTTTCGAGGGACGGACGCCGGTGGCGGTGGTCATTGGTACTCCAAATTGCCAAATGGTCAAATGTCCAAATGGCCAAAGGTGAGGTGCAGGTGTGCAACGAAGGTGCGATGGGAGCGAAGCGGAGAAACGGTGAACGGTGTGCTGTGTGCTGTGTGTCTTTCCTATTTGGCCATTTGGTCATTTGGCAATCTGACCATTTTGTTTGCCGTTGCGGCAAACAACCCCGGCCCTTTGGCTTCGATGGCCGCGGGCAGAACCACCAGTCGGGGCTCGTCGAGCCCCGCGGCGGTCATCATGTTCATCATCGCGGGGGCCTCGAAGCCTTGCCAGCGGTGGCCCATGCTCTGCTTGTAGGCGGGGCGGTCGTGGGCGATCATGTCCACGACGAGGACGGTGCCGCCGGGCTTGACGATGCGGGCCATCTCGCGGATGGCGGCGGCGGGTTCGGGCAGGTGATGGAGCACGAGGATGCACACCGCGGCGTCCACGCTCGCGGCGGCTACAGGCAAGGCCGTGAGATCGCCGGCGATGAACTCGACATTGTCCGCGCCAACAAGTCGTTGTCGCGCTGCGGTCAGCATGGGCTCGCTCTGGTCGATGGCGAGGACTTTGTGCACGACGGGGGCGAGCAGTTCGCTGACGTTGCCGGTGCCGCAACCGAGATCGGCAACGGTCCAGGACGCTGGCAACAGGCAGAGGAGCGCGTAAATGGTGAAGTCCGTGCCAAAGAGTTGATCGCGGACGGAGTCCCATTCTCCGGCGACGCGTCCGAAGTAGGCTTGGGTATCGGTGCGGCGCTCGGCCAGCACGCCGGCGAGGCGGCGGCGGTCTTCGGTCAGCGTGGCCGATTCGCTAACTTGCTCGCGAATGGTGAGCCAGAGAGCGCGGTTGTCGCGGTCAAGGTCGTCGAGCACGAGGCGGTAGAGCGTGGCGGTGCCCTCGGCGCGGCGGGCGAGCAGACCCCTGCGCGAGCCGTTGGGCAGGTCGGCGAGGACCTTAAGGTGACGACTGATGGTGGATTGGGGCATCTGCACAATGCGCGCCAGTTCGCCCACGGACAACTCTTCCTGCTCCAGCAGCCGAACCAGGCGAAGGCGCGTGGAGTCGCTGAAGGCGTGGAGTCGTTCGATCACAAGATGGCGTACTTCGGCACGTTTCATCCGTTTATCCGAATGAATGGTATGATACATCCCCGCAGGCGTCAAGTTTCACCATCGACCGAGAACCTTGACACCTTGGGGGTGTTGGAACAGGTTCGAGGCCGCGCGCTAGGTTAAACCCCCCATCGATCGCACCAGCGGGTGGCCGATCGGTGAACAGATCGCATACTTCACCGTCCGAAGGCCGCCCGCGTTCAATCGCTGGCGTGCACCCATACCCACGGAGAGGGAGAAGACTGTGAAACTGAAGACTACTCGCACCCCCCACGTCGCGTTTGCCGCCTTGGTGTTCCTTGCCGGCTCGTCGGCGGCTCTGGCCACGTCCACCATGCGGGGTGAAGCCACTCCCCTTCGGACTGACAACCTGGGCTACAACGTCAGCGGCATGAGCGCCGGTGGCTCGTTCGCGGGTGCCTTGGCGCACCGCTTCTGGAATGCGTCCGACCCGTACATGGCCCGGTTTACCGAGGGCCAGACGCTGACGGTCGAGAACAACACCAACGAGAACGCGCTGCGCACCGTGTACACGTTCTGCATGGATCAGCGGGCGTACTACGAGAACCGTCAGACCTACACGCTGGCCCGCGTCACCGATGCCCCCGTCCCCGTCAACGGTAACCCCGATGGCGCGGTGCCTTACACCGTCGATCAGGAGCGCCGGTTGAACGCGATTATGCTCGCGGCCCGCGACATGGGCTTTGTCGATAACCGCGGCTTCTTCAACAACACCTCGTATGGCCGGGATCATGGCGCGGCGATCGCCCTGCTCGTGTGGGAATCGGTGTGGGATGAAACCCCGACGAGCCACGCTGCGGGTTCGCAGGTGTGGGATATCGCTGGTCGCCAGATGGGCGACAGCCAGTGGCGCGTGAGCAACTACACCACGAACGTGAACTCGACGGTTCGTGGGATCATCGACACCATCCGCACGGCGGCGTACAGCCTGTATACCAACAACCTGACGCCCATCCTCGTGCGTTCGATCACGACGAGCGTGGGTCAGGATCAGGTCGTGCTTGACAATCCCCCCGTGGTCGTGGTGCCCCTGCCCCCTGCGGCGTGGGCCGGCCTGGGCACGCTCGCTTCGCTGGCGGCCTGCCAGCGGCTTCGTCGCCGGCGTGCGGCTGAGGCAGTCTGATCCCCCCCATCGGCGGTAGCATCGGGGCGTGACGCACGCTGCTTCGACATCTTCCAGTTCATCCCAAAGCCCCGGGGCGTTTCGCAACCCCCCCGGGGCTTTACGTCATGTGCTGGTGACGGGCGCGAGCACGGGCATCGGACACGCGTGCGTGACGCACCTGGCTTCGCGCGGATTTGTCGTGTGGGCCGGGGCGCGCCAGCCCGAGGGGTGCGAATGGGCGGTGGCGGGTGTGTGCCCACCGGTGCGACCGGTGGCGCTCGATGTGATGGATGCGGGATCGATTGCGGGTGCGATGGCGCGGATCGAGCATGAAGCGGGCGGCCTGTTCGGGCTGGTGAACAACGCGGGGATCGCGGTGGCGGGGCCGGTGGAGGCGGTGCCGCTGGAGGAGTGGCGGCGGCAACTGGAAGTCAACCTGTTGGGCACGATCGCGGTGACGCAGGCGGCGTTGCCGGTGCTCAGAAAACACGTGGCACAGGCGTCCCGCGGGTGTGCCCCCAGCGGCAAGGCCACCTGCGCCCGCATCGTCATGATCGGTTCGATTTCGGGCTTGATCTCGACGCCGATTCTGGGTCCGTATTGCGCGTCGAAGTATGCGTTGGAAGCCGTGACCGATGCGTTGCGGCTGGAACTGGTGCCGCAATCGATCGGCGTGAGCATGATCGAGCCGGGGCCGGTGCAGAGCGACATCTGGAAGAAGGCGGAGGCGACGGTCGCGTCGATTGATCGGGCGCTACCGGTGCTGGTGCCGTATCGATCGATGATTGAGGCGGCCGAGCGGATGGTGGGGAGCGCGAAGGCGGAGGCGGTGCCGGCGGTTCAGGTGGCGCGGGCGGTGGAGCGCTGCCTCACGGCGCGGCGCGCGCCGATTCGGCTCCAGGTCGGGCCGGGAGTTTGGCTGGGTGCGATGATGAAGCGACTGCTGCCGGATCGGGTGATGGATGGGCTGAAGGCGTGGGAGTTTCGTTAGCCGTTTTGCTGCAGCGCAGGCTGATTATGTGCCTTTCGTCGCCCTCCCCCAACCCCCTCCCAGAGGAGGCTGTTGCGCTTCCGTTAGGGATTGAAGAGGCAAAGAGTGGCGTCCATGCATGGTTTCCCGCCAAGGAGACCTTTGCATGGATCGCGCACTCACGATCTGGGTTCAGTGTACACGGCTGCTGCGCACGCTCGGGGCGCAGCGCAAACGCGTGCGGCAACAGTATTCCGACTCGACCGTCCTGCTGATCGACCTGTGATCGACCCTCCGCAACCAGCCGGCCAAGTGGGCGTGCCGGGCGGCGAACTGGCCCGGCAAGTTGCCCCCCGGTGGCCTGCCGTCGGCGTCGGCGTTCTCCCGGCGTATCCACACGCCGCGGCTGCACCGGCTCCGTGCGCGCCTCGAAGCCCTGCTCCGCGCCCTCGATCCGGTACCCACCGATCAGGTCGTCACGCTGATCGCCGATGGTCACGCGCTGCCCGTGGCCCGGCACAGCCGTGATCGCCACGCCCGGTTCGGACGCGGCACCGGGGGCGCGGCTAAGGGCTACAAACTCCACCCCCTGAGCGATCTCGAAGGCCGCGTGGTGAACTGGCGTCTGACGCCGATGAACACCGACGAAGGGGAGATGCGCCGACGCTTGCTCACGCGGCTGCCCGCACAGACCCCGCGGGTACATCCTGGTCGACGCGTCGTACGACGACAACTGGCTCTTCCGGGCCGCCCGTCTCTGCGGGCTGCAGCTGGTCGTGCCGCGCCGCCGGCCCGGCACCGGCCTGGGGCATCGACCCCACGACCCGGCACGCGTGCGCTGCCAGCACCTGCTCGAACCCCCGGTACGCCCGGCCGACGCCGCCACGTTGGGTCAACGCCTCTACGCCCACCGCGCCGGCATCGAACGCCGCTTCGGACACTGGGCCTCCACCCCCGAACTCAACCCCGACTTGCCCTCGTGGGTCCGCGGCTACCGCCGAGTCCACCGATGGGTCCAGTGCAAGATCGTCGCCGTCATGATCGACCGCCTCCTCCGCGTCAACCCCGCACTCCTCCACCCGTTTGATGCAACAGCCTCCTCTGGGAGGGGGTTGGGGGAGGGCAACGAACAACGCATCGCGAAACGCGGCCAACTCGTGACGCGCACACCGTCATGACTTCATGATTTTCATGACTTCACGACTCACGACTCACGACTCACGACTCACGACTCACGACTCAGGACTCAGGACTCAGGACTCAGGACTCAGGACTCAGGACTCAGGACTCAGGACTTGGGACTTGGGACTTCTTCAGCCTTACTCCTCGGGGTCTCGGACCCTTGATCGCGGGACGCAAGATTCTCTGAGATCTCCGGAATACTGACCAAGTTTGACGTGCGAAATCGCATACACTCCTGTTCAGAGGAGTGCCCGCCCGCCCAAGGCTGGCCTCGGGAGATGACATGCCTGCGCGTGTGTGTGCGGCCGCCTGTGCCGGGCTGGGGTTTGCGTTGGTCGCTGCGCGCGTGCTCGGTGGCGGGGGGGGGGGCGGTGAGGGTGCCGGCGCGGCTGGTGGCGATCTGCCCCGCGTCACCATCAGCCAAATCTGCGGCAGTGGGGGGGTCAACGCCTCCTGCCCTAACTTTGACTTTGTCGAGTTGCACAACGCTGGCGCACTGCCCGCCGCCCTGCTGGGCTGGTCGGTGCAACTCAGCCTCGGCAACAGCGCCAACTGGACCGTGATCCCGCTCGATGGCGTGACCATCGCGCCGGGCGCGTACGCGCTGGTCCGGTGCGAGGTGCCCCTGGCGGTGGGCCAGGCGCCGACGCGAACGCCCGATGTCGGGCCCGCAACCGGAACCAGCCCGCTCCTTTCGCACGTGGGCAAGGTCGCGCTGGTCGCGTCGCCGCTCTCGGTCGGTATCAGCGATCCCCGCGCGCTCCTCACTGTGCGCGACTTTGTCGGCTACGGCGGCGTCGGCCCGTCGGAGGGCGCGCGGGCACCGTCACCCGGTGCGGGCCCACCGGCGCGAGTCCTCGTCCGCCGCTGCGGCGGCGACCGCGATTCCGGAAACAACGCTGGCGACTTCCTGCTCGCGCCCTATCAGCCGAACCTGCCCCGGTCGAGCGAATCGCCTGTGCGCGTGCCGGGGCCGGACGTGCTCGCCGCGCTGGCTTCGCCCGTGCGCGCGGCTCCGGGTGAGCCCATCCTTCTCACCGTGGCGATTGATACCTGCGAGGGGCCAGCGGTGAGCGTCCATGCCGACATCACGGGTTTGGGCGGCAGCGCGAATCAGGCCTTGGTCGACGACGGCACCTCCGGCGATTCCATCGCCGGCGATGGCGTGTTCTCGTTCCTGGTTTCCAGCCCGCAAGCGGTTTCGGGCGTGTGGTCGCTGCCCGTGCGCGTCGAGACCGGCGCGGGCGGGTCCGCCGCGTCGGCTTCGATCACCGTGATCGTGCTGCCCACCGATCAAACCGGGATGAAGATCAGCCAGGTCTACGCCGGAGGCGGCGTCGATGATGCCGCATTCAACGCGGACTATGTCGAACTGCACAACGCCGGTGCCGACACCATCGACCTGTGCGGCTCCACCCTGCTCGTCGCCGGTCCCGTCGGCAGCACCTGGACGCGCGTGCCCCTCACCGGCATCGTGCCGGGCGGCGCGTACATGCTCGTCCGACTGGGCGAAGTCGCGGGCGTGGGCATGCCCCTGCCCGAGCCCGACATCGTGGCCGATCAATCGCTCCTGCTGAGCAGTGGATGCAAAGTGGCGCTCGTCGCCGATCCGCTCCCCGTGTCGGCTTCCTGCCCGGGCGCGGCCGAGCGCGTCACCGATCTCGTCGGTACCGGCACCGCCGATTGCCGCGAGGGATCGGCACCCCAAGATAACGCCCCTTGGCCCGGACTCATTCACCGGGCCATCCTGCGCGCCTGCGAAGGCGGCATCGACACCAACCAGAACAGCACCGACTGGCAGGAGGGCGCGCCCCAGCCCCGAAACAGATCAACCCCACCGGCCTCAGGCGTCACCATCACCAGCGTGAACGCCGAGGGGCCCGCGCCGGTCAGTCCCGGCCAGTCGCTCGTGGTCCGCGTCCAGGTCGCCGATTGCGTCGGTGCGGGGTTTGATCAAGTCGCCGTGGAGTTGGACGCCACAGCGCTCGATGTGCCCGCACCTCTCCAGGCGCGCGACGACGGCCTCGCGCCCGACTCGGTCGCCAACGACGGCCAATACACCGCCCAGGTCACCGTTGGGCCCTCCGCCCCACCCGGCCCCGCACTCCTCGCCATCACCGCGGTAACGCTCGGCCCGCGCTTCGCCCGCGCAACACTCACCGTGCAGATTGTCCCCGCCCCGGTCGGTGCCTGCTGCCTTCAGGCTCAATGCTCGACGGTCGGCGAATCGGCCTGTCTTGCCGCAGGCGGACGCTGGCTCGGCGCGGGCACCACCTGCACGCCCGTCTCGCCGTTGACCACGCCCGTGCCTTACGCCGGCATCCCGGCCCTTCCCAACCCGATCTTCGATCAATCCAACGACCGCTACGAGTTCACCATCGCCAACACCGGCCTGCTCATCGGACCCGCGGGTCTGCGCGTTGCCCTGCACCTTCAGCACACCTGGATCGGTGACCTCACCATCGAAATCAACAACGCCAACAGCGCCGAAACGCTCATCGCCCGCGTGGGCCAGGTGGGCGGCTCGGGCGCGGGTGCTGCCGCCAACCTTGACGGCTGGTATGTCTTCCACGACCTGGCCCGTCAATCCATCTGGGAGGCCGCCGCCTCGGCGGGCACGGATTCCGCTTCAGTCGTTCCCCCGGGCGAGTACCGCCTCGCCACGTTGCCCGACGGCACGCCCTCCGTCTCCGGCCTCCGCGCCTTCAGCGGTCAGCCGCTCGACGGCGAGTGGTTCCTCCGCATCCGCGACGATGGCGTGGGCGACACCGGGTTTCTGCTGGGCCTGACACTCGCCGATAACTCCGTCCTCAGCCCCTGTTGCCCGCCCGACTGGAACGGCGACGGCATCCTCGATCCCGACGACCTCGCCGACCTCATCGCCTGCTATTTCATTGGCCAGGCACGGTGCCCACGCGGCGACCTGGACGGAAACGGTCAAATCGACCCGGATGATCTCGCCGACGGTATCGCGGCATACTTCGGGGGATGCCCCTAGGTGGCTGATGCGGTTCCATACGGATTGCGATCGCGCGCAATTTTTATGCGATTGCGGGATTTTTCCGGGTTGGGGCTGGTTTCCGCACGGTGCCGTGTTCTAATAGTGAGGTGGAGGCGTCGCTCGCGCTCGAAGGGGTGCGTAGAGGTCAGGCGATTCGGTCGGAGTTCGACCCGTCGCGCATCCTTCGGGGTGCCCACAAGTTTGGGTTTCAACGCTGGCGAGGCAAGGAGCCTTCGTCGCGCTGTCATTCTCGGGGTTCTTTTAGGAGGATTCGCCCCATGCGCTCTCGTCTCAACACCCTCTCAGCCTTGCTTGCAGGCACTTGCCTGAGCGCTTCGGTCATGGCCCAGCCGGCCGCGACCGACCTCGGCACCATCACCCTCGGCACCCCCGTCAGCACCGAGATCCAACTCGCTGGCAACCAGATCTTCTGGTTCCGTTTTGACGTCACCAGTACCATCTCGTTCTGCGACCTGAACTGGATGGACATTTTCACCGTACCCGTGGCGGGCACGACCATCACCGACACTGAAGTCGGCCTGTACCGCGCCGACGGCACCCTCGTCGCCTCCGACGATGACGACGGGCAGGGCAACTTCTCCGCGCTGTCGTTCGGCACGGGTAACGATCTCGCGCCCAGCACCGGTGCCATCGTCTCCAACGGTCGCGACACGACCAACTTTGACCGTGTCCCCATCACGCCCGGCACCTACTACGTTGCCGTGGGTGTGTTCAACGTCACCTTCGGCACCACCGCCTTCAACGTCACGAGCACCGGCACCGTGGCGGGTCCCGTCACCCTGACGGTCAACGCGGGGGGCTTCACGGCCCCCACGGCTCCCTCCGCCACCGACCTGGGCACGCTGGGTACGACGGACACACGCACGCAGAACTTCGATTTGGCTGCCGGCGAAGTCCGCTGGTTCCGCGTCGTCGCCCCCACCGCCAGCGCCGCCATCGGCACGTTCCTCGATATGGACACCGAGGGCACGCTGCTCGCCGCCGCCAACAGCACCCGCATCTCGATCTACAACCGCGCCGGCCGCCTGGCGCTCACGGATACGATCGATGGCTCGGGCAACCTGAGCCAGATTTCGTTCGGTACCGGCACCCGCCCCGCCGTCGGCAACGGGCTCACCTACAACGGCCGTGACGGCATCCTCGGCGGCTGCGAGTACTTCATCGCCGTCTCCAGTGTCACCAGCGCCGCTGGCGCGGCCAACTTTGCCGCCACCTCCACCAGTACCAACACCGGCCCCGCCGTGTTCAATCTCCGCAACGGGGCCCAGCCGACCAACCCAACGGGTGTGGGTGCCGCCACGCCGAACACCGTCGTGAATGACACCGACACGAGCATCACGCTCACCGTCAACGTGACGCCCGGCAACTTCCCGGTGTCCTCCGGCTTGGGCGTCACCATCGATGGCGTGAACATCGGCCAGGGCGCCATCACCCTGCTCGACGACGGCGTGTTCCCCGACGTCCTCGCCGGTGACCGCATCTTCACCGCTTCGGCCACCGTCGTCGCGGGCACGCCCACCGGCGCTCGCGCCCTGCCCTTCACGATCACCGACCTCGAAGGTCGCCTGGGTAACGGCACGTTCAACGTCACCGTCACCCAGCCCCCGCCCCCCAACGACCTGTGCGCCAACGCCATCGCCCTCAGCCAGGGCCTCAACGCCTTCAACACCGCCAACGCCACGATCGATCCGAACGGCTCGGGTGCCGATTGCCTCAACCGCGGCAACACCAGCCCCAGCATCTGGTACACCTACACCTCGACCACCGATGGCAGCATCATCACCATCGAAACTTGTGGTCAGTCCACCAACGACACGGTGATCGCCCGCTACGCCGACTGTGCCGATGCGGCCTCGACGCAGTGCAGCGATGATGCGTGCGGCCTGCAGTCTCGCATCACCTTTGCCGGCGTCGCCGGACAGGTGCACCTGATCCGCGTCTCGGCGTTCGGTGCCGGTCTCGCGGTGGCGGGCAACCTGAGCGTAACTGAGTCCGGCGCGCCCCTCGCGGCCACCGGCGCGGTGACGACCCCCGTCGCCGAACTCTCCACGGTCACCTACTCACTCACCGTGACCCCCGGCACCATCCCCGCCAGCACCAACATCCAGGTCGTCGGCGACCTCTCCGCCGTCGGCGGCAGCGGCGCTCAGGCCTTCGTTGACGACGGCACCAACGGCGACGTCACCGCTGGCGACGGCATCTACACCGCCCAGATCACCCTCACCACCGGCCAGCCCGCCGGGCCCTACGCCTCTGCCTGGACCGTGACGGACAACGAAGGTCGCGTCGTCAACGGCACCTTCAACCTCACCGTCAACGCCGTCAACGGTGCCTGCTGCACCGGCTCCGATTGTGCCGTCATGGGCGCGGTCGCCTGCATCAACGCCGGCGGCACCTATGAGGGTGCGGGCACCATCTGCGGCGGCGACGCCTTCGAGATCACCGTGAGCAACGAGGCCTTCGTCAGCATCGCCGGCGTGGGTCAGCAACTCGCCACCATCTCCGGCTGCGATGACTGCGCCCAGACCGCCAGCATTGGCTTCGTCTACAACTACCTCGGCACCGACTACAGCGAGGTCTCCGTCTGCTCCAACGGCTTCGTCCAGTTCGGTGGCACCGCCGCCAACCTCGGCAACGTCGCCATCCCCAACGTCGCTACACCCAACAACCTCATCTGCGGCCTCTGGGACGACCTCAATCCCGCCACCAACGGCGATATCTACATCCTCGTTGAGGGCGAAGTCGGTTCGCAGCGCTGCACCATCTCGTGGGAAGATGTCGCCGAGTTCGGTGCCGCCGCCAACCGCTTCAACTTCCAGATCGTGCTCTTCGAGGGCTCCAACAACTTCGAAATCCGCTACGGCGCCATCCAGCCCCAGGGCGCGGCGGGTGACTACACCATCGGCTACGAGAACATCGACGGCACCTTGGGCGGCGCGATCAACCCCGTCGAAATCGGCGGCGGCTTCACCGCGCGTCTGGCCACACGCGCCATCGTGCCCGGTCCCTGCGGCTGTTCGCTCGACCTCAACAACGATGGCAACGTCGACCCCGACGACCTCGCCGACGCCATCGCCTGCTTCTTCGATGTCGAGTGCAACTTCGACTTCGACGGCTCGGGCGAGGAAGACCCCGATGACCTCGCCGACTACATCGCTGGCTTCTTCACCCCCGATTTCTGCAACTGATTCGGTCCTGAGTATCGAGTTTCACCTGTAGCCCACGACCCCCGGCCGCCTTCGGCCGGGGGTTTTTCGTTGCCTGTTCGTCACGCTGTTCGCAGGGCGTTCTTATTTCTCGCTGACCCAATCGCGGCATTCGCTCCCTATTTTGTTCACTCCCGCTTACGAGCGCTTCCAAATCGCGCGCCGTTCTGGCAGACTGCGCTTCTGGGAAACTCGTGGGGCATCTGCCGCGATCGTCTTCGCGTCGCGTGCCCGACAACTCGGAGGTGCTGAATGGCAAACGTGCGATGTGCGTTCTTGTCTCCGTTGGCACTGGTCGTGCTCGCCGGGTCCGCCCTTGCACAGGGCCAGCCGGTGAATGACGACCTGCGTGCCATCAAAGGCTTCATCGGGAACGGAATCCCCAGCGTCACGCCCCCTCAACGCGAAGGCGGCGCGCCACCCGTCAACCAGATCGTGTTTGAGATCACTCACCCGGCGGACTATCCGCTCGGCGCCAACACCCGCGGCACCGGCGGGGCCTCGGCCGTCTTCAACGACGGCAACTTCCCCGCCTTCCCGCCCGAGCAGGGCGTCACCTATCCCCTGCACTGCACCGCGTTCGATGTGGGCTACATCGCCTTCGGGCCTGCTGTGCCCGGGAACTTTGACATCCAGGTGACCTTCTACGACACGTTCGACTCCGCCAGTCTCGATTGCCCGTTCTACTCCAACGTGCTCGGCCAGGCGCGGATCGAAAACCTCGCCCCCTTCTGGGGCTTCAGCGTGTGGGGCAAGACCGACTTCGCCGGCGACGCGCCCTTCGGGTTCCACAGTTTCGTCGATGGCGGCGGCCTGCCCACCACCATCGCCTTCCCGGATTCCTCGTTCGGCTACGAGGTCCGCATTCTTCAGGCGGGCACGCCCAATCTGTGGGAAGGCGCCCCAAGTGTCAGCAGCACAAGCACCATCGTGCCCATGGTGCGTGGCCCGGGCATCGCGCCCACCATCGGCTCGTCAACACCCACCTACTGGCGCAACGACCCGAACCTGCAGGGCACTCCAGCGTTCGCGGATATCTGTGCCGCCAACATCGTGGGCTCCACCGCGGGCCGGCGTGACGTGTACATGAAACTCGCCGCCGACATCCCGCCCCCGCCCCCGCCGGCCGCCGCGATCAACATCGGTACGCTCGATTGCGCCACCAGCGCGTCGGTCGTCACCGAACTCACGCTCGGCGCGGGCCAGTTCCAGTGGTACCGCTTCACGCTCGGCGGCACCGGCGCGACGGCCGCGTCAGAAACGTACCTCGATATCACCACGTCGCTCGACCCCGACTTCTTCGGGTTTGATGTGGATGCCGCGATGGCGGTGTACGACTCGACGGGTGTGGTCGTGGCGTCCGACGAGGACGATGCGGACCTGCTTTACGCTGGCTTGACCTTTGGCCACGGACGCCGCGCGTCGTTCGGGGACAGCATCCAGTTTGACGGCCGCGATGGCGACCTGCCGCCGGGTACCTACTACCTTGCGGTGGGCGGGTTCGGTGCCACGTTCGGCGGCTCGGGCTTCAACGTGCTGGGCCTGGGCAGCATCGAGGCGGGCGAGATCCTCATCACGATCAATCACAACACGGGCGCGACCTCGTGCCCGCTCCCGCCGCCGGTGGCACCGTTTGTGGGTTCAGACCTGGGCGTGCTCCCCGCCAATGTGACCACGGCCCAGGTCGCGGTGGACTTTGCCACGATCATCTGGTGCACGTTCACCACGACCTACGACATCAACGCCCTCAATCCTGACAACTTCCTCGATATCAACACCAATGGCTCGGAGGTCAGCGTTGATCCTGAGATCGGCGTCTACGACAGCAACGGCAACGCGGTCAGCGGAAACTGGAGCGACGACAACTCGGGCGACGGCGTGAACGCGCAACTCTCGTTCGGCGACCCGTCACGCGTCCGACCGGGCTCGGGCGACAGCGAACTGCCCTCGGGCCAGAACGGTGCCACCCTGCCCGCAGGCACCTACTACCTTGCGGTCGGTTTGTCCGACTCGGCCTCGGACGTCGTCTTCAACCCCACCGGCTGGCAGGTGCGGTCGAATTCCGGTTCCAGCGTAAACGTCAACCTCAACCTCCGCACGCCCTCGGGCTGTGTGCTTGATATCAACGGTGACGGCAACGTCGATCCCGACGACCTCTCCGATGCCATCGCCTGTTTCTTTGATACGTCCTGCGTGCTCGACCAGAACGGGGATTCCAGCGAGGATCCCGACGATCTGGCCGACTACATCGCCGGGTACTTCTCCGGCTGTCCGTGATCGCGATTGGTTGCTTTCGAGTGGCCTGGGATGGGAATCCGGGTCTCTCGGCACACCTCGCCGGTCGCGCCCTCAACCGGGCGCGGCTGGTTTCCGGACGGAATGCCCAAGCGGGCGCATCTGAACAGGGACGGGGAGGCCGCGCGCTCGTTCGCGGCCGGTGGAGCAAGGCCATGCGTCAGAACGAAAGCCGGTTGGCCATGATCGCGTCGCTGGTTGCGGGCTCGATGGGGTTCGGGGGGGCGGGGGCTGCACATGCCCAGGCCCTGGGCGGGCCGCAGTACCTCAAACTGAGCGCTCACAACACGATCGTGCACGAGTTCTGCCTGGGCCCGTGCCTGTGTGTGCCGCACTCGACCACCGGCGCGCTCACCGGCAGTCTCGTCGCCATCGTCGAAGCCGACTTCCCGCCGGTCTACTCCAACGTCCGCCTGGCCAACATCCACTGGGCCGCCCAGACCCAGCGAGGCCTCGAAACCCTCACAGGTACCGGCACGCTCGAATCCTTCGGCGATTTCGTCCTCCAGCGCCGCTTGCAACTGACCCTCACCAACGACTTCGGCAGTGTCTTTCACTTTGATTCGGACATGGTCATGGGCGGCCTGCCGCTGGTCGCGACGTCGCCGGTGGTCATCTGCGACCGGTACACCGTGTCGATCGACTTCTTCGAGCCGCGCTGTGCCGCGGACTTCAACGCCGACGGCTCGGTCAACCCCGACGACCTCGCGGATTTCATCGCGGCGTACTTCAACCCATCGCCCGGCGCTCGCGCCGATCACAACGTCGATGGCCGAATCGACCCCGATGACCTGAGCGACTTCATCGTGGCGTTTTTCGACGAGGGGTGCGTTTGAGGAGACGCCAGACGCCAGTGAAGTCTGAAAACTCAAATCTCAAATCTGAACTTCTGACCCGACGTCTGACGTCCGACGTCTTTACTCCCCCACACGCGATTCAGGGAACATTCGGTGCGACATTCCCTAGGGGACTGACCCGCTGGGTTGTGCCTCGTCACCATTTTCTCCAGTTTCACATCCGCGCGGCCTGATTCTCGCACCGCTTTGCCGGTTTCACCTTGCCCGTTCTTATCGGAGCGGTATGTTTGAGCCAATCCGCTGGCGCGCGGCCCGGCTTGGAAGCAGGCACCGTTCACCCATCGCGCTTTCGGACAGCAGCGAGAGAGGTCACCTATTTCACTCTTCCTTCCGAAGGCTTTTCGCCCCGTCGTGGTCGTCGGTTCCCGCGCGTGCGCGGTTTTCGCGATCGCGCTGGCCCACGCGCTTGTCCCTGCCGCGTACGCGCAGCCGGGTTGCGTGCAGTGGCAGGCTACCAATCCCGCCAACCGTCCCGCCCCGCGTTACGCCCACATGATGGCTTTCGACTCGCGTCGAAACGTCACCGTGCTCTTCGGCGGCAACCTCGCCGGGGGAACGACGGTCCCACCCACCTACGGCAACGACACCTGGGAATACGACGGCACCAACTGGACTCTCCGCACACTCGCCGTTTCACCCCCCGCCCGGGGCACCGGCGCGATGGTCTTCGATTCCGCCCGCAATGTGTGCGTCCTCTTCGGCGGTCAAGACGCCCATGGGAACTTCGGCGATACCTGGGAGTACGACGGCAACGAGTGGTCTTTGCGCGCCAATGATGCGCCCGGTCCACTCCCGCGCCTCGGGCATTTCATGGCGTACGACTCTCGCCGCCAACGCACCGTCCTCTTCGGCGGGTGGGGCGGCTTCTCCATCCCGGGCGTGCTGCTCGGTGACACCTGGGAATGGGACGGCACCGCCTGGCAGCAGCGCCACATCCCCGGCGCGCCACTCGCCCGCGTCTCCGGTGCCATGACCTTTGATGACATCCGCGGCAAGGTCGTCATGTTCGCCGGCGGGGGCAACTTCCGCGCCACGGCCGAGACCTGGGAATACGACGGCGCGTCCTGGTCGCTCCGCTTCAATAACGTGAACTTCTGGCGCATTACCCCCGCCATGACCTTCGACCACGCGCGCGGCCGCTGCGTCGCGTGGGGCGGCATCCTGGGCAACACGCGCTATGCCGACGAGTTCCAGTGGGATGGCAACGCCTGGCTCAACTTTGATATCCAGGGTCCCATCGGCCGCTCCGATTCCCAGATGGCCTTTGACACGGCCCGCCGCCGCGTCATCCTGTTCGGCGGTGAAAGCCAGCAGCCCGCGCGACTCAACGACACCTGGGAACTCGTTAGCCTTAACCCCATCGCCATCACGCAATCGCCCGAGAATCGCACCGCAGCACCCGGGCAGCCCGTGTCCTTCACGGTCCTCGCGACCGGCGCGAACCTGTCGTATCAATGGCGTCGCAACGGCATCGCGATCGATGGTGCCACGTTGCCGACCTTCGTGCTCCCTGTCGCCAGCCTCAGCCTCGCCGGCCGCTACGACGCGCTCGTCTCCAACCCCTGTGGCACCACCGTGAGCGGATCGGCCTTCCTCACCGTCTCACGCGGCGATTGCCCCGCCGATTTCGACGCCAGCGGCGCGGTCACCCCCGACGACCTTGCCGATTTCCTCTTGGCCTATTTCACCACCGACCCAGGCCCCGCCGCCGACTTCGACGGCAGCGGCGATATCACCCCCGATGACATCAGCGACTACATCGCGGCGTTCTTCACTGGCTGCTGACGGACCATCAATGCCGTATCGGCTTCGTGAACGTCCCGGCTGCTGACAAGGAGTTCGTCATGCGCACGCTCTTCTCACTAGTTCTCCTTTCCGGTGCGTCGTCGGTCGCCTCGGCGCAGTCTTTTCAGTTGCTGGCCACGGTCAGCCCCCCGGGCAGCATCTCGAATCCGGCGAACTGGCAGGCTGTGAAGCGCTTCGACTTCGCCGCCCCCGGTGCCCCGGCCGTTCCCGCCACCGATATCCCGGCCAGCCAACTCTTTGACCCCGCAGGCATCGGTTTCCGCTCCGCCACCGATCTGTTCATCGGCAATCGGCACGGCAATGTGCTCGGTGCAGGCAGCATCTCCCGCTTTACGCTGTCCGACGACGGCGACACCGTCACGCCCAACGGCAACTTCACCGCCCCGGGCATGATCGGCGTCCACGACATCGCCTTCAGCCCCGTCACGGGAGAACTCTTCGCCGCCGCCGTGAACAACGGCATCTTCCGTTTCCGGTTCGAGGGCGGTGTCCCGGTGCCCAACGGCCAGTTCGCTGCGGGCATTCCGATGCGCGGCGTCGCAGTTCATCCCAATGGCCGCTTCGTCTATGCCACCAGTTTCAGCAACATCGTCCGCGTGTTCCGCATCGAACTCGACAACACGGTCACTCCACTCGCGCCTGTCCCGCTTCCTGCCGCCAGCAACCTGCACTTCTTCGCCGTTCACCCCGATGGTGCGCAGTTGTACATCGGGGATATCGATGCCAACCGCGTCTACCGCCTCCGCATGGCGTTGGGAGGCGAGTTGCAGTTGATCGAGAGCGTCGCCTCCCCCGGAGCCATCGATATCGCCTTCAGCCCCGACGCGCAGGAAATGTTCGTCGGCAATCACTACGGCGGGGGAATCTCCCGCTTCACCTTTGACGCTCTCAACAACACCTGGACGCCCGGCGGCTTCATCGCCACCCCCGGCATGGGGGCCTTCGCTATTTACACGCCCACCGATCGCCCATGTTTCCCTGACTTCAACGGCGACGGCAACCTCGACCCCGACGACCTGTCGGACTACATCGCGTGCTATTTCACCCAGCCGTGCGCGTCGGCAGACTACAACGCCGACGGCAGCGCCGACCCGGATGATCTGGCCGACTACATCGCGGATTACTTCAACGGGTGCGTGTGAGCGGTGCGATGGATCAAGGACAACTGTGAGTGGGTGACACAGGCTCCAGCCTGTGTTCGCCGCACAGCGCGACCGAAGGCCTCACGCGCGGCGAGCACTCGCGAGGTTCGCCTCAACCCAGGCGGAACGCCTGTGCCACCGTATGAACATCAATGCCTTTCCGCATCCGTCTTCGGCCCCAGCATCCACGCCTCGCTCGGCTCGCCGTTGATCGTTGTGCCCGCCTGAAACACGTTCCGCACGCCCTTGAGAAAGTCGAACGGGAAGTGGAACTGCGGCCTCGTCAGTTCGTCCAGCGTCGCCATATGCGCCGGCTGCAAGTCCACATCGAAGCACTTCAGGTTCTCGTGCAACTGCTCCACGGTGCGGGCCCCGATGATCGTGGAGGTCACCCCCGTGCGTGATTGCACCCACGCCAGCGCCACCGCGGCCGGCGTGGTGTGCAGCGACGACGCGATCGCGCGCAGCGCGTCCACCACTGCCATGCTGCGGTCGTTGATGTGGCGGTTCACCCACTCCCCGCGCGTGGCCTTGGTGGTCGGCGGTGCCGCAGCGGTCTCCTTGGTGTGCTTGCCTGTCAGCACGCCACCCTTCAGGGGCGACCAGGGTGTCACGCCCAGGCCCATGTCGATGGCCATGGGGATGAGTGCCCCCTCCACCGTGCGCTCCAGCAGCGAATACTCGATCTGCAGCGCCACCAGCGGCGTCCAGCCCCGCATCTCCGCCAGCATCTGCGCCTTCACGCACTTCCACGCGGGCGTATCCGAGAATCCCAGGTACCGAATCTTGCCGGCGCGAACCAGGTCGTCGAGCGCCCGCATCGTCTCGTCGATGGGCGTGAACGGATCCTCGAAGTGCATCCAATACAGGTCGATGTAGTCGGTCTGCAAGCGCCGCAGCGAGTGGTGCAGTTGCTGGTGGATCGCCTTACGGTGCGCCCCGCCCCCGTTGGGATCGCCCGGGAAAAGGTTGCCCATGAACTTGGTGGCGATCACCGCGCGGTCGCGCTTGTGCGGATGCGCGCCGACGTGATCCCCGATGATTTTCTCGGAGTGCCCCTTGGTGTAGATGTTGGCCGTGTCGATGAAGTTCCCGCCCTTGTCGAGGTACACATCCATGACGCGCTTGGAGGTGGCCGCGTCGGAGCCCCAGGCCCAGTCCATGCCGAAGGTCATCGCCCCGAGGCACAGCGGTGAGACCCGCAGCCCGGAACGGCCAAGCGTGGTGTACGACGTCAGCGCCATGCGTGACTCCTTGTTTTTCGTGTGCGGAGGGTCGGCACCCCCGAGAATCCCCCAGAACCACCATTCTTCACCACCCACATCCTACCGCGCCGCCACCGGTGCTCGCCCGTCCCTGCTACAGTCGTCCCCCGAGGAGTGTGCGCGGCCATTCCGGCCCGCGCCTCCGGAGGCTCGCTGTAACCGGTTTTGTTCACTCGTCCGCTCGATCGGAGTCTTCATGTCCACAGCCGAGTTCGTCCCCGTCTCGGATCGCGGCTGGAAAACCTGGCGTCAACTGGATTGGGGCAAGGCCGTTCCTATCGGCATCCTCCACCTGGGCTGCCTCGCGGCCCCGTTTCTGTTCACCTGGGAAGGTGTGGCCGTCGCGACGTTCCTTTGGTGGCTCTGCGGCGGGTTGGGCATCTGCCTGTGCTACCACCGCCTCCTCACGCACCGGTCCTTCAAGTGCCCCAAGTGGCTCGAGTATCTCCTGACGTTCATCGCCACCACCAACTGGCAGGGCGGCCCCATCGAGTGGGTCGGCACCCACCGCATCCACCACCGCCATTCCGACCACGAAGAAGACCCGCACTCCCCCAAGCATGGCTTCAACTGGGGCCACATTCTCTGGTGCGTCACCAAAAACGATCACCTGTACGACCCCGAAGCAGCCGCCAAGGACCTCGCCCGCGACCCGGGCATGCAGTTGTTGGATAAGTACCACTATGTGGCACAGTTTGTGCTCGCGGGTATCCTGTTCGTGATCGGCGCGCTCCAATGGGGGCAGGGCTGGTCGTGGATGAACGGGCTGACCTGGGTGGTGTGGGGCATCTGCGTGCGCATGGTCTTTACCTATCACGCGACGTGGTTTGTGAACTCTGCCGCGCACACCTGGGGATACCGCTCGCACCAGACCAAGGACGATTCCCGCAACCTCTGGTGGGTCGCGATTCTGTCGTTTGGCGAAGGGTGGCACAACAATCACCACGCCTGCGACCGGGCCGCAGCCCACGGTCGTCGGTGGTGGGAACTCGACCCGACCTACCTGACTATCCGGGCTATGGCTTTGGTTGGCCTGGCGTGGGCGATTGTGCCTCCGACCGAATCCAAGCGGGCTCCGCGCGTGGGCGAGGCGACCGACGCTTTGCCCGTGGCGGCGATGGTCGAGGCCAAGCCTAACCACGCGCGTGTGGAAGCAACTGTTTCCGACGCCGCTTGAAAGTTGATTTCGGTACTTGATCGGTGCAAGCCCTTGGGTGTTTTCCACACAAATTGGCAACGCAAGCGCTTGCATTTTGGGGTATGCCATCATACAGTGTTTGTGCAAACTGTTTATGGGCGCTTGATTTAGGGGGTTGCTGGTGGCGGAGTATCTCGTGAAAGCGGACACCATGATTGAACCAAGTCTGAACCGTACTGCCAAACCCTTGCAAGCCGAGTGGGGCTTTGCCTGGGATTTGCTGACTCAGCACGCCGGTTGCGGCGTGGCGCTGGTCGATCGCAAGGGCGTCGTCCGTTACGCCAACACAGCCGCCACCAACCTGCTTTTTGATGCCGAGACTGTTCAGGACCGGCCCTTGGAAGCCTCGATGCCGGTCGCCCGGCAGACCGATTGTCTTTTGCATGTGCACCATGTGATCCGCACGGGCGAGATTCGTGAAGTGAGCACGATGGTGCGGGGCCGCCTGGTCCGCACGACGTACGTTCGCACGCCTGCCGAGGGTGGCGAAGTGATCGCGCTGATCATCAAGCCCGGCGCGGTGGCCCGCGAGTCGGCACCCGCCGACGAGGTGGTGCGGATTCACTCCCAGCATCAGGACGCCGGCCGATTGGGCAAGTTGTCGAAGCGCGAACTGGAAGTGCTGCGCCTGATCGCGGCGGGGATGCCGTCGAAAGTCATCGCCCAGCACCTTGGCCGCACGGTGAAGACCGTCGAAGCCCATCGTGCGTCGCTGGGCCGCAAACTGGGCGTGATCAACCGCGTGCAACTGGCGCGGATTGCGATTGATGCGGGGCTGGTGCCGACGGTGTCTTCGGACCCTGGCGAGAACGCGTAAGGCTGTTTCGCGCGGATGCACAGCGAACGGAAGGCCGAACGCAGAGGGCGCGGAAGGTGCGCAGAGAGACGCTGAGGGAAGGCGGAATCTGAAAGGCGGCGGAAGAACAAGAAGGCATGAGGCACGCGGCATCGAGGCATCGAGTGAGATGCCGGGAAGCCCGAGATCCTAGAGAGGCGATCGGTCACATCTGCCCGCGGGTGTTGCGGCGCACCATGATGAGAAACGCCGGGCCGCCCAGTAGTGCCGTGACGATGCCCAGCGGCATGCGTCCGGCCCCGAGGTGGATGGCCTTGGTGAGCGCGTCGGCGGCGATCACGATGCCCGCACCGATCAGCGCGGCAATCAGGATCAGCGCCCGGTGACCGCCTTGATGGCGAGTCAGACGCCGCGCGATGTGCGGCGCGATCAGGCCCACGAATCCAACCGGGCCCGCCAGCGTCACCGCGGCGGCGATCAACACGCCCGCGCTCAGGACGAGCATGGTGCGTAATGGGGCGAGCCGCACGCCCACGCTCGCGGCTTCGTCGTCGCCCAGGGTTGATGCGTCCAGCGCTGGCCCAAGCCATGCGGCGAGCGCGATGGGCACCGCCGCGGCGATGGCCAACAGCCCCACGGCTGGCCACTGGGCGTCGTCGGTGAGTTCGCCCACCAGGACGCGGGCCGAGCCGAGGGCGAGGCCGCCGGAGACGTGCTGGACAAACATAACCCCCGCCCCGGCGAGGACGCCGACCACGACGCCAGTGAGCACGAGGGTGTTGGGGGTGACGATCCCACGCTGCTGGCTTAACCCGTAGACAAGCGCAAGGGTAAGGAGCGAGCCGACGAGGGCGGGCGCGGCCAGCCACGTCATGGCCCCAAGCCCGCCTTGCGAAAGCGTGGCGGTTGCGAGCGTTCCACCCGCGCCTGAGCCACCCCATGCGCCGATGCCAAGCCACGCGGTGAGAACGACGGCCAGCGACGCGCCGGAAGAGACGCCCAGCACCTCAGGCCCGGCGAGCGGATTGCGGAGCAGGGCCTGCAGGATCGCGCCCGCCGCGGCCAGCGATGCGCCGACGATCAATCCCACGGCGACGCGCTGCGCGCGAAGATCAAGGATGGCGGCCCAGGCGGGGACATCGAGTGTGCCACCGATGAGGAGGCGGGTGATGATGGCGAGGAGGAGGAAGGAAGCCGCGAGGAGGGTGGGGAGGAGGAGCGGCGAGAAGGAGTAGGGGGGACGCGGGGGGGGCATTGAAGGGAGGGTACCGGGTGGAAGGGTCGATCGCGGCGTCGGGTCCGACCCCCGCAAAAGTTCTTACAGTTCCCCCGGAATTGTGGTTGACAACGGGGGGGGGGGGGGTAGATTAGAGTGGAAGGAGTCGCGCATGTCGTACCGACGTGTTGATGGTGTCGTGGGCGGTATTCTCGGACGCGCGCTGGGCGCAGGGGTGGCGGCCTGCGCGTGGCTGGCGGTGCCCGCGGCGGGGCTGGGGCAATCGATCCCGCTGAGCCCCACGGCCCAGGCCTCGGGCGCGGCCATCACGCAGCAGCACGGGATCGAGTTTGTCACGGTTGGCGCGGCGGGGAATGCGCCGTATCTTGGTGGGCCGCCTGACGAGTCGGCCTTTGGGCGCGGTCGGGTGGATTATCAGTATCGCATCGGGCGATTCGAGGTCACGAGCGCGCAGTGGGTGGAGTTCTTCAACGCCGCGTATGACCGGCCACAAGCCGAATGGCTGCCGCACTTGATTCCGCCCGACTCGGGCTCGTGGGGCGGGCGGTTGACCACGCCCAACACGCCCGGCGGTCTGCGTTGGACGACCACCCCCGCCACCGCGATGGTCCCGACCGGCGACATCAGTTGGCGGATGGCCGCGATGTATGCCAACTGGCTGCACAACGACAAGTCCACGGATCGTGGGGCGTTCCTCAGCGGTGCCTACGACGTGAGCACGTTCGGGTACTTCGGCAACATCTTCACCGACCAGTTCGAGCGCAGTCCGGGTGCGCGGTTCTTCGTGCCCACGCTCGACGAGTGGCTCAAGGCCGCCCACTTCGACCCCAACCGCTTCGGCCAGGGCCAGGAGGGTTGGTGGGAATACAGCATCACCCGGGATACCCGACCCCTCTACGGCCCGCCCAGCATTCCGACGGCGGAAGCCAATGCAGGGTTTGACGCCGGCGCGTTCTCCATCGCGCTCGGGGCATACCCAACCGTGCAGAGCCCGTGGGGCCTGCTCGATACGGCTGGCGGCACGATGGAATGGCAGGAATCAGTCTTGACGATACAAGGGCGGCACACCCGGTTCGTCGATGGCACCTTTCGCGGGCGGTTCGGCGTGGCTGGTACGTTCGGTGTCGGCACAGCCGACTTAGCGTTTGCGATCGGGGATGACTTTCCCAGCATCGCGCTGCGCGACTATGGATTTCGGATCGCCGCGTCCGTTCCTTCCCCAACGACCATTCTCCCCCTTGTGTTGGCGGGGAGTGTAGCAAGCCTCCGGAGGAGGCGAGCCTAAGGAGTTTTCCATGCGCACCGATCGGAGTGTCGCTGTCGCCGCCGCGCTGTTTGTTCTCGCGGGCACGACCTGTGCGGATATCGTCGCCTACCAGGACGGCGTGGAGATTGCGCGGGTAGTCGGCGGGGGCGATCTTGTCGCCGACGTCGGCGTGATTGAGCAGGACACGCTCCTGCGCATCGCGGACGAGGCGAGCAGTTCAACGGCGCTTCCGACGCTGAGCGTCGGTCGAGTCACTATCACCGGTTCGGTTTCGTCTGGAAGTGGGGCCCGCCTTCGCATCCTCATCAGTGGTCAAGCGAATTTTCCGGCGCAATCGATTCAGACCCGAAGCAATGGCGTCGTGAATCTCGGCAACGCCACCGGCGGAATCGTGATCCCCAACGCGGGTCTGCGCGACGCCTCCATGCTGGCGGCGTATGTCTCGGGCGACATCACCGGGTCGATCGATGTCGGACGCGTGCTGCGAATCTCGGCCCTCGGCGTCACACAGCCCAACGGCACCATCACCGGCGGCTCGATCCTCGCGCCCATCACGGCCCACGCGCCGGACCTCTTCGACATCCAACCAGGTTTCCCACCGTTCCTGATCGAACCCGCCATCAATAGCATCACCGTGCAGCGCAAGATCACCGGTGCCATCACCGCGCTGGGCGTCGACCCCACGCCCGGCGACACCAACTCGGGCGACGAGCAGCCCGCCAGCATCGCCCGCATCGTCGTCGGCCCCAGCGAACTCGCCGACGCCATCATCACCGGCGACATCGCCGCGCCGCTCGGGTCCATCGGCATTCTCTACACGCTCGCGCCGATCGGTAACCCGACGCCAGCCACGCCGGTGAACATCACTGCCGGCAACGGCATCGGGCAGGTCCGCGCCGTCAGCCCGGGCGTAACCGACGGCTTCGGCAATGCGGTGGTCTTTGACAAGGACTTCAACGTCAACGTGGTGGCGCACAAGCCGGGTCACGATCCGAGGAACCGATGGCGGCGGCGCCCGGCCCCCGCAAAAGTTGTTGCCGTTCCCCCGGAATTGTGGTTGACAACGGAGGGGGGGGTAGATTAGAGTGGAAGGAGTCGCGCATGTTGTACCGACGTGTTGATGGTGTCGTGGGCGGTATTCTCGGACGCGCGCTGGGCGCGGGGGTGGCGGCGTGCGCGTGGCTGGCGATGCCCGCGGCGGGGTTGGCGCAATCGATCCCGCTGAGCCCTGCGGCCCAGGCCTCGGGCGCGGCCATCACGCAGCAGCACGGGATCGAGTTTGTCACCGTTGGGTCGGCGGGGAATGCCGGGTGGCCGGGGTTGGGCACGCCGGGGCCGGTGGTGGGGCGCGGGGCGGTGGGGTACGAGTATCGCATCGGGCGGTTCGAGGTGACGACGGCGCAGTGGGCGGAGTTCTTCAACGCGGCGTTCGACCGGCCGCAGAGTGAATGGCTGCCGCACCTGCGCCCGTCGAGCCGGTGGGGCGCGGTGGGCACGACGCCGAGCACGCCCGGCGGGCTGCGCTGGATGGTGCCCGAGGGCAACGAGATGCGGCCGGTGGGCAACATCTCGTGGCGGATGGCCGCGATGTATGCCAACTGGTTGCACAACGACAAGTCCACGGATCGTGAGGCGTTCCTGAACGGGGCGTACGACGTGAGTACGTTCGGGTATAGCGGGACAACGTTTACCGACCAGTTCGCGCATCACCCCACGGCCCGGTTCTGGATACCGACGTGGGATGAGTGGATCAAGGCCGCCCATTACGATCCCAACCGCGCCGGCCCGGGCCAGGGCGGATACTGGACGTATCCGACCACCAGCGACACGATCCCCGCGTATGGCCCACCGGGCGAGCGCGTGCGTCTGGGCGGCACGCCCCAGCCGGATGCGAACGGCCCGCTGGCGGAAGCCAACGGCGGGTGGAGCAACCTGAACTTCCCGGGGTTCAATCCCTTCGCGGTCAATCTCGCCGCGTACCCCAGCGTACAGAGTCCGTGGGGGTTGCTGGATTTGGCTGGGGGAACGAGCGAGTGGGTTGAAGAAATAGGATTCGCAGACCCGGACAATCAGGCTTTTCCTATTGCGCGCCTCTTCGAGGGGAGTAGCTGGGCGATTCCCAGTTCCCCGCTTTCAGATCAACTGCGGATTGTCGGTGGCGACTTCCCGAGTCTGTCGACGTACGACCTCGGATTCCGCATCGCTGCGGCTGTGCCCGCGCCCGGTTGCGTGTTGCCGTTGATGGGGTTGCTTTTTGCTGTTCGTTGGCGCCATCGCGAAGGAGGATCCAATGCGATTGATCGTGTGCCTGCTCACCGGCGTGATACTGATGACCGCACGAAGCGTTGTAGCGCAGTGCCCAGACCCGATTGATCCGACGCTGGGGTGCATCAGTTACCAGGTCGGAGCCGGGCCAGTTGTCACCGTCGAGTCGGAGCAGGACATCACGATCGATGTCGGCGTGGTCAGCGGAGTCGATCCGCTCATGGTGCGAATCTGGGATCCCGTTCTGAGCGCGGGGCAACCCAATGACGGCGTAGGCCGGGTCACGATCCGAGGAACCGATGGCGGCGGTGAACTCCGTATTTTGCTCTTGCGCCCGAGCATCTTCTCACCGGAGGACTGGCCGGTTAATCCGTTCAGTTTCCTTTTTGGTGCCGTCGCGCTCCGCGACTTCGGCCTGAACGCCAGCGATGGGCTGTTCTTCGTGGACGCTTCCGGCAACCCCAACCCCGCATTGCGAGACCGCGCGCGGCTCGCGGGATTCGTTTCCGACGACATCAACGGCAGCATCACCGTCGGACAGGTGCAGCGCGTTCAAGCCGGATTCCGCCCGCCGGGTGGCATCCCGAACCCCGGCACCATCCACGCGGCCATCACGAGCACAACCCAGGACAACCTCTTCGGCGAGTTCCAACCCTCGATCGGCTACATCTCCGCCGGCAACGCCATCACCGGCACCATCAGCGCGACCTCGGCGGTCTTCAACCCTGCCGACGCGTTCCCGTATACCACCTACGCCTCGATCCAACGCGTGGTGGTGGGGCCGTCGTCGGAGGCGGCGGGCATCACCGGGAACATTCTGGCCGAGAACGGGCGCATCTTCAGCATTTCCAGCGCTGGGAACATCGGCGCGGCGGCCGCGCCCGTGAACATCCGGGCCGCCAACGGGATCGAGGAGATTCGCACGGCATCGGAGGACCCGTTCATCGGCGGCGCGTTTGATCTGGTGTTCGGGAAGAACATCCATGCCAACATCAACGCGAAGGTGAACTACACGCCCACGGGCGATTACGCCCGCGAGGGCGCGATGGTGTTTCTGGAATGCGGTGGCGACCTCACCGGCTCGGTGCAGGCCGACAACCTCCACGGGTTGGGCGCGCCCGGCAGTAGTTTGAACGGCGCGCCGGGCATCATGGTGCAGGGCACGGTGCACGGTCCCATCACGATCAATCATGCGGTGGTGCACTCAAACATCGTGGCCAGTGACTTCCGCCAGCCGATCCTGATCGGTCGGCACCTGAGCGGATCGGTGGTTGCGTACGGCAAGCCGACCACGGAGAATCCGCTCGCGGGCACGATGGTGTCGGTCACGATCGGTCGCAACGAGAGCCTTGATTTCCCGATCCCGGAGCGAGGCTTCTCGGCGGTGCGTGCCGAGTTGATCAATCTCGATCCCGCGATTCCTGATTTGCAGCGCTGGTTCCAGAACTACGGGGACTTCGGCGCGATCGACAGTCTGATTCGCGCCGAGCAATCCATCGGCAGCGTGGACGTGTTTCGCATGGGCCAGCGCTGGATTGTCGGGCAGGGCCAGAAGGGCCGGGCGCGGATCGAGTCGCCGGTCATCGGCTCGCTTATCGTGGGCGAGATGGGGGCGGGGGCGATCTGGTCCGGGCGGCTGGAGTACGCGGCGGGGGTCGTGGCCAACGACCCTGCCAACGACTATGCGCAGACCGGCACCGCCACGCTTGGGTGTGTCAGCCCCACGGCGGACGTCTGGTTCATGGGCTGCCCGCTCTTGCTCGTCACCGGCGACATGATGGGTGAACTGCATGTGCCGAGCCTGGCCAGCAACGAGACCATTCGCATCAATGGCCAACTGGCTGATCTCCACTCCGCGGATTGTGACTGCATGGGCACCGCTCCGCGCGACTGCGTTGAAGGCAACGCCGGGATTACCGAGTGCGGCTACCTGGTGACGCGACTCTCCGAGGTGTCCCCACGCGGATTCCCAGCATGGGCGGAGGAGACCTTTGAAAACGAAGGCGTCGCCTGTCGCGCGGCCATTGATGTTCGTGAATCGGCCGGACTGCACGGGCAGATCATCGTGGACGCGAACAACACCGGCCCGCAGCGACCCGCGACGCACTTCAAGGGCTTCGTGCGGATCGGCGAGGGCACGGGCGCGCTCGACTTTGACACCCAGTCCACGACGCCCATCGCGACGCGCATTCCTGACTACGCGGCGTCGCCATCGACGCTCGGCGGCGGGGCCATCGGCCTGGTGCCATTCGCGCGGCATGCCGTGGGCGATTCGCCCGCGATCGGGCAAAATAACCCGAGCGACCCGACGGGTCCGGGGGCGCGGGCCGTGGGCGCGTTCTTCGCGTCGGATCACTCGGGCGAGGTGGCGATCAACTTTTATGGCCCGCTGGCCGACGCGCGACCCGGCGACGGCCTGCCGCCGGTGGTCATCGAGTGGGAGGCGTATCTGGGTGAGGGCTACGCGGATGTCACGGCTGAGTTTGACGTGGTTCTGGGACCGGGCGCGGGCGGGCTTGGGCACGCCATCCGCCTGCGGCCCGCGAGCAGCGCGGCACGGTTCAACTTCCCCATCGGCCTCTTCCGCGTGCGGCCCCGCGTGGATGCCGCGACGGGCCTGAGCGACGTGCTGTGCGGCGGGCTGCCCACCGGCGTGGTGGCGCGGGCGACGTGGGGCGCTGCCGAGGCGTACGCGTTCATCGTGTTCTCTGACTGCGACGGCAACGGCGTGCTCTCTGATCCAGAGTTGCGTGCCGTTCGCACCGCCGACTGCGGCGACCCGATTTCGATCACGCCCAACGGCGTGGACGACGTGTGCGACATCATCCTGCCGCCGCCGAGCGGCGGAGCCGTGGATACCAACTTTGACGGGTTCATCGACAACTCGTGCCCGGGCACGTGCCCGGCCGACTTCAATCGAGACGACAACGTTGATCCGGATGATCTGTCGGATTACATCGCGTGCTACTTCGCGAGCCCGTCGTGCGCACGCGGTGACGTGAACGGCGACGGATTCATCGACCCCGACGATCTGGCCGATTTCATCGCGGCGTTTTTCGCAGGGTGTCCGTGAGGCCTCGGTCGCGTTGAGCCGGCCACAGTTGGGCGGTGCCCGACGGCATCGTGAACGATCGACCCGGACCTTCGCCCAGCCTCAGGTCGCGGCGTCCATGATCCAGCGTCGAAGCGGTCGCTGGGCCGGCCAGCAGGGAACCTGACCGAATGCACCCACCCGGCTCGGAAAGCCGGGTACCCAAGGCTGTGGGCAGGGGCGGAACTGGCGGGTATACTTCCCTTCCCCTGTTGCCCGCCGGTTGAAGCCGGTGGGTGTGCGGGGGGCACCGTCTTTTGAGCAGGGGCTACGCCGTGAAGGTTCGCGCATCGGTACGACGTGTGTGCAAGGACTGCCAGGTGGTTCGTCGCAAGGGCAAGGTGCGGGTGATCTGCAAGGCGGATCCGAAGCACAAGCAGGTCCAAGGCTAAGCGACGTCGGACGCCAGACATCAGGCGTCAGACTGAGGTCTTTGGGGCGATCGCGGTTCACGGATCGGCCTGAAGTGCGGTTGATGGGTTGGATTGGCTCGAGAACAACACGTCCGATCCGCAGCGAATGTGCCTGCGGACACCCGGGCGGCAAGGAGTTTCCTGTGCCTCGTATTGCCGGTATCGACGTTCCTGAGAAGAAGAAGATCTACTTCGCCCTCCAGTACATCCACGGGATCGGCTCGAAGTTCGCCAAGGACATTCTGGTCGAGGCGAAGGTGAACCCCGACCTGCGCGCCGGCGAGGTCGATGAGACCGCCCTGGCCCAGATCAATGCCATCATCGACGCGTCGTACCTGGTTGAGGGTGCGCTGCGTCGTCAGGTGAGCCAGAACGTGCAGCGGCTCAAGGACATCCGCAGTTACCGGGGCGATCGCCATCGCCGCGGTCTGCCCGTGCGTGGTCAGCGGACCCGCACCAACAGCCGCACGCGCAAGGGTCGTCGCAAGACGGTCGCGGGCAAGAAGGGCGTGAAGGGCTAAGGCGTAGTAGGCACTGGGCATCAGGCATTAGGCACTGGCAGAAGAAGGCAAGTAACGCGACGATCCGGCCCTTCACTGAGCGTGAATGGGCCGGACAACCGGAGCGAAAGGAACAGGCATGTCGAAGGTCAAGAAGATCCGCAAGAACGTCGTCCGTGGCATCGCGCATATCCGGGCGAGCCAGAACAACACCATTGTCACCATCACCGATACCAACGGCGAGACCCTCTGCTGGGACTCGGCCGGCACCATCGGCTTCAAGGGCACCCGCAAGAGCACGCCATTCGCGGCGACCCGCGCGGGCGAGAACTGCGGCCAGAAGGCCCGCAAGATCGGCGTCTCCGAGATCGAAGTCCGCATCAAGGGCGCGGGCGCGGGTCGCGAATCAGCCTGCAACGGGCTGACGGCCTCGGGCCTGCGGATCACGGCCGTCGAAGACCACACGCCGGTACCCCATAATGGGTGCCGGCCGACGAAGCGTCGTCGCGTGTGATTTGAGTTGAACTGGATGAATCAAGACGCTCGCGAGGACGAATCCTCGCGAGCGTTTTTCATTCGTGCTGCCTGGCGCAAACAATCAGCCTGTGAGCGACACCCCCACCCCCACCCCCCAGCGCGCGATCGATGCTCGGCCTGTTCCCGCCGATCCCGAGGGGATTCGTGTCGTGCGCGAAGCGGCGCGATGGGTGGTGATTGACAAGCCGCCGGGCGTGCTGTCGGTGCCCGGGAAGGGGCCGGGGCACCAGGCGAGCGTGGCCTCGTGGGCGCGGCAGGCTTATCCCCGCGCGACGGGGCCACTGATCGTGCACCGATTGGACATGGAGACCAGTGGCTTGATGGTGCTGGCGCTGGATGCCGAGGTGCATCAGGACCTGTCGCGGCAGTTTGAGCGGCGGCTGGTCGAGAAGCATTATGAAGCGGTGGTGCGAGGCGTGGTCGAGCGCGATGAGGGTGTGGTGACGTTGCCCATGAGGTTGGATGTCGCCAACCGCCCGCGGCAAGTCGTAGACCCGGTTCAGGGGCGCGAAGCGGAGACCCGTTGGCGAGTGCTGGCGCGGGGCGTCAGTACGACGCTCATGAGGCTTGAACCACGAACCGGCCGAACGCACCAGTTGCGGGTGCACATGGCCTCGATTGGTCACGCAATCGTTGGCGATTCGCTGTATGGCGGGCCGGGGGCCCGCCACGATGGCGGGTCGCGCCTGAGGCTGCACGCGGCGGGGTTGGGGTTTGGTGAGCCGGGGATGAGCACGCCGGTGTGGTGCGAACGCGAGAGTGGTTTTGGGGTGGAGTGAGCCGGAAATTGGCGTGAGTTGCCGCGCGAGGGCGTACGATCTCGCCGCTTCGAGAACCCCCTCCGCCTCGCCCCCCAACTTCGCTCGGCACCTCCCCCGCGGGGAGCGGGGGAGGGTGGTCAGACGAGAAAGGCTCATGATGAACGCAGTTGATCGGCGAACATTCCTAACGGCGGCGGGCGGGCTTGCGGCGGTGTCGCTGCTGCCCGAATCACTTCCCGCGGCACTCATGCTCGATGAGCCCATCGGCGTCGGGCTCGTCGGCTTTGGGCGGCAGGGACGTACCATCGCCACCGAACTGGCCAAGATGAGCGGCGCGGCCAAGATCGTCGCCGTCGCCGACAACGATGCGACCCGGCTGACAAGCGCCAAGGGACGCGTCGCCGGGGCCGAGGCGTTCGAGTCGCACGCCGCGATGCTCGAGAAGGCCAAGGGTCTCACGGCGGTCATCGTCGCGACGCCCACGCACGAGCACGCGAAGGTGACCACCGATGCCCTCGCGGCGGGGAAGCATGTGTATTGCGAGGGGCCGATGGCCCACACGCTGGAGGCGGGGCGGGCGATCGCCAAGGCCGCGGCGGGGTCGAAGATGGTGTGCGCGATCGGGCACGAAGGGCGCAGCAACCCCGTTTATGGCCTGGCGAGGTCGTTCTTCCGCACCGACGCGTTCAACGACATGGTCTCGATGCGGACCAGTTTCGCCCAGAAGACCTCCTGGCGCGTGCCGGCGGCAGAGGCGGCACGCGAGAAGGCCCTCAACTGGCGTCTTGATCCCGCCCTCTCGACGGGTTTGCTGGGCGAGATCGTGTCGCACCAGCTCGACGTGGTGCACTGGTACCGCGGCAAGCAGCCGGTGTCGGTGCGGGCCGCGGGCGGGATTCGCCTGCATAATGATGGCCGCACGCTGCCCGACACCATCGCGGCGGAGTTCGCGTTTGAGGATGGGGCGCGGCTGCACAGTGCCGTGACGCTCGCGAACTCGTATGAGGGGCGATACGAGTTGTTCCAGGGCTCGTCGTCGGCGATCCGCCTGGCGTGGTCGCACGGCTGGATGTTCAAGGAATCCGACGCGCCGACGCAAGGGTGGGAGGTCTACGCGAACCGCCAGCCCTTCCACAAGGACGTGGGCATCACGCTGATCGCCGACGCGACGCAACTGGCGAGCCAGGGCAAGTTGAAAGACGGCGTGGGGCTGCCCAACGAGCCGGTGTACTACGCGCTCGAGAACTTCTTCAAGGCGATTGCTGCGGGTGGAAGTGTGACGGGTGGCAAGACCACGGGTTGCAGCGCGGAGGAGGGGCTAAAGACGCTTGCCGTGATCCTCGCGGCCAACCAGGCGCTCGCGAGCGGCACCGAGGTGAAGATCGACCCGGCGTCGCTGAAGATCGCCTGAGTCGCGGCTCGTGTGAACAGGATGCGCATCATCATGGACCAGTCGAACCTCACCAATCCGCTCTTGCTGCGCAACTGGCCGATCCTCGGGAAGATCGGGCTGGCGGGCCTCATCGCGGTCTTCGCGATGGGCCTGGCGGCCTCGGCGCAGCACATCGTCAACCACTATCAGAACCGCGACGAGCGCCCCGGGCTGACCAAAGACGACCTGGTCGCGGCGTACAGCGGCCTGAAAGCGCCCGCGCGGATTCGCGCGATTGCCGAGGATGGCCACTCGGCGGGAATCAACGTGGACTTGAAGCCCGAGGCCAAGGCGACGCTGGTGAAGTGGCTGACGGCCGAGCGCGTGGCGGAGAACTACGACAACATCGATTTCGCCGACCCCACGCCACGCGATGTGCTGAATGCCTCGTGCGTGTCGTGCCACTCGGCCAAGGGCAGCGACGCGAAGGCCCGCGCAATCGGGCTGGAATCGTGGGACCAGGTGAAGACGTTCGCGTTCGAACGCCGCTCGGAGCGCACGCCCGACAAGGTCAAGGCGATCAGCACCCACACGCACGCGCTGAGCCTGGGAACCATGAGTGTGGCCATCGGCCTGCTGGCGATGCTGACCTGCTGGCCCAGATGGCTGATTGGCGGCCTGCTGTGCGTCACAGGCCTGGGCCTGGCGCTGGATATCGCGTCGTGGTGGCTCACGAACACAGACGCCAGGTGGGTCACAGGCGTGATCGTCGGCGGCAGCGCCTATAACGGCGCGACAGCCCTCACGCTGGTGCTGGTGTTGCTGGATTCGTGGCGGCCAAGGAAGTCATAAAACCAAGGCACACCACCGAGGCACAGAGTCACCGAGGTAGCACCGAGGGAAAGAGGGGTCGAGCGGGAACGGGGAAAGTGTCTGACAAGAAGGCTTGAGGCACTCAGCATCAAGGCATCAAGTCCTGATCCCGATCAACTCCCCTTCTCTTTTCTTCGCTTCTCATTCCGATCTCTGTGCCTCTGTGTCTCAGTGGTGACTCCCCGTTCCGAACGGCTAGCGGATATCAGCCGTCTGCGGGTTGTGCCAGGTGCGGGTGGTGCCCGGGGGGCAGTCGTGACCGATGAGGGCGTCGGAGCCTGGGGGGCCCCAGGTGCCGGGGAGGTAGGTTTCGATGTTCTGGCGGAGCGCGCCGGAGTTGAGGAAGGGTTCGCAGATGCGCCAGCCGCCTTCGACTTCGTCGCGGTGCTTGTAGAGGGTGCGGTCGCCGCGGATGGCGTCGAGGATGAGCGGGCCGTAGGCCTCGATCACTTCGCCGCCGAAGCGTTCGAGGTAGTCGAGATCGAGTTTGGCCGAGTCGAGTTGCAGGCCCGGGCCGGGGACCTTGCCTTCCATGCGCAGGGAGATGCCTTCGCGGGGGGCGATGTTGATGATGAGGCGGTTGGGCGGGCGGTAGGCGAGCGCGGGGTCGATGCGCGCGAACATGTTGGTAGCGGGCTTCTTGAAGTGGATGACCACCTCGGTGAGTTTGCCGGCCATGCGCTTGCCGCTGCGCAGGAAGAACGGCACGCCGGCCCAGCGCCAGTTATCGAAATGCAGGCACATGGCGGCGAAGGTCTCGGTTTTTCGGGACTCGACCACGCCTTTTTCGTCGATGTACGCGACGTCATCGGGCTTGCCCGAGGAGCCCTTGCCGTAGCGGCCGAAGACGCCGAAGCGGGGGACGTCGGCCTCGCTGAGCGTGGGCGAGCAGTCGATGATCTTGATCTTCTCGCGCATGATGGCCGCGGCCTCGAAGGACGAGGGCGGTTCCATCGTGACGAGGGTCAGCACCTGCAGGAGGTGCGATTGCACCATGTCGCGCAGCGCGCCGGCGGTGTCATAAAAGTTCGCGGCCCGCGAGCCGACCGTGACGGTCTCGGCGGCTGTGAGTTGGACGTGATCGATGTAGTTGCGGTTCCACAGTGGTTCGAAGATGGTGTTGGCAAACCGCATGACCAGCACGTTCTGCACCAGTTCCTTGCCCAGGTAGTGGTCGATGCGGTAGGTGGCCTCTTCCTCGAACACGCGACCGAGGCATTGGTTGAGCGAGACGGTGGTCTTCAGGTCGATCCCGAAGGGCTTCTCGATGATGATGCGCTGCCACGGCAGATTCTGCTGATTCAGCGAGCACCACCGACGGCCCTCATTCACCATGCCCGACCCGCCGATGTTGTCGATGATCGGCTCGAACAGATTGGGCGACGTGGAGAGGTAGAAGAGGATGTTGGGCATGTCGCCCTGGCGGTTGATCTTCAGATCGCGACCGATGGTCTGGATGCGCTTGGCCATCGGGCCCATCGCGTCGGCCTGCGAAGCATCGCCGGCGTGATAAAAAATCCGCTTGGCGAAGGCGTGCCACTTGGCTTCGTCGAAGTTGGCGGAATGGTCCTTGGCCCAGGGCGTCAGTTCGGCGCGCCACGCGTCGTCGGTCTTGTCGCTGCGGCTGGTGCCGAGGATGCACACGCCCGCGGGCAGACGGCCCTGCCGGTCAAGGTCGTACAGGGCGGGCACGAGTTTGCGCTTGGTCAGGTCGCCCGAGGCACCGAAGATGACAATGACGCAGGGCTCGGCGACGAGGGTGGAAGAGGTAGACATGGAGGAAGTGTACAAAAAACGGACTTCCACCGCGAGCGTGCGCGGCTTCGGTTCACTTGGGACCCGAAAAATTACACCAAGCCGTCGCGCAAAGTATTGACGGCATCCGCAAGGAGCGTCTGCTGTTGTAGAAGCCCCTGAATCTGCTGGTCGTACTGCTTTCGAAGTGTGACTTCAAGCTTCGTCATTTTTTCAGCGTTGGCTGAGGGGTCAAGCAGTTTGATGGTGGATAACTTGGCCTTGTCTGCGCCACTTGCGACGGCATGGAAGTTCGGCCAGACATCCTTGTAGGCAGCGTTGGGTTGGTGGCCGTACACCGCTTGGGCGCACCAGACGCGTCTTTGGACCCCTCGAATCCAAAAGTTGATCTCTGGGTCACCGCTTGGGCGACACCAAAGGCGCATCACCTGCATCAGGGCCGCACAGCCAAGCCAAGCGGCAGCCTCGTGCGCGTCAGATTGAACGCGCGCTTCAGCCGATTTCCGCATTTCTAGCGCAACGGATTTAATGAGAGGCTCGTCATTCACATATCGAATGACGCGACCGGCATCCGTCAAGCGTACATCTCCCGCGAGGTAGTACTGCTTGAAGATATCTGCGTGCTTCGTGCCGTGCGGAAAATCGCTCGGTCGCGAACCGCTCATCCACACACCAACTGCGCCCAGCGAGGCGCGATCTCCGGCGAAAGCCGCTCAGGAAAAACAATCAGGTCTGCGCACTGCGTTTCGGCGCTCGCGTCACCGGTGGTGGCACCTGGCTTGTAGCAGTCATGAAAAAATGCGCGACGCTGAATGGGATACTCGTCGACAGAGAACGTCATCCATTCCAGATCAAAAGAGATCTCCCGAAGAAGGGTCTCTTCGAGGGCGCAGAAAGCGGCGTGAACCCGTGTCCGATCGGTCTCGCCCACGACATCGAGCGCAACGCGGCATGTGGGGTTGAAAATCCCCCGCGCGACTTTGAACGAGAGCAACCCTGGTTGCGTGGCACCCCATGCGCGAATGCGCTGCTCGACATCGGCCATACTCAGGCCGTTGCAGACGGACAATGGAAGCTGCACAGACGCGATTGACATTGCTTCGCCTTGGTTTGGAAACTGCGAATCGCTTCCGCAGTGTTCTGCGGTGATTGAGTGTATACCAGAAGTATGCCTCGAATTCCCGTCAGAGCCACATGAAGAAATCGGCCATTTGGCACCGTATCTTTTACCATTCTAGTTCGGAGTATGATAGGTGTCAATTCGGTTCCCTGAACTTCGCCTGCTGGATGCCAACGCCAACCGGGCCCGCGAGGGGCTTCGCGTGCTGGAGGACATCGCCCGGCTTGGGCTGGGCAACCGGCCCCTGTGCGCGCGTGTCAAGGCCCTGCGCCATGACCTGAAGGCCGCGCTCGACGCGGCTGGGGTGGATGGGCTGGCCCTGCTGGCCCACCGCGACACTGCGGGCGACGTGGGGACAGACGTCACCGGTTCAACCGAGGGGAAGCGCGCCGGTCTGCGAGACATCGCGGCCGCCGCCGGCAAACGTGTGGCCGAGGCCCTGCGGGTGATTGAAGAGGTCGTGAAAATCGCGTCAGTGGCGGAAGTGGGGGGGCCAACGAATGCGCCCGCGCGCCCGCGCGCGTGGGAGGTGGTTGAGGCCATCCGCTATCGCGCGTACGACGTGGAGCGCGATCTTCTGCTGGCGATGGGCACAGGCCGCAGCGTGCAGTGGCGATTGTGCGTGCTGCTCACCGAGTCGCTCTGCCTGAAGCCCTGGGAGGAAGTGGCGGCGGCCGCGCTCGAAGGCGGGGCCGATTGCCTGCAACTGCGGGAGAAGAGTTTGAGCGATGGGGAACTGCTGAAGCGGGCGAAGTGGCTAGTGGAACTGGCCAAAGGCCGCGCCGCCGTGATCGTCAACGACCGGCCCGACATCGCGCTTCTTGCCGGTGCCGACGGCGTGCACCTCGGCCAAGACGACCTGCCCGTGGCGAGCGTGCGGGCCCTCGCGGGCGAGCGGCTGCTGGTCGGCGTCTCCACGCACGATCTGGGCGAAGCCCGTGCAGCGGCCCACGCCGGTGCGGATTACTGCGGTGTTGGCGCGATGTTTGCCACGGCCACCAAGTTACGCGAAACCAGCGGCGTGGACTATCTGCGCACCTACCTCGCCGATGATCAACTCGCGCGGCGGCCTCACCTCGCTATCGGCGGCATTACGCCTGAAAACATCGGTCAGTTAATGGCGGCCGGATGCCGAGGCGTGGCCGTGAGTGGCGTGGTGTGCGGGCGTGAACAGCCAGCCGAGGTGTGCAAGACACTGCTTGAAGCGATGGCTTCCGTCACTTGATGCCTCGATGCCCCGTGCCACGACGCCTTCTTTGTTCACCACCAACCGCCTCAATCATCCCGCCCCGCGATGAGCCGCAGCAGCCGCAGAATCGACAGGTACAGCCACACCAGCGTCACCATCAGCCCGAACGCCGCGTACCACTCCATGTACTTCGGCGCGCCCGCCTCGGCACCCTCTTCGATGAAATCAAAGTCGAGCACCAGGTTCAGCGATGCCACCACGACCACAAACGCAGAGAACCCGATGCCGATCAGCCCGCTCTCCCACAGATAGGGAATCCGGATGCCAAACATCCCCAGCACCATGCTGGCGACCGACACCAGCAGAATGCCCCCGGTAGCCGCAGTGACGCCCAGTTTGAAGTTTTCCGACGCCTTGATCAGCCTCGACGCATACGCCAGCAGAAGCGCTGCAAGAATGCCGAACGTGAGCAGCCCGGCCTGCAGCACAAGCATCGGCCCGCCCTTGTAGAACGCGGCGGTGAACACCGAAGCCATCCCGATTACACCACCCTCCGCCACGGCATACACCGGTGCAAGATACGGCGCGGCCTTCGGCACAAAACTGATGATGAGCGCCAGAACCAACCCGCCGATCGCGCAGCCGATCACGGTGGGGATTGCTGCGGGCGGCAGCGAACCCGTGCCCGCCTTCGCCGCCAGCACCGCCGGCGACAGCCAGCCCCACACCGCCACCGCCGTGGCGCTGCACAGGGCCAGCAGGATGAACGTGCACAGCACCGTGCCCTGAATCGTCATCACCTTGGCGCGGGAGCCTGTCAGCAACTCCTCGCCGAAGCGGGCAAAGGTGTTCTCGCCAAGAACCGGGTTGCTCGTGCGCATCATGCAAAGTCTCCTGGAAGCCAGCGCAGTCTACCGCAATCGCGGGTGCGCCGCCAGGGTCTCGCGTGTCCGACTGCCAATCCGTATCGGTAAGTGTTCTCCGGGCGATAGGTGGAGTTCGTTCAGCCGCGTGTTCATGGGCGCATGTTCGGGTGGGCCAGCGAATCGCCCGTGCTCTGGGAGGAGAACACGGCCCCACAGGCCTGCGCGTGCGGCGGCACGCCCCCGGTATGATCCTTGTACGCGGGCACACGCTCGCCCGCGTGTGGAGGCTGTCGCATGTCGGATTCAACCGGATTGCCCGCGGGCTCGGCCCTGCCACCCTCTCTTGAAGAGCCGATGCTGCTCGACGACGCCCCCGCGTGGCCACGCCACATCGGCACGCTCAGCATTATCTGGGTGGTGATCGGCGGATGCTGCGCCGGATGCATGCTGGCGCTTGCGGTGGCGTCGCCGAGTTTGATCGGGATGATTCCCGACGAAGCCCAGCGGGCCAAGGCCTTGCGGGAGCAGCCGCCGCAAGCGCCGCTGGCGCTCGTGTCGCTCGGGGCTTCGTTCCTCATGGCCTTCCTGCTGCTCTTCGCGGGCATCTTGACGCTGCGCCGCCAGGCCCTGGGACGCACGCTGCACATGGTGTGGGCGGGGCTGACGCTCGTGCTCATCGCGATCGGGTTGTGGGACGGGTTCCGGCACATGCCGGCGCTCGAGAAATGGGTGCAGGAGAATCCGAACGTGCCCGCGGCCAAGTTCATGTCCGGGCCGGCCATGATGATCCAGATGCTCATCTACACCGCCATCCGCCTGGTCTGGCCGGTCTTCTGCCTGATCTGGTTTGGCCTCGTGAAGCGCACGCCCGAAACGATGACGGGCCATGCGGCGAGCGCCGGCGGGCGGCAGGGCTGAATGCGTAATGACCACCGCAGCCAGCATCTTCCGCGGCGTGATGCCGGCGATCACCACACCCTTCGGGGCTGATGGTGCGGTCGATCACCCCTTTCTGGCCAGGCACGCCGCGTGGATGCTGGGCGCGGGTTGCACGGGCATCGTGGGCTTGGGCTCGCTGGGCGAGGGCGGCACGCTCGATGCCGACGAACGCCGCGCGGTGCTGCGAACGCTGGTGACCGCGTGCGGTGAGAAGCCGGTGATCGCGACGGTGGCGGCGCTCTCCACCCGCGAGGCGGTTCGGCAGGCGCGGGAAGCGGCGGAGTTAGGTTGCCGGGGGCTGATGGTGCTGCCGCCCTATGTGTATCGGGGAACGTGGCCCGAGACGCGGGCCCACTACGAGGCGGTGATCGCCGCGACGGGATTGGCCTGCATGGCGTACAACAACCCGATCGCCTACGCCACCGACCTGTTGCCCGATCAGGTCGCCGAACTCGCCGGGCGGCACGCGAACCTGGTCGCGGTGAAGGAATCCTCGGCGGACGTGCGGCGTGTGACCGCCCTGCGGGCGATGCTGGGCGACCGGCTTTCGCTGCTGGTGGGCGTGGATGACCTGATCGTGGAGGGCGTTGCTGCGGGCGCGACGGGGTGGATCGCAGGACTGGTGAACGCGCTGCCCAGGGAATCGGTGCGGTTGTTTGAGTTGTCGATGTGGGCCGCATCGGACGCGGCGACGCCGGCGCAGCGCGATGAGTTGCAGCGGTTGTATGCGTGGTTCCTCCCGCTGTTGCGGCTGGATACCGGGCCGATGTTTGTGCATCTGATCAAGTTGGTGCAGGAGATGGTGGCGATGGGCAGTGCGAGGGTGAGGCCGCCGCGGCTGGCGCTGGATGGGGAGGCACTGGCACCCGCGCGGAGGGTGATCGAGGAGGCGCTGGCTATGCGGCCGAGGTGATTCCGGTGCATTCTGCGCGTGCTGTGTGCCGAAGCGAACACAGGCGGGACGCCTGTGCCACCTATTTAAGAGCCCGTCGCGCGCCAACCGAGCCACACCAGCAGCAGGCCCAGCGCGTTGCTGAGGCCCACATACAGGATCGCGGTGCCCACGCGGCCTTCGCGGAGCAGGCCGATGGTTTCGAGGCCGAAACTGGAGAACGTGGTGAAGCCGCCGAGGATGCCCGTGAACAGGAACAGCCGGGCGCGGTCGTGTTCCGTACCCGAAACGCCCAGAAGGCCCGCGAGGATGCCGATGAGCAGGCAGCCCAGCAGGTTGCACGCGAGCGTGCCGATTGGAAAGGTGGGCGTGTGCGACCGGATCAGGGCTGAAAGCCCGTAACGGGCGACCGAGCCGAGCGCACCGCCCGCGGCCACGAGAAGGATGCCCATCACGGCTGAAGCCTCTGGCTCGACCACGCCGAGCCTTCGAAACCCGGCACGCCATCGACCGTTGCGGGCGTCAGGTCGCGGGTCCACGCGGTACGGTCGTGCAGGCGGTTGGGGTGGCCCAGCCAGAGTTCGACACGCGTGGCCCAGAGGCGGTAGCCGCCCCAGTGCGGCGGGCGGGGGATGGTGATGGTGCGGTCGTGCTCGAGGTCGGCGTCGACCGAGACGCCAAAGCGCTGCATGGCGTCAAACGCGGCGGTCATCAGGTCGTCGCGCTGCGCGAGGGGGCGGCTCTGCTGGCTGGCCCACGCGCCCAGGCGGCTGCCGAGCGGGCGGGTGTTGAAGTAGGCGTCGCTCTCGGCGGCAGGCGAACGGGTGACGAGGCCTTCGAGGCGGACCTGGCGTTCCAAGTGGTCCCAATGAAACACCAGCGCGGCACGCGGGTTGGCGGCCAGATCAAGGCCCTTGCGGGAGTCGTAGTTGGTGTAGACGACGACAAAGCCGCGACCGGTGTCGAGCCCGCGGGCGAGCACGATGCGGGCGGACGGGCGTCCCTCGGCATCAGCAGTGGCGAGCGTGACGGCGTTGGGATTGGGCTGGGTTTTTCGAGCCGCGGCGTCGGCGAGCCAGTCGGCGAGGAGGGAGAAGGGCGAAGCGGGAAGGGGGGTTGGGAGTTCGTGGCCGGAGAAGTGGCAGCGGCCTGTGAGGGCGTCGGGGAAGGAAGGGTCGGCTGGCATAGTGCAGGATATGTGGATGGCCTCGTGGGCGAACTGTGAGCCAGCGCACGGTATGTGTCCATTGTTGGGGTGCTCGATGGAAACGCACCAACTGAATCGACGTAGCGGGATTGTGTCTGGACCCGTGAGCCAGACCCGGTACCCTTGACCCCCTGTGACATCCGCGCCCGTACCCAATCCGGCTCCTGGAGGCGATCGCCTCGACTTTGCGCGGTATGAGCGTCCTGCTAACTGGAAGGACCGGGCCAACGCGCCCAAGCCGCCGCTGGGGAAGTTATTCGACCGTGAGCCCCCGGCGTCGATCGAAGCCGAGATGAGTTTGCTGGGGTCGATGATCCTCGACCCACGGGTGGTCGCGGATGTCATCAACATCGTGCGCGGGGCGGATGCATTTTACGACTCGCGCCATGGCCTGGTGTTCTCAGGTCTTGTGGAGATTTTTGACAAACACCACTCCGGCGACCTTGTGCAGTTGAACCAGGCGCTGGCGGACAAGGGCATTTTGGGGCAGGCGGGCGGGACTGAGTACCTTGTGCGGCTGGCGGAGGGCGTCCCCACGGCCGCCAACGCGTTGCATTACGCGCGGCTGGTCGCTGAGAAGTACAAACTGCGGCGGCTGATTGACGCCGCGGGGCAGATTCTGTTTGATACCTACCAGGGATCGCAGACAACGGGTGACGACGCGTCGAAACTGGTGGACGCGGCCGAGCAGCGGATCTTCGAGATCGCCCAGGAGGAGATGAGCAGCGATCCGCAATCGCTGGCACAGTTGCTGCAGATCGAGTATGACCGGTTGCTCGCGATCGAGGATGGCAAGGGCGAGCCCGAGGGCGTGCATACCGGGTTCTACGAGTTGGACGAGAAACTCAGCGGGCTTCAGCCGGGCGAGATGATCATTCTGGCCGCGCGGCCGAGCATGGGAAAGACGGCGCTCGCGCTCAACCTGGCCGAGCAGATGGCGCTGGGTACCAGCGGACCATCGAGCGTGCGGAACGAGCGACCGCGGGTGCCCGTCGGGGTCTTCAGTTTGGAAATGAGCAAGTCCGCGCTCGTGCAGCGACTGATCAGCGCGTGGAGCGGGTACGACAGTCACCAGATTCGAACCGGCAAGTTGGGGCACGATGGGTACAAAGCCATCGCGGAAGCGTGTAACTACCTTGGTCAAGCCCCGCTCTTCATCGACGACACGCCCGGCCTCAGCCTGCTGCAGTTGCGGGCCCGGGCGCGGCGGATGGTGCATCAGCACGGGGTGAAAGCCCTGATGATCGACTACCTGCAGTTGCTGTCGTCGCCGCAGCAGGCGCGGGAGAGCCGTCAGGTGGAAGTGTCGGCGATCTCGCGTGGCGTGAAGGCCCTCGCGCGCGAACTCAAGGTGCCGGTACTGTGCCTGTCGCAGTTGAACCGCGGGCCGGAAGGGCGCGAGGGGAACAGGCCGCGGCTGTCGGACCTGCGCGAATCGGGCTCGCTGGAGCAGGACGCGGACGTGGTCATGCTGCTGCACCGCGAGGAGTACTACCACATCGGGGACCCGAACTGGGCGACCGATCCGCTCAACGAGGACAAGGTGGGCGTGGCGGAGATCATCATCGCCAAGCAGCGCAGCGGCCCGACGGGCACGGTGCGATTGACCTGGGATGCGCATACCACGCGGTTCAAGAACCACGCGGACTCGGCACCGCCGCCGCCGACTTCGCACGGGCGGTCGTATGGGGGCGGTGGTGGGGGTGACGGTGGTCATGGACGCGGCGCGAGCGCGCCCCCTGCACCGGCCGTGCACACGCGCACGCCGCCGCCCCACATGGGCGGCGGCACGGCGTCCCCTGCGCCAAGCCGCGGTAGTCTCACGAGTGACTTTGGCGGTGGTGGGAGCGGAGCAAGCATCGGCGGCTCGGCGCGGATGGGTGGCTTCTCGGCACCGCCGCCGACGGGGCCAGTCTCGAACTTCCGCGACGGGGGCGGGCCGGATCGGGAAGACGAGGATGATACGGAGGTGCCGCCGCCGCCTCCCAGCGCGATCGATACCGACGAGCCCGATGAGCCGGCACCTTTCTGATCAGAAACCCGCACCGAGAGCGAGGGGGTGGAGGAAGGCGGCGAGTCTCCGCCAGAGCCCAGAGCCCAGAGCCCAGAGCCCAGTGCCACTCCCCTCTCATGAACTGCCTTCGCGCATGCGCCCCACGCCCGCCGGAAACGGGTAACTCGGGAACACCCCGACGTGCCCCAGTTTCCACATCGCCGGCGCGGTGTACACGTCCCCTCTGAAGCCGGCCGCGTACATCGTCGCCAATACCTTCTCGAAACTCGGCTCGCGGCCGTGCTCATCGCACAGGCGATTGGCGCGGGCGTTGAGGAACGACACCGACGCCACGGGTCGGCGGTCGTCGCGCTGTTCGAGCATCTTCACCACCGTCGTGAACCCGCGGCCCAGGTCTTCCAGCGTGAAGTGGTCGCGCCCCTTGGGTCGCAGCACGCCCAGGATCAGCAGACGGTCGAGGTCGAACTTGAGCACATAGGGCTCGCGGTCGCGGGCCGCGTGGATCGCCACGCTCTCCTGGAACATCCGCGCGTACGACGTCACGGCTCGCGCCGTCCACTGGCTGGTCTGGATCAGTTGCACGAGTTGCGCGATGATGCCGTGGCTGTTGTCGCCGTCGTTCACGCCGACGACGATGGAGCGATAGCGCCCGTCGATCACATCGCGGAGCATGTCCTGCCCCCACAGGATGCGGAGGCGTTCGCTGGATGAGAGCGACCCGTCCGCGGGCACGCGGCCTTCGCCCGGGAGCAGCGTCACGCGCTCGGGCGCGAGGTCGGCGGCCATCAGCGCGTCGGTCTCGCCTTCGTAGAGACGGATGGCGGGTTTGCCTGGTGAAGTCATGGCGCTGGTCCTTCGTGGTGCGGACGATTGTTCGTTCGCGCCATGATACGGACTTACCACCCTCCCCCGCTCCAGCGGGGGAGGGTCATGAGGCTCGGCGAGTAACGGTGGGGGGCTCCGTGACGATCGATGCGAGCCGCGCGATTGAGTCTATCGAGAACCCCCGCCGGCCTCGCGGACTCGGCCACCTCCCCCGCTGGGTGGGAGCGGGGGAGGGTGGTCCACAAAAGCAACCGCAGGGATGGCCCTTCGACCATCCCCGCCCGGGGTCTTGAGGTGCTGGTTGCCGGCCGCTTCCGGCCGGGAGGTTTCGGGCGTTCGTCAGGCCGGTTCAGTCAGTTGATTTGATCCCCTCTTGGGGCAAGGTTTCCACCCCAAGTGAGTGATGCGAACGGACAACATGCTCGCTGCGGATATTTTCTGCGGTTTTACGCTCGACCCCGACGACCTTGCCGACTTCATCGCCTGCTACTTCTCGCAGTCGATCAGCCAGATTTCCTGCGATCAAGCGGACTACGACGGCAGCGGCACCGCCGACCCCGACGACCTCGCGGACTACATCGCCGCGTACTTCGCGGGATGCTGACTGAATCAAGATCGAGAGCGGGCGCGGAGGCCCGTGCAAAGCACGGCGATGGCTGGCACATGGCCCGTTCATGAGGTACGTTCCAGGGTGCGCACTTCTGCGCGGTAGTTGTGCGCGCACTCATGAACCCCTCCCGCATGTGTCGTTTGGTATTGCCGCCGGTCTCGCCAATGGCCGCCGTGGCCGCACTCGCGCTCGCGGCGAACGCCTCGGCGCAGCCCACCATGCTCGACCCGCGTCTGCGTGTCGAAGTCGTCGCCAGCGGCCTGGGCAGCGGGCAACTCGTGTGCAGCACGGGTCTGATGTTTGTCGGCCCGCGCACGATGCTCGCCGTCAGCCGCGCCGATGGGCGTGTCCGCCGAATCGACCTCGCGCCCGGCACCATCGCGCAACCCGGGCCGGTCGTGCTCGATCTGGAGATCGTCACCGCCGACCTCACCGACGATCAATCCGAGTTCGGCGTGCAGGCCATCGAGCCCGAGCCCAACTTCGCGACCACTGGCGGCGTGCTCATCCGGTACGACCTCACCCGCTTCCCAGGGCGCGACACTCAGCAGAACGAGTTTGATCATTTCGCCTCGCCCGCGCGAAACGTGATCGACCGCTTCATCTGGAACGCCAGCGCGAACGGCGGCGTCGGGGCCCTCGTGTTCGACCGCCGCCTGCGCGAGCGCCCGCTCAACACCCGCTATCACCACGGCGGGGCGATCGCCTTCGGGTTCGATGGGTCGATCTACGCGGGCTATGGCGACCTGCGCAACACCGGGTATCTCGCGACGAATACGCCGCCCGGGTTCATCGACGAGGCCGCCACCATCGTGCGGCTTTCTCCGGACGGCGCACCCCACCCCGCGAACCCCTTCGGTGCCGCCAATGGCGCGCCAGCGGGCACCGAAGCCTGGTTCGCTTATGGTGTGCGCAACCCCTTCGGCCTGGCCGTCGACCCCGCGACCGGCGATCTGTGGAACTCCGACAACGGCGAAGCCTTCTACGACGAAATCTCGCGCGTGCCCATCGCCGCCAACATGGGTTGGAGCAGGCTTTCGGGCGTCGCCTCGCATCCGCGCCAGTTTGGCTCCACCGCCAACCTCACGTTTCTGCCCGGTCAGCCCGCGGCAACGTATCAAGACCCAGCCTTTGCCTGGTTCCAAACCACCGGCGTCACCGCGCTGCACTTCTTGCACGGCTCGGCCCTCGGTCCGGCCTGGGATGACTCCCTGATCGTCGGCAACTTCAACACAGGCTTCCTCTGGCGCTTCCGCCTGAATGCCCAGCGCACCGCGCTGGTCACTTCGCATCCGGGCCTGGCCGATCGTGTGGACGATCGCGTCAGTTTCACGACCAATCCCATCGGCACCGAAGCCGCGGAGTTGCTCTGGGGCCGCACCTTCAACCCGCTCTTTCGTGGTGTGATCGCCATCCGCCGCGGGCCCGACGATCTGCCGTACTTCCTGACCGCCGCGGGCGAGGTGCTGCGCGTCCGTCGAGCCTGCCCGATCGACGTGAACGCCGACGGCACGCTGGACCCCGACGACCTGGCCGACTTCATCGCTGGGTATTTCGCGATACCGCCCGCCGCGTTTGCCGACTACGACGCCAGCGGCACGGTTGATCCGGATGATCTGAGCGATGCCATTGCGGGGTACTTTGGTGGGTGTGGCTGAGCGCAGTCCATAAACGCTGTCTATCAAACATCTAATCTCCATCGATTCGACTCATGCCGATGCAGGGGTAAGGTTCATTGTCTCGTCGTCCGCCGCGCACGCCACTGAACGGAGTTTGCACCATGTCCGACGCCTTCCACGCCAAAGCGACCCTCAAGACCCCGCACGGGGACTACACCTACTACCGCCTCGCGGCTCTGGTCGAGAAGAAGATCGGCCATGTCGCGAAACTGCCCTACTCCATCCGCGTGCTGCTCGAATCGATGCTCCGCAACGTCGACGGCTTCACCGTGAGCGCCGACGACGTCTCGGGCCTGGCCGCGTGGAACGCCAAGCGCCCCTCCAAGGACGAAATCCCCTTCATGGTCGGCCGCGTAGTCCTGCAGGATTTCACCGGCGTGCCCTGCGTGGTGGACCTGGCCGCGATGCGCGACGCCATGAAGGCCCTCGGCGGCGATCCCGAAGCCATCAACCCGCTCGTGCCCTGCGACCTCGTCATCGATCACAGCGTGCAGGTCGACGCGTTCGGCTCGGCCCAGGCACTCACGATCAACGCCGGCAAGGAGTTCGAGCGCAACCGCGAGCGCTACGAGTTCCTCAAGTGGGGGCAGCAGTCGCTCCGCAACTTCCGCTGCGTGCCACCCGCGACGGGCATCGTGCACCAGGTGAATCTTGAGTATCTCTCGCCCGGCGTGCTGCGGAAGGATGCGCCCGATTCGGAGAATCGGGGTACCCAAGTCCTCTACCCCGACTCCTGCGTCGGCACCGATAGCCACACCACCATGATCAACGGCCTGGGCGTCGTCGGCTGGGGCGTCGGCGGGATCGAGGCCGAGGCCGTGATGCTCGGTCAGCCCTACTACATGCTCCCGCCCGAGGTCATCGGGTTCAAACTCACGGGCAAACTGCCCGAGGGTGCCACCGCCACCGACCTCGTCCTCACCGTCACGCAGATCCTCCGCAAGAAGGGCGTCGTTGAGAAGTTTGTCGAGTTCTTCGGCCCCGGCATCGCGGCGTTGTCTATCCCCGACCGCGCCACCATCGCCAACATGGCCCCCGAATACGGCGCGACGATCGGCTTCTTCCCCGTCGATCAAGTCGCCATCGATTATCTGAAGTTCACCGGTCGCACCGAGCAAGCCGCGCTGACCGAGGCGTATTGCAAGGCCAACATGCTCTGGCTCGACGCGTCGGCCCCCCCCACCGAGCAGATCGAGTACACCGACGTGATGGAACTGGACCTCTCGACGATCCAGCCGTCGCTGGCCGGCCCGAAGCGCCCGCAGGACCGCGTGGAACTCAAGAACATCAAGGCCGAGTTCTTCAAGAGCCTCGCCGCGCCGATGGGCAACACGTCCTTCGGCCTCGCGGCGGACAAGATCTTTGGTGCCGCGGGCACCTGGAAGGGTTCCGACGGTTCGGCCCACAAACTCACCCATGGCAGCGTCGTCATTGCCGCCATCACCAGTTGCACCAACACCAGCAATCCCGATGTACTGATCGCCGCGGGCCTGGTCGCCCGCAAGGCCGCCGCGCTGGGCCTCAGGAGCAAGCCCTGGGTGAAGACCTCCCTCGCCCCCGGCTCCAAGGTCGTCACCGCCTATCTCGATCGCGCCGGCCTCACCAAAGACCTCGAAGCCCTCGGCTTCCACACCGTCGGTTACGGCTGCACCACCTGCATCGGCAACTCCGGCCCCTTGCCCGATGAGACCGAGGCCGCGATCAAGGAAGGCGACCTCATCGCCGCCTCCGTGCTCAGCGGGAATCGCAACTTTGAGGGCCGCGTGCATCAGAACGTGAAGGCCAACTACCTCGCTTCGCCGCCCCTGTGCGTCGCCTATGCCCTCGCCGGCAGCGTGTGCATCGACCTGGCCACCGAGCCGCTCGGCACCAGCCAAGACGGCAAGCCGGTGTACCTCAAGGACATCTGGCCCACCCACGCCGAGATCGCCGCCACCAAGGCCCAGTGCCTGAGCCCCGAGCAGTTCCGCCGCGAATACGGCAACGTGTTCAACGGCAACCCGCAGTGGAACGACGTGCCCGTCAGCAAGAGCGAGCGCTACGGCTGGAACAGCGCCAGCACCTACATCCAGAACCCGCCGTATTTCGAGGGCATGCCCGCCAAGGCCCGCGAAGGCGCGATGCCGCCGATCACCGGTGCACGCGTCCTCGTCAGCGTGGCCGACAGCGTCACCACCGACCACATCAGCCCCGCCGGCGACATCGCCGAAGCCTCGCCCGCCGGCGCGTACCTCAAGACCATCGGCGTGAAGAAATCCGACTTCAACTCCTATGGCTCACGCCGCGGCAACGACCGCGTCATGACCCGCGGCACATTCGCCAACGTGCGCGTGAAGAACAAACTCGCCGTCGGCACCGAAGGCAAGATCAAAGAAGGCTGGTGGACCCGCGATTTCACCCAGCCCGGCGGCCCCGTCACGCCCATCTTCGACGCCGCGCTCAACTACAAGCAGGCCGGAACTCAACTCATCGTCCTCGCGGGCAAGGACTACGGCATGGGTTCCTCGCGCGACTGGGCCGCCAAGGGCACCATGCTCCTGGGCGTCAAGGCCGTCATCGCCGAGTCGTTTGAACGCATCCACCGCTCCAACCTCGTGGGCATGGGCGTCCTCCCGCTGACCTACAAGCCCGGCGAAACCGCCGCGACCCTGGGCCTCGACGGCACCGAGACCTTCGACATCGCCCTCCCCGGCCAGTTCGAGCCCCGCGGCGAGATCGCCATCACCGCCCGCAAGGCCGATGGAAAGTCCACCACGTTCAAGGCCACCTGCCGCCTCGACTCCGCCGTCGAGATCAACTACTACCGCAACGGCGGCATCCTGCAGACGGTGCTGCGGAAGTTGCTCAATGAGAGCAGGAAGCCGGTGGGGGTGTGAGAGGTGCCAGGCTCGCGATGGTAAGTCCTACCGTCGCGGGGCACGAATGAGTCAGCACCCCAACACCATCGCCGAAGCCCTCCGCGCCTATCTCACGCCGCGCCTCGCGACCGATCCTCAACTGCGCGCTCTCTGTCTGGCTTTGGGCCGATGGATGGTGGAGCAGGCAGAGTTGGCGGGAAGCGGACCCGGACATGCCGCCCAACGGGCGGCTATCCATCCCGCACCCGCCGAGAGCGCAACGTCGGCGCTTTTTCCTTCCGCCGAATCGCTCATCCAGTCGCCCACAACGATGGTTGCGGTTCCGTTGCCGTCGGCGGACAGCCCGCCAGTATCGGCGATCATCTCCTCGCCGCCCGCGCCCGCCCCCCACGGCTTCGTCCCGCTGGTCTTGGGAGGTGCCGCGCCGGTGATGATCGAAGTCGAGGGCACGACCGCCGAACTCGGCCGGGCGCGATTGACCGCCATCCCGACCGAACCCACCATCGGCGGCAACACTGCCGGGCACTCTGCGCCCAACCTCGACTTGATCGAACGCCGCTGTGCGGTCAAGGCCCGCGGGTGCGAGGTCGCCGCTGGCCTGGCCAGCATGGGGTGGGCCCGCCGCGAGGGCTGGACGAGCGACGAGTGGATGCGCCGAAAGTACGCGTTGCTTGACGAGGCACGCTCGCTCCCCGAGTGCTTTGTCTTCTGCTTCATGCCCGACAAACCACTCCCCAGCGAGCCGGCGCTCGAGATCATCGCGCGCTGCTACGACAACCTTGCCTCCGCCGCTGGCGCTGCACGACAGGCCGACGCGACCGGCGAGCGCGAGCCCGTGGAGTCGGCGGTGAAATTCCTGGCCGAGGCCGACTCGGCCCTTCGCATCGCGCTCGATCGGTGCTGGATGACCAGCCCCGACCGCGACCAGGAGGCCGCCCACCACTGGCTGCGCCGCAAGACCGAGACGGATCGCATCTATGTCGAGCGCTATATGCGCCTTGATGACCCTGCCGACCCCACACGCTGGGAAGACGTGCGCGACCGGCTCAAAGGCCTGCGCGAGCGCATGACCGGTGCCGCCGAACGGCACAAGGCCCTTCGCGCCAAGTTCAACAAGGTGAAGTTTCATGCCGCCCGGGCGGCCCAACAAACTGATTCCCGCGACGCGCTCGACGATTGGGCGCGCATCGACGCCACGCTCCGCGATCTGGTGTCCCTGGGCATCAAGCCCGACGACGCGAGACTCGTCACCGCCTTGGCCCCACTTGCCGACGCACCCGCGCCGGAAACAGGATCGCCCGACCTGAGCCTTGCCCTGGCAACCGTTCGCGCCAGTCGCGCATCCGCCGACGCCGACGCCGCCGACACCGACGACTCGCCATCCGACGCGCGCCCGCCCAGCAGAACCCTGCTCAGGGTCCGCGAACTTCTCACCGGGACCCGCATGGTGATCTTCGGCGGCGAGGAATACGACCACGCCCGCGAACGGCTCCGCGCCGCGTTCGCGCTGAGCGAGGTGTGCTGGGTCACCCTCCGCGAGCACGCCTCCTCGGCTCCGCTGCTGCCGGAGATCGCCGAGCGCTCCACCGTCGTCGTCGTCGCGCTCGTCAAACTCGCCGGACACCAGCACATCGAGGACGCCCGCGCCTGGTGTCGCCAGCACGCCAAGCCCTTGGTCATGGTCAAAGCCGGCTACAACCCCGAGCAGGTCGCCGCAGCCATTCTCGAACAGGTCGCCGACCGACTCGCCACCGCCTGACAGGGCCGATGCCGACGCTCATGGAGCCCATCATGCCTGACTCCCCCGCCGACTTCACCCGCTACAACACCCGCCTCGACATCAAGTATCCGCCGCTCGAAGTGGTCGATATCCCCGCGCTCGCCGCCGCGTGCACCGACACCTGGTTCAACCAGACCCTCTGCAAGGTCAACGATTCGGTCGTTCGGCTGGGCGTCATCCAAGGCCAGTATCACTGGCACAAACACGACGGCCTCGACGAGTTCTTCTACGTCGTCTCGGGCAACCTGCTGATCGATCTCGAACCGGCGAGCGCGCAGCCCGATGCCCAGCCCGGCCGCGTCGTCTCGCTCACGCCCGGCCAGGGCTTCGTCGTGCCGATGGGCGCCATCCACCGCACCCGCGCACCGGAGCGCACGGTCATTTTGATGGTGGAGGGTGAAACGATAGTGCCGACTGGCAATTGACCTTGATGACTCAGCACTTGATGCCTCGATGCCGCATGCCTTGATGCCTTCTTCTTCATCACACTCCATGCTTCCAACCGGCAAGCCCGCCCCCATCTCCGTCGCCATCCCCCTCGCCTGGGCCGAGATGGACGCCTTTGGCCACGTCAACAACGTCGCCTATCTCCGCTGGTTTGAGACCGCCCGCATCGAGTTCTGCCGCCGCGTCGGCTGGATGAGTCTCGACGCCCCGCCCCGCGGCACGGGCGTCATTCTCCACTCCGTCCAGTGCCGCTTCCGCCTCCCGCTCACCTTTCCCGATACCGTCGACGTCTCGGCGCAACTCGTGAGCATCGAGGACGACCGCATCACCCTCGCCCACGAGGTCCGCAGCCGCGCGCACGGCAACGCCCTCGCCGCCGACGGCTCGGGCATCATCGTCGCCTACGACTACGACCGGAGGGTGAAGGCGTCGATTCCGGCGGCGGTCCGCGAAGCGATCCTTCGATTAGTCTAGTCGTGGAATAATCGCGATTAGACGATGCGTTCTTTGTGAACGATTACCGATGGTGCCACGGCAGCTCTGTCCTTATTTTTTCGGGACGGGAGGTTTTCCCGTAAAGAACCTAAAACCGATTCAAGCGGCATACTCTTCCCAGCCGATCCCTCTACCGATGCCCCGTGTACTCGTCAAACTCGTCGCCGTGCTCCTGCTCTTCGTGCAGGGCTTGGTCGCGTTTGCTCCGGGTCAGGTGCTTTGCATTCCCATTCAGGATTGCGGCACGCACGAACAAGGTGCTCACGCCATACGTGGACACTGCGGCGCTGACGGGCGGGACGACGAAGTTGGCGGAAACCAGTGCAAAGACCACGAGCATGGCCCCTTCAGCGCGGCGATGCACCCCGATGACGAGTGCGGCTGCCACCTCCATGTGCCGGTTCCGGACAGCGAACAGGTGCCGAGCACCCTTCGGGGCGACAGCCCCGATCTTTGCAACGTCGTGTTGCCCCTGATGGTCGCCTTTGTTTTGACGTGGGACTGCGAACCCTGGCTCGTGGTTATCGAGCGATTCACCCCCCCGGATTTCAGCGTTTCGGATCAAGTTCTCGCGCTGAAAGCCACTCGCCTGCTCATCTAGTGCTGACGTTTTCACCAACCGCGCTACGGGATTCTCTTCCCGAACGCGGTGGGTGATGTCGTTCAGTTCACCGCCAACCCTCAGGCTCGGGCGGTGCTTACTCGTTTCGTTCCTCACCAACAAGATCGGATTTCGCTCAGCCTCGCAGGGCACCCATAAATGGGATGGCCGCGACCGAGCGTCCATTCGATCGGAGATGCACATGAATCAATTGTTGGGCGACTTCGCCTTTACGGGCTTGCGCTTGCGGCCCCAGTTGAGATTCGCAAGCCTCACGCTGCTCGCCCTGATAGCCGGTGGCTGCCAGTCGTACGAACGCCGCCCGTTGGACATGAACGGGCACCATGCGGCCTTTCTGGCTCGAACGCCGGAGAGCCCCGAGGTTCAGTCGTTCGCCGCCAGTCTCGCGGCGCGGGCACCGGATGTTGCCGAGTTCAATCCTGGAGACGGGGTCTCTTGCGTCGAAGCGGAGGTGATCGCCCTTGTCTTCAACGCCGACCTGCGGCTTGCTCGGCTGCGAGCGGGCGTCACGCGGGCGACGGCCGAGAATGCCGGGCTGTGGGAGGATCCGACGATTGGGGTCGATCTGACGCGCATTGTCCAGGGCACACCTGAGCCGTGGAAGGTGTTTACGAGCGTCGGGATCACGATTCCGATCTCTGGGCGGCTTGAGATTGAGAAGCAGCGTGCCGGGGTTGCGCACGCGGCGGAACTGACCCGTGTCGCGCAGCGAGAGTGGACGGTGCGGATGGCGGTTCGCCGGGCATGGAGCGAGTGGTCGTCGCTGGATGCGCAACTGGCGGCGACGCGCGACTTCCTGTCGCGTGTAGACCAGATCCTCGCGGTTGTTGACAAGATGGAACAGGCGGGTGAGATGGCGAGGACCGAGGCGCGGCTGTTCCGCATCGAGAAGGCGACGAAGGCTGCGGAACTGGCGGTGTTGGAGTCGCGTGCAAGCGTGGCCGACCTGCGTCTTCGCCAACTGATGGGCATGTCTCCCGAAGCGCCGCTGCGGTTCCATGCCGTCGGTGTTGGGCCTGCGCGGGCCGGAGCGGTTCCGAGCGCGGATGTTGGCGAACTGGCGCGCCGAAGCCCGGCGATGCAGGTCGCGGCAGCGGAGTACGAGGCTGCTGAGAAGGCGCTCGAACTGGAGATTCGCAAGCAATATCCGGACCTGCACATCGGTCCCGGTTATGGGCGGGAGGATGGCCAGGACCAAGTGCTGCTCGGGCTGTCGCTGCCGATCCCGATTCTGAATGCGAATCGGCGAGGGATCGCGGAAGCGCGGGCGGAGAGGGAACTGGCGCGGGCCGGGGCCGAGGCGACGTTGGAGGAAACCATTTCCGCGCTTCGAGCGGCGGAAGTGCGGCTTGCGGCGGCGTCGCGACGGCGTCAGACACTTGAAACAGAGATTGTGCCGCTGGTCGACGCCCAGTACACCGACGCTCGGCAGGTTGCCCGGCTGGGCGAGGTGAACACGCTGGTGCTGCTCGAGAGTCTGAAGCGTCAGCAGGAGGCCAAGGTCGGGCTGGTCGAGGCCGCGCGGGACGAAGCGATTGGTGGCGTGGACGTGGAGGAGCTCATCGGTCCGCCCCTGCCACCGCCCAGTGTGCCAGCGGCCCAGCCCTCAACGGCAGTCCCGGCGTCCGAACCGTCCACCACAAATCCCCCGGCCACCGGCGGCGCAAGCCGCTGATCGCCACTCGCAAGGAACCATCCATGCACAAGATCACGACCACCATTCTGCTGACGTGCGGCTTGGCCCTCGCCTTGCCTCTTTCATTCTCGCTCACCGGCTGCGACAAGAAGACCGATGCCCATGCCAAGGACGATGGGCACGGCCACGGGAAAGAGGGCGGCGGTGCTGGTGAGAAGGGCGCTGCGGCCCCGACCAACCGCGTGGACATCCCCTCTTCGGTCCGTCAAAACCTCGGCATCACGTTTGCCAAGGTCGAGTCTCGCAACGTCGCGCAGACACTCCGCGTGCCGGGGCGGTTCGAGTTGCTGCCGACTGCCCGGCGCGAGTACCGCACGCCCCTGTCCGGGCGCGTCGAACTCCTCGTCAGCCAGTACCAGAAGGTGGAGCCGGGCACGCCGCTGTACCGCGTGGACGCCTCGGCGTGGCGCGACCTGCACGAGCAGATCGCCGCGACGCGGGCGCGGACCGAGTCGATGGTCCCGCTGCTGGCGGCCCAAGCCGACCTGGAGAAGAGCCTGGCCGACAAGGTCGTGCTCTGGCAGGAACGCCTGAAACAACTGGATGAACTCCGCGGCGCGGGCGGCGGGAGCGCGACGCAGTTCATCGAAGCCCGCGGTTCACTCAACGCCAGCCAGGGCGAACTCGCCGTGGCGAAGGGCCGCATTGCGGAACTGGCGGCCCAGAAGACTCAGGCCGAGTCCGAACTCCGCTCGCTCACGGCCCGGCACGACGTTCTGACCCGCGGCGCGGGCTGCCCAGATGGGCACAACGACGCGACGCCCGGCTCGATCTACACCGTGTGCGCTGTGGAGCCGGGGATCGTCGAGAGTATCGGCATCACGCCCGGCGGCCTCGCGGAAGAGAACGGCATGGTGCTCGCGCTGGTGCAGCCGGAGAAAATCCGTTTCCATGCGCGGGGCTTGCAGGCCGACTTGGGCCGCCTGCGCGATGGGTTGCCCGCCCGCATCTCCCCGCCGCAGGGCGGGAGCGTGGACCTTCAGGACACGATGACGGGCGAACTGCAACTGGGCCTGGGGGCGGAGGCCGACGAGCGGACGATCGACCTTCTCGTGACGCCCACGGCGCTGGTGGGCTGGGCCCGCAACGGCGTCTCGGCCCACCTCGAGGTCACGCTCGCGGGCGGCAGCGAGGAACTGGCCATCCCGCTTTCGGCGGTGGTGCGCGACGGCGGCAAGCCCATCATCTTCCGCCGCGACCCGGCCAACCCGGAGAAAGCGATCCGCATGGAGGCGGACCTGGGCCTCACCGACGGCCGCTGGATCGTGGTCGCCAGCGGCGTCAAACTCGGCGACGAGATCGTGCTGGCCGGGAACTTCCAGTTGATGCTCGCCACCAGCGGCAACGCCGCCAAGGGCGGCCACTTCCACCCCGACGGCACGTTCCACGACGGGGAGGACAAGTGAGGAAGAGAGGCACTAGGCACTGGGCACTGGGCACTGGTGCGGAGCCGCGCGTCAGCGCAGGTCTTCGCCCCGAAGGGGCGCAGGGCTGTAGCCACGGGTGGAGCCCGCGCTTTGCGGGCGCAACCCGTGGAAGCCAAGACACACACGAACCCCGCCCCGGCGGGGTGGAGGAAATATCCGGTTCCGCTCATCAACGCGGCTTCGCGTACAGCGTCCCGGTCGATGGATCGGGCGGCTTCTCGATCCGCAAGCCGATCGTGGCCGATCCGTTGTGTTTCAGGATGCCCTCATCCCATGTCTGGAGCACCTCGACGCTTGCCGTCATGGCCGTGGCGACGTGGATGGCGTCCGCGTGCCTGATCGCCAGCCGCCGCGTGAGGTCGTGGGCCTTCTCGGCGATGGTCCGCTCGACCGCCCGCAGCGCGATGTACTCCTGCTCGAAGAACGCGAGCATCTTGCGCGACGCATCATCGTCCACCTTGCGCACCGTGGGCAGCCCCGCGCATTCCGTGATCGCCAGCGCGGATGTCACGATCACCAGCTCGCCCGCCTCGGCCTCGTTGAGCAGTTCGCGAAGGGCATCGCGCTTGCCGGCCTCTTGCTGGAACCAGCCCAGGAAGCAGTTGGTGTCCCAATACACCCGCCTAGGCATCACGCAGCCTCCGCACGAACTCGGCGGAGTCCATGCCGCCCGTGATGTCGAGCCTGCCCGCGCCCTCGAAGTCGGAGGCCTTGGGCAAGTTGGCCTTGTCTCGCATGACGCGGATGGATTCGACCTCGATCGAGAGCGGGCGACCCTTGTCGCTGAACTTGGCGCGGCCCGACACGCTCACCCGCTTGCCCAGCGCGGCGACCGCATCGGCGATCCTGCCGTCGGGCAACATGCAGCGCACCCGCGTTCCGGTGAGCTGGTCGAAGACATCGAACGCATCCCCGCCGTGGATCGTCACGGTTTCGAGCGAGCCCTCGACGGTCGTGTCGGCCATGTGATAGGTGGTCCGGCGGCCGAAGAACTCGTCGATCAGCGCCGCCGAGCGGAGCGTGGGGACAACTTTCTCTTCGCCCGGCGCGGAGAACTCCACGCGCGAGACGCCGCGATCCAGCAGGCCCAGCAGCGCGCGGGCCTCTTTCAGCGTGTCGTCGCCGAAGTCGCTCGGCACGCCCTTGCCCGATTCGAGCTTGCGCATCCCGCGCAGGTACGACTTGACGACGGCGCGGCTGGTGTCGCGTCGCTGCGCGGGCACATGGGCTTCGAGCGTCAGCGTCAGCGGGCTGTTGGTGGTCGCCCTAGTGATGTTCCAGTGAATCGCGGCCTTGCCGTCCTCGCTGGAACGCGCATCCAGGTCCCGCATCACGGCCAGCGCCTTCACCACCACATCGACGAACCGCTCGGCGGGCACGCCGCCGTCGCGACCTTCGACCAGGATGGTGAACTGCTGTCCCATGATGCTCCAATACTGTACGCGAACTTGCTCGGGCTGGGATGCTGGCAAACCTGCGTGCTTGCTGATCGTGCAATCTCTATCGGCGTTTTCGCTCGTTTCCTACGCCGCGACCGTCGCGGTGATCGTCTCCCCCCACGGCCCCGGCTCGCCGGTTTTGCTGACCCAGCGCACCATGTACGCGGCCTGCTTGCCGCCTTGGGGGACGCCGCCGCGCGGCCCCGGGCTTCCCGGCATCGCGCGATCCTTTGTTCTCTGTGTCTCTGTGCCTCTGTGGTGAGTGCTTTGGCCTCGGCCCCCGCTCACGGAAGGAGCATCCATGCTCGCTAAGTTGATCGCGTTCTCTCTCAAGCAGTCCTCGCTCGTGCTCGTCGCGGCGGGGTTGCTCCTCCTGTTCGCCGGGCTGAAGGTCAAGGACATGCCCGTCGATGTCTTCCCCGAACTCAACGCCCCCACGGTTGTGATCATGACCGAGGCGGGCGGGCTGGCCGCCGACGAGGTGGAACTCAACGTCACCTTCCCCATCGAGACCTCCGTCAACGGCCTGCCCGGCACGCGGCGGGTGCGGTCGTCATCGGCCACGAGTTTGTCCATCGTGTACGTCGAGTTCGACTGGGGCATGGACCTCTACCGCGCGCGGCAACTGGTCGCGGAGCGATTGGCCGCCGTGCGCGAAAGCCTGCCCCCCAACGCGCACGCCGAGATCACGCCCGTGACGAGCATCACCGGCGAGATCATGCTGCTGGCGTTGTCCTCGCCCGACGGCAGCGTCAGCCCGCTGGACATCCGTTCGTTCGCGGAGTTTGACCTGCGGAACAAGATTCTGGCGGTCCCGGGCGTGGCCCAGGTGGTCGCCATCGGCGGCGAACTGCCGCAGTACCAGATCAACGTGAAGCAGGACCAACTGGCGATCTACGGGCTGACCATCACCGACGTGGTGGAGGCGGCCAAGGGCGCGCACTCGACGGCCAGCGCGGGCTATGTGCCCAACTGGGAGAACCAGGAACTGCCCATCCGCCAGGTCGCCCGCGTGACGGGCGTCGAGAGCATCCGGCAGACGATCGTCAAGTATCACAACGGCGCGGCGGTGACGATTGGTCAAGTGGCGGACGTGCAACTGGGCCCCGCGCCCAAGCGCGGCACCGCCGCCGACCGCGGGCTGACGGCCGTGGTGATGAGCGTGCAGAAGTCGCCCGGAACGAACACCCTCGCGCTCACCGAGCAGATCGACGGCGTGCTGGACCAGATGGAAGCGGCCATGCCCAAGGGCATGATCCTCAACCGCGACCCCTTCCGGGCCTCGCGGTTCATCGACCGGAGCATCAACAACGTCGTCAAGGTTCTCGTCGAGGCGAGCGTGATCGTCGCGGTGATTCTCATCCTGTTCCTGATGAACGTGCGGGCGACGATCGTGACGCTCACGGCGCTCCCGCTGTCGCTCGCGGTGGCGGTGCTGCTGCTGTGGGCCTGGGGTCTGTCGGTCAACGTCATGACGCTGGGCGGCCTGGCGGTGGCGATCGGCGAACTGGTGGACGACGCGATCATCGACGTGGAGAACGTGCTGCGGCGACTGAAGGAGAACGATGCGCTGCCGGTGGCGGAGCGCAAGGGGTTCGTGGACATCATCTACAACGCCAGCAACGAGATTCGGTCGTCGGTGGTCTTCGCCACGATCATCATCTGCATGGTCTTCGTGCCCTTGCTGTTCTTGCAAGGCTTGGAAGGACGGTTCTTCCAGCCGCTGGGGATTGCGTACATCCTCTCGATCATGGCCTCGCTGATCGTGGCGCTGACGGTGACGCCCGCGATGTGCAAACTCCTGTTCAGCGGGTCGTTTGGCAAGAAGGCCAAGGACGGAAGCGCGGCGGCGTCGCACGGCGAGCACGACGGTTGGCTCGTGCGCAAACTCAAGGCGTTGTACGAGCCGACCCTCCGCGCCAGCGTCCGCAATCGCGGGCTGGTGCTGGGCGGCGCGGGCGCGCTGACGGTGGCCTCGCTGGTGCTCATGTCCACGTTCGGCACGTCGTTCCTGCCGGGGTTCAAGGAGGGCACGTTCACCGTGTTCCTGCTCGCCCCGCCGGGCACGTCGCTGCAGGAGAGCAATCGCCTTGCGATGGGCGTGGAGAAGCAGTTCGCGGAGATCGAGGGCGTGTCGAGCGTGACGCGGCGCACGGGCCGGGCCGAGCGTGACACGCACGCCGAGCCGGTGAGCAACTCGGAGATCGAGGTGACGGTCAAGCCCGGGGCGAAGCAGGACGCGGTTCGGGCGGAGATCGACCGCATCATCGCCAACATCCCGGGCATCAACACGATGGTGGGCCAGCCTATCGAGCACCGCCTGAGCCACGTCCTGTCGGGCACGCCCGCCTCGATCGCGATCAACGTATACGGGGACGACATGGACGTCCTGCGTCAACTCGCCAAGGAGATCGAGGTCGAGCTCAAGGCGGTGCCCGGCACCCGCGAAGTCACGGCCAACCGCGAGGTGATGATCACCTCGCTGCCCATCCGTTACCGCCCGCAGGACCTCGCGGCTGCGGGGCTGTCGCCCGCGGCCGCGGCGGAGCAGGTGCAGCAGGCCCTCTACGGCGAGCGCGTCGCCGAGGTGAACCAGGGCGTGCGCCGCTACGAGATGATCGTGCGCCTGGCCGAGAGCGAGCGCGAGCGGATCGACCAGATCATGGACGTGCAACTCCGCGGCGTGGGCGGTGCGCTGGTGCGATTGCGCCAGGTTGCCGACATCGGCCCGGAGAAGACCAGCAATCTCATCACCCGCGAGAACGCGCAGCGCAAGGCCTTGATTTCCACCAACATCGCCGACGGGTACAACCTGGGGCAGTTGGTCGCCGTGGTGCAGAGCAAGGTCAACCCGATCGTGAAGAAGGCGGGGTATACCGTGCATTACGGAGGGCAGTTCGAGGCGCAGCAGTCGGCGAGCCGGACGATCTACGGCATGGGCGCGGGCGTGGCGGTCCTGATGTTCCTGCTGCTGCAACTCTCGACGGGCAAGAGCCGCGTGGCGCTGCTCGTCATGCTCAACCTGCCGCTCGCGCTCATCGGCGGCATCGCGGCGATCTACCTGACCGAAAGCCCGTCGCTCGTGGGCAACACGCTGGCGCTGTTTGGGCTGTCGTCGTCCCGCTACATCGCGCCGGTGATCTCGATCGCCAGCATGGTGGGGTTTGTGACCCTCTTCGGAATCGCCGTCCGCAACGGCATCCTGCTCGTGAACCACTACGATCATCTGCAGGAGCACGAGAAGGTGCCGCTGGCGGATTCGATCATCCAGGGGTCGATGGAGCGGCTGGTGCCGATCCTCATGACCGCCCTCACGGCATTGCTCGGGCTTGTGCCGCTGGCGCTCGCCAAGGGCAAGCCCGGAAGCGAGCTGCTCGCACCGCTGGCCATCGTGGTGCTCGGTGGGCTGATTTCGTCCACGTTCCTCAATCTTTTCGTCGTCCCCGCCGGCTACGCGCTGGCGTTCAAGGTCAAGAATCCCGCGGCCGACCGTCCAGGCGTGCTGGCGCGGTTCTTTGCGCGGAAAGCCCAGAAGCCATCGTCCACCAGTCACTAAAAGGAGTTTCCATCATGCTGACCATTCGCACACTCGCTGTGTCGTCCGTCGTGTCCTTCGCCGCGGCCATCATGCCGCTGGGCGGCTGCGAGAAGAAGGCGGAATCCGCCAAGCCCGCTGCCGGGACGAACAAGCCGGCGAAGGCCGACGATCACGCCCACAAGGAAGGCGACGGGCACGACCACGACAAGCCGGCCGCTAAGAAGGCCGCAGATTCGCACGATGACCACGATCACGGCGGCGGCCACGACGACGGCCCGACCACCCAACTCGGCGAGCAGAAAGCGGGCGGTTTCAACGTCAAGGCGTCGCGCGACGGCGCAATCACGCCCGGCAAGGACGCCGCGATCGACGTGTGGGTGACGGAGGGCACCACCAAAGTTGCCGCCGTCCGCTTCTGGATTGGCACGCAGGACGGCAAGGGCTCGGTGAAAGCCAAGGCCGAGATCGAGAAGGACAACTGGCACACCCACGCCGAGATTCCGAGCCCGCTGCCCACGGGAAGCAAACTGTGGGTCGAGATCGAGGACGACAAGGGTGTGAAGACGGTGATCGGGTTTGAACTAAAGGCCTAAGCCGCGCGTGGAGCGCACGGTCCCCCGGCGGCGCAGCCGGGCGGCATTGCAGAAAGACCCGGCGGCCCGCGACCGGTCGCCACACTTTGGAACATCGATATGAAGAATCTGAATCGTTCGTCCATGGTTCCTGGTCTGGTCGCGGGGGCCGCGATCACCGTGGCCGTTGCCGCGATGATGGGCCAGGGGGCCGCACAGCGTGGCCCGGCCGACACGCAGTATTTTGTCACCGCCGATGACGGAGAAGCCCACCTGTGGCTTCGCGAGGGCAACACCCTCAAGATGGTCGCGCACGGCGCGTGCGCCGAGTGCAAGGACGGGCACGACCACAAGGAGGGCGACGGCCATGACCACGGGAAGCCCGCTGCAGGTGGTACTGGGGCCAAGCCCGCTGTCGCCGGGGAGGCTGGGAAGGCCGGTGGCGATCACGGCGACCACGGGCACGGCGCGGGCGGCGCGCTGGGCACGGCCACCATCGGCGCGTGGACCGTGACAGTCTCCGGCGAGATCAAGGCGGGTGCCGAAGCCCACCTGGACATCAAACGCTCCGGCAACACGGCCAAGGCTTCCGCCGTTCGCTTCTGGGTCGGTGAGCAGGACGGCAAAGGTGCCATGAAGGGCAAGGCCGACGGTGCCGGACCCGAGTATCACGCTCATGTGGACGTGCCCAACCCCATCCCGGCGGGCGCGAAACTCTGGATCGAGATCGAGGACGCCAAGGGCACCAAGTCGCTCGGCGGGATCGCGATCAAGAAGTAGTGCCCGGCGGCCAGCGTCTGTGTGTGCTGACCTGGGGTACCCGCTCCAGCGGGAACGCGCGGCGCTTGGTCCGGGTCTGATGGAACACGCTCCCGAAGTGTGGGAACACGCTCCGGGGGATTCGGAACAGGGTACGGCTGGGTCTGATAGACGCTCACGAGTCGGAACGAGCGTGCCTTCCCTGGGGCCACGATGGCCGGAGTCCGCGTGGCGATTCATGGGTTAGGGCATGGGTTATGGGCCGCGTCAACCCTGCCGGTGATATCAGGACCAGACCCCGAAATCTGAAACTTTTGGGGTGTTCAGACGTATACATGGGTGGCGGAACGGCGCGGGTCCAACCATCGGCCAGCACACCGTCCCCCGCCGCGCCAGTGGAATCCGTTCCCGCTGGTGCGATCCGGAGCCTTGGCTCCGTTGGTGGTCGGGAGACTCGCCATGAAGACTCGCTTCCGTACTTCCGTGTTCGCGGTCGTCGTCGCCGCCGGTGGCTTGGCCTATGCCGCTTCGCCCGCCCTGGCCCAGCACCACGGTGGGGGCGGCCACGGTGGCGGCCATTCCGGGGGGCATATCTCTGTCGGCCACGGAGGAGTATCCCTGGGGCTGCACATCGGCTCGGGTCATCACGATGCCCACCGCATCCACATCCCGCCGCCGGTTTTCCACCACGACGACCATCATCCGCGCGTGATCTACGTTCCCTCGGGCGTGCGGACGTATTACAACCCCCCGGTCGTGTACACCTCACCGCCGGTTGTGGTCCAACCCGCTCCGCAGGTCATCGTCACCGCGCCGACAACGGCCCCGGCCACGGTGACCGCGCCACCAGCGCCCAAAGCCGTGCCCGCCGAACCCAAGAAGATCTACTACTACGTGATGCCCGACGGCACGGTGGTGGAGGGTCCGGCCCCGTCCACGACGCCGCCCGCCAGGCTCCCCGCACCGGCCACTACGCCAGTCACACCTGCCGCTGCCCCAGTTGCCCCTGCGGCTCAACCAGCCACCCCGGCCACCACAACACCGGCTGCGCCGGCGCTGGCCCCCGCCGCGCCTTCCGCCCCGGCCCCAGCGGACCCCAAGGCCGAGCCGAAGCTCGAATCCAAAGACAACGGCCACGCCCACCCGCACACGCCGCAGGCCCGCAAGCCCCTGCCCAAGGCGAACGCCCGCTATGTGCCCACGGGTGTGGTGTTGGCCGCAGCCCAAGCCAAGGCCGATCGTGCCGCCTCGCCGGCGATGACGACGCTCTCCGCCGCGCGCTGATCTCTTCATACCGCCGATCCGGGCGACCCCGCTCATCGCGCGTGCGGCCGTTGTCTTGCACTCAGGCGGCGTGCCTCGAGGACACCACTCTTGCCGCGCCGTCGATGCTCCCCGCTCAGAACCGCAGCGACATGCCCACGAACACGCCGATGTCCTCGGCGGCGCGGGTCAGCCCGAGGCGCACGCCCGCGTCGAGTTGGATGTCGCTCGTGAGGGCGTAGGTAAGTCCGGTATCGAGATACCCGCGGTAGTCCTCGTCACGGTTCAGATTGGCGAACCCCGCGTACTCGACGTAGCCCGCGAGGTCGCCGACCAGATCGTGCCCGAGCGTGACGGTGTGGACGAAGTCCACGACCATCCCGTCGCCGTCGGAGGCCCGGTTGAAGTCGAACTCCGCCATCACCCCCAGCGCGAACTCCCCGGGCAGTTCGGCGGCAAAGGGCACGATGATCCCGCCCTCGACGCCATCGCTGCCCAGCCCGTCCGAGGCGGTGGGGAACGTGACGAAGGGCATGACGGCCAGCGCGGTCGCGCCGCCGTCGTTCCCCCACAGGTTCATCTTCAGGCGGACCACCGTGTCGCCGAAGCCCCGGACGGTCGAGGTTTCCTCGCCCCCGCCCTCGCCCGCCCGTTCCCAGGCGTGCGGGTCCATGCCGATCTGCACGTCGGCATTGTTGGTCAGGCCGACCTTGAAGAGCAGGGGCGCGACCGCGAGCGTCCGGCGGGTGCGCCCCTCGGCGCTACGGCGGTCGTAGGTGAAGTCGGCGTGGCTCATTTCCAGTTGAAAGTGCCCGGCGTCAACGGTGTACGCGCTCTCGGTGGTGTCGGGGCGGTCGGTGGACATGTCCCGCATGAGCGCGCGGGGCGTGGGGTTGAAGATGGTGTACCCCGACTTGTCGGGCTTGACCGCCGCGTCCTGCCCGAAGGCGGGGGCTACGAACCACGCGGACGCTACGATCACGAGAGCGGCGGCGCGAGCGGGCCGCGGATGAATGTTTGGCATGTCAAACATTACGCTTTGACACGCCAAGAGTCCACGCACGCCCCCGTCCAAGGAACGCCCCATGCCCAGCGAGACGGTCGAGAACTACCTCAAGGCGGTCTACACCCTCTCCAGCGAGTCGCCGGGGGCCGAGGCCACGGTCACGAAGGTCGCCGCCCTGGTGGGCGTGACGGCGGGCACGGCCACGGCGATGCTGCAGAAACTCGCGGCGGGCAAACTCCTCCGCTACCAGCGCTATGGGGCCGCGAAGCTGACGGCCAAGGGCGAGAAGGCGGCCCTGGACGTGCTGCGCCGCCACCGGATCGTCGAGCAGTTTCTTGTGCAGGTGGTGGGACTGGACTGGTCGGAGGTCCACGAGGAAGCCGAGCGGCTGGAGCACGCGGTGTCGCCGCGCCTGCTCGAACGGCTCGATGCGCTCCTGGGCCGGCCCCGATCCGACCCGCACGGCGACCCGATCCCGGACGCCCAGGGCAAGGTCGCGGTGCGCCCGCACACGCCGCTGAGCGCGGCGGCCCCCGGCGCACGAGTCACAATCGCGCGGGTGCTCGACCAGTCCCCGGACTTCCTGCGTTTTCTCGAGACACACGCCCTGCGTCCGGGGCGGATTGTCTCGGTCGAATCGAGCGACGCCGCGGCCCAGGCGATGACGCTCCGCAACGACAAGGGAAAGGCCGTCACGCTCGCGACCGCCGCGGCGGCCAAGATCGCCGTCGAACCGGCGGGCCGAGCGTGACGCGCCGCCCCCGGCCAACCCGTCGGTACGACCATCCGCACGGCACGGACGATCGTCCAAGCGGTGTGCCCGTCCGTGCGGCCTTCTCGCGCGACCGTCCGCCTTCTCCGGCCGGTCGTCCCGTTCATCCGGACGACCGGCCCGGTGAGTGGGATGCCCGTCCATCCGGCCCGGACGCCCGTCCGGACCATCCGTCCGCTCTCGTCCACGCACTACCCCAAGGAGTCTTTGATGCCCACGATCACGACCATCATCCGTGTTGACCAACTCGACTGCGCCGCCGAGGAGCAGGTGCTGCGCAAGCCGTGGGCGGGATGGCGGGGGTTACCTCCGTCGAATGCAACGTGGTGACGCGGA
>CAZPPX010000011.1:0-133585 GCA_964588585.1 uncultured Phycisphaeraceae bacterium
AGCGATACGCTATCCGATCGCCAGAGGTTGCGCGCAGGTTGTTCAGAGATCCCTATTGTTTACATCGACTCGGCGCCCACCCGCACAACGACGTGAGTTCCAAGTCGCGGGTACGCGGGATTGCGGATCACCCACGTCGGCGCGGTGATGGTCGATTCCGGGCTCAGCACTTGGCGCCACGCGATCATCTCTGACCCGAAGGTGGTCAGGCCAATGACCACGCCGGTGCCATCGGCGTCGTAGACCTCGCGCGGCTCGCCCGTCACCGGATCGCGCCGCGTCACGAAGCGCGAACCTGCGAAGACCCAGCCGCCGGTTTCGCCCCAGACGCCGGGCACAGGAGCGTCGGCCCCTCCGAGCGGGATCGGCGCAAAGGGCTTGTCGGTTTCGATTGAGACGATCCAGTCTTCGGATGTCGCACGCCGGGCCGTTCCTGCCGCGTCGCGCCAGTGAAACTCCAGCGTCAGCCCGGCACCCGTCGGCGGGCGACCGACGACGCGCGGGCCGCGGAAATCCACCAGCCCCGGCGCGCCGGGCTCCAGCCCGAGCATGAGGAGTGCCGCGTGAATATGGGCGGGCCGCGCGGCGGTCACTACGAGCGCTTCGTGCTCACGCGTGTCGGGCGTGCAGCACACTACTTCGAGATACACGCGGGGGGAAACCGGATCGTGCGCGTCGACCGCGGCTTTCGCGTCAAACTCGACGAATCGTGCCGCGCGGTCGATGCGCACGTGCGGGAAGACTTCAATCGGGCCGGAGGGCGCGGGCTGTGGCGCGAGGGTTGAGGCGGCTCCAGCTGCTGTGACGGGCGCGACGGGCAATGACGCGGGCAACGGCTCAACGGCAGGCAGCGGATGCGGCGGCGCACTCGCGCGGTCGGCCCGGCACCCACCCGCAAACAGCGAGAGCGCGATCAAGTTCACGGCAGCCACCACCCTCCCCCGCTCCCGGTGGGGGGGGCAGGGGAGGTGCCGAGCGCAGCGAAGGCGGTGGGGGTTCTCGCGGGGCGCTCGCTTGGCAAGCACCTGGTTTGGTCTGACGCTTGGCTTGTTCATCACCCACCCCCCACGCTCTTCGCCAGCGCCACAAACGCCTCACCCCGGTGTTCATAGTTGGTGAACTGGTCCCACGACGCGCACGCCGGCGACAGCACCACCACATCACCCGGCCTGGCACGCCTGGCCGCCTGCTTCACCGCGACCTCCAGCGTGCCGCAGGGCAGCGTGCGGCCCGACGCGAGCACATCGAGCGCCGGGCCCGTCTTCCCGATCGTGTACAGCCCGGCCACCTGCTGGGCCAGCGCCGCGACCGGGGACAGATCGCTCCCCTTGTCGTACCCGCCCGCGATCAGATGCACACGCGCCGCGCCGATGCGCGCGTCGTCGGCAAACGCTCGCACCGCGAGCAACGCCGCCTCGGGCGTGGTGCACTTGGAATCGTTGAAGTATCGCACGCCACCGGACTCGGCCACGAACGCCAGCCGGTGCGGCAAGCCTGCAAACTCAGCCAGCGCCGCGCGCAGCACGCCGTCGTCGATCGCCGCCGCCCCCTCGTTTCCCACCGCCGCTCGCACCACCGCCAGCGCCGCCCGCGCATTCACCTGGTTGTGCGATCCGGGCAGTTGCAGCGGGATCAATGGCTCTTGCCCCAACCCGCTCCCCGCCGCCATGAACGCCGCCCCGTCAAGGAACACATCCCCAAGCCCTTGCCACCGGCCAATGTTTCGTTTGCTCGCCTCGTAGTGATCCATCGACCCGTGCCAATCGAGGTGATTGGGCGCGATGTTGGTGATGAGCGCGATACCCGGCGACCACCCGGGCATCCCAGGTCCCGCGCCAGCGCGCAGCAATCCCTCCGGCTGGCCCACTTCCTCCCCCAGCCAGTGCAGCATGAAACTCGACAGTTCCAGCACCACCCAATCGTCTTTTCCGATCGTCGGCAGCGCTTCGAGAAGCGAAACACCGATGTTTCCGCCCAGGTGGGCCCTTCGCCCCAGCCGCGCGAGCACATGATGCACCATCGCGCTGGTCGTGCTCTTCCCGGCCGAGCCAGTAATCCCGATCACCCGCTCCCGCCGCGGCAAGCGTTCCACCAGCAGCCGCATCTCGCTTGTCACCGGCACACCCGCGCGGCTTGCCGCCAAGAGAAACCTGTTGCTCCATGGCAGCGGCACCGCCGGGTTGGCCACTACGAAATCGCACTGTGTGAAGTCGGTTTCATCGTGACCACCCAGGCGAAGCGTCACCAGCCCGCGTTCAACCAGCGGCTTGATCTCCGCCAATGGCTCGGCGAGTTTGGATTCCAGTGCCAGGTCGGTCACGAGCACCTTCGCGCCTTGCGAAGCGAGCCAGCGAGCCGCGCCGAGGCCGCCACCGAAGCGGCCAAGGCCCATCACCGTCACGCGTTTGCCCGCGACATCCATGTGCCGGCTCCGAAAGGCTCTCGCTGCTGCGTCACTCGCGACATGCCGCTTGGCGCGATGGTATCGGGCCCGCGTTGGCCTATGCCAGCGTCCGCCGGAAGTGATCCACCGCCATGCCAAGCCCCAGCCGCGCCAGGTCGGGGTCGTAGCGCCCGCTGGAGCCTTCATCGCGCATGAACGCGTGGGCCGCGTTGAACTCGTGCCACGAGAAAGAACAGTTGGCGTCGCTCATCGCGTCGAAGATCATTCGCCGTCCCGCGCGATCGATGTGCGGATCCTGGCGGCCCCAGATCATCATCATCTCGGCCTTCAGATCGCCCCTGGCCACCCGCGCCAGCGAATCATCGCCGGTCGAGCCCAGCGAGCCCTTGTGGATGTCGGTCGCGTAGAAGCACACGCCCGCGCCGACGCCTCTGTGCATGGCGCATCGAAACGCCAAGTGCCCGCCGATGCAGATGCCGATCGCCCCCAGCCGCCCGCTGCACGCCGGGTGGGCGAGGAGCGCGTCGAGGGCCGCCCGGCTGTCATCGCAATACGCCTTCACCGGGCGCCCGATTTTGCACGCGTTCCCCCGATCCGCGCCGGGCGTGTCATACGCCAGCACCTCGCCGGGCTGCAGCAGGTCGTGAAAAATCTCCGGCACGGCCACGACGAACCCATGCCCCGCGAGCGCGGCGGCCAATCGACGCACCGGTGCCGTCACCTGGAAAATCTCGGAGAACAGCACCAAACCGGGGAACTTCGCGCCGTCTGCTGCGGGCCGATAGACGGACGTCCTCATCGGCCCCGTCGGGGTGGCGACATCAACCGGCGCATCCTCGCGAATCACCATGCTCGACTCCAAGGCGGGAATTGGTCAACGAAGGGAGGGAAGCAAGGGAAGAATGAACTCAGCCGACGCCATCTGATTCCAACTGCCACCCCGCTTCGATCCCGTTCGTTCTTCCCTTCCTTCCCTCACTTCGTTGAATAAACACAACGACCCCGGCACCAAGCCGGGGTCGCTGGAATCTACCACATTTCAAGCCCTCAGGCGTTACTGCGCCAGGCGGGGACCGCCGGGCTCGCCGGGGTTCCCGAGGCTGATTTCGCCGTTGCGCTCTTCGTATTGCCGGATCACTTGGCCCAGGCTGATGGCCAGGCGCTTGGCCCCACGCCAGTTCATCACCACGCGGCTGCCCACGCTGAACTGGATCACCGGGGTCTGGTCCTGCGTCGGCATCGGCAGGTTCACGCCGAAGTCGAGCACCACCTCATCGGGGGTTGTCGACGTGCGGATCGTGTTGGCATAGGTCGTCTGCATCTTCGTCTCGTCGATGCGGAGTTGGACCTGCTGCTGACGCGGTTGCTGCGGATTGTCGGACATGGTCGTCGCTCGCTTTCTGAAAAGGCCGCCCTTCGGCGGCATCACCCCGCCCAGCGGGGCATATACGTTGGGTCCAAGGCTAGCCCACAAGGTCCGCCCGGTCACCCCGCCGGACGTAGCTGCCTGAACGATTTCATCCTCTCAGCACACGCCCTCGGGCCGCGTGCCGCCACCTCCTTCCCCCCTACTTTCACAACGACAGACCTCAGCGGCCTCAGGGCTTCTTCTCAGGAGCCGTCGCGGGGGCGGGCGTCGGAGCCGGAGCGTCCTTCTTCGCCTCTTCCTTCTTCTGGTCCTTCCCGGCTTCGGCTCCACCCTCGGCGGCGGTCTTGAGCGCCCGATCGGTCGCGCTCACCACCTCGCCCGCGGGCAAGATCACCAGTTGGTCGCGCGAGCCACCCTGGCTGTCGGCTTCCTGATCCTCTTCCGAGGGGCTTTGCAGCACCGCGAAACCGACCGCCTTCAGATCACCCGAAAACAGCGGCACGCCGTAGCGGTTCATCACGCCCGAGGGGTAATACAGCGTGCGGGGCTTCTTCAGGATCGCGCCCACCCGGCACTCGCCCACCACCGGGGCCCGATCGAAGAACTTGCTCAGGCGATCCACGATCAACAGGTTCGCGCCAACTTTCACTTCCGCCGACGCGCCCGCGGCAAAATCGACAAAGGTGTAAGGCTTTTCGGAGGCCTTTTCGATCCGCACCCAGGCCAGGTCCAGGTCGCTGTCGCGGGCGATCATCTTGGCTGCGACACCCTCGGTGTCGTCGCCGACGAGCACCTTGATGTTCGTGGGGGTCACCGTCACCATGCCGCGATACTGCGCGGGCACGCCGCCCATCTGCATGCTGGTGCAGAGCACGAGGCCCTTGGCGTCGATCATCACGCCGGTGGTCTCGGTCTCGCGCTCCATGTCGTCGCGGCCCTGCATCGTGATCTTGCTCACGAACTTCACCGTGACCATCACGGCAGACTTCTCGAGGAGTTTTCCGTACGCCGGGTCAACATCAGCCGCGTGCCGTGCGGGCGCGGCCAAGGCCGGGGCAACGGTCGTGGCCGCCGTGCCACTCGCGAAGGAAACCGAGGCCGCACAGAGGAGAGCCGCCGCCGACATGCACAGGTTCATGGATGCTCCAAGACTTCGGGAAATCGATCACACGCACGCCGCCCAGGAAGCCCGGAGGGTAGCCCGAATGACCCCGCCAAGCGGCGCGCATATCACCCTCCCACGCGCCCAGCGGGGGGGCGGGGGCGGTAGCGAGCGCCGCGAAGCCGGAGGGAGGTTCTCGTGCGATCAGCAACACCAACCCGTTCGATTCTTCTCATCCCGCCGGTTTCCTCCGCCCCCCCTGCGGGCTAAAGTTGGCCGCTTCGTCCGGTCACCCCGTCGGTGCTTGGATCAGGCGACATCCCGGGGCGGTAGCTCAGTTGGTAGAGCGCGTCGTTCGCAATGACGAGGTCGGGAGTTCGACTCTCCTCCGCTCCATTTCCCGGTAACCGTTTGTGGTCGATTTTCGGCGCGATCCCCAAATCGCGAGCGCGATAGCCGGGCCGAGCGGGCTCGCCTCGTAGACACCCCTCCTGAGGGTGGCGAGGGTCCGGGTTCAGAATTGCACACTGCCGCATTCGACCACCGATTCAGCCCAGGAGAGTCGAAGGCTCCTCAGCCATCGCGTTTCTATTGCGCGCCAGCCCCTCTCTGGTACACTGCCTCCCTCTGTGCTCAGTGCCTCCGCGTCTCGGTGGTGCGTTTTCCTCCCGTTCCAGCCCAAAGGACCAACTCCCATGGCCAAGTTCAGCATCGCCTGGATGCCCGGCGACGGCATCGGCAACGACGTGATGGAAGCCACCCGCATCGTCCTCGACACCCTCAAACTCGACGCCCAGTACATCCACACCGACATCGGCTGGGACTTCTGGTGCAAGGAAGGCAACCCCCTCCCCGATCGCTCCATCGATATTCTCAATCGCACCTCCTGCGGCCTCTTCGGCGCTATCACCAGCAAGCCCCAGGACGAAGCCAAAGACGAACTCATCCCCGAACTCAAGTCCAAGGGCCTCGTCTACTTCAGCCCCATCGTCAAACTCCGCCAGATGTTCAACCTGCACACCAACATGCGCCCGTGCAAGTCGTACGAAGGCAACCCCCTCAACTACCGCGGCACCGCCATCGCCAACCCCCCCGCTGCTGATGGCACCGTCAAAGACGTCGCCATCGATCAGGTCGTCTTCCGCGAAAACACCGAAGGCTCCTACGGCGGCGTCGAGTTCCACCCCCTTCCCGAAGCCGTGTACACAGCCCTCTGTGCCAACCCCAAGATGAAGCCCTGGAAAGACAAGGGCCTCGAAAACGTCGCCCTCTCGACCCGCATCGTGAGCATCCAGGGCTGCACGAGTATCTGCCGCCAGGCCTTCGAGTTCGCCAAGAAAACCGGCCGCAAGCGCGTGACGCTCGTTGAAAAACCCAACGTCCTCCGCGAGACCGGCGGCCTCATGACCCGCGTCTTCCGCAAACTCGCCAAGGAATACGAATCACCCGCCAACGGTGGCATCTGGGCCGACGAGGCCAACATCGACGCCATCTGCATGTGGATGTTCAAAAACCCGCAGGACTACCAGGTGATCGTCGCCGAGAACATGTTCGGCGACATCGTCAGCGACCTCTGCGCCGGCCTCGTCGGCGGCCTGGGCTTCGCCCCCAGTGCCAACCTCGGGGACACCTACGCCGTCTTCGAACCCACCCACGGCAGCGCCCCCAAGTACGCCGGCCAATACAAAGTCAACCCCCACGCCATGCTGCTGACCGCCAAAATGATGCTCGACTGGCTGGGCTCAGGCAAAGGCCACCCCGCAGGCGGCGGCATCGGCGGCGAAGCGGAAAAGCACATGGCCACGCGGCTGGAGGCGGCGATCGCACGCGTCATCAAAGAGGGCAAGGTCAAGACCTACGACATGGGCGGCAAGGCCACCACGATGGACGTGGCGAAGGAAGTGGCGAGATATGTCGCTTGATTCCGCACACGATGCTCACAATCCGTGTGCGCATGTGCTTCGTGAATCCCGACGGAGCCGTTGGCGATCGCTTTGAAGTTCGCGCGATCTGCATCGATAACCACGCAACGCATGCATGATGGTACCGACATTCGCGAGCGCTCCGGCGTGCGTCGAGTCGCCTGCTGTCACAGCAGCGGGTTCTTCACCCCGCGCCCATACTCCCGCGTCGGGCTCAGCCCCGGCTGGGGGTTCACATACACATCCGTGTACAACTCGTCCATCGACGGCACCTCGGCCTGCTCGGCAAACTCCAGCGAGTCCGCCGCCGCAGCTTTGCAATCATCAATGATCGCCTGCACGTCGCCCTCGCTCACGCACTTCCGCTCGTGCAGCAGGTGCAGCGTCAGCAGTTCAATCGAGTCGCGGCTCTTGATGCCGTCCACCTCGTCCTTGGTCCGGTACTTCTGCGGGTCGCTCATCGAGTGGCCCTGGTACCGGTAGGTGTGCAGGTCCACGAACCCCGGCACCTGCTTCTCCCGGCACACCTCGGCAAACGGCCGGAACAGATCGTACACCGCCAGCAAGTTCATCTCGCCACCCGGATAGGCCGGTGCCGTGGCGTCGCTGATTTCCAGCGAAGCCATGCCGAAGGCCTTGGCCTTGGCCGAGAGGTCATGCGCCATGGTGGTGCCGCGTTCGATGGCGGTGCCCATGGAATAGCGGTTGTTCTCCACGATGTAGATGACCGGCAGGCCCCACAAGGCCGCGAGGTTCATCGCTTCGTGCAGCGCGCCCTGATTGAGCGCGCCGTCGCCCAAGTAGCACAGCGCGACTTTCTTCTTCGCGGGGCTGCCGTCCACGCCGCGCTTCAGCACTTCCCATTCATACCGCGAGGCGAACGCCAGTCCAGCGCCCAGCGGGGTCTGTGCCCCGACAATGCCGTGGCCACCAAACAGCCAGTTCGGCTTGTCGAACATGTGCATCGACCCGCCCTTGCCCTTGGCGCAGCCGGCGGCCTTGCCGAACATCTCGGCCATGCACGCACGAGGGTGCATCCCGCGGGCGAGCGCGTGCCCGTGATCGCGATACGCCAGCACCACCGGATCATCCGGATTCACGGCTCCGATCGTGCCCACCGCCGACGCTTCCTGCCCGATGTACAGGTGGCAAAACCCGCCGATCTTCGCCTGCTGATACGCCTGCGCGCAGCGGTTCTCAAACTCCCGGATCAGGATCATGTCCTTCAGCCACTTCACCAGCGTGGCATCAGGCAGCGAGCCGCTCGCGCCCGTGCGCGGCGTGCTCTGCGGAAACGGCGCGGGCGTGCCGTTCGAATAGGCGTTGACCAGTTTGCTCGCACCCATTGGCGCGGCGGTGGGCGGGTTCGACGTCTGCGTCGCCATGCGTTGAAATCCTTACGCTGGCTCGCACCCGTTCCCTCTCCCCCCCAACCTCCACCATCAGCCAGCAATGACCCCGATGGGATTTGAACCCATGTACCTACCGTGAAAGGGTAGTGTCCTAGACCAGGCTAGACGACGGGGCCGGTCAGTTCCAAGTATAGCGCGGCTCCCCCGCGCTCCCCACTTTTCAATCCGAAAACCACTCTCCCCCGGTCCCAGCGCAGCGAGGCGGAGGGGGTCGGCGTTGGTCTCAACAAAACACACGCGCATTCACAGCCGCGGCGTCTTCACCACCCCACTATCCGCGCCCTGCCCGCCATCTGCCTTGGCATCCTCCTTCGCGTGCTCACGTCGGCTTGCCAGCGAAGCCAGCACGCCCGCCGCGAGCGACGTCACGATCACACCCAGCGAGACGGGCGAGGTGATGTGGTACCCCGGGAAGCCCAGCCACGCGACCGGATGCACGATCATCAGTTTCACGCCCACGAACACCAGGATCAGGGCCAGGCTGATCTTGAGGTACTTGAACGCCGCCATCAGGCCGGCCAGCGCGAAGTAGAGCGACCGCAGGCCCATGATCGCAAAGACGTTGCTCGTGAAGATGATGAACGGCTCTTTGGTCTGCCCGAAGGCCGCCGGGATCGAGTCGAGCGCAAACATCACGTCGGTTGCCTCGACCACCAGCAGCACGAGGAACAGCGGTGTCGCGGCCCGCACCAGCGCCGAACCGGTCCGCCCCACCGTCTCGGGCTTGACATGCACAAAGAACTTCTCGCCGTGCAACTCGTTGGTCACCGGGAAAAACGCCCGCGCCAGCCGCAGCATGAAACTCTTGTTCGGGTCATACGGCTTGTCGCCCGCGAAGACCATCTTAAACGCCGTGTAGATCAGCAATATCCCGAAGAGGTACAGCACCCAGTAGAACGTCTCTACAAGGGCCGAGCCCGCACCGATCATCACGCCACGCAGAATCAGCGCCCCCAGAATGCCCCAGAACAGCACCCGATGCTGGTGCTGCTGCGGCACCGAGAAGTGCGTGAAGATGATCGTGAACACGAACAGGTTGTCCACGCTCAGCGCGTATTCCAGCAGCCACGTCGAGAGATACTCCGTCGACGCCGCGGCACCCGTCATGGGCTGGCCGTCCATCGCGAAGGATTCGCCCATCAAACTCCGGTCATAGACCACATAGATCACGACGGTAAACGCCAGCGCCATGAACACGAACACGCCCGTGTTCAGCAGGGCCCGCGCCGGCGAGATCGTCCGCGAGTGCTTGTTCAGCACCCCCAGATCGAGCGCGAGGATCACCCCCACGATCGCCAGAAACCCGACCCACAGTGAAGCGATCAGCATGAAGCCCCCATTGGCCAGGCGATCCCGGCCTTACTCCGCCTTGCCGCCGCTCAGGTCATACACCCAGGCATCCACGGCACGCGCAAACTCCTGAACCTCGCCCGGGGCAAAGAACAACTTGAGTTCGCGCTCCGCGGCTTCCGGGCTATCCGACCCGTGGATCAGATTGAACGAGTTGCTCACGCCAAAGTCGCCCCGGATCGTACCTGCGGCAGCCTTGCTGCCGAACGTGGCACCCATCATCGACCGGGCAATCTCGATCGCCTTGTTCCCCCGCAGCGCCAGCACCAGCACCGGGCTGCTGGTCATGAACTTCACCAGCCCGGCATAGAAACCCTTGGACTTGTGGGCTTCATAGTGCGTCGCGGCCAACTGGTTGCTGATGGTCATCATCTTGCAGCCCACAACCTGCAGGCCCTTGTTCTCGAACCGGGTCAGAATCTGCCCCATCAAGCCGCGCTGCACGGCATCGGGCTTGAGGATGATGAGCGTGGTTTCCATGATCGGGAACTCCTGACAAATGGCGATGAATGTTGAGGGACGGAGGATAGGCGCGACACCAGCCATTTTGAGGTATCCTTATGCCCAGTCGCGGAACGGGTGCGGCGCGACCTGATGCGGAGAGGCTCCATGCCGCGCTGGTTGAAATGGTTTCGTGCGCAGGCCCTGTCGTTAGGCCGCGCGGTGTGGATGTGCCGGGCCAGCATCACCGTGGGCGTGGTGCTCGTGCCCATGCTGGGCAAAGTGCCCCAGGCCATCGACGCGGTTCAATCGCTCTCCGAAGACTTTGACGAGAGAGCCTTCGGCTACGCTATCGCGATGGTCGGCTGCGCGTGGACTCTGTGGTATTGCGCCCGCCTGGGCACCTACATGCACGCCTGGCCCTACGACAACTGGGCCCGGTGGATCGCCCGCGCCAGCGGCCTGTTCCCCTGCGTGGGCATCGCCTGGGGAGTTTGGAACGCGGGCAACATCGGCCAATGGCACCCCAATCTGGTCGGGATCGGCGCAATCGCCCTCTGCAGCGGCGGGCTGGTCGTCGTGCTCAGCGCCAGTCGGCGCGCGGTGGCCCACCGACTGCAAGCCATGCACGCACCACCCCTTCGCCTGATCGGATGTGCCCTCGAACCACGCGCCATCCCGCCCGAAGGGGCCCGAATCGACACGCTGCTCCCACTCGCCTTTCGCCTCCTCGTTGGGCTGTGCGGCATGGCGGCGGTCGTGCTCGTGTTGCTCACCGCGTGGCCCGCGCTCGCGGTCGGCATGGGCACCGTCACGCTCGTGCTTGTTGCCGCGATGGGCTACGCCGCGGTCGGCACCGGATTGGTGGCATGCGACCGGCGCTCGCCCCTGCCGGTGCTGGTCCTGATCCCGATCTGGGCCGGAACCCTTGGGTACTTCGGCTGCTCAGAGAATCACGACGTGCGCGTGCTGCCGCCGTCGAGCATTGCCCATACACCAGCCTATGCGCATCGGGGAGCCAATGGTCCGCAGTATCTCCCGGCCGTGCTCGACACGTTTTCTAAATGGCTCGCCCCGCGCGGCAAGCGCTGGCAGGACTTCATCGCCGCAGAGGACGCCGCCGGGCGAACGGACCTGATGCCCGAAACCCCGGTCGTGCTGATCTGCGCCGAGGGTGGCGGGATCTATGCCGCGTTCCACACCGCCATGGTTCTGGCGACGATCCAGGATCGCTCGCCACGGTTTGCCGAACATGTGTTTGCCATCAGCGGGGTATCCGGCGGAAGCGTCGGGGCTTCGCTCTGGGTGGCTGCGCTGGAAGCCGATCGCGCCCGGACCGAGGCCTCGGCGTCGCTGGCCGACGGGCTCGCCTTCGGGCCGACGCTGCCCGCCCAGACGCAGATGCAGAAACTGCTTCAGGACGTGCTGGGCAGCGACTTGCTCTCACGCGTGCTCGCCTATGGATTGGGCATCGACTTCCTTCAGGCCATCATCCCCGCCCCGATAGGTTGGGCCGATCGCGCGCGGCAACTTGAGTACGCGCTCGAAGAAGCGGCCGAAAAATCCCTGGGCGCACCGGTGATGGCCTCGGCATTCAACGACCTGTGGCCCGGGAACGCCGGGTTGGGCCGGGCGCACACCAGTGTGCCCTACCTCTTCCTGAACACCACGTGCGTCGAAACAGGCGGGCGCGTCATGATTAGCCCCCTATCTCTTGCTGCACGGGACGCGCCGGGACCACGCACGCTGCCCGAGTACACGCCCGATTGGAACGTCCGCTTGAGCACTGCGGCGGTGCTGAGTGCGCGATTTCCCTACGTCACGCCGGCCGGTCGATTCCCCCGCACGTTTCTCGACACCGGATGCCCAGCGGGCGAAGGACGCCTCGCCGACGGCGGCTACTTTGACAACGCCGGTGCCACCACACTGCACGAGATTCTCGCGGTCATCAACACGCTTCATGGCACGACGGAACTTCCGTTTCGCGTGATCGTCCTGCGCATCGGCGCCAAGCCCTCGTCACGCACGGCGTATCAGCGGTTCACCTGGCCCGATCTGCTCTCGCCTCCACGCACACTCCTGAACACGCGCGGCGCACGCGGGCGAGAAGCAGTGAACATGCTCCGCGCGATCAGCGACAAGGTGTTCGTGCCTCAGATTCTTGTCGACCCGCCCACGCCGTTCTGGAGTGAGTTCCTGCTGGACACCGAGGCCGACTCGATCCCGCTCGGCTGGGTTCTGTCCGAGCAAGCCCAGAATCGGATTCTCGCGCAGTGCGGCCTCGGCGAACCGGGAAACACTCGCGCCAAGGATTCAACGACCGAGGCTTACCTCAACGAAACCGTCAATCTGTTTCGGAAGAGGCGGGGCGAATGATGAACCTCATCCGGCATCAGACAGTTCAGTACGCCACGAGCGAGCGCGACTTCCTAAAAATAGTGGCGACCTAACCAGGTGTGTGACTACCTCGAAGTCTTCTGCAACCGCCAGCGACTGCACAGTTCCCTCGATTACACCAGCCCCGAGAACTCACCTACCTCGCCGGTGTGTCCACACCGTTCGTGGGCAAGGTCACGTCAGTTCCCCCTCCCCGCCCTGCGGAATCACCACGCAAAAGTCCGTCCCCCGTCCGACCTCCGAGTGCACAACAAGCCTTCCCCCGTGCGCCTCCACGAGTCGCCGCGCCGTCGGCAAGCCGAGCCCTGATCCGCCCGCCTTCGTCGTGAAGTAAGGGTTGAACACCTTGGGCAGCACATCCGCCGGAATGCCGGGGCCGGTATCGATCACATGCAGCCGCGCGATCGGCTTGCGATCCTCATCCTCGCCACGCCGAGTGCGGATGATCAGTTCACCCACAGGCGCAGGCCTCGCGCCCGGCTCGCGCGATGCGTTTCCCACCGCCGACGCCATCGCTTGCGTCGCGTTGATCATCAGATTCAACAACGCCTGCTTCAGCAGCCGCGCATCCGCATTCGCCATCAGCGGCGGCTCCGCCTCCAGATCCGTTCGCACCCGCACGCCCTGCCGATCGGCCTCGGGTTGATAGAAATCAATCAACTCTTCCGCCAGCGCGTTCAAATCCGTCGGCTTCGCATCCAGCCGCACCTGCCCGGCAAACTCCAGAAAATCCGCCAAGATACCCCGCAGGCGCTCGGTCTCGCGCCCCAGCGCCTTCACGCGATTGGTCAACCGCGTGCGCTGATCCGCCTCCACCGGCATCTCCTCGATCGCTTCCCCCAGCAACTGCGCATTGAGCCCGATCGTCGAGAGCGGGTTCTTGATCTCGTGCGCCAGGCCCGACGTCATCGCGCCGATCTCGGCCATGCGCTCCGCCGCCCGGGCTCGCCGCTCCGCCGCGCGCACCGTGCGCAGATGCCGACGGAGCAGCCACGCCCCCGCCGCCGCGCCGGCAAGCAATCCCACCGCCAGTCCGATCGCAAACAGCACCATCGGCGTTCACGCCTCGTGAAAAGCCTGTGTTACAGGCACCCCAGCCGTCCGCCATCCACCGGCAGATTGATCCCGCTGATGTACCCCGCCGCGGGCGACGCGAGAAACGCGATGGCCGCCCCCAGTTCCTCGGGCGAGCCAAACCGCCCCGCCGGGATCGTCGAGATGAGGTCCTTGGCGACCGCGTCCTCGCTCGTGTTCCCCTTCGCCGCGCGGCCCTTGATCAGACTCGCCAGCCGATCCGTGCTCGTGTACCCCGGCAGCACGTTGTTCACCGTCACGCCCAGCGAGCCGACCTCGCTCGCCAACGTCTTGGCCCAACTCGCCACCGCCGCGCGGACCGTGTTCGACACGCCCAGGTTCGGGATCGGCTGCTTCACGCTCGTCGAGATCACGTTGATGATCCGCCCGTACTTGGCCGCCTTGAAGCCCGGCATCAGCGCCTGCGTCAACAGCACGGCACACATCAACTGTGTATTCAGGCACGCCAGGAACTCCGCAGGCTTCGCATCCAGTGCCGTGCCCGGCGGCGGCCCGCCCGTGTTGTTCACCAGAATGTGATACGGCCGCGCCGCGTCAAGGCTCGCTTCGACCACCGAGCGCACCTCATCGGGCTTCGCGAAATCCACCGCGAGAAACCCGTGCGTCTGCCCGGCCCCGCTCTTGAAAGGCAACTTCCCCACCGCCGCCTTCAGCGACTCGGCATTCCGCGCCAGCAGCGTCACGCTCGCGCCCAGCGAAGCGATCTCCACCGCCGCCGCAAAGCCGATCCCCTGCGATGACCCACACACCAACGCCCGCTTGCCGGAAAGATCAAGGTTCATGCACACTCCTGCCTTCGTTCCCCGCCTCATTTGGCCATTTGGTCATTTTGACATTTGACCATTTGTTTACTGCCCCTGCGCCATCGAATACCCCTTCGCCCCGTCAAAACTCCGCAGCAACTCGTACGAGCACACCGTGAACTTCTCGGCAATCCGGTCCATCAGCGCCACGCACCGCGATTGCCCGAAACTCCCCGCCGCCACGCCGTCACGCAACTCGAACCGCACGCGGTAATAGTCCACGCATTCCGTGTAAATGCTCCCCGTCGGCCACACCTGCGTGCCGCGGTTGCTGATGAGCGTCAACTTGAAGGGCGTGTCCTGGCTCGCCCGCATCATCTCTTCCGCCACCGCGATGCTGGAGAGCGGGCTGTCCAGATAGATGTCGCACCCCACCACCTGGCTCACCACATTGGTAAACGTCCGGATCACCTCCTGGTGCAGCGGCTTGGCCGGTGGCGCGTAACTGGTCGTGCTCGCCCCCCCGTCCGCCGTCGCCGCCACCGTCGTCGGCTTGCTGCCCAGGCGATCGGCGATCTGCTTCACATAGTCCCTCGTCGCCAGCGCCGGCTTGGCGGGATCGCCAAAGTCACCCGTCCGCACGCCTGATTCCAGCGCCGCCAGCAGCGCGTTCTCGATCACCGCCGCCTGCTTCAACAGCCCCACATGCCGCAGCATCATCAGGCCCGACAGGATCAGCGCTGTCGGATTCGCGATCCCGCGCCCCGCGATGTCCGGTGCTGTCCCGTGCACCGCCTCGAAAATCGAGATGTGCTTGCCGATGTTCGCGCTCGGCGCGAATCCCAGCCCGCCGATCAGCCCCGCCGCCAGATCACTGACAATGTCGCCCTGCAGATTCGGCAGCACCACCATCTGATACTGCTGCGGCTTCATCACCAGATTCATGCACAAGGCATCGACAATCACATCCCCATGCTCGATCTCCGGGAAGTCCTTCGCGGCCACCTTGAACCGCTCCAGGAACAGCCCGTCGGTCATCTTCATGATGTTGGCCTTGTGGCCGCAGTGCACCTTCTTGATGCCCAGTTTCCGCGCCGTCTGAAACGCGAAGCGGCTCACCATGTCGCACCCGGGCGCCGACATCAGCCGCTTGCACTGGATCACGTCGTTGCTCAGCCGGTGCTCGACCCCGCCGTAGGTGTCCTCGATGTTCTCCCGCACGATGTAGAAGTTCACCGGAATGCCCGCCCGGCTGTACACCGTGGGCACGCCCGGCAGCGTCTGGAAATGCCGCAGATTCGCGAAGGCGTTCCACACCTTGCGGGCGGTCACGTTGATCGATTTCCCGCCCGATCCCTTGGGCGTCTCCATCGGCCCCTTGAACAGCAGCCCGCACTCCTCCACCGCCCGAATCGCGGCATCGGTCATCCCGCGCGTGTTCCCCGCCTCAAACACTCGCCGGCCCATCTCCACCGGCACAAACTCAAGATGGTCGAGCACGCCCGCCGCCCGGAACAGTTCCAGCGTCGCCGAAACCACCTCAGGCCCGATCCCGTCACCCTCCGCCAATGCCACGCGCACAGCCATGCCAGATTCCCTTCAGTAGCGGCAACGCCTTCTGACCGTCCAAAGCCTCCCGCCGCAGGGGCGCGAAGGGTAGGTTCCAACGAAGCCACATGCAGCCCGACATGCAGCCCGACTGTGAAGGAGGGCCCCGTGAACGCTACCGCATCCAAGCCTTCCTTGACAGTCGGGCTGCATGTTCGCGCGCGTTTGTTCGCTACGCTCCCCCCTCGTGCGCATCCTCCACATCTCAACCCGGCTCATCCTCGGCGGCTCCCAGGAAAACACCGTCCTCTCCTGTGAAGGCCAGGCCGCGCTCGGCCACGACGTCCACCTCGCCTTCGGCCCCATCTACGGCCCCGAAGGCTCACTCCTCGACCGCGTACAGCGCTTCCGTACGCCACGGGGCCAGTCGATCGCCACCCACACCATCCCCAACCTCGTCCGCGCCATTCACCCCCTTCGCGACGGGCTCGCTTACCGCGAACTCCGCGCCCTCATCGCCCGCCTCCAGCCCGACATCGTGCACACGCACTCCAGCAAGGCCGGCATCCTCGGCCGCGCCGCCGCGTGGGCCGAATCGCTCGCCCGTGGGCCCTCCCAGCCGCTCGGCGTCGTCCACACCATCCACGGCCCACCCTTCATGCCCATCGAGGGCTCCCCGCTTGCCCAACTCAAGACCCGCCTCGCCAACACGCTCTACGAGCGTGCTGAAATGTTCGCCGCCCGCCGCGGCCACGTCACCGTCTCCGTCTGCGACGACATGACCCGCCAGTTCCTCGCCCGCAAAATCGGCACGCCCGACCTCTACACCACCGTCTACTCCGGCATGGAAGTCGACCGCTTCCTCACCCCCGCGCCCGGCGAATCACGCGCCGAATCCCGCGCCCGCCTCGGCCTCGCCCCCGACCGCTTCGTCATCGGCACCGTCGCCCGCCTCGCCCAGCACAAAGGTCACGACGACCTGCTCGATGCCCTGGCCCCCGACCTCCGCGCCCATCCCCACTGGGCCCTTCTCTGGGTTGGCGACGGGTGGTGGCGCGACCGCCTCCTCACCCGCGCCCGCGCGCTCGGCCTCACCATCCGCGAACTCGATCGCCACCATCCCGCCTCCGCCAGCATCGGCCCGGCACAGGTTTTCATCACCGGCCTCGTCCCGCCCGAGCGCGTCCCGGGCCTCGTCCGCGCCATGGACGTCCTCGCCCACCCCAGTTCACGCGAAGGCCTGCCCCGCACCGTCCCCCAGGCCCTGCTCACGGGCGTCTGCCCAGTCGCCTACGACGCCGACGGCACCCGCGAAGCCTGCCTCCACAATTACACCGGCCAACTCGTCCCCGTCGGCGGCCGCCCCGCCCTCCGCGCCGCGATCGTCCGCCTCGCTCAGGACGAGCCGCTTCGGCAGCGCCTCGCCCAGCAAGGTCGCGAACTCTGCCGCGAGCGATTCAGCGTCGAGGCCATGGTCCACGGCCTCGCCAAGGTCTACGACGAAGCGATTCGCCGTGCCACCCGTGCCACTGGCGTCGCGGTGCCCTGACCGCGTCGCCAGTGCTCCCCGCTTTGCAAATGGCCCATTCACACTGGCGAGCCCGCCGAGTGATGAGCCGAGCACTCGCGCAAGCACGCTCCCTCTGCCAGTGCCCAATGCCCCCGCATTCGGCCTTCCTCTGCTCGTGCCCAGTGCCTAGTGCCCAATGCCTTCCTAGTACACCGCCCCCGCCTCCGCCGTGCACGGGGTCGCCATCTGATACACGTTCATGTGCGAAATCGGCGGCGAGTAGATATGCAGCGTGATCAGGTCCTTCCCCGGTGCCTGCATGTTGGCGATCTGGTGAATGTCCGCGTCGTCCGCGCTGCACAGGTACCCCGGCGGCATGTCGTTGATCGCCGCCGGGCACAGCATCCCCGACGGCGTCTTCGTGAACCGAATCTCCGTCCCATGCCCCTCCACCACCCGGAAGGAACACGACACACCCTGGTGGTCATGAATCGGCGTGCAATGCCCGGAGCGCCAGCACAGGGCCAGCAACTCGAACCATTCCGTCTTCGCGATCGTGTTCCGCCGATACCCCTTCTGGCCGAACGTCACCGCCGCTTCGATCTCCGCCCGCGTCACGCTGGCTTCCATCAGCAGCCGCTCGAGCACCTTCAGATCGGCGCGGCCGCTGAGCGTGCCCAGGTACTCCACCAGCGAAGCCAGACGCGGGAACTGACGACAACAGCCGGGGATATCCATTTCAGTTGCTCCTTGGCTCAGCCGGGGAATGCCGCCGCGCGGGCCGTGGCCAGCGTCGCCAGCCCGCGGATCAGCGCGGGCATCGTGTCCAGCCGCAGCATCGTGGCCGAGTCGGACATCGCCGTCTTCGGCTCGGGGTGACACTCGATAAACACCGCCGGCACGCCGATCGCCACCGCCGCCCGCGCCAGCGTCGGCCCGCGATCGGGTCGGCCGCCTGTCTGTTCCCCCGCACCCGGATGCTGCGTGCTGTGCGTGCAATCAAAGCACACCGGCACCGGGGCCCGGTCGCGCACCGCCATCTGCATCAGGTCCGCCACCCCGATGAAGTCGTTCACCAATCGGTTGTAGCCGAAGAACGTCCCGCGCTCGGTGAGCATCAGGTTGTCGCACCCCGTCTCGGCCAGTTTCTTCAGCGGCCCCGCCATCTCGCCCGGCGAGACAAACTGGCCCTTTTTCACGTTCACCGCCCGACCCTGCTCCGCCGCCGCCCGGCCCGCCGCCAGCAGTAAATCCGTCTGCCGGCACAAAAACGCCGGGATCTGCAGCATATCCACATGCTTGGCCACCGGACCCGCGTGCGCCGGCTCGTGAATATCCGTCGTCACCGGCACGCCCAGCCCGTCGCGAATCTGCCCCAGCCACTCCAGCCCCCGCTCCAGCCCCGGCCCACGCGGCGAGTTGATGCTCGACCGGTTCGCCTTATCAAACGACGCCTTGAACACATACTGCAACCCCGCCTCGCGGCACGCATCACGCACCATCCGCCCCACCGTCCACCCCAACTCCAGCGATTCCAGCACGCATGGCCCGGCAATCACCGTCAGCGGGCGATCGCCACAAATCTCCACAGAACCAACTCGGCAGGCACGGGGCATATCCGGATTCTACCGTCCCGGCTCCTTCCCTTTTCTGCTTTGCTGCTTTTCCGCTTTCCCATTTTGCTTATCCTCCCCCATGCCCGGCTTCCACGTCACCTCCCCCTTCTCCCCCACCGGCGATCAGCCCGCCGCGATCGAAGCGCTCGTCGCCCGCCTGACCGCCGGCGGCCCTGCCGGCACCGGCCACCCGCACGCCTGCCTGCTCGGCGCCACCGGCACGGGCAAGACCTTCTCGATGGCCCACACCATCGCCCGCCTCAACAAGCCCACGCTCATCCTCAGCCACAACAAGACCCTCGCCGCGCAACTCTACGAAGAAATGAAGGAACTCTTCCCTCAGAACGCGGTCAGTTACTTCGTCTCCTACTACGACTACTACCAGCCCGAGGCCTATATCCCCGCCCGCGACATCTACATCGAAAAAGATTCCTCCCGCAACGACGACCTTGACAAACTCCGCCTCGCCGCCACCAGCAACATCCTTTCACGCCGCGACACCATCGTCGTCTGCAGCGTCTCCTGCATCTTCGGCCTCGGCTCCCCGCTCGCCTACGGCAGCAAAGTCCTCACCCTCGAAGTCGGCCGTGAGGTCGATCGCCGCGGACTCCTCCTTCAACTCAACGGCATGCAGTACGTCCGTGCCGAGATCGACTTCACCCGCGGCCACTACCGCGTCCGCGGCGATGTCATCGACATCTGGCCCGCCTACGAGGCCTTCGCCGTCCGCGTCGAGTTGGGCGGAGGTGACGCCGGCAACGCGGTGAGCGCTATCCGCATCGTCAACCCCACCAGCGGCGAAGAACTCGCCGAGGAACGCCGCTTCTTCCTCTTCCCCGCCCGCCACTACGTCACCGATGAAGATGGCATGCAGCGCGTCCTCACCGGCATCCGCGCCGAACTCGACGAACGCGTCAACCTCCTCCGTGGCCAAGGCCGTGTGCTCGAAGCCCAACGCCTCCTCGCCCGCACCAAGTACGACCTCGAAATGCTCGAGGAAACCGGCATCTGCAACGGCGTCGAAAACTACTCACGCCACCTCGACGGCCGCCAACCCGGCGAACGCCCCTGGACCCTCCTTGACTACTTCGACTACGCGCCGGGAGTCGGTTCCGAATCCCCCTCCCAGTGGGAGGGGGTTGGGGGGAGGGCGGATTCCCCGTTCGAGTTCCGCCCCGCCTCACTCGGCTCGGTCACCCACCCAGCCTCCACCCTCGGCTACGGCGGCCCCCCGCAACTTGCCCGAGGTGGGGGGGGCGGCCACGCTCCGCCTCCAAACCTGGGCGACTGGCTCCTCATCATCGACGAATCCCACGTCACCATCCCGCAGGTCCACGCCATGTTCAATGGCGACAAGGCCCGCAAGACCGTCCTCGTCGAGCACGGCTTTCGCCTGCCGTCGGCCCTTGATAACCGCCCGCTCCGTTTCGAGGAGTTCGAGGGCATCGTGCCTCGCATCCTCTTTGTCAGCGCCACGCCCGGCCCCTATGAACTGGGCAAAGTCGCCGGCGAAGTCGCCGAGCAGGTCATTCGCCCGACGGGCCTGCTCGATCCGACCATCGAGATCAAACCCGCGTCGGGCACCGGAGGCGCGGGGGGGAGCCGCGGGCAGGTGCCCGATTTGCTCGATCGCTGCGTGCAACGGGCCGCGGCGGGTGAGCGCGTCATCGTCACCGCGCTCACCAAGCGCCTGTGCGAAGACCTCACGCTCTTCCTGCACGAAAAAGGCCTGCGCGTCCGCTACCTGCACAGCGAGGTGGAAACGCTCGAACGCATACAGATTCTCACCGATCTGCGCAAGGGCGAGTTCGACGTGCTCGTGGGTGTCAACCTGCTGCGCGAAGGCCTCGATCTGCCCGAGGTCTCGCTGGTCGCGATCCTCGACGCCGACAAGGAGGGCTTCCTGCGCTCGGCCACCTCCCTCATCCAGCAGATCGGCCGCGCGGCCCGCAACGTGAACGCCCACGTCGTGATGTACGCCGACACCATGACGCCCAGCATGAAGGCCGCGATCGAGGAAACCGAGCGCCGCCGCGCCAAACAGGCCGCGTACAACCAGGCCCACGGCATCACCCCCACGACCATCGTCAAGGCCATCCGCCAGGGCATGGAAACCGAACTCCGCGCCAGCCGCACCGCCCGCGACGCCATCAAGAGCAAGGAACCCGAGTTCGAGGTGACCGAGATGGTGCGGATGCTCGAAGACGAGATGCTCGAAGCGGCCGCCGCCCTGGAGTTCGAAAAGGCCGCGAAGATCCGCGACCAGGTGAAACTACTCGAGAGCGGCAAGCACCCGGCGTCGGCCCGCGCCTCGGCCAGCAGTGGCAAACTGCGGCGCTCGGACCTTGAACGCAACGGCACCGCGTCAAGCGTCGATCGCCGCGCGGGCATGCCGGGCGTGCGGGCCAATCGCCGGCGCGGAAAAGGCACGTAGCAGGAACCCTTTGCGCGGTACGCGGCGTGCGTAGTGGTTCACCCTCGCGCGAGCGTGCCGCATCAGCGCGGACTGCACACGAATTGCGCGCTTTGCGTATAAGGCCATTACCGCCTGTCTGAGCGGGGGGTCGCGCCGACCCTCCGAGCCCCCCACCCACATGCTCCGGAGGGCGTATACGCGAACGGATGCCTTTGCGCGCAATCTTTGGTAGATAGGCCGCGAATTCTCTCTGAAAACAGCCTGTTGGCACGCCGTATGCAGAGGGCTTCGTGAGCGTGCAGGCCCAACGGGAACGCTCCCTGACGGACGCGTGCCGTATCCGAAGGCACCGCCCAACCGTTAGGCCGGGCGACGCGGGTCATGAGAACGACGCTTCAGGGGGCGTCGCGTGCTGAGTCAAGTCGCTCGATTACGGGCAGGTCGGCGCGGCGGGGTGGCTCCCGAAGTAGAGGGCGATGTAGTCGGAGAGGTCGTCGGGATCAACGGTGCCGTCGCCGTTGAGGTCGGCCAGGGCGCAGGGCTGAGAGAAGAAGCAGGCGATGTAGTCGGAGAGATCGTCGGGGTCGATGTTGCCGTCGTTGTTGAAGTCGGCGATGCGGCCGGTGGCGAGGATGATGTCGATATCGGCGGAGGTGATGGTGCCGTCGCCGTTCACGTCGCCGCGGAGCCAGCCGCCGGGGGTGCCCAGGTTGGCGCGGGCGGTGAGGAGGTCTTGGTAGGAAGAGAAGCCGTTGAGGTTTACGTCGGCGTAGGTGGTGCAGAGGATGGAGAGGATGTCGTCCACGTCGGCCTGGTTGATGACGAGGTCGGCGTTGAGGTCGGCGGAGAGGTCGCCGCCGATGGCTTCGCTGAGGTTGGACCAGTTGAGGGCCCCGTCGGTCACGCGGGCATTGCGCTTGAACTGGGCGTAGAGGTAGTCAATGTCGGCGGCATCAATGACCCGCTGCTGGGCAGCGGGGATGTCGCTCTTGGCGACGGTGTTGTTGGCACCGACGGCGAAGAACGAAGCGCCGCCGTCGGCACCGGTGGGGGCGAAGCCGGGCGTGACGCGGCCGGCGGCGTTGGCGATATCGGCGCGGGAGTCGCCGGGCTGATAAGCCTTGCCCGTGGCGAGCGTGGTGGCGAAGAAGTTGGCGTCCTGGGCGAGCGCGAGGGAGGCGTTATCGATGGCGGTGAAGGCGGCGCGGCGGTCGAGTTGGCCGTTGACGAGCAGGAGGCCGTCGGCGAAGTAGCGGAGGTCGGCCTTGGTGAAGGAGCCGTCGCCGTCGAAGTCGCCCAGGATTTCGATGGAGGTGAGCCCGGGGGCCACGGACTGACCGGTGGAGGCGGAGAGGGCGAGCAGGGCACCGGAAGCGGCGGGCGGGGTCCAGTCGGCGGCGCCGGCGCGTTCGCGGAAGGCCTTGACCATCTCGGTGATGTCGGCGAGGTCGCGGACGCCGTTGGCGTTGAAGTCGCCGGCGATCAGGTTTCGGAGGGGCAGGTTGTTGCCGTAGGTGAGGCGACCGGGGGAACCTTCGCCCGGCGCGGTGAGGGCCGCGTCGTCGATGGTGAAGAAGGAGGCATCCGGGACGAGGGCCGCATCGGAGTAGGGGTTGGTGGTGATGGCGGGGGAAAGCAGGCCGAGTTGGGTGAGGGTGCTGCGGAGGGGCACTTTGCCCGCGCGGCTGTTGATGGTGTTGGGGGCGACGGAGTTGCCGTAGGCGACATAGGCGTTATTGGTGTAGACGCTGCCGGCCTGGGTGCGGATGAAGTCCTGGAGGGACTGGTTGAGATTGGGGTTGGCGACGAGGACGGTGGGGTCGGTGGGGTCTTTCACGAAGTCGACCGCGCCGACGAGAAGGAACTGGGTGGCGGCGAACTCGCCGGGCGTGAAGATGGATTGGTCGCTGCCGGGGAGGTTGGAGAACGCGGTGATGGAGCGGGTGATGTTGTTGAGGTAGGCGGCGGCCTCGACGTTGCGCATCGCGGGGTTGAGCGAGGCTGGACGGGGTTCGACGGCGTCGCGGACGCTGTTGCCGTTCAGGTCGGTGAAGCCCGAGCCGTCCTGTGGTTCGAGCCAGCCGAGGCCGCCCTTGGCGGCGGGTGCGGCGAGAGGATCGCCAAAGGTGGCGAGGACGGAGGGCCCGATGATGACGAAGCCATTGGGGCCGTTATCGAGGAGGTTGTTGATGGTTGGGCGGACGAAGTCGGTGCCGCCGTAGAGGTCGTTGCGAACGGCGGCGACTTCCATCTGGCCGGTGGTGAGCCAGCCCTGCTCGACGCCGCGTTCGGGCCCGACGTAGCCGATGGCGAGTCGATGGGCGATGACGGCGGCTTCGACGCGGTTGTTGCCCTGCTTGTTGGATGGGAGGTAGGAGGGGCCGAGGCGATCGAACTGGACGCCGTTGTTGCGCGGGCCGGTGTTGTCGCCGATGCCCCAGGAGGGGTCGATGCCGAGAGAGTTGTCCCAGGCGTTACGGGTGCCTGAGCCCGAGTCGCGGTTCACGACGACGAGGTTTTCGCCCGAGGGCGCGCGGCCGGTGGTAAAGAGGTGGCGCAGTTGGGAGATGGTGACCGCAGAGACGCCGGTGCCGAAGTTCACGACGGGCGCGACCGGGGCAAGGAGAATGGAGGAATCGAAGATGGTGCTGGAAGAAGCGGCGGGGTTGAAGACGCCCGGGGGAGTGGAGGAGAGGTTGGCCCCGCCGGTGAGGGTGGCGAGGGTGTTGGCGCGGGTGCCGTTGGCGGTGCGACGGCCGTCTTTGTCGAAGGGCTGAGCGCTGTTGTTGCCGTAGCCGGGCTGGAGGGGGTTGAGTTCGAAGTTGGCGGGGCCGGTGGTGACGCGTGTCGCCCAGGTGGTGGGGACGTCGAGGGGCGCGATATCGACGGTGAGGCCGCCGGCGACGGTGAGGCCCTCGTTGGGCGAGGTGGAGGCGAGGGTGGAGGAGGTGTAGAGGGCGCGGAAGGTGCCGTCGATGGTGGAACGGATGGGGGAGCCCATGGGGTTGTTGGAGTTGAAGATGGAACCGAAGCCAGCGGGCACTTCGGGGTTGGTGCCGCCCGAGTCGTCGTTGGCGGCGCCGGCGTTGATGAAGCGGTAGCGGTTGAAGATGGCGGCGGTGCGGGCGCTGATGCGAAGGGAGACGGCGGCGTTGCTGTTGGTGCCGGGCTCGGTGACATAGGACCGGCCGTGGTCGATGAGTTCCTGGTAGCCGTTGGTGGAGCCGACGGAGGAGTTCAAGAAAGCCCAGTGCATGTTGGCGGGCCAGGTCTGGTTGCTGGGAAAGGCGTTCGGAAGGCCGAAGGGGGCGAGTTGCTGGCTGGCGGAGATGGGGTATCCGCGGGCGACGCCGTTGGCGTCCACGTCGATGTAGTCGATGGTGGAAGCGCGGGCCCGGAAGAAGTTCTCGAGCAGGGTGGCACCGGAGGAGTTGATGACGGTGGGCTGAGCCAGCGCGGCCCCGGTGAGGGCGGCGGCGGAGCCGGCGGCGAGGGTGATCGCGAGCAGACGGCGGGGCGAGGTCGGCATGGTCGGATCTCCAGGGGAAGGGCGAGCGATGGCCGCGCCGAAAACGGAGCGCGGCGTGAGGCCAAACGGTACAGGAGTTCTTACGAATGTCCCGGGTCAGAAACGGGATTCACGGAACACTGACGGACGGTCTTACGGGAGAAAGGCGGAGCGCAAAGGGCGCGGAGGGGACGCCGAGGAACCCAGAGGGAGGAAGGGGTTCGGACGGGGAACCCGAGGGCGTATGCTCGCCGCGTCCGATCCCTCAGCCGTTCTTCACTCTGCGTTTCTCGGCGTCCGACTCTGCGACCTCTGCGTTCTGCCTTCTTCGTGCAATGGCCTGAGAACGTGTCAATCCGCGAACTGGGTCATGTTCACGCCGTTGCCTTGGCCGGTGAGGGAGTAGAAGCGGTCGCCCCAGAGGCGTTTTTCGATGGAGTCGGCGACGTTCATGCGCTCGGCATGGCCATCGACGAAGGCGAAGTTGGCCGAACCGCCGTAGTTGCCGCCGGCGATACTGGTGCCCGGGTGGTGGCGGCCGACGGCGTTGAGGTTGGAGTTGGGGTCGGCGATCATGGCGGGGCCGAGGCGGTCGTTGGTGTAGATGTTGTTGCGCCAGTTGGGATAGAAGAAGCGTGGGCCCGAGCCGATGCGGGGCTCGTTGTAGACGTTGCCGCCGGCAGAACCGCCGACAAAGGGTGTGATGGGGCGGTGGCTTTTGCTGGCGGCCCCGGTGCGGATGGCGTCCCAGGAGCCGTTCCACACGAGGAACTCGGTGATGAGGATGGTCTTGCTGGGAAAGGTGAGTTCGCCGGCCTTGACGAGGCGGTTATCGCGCTGGGGATTGCCGCGGAACTTGTTGCGGGGGAAGATGGCGGCGTTTCCGGTGTAGGCCAGGCGGGTGGCCTGGCGATCGAAGGCCTGGGCGTTGGCGGGCTGCTGGCCGGATTCGAGTTCACCGGCGGGGCCGGGGTTGGTAGCGGTCATGCCGCCGCGGGGAACGTCGGGGCAGGTAAAGGCTTCCTGGGGGAGGCCTCCGGAGCCGACGCCGGAGGAGTTGGAATCAAAGAGGAAACCGGACCAGTGGACGTATCCCTCTGGGCCGGAGAAGTCTTCGCCTTGCTGGGAATCGATGCGCCAGTTGGTGCCGGTGAGTTCGCTGCCGTAGACGTAGGAGGGGGGGATGATCTCTTTATAGTCGGCGGCGTAGGTGGCGACGGCAAGGGAAACGGAGCGTGCGTTCACAGCACACTTGAGGGCGCGGGCTTCCTTGCGGGCTGAGCCGAGGGACGGGAGGAGGATGCCGACGAGGAGGGCGATGATGGCGATGACGACGAGGAGTTCGATCAGGGTGAAAGCGGAGCGAGCGCGGCGTGCGCGGGGCATGGGCGGCCTCCAGAGGTGCGCGGGGCAACGTAAGAGGCCGACGATAACGGCCAGTGAGCCGAAGGCGATTGTAAAGTTGATGAAGACGGCGCATAGATGGCGTGGCAGCGTGTGGGGCGGGTTGGGTATGTGTGAAGAGTGCGCAGGGTGAGTCCTTAGGGTGCTCGCGGGACAGGCTGTCCACACTGGCGCGTGCGGTCGCTAGGATTTGGCGTGCGAACACTGAAATGGATCCCGGCCTTCATGCTCGTGGGGGCCGTGTGCGGTGGGATGGCCACCGAGCCGCTGGTGACTTCTGCGGCCCGGGGTGCCATGGACTTGGGGGCGCACGCGGAGCAGGGGCAGCCGGAGAAGGAGAAACGCTCCAAGCCCGGCGCGGCGGCGGAGGCTGATCCGCGCGACCGCCTGCAGCGCGAGTTCGTCGAGGCGTGGAACGCGCGGGACATGACGACTGCCGAGGCGCGGCTGCGAGAGTGGATCGCGCTCAGGCCGCTGGAGTTCGTGCCCGTCTACAACCTGGCGTCGGTGCTCTCGGTGCGCGGGGAGGGCGACGAGGCGGCCAAGGTGCTCGAAGATGCGGTGATGCTGGGGTTCAGCGATCGCGCGGTGCTGGAGCGTGATCCGCACCTGACGGCGGCGCGGCGGAGCGCGCGCGGGCGGGCCTTGCTGGCGGATTGGCCGGGTGTGCTGGATCGGGTGATCGACGCGCGGCTGGCGAAAGTGAAAGCCGGGGCACCGAAATACGAGACGGCGCGCGACCCGGCGTTTCGGCTGGCCTATGCGTCAGGGTTTGTGCCCAGTTCGTTCGAGACGGCGCGGCAGGAGATCGGGCGACTGGTGCGCTGGTGGGAAGAGAACGTGCTGCCCGAGGGGGTGAAGGCGGTGACGACAGAGGGGGACGATCCTGACCCGTGGGTGCTGGTGCTGCTCCCCACGCCGAAGGATTTTCAGGAATGGGTGGCCGGTCGGTTCGCCCGCCAAGGGGCGCTCAGCGTCGTCTCGGGCATCTATGACCACGACCGCAAGGAACTGGTATCGGGCGACCTAGGCCCGTCGTTCCGGCACGAGTTTCTGCATGTGCTGCACTGGCGCGACAACGCGCGGATGGGACAGGTGCATCCGATCTGGGTGCAGGAGGGGCTGTGCAGTCTGGTGGAGGATGTGAAGACGGATGCGGAGGGGAGGTTGACGCCCTTGCCCTCGTGGCGGACCAACACGATCAAGCGGCGGGCGAGCGCGAGCAAGGTGAGCATCGAGGCGTTGCTGAAGTTGCCCAGGGAGAAGTTCACAGGAACGCAGCCGCTGGCGAACTACGCGCTGGCGCGGGCGGTGTTTCTGTATCTGCACGATCGCGGGAAGTTGCGGGCGTGGTACGGCGCGTATCGGCAGGGCTTCGAGGTCGACGAGACAGGCGAGAAGGCGCTGGTGGAAGCACTGGGTAAGCCGATGGCGGAGATGGAGAAGGATTTTCGTGCGTGGCTGCGGGCGCTACCGGAAGTGCCTGATGACAGCCGCCCGGGCGCGGCGAGATTGCCGATGGATATGGGCCTGCCCGCGGGGGATGGCGTCGCGATCGAGGCCGTGGGGCGGGGGGGGGGAGCGGGTGAGTTGATCGCGGGGGACGTGGTGCTGGCGATCGACGGCAAGCCGGTGCGGGAGTTGCAGGAACTGGCGCGGGTGCTGGGCGAGTTCAAGCCCGGGGCGACGGTGGAGGTGACGTATCGACGGCACAAGCGGGTGTTTGCGACGAAGGTGAGGTTGGTGGGGAGGGAGTAGAAGAAGTGCTGAGTGCGTCCTGACGTTCTGACGTCTGACGTCTGACGTCTCTATGCTCGCCCCATGGGTGTGTTTGAGCGATTGCCTGGGTGGCTGGATCGGTTTGCGGTGCCGCGGACGGGCATGATCGTTGTCGGCGCGCACGCGGGGCAGGAACTGGAGCATTATCTGCGGGCGGGGTTTGCGCGGCAGGTGTGGGTTGAGCCACAGGCGGGGCCGTTTGCGGCACTCACGGCGCGGCTGGCGAGGGCGGGTGAGCGGGTGCGGGCGCGGGCCTTCAACGTGGCCTGTGGCGAATCCGAGGGCGTCGCGACGATGTACACCATTGAGAACAACGAGGGCCTGTCGAACTCGCTACTCAAGCCCAAGTTACACCTGAGCGAGTATCCGGAGATGCCGGCCGGGAAGCCGATTGAGGTGCCGGTGGTGCGGCTGGACGGGTTGCTGGCGCGGGAAGGACTGCGGGTGGAGGACTACTCGTTCCTCGTCATGGATGTGCAGGGCTTTGAGTTGTCGGTGCTAAAGGGTTGCCCGGACCTGCTGTCGCGTGGCGTGCGGGCGATTCTCACCGAGGTGTCGGTGGCCGAGTTGTATGAAGGCTGCGTGATGATGCCGGAGATGGATGGGTTTCTGAAGCGGGCCGGATTCGTGCGGGTCATCACCCGGTTGAATCGGCACCGGTATGGCGATGCGCTGTATGTGCGGGCGGCGGGGCTTTCGGTGTGGCAGCGGCTGAGGTTGCGAGTGTTGGGCGCGGGGCGGCGGTGAACGCGGGCGACTCGCCCAAATGGCGCGATTGAGTCCCACCGTTCGCTCGCGTTGGGCGATTCGTCTGGTGGGCGGCGTCAGAACTCGTCGCGTGAATCAGGGGGATTGTCCGCGGTGTTCGAGGCGAGGCCGGGGAGCGCATCGAACTCTTCACAGGTTCTCGGCAGGGCCACCCCGCAGGCCCTACCATCTCCCGTGATGCCCATCTCCACCGCGGCCAAGTGCCGCCAGACGTGCGTCGTGCTGTTCGCGGGCATCGTGGGGACCGCCATCGTTGCCGCTCAGGCAACCCAGCCGACACAACCCTCCAACCCACCAACCACGACGGCCCCGGCCGCGCCGTCAACCGCGCCACCGAGTGCGACGCCGCCAGTCGCGCCTGCGCCCAAGCCGCCGGAAAAGCCCGTCGAGCCTGAGGTGGTCGTCGTCATGAACGACGGCCGGCGCTTTTCGGGTTTTCTGATTGAGAAGAATCCCCTCGAGATCATCATCCGCGTCGCGAGCATCCGAACCGTGCTCAAGGCGGAGAGCGTAGACCGTCTCGAAATCCTACCGCCTCTGCTGGAGCGCTACAAGGAACTGCGCAAGGCGATCGACGATCACGACGCCGACCAGTTGCTGCGGCTGGTCGAATGGCTCGTGGCCCGGCGCGAGTTTGACATCGCCCTCGTTGAACTCGACGGCCTGCTCAAGCGCCAACCCACCCACGGCGCCACCATTCGCGCCCGCCAGAACCTGCTGCGGCAGATCGAACTGCGCGACAAGGCCACCCCTTCCAAGCCCGCTGTACCATCCGCCCCTGGCTCACCGGCCGCGCCCGAAGTCGCGCCGCCCCCCGCGTCAACTCCGGAACCGGACGCGCCCGGCGGTTTCGAGAACTTCCCATATCTTCCCCCCGAGGACATCAACCTCATCAAGGTCTTCGAGATCGACCTGGCGAAGCCGCCACGGATCGACATGCCCCGCGAAGTAATGACCACACTGCTCGACCGCTACGCGGGCCATCCCGCGCTGCCCTCCAGCCGCGAGGGCCGTGATGGCGTCTACCGCCTTTCCTCACGCGAGCAACTCGATCTGCTGTTCCGCGTGCGGGCCCGCGACTTGTACGCGCAGGTCCGCGTGCTCGATCAGCCCGAGACCATGCGTGCCTTCCGCGAGGACATCCAGCGCGGTTGGCTCACGGCTTCCTGCGCCACCTCCGCCTGCCACGGCGGTGCCGATGCCGGTCGCCTGGTGCTCGCCAACCGCAAGCCCGCTGCCGACCCGGCGCTCTACACCAACTTCTACATTCTCTCCAAGTTCAAACTCACCGACGGCACGCCGCTCATCGACACCCAGAACCCCGATCGCTCGGCCCTGCTCCAGATGGGCCTTCCGCGCGAGGGCGCTTCACCGCGCCACCCCGCCGTGCTCCGGAGCCTGAAGACCGAACCCGGTGCCGAGCCCCAGGGCCGTGACGCCTGGACACCCGTCTTCCGCGGGCGCGACGACCGCCGCTTCACGCAAGCCGTGGACTGGATCAAGTCCCTGCACCAGCCCCGTCCGGACTACACCCTTCGCTACGCCCCTGCCCGCCCCTTCGAGGCCCCCCCCAACACGTCGGGTAAGCCGGGCGATCGATAGACACCGCGGCACACGCACTGACGCGCTGATCAGGCGATCGCCACCTATGGTTTATCGTGCTCTGGCAGCCCTCATTGCCCGACGAGTACATCCACGCGTCTCCCGCCGACTTGTCGCGCCGGATCGCTGCGCGCCGGGCCGAACTGGGCAGCCGCCTGGTCATTCTCGGGCACCATTACCAGACCGATGAGGTGATCGCGCACGCGGATTTCACGGGCGATTCGCTCAAACTCTCGCAACTGGCGGCGCAGAAGGTGGCCGCCCAGGGCGCGAAGTACGTCGTCTTCTGCGGCGTGCACTTCATGGCCGAGACGGCCGACATGCTCACGCCCGACGACGTGTCGGTGATGCTCCCCGATCTGTCGGCTGGCTGCTCGATGGCGGACATGGCCGACTACGACGATGCCGTGGCTGCGTGGAGCGCCATGCATCAGACCCTCGGCGCGAAGTGGCGTGGGCGGATCATCCCGGTGACGTACATCAACTCCACCGCGGCGATCAAGGCTTTCGTGGGCCAGCATGGCGGGGCGGTGTGCACGTCATCGAACGCGCACGCGGTGCTGGAGTGGGCGCTCGCCGGGGGTACCACGCCCAAAGCCAAGGGCGAGCCCATCAAGGTGTTGTTCCTTCCCGATCAGCACCTCGGCCGCAACACGGCCTGCCGTCTGGGCATGGACGCGGCGACCGACACAGCGCTCTTCGATCCGCGCCGCACCCGCGAGGGCGACCCGCTCGGCGGGATGACCGCGGCCCAACTTAAGCACGCGACGGTGATCCTGTGGGCTGGGCACTGCTCGGTGCACAAACTGTTCCGGCCCGAGCATGTTCAGGCGATCCGCGACGCCGAGCGCGAAACGCCCAAGGGCGAGCGCACGCGCGTGCTCGTGCACCCGGAGTGCAGCAAAGAGGTCGTGGACCTGGCCGACGAGAACGGCTCGACCGAGTACATCATCCGCGCGATCACGAATGCCAAGCCCGGCTCGCGCTGGGCCGTGGGTACCGAGGTGCACCTGGTTTCGCGCCTGTCACGCGCGGCCCGGGACCGGGGCGTGCACGTCCGCATCCTCTCTGATTGTCAGTGCCTGTGCACCACGATGTATCGCATCGACCAGCCTCACATCGCGTGGGTGCTCGATCACCTTGCGGCGGGCAAGGTTGTGAACCGGATCACCGTAAACCCGAAAGCGCGAGAGTTGGCGCTGCTGGCGCTGGAACGCATGCTGAGCCTGGCCGCACCCGCACCGGATGCGGTCGATGCGGAGCCTTCAAATCGTGCAGCCAAGCATTCATCCAAGTCGTGACAGACAGTGCGCTGGGGTGGATGGGCTGCATCGCGCTATCCTGCGCCATGGCGCTTCTGGGTGTGAACATCGATCACGTTGCGACGATCCGTCAGGCCCGTTACCGGGGGAGTGACGTGCTGGGCGAGCCTGATCCGTTGCGGGCCGCGCACGAGGCGGAACTGGGCGGGGCGGAGATCATCACGATCCACCTGCGCGAAGACCGCCGGCACATCAACGACCGCGATCTGAAGCGCCTTCGCGAAGGCACCGTGGCACGACTGAATCTGGAGATGGGCGCGACCGACGAGATGATCGGGATCGCGCTGGCGACGTTGCCGCAGATGTGCACGCTGGTGCCGGAGGGCCGCCTGGAGGTGACGACCGAGGGCGGGCTGGATGTCGCTGGGCAGACGGCGCGGCTGAAGGAATCGGTGAAGCACCTGAAGGGGGCGGGGATGTGTGTCTCGGCGTTCATCGATGCCGACGCGAAACAGGTGGATGCGTCGAAGGCGGCCGGTTTTGATGCGTGCGAGGTGCACACGGGGCCGTATGCCAGCGCGTTTGCGCACGCCGGGGGCGACCTGAGCCTGGGCACGCTGGGCGCGGAACTGCGGAAACTCGCCGACGCGGGGCACCGGATTCGCGCGGCGGGGATGCGGTTTCATGCTGGCCACGCGCTGAACTATCAGAACCTGCGGCTGGTGGCGGGGCCGGAAGGGCTGCCAGGGATCGCTGAACTACACATCGGGCACGCGATCGTGAGCCGGGCGGTGTTTACGGGGCTGCGGGATGCGGTGCGGGAAATGAAGGCGTTGATGAAGTGACGTGTGACGAGCAACGAGTGACGAGGCGAGAGGGAGAGACTTTCGATGAACCTGCTTGATCATCATCGCGTCATGCTGGCGTTTGAGCGTGAGGCGAACCGGCGGGTGATGGAATCGCTGCGCTTGGTGCCTGAAGGGAGTGGGGGGCAGGCCAAGCCCGAGTTCGCCCGCGCGCGGGGCATCATGGCCCACAACCAGATGGCCCGCCGCATGTGGCTCTCGCGCCTTGGTGCCGTGGCCAGGCCGGATTGGACCATGTTCCCCGATTGGCCCCTCGAGCGGCTCGAAGCCGAGATGGCTGACCTTGACCGCCTCTGGGGCAACTACCTCGAATCGCTCCGCGAGAGCGAACTGGCCAAGCAGACGCATTACACCAGCACCGAAGGCGTCGAGTACATCTCCACCATCGCGGAGATCCTGACGCACGTCCACAACCACTCGACCTACCACCGCGGCCAGGTCGCCATGCTCGTCACCGCCTGCGGCGGACAGCGGGCCATGACCGATTTCGTGGGCGTCACGCGACGCAAGGCATGAACCGCGCGGCTGTCTCTTCTTTGGCATGAGACTTACGGGCAGCCGGTGAAATATGCCGAGACAAACCCAGAGAGATCGTCGGCATCGGTCGTTCCGTTCCGATCATGGTCAGCATCGAAGCGAAGTCCCGGCCCGAAGTAGGCTGCGATGAAGTCCGCCATGTCGTCGGGGTCGAGATGACCGTCGAAATTGAAGTCGCCGCGACAGGATGCGCCCAACCGAAACGTGCTGCTGGCAATGAGTCGGAAACCCGGTTCGACCGGAAGCACGCCGATCGGCGTGCTCCATTCCGGCTCAAACTCGAACTGGGTCTCGGCCAAGCGGGCGAACGGGCCAATGAACGTGAATGGGCCTGCGCGGCCAAGTCGGTAGACATCGCGCATGTCGCGGACGATTCGGTCCACATCGAGAACCCGGCCGGCGCCGGGGCACGGTTGCCGATTGAGTGCGTGGGAGAACGCACGAGAATACACCGATCGCACCCCGTTCGTGTACGTTGCCCGGGATGCGTAACTGCTCGGGAAGTCCATCGGCACCCCAACGCTTGATGCAAACGGCAACTGATTCCACGATGAGTTGAAGCCGCCGCTGAAGCAGGCGGCATTGAACAACACCTTGTCCATGCAATCCAGCACACCGCCCGTGAAAAGCGACGCGAAAGCGGTCTCGGTGAAACTCCCCGGTGCGGACGCGCGCGCGGCACGATTCGCTTGAACCTGATCCGCGTTCAGCGGCGGGTTGTGCGGGAGAATGGGCGGAACGAAACTGATGCCTTCTTGCCCGGCCGTCACCCGCGTCTCTTGGTCCGGGTGGTGGGCAAAGTTCACGCTTTCTGCGTCTTCCGACCCGTCGTCCGGCCCCAGGAAGCCGGGCGCGTCCACAAACACCAGGAGCGTGTCGCCGGGACTGGCAAGGGCCCGGATTTGGTTCAAGCGATTGGTGATCTGCGGCAGTACGGCGGCCGGGTTTCCACCGGCGGTGGTGGGGAAGTAGTACCGATGCACGGGCGACTGCTCGTTCCGCGTGTCGCACCGGTCAAAGGCGGAATAAACCTCGACGGCGGCGAGATCGCCACGCACCGGCTCGGCACCGTTCCACCCTGCGCCCAGGGCGAGAATAAAAGTCGTGGGGTCGGTGGGAAGTGCCAGGTACTCGACGGTGCTCGCCAAGCGATAGTGTGTGGAGAGGTAGCCGATCACGTTGCACATGCGGTTGTGTATGTCGACGGTAAGCGTGAGATCATCCTCCCAACCGAGGCTGTAGACCTCCCCGTCGAACTCCCGTTCTTCAGCCGTCCGGCCAGCACGCACCGCGCCCTGAGCCCCAACGTTTCCTCGCACAATGACGGACGGGCGGCAGATTCGTTCGTCGCCGATCGCGTCCAGCCGACTCTCGAAGTGGATGGGCCGCCGCTCGAGTTTGAACTCGGTGCCCGTCGGGCCCTTCACCCACAGGCGCACCCTCGTCGAGAACACCGTCCAAATTGACGCGTTGTTAGCGGTTGGTCGATGTTTCCAACCGCACCGAGAGCATGGCGGCATCCGCGCGGTGCTGCGAGCCAGCATGTCGTCGCAGGATGCCAAATCCATCTAGTTCTGCAGGGATGCTGCCTTCGAGCCGCGCCCATGCAAACTCATCGGGTGATGGAGGCAGTCGGGTCCACTCATGGGTCGCGTCGGGTTGCGTGTTCGCGCTGATCTCGACGATGATCGCGGGCGGCTGGCACTGTGCTAGCGCGACTGGGCAGCGCAGCAACCAAACCACCAACCCGATCACGATTGGAAGTACCGCTCGACACCGAAGCGTCGTCGTCATGGTGTTGCCCCTTTGCCGACGCGCCTTGAGAGGGCGCGTGATCACGAGAAAGTCCGGACGCCACCAAACGCAATCCGGATCACACGATCCATCCGAACTGCGTGCCCATGCGGTTCCATGTTCGTGGGTCGCTCAAGCCCGCGCAATCAGCACCACCACATGCGCCTCGATCGCCCGCCCCTCTCCCACAGCATCAACCTTCTCGTGCGTCTTGCCCTTCAGGTTGATCCGCTCCACCGGCACCCCCAGCAGTTCGGCCAGGTTGGACCGGATCGCCACCTTGTGGGGCGACAGTTTCGGCCGCTCCAGGATCACCGTGCAATCCAGGTTCACCACGCCGAAGCCCGCGGCGTGCACGCGGCGCACGGCTTCGCGGACGAAATCGGCCGAGTTGCGGCCCTCGTTCTCGGCGGCCGTGTCGGGGAAGAGTTGGCCGATGTCTTCGGCCGCGATCGCCCCGAGCAGCGCGTCGGTCACGGCGTGATACAGCACGTCGCCATCGCTGTGCCCAACCGGGCCCACCGGTCCGGTGATGCCTTCGCGCCATGCTCCCTTGGGCGGGTCGGGAAGCACCACACCGCCCACGATCATGGCCCGACCCTTGCCCAAGGGGGGTCGTGCTTCGAGGCGATGCAGGTCGTACCCGTGACCTACCCGGAATGGGGGGTCGTTTGGGAAGACGGTGGTCATGGGAATCTCCGGCGAGGCGCGAGCGGCCTAACTGTTCACCATAGGATCGGGTAGAGGCTCAGGCCCGATCGACCGATAAACTAGGCGACCCTGCCCGGCTTCTGGCCGGGCTCAACGGAGATTCCTCATGCGCAGGCAGCGCGTTCACACCGCATTTCTCGTCCTTGCCACCGTGCCACCTGCGGCCCTTCTGGGAGGGTGCTGGAATCCTGGCGGCTTGGGTGCCAGTTACGACCGCTACACCTATGTGAGTACCGAGTGGCAGCCTCAAACGGTCTCGATCATCGATACGCGGACACAGCAGGCGATCTGGTCGCAGGAAGTGCCCGTGGGACAGAAACTGGTGATGCGGTTCCGGGACAGCGACGACTACTACGACAAGGCCGCGCCCGACCCGGCGTATCCCGACGCGCTTGAGTGGGATGTGTGGCCGCGGACCAAGGAGTTCGGGGAGCCTTCGCGTGTTTCGTGGGTACCGAAGTCGCGGGTTCGGCGCGTCGATGTGCGGTTTCGTCCCGCACCCGAGCAGGTGCCGCTGGAACCCGAAGGCCCACCGATGGGCACGCCCACGACGGAAAAGCCAGCCGTGATCGAGCGGAAGTAAACGAACTTTTCGCTCCCCCCCTGAAATCCGGCGAGCGGTTTCCCGAGCAACAATGGCAGGCAAGCCGCGCCGGATCGCGCGCGTGATGCTGGTGCGCACGCGTGGCGAAACGGGACGGGCTGGGAGACCCCCATGCTGACGCTCGGGATGTCGGAAGAGTGGATGGTGTTCGGGTCGATCGCGGTCATCTGGATCGTGGGCTCGTATGCCGTGAAGATCGCCCGCACGATGGCGCGTGAGCGCACGCGCCGTGAGGTGGCGGCGTACATCGCCGAGGGCTCGATGACGCCCGAGCAGGGCGAGCGGCTGATGAAATCCGGCGAACGGCCCGAAGCGTGAAGCGTGGCGGCGGCGGCGAGTGCGCGGGAGCGTGATCGCGCGTGCGGGGGAAGGGCAAGGAGCAGCGCATGATTCCGATGCTGGCGATTGAAGACGAGTGGATTCCGATCCTCGCCATCAGTGGTGGTCTCGGGCTGGCGATCATCGGCATGGTGACCGGGGCGATCCGCCGCAGTCTGCGCGAGAAGTATCGCGAGGAGTCGCGCCGCGAGATCGCGGCGTATGTGGCCGAGGGCTCGATCACCGCGGCGGATGGCGAGCGGCTCTTGAAGGCCGGGCGGAAGAAGGAAGACGCCGAGGCGTGAGGCGGGTGTGAACTGAACGCGACTTCAAGCGGCGATCACTCCGCAGACTTGCCCTTTTCTTTCTTCATGATGAACAGGTAGTTGAACCCGCGCAGGAAGAAGTTTCCCTCCGCCGCGGCGGCGTGCCAGGGTTGGCGCTCGAGTTTGTTGTTGTGGCGGACCACCGCGATGATGTCGATGGGCTTGAAGCGTCGGCGGAGACGGTCGAAGAGTTCGAAGCCGATCGGCATGAACTCGCCCTTGCCCGACTCGCCCTTTTTCTTGAATGAATCGGAGACATAGAGCGCCATGTAGCGGCGGTCTTTCAGCACCCGGTCGATCTCGCTGATCACGCGGTCCATGGCTTCGTAGTACGCGGCACCGCGATTGGGGCCGCCGGAATCGAGTTTGCCGATGCAGCGGGGGTCGTCGGAGTAATCGACGTGGGTGGAATAGGGCGGATCGATGAAGACGAAGTCGGCCTTGGCGTCTTCGAGAGGGATGGCGCGAGCGTCGGCGCGGAAGATGTCGGGGCGAGAGGGGGGGGGAGCGAGGTCGTAGCCGAGTCCGCGACGGTCGAGGTCGCGGGCGACGTCGAGCGTGGTGCCACTGCCGCACATGGGGTCGATCACGAGGTCGCCCTCGCGGGTGTAGCGCTGCAGGAGTTGCCAGATGACCCACGAGGGCGTGGCCCCGACGTAGTTCTTGTCGCCCTGCATGGAGCCGGACTTGCCCGGCGCGTCGTAGTGCTGGCTGGGGTAGGTCCAGAGGGTGGTGGTCTGAACGCGGAGGGTGGGGCGGGAGGGATTCCCGCGCGGGTTGGCGCGGGGCGATCGATCTGTGCGTTCTTCACGCGGCGTGCGCGGCGAGGTAGCGCCGCGGCGGGGATCTGAGCCACGGGGCTTCATCGCGCGGCTCCGTGTCCGAGCGCGGCGTGAACGGCAGCCACGAGTGCCGCCTTGGCTTCGGGCAGCGGCAGGTTGAGTTTCACACCCGCGGCCCGCGCGTGACCGCCGCCACCCAGGGCGCGGGTGAGCGCGGCCACGTCGATCGCGTTCGGCCCGGGCTTGCTGCGAAGGCTGGCCTTGGTGACCGGCGGCTTGCCCACCTTGGGCGCGGTTTCCGTGAGCAGGATGCCGACCTGCACCGCGGCAACAGACAGCACGTCGCTGGCGAAGCCGGTGGTATCCTCGGCGTCGCCGTGGGCGTCCTCGAAATCGCGCCGCGTGAGACTCATGAGCGCGACGCGGTCGCCAGCGAGCAGTTCGAGGGACGAGAGCGCGCGGGCGAGCAACCGAAGGCGCGAGGGGCGGTCCTGCTGCTCGACGAGTTGAACGAGGCGGGGTGCATCCACACCCGCTTCGCGCAGCGACGCGGCCAGGCGAAGCGTCTGGGGCGACGTATTGGAAAAACGGAACCAGCCGGTATCGGTGGCAAGCCCCAGGTACAGCGGCTCAGCGACTTCGAGCGGGAGCGCGGCGGGATCAGTCACTTTCAACACGCGGCAGCAGACCTCGGCCATGATCTCGGCCGCGGCGGCGGCAGTGGGAACCAGCACCCGGGCGTCGCTCATCTCCGCGTCGCCCGAGAGGTGATGATCAATGATGAGTGTTTTCGCGCGGCAAGCGGGCGTCTTCACCCAGGGGCCGAGGTCTTCGATCTGCATCCACGAGCCGGTGTCGGCGACGACGATGGCGTCGGGCTCGGGACCGGCTTCGGGCGTGCGATCGGTCGCGTGGTCATAGATGGAAGCGGGCGTGCCGGCGCGGATGCTCTCGAACCACCGGGGCATGGGGCCGATATACCAGGGCGTAGCGCTGAGGCCCGCGCGGGTGAGCGCGCGGGCGAGTGCCAGCGTTGAACCGACGGCATCGCCATCGGGCTTGGCATGGGTGAGAATCGCGACGCGCGAGAAGCCGGACGAGACCAGCCATGCGCCGGCTTCGCTGGCCGTGCGCGTGGCGACCCAGGCGTTCGTGCATTCGGTGCGAGTGAGCGTGCTCAAGCGGGAACTCCCCCTTCAAGGCCCGTTGGTCCTGCGCCTGCGACCGCGAGCGCGGGTTCAGCGGCGAACGGCGCGATGCCCTGGTCGAGCACCTCCGCCGCGCGGGCGCGGTCGCGGTGCAACTGGGCGACAAGGGCGTCGATGCCCGCAAAGCGGGCCTGATCGCGCAGGCGACCGATGAACTCGAGCGTGACGGACCAGCCGTATTCGGGCAGGCCTCGCACGGGGGCCCTGGCTGTACGGGTGCTTGCGCCATCAAGAAGCAGGTGGGCCTCGATGGTCCGTGCCGCGCCGGCAAAGGTCGGCCTCGCGCCGACATTCACGGCGGCGGCGAAGCGGCGTCCGTCGGCCAGCGCGGCCCACGCGGCGTACACGCCATCGCCTGGAACCAGCACATCGGTCTCGATGTTGGCCGTGGGGAAGCCGATGGTGCGGCCGCGACGATCGCCCGGAACCACCGTGCCCGGGACACTGTGCGGGCGACCCAGCACGCGGGACGCATCACGGACACGACCGTTCTTCACCAGCCACCGACACAGCGTGCTGGAGGCGGGGACGATCGCGTGATCGTCGAGCACGACTTCGACAGGATCAAGGACGATGGCCTGGAAGTGGCGCGCCGTGCCGAGCGCGGCGAGCAGGGCGGTATCGCCCGCCCGCCCGCGGCCGAAACGGAAATCGGCACCCTCGACAAACGCGACCGGCGCGAACCGCTCAACCTGGCGATCGATGAACGCCTCGGGCGAAAGCCCAAGGAGTTCGGGCGTGGGCTCGAGCCGGATGACCTCGTCGGCCCCGGCGTCGCGGAGGCGCTGGGCGCGATCCTCGAAGCGCGAGAGGCGGGGCGGGGCGTTCTCCGGGCTGACGAGCGTGAGGGGGTGGGGATCGAAAACGAGCGCGATGACGCGAGTGTCTGAGCGGTGGTTTGGTGGCACAGGCGTCCCGCCTGTGTTCCCGTGGTCCGCGAATGCCCGCGCGGCGGCAATCAGCGCGGCGTGCCCCCGGTGGACGCCGTCGAATGAGCCGATGGTGATGACGCTGCGGGCGAGCATGGGCAACATTAGGGCGAATCACGCGCTTCCCTCGGCCACCATGCGTTCCCATGCGGCCCGCAGGTCGCGGGCCACTGGGCCGGGCTTGGCGGACCGGTCACCCTTGCCGATCTTCGCGGCTTCAACCCCCACCACCGGCAGCACGCCCCATGAACTGTTGGTGAGGATCACCTCGTCGGCGGTCAGCACGTCGTCGATCGTGAGCATCCGGCGCTGGGTGAGCCAGCCGAGGCCCTCGGCGGCTTCGATCATCGCTTCCCTGGTGACGCCGGGCAGCACGGGACTGGGCAATGTGGCGGCGGATTCGGCTGTGCCCGGTTTGCCGCCGGTGGTTTTCTGTTCCTCGCCTCGCGCGATGGGCACGAGCAGGCCGTCGCCCTTCACTAGCAGAATGCTGCTGACGCACCCGCCCACCACATGGTTGGTGACGCTGAACACCAGCGCCTCCGCGGCGCCCTGTGCGGAGGCACGCTGAAGTTCGCGCAAACGCCACCAGTAGTTGAGCGTCTTGTGACCAGCGGTCGGGTCGAGCGGGTTGGTGCGGGCATCGGCAAGGGCGACGACGACGCCACGGTCGAGCATGGAATCCGGATAGGCGGTGGCGGGCTGGGCGACGATGAGAATGGTGGGGTCGTGGCGGCGGGGAGTTGAAGGTGGTGCCGAAGCGCTCGCGCCGGGGTCGCTCTTGGCGGCCGCAAGCATGTTCAGATCGCCACCGGTGACGGTGAGCCGCACGCGGGCCCGAGCCAGCCCGGACCGTCGCACCGTTTCAAGCACGGCTTCCCCCAGCGGGCCGGCATGCAGCGCGGAGGCGAGGCCCAACTCGCGGGCGGATGCGGCAAGGCGATCGAGGTGACGATCAAGATGCACGACGCGGGGCTGATCGCCCGCGCCCCCTCCCGCCCCCCCCACACCACCAAGCATCGTTTCGAAGAGGCCTACGCCGTGTTGCAGTCCGGCGTCAAACGCGGAAAGCGACACCGGCGCGGCATCGCCATCAAGAAACCGGCCGTTGAGGAAGACGCTGAGCATGAGGGGCAGAATAGGTGGGGAGGAAGGCATCAGGCATCAGCAGTGGGAAGAGACTGTTCTGCCGTCTCGCTTTACGGCACCGCCTGCTTCACCAGCGTCCGCTTGCCCTCGAGCAGCAGGTACAAGTCGCCCGCGTTGGTGAACGCCCAGAGCATGTTCTCTCTCGCCATGGCGTCCACGGCCGCGGCGTATTCGGGTGTGCCGAACTCCACGACGCGCTCCGGGGCCTTTTCGGCATCGGCGAGCAGCCGCGCGTCGACCCAGCGGTTCTCGCGCTGGAAGAGCGCGTTCTGGTTCACCATCTGCACGCTCCGCACCTCGACGGCCTTCATGCCCGCGTCCAGCCACAGGTTGGATTTGGCGCTGAGGGCCGTGCGCTCCATTTCGCGTGTGTTCATTTCCTGGTTCACCGACGCCGCGCCGGAGCGGTCCTTCACCCGCGCCTGAATCGACTGCTCGGCCAGCGCCGGCGCGGCCGATGCCGGTGCCACGGCACCCCCGCCGAACGCCGTGCGTCCATCGGCCTCCGTCGCGAGGAACGCCGTGTACTCCGTCAAAATGCCGTACTGCTTCGACAGCCGCACGATCTCGTCCACCAGTTCCTTGGCCTTGGGGTCAGGCGACCCACCGCTCGCCCCGCCCTGGCGAATCTCCTCCACCAGGGCCGCGATCTTCCGCGTCGCCCACAGGCGTGGCACATACCCGTGTGTGGCGCTCGCCCGCGAGAGATCAAACGTGTACTCGCACGAACCGGCCTTGCCCAGGAAGTCGCCTTCGACGCGGATGCGCAGGTGCTTCTCTTCGCCGCCGTACTGCCCCAGGATCACCAGTTGATCGCCATCAAACAGGTCGGGAATCTGCCCGGGCATCACTTCGCGCATGGCGGTGGTGCTCGGCTTTCCTTGGGCATCGAGCGCTATGAGGCGAGGTGCCGCGACGACCGGCCCGCTCAAGCGCCGGAACACCTGCGACATCGCCACCTCAACATTTTCTTCCGGCAGCACAAACGTCGCGGCTCCCCGGCTGCCGCGCGACACCCCCGCCAGCAGCGGGCTGTTGACGTCGTACCCCACGCCGAACGAGAACACGCGCCGCTTGTGCACGTTGGCCGTCGCGGCCCCGTCGCGGATGCGCCCTTCCTGGCGCTCGCCCACGGTGGGCAGACCGTCGGTCATGAAGAGCACCACCGGCAGCATCCCGGCCGTGGGCGGCTGGCGCAGCGCTTCCAGCAGCGCGTCGTTCAGGGCCGTGCCGCCGTTGGACTGAATCACCGTGATGTACGCCCGCGCCTTCGCGGTCGACTCGGCGTTCTTCACCACCGGTGCCGGCGCGAACATCGCCACCGAATCTGAGAAATCAATGATGTTGAACGCCTCGCCCTCGTTCAGGCCTTCCACCACCGCGAGGGCCGCGGCTTTGGCCTGCTCGATCTTCGGCCCGCGCATCGAGCCCGATCGATCCAGCACCAGAATCACCTCGCGCTTCACCACCGCCGTCGCCGGGGGCGTCGGCACCCCGCCCAAGAGCAGGAAGTACCCGCCCTTGCCGCCCGGCAGGGTCGGGTCCGGATACGCCATGATCGTCGCGGGCAGGTCCGTGCCCGGCCCGCCCGCATTCGCCCCCGTCACGATGGACAGCCGGAAGGGTCCGGGCGTCGCCGCGGCCCGCTCGGGGACACGCACCGTGGCCGCTCCCGCGCCGGTTTTCTCAATCGCGATCTCGTGCGTTGGCGAATAGATCGTTCCCAGCGCCTTGGCGGACTTCACGGCGACGGTCATCGTCCAGCGCGCTCCGGCCGTTGCGAGCGATTCGCTCCGAGGCAGCACATAGTCCACCCGCCCCACGTCCGCCGTGAGCAGTTGCTCATAGGTCACCCGCACCGCCTGCTTCTTGCCCGCCGGCACCGGGAACACGCTCGACCTGATCACGTTCAGCCCGGCAAACTCGAGCAACCCGGGGTCGCGCGAGCGATGCACGATGGAGTCATAGATCTGCCTTGCCTCATCCCGCGGCAGGATCGTCGCGGTTGGTTCGGGCCCGGTGCCGTCGTACTGGAACGAGCGGACGGTCACGCCGTCGGGGATGGGGATCAGAATCTGGCACTCCTGTGCCCGGTTCGACGGGTTGTGCAGCATGATTTCCAGATTGGTCACGCCCACCTGCTCGTCGATCGTGACGGTTGCGCCCACCGCTTCAACCTGCACGGGCGCGCCGGCCCAAGGCCGCGGCCGCCCGGGCGGGACGATGATCTGTACGTCTTCAGGCAGGACGATGACGGGCGGGCGGCGGGGCGGCGTGGGGGGAGAGGAGGGAGTCGGGGGCTGCGGTGCGGGCGGTTGGGTCGGATACATCGGCCCCGGCGGACGCCGCCCGGTATCAGGAGGAGAACTCATTGCCCCAAGCACGCCGGTGGTCACCAGCGCCGACAGGGCAGCCAGGGCAAAACGGTACCGCAGCGCGAATGGACGACTCGGCATAAGCAACTCCGCAAGCACGACCGCCTACCCCCCACGCGGCGCGGCCGATACCCATGCAGACGCCTTCGCCAGCCCGGGGTTCACCCGATTCCCAAATTTGTCCGGTTTATTCCCCTCCGCGTTCTCGCCTTCCCCCTCGGCGTCTTCCGCGGTCGGCTCGGCTCCTACCGCCTCGGCTTCTTGGCCGCCTCCGTCACCGCTTTCACCACCCGCTCCATCTGCTTTCCATCCGCTTTATCGCTGAAACGGAACTTCGCCTCGGTGCCGCCCCACGAAAGCAGCCACCCCTCGATTGTCGCCTCGAACACGGCGTCATTCATCTCCGCGAACGCCGGCACCGCTTTGGGTGCCTCCCGGCTTGGCCGCAGCGAATCTACCCGCACCAGTTTGTCCATTTCCTCTACCGCCAGACGGTCCACCGCTTCGATGAACTTGTCCCACACCACTGGCGTGACGGCCGTTTTCATCCCCGCCCGCGTGTCCAGCCACAGCGTCTGCCGCTTGCGGTAGTCGTTCATCACCCGGTCGCGCCGGTTGCGAACGTCCATTTCCTTGCCGTACACGATGAAGACCATCGCGGCGGGTCCGAACGCCTTTTCACCGGCCTTTTCGGCCAGTTCGCTGGTGTGCCGCACCTTGCCAGCGCGCACGTCATCGGCGAGTTCGACGATCGCTGCCGCCAGGACCCGCAGGAGCGAGCCGAGGATCGAGTATTCGTGCCGGGTCTGCGGCAAGAATCGCGACATCCCGGGCAGATTCAGCGGCAACTCGATCTGCCACTTGTTCTCCGCATACCGCATCAAGAGCCCGATCGGCGGCACCGGCTTGCCGTCCAGAAGCACCGCCGCCTGATCGTCGTTGATCGGCACGGCCGTGAGCCGGTCGGCGTTCGCATCAATCCAGCCGAACGGATCGGCAAAGATCGTCATCGCGAAGTCCTCGATCCCGCGCTGCGGATTGGGTTGGCTCGCGTTTCCACCCTCCGCCCCCCCTCCCCCTCCGCTACCTGGCGTCGCGCCAAGAAGCGCTCGCGGATTCCGGCTATTCGCCTGGATCGCCGCCATCGCTGAGGCCCCGCCTGCGCTCGTCGCCTGCTTGAGCGCCTCGTCCCTGATCCGTGCGATGTCCGCCGGAAACCGCTTGGCCACCGCTCCGCCCAAGTCCTGCAGGCTGCCCAGCAGATCGCCGAAGCGGTTGAGCACCGCCCGCATCTCGGGCGAAGGGGCATAGATCAGCGAAGCGATCTTCTCGGCCTCGCCGTTCTTCACCATGGTCACCGCACTCCGCAGCACCTCTTCGGGCGAAGCCTGCGGGTACCCCCGATCGCGCCGAACCGCATATACCACCACCGCCGCCAGAAACGCCAGCGTGAACACGCTGATCATTACCCCCAGGAACCCGGACCAGGAGCCGCCAGACGTGGCGTTGGGCGCTCCACGATGGCCGGGAGACTTCAAGGCTTGGTTCGGGTTCGCCATAAGGGGTTTCATTCGGTGTATCGGGCGGCGTACTACCGGCTGCACACAGTATCGCGCACCGGCCACCTGTCCCCACGCTGGATCGTCTGAGCGGCCCGGAACCCAGTGCCACTTCCTACAGTGCATCGTGCAGATCACCGTCAACGGGGAGCCCCGCCAACTCGATCCCGATGCCAGCATCGCCGTGCTGCTGGAAACACTCGGCCTGGCCCGAGCCGCATGTGCCGTTGAGGTGAACAAGGAACTGGTCCCCAAGCGGGCGCACGCCGAGCGCCGCCTGGCTGAGGGCGACCGGATCGAGATCGTGACGCTTGTTGGTGGGGGCTGACCGCGACAGGTGAAAGAGAGACTGAAACGATGACCACTACCCCCGCATCGACCGTTGAGCCCAAGGCCCTGCCGTCAGACCGCCCGTTGTCCGTGGGCGGTCGCACGCTCGCCAGCCGCCTCATCGTGGGCACGGGCAAATACTCATCCTTCGATGTCATGCAGCGGGCCCTTGACGCCAGCGGCGCCGAGGTCGTCACCGTCGCCGTGCGCCGCGAGCGCCTCTACAACGCGCAGGGGCAGAGTTTGCTCGACGCCCTTGACCTGAAGCGCTACACCATCCTCCCCAACACCGCCGGGTGCTTCAGCGCCGAGGACGCCATCCGCGTCGCCCGACTGGGCCGCGAACTGCTCGAACAACTGGGCAACCCCGGGGCCGGCTGGGTGAAACTGGAAGTGCTGGGCGACAAAAAAACCCTTCTGCCGGACCCGATGGGCACGCTTGAAGCCACCCGCACGCTGGTGGCCGGGGGCTTCCAGGTGCTGGCGTATTGCAGCGACGATCCGATCGCCGCGCTCCGCATCAAAGACGCCGGGGCGTCGAGCGTGATGCCCGCCGGCTCGCCCATCGGCTCGGGCCAGGGCGTGCTCAACCGCAACAACATCCTGCTCTGCCTCGAACTGCTCAAGGGCGGCGACGCCGCGTATCCCGTCATCGTCGATGCGGGCGTCGGCAGCGCCTCGGATGTCGCCATCGCGATGGAACTCGGTGCCGACGGCGTGCTTCTCAACACCGCCATCGCCCATGCCGCCGACCCGGTCCGCATGGCGCACGCCATGCGTCATGCGACCGAGGCAGGCCGCGCCAGTTACCTCGCGGGCAGAATCCCCCGCAAGTTGTACGCCTCGGCCAGTTCGCCCTGGGAGGGCGTGGTGTCGTACATCCCGGGGGAATGAGAATCCGGTCAACGAAGGGAGGGAAGCGAGGGAAGAATCGGAAAGGGTTCAAACGGGAACAAGTCGAACGCTTGTCCCGGCCACGTTCCTCTTCCCTTCCTTCCCGCCCTTCGTTGATATCATCCGCGCGTGAGCCTCTCGCTTCACACCACGTTCGCCTCGCTCGGGCTGCTGGGCCTCGTGCTCGCCACTGGCTGCGCGGGCGGTGCGAATCCGCTCGCCGGTCCCGAGCCCCAGATTTCCGCGTATCGCTCGGGCGACTATGACGCCGCGTATAAGCAGGCCGTCGCGCGGCACGAAACCACCGAGCCCCCCGCCAAGGACCGGGCCGCGCTGGTGGCCGGGATGGCCGCGTATGCCCAGCGCCGGCCCGAGCAAGCCGAGCAGTGGCTCAATCCGCTGACGGGCAACGCGGACAAGGAAGTCGCCGGCCGGGCCAACTGGACCCTGGCGATGATCGCTTACGACCGGGGCAACTTTGTTCGCTCCAGCACCCAGGCGGCCTCGGCCGCGTCGCTGCTTCAAGGTGACGACGCCGCCCGCGCGCGACTCATCGCGGGCGACGCCGCCTCGCGCTTGGGCAAGCGGGATGAAGCCGTGCAGCACTGGCAGGTGGGCAAGTCCGGTGCGGCCGACGGCGCGCTCAAGGCCACGCTCGAATCCCGCCTCGTGCTGGCCCGTGCCGCTGGGCCATCCGCTGGCCCGACGGCTTCCCCAACCTCTCCGGCTCCAAATCCGATCGCGGCCCCCGGTGGTGGGGGCGGTCCGTTTGTTATTCAACTCGGCGCATTCTCAAATCGCACCGCGGCCGACCAGAAGGCCGCCGAGGCGGCCCCCATGGCCCTCCGCGCTGGCCTCCCCTCCCCCCGCGTGGTCGCCACGACCGATCGCGGCGGGCGCACGCTGTCGGCTGTGCGGCTCGGCGGGTTCCCCGATCGTCCGGCTGCGGAGACGGCCCTCCGTCGCCTGGGCATCCAGGGCACGGTGATGCGCGCGGGCTCATAGGGCATCCTCACCATCCCGTCACCCGAATCGCTATGCTCAGCCCCATGGGTCTTTTCGCGCCATTCGCCCGGTCCATCGCGTGTGTGCTCGCGCTCGCCGCCTGCACCGGCTGTTCCGTCCTTGCACCCTCCAAGACCGATCTCTCCCTCGTCTCCGCCGATCGCCCCGCGTCACTCGCGCCGCGCTTCACCACGGCCGTCTTTGTCTCCACCGATGCCAACGAAGCCGACCTGTTTCTGACCGACCTGCCACCCGAGCGTCTGGCCGATCCCAGCGACACGCTTGCCGATGCGGCGGGCAGTTTGTTGCACATTCACCTCTTCGTGATCCCAGCCGCGGGCAGCACGCCCATGGATCCGACGGCGTGCAACGTCGCCCTCCGCTACGTCGTCCTGTCCGGCGGTGCGGTGGGCGTCTACAGCGGCGGGGGATTCCTCTATCCTTCGGGCAAGACGGCAAACCCCACCTTCGGCGGCACCCTCGCCGGCGGCTCCCTCCGACTCACCCGGGCCACCGCCGACTTCCGCGACATGCTCGGCCCCGCGCTTCTCGAAGGGCCCATCGCCTCCGCTCGCGATCCCCGGGCCGCCTCGGCCCTTAGGGCCCGCCTCGAAGCCCTCTGCGGCCTCGCCAAGCCGGTTTCCGTTGAGGTCCCCAAGAAAACCACCCACGCCCAGCCGCACCTGGAAAGTCCCGGAGGCGTACGACCGATATGTGAGCAGATCGCCGTGAGCGGCGACACTGGATTGCGTCTGAGTTCACCATGAGTGTGTCGTCTGTTCCAGCGTCGAACGACGCTCCCGGCTCGCGTACCGGCGCGAGTGCTCAGGGAGGCTCGGGTGGCCGCGCTGGCGCGCGCCCTCGCCGACGCGCTTCCTGGAAAGCCAAACTCCTGCTCGTGCTGTTCACCCTTGCGATCTGCGGCGTGGTGCTGGAGATCGGCGTGCGCCTCCTCTGGTCCGGCCAGTGGACCATGCCGCGCGAGTCCATGCGGGATGCCTCCGTTTTCCGGTACCAGTTCAAGCCCAACCTCGACACGCGCATCCCGATCGCCGACCTGGGCACCTTCTCCGTCAAGACCAATACCCGGGGCTTTCGCGGCTCGACCGTGGCCGAGATCGCCGACAAGGACCTCCGTGTTGTCTCCATCGGCGATTCCTTCGCCTTCGGTTGGGGCATCGAGGCCGAGGCCCACGGCGTCACCCGCACCATCAACGACTTCGCCAAGGCCCACCCCGACCGCTCCGTCGGCCTCGCCAATATCGCCATGGGCGGATGGGGGCCAGACGACTACCTCTACGCCTATACCACCGAAGTGCAGCCGCACAAAGTCGATGTCGTCATCATCGGGGTCTTCCCGGGCAACGACATTCTGCCCGCCGACTACCCGCGCGTGACCAGCGTGCAGCCCCACCAGCCGCTGAGCGGCCCCTCGGGCTTTGTGCAATGGATCAAACCCAAGTCGATCGACTTCCTGCGCACGCAGATCTCGGGCAACATGCTCTTCAGCCGTCTCGCCATCCGCATGGGCCGCGTGCCGGAATCCTTCCGCCGCTTCAACCCCGACATGGACGCCCAGCAGCGCGACTGGGCCACCTCGATGTTCTATCTTGATGAACTCATCAACCGCGCCCAGGCCGACGGCGTGCAGGTCGTGCTGATGTGCTACTCATCCAGCATCGTCGTCAGTTCGGCCACCACCATCGACGGCGTAGGCCTCGATCACACCACCCCCGAACGTGTCCTCGGCGGCTACAGCGAAAAGCGCGGCGTGCCGTTCATCCGCATGACCGCCGAACTCACCGCCGCCAACGCCGGCAACGACCTGTTCTTCCCGCTCGACCGCCACCTGACGGCCAAAGGTCACGAAGTCGTCAAGCAGGTGCTCGACCGCGATTTGGTCCCGGTGCTGAAGCGCGTGCTGGACAAGAAGTCCAAATAGAACAAGTCTCGGGTTCACATTCCCGGACGCCGGGCCTGAGTCCGCGAAGGACCGGGTTGTCTCCATTGGATCATGGCCTCGGATGAAACCGATTGTGCGTCGCCCGCAGCCCCGTGCGATCGACGTGGGTGTAGATCTGCGTGGTCGAGATATCCGCGTGCCCCAGCAGTTCCTGCACCACTCGCAAATCGGCCCCGCCCGCGAGCAGGTGTGTCGCGAATGAGTGGCGCAGCATGTGCGGGTGCACATGATCGAGGTTACTGGCGCGCGAGGCCGAGGTCGCCGTAAACCCGTGTCGCCGCACCAGTTGCCAGATCGCGACGCGTTCGAGCGGGCGTCCCGTGCGCGACAGCAGCAGACGCCCGCAGTGAAGCGTGCGCATCCCCGCCAGCGCCGGGCGGGCCAGCCGCTTGTACGCGTCAAGCGCGTCGAGCGCAGGCCTGCCCACCGGCACCAGGCGCTGTTTGCGACCCTTACCCGTCACCAGCACCACGCCCTCGATCGGCTTCACATCATCAAGCATTAACCCCGCCGCTTCACTGGCGCGCAGGCCGCACGAGTACAGCAATTCGAGCAGGGCCCGATCGCGCAGGGCCAGCGCGCGATGGCGCGGGGCTTCGTTACCGCGAGGCGCGTGAGCGTCCGAGTCCTGGGCGGCTGCTGTCACCAGCGATCGCGCTGATTCCACCAGCGCCTTGGTCTGCCGCGCCGAGAGTACGCGTGGCAGGCGCAGGCCCTTGGCCGGACGATCCAGGTGCGCCGCCGGGTTCTTGGTTAGGCGCTCGGTGATGACGAGGAACTTGCAGAACACGCGGATGGTCGCCAGGTGCCTGATGACCGACGCGGCGGACATGCCGTGCGTGGCCTTCAGCGAAGCAAGGTGCGCCCGCAGGTCGTCGGGCGTGATCTGCCCGGGCGCGGTGCGCCCCGCGCGAGCGAGGTCCTGGTACAAGTCCTCCAAGTCGCGCTGATACGCCGCGACCGAAAGCGACGCCAGCCCGGCCTCGACCCGGAGGTAGCCCAGAAACGCATCCCGCGCCTCGGCCAGTTCAGGTCCGACGTCAACAGGCAGGGGCCGAACGCGTGGCCGGCCGCGCCGAGGCCCGGTTTTCGTCTTGACCTGCTTTCGAGTTGGCCGACGCAGTGAGCGCATAGCGGAAGATCGACCGTTGCCACTCCGCCGCACAAAAAGCGAAATCCATGCCCCCGCGTCACCAATACCGTGCTGATACCATCACCCGATGGGGTGGGGGGTGGTGGTGGGGATGGGTGGGCTGGAAGATAGAGCGTCAACGTGAGGGTTTTACCATGAGCATCGTCCGCGCTTCGCTTGACCGGAACATCGCTTGCAAGAGTGGCACACGGGGGCTCTCCCGCCGCGGCGGCGCGCTCAAAGGCTGCCTGATCGCCCTCGCGGTGGTCGTCGTGCTGCTCATCGCTGCGGGCGTGTATGCCGTGATGAACTGGCGAACCTGGGCGGCCATGGGCATCAAGGCGGGTGCCGAAGTCACCATCAACGAATCCACGCTCCCGCAGGACCAGAAGACGCGCATCATCACGCGGATCGGTGCCGTCACCGACGAATGGAAAGACGGCAAGATCACCGACGACCAGTTCGGCAAGGTGTTCGAGGCGGCGGTAGAGGGGCCGATCATGCCGCTGGCGATGGTGGCGGCCGCCGAGAAGCAGTATGTGAACCCGTCTTCGCTCTCGAACGAGGACAAGGCGGCCGCAGTACGCACGCTGCAGCGCGTGGCCAAGGGTGTGGTGGACAAGTCGATCAAGCCCGACCAGTTGAAGGGCCTCGTGCAGATGGGTCAGAGAACAACCAGAACGGGCAGAACCGTCTGAAAAAAGCGTTGACCGACGTGGAACTGAAGGCCTTCCTGGAGGCCGCCAAGAAGCACGCTGACGACGCCAAAGTGGCCGACGAAGCGTTCATCGTCAACTTCGCCGATGAGGTGGACAAGGCGATCGACAAGGCGCTCGGGCGGTGAGCGGAGCCGGTTCTCGCTTGTACATGTTGGCACTCGGTGCATTCGCGTCGGGCATTGAAAATCGAATGCGCAGTGCAGACGAAGTACTCGCTGGCGCTAACGCCATTTTAGAGAGCGCGGGCCCACGCCCGCGCGAGCGCCGCCAGCAACTCCTCCGGCTCGACCATGCGGCCCGGCCCAACGGTTCGGCACGCCTGCCACCCTTCTGCGGGGCCCACGAGCGTGAAGCCGTCACCCTTGAGGGTGGCGACATGGCGCTGCGTGCTCGGTTGACCCCACATCGCTTCGTTCATCGATGGCGCAAGCAACACGGGCGTGCGGCGGCGATCGATGGCGCTGAGGATCAGGCCCACCACATCGCTCGTCAGCCCGGTGGCCAGGCGGGCCAGGCAGTCCATCGTGCAGGGCGCGACGATCGCCGCATCAGCCGCACGGGCCAGGCTGATGTGCTGCGGGTCGTGGCTCTCCACATGCTCCCAGGGTGACGTGTAGACAGGGCGGCCCGAAAGGGCCTGGAACGTGAGCGGCGTCACGAACCGCGTCGCGGATTCGGTCATCGCTACCGTGACTTCCGCGCCCGCCTGGGCGAGGCGCGAGACGAGCCAACACGTCTTGTAGACCGCAATCCCGCCCGTGACCCCGACGAGGATGCGTTTGCCCGCGAAGGCCGACGACACGCCCCCCGTGGCAGGTGTGCCCGGGTTGGCAGGAGTTGGTGTGGTCATGTCGAGTCGTGCCGCGATCAGTTGCGGGCCGCAGGAAGAGTGGCCTGCATGGCCGGGTCGGTCATATCGAACTCGGGCGAGATCTTGTCCTGGAGGATTTCCTCCACCGCAATCTCCAGGTCGGAGCGACCATTGCGCTCGACCATGGGGCGGGCACCTTCCATCAGTTGCAGCAGGCGACGCTGGATCAGCGCACACAGTTTGAAGCGGCCGCCCACTTTGTTGATGATCCCGTCACTCTTGAGGGCTTCGATCATGGCGGGGTCAAACTCCGTGAGGTATGCTGAAGCGTCGGGTCAGGAACCGGCGCGGGCCGGTAGGCGAAAGGCCTTGCACGGCTGAACGAAACTCGCGGGCGGAGTTTTCCACCGCTTCGCGAGTTTGGCGCAGGTCCGTAAGGCGGTATACTAGCCCTGTACACGGGGTTGGGCCAAATGTGCGGTCGGAAGTGGCGTGCTCCCGCTCGAAAGCGTGGGGGGTTGGGCGTTGTTTCATGCGGCACGGCGGCTCGCGAACCTGGTTGAAGCGATTGAGGGTGCCGCGGGTCGCGGCGTGCCGGTGCGTCTGGCGATGACCCGCCCCTGTCCGGGGCGTGCCGCGCTGGAAGAGGAAGATTGCGCATGCTCGTCAAGCAGTGGTCGTTCGGGGACAAGGTTGTCCACGCGGGGCGTCCGGAGTGGGGCGTCGGGGTGATCTCGTCGGCCGTCGGCGAAACGCAGGAGGGGCGGGCGTGCCAGCGGCTGAGCATCCGCTTTGACCGGGCGGGCTTGAAGACCATCAGCACGGCCCACGCCGACCTGCGGGCGGCGTCCGAAATGCCCATGCTCTCGGCCGAGACGCACAAGAGCGATGACCCGCTGGCGGCCAGTTCCACCGAGCCACTGGCGAAAGAGTTGATGCTGAAACTGCCCGGGGCCGCGACGGACCCGTTTGCCACGCCCCGCTCGCGGATGATCGCGACCATGAACCTGTACCGCTATTCCAGTGAAGGGGCACCCTTGCTGGATTGGGCCTGTGCGCAGTCGGGTCTGAAAGACCCCATGTCGCGGTTCTCGCGGCCTGAGTTAGAGGAACTGTTCCGCCGCTTCTGCCAGATTCGCGACGAGCACCTTCGACGCCTCGCACTCGAGTTCAAGAAGAGCGAGCCCGGCCTGCTGAGCGAAATGGGACGCACCGGCCCCCGCCCGGCGCAACAGGTGTTGAGGCGGTTCGACCTCTTGCGCTGAGCCTGGGCAACAGGCGTTACAGATGGACCACGCTCGCCGACGGGTTTTCGGCCGCGCCGACGGCGCGATCGCGTTGCCCGCGTGTGGGCCCAGTTTTTCTCGGACGCACCCGTCTGGCACGGGGCGCAGGCCTCGCTGGCCCGGCCGTTGTTCTTCTCTTTCCGCGTCCCGCGACGCATCGGAGTTGAACAACCACAGACCCCCGACCAGGAGCGTGCCGCGTGAACGAACAGGACTTCCAGCAGAAACTCGGCGACCTCATCGTTCAGATCAACGGCCTCGCTCCTGAGAAACGCGAACAACTCACCAAACTCGCGGAAGAGACCCGCGACCGCCACGACCGCATGCAGCAGACCGTGGCCGACCTGCAGGAATCGCTCGACTACCTGCGCCTCAGCATCAAGTACGTCTTGTTTGACCTCGAAGCGACTCGGCGCGAGAACGCGTACCTCCGGCGTCTGCTCGACAAGCAGGCCAGCGCCGGCCCCGAAGAGCCCAACCAGGAATAAGCACCTCGATATCACGCGATGAAGCCCAAGACGCGGGCCATCGTGAAGCCGGGCGACGGAGACCACCCCCCCCCCACCCCCACCCCCACCCCGGCGACCGATCACCTCCCTCGAACATAAAAACGCGACACGACGCACTCCAAATGGCCGGCTCGGCGAGCCATTCCGGGAAACCGGAGAACCTTCAACGAGGGAGAGAGTGGGACGGAGGAGAGAGTCCATCCGCCCCGTAAAGACAAGGGAGAGGAGAACGGCGGGCTCAGGACGAAGCCGCGGCCGCTCCCTCTCCCTTGTTGCTTTTTGAGTCGCCGCGGCGACCAAATCGCCAAACTGCCGTACTAAACCCAAATATCGCGTGCGGAGTTGGGAATCGGATGTACACTCAAGGTGTCGTGAAGGGCGCGGCAACGCCGCACTCGGAGGGATCGTCGCATGGATAGAGGGCTACTTGGCCGGATTGCCGCCGCTGCGGTCGCGTGGGTGGCCGCGCGCCTGGGTGTGAGGCAGCCGGTGCCGGTGCCAGCGCGGGCTGGCCGCGTCAAGCGATGATGGCCTTCGGATGATGCGAAGCTGCGCCTGTGGATGAAGGATGGGGCCTGGCCGTCGAAGGACGACCAGGCCCTTTCTGATTGGCGAATGAAAAACGCCCACACCGCGCGGACGCGGTGTGGGCGTAAGGGATGACAGGGGACTCGTGAGACAGACGGCTCAGCGACGACGACGAACAATCGCCAAGCCACCCAGTACCAACAGGCCCATCGCGCCGGGGGTGGGCACCTGGAAGAACTGGTTGCCCGGGACGAGGTTGAGATCAACGCCGCTGGAACCGGGGTAGTTGCCGAAGGTCGCGCCGCCGCCGGTGATGGCCCCGCCGAAGTCACCGACCGGGCCCAGCCACTGGTTGGAGATGGTGGCCCCGTCGCCGCCGAGGATGGCGATGGCGACGAGGAAGTTGCCGTGCTCGGTGATGCCGAGGGCGTCCATGGGGATGGAGAGGCCCGCGCCGGTGGTGGCGGCGGCATAGGTCAGCGCGGAGCCGGGCGAGAGCAGGCCGAAGCCGAACTCACCGCCGCCGAAGGCGTCGTTGAACGACGCGCGAAGGTCGGGCGAGCCCGAGCCGCCGGAGGGCGACGCGAGGCCGCCGTTGGTTCGGGGGAAGGAGCCGACGTAGCCGGTGGCGACTGTACCGCCCAGGTTGCCGGTGAAGTTGGCGTAAATCGTGCCGCCGTCGCCGTTGACGACGATGGCGGTCTGCGGACGGAAGCCGGTATCAAACGTGAGGCCCGCGGCACCTTCGATGCCTTGGACCCCGCCGGGCAGGGTGGCCGCGCCGCCGCCGGCGAGATTGTCCACGAACACCACGAAGCGCTCGAAGCCGTTGCCCGCGCGGCCGGTAGCCAGCAGGTTCAGATTGCCACCGGCGATCGACGCATACGCGCCGGCAAGCACGTTGCCGCCACCGAACGACGACTGGTTCGCCTGAGTGGCGAACGCGCCCAGGGCGGCCTGGGCGGACGAGATGGTGTCCACAGCCAGAGCCGAGCCAGCCAGAGCGACCACGGAAAGCGACGCGACAGCAACAAGACGGTTCATCTGATCTCTCCACACACAGGGGCCGAGCGAAACGGCAAACAGACCGCCGCGCGTCAGCGATTCGTGGTGGAAAGATACATCAACTGTGCGGATTAACCAGTGAAAGCGGGCGACATTTCAGAATGCCCAGATTGCCGCGCGAGGTGCGACTCGGGTTCGCCCACGGCGTGCCGTCGGTCACGGATTCCAATCGGGCCGGGGCAGAAACGTGTAATCCGGCGTGGTGTTCACGATGCCCACCGGCACGCGCAACTGATTTCCGACGTGCGAATCGAGGAAGAGCAGGTTGGCCGCCACCCCCCCACTGCCGCTGGCTGAGCCAGTCCCCGGTACCGCATACCACCGGTGCCCGCGATCGCCGCCCTCTTGATAGTTGTAGATCGTGTGTGGTCCGAGAACCCACGTCTTGGTGGGGGCGACGACCAGGGGCATCTTGCCGCCCAGGGGCGGGATCAGCGTCCACGCAGACTCCCCATCGAGCGTGTGATCGTTGAGGGTGTAACTAGAGCCCAGCAGGTCGTACATCGAGGGGACAAAGCCCATGCCGGGCACATCGCCTCCGGCGTCGGCGGGGCACTGAAAGGCCTCGACCTCGACGTTTTCCGTGGATTTATCCGGCGGTACGTCGGTCGAGATGATGTAGCGGTTGAGCGGGCGTCGCTCGGCACCGTACTGGTTGATGCCGTAGAAGGGCAAGGTGCCTTTCTTGCCCCCGAAGAGCGCGCCGATGTTGGCGGAACCCCCGGGCACGGGCACGCGGAGTTGCGGCAAGCGGTCGGGGTAGTCGCCAAGGTAGGACGCGAGGCCGACGCCGAGTTGCTGGAGGCGTGAGCAACAGGCGAGGGCCTTGGCACTGGCGCGGGCACCAGAGAGCGCGGGCAAGAGCAACCCCACGAGCAGCGCGATGATGGCGATGACGACGAGGAGTTCGATGAGTGTGAAACATCGCCTCGCATGGGATTCATGAATCATCGCGCGCTCCGCAGGGTGCGCTACGAGGATATCCGAACTCGCCGCATCGGCGAGGTATCGGGTCACCGATTCGCCCGCTGGCCACGATCAGCGGCGACGGCGGCAGGCCGCGAGCGCGGCGAGTGCGAGCAGGCCGCTCGCGCCGGGCGTGGGGATCGTGCCCACCGTCAGTCGCGCGAGCGTGTAGCCATCGAAAGGCAGATTGCCCTGCGCGGCCTGGGTCACCCGCAGGCGGTACCCGCCGGGCAGCAGCGTGCCCGTGTGCGTGGCGGATTGGAAGCCCGCGGGCTGGAGAAATGTCCAGACGATGTGCGAGTTGTTTTCACGCTCCAGACGGAGGGCGTTCTCGATGCCTTCGAACACGCCTTCATAGGTGAGCGTGAAGGTGATGGGCGTGTCGACGGAGAACTCGTAGAGCAGGTTGGCCGAGACGCTGCCGCCGCCGCCGGCGGGACCGAAACTGTAAATCTCATCGACATCGGCGGCGGAATCGACATCCACCTGAAAGCCCTGCGCGCTCGCGAACGACGTGACGACATTCATACGCACATTCTGGGAGATGGCGATGCCGAAGTCGCCATTGGCAAGGGTGGTGCCGGTGTTTTCGTAGATGCCATTGAACCCGCCGCCGAGCGGGCCTGGAAACGCCGGGCCGATGACGGCAAACGGGAACTCCTCGTTCCACTGAAGGACATCCGCCTCGGCACCCAGCACGCCCTGATAGCGGTAGCGGCCAGTGGCCTGACCAAAGGTGACCTCGGCGGAGAGGGAGGAAGCGCACGAAGCAAGTGCGAGCGCGGTGCAGACCAGCGAACGAGCGGAACACATCTGAATGAACGACATCGTGACTCTCTCCGGCGCTCCAGTTGGGAGCGCGAACTCAGCGACCGCGACTCGCGTCCCCCTTTGCGTGGGGGGGGGGGGGGCGTGGGCAGAGCATTCGACATCCGGGCAGATTGCAACCGATTGCTTCTGGAAATGAAAACCGCCGCGCGAATGCGTGGCGGTTGAGGGAAATGCCTGTTGGCAGAAGTTGCCCCGCGTACCAACTCACATCTTGAACCGTTCAACCAGTGACTTGAGTTCCTCCGCCCGGGCGCTCAGGTGGCTCGCGGCACTCGCGGCCTGCTCTGTGCCCACCGCCGATTCCTTCGACGAATCACTGATCGTCTGCACCGACCGGCTGATCTGCTCGGAAGCCTGACCCTGCTGATTCGCCGCGGCGGCGATGGAACCGATCATCCCGGTGACTTCGCGGGCGGATTCAACGATGCCGCGGAGGTTCTCGCCGGCTTTGCCGGCGCGCTCGACGCCGATCTTCACCTTGCTGGTGCTCTCGCTGATCTGGCCGACGGCGGTGGTGGTCTCCTGGCGGATTTCCTTCACCGAGTTGGCGATCTCTTCGGTGGCCTTGGTGGTGCGCTCGGCGAGTTTGCGAACCTCGTCGGCGACGACCGCGAACCCGCGGCCGTGCGTGCCGGCGCGAGCGGCTTCGATGCTCGCGTTCAGCGCCAGCAGGTTGGTCTGATCGGCGATGTCGTTGATGACGCGGACGATCTCACCGATCTGGTCGCTGCGGGCGCGAAGGCCATCAACTGAGCGCGCGGTGCTGTTGACGACCTGGTCGATGCCGTTCATCTCTTCAATCATCAGGCGGACTGCCTCGCCGCCACTGGCCGCGAGGGAGCCCGAGCCTTCAGCGCTTTTGGTGGCGGCGGTGGCTTTCTGGCTGACTTCCATCACCGAGGCGCTCATCTCTTCAACCGCCGCGGCGACCTGGGCCACCTGCTGCGACTGCGACTGGATACCGCTGGAGATTTCGGTGCTGCTGGCGGCGATCTCGGTGGACGCGGCAGCCACTTCCTGGGCCGAAACACGCACCTTGCCCACGACTGTGCGGAGGGATTCGTTCATGTCGTTGATGGCGGTGGTCATCTCGCCCAGTTCATCGCGTGTGCGAATCGGCAGGGCCGAGCCGGAAAGGTCGCCGGCGGCGATCTGCTTGGCCCGCTCGTTGAGCGGGCGGACCGTGCGGATGATGGTGGAACTCATCCAGAACCCGAGGCCCAACGCCGTGCCGGCACCGACAACAATCCCGCCAATGGTGATCCAGTGGGCCGACTTCTCGGCAGCGAGGGCCTTCTGATGGGCGGCCTCGGCACCCGCGACGTTGATCTCGATCATCTTGTCAAGGTACGTCTCAGCCTGCTTGCGGGCGTCACGGTGTTCGCCATACGCGAACGCCGTGGCCTTGGAGCGGGCCGCGTCGGCCTCCTTTTCCTTGGCCGGGTCGGCCTGAAGCACCCGCCATTCGTCGTGCATCTGCACCAGTTTGCCCGAGCCGGATCGGAACTTCTGAAAAAGCGGGACGAACGCCTTCCAGGCTTCGTCTTCTTCCGATCCGCGGGGCAGGGGTTCGTAGAGTTTCCAGCCACGGTCGGCGGCCTGCCAGCGACCAGCGAGCGACTTGAACTGCGAATCGCGACCGGCCTTTTCGAGTTGCGGGTCCATGATCGCACGCTCGATGGCCGAGACGCCCAGCAAGGCCTGATCCATGAACAGCAGCCCTTGGAGCGAAGGCACCTGCACACCGGCGATCTCCGCCGTGCTGTTGGCCACGCGGCTCAGGCCCAGGAGCGCCACGCCCCCGATGCTGGCGGCGATGCCCGCTACGATCACGAACGCGCCGACGAGTTTGGTCCGAAGGGTCATGCCGGTCTCTCCGATGGGTGCTCGCCCACCGCGCGATGTGACGGGTGGGGTGGCCAAGAGCATCGGAGGAGACAGAAACCTACCTGCGACGGCGCGCCGCGCAACACCCCAATATCACGGGTGCGGGGGGGGTGAATCGGGCGCGCGGCGTCCGAGAACGCCACCAACCGTCTAGGAAAGTGGCCCAGTTTCAGCGCCGAGGTGCCGCCAGCACTTGATCCAGCAGCCCGGCGCATGACGCCTGAAGCATCGCCAGCACACGCTCAAAGCCCTCGGGTCCACCCAGATAAGGATCGGGCACATCAAGGCGGTGCTCGGGCTCGCCCGCGCAGGCCTGGTCGAATGTCCTCATCAGGCGCACGCGCCCGGAAGGCGCACCGGCGTGCACCAGGTTGTCGCGATTGTCGCGGTCCATCGCGATGATCCAACCGAAGCGGTTGAAGTCGGTATCGGGGTCCACTTGACGCGCGGTGTGATCGATCGGGATGCCGTGGCGAGTGGCGACGGCAATCGTGCGCGGGTCGGCGGGTCCGCCGGCGTGCCAGCCGCCGGTGCCGCAGGAGTCGATGAGCAGCCGCAGGTCGGCTTCATTGCCCAATCGAGCGCGGGCCTGGTGCGCGAACACGGCCTTCGCCAGAGGCGACCGGCAGATGTTGCCAAGGCACACAAAGAGGACCGACGCACGCTCGGGCTGAAGCATCGTTGATTATTGGTGATCGAGAGCCACCTCCCTCCTTGTGAGCGGCTTTCGGAGCGCCTTGGACCAACGCGCCACCGTCCGTCCGCGGCTAAACTCGGGCATGACCATCCCCACTGCTCGCGTATCGCCTCGCCGCGTCAACCTCGTAGTCGTCGGATGTGCGGCCTTGCTGACGGTCAGCCTGATCGGTTGCGAAGACAAGAAGCCCTCCTTCGCGGGCGGCGGTCAATCCACGCCCAGCAACCCGACCTCCACGCTTGGCAAGTCGGCCAAGATGGGCAAGGACGTGAAGGCCTCCATCGAGCAGACCAGCGAGCAGGCCAATCAGGCGGCCGCCGCGATGACTGGCGAAGGCGGCAAGGAGATCGGCGGCCTGCGCTGGGCCATTCCCGCCAACTGGGAATCGGTGACACCTTCGAGCAGCATGCGGATTGCGGAATACAAAGTGGCCACCGGTGCTGGTGCCGTGAGCGTGCGGTTCTTCGCGACGATGGGCACCGCGGAGATGAACATCACTCGTTGGAAGGGGCAGGTGAAAGACCCCGTCGATGGACCATCGAGCAAGGTGATCCCGGCGGCGGGCGGCACGGTGAAGTCGCACATCGTCGCGATCACGGGCACCTACAGCGGCATGGGCCCCAGCGGCGCGCCGACGCCTCCGGAAGCCAACACGCGGTTCCTCGGCGCGTTCATCGAGGGGCCGGGGAGCCCGGTGCAGGTGGTGGTGATCGGGCCGGATGATGCCGTGCGGTCGATCGAGAGGGCGTGGGAAACCATGCTGGCGGGGATTCAGACCAAGTAACCCTGAGCCGATCTGGTCCTGCACTGAATCTTCGCGCGAGCCACTATGTCTCTCTCACTCTGGCAGGCGGCGGTGCTCGGGCTCGTGGAGGGCGTGACCGAGTTTCTGCCCGTCTCATCCACCGGACATCTGATTCTCGCGTCGCATCTGATGGGGCTGGATACGCCCGGGCGCAAGGATGCCGTGGATGCGCTGAACATCGTGATTCAGGGCGGCGCGATTCTCGCTGTCGCGGGGATCTACTTTGACCGCTGCCTGGCCATGCTCCGGGGCGTCGCGGGCAAGGATCGCGCCGGCCTGCGGCTGTTCATCAACCTGGTGATCGCCTTCATCCCCGCGGGCGTGCTGGGCGTGCTGCTCGATTCCTGGCTAGAGCGGCACCTGTTTCACCCGTGGCCGGTGCTGGCCGCGATCGGGCTTGGCGGGCTGTACATGATGGGCGTGGAGGCGTGGCGTGCGGGTCGGTTCGGGCCTTCGCCCGCCGCGCGCCGCAACGCGGATGTCGCGGACATCACGCCCAAGCAGGCGCTGTTCATCGGCCTGATGCAGTGCGTCGCGATGTGGCCGGGCACAAGCCGCTCGATGATGACGTTGACCGCGGGCCTGATGGTGGGCCTGCGTCCGCGTGCCGCGGCGGAGTTCGCTTTTCTGCTCGGCCTGCCGACGCTAGGCGGGGCGACGGTCTACAAACTCATCAAGAACCTGGCACAAGGCGAAGCCCACGGCGGCAACCTTTTCCAGAAACTGGGCGTAGCGCCGGTGCTGGTGGGCGTCATCGTCGCGGCCATCTCGGCGGCGGTGGCGGTGAAGTGGCTGGTGGGGTTTCTCAATCGCCGGGGGCTGATGCCGTTCGGCTGGTATCGCGTGGCGCTGTTCGCGGTGATGCTGGTGTGGGTGATCGCGGGCGGGCTGACGGTGGCGCGATGAGTTGGGAACGGGGAGGGACGAACGCAGAGGGCGCGGAGGGAGAACCCGAGGGACGCAGAGGAAGCGGAAGGGCGGTGAAAGCCCAATCTTCGCCCGGGGTGCTCGGAGGGAGAGCACGGTGAACAATGACACATGACGCTCCGCGATCTGATCACTGCCTTTGAATCATGGGTTCCACCCGCGCTCGCCGAGCCGTGGGACAACACGGGGCTGCTTCTGGGCGACGCCTCGCGCGGGTGGCGCGAGGGTTCCGCCGCGCTGCTCACCATCGATCTGACCGAAGCGGTGTTGGCTGAAGCCAAAGACCTCGGCGCGGCCCTCATCATCCCCTACCACCCGCCGATTTTCGACCCGCTCAAGCGAATCACCACGGCCACCCGCACGGGCCGAGTGGTGCTCGGGGCGGCGGAGGCGGGCATCGCGATTTATAGCCCGCACACGGCGCTCGATGCCGTGACCGGCGGCGTGACGGATTGGCTCGCCGGCGGCCTGACGGCAGGTGACGAGGCTTCGCGCGTGGCGCTCGTTCCCCGCCCGCGACTTGGCACGCCCTCGGATCGCATCAAGGTGGTCACCTTTGTTCCCGAGGGCGAAACTGAGCGATTGCGCTCCGCGATGGCCGCCGCAGGCGCGGGCGTCATCGGCCAATACATGCTGTGCTCGTTCGCCTCGATGGGCGCGGGGACGTTCAAGGCCGGCGCGGGGGCGAACCCGACGGTTGGGGCGGCAGCGGGAGGGCAACTGGAGTACGTTGCCGAGATTCGACTGGAGATGGTGTGCGACAAGGCCAACTTGCCCGCGGTGCTGGCCGCGCTGCGGGCGACGCACTCGTACGAAGAGCCCGCGATTGATGTGTATCCGCAGACCGAGCAACCTGACCGGCGGATCGGCGCGGGGCGCGTCGTGACGCTGAAAGCACCGATCACGCCCGAGCAACTTGCGGCACGGCTTGGGTCCCACATCGGCGCACGCGCGCCCGGTGCGGTGCATCTGGCTGAGGGCGGGCGTTCGACGATTCAGCGGTTTGCCGTCGTGCCCGGTGCGGGGGGCAGTCTCGCTTCGCTGGCCGCCGCGGCTGGTTGCGAGGCGCTGGTGACGGGCGAGATGAAGCACCACGAGGTGCTGGCCGCGAACGCCCTCGGGCTTGCCGTGGCGCTTGGAGGCCACACGGAGACCGAGCGTGGCTATCTGCCGCGTCTTCGCGAGCGTCTGGGCACGCTCTGGCCGGGTGCTGATGTCCGAGTGAGTGCTGCGGATCAGCCGCCGCTTCGCGCGGTGTGAGCAGGGTCTGATCGCTTCCACCGTCACCTCGCGCGTCGCACCAGCACCTCATCTCCCTCGCACGGCACCTTCTCAGTGATCAGTTCCCACCCCTGCGCCCCAAACGCATTGAGCGAGAACAGGAGCGGGTCGAAACGCCTCTGCATCGCGCCGAGCCCGTTGCGAAACACCGTGCTGTCGGGCGGCGGCTGGAGCGGGATCTCGATCTTCTGGATCGCGTCGTCGGTCACCAGCACGGCCAGCCCATCGTCGATGACCAGGCGGGCGTATTCGTACCGCGCTGGGCTTGGCCCCGGCTGGCTCGGTGCGGGCTGATCGCCGTCACGCGCCAACACAGGCCACGCCGCCAGGGCGAGCGCGGCACCAAGAAGGGACATCGCGATGGCTGCGGTCGGTCGGGTGTTCGTGAGCATGGGGCTTCTCCGATTATGGCGGGTACCTGTTCAGGGTTGAACGAGTCGGGGCGGTTCGAGTCCAGTGGGCATCCGTCCGATAGACCAAGATGCGCGGCTCGAAATCGCCGCGCCTGGGCCTCTCCCGTCCTACCGTCCGAGAACGAATACGATTCGTGATTGTTGCACCACCCGACTTGCGGGGCTCACTCTCTGACCTCGCTTTCCCTCATCCAAACATGACCGCGATCCTCGGCATCTCCGCCTTCTACCACGACTCTGCCGCCGCCCTCCTCGTCGATGGCGAGATCGTCGCCGCCGCGCAAGAAGAGCGGTTCACGCGCATCAAGCACGATTTCAACTTCCCGCAGCACGCGATCGACTACTGCCTGGCCGAGGCGAAACTGCGCCCCGAGCAGATCGACTATGTGGCGTTCTATGACAAGCCGTTGCTGAAGTTCGAACGCCTCCTTGAGACCTACCTCGCCTTCGCGCCGGAGGGCTTCAAGTCGTTCTTCATGGCCATGCCTTTGTGGCTGAAGGAAAAACTCTACCTGCCGAGCGCCATGCGCAAAGGCTTGAAGGGCGCGTACAAGAAGAAGTTCATCTTCACCGAGCACCACGAATCGCACGCGGCGTCCGCGTTCTTTCCGTCGCCCTTCGAGGAGGCCGCCGTGCTGACCCTCGACGGCGTCGGGGAGTGGGACACAGCCTCTTTCGGCACCGGGCGCGGCAACCACCTCGACATCTCCCACGTCATGCACTTCCCCCACTCGCTGGGGCTGCTCTACTCCGCCTTCACCTACTTCACCGGGTTCAAGGTGAACTCCGGCGAGTACAAACTCATGGGCCTCGCCCCCTACGGCGAGCCCACCTTCGTCGATCTGATCCGCAAGAACCTCCTCGATATCAAGGAGGACGGCTCGTTCCGCATGGATCAGTCCTACTTCAACTACTGCCAGGGTCTGACGATGACCAATGACAAGTTCGCGCGGCTTTTCGGCGGGCCGGCCCGCGACCCGGAGAGCAAGATCACCCAGCGCGAGATGGACCTGGCCGCCTCGGTGCAGAAGGTCACCGAAGAGATCATGCTCAAGACCGGCCGTCATGTGCACAACGTGACGGGCATGAAGAACCTCTGCATGGCGGGGGGCGTGGCGCTCAACTGCGTGGGCAACGGGGTGCTGCTGCGCGAAGGGCCGTTCGAGAACATCTGGATTCAGCCTGCGGCGGGCGACGCGGGCGGCGCGCTGGGCGCGGCCATCTTCACCTGGCACCAACTGCTCGACAAGCCCCGAACCACCAAGCCCCGCGATCTGCAGAAGGGCTCGTTGCTGGGGCCGCGCTACAGCGACGAGCACATCCGCGCGTTCCTCGATGGCCGCAAGATCCCCTATCACCAGTTCGACGACGACGAATCACTCTGCACCTTCGTGGCCGACCTGCTCGCCAGCGAAAAGGTCGCGGGCTGGGTGCAGGGCCGCATGGAGTTTGGTCCCCGCGCCCTGGGAAGCCGCAGCATCATCGGCGACCCGCGCTCGACCAACATGCAGACGGTGATGAACGTCAAGATCAAGTTCCGCGAGAGTTTCCGGCCCTTTGCGCCGTCGGTTCTTGAGGAGCGTGTCGACCAGTACTTCACCATGCGGCCCATGGAGCAGAGCCCCTACATGCTCCAGGTCGCGCCGGTGCGCGAGTCGATCCGCATCAATGTCAACGGCGAGGCCGACGGCCTGTTCGGCATCGACAAACTCAAGGTCAAGCGCTCGACGCTGCCCGCGATCACCCACGTCGATTATTCCGCGCGCGTGCAGACCGTCGACCCTGACCGCCACGGTCGCTACTACACGCTCCTCAAGGCCTTCGAGAAACGCACGGGTTGCCCCGTCCTCATCAACACCAGTTTCAACGTTCGCGGCGAGCCCATCGTCTGCACCCCCGAAGACGCCTACCGCTGCTTCATGGGCACCAACATGGATGTCCTCGTCCTCGAACGCAACGTCCTCCTCCGCACCGAGCAGCCCGGCGGCGGCGAACTCCGCAACGAGGAATACCTGGCCCAGTTCAAGCTCGACTGATTTGTCTCCAGTGGCACAGGCGTCCCGCCTTGTTCCGTCCTCGCGGTCCCGGCCTTACTCGGTGTTCCCTCTGTGCCTCGGTGTCTCGGTGGTGCGCCTTTTTCGGAGTTCTCCGCCCCATGGCGATGATCGATATCAAAACCAATCCCACGCAGCGCGACCTGCGCTTCTTCGCCTTCTTCTGGCTGCTGACGTTTGCCGTGCTGGGAGTGCTGAGCGTGTGGCACCGGAGCGAGAACTCGCTGCTTTACATGGGCCTTTTCACGGGTACCGCGTTTCTCATCAGCATCACGTTCAACAGCGATTTCTCCAAGGCCGCCCAACTCAAGGGCGTCATCATTCCCGGCCTGCTGCTCACGATCTGGTCGCTTGAGAAATACGCGGGTGTGAACGGCTGGTCTATCGCCTATGCCCTCGGTGCCATCGGCCTGATCGGTGCTGGCGCGGCACTCGCCTCAACTGATGTCGGTGCTTCGCTCTATCGCGGCTGGATGTTCGCCGCCCTGCCGATCGGCTGGACCGTCTCGGCGACCCTCATGGGCATCGTCTTCTTCCTGGTCATCACGCCCATCGGGCTGATCCTGCGCGCGATGGGTAAAGATCCCATGTGCCGCCGACCCGACCCCGCGGCGGCCACGTATTGGTTGCCACACCGCCAGGAAACCGACCGAGCCCGCTACTTCCGCCAGTTCTGATCTTTGCCCCCAACATATCGCTTCGCCACGATCTCCTCATCTTCCCTCTCCTCCCCGTTCCCGTTGCTAATGACCAGTGCCTAGTGCCTAGTGCCCAATGCCCTCGGAGCCTCCCATGAGCCAGTCCCCCAAAAACGACTTCGAGCAGCAGGCCCAGGGCGAGTCCACCGGCATCGTCCAGGAGTTCTGGGATCTCCTCCGCCACAACAAAAAGTGGTGGCTGCTTCCCATCGTGGGCGTATTGCTGGTGATGGGCCTGCTCGTGGTCCTTGGCGGCTCTGCGGCGGCACCGTTCATTTACACGCTGTTCTGATCAAGAACGCGAGCATCGACCATGCCTGTACCCCCGTGCCACTCGTGGCACTGGCGTCGCGTGCATTGGCGCGTCGCCAGTGCTCCGCCGCAGCGCGCACGGTGCCCCGTTCCCAGCGAACCGCAGCCCGATTCAGCACGACCCGCCAAAGTAGATCGCCAGGAAATCCGCCAGATCATCCGGATCGATCTGCGAATCGCCGTTCATGTCGCACGACCGGTCTGGGGGCGAAGCAAAGTAGCCGCCCACATAGTCTGAGAGGTCGTCCGGGTCCATTCGCCCGTCGAAGTTGAAGTCCGCGTGCACGCAATACGGCGGCGGGGGCGGGGGAGGTGGTGGCGGCGGGGGTGGCGGTGGTGGGTCGCCGGGACCCACGGGCGTCCACCCGTCGGGTGTCGGCATCGGCCCGCTCCAGAACAGCGAATCCACCAGGGCCGCGTATTCCTGTGCCAGCGTGCCCGGCACGCCCATCGAGAAGGCCATGGGGATGTAGTTCAACGGCTGGACCGGCTCTTGGAAAATCTGCGTGTAGATCGCCAAGCCTGCGATCAGTGAGCCGCGCGGCGAAGGGTGCGCCAGGTCCGTGTCATACAGACCGGTCCAGAAGTTCAACTGCTCAAACCCATCCCCCACTCGCGCCACCCGGCAGGTGCCAGGCCCCACAAAGTGGTTGATGTCCGCGGACATCCTCGCGTAGTTGTCGCGCAACTGCGCCTGCATTTGTGCCGGCCCCCCCGGAAACTGCGGGGTCGTCCGACCGGGCAGCGTGTTGTAAAAGTAATACCCCGGCCCGCGCGCCCACGTCTCAAACAGAATCACCTGACAATCCGGGCTGTGATACCGCACGGTCTGTGCCAACGCCACCGCGGAACGACGGGAATCGCTCGGATTGCCGAGGTGGGTCGGGGCGGTCGAGAAGTCCTGCATCACCACATAGTCCCACACCTCGCCGGGCGCCAGCGTGCCCGTGATAACCGCCGTGTTGGCGTTGAGGTGATACGTCAACCCTTGCGCCCCCACCGAAGCGTTGTGGCAATACACCGGCCGGCCCGCCTGCACGTTCGACAGGTGCCCCACGATTCCGGGCACCGAGTTGTACATCGTGTAACTGTTCCCGTAGAACAGGATGTTCAACCGCCGGGGTGGTGTCGGTTGGGCCCAAGCCTGCCCCGGCCCAAAGGCACCGGGAAGCACCGCCGAGAGCGCGAACAACCATGCCGCGACCACGGCACAACGACCGGCCCGAAACCCGGACTCCCAAGCGTGAACACATCGGGGTATCATGGCGGTTCCCTTCGAACCCTCTCCCACTCGCGCAGTCTACCACAAAACTACCGGCGTGACCGGCCTCGCCCTTCCCAACGGCGTTCAGGCACATAGATCACGAAACCTCCGGTGCTGGAGGCGTAGTTGCTCACAAATCGCGACCGTTCCAGCGTGGGTGAGGCCGCCTGCGGCCATTCGCCCGATGCGGTCAGCAAGGGCGACACGCCCCCACCACCCACCGCCAGCGCCGCGTCCCGACGGGCGTACTCCTCCAACTCCCAAGCCTCCACGCCCCCGAGCGCGGCTTGCGTACCCCCGGGCATGAAGAGCGCCGACGAAGGTTGCCCGGCTTGAAGCCCAGGCGAATCCGGGCGATTCCAGGCCACGCGCGACGCCACGCTCGGCGCGCAGCCTCCCACCCCCGAGAGCAGTGCGAGGCCGCCAAGCATGGCGACGCCAACACACCCAGCGCGCACAACCCGGGTTGAACCAGCAGGGGACAGCATCTTTATCTCTCCGACAGTCTGACGGCCAAAACGCGGCCAGACACCTCCAAGTCTGCCCGCGCTACGGCAGCGTGCCAGCGAAGACTTCCCCGAACCTTCCGGCGACCCCTTCCGCCCCAGCGCCGCAGGCGTGTGGCACCCAGTTTCCCGCGCATTGAGCATTCGGCGGCGGTTACAGGACCAGCCAGAGCCCGTCGAGACTCAATGCCTCGGAAGGGCCAACGGCACACGCCCCAGTTCCTCGTGCCGCGTGCCAGCCGACGTCTGCACGCTCCGCATCAGGCACATGTGCTCGGGCACGATGGGTGACCGCACGATGGCCTCCGGCAGCCCAGGCAGCGGATCGGTGGGCGGCGTGGACTGCTGATCAAACCGCGCCAGCGTGAGGTGAGGCAGAAAGGTCTCCGTTTTCGAGCCCCGTCGCGGCAGCGTCAGCCGCTGGGCCAGCCGCTTCTGCACCTCGGCAAGCCCCGAAGGCAGGTCCGTGGTCGCCGCCAGCACCCGGGCAGGCCCTCGTTGGGGCAACCTGACCAGCCCGCGCGGGCGCATAGCCAACCCCCCGGTCCCGCTCACCCCGACGCGCGCTCGCCCCATCGATTCCAGCACGCCCTTTACTTCGCGCCGCGCCACGGGACCGAGAAACACCAGCGTCAGGTGCACCTGTTCCACCGGCACCAGCCGATCGACGGGTCGAATCAGCGGCGCGGCGACCGCGCGCAGCGCCATCGCCTGCTCGGGCGGCGGATAGATCGCGACAAACAGGCGCAGCACATCCGACTTGGCCATGCGCACATGATTGGCGGCGACTGGCCGCGATCGATCGAGCGAACCGCGCGTGAATCGAACGAATCTCAGAAACTCGCGGGACTTTTTCAGAATCGAAGAGCCCGAAGTGGCCGAATGCGTACAACGAACACACAATGCACAGCGCGGTTGTGCCGCGCCGCCCTCTCCTCCCCGGCATCAATCCATCGAGGCGCACCCCGTGAACGCCCGCTCGACACACGCTGAAAGCCTGCGATTCATCGCGGTTTCGCGCGCGGGCATGGTCGTGGCCATCCTCTTGGCCCTCTGCGGCACGACTCCACGAGCCCGCGCGCTCGGTCCGGAAACGATCCGCCGCCAGCCCGAACCGCCACCCGCAGCCACCGAGCCTTCATCACCCGCAACCCCAAACGCAACCAAGTCCCCTGCCGACGACCTGGCAACCCTGATCCGCGCTGGCGCGGGGCTCATCAACCGCAAGGCCGCCGCCAGCCGTCTCCTTCTGAGCGAAGACCCTGCCATCCAAGCCAGTGTCGTTGCGCTCCTCCACGGCACCCAACCGGCACCCGCCCAACCCGCCGAAGCCTCGCCCGCGCCACCGCCCGTAAACGGCCAGAATGCGAACCAAACCAATGGCACCGGTCGCGATTCACCCCGCGAAGTCCTCTTGAGCGTCATTGCCGCGAGCCCCGCGGTGGCCGATTGGGTCGGCACCGCGCTCGTCGCTGTGACCCGCGACCCCGCCCGAACGACTCCCCCCAGCACGGCCCTGCTTGCTGCACTCGCCTCCGCACGGACACAAGCCGCTGTCCGAACCCTGCTCGATGTGGCCCGAAACGCCCCCGCCGAGACCCGCACTCCAGCGCTCCAGTCCCTCCGTCGGCTCACCGGACGTGACCTGGGTGACGACCTGGCCGCCTGGTCCGCGTGGTTCGCGGGCGTTGAGTTTCTGGGTGAAGCCGACTGGCGCCGCGTCCTGTGGGAAGGCCTCGCCCAGCGATCCGACGCGCTCGCGGGCGTGGCGGACACCGCGACGCTCCGCCTCGTCGACCTGAAGCGCCGTGACTTCCTCGCCTTGCCCCAAGACGGCCCGGCCCGCTCGCAACTGCTCGCCAGCCTCCTGGTCGATGAACTCGCGCCGTTGAGGCGGCTGGGTATCGACCTCGCCCGGCGCGAACTGGCCAACGGCCGCGTCCCCGACGAGTTTGTCGTGGATTCGACCGTCGAACTGCTCGGTCATCCCGAAGCCGAGTTTCGAGGGGCTGCCGCGAGCCTGCTGGCCGCGCTGGCACCCGTTGCGGCGGGCGAAATCGTGACCGAGGCCCTTCTGCGCGAGCAGTCCCCGGCCGCCGCTGGCGCGATGCTTGGAGCCGCGGCACGCTGGCCACGAGCCTCCATTCTCGGCACCGTGCTCTCGTGGCTCGAGGGCGACCCCGCCGCGCGCAGCGGGGCCATCGAGGCCGCCGCCGCCCTTCGTCGTGCAGGGTTCCTCGATCAACCCGAGGACCGGCAACGCGTGGGCAAGATTCTCCGCGCCATGGCCCCCACCACCATGACGGATACCGCCACCTGGCTCCTCGCCCAGGTTGGCCAGCCCGAGGACCGCGCCTACTTGATCACTTGGCTCGCCCATGCCGATCCGGCGCTGCGCGCCCGCGCGGCTGAGGCCCTCGCCGGCGTGCCCGAAGGGGCAGACCCAATCCTCGCGGCTGCCCAGGGCGATCCAAACCTCTTCGCGGCGGCGTGCAAAGCGACGGTCAGCGGGGGTGCCACGCCCGCCCGCCTTGCCGCGCTGCTGAAACTCACCGCACCGACACCCGAAAGCCGCGAGCGTGGCCTCGCCCTCGCCGCCAGCGCGGCCACGCTTGCCGATGCCCTGGCGTTCGCCTCAGCCATCGAATCGCCAAGCCTGCGCGAGAGCCTGCTCGGCCAACTCGTCCTCTTCCGGGCCCGAGCGGGGGGGCTCGAACTCAGCGAATCCGAGCGCCAGGCCGTGAGCGCTGGCATCCGCACGCTGGCGCGCACGCGCCTCGATCTCCGTCAACCCGCCCGCGCCCTCGACGCGCTCGAAATCCCCTCTCTCACCCCCCCCACACCCACTGCTTCCCCGGCCGATCCACCAACCGCCGCCCTCCGTGTCACCGCGCTCGCCTGGCTCAATCGCCTGGAAGACGCCCTCGCCCTCCGTGGCGGCCCGGCACCCTGGCTCGATGCCCTCGAATACGCCATCGACCTGCCCCATGCCCGCGCCATCGCCGACATCGTGCGTCACCGCTACACCGAGTCGGAAATGACCCCGGAAGCGCAGGAACGCCTCACGCGCCTGATCGCGCGCCTCGAACAGCCCTCGCCCTGAGCCACTGGTTTATTCGATTGACGCTGACCCGGCCGCTCACACGCCAGCCGACAGCAAGCGCCGCCACACCGATCGCACGGCTCCACCCGCCACCGCCCGCACGCCCGCCGTCGAATCGTTCAGCGCCGACGTCGCGTGCGCCGCGGACTTGAAGCCGATATCACTCAGCCCTGTCGCAAACCAGGCGTCCCACGCCGGGTCGAGGCCAGCCACCACGCGCGACGCGGCGATGATGGGCATCTCCGGCAAAAGCCCCGTGACAAGTTGATACCCGATCCGCACGATCGACTGCACCTCGGCCCGCCGCACGTCGGGGTCGGTGGTCAGCGTTTCGCCCGTGCGCCGCATCCGGGCCAGGCCATAAAACTCGATCAACAGCGACCCGCGCCGGTCGACCAGAACCTCGTCCATCGCGAGCGGCCCGTGGGCCAAGCCCGACTCATGGGCGAAGGCCGCCGCCTCGAACAGGTGCCCCACCGCTTGCCGTGCCTCGATGGGCGGCAGATAACCCCCCTTTGCCCGCAGGTGCGCTTCAAGCGACCACAGCCCGGTGGCGTCGCCCGTGAACGGCGTGACCAGCCAGGGCGAGCCCTTGGCATCGAGCCCGAAGTCTTCGATCGGCAGAATGTGCGGGTGCCGCAGTTTCTGGGCTGCTTGGGCAATGGCCAGGAACTTCCTCTGCTCGAAGCGATCCCGCCCCACCGGCCGGTGGATCACATGGCTGCTGTGGTCCAGTTCATGGAGCGCCAAGTGCCGAGGCCCCAGCGGTCCAGGCTGCAAAGTCCGTGTCAACGCGAACGGACCAAGGCGGGTCGCGTCCGGCGCGGTGTTCAGTATGGGCGTCTGGAGCATGAGTGGGTAGAAGCAAATGGGGGAGGGGAGGGGCTCCCTCAGCAAAGTATGGTATCGACCAGATCGCCCTCGGGGCGTCAGGGGTCTTGCGGGGTGGATTCACCCCGGGGAGTTCCCATTTTCTATAGGCGTTTGTTCGGCTACACCGTCAAGCCGCCATCCGGCACCGCACTCCGGGCAGTCCACGCATCCGTCGGCCGCGGGCACCTTCGGCAGGTCCGCTCCGCACGAGGCGCACACGCTGGCCGCGCGAAACACGGGCGTGAGTTTCCGGGGCGGGCCAAAGCGATTCGAGCGATAGAACGCGAAGCCGATCACCAGCCCGATGGCCACGAAGAACCCGATCGTGTACCACATCTCGGGCGGAATCCTGTTCGGGGGCCCGGTCAGGTTGAACTGGCCAAACGTCGCCACCATGATCGCGAGCAGGATGCAGGGAAAGGTCATGACCACCGCGAGTATCGCCCGTGGCATCGCCCCCACCGTCCGCAGTTGACGCCGAAGGGCGCGAACCCGCGGCCGGCCCCATTCGGCCCGTCGCGCCGGGGGGAGCAGTTTCAGATACGAATCCATAATCGTGACAAACCGCCCTCGGTCATCCGGTGCGAGCAGATCGCGCGGGCGCGGGATGTTGAACACCGTCCGCTTCCACCAGGGCGGGTCGTACCCGACAAGCGCTGCCTCGGCCCAGTGCGGACGGGTGATGCGCTCGGGCCGCCAGGCCGCGCCGCACTCGGGGCACTTCAGACAGCCATCCGGCTCCTGTGGCAAATCCTGCAGGCTGTACGCGCACGCGCCGCACAGGCCCTCGGCGACAGCGGTGCGGGCCAGGTTGCTGCGGGATTCACGCCGGGCCCAGAAGCGAAGCACCAGGATCGCCGCGATGATCGATATCCAGGTGATCGGCAGCCCGCGGAACGACGGCGCGTTGTAGACGAGCACCGCGTAGATCACCTGGGCCGCGATGACAAAGCCCAAAACCACGAGCACGCGCCGCCAGGTGCCGCGTTGCGATTCGACGCGGATCGCGTCACGCAATCGCCGCGCCAGCAGGGCTCGCCGCTTGTTGGGGTCGCGCTCCGCGCGCTTGACGTCGGCCAGGTTCAGCGCGCCGATCGGCTGGCCGCGATCGTCAACGGCACCCTTGGTGACCTTGGTAACATGATCGGGCGGCAACGCTGGGGCGGATTCGGTGCGCACGCGCCGAGTCTACTCGTCCAGCCCGTCGTTGGCTTTCTCAGTGCCCGTTGACTGACGGATCAGCCCGGATGATCCGCTCCGCCGCCGAGCGCACGGCCGGCAGCCCGCGCTGCGACAGTTGCTCGCGCAGTTTGCGCAAGGCCGTTGAGACCGAGGCGTCCACGAGTTGGTCGCCGATCTGCAGGCGGATGCCGCCGATCATCGCAGCATCGGTGTAGGGATGGATCACGGGCTCGCGACCCAGCACTGATCGCAGTTTGGCGGCAATCGCCGCGACATCCTCGGGCGACAGTGGCGTGGCCGAGTACACATCCACCTCGACGCGCCCGAAGGCGTTCTGCACCAGGCGGTCGTACGCTGCGGCGATGCCCGTGATCGCGCCCAGCCGCCCCTTGCGGTTCAGCAGACGCAGGAAGTTGCTGGTGAGCGGCGAGGCGCGCCCCTCGAGGATGCGGTTCATCGCGCCGTCGCGATCCTTCGCGCCCACGATGCGGCTTGACAGAAACTCGCCGAACCGTGCATCGCCTCGCGCCAGTTCGATCACCTCTTCCAGTTCAGAAAGCGTGGACTCGATCGCGGGCTGGCCGCCCTGGTCGCGGGCCAGGTCAAACAGGCTCTGGGCGTACACCTGGGCGACGGCGTCGGGTTGCGTTTCGATCAGCGGCATCAGAAAGTCCTTGAAGGCTCAGCAGAACACAAGGCTCGAACACACAGGCGGGACGCCTGTGCCACCCGACACGAATCAGGCCCGCGCGCCCGCGGTCTTCAGTTCAGAGAGGGCGTCTTCCACCAGGCGGCTCTGGTCGTTGCGGTTGATCTCGCGCTGCAGAATCTTGCCCGCCACCGCGGTCGCCAGGTTCGCCGACTCCACATAGATCTCGGCCAGGGCCACGCGCTTGGCCGCTTCGATATCCGCCAGGGCCTTGGCCTTCATGGCGGCCATGTCGGTCTCGGCCTTGGCCTTCAGGTCGGCCGCGAGGGCGTTGGCCGCCGTGCGGGCCTTGTCGATTTCTTTCTGGGCCTGCTCGCGGGCATCCGCCAACGACCGCTCGTACTGCTCCAGGGCGCTCTTGGCCTGGGCCCGCGCGGCTTCCGCGGCCTCGATCTCGTTCTTGATCTTGTTGGCCCGCTCATCAAGGCCCGACGCGATCGCCGGCCACACCTTCACCGCCAGCACGGCAAACACCAACCCGAATACCACCAGGGCCGTCACGCCCGAGGCAATGCCCTCTTTGGTCGTGGCAATGGCATCGTGCTGAGCGGTATCAGCGGCCAGAGCCAACGCCGGCGCGGCGGCGGCAGCAAGAAGGAAGCAGATCGTGGAACTGCGGAGCATCGGGAGTCTCCAGAATCGTCGGCGTGAACGGGAACACAGGCGGGACGCCTGTGCCACCAAAGACACAGGAACCGAAAAGCCGCTCGCGTCACTCACGTGACGCGAGCGGTGAATGAACCAACTCACTTCGCGCCGAAGCCCGCGAAGACGGCGAACAGCGTCGCACCTTCGATGAGCGCTGCCGCCAGAATCATGTTGATCTGGATCTTGCCGGCCGCCTCAGGTTGACGGGCGATGGACTCGACGGCACCCTTGCCGACCAGGCCGATGCCCAGGCCACCGCCGATCAGGGCGAGGCCGCCGCCAATCACGGCGAGGCCCTTGCCGACGGTGACGCCGGCCTCGGTCGCTTGGGCGAGGGCAGCGGCGGGAGCCGCGGCCATCGCGGCGAGGAATACGAACGTGCTCATCAACTTCGACATGCGAAACCCTTTCAGACAAATGCGCGAGAGTTCGACAGGCTCCCGGACTCTCCGGGCGCGATGGTGTGGTCCGTCATTCACGCGTGGGCGTGCTCGTGACCGTCGGCATGGCCATGCTCGTGCTCGTGGCCGTGCTCGTCGTGGTGATCCATGAGGGAGATGAAAATCGTGCACAGGAACATGAAGACAAACGCCTGCAGGAAGGCGACGAAAAGTTCCAGGAACATCAGGGCGATCATGCCGCCGACCGAGATCAGCGTGATCGCGCCGTTGGCACCGAACCCGCCGCCCGAGAGGGCCGAAGAGATCGCCTTGGCTGCGAAGGCGAGCAAGGTCGCGAGCAAGACGTGCCCGGCGGTCATATTGGCAAATAGACGCAGCGCCAGCGCAAAGGGCTTGATGAGGAACTGCCCGGCCGCCTCGATGAGCAGCAGCAGCAGCGCAATCGGCAGCATGTAGATGGGCAGGCCGCCCATCATGTGGCTGACGAACCCGACGGGCCCGAGGCGGACGATGGCCGCGATGTTGAAGACCACCGCGGTGATGATCGCCAGCGCGCCCGTCACCCAGATATTCTGCGTCGCGGTGCCGCCCACGATCGGCGTGTGAATGCCCACGAGAAGCAGGGTGTCGCTGATCGGCACGAGGCCGATAATGTTGTTTACCAGGATGAAGAAGAACAGCGTCCACAGGAACGGCATGAACTTATTCGTACGGTCGTGCAGCAGCGGGCGAGCAACCTCGTCACGCAGGTAGACACAGATGATCTCGATGAAGTGGGCGAAGCGGTTGCGGGTCACAAACGCCTCGGCACCCGCCGAGGCCGGGCCGGTGCGGATCTTCGATGCCGCCCACATGCCGACCACGATCATGATGAGCGCCGACAGCACCAGCGAACCCTGGTTGCGCGACCACAGCCACAGCCCGTCTTCGCCTTTCAGGGCATATTGGTTGACGACGTGCGAAAGGGGGTTGTCGCCGGAGGCCAGAAGGGTGGAGAGTTGAGTAACCATGGTTGAACAGGCCAATCAGGACTGAACCGTTGAAGAACGCGTCGAACGCATCGCGGCCTTGTGCCGCTCGATCGCGCTGAGAATCGAGATCGCCGCGATCACCTCGATCGCCAGCACCAGCATCGCGCCGGCCGAGACCGACAGCATCAGGGGCCTGGTGCCCAGCGCCGCGTTAGTCTGCAGATAGAAATACGCCAGCCCCACGACCGCCAGACTCCGCACCGTGCCGCTGACGAGCACCGCGACGCCCCAGAACTCGGCGGAAATCACCAACACCGCCGGGGCAAAGGTCGCCAGCGCGCCGATTCCGGTCGCCAGTGTTGCTGCCCAAATCGTTGCCGCCTCGCCGCCCAGAACGCCCGCCATCAGGGCGACCACGCCCAGCGCGGCCAGGGTCGCGCAGCCCATCCACAGGCCGTATTTGGCACGCGGGATGGTCATTTCAGACGTCGGGGCCAATGCCGATTTCCTTGGGTGAGGCGGATGGGCGGATCGAGGGGCCCAAGGATAGTCCCGGGGACTGTGAAAGGCGACTGTTCGGGCTGGTCCAAAGCCCCTCCCAGAGAGGGAGGGGGTTGGGGGGGAGGGCAACGAGCAGCGCCATTTCGACACGCGTCCCAAGCGTCCCCAGACAGGACTTCAGGACTGGCAGCACTTCAAGACGTTACCCCCTCCCCCCACCTCCGTACAGTTCCTCCATGACCACGCTCACCCTTGCCGTGCTCACGCTGGCCGCCTCCACCGCTGCGCCGCTCGTGGCCTCCCACTTCCCTCCCCCCATGCCCACGAAGTACCCCGCGTCCAATCCGGGCGACACCGTCGACACGCACTTCGGCGTCAGCGTGCCCGACCCATATCGCTGGCTCGAAGACGACAACTCGGCTGCGACTGCGGAGTGGGTTGCCGCCCAGAATAAAGTCACCGAAGCCTTCCTGGCCAACATCCCCCAGCGCGACGCCATCAAGGCCCGGCTGACCCGCCTGTGGGACTACGAGAAGTTCGGCATCCCCGGCAAAGAAGGCGGCCGCTACTTCTACAGCCGTAACGACGGCTTGCAGCCGCAGAACGTGCTCTACGTCGCCGACAAACTCGACGCCGCGCCGCGCGTTCTCCTCGACCCCAATACCTATCGCCCCGACGGCACCGCCGCCCTCACCAGCATCGCCCTCACCGACGACGGCGCGTTCATGGCCTACGGCATCGCCGACGCCGGTTCCGACTGGGAGACCTTCCGTGTCCGCGCCGTCGCTGACGGGAAAGACACGGCCGACGAAATCAAGTGGGTCAAGTTCAGCGAAGCCAGTTGGACCAAGGACGGCAAAGGCTTCTTCTACTCCCGCTACGACGCCCCCAAGCAAGGCGACGAACTCTCGGGCGTCAATCGGTTTCAGAAACTCTACTACCACGCGATGGGCACGACGCAGGAGAAGGACCAACTGGTGTACGACCGGCTCGACCAGCCGGACTGGGGCTTCAGCGGCACGGTGTCCGAAGACGGAAAGTTCCTCTTCATCACGTCGTGGCAAGGCACCGACCGCAAGAACCGTTTCTTCTACGCACCGATTTCAGGTGCCGTGCCCGCCCGTGCTTCGGTCGTCGAACTCCTCCCCCAACTCGAAGCCCAATACACCCCGATCGGCAACGTCGGCCCGGACCTCTACTTTGTGACCGACCTTGACGCCCCTCGCTCGCGGGTCATCGCCATCAACGTCAACCACCCCGAGAAAGCCGCGTGGAAGACGATCGTGCCGCAGGGTGAAGCCACCCTCACCGGCGCCTCCCTCGTCGGCGGCCACCTCATCGGCCAGTACCTCAAGGACGCCGCGTCGCAGGTCAAGGTCTTCGACCTCGCCGGCAAGCACGTCCGCGATGTTGACCTGCCCGGCATCGGCACTGCCGCGGGCTTTGCGGGCAAGCAATCCGATGCGGAGACCTTCTATTCCTTTGTCTCCTACACCATTCCGCCGACGATCTATCGCTATGACGTGAAGACCGGCACCAGCACCGTCTTCAAGCAGGCCAAGGTTGATTTCGACGCCGCGGCTTACGAGACCAAACAGGTCTTCTACCCCTCCAAAGACGGCACCAAGGTGCCCATGTTCATCACGGCCAGGAAGGGCCTCAAACTCGACGGCTCCAACCCCACGCTGCTCTACGGCTACGGCGGGTTCAACATTCCCGTCACGCCCGGCTTCTCGCCGGCGGTCGCCGTGTGGCTCGAGATGGGCGGCGTCTACGCCGTCGCCAATATCCGCGGCGGGGGCGAATACGGCGAGCAGTGGCACAAGGCCGGCACCAAACTCCAGAAGCAGAACGTCTTCGACGATTTCAGTGCCGCGGGCGACTGGCTGGTCGCCAACAAATACACCCGCCCCACGCGCCTGGCGATTCAGGGCGGGTCCAACGGCGGCCTGCTGGTGGGCGCGTGCATGATTCAGCGGCCCGACCTCTTCGGGGCCGCGCTGCCCATCGTGGGCGTGATGGACATGCTCCGCTACCAGAAGTTCACGATCGGCTGGGCGTGGGCCAGCGACTTCGGCGCCGCCGAAGACAGCAAGGAGATGTTCGAGTATCTGCACAACTACTCGCCGTATCACGCGCTGCTGGGTGCCAAGCGCGAGGCGCGGTTCCCGTCGACCATGGTCATCACCGCCGATCACGATGACCGCGTGGTGCCCGCGCACTCATTCAAGTTTGCCGCGGCCCTTCAGGCGTGCGCGACCAGGCAACTCGCCTTCGACGAGAAGAACCCCCTGCTGATCCGCATCGAAACCCGCGCCGGCCACGGTGCGGGCAAGCCCACCGCCAAGAAGATCGAAGAAGCCGCGGACCAGTGGGCGTTCCTGACCAAGACGCTGAACTTCACGCCGACGATGCGGTAGGACTTCAAGGCCGGAACGCAGAAGGCGCGGAGGAGGACGCCGAGGAACGCAGAGTCTGAGATCTGAAATCTGAAATATTGGATTTGAATCTCTGATCCGCACTTGCCCTTTTCGCAGCCTTCTGCTTGGGCTTCCCCCCTTCCTTCCCTCCCTTTCCGACTCTGCGTTCCTCCGCGTCTTCCCTCCGCGCCCTCTGCGTTCGTCCGGATTCCCCCATGGCCGACCTCTGGGCGACACGCCGCGCTGAATCCGTCGCCCGCGCGGCACCCCTCGCCGCGCGCATGCGCCCGCGCGCCCTCGATGACATCGCCGGTCAGCAGCACATCCTCGCCGATGGACGCATCCTGCGCCGCATGATCGCGGCCAAGTCGCTCACCTCGCTCATCCTCTTCGGCCCGCCCGGCACGGGCAAGACCACCCTTGCCGAGTGCATCGGCGCGGCCCTCAACTGGACCCTCGAACGCGAAAACGCCTCGGTCGTCGGCGTGGCCCGCATCCGCGAAATCCTCGAATCCGCCCGCCGCCGCCTTGGCGACGACGGTCGTCGAACCATCCTGTTTCTTGATGAAATCCACCGCTTCAACAAGAACCAGCAGGATGTGCTCCTGGGCGATGTGGAGCGTGGCGTCATCACGCTCATCGGCGCGACCACCGAGAATCCGCTCTTTGCCGTCAACTCGGCGCTGGTCTCGCGCTCCACGCTCCTGCGTCTTGAACCGCTCACCGAGGCCGACATCACCGCGCTCCTCCGCCGGGCCATCGCCGACCCAGAGCGCGGCTACGGCCGCCTGAACATTCAGGCCGACGACGACGCCCTCGCCGTGTGGGCAACCAAGTGCGACGGCGACGCCCGCCGGGCCCTGACGGCGCTGGAAGTCGCGGTGCTGAGTTCCCAATCACCACGACCGGCCCCCGCGCGCCGCCAGCAGGAGCCACTTCATGATGCTGATCGAACTGATCTTCGCGGTGTTCGAGATCATCCTGAGCGCGATGGGAATCTCCCGCATCAAGCGGGAGGCGCGCAGGGCGAAGCGGCAGCAGCAACAACCGCCCCCACCCCGCTGATCCACATCACCCGCGCCGTCGCCGAGGATTCCATCCAGCAGAAAGCCGCGGTTTACGCCGACGACGAGCACTACGACGCGGCGAGCGCCATGATCAAATCCGTCCGCGGGTCTGATCCCGATGCCGCGCTGTACTGGATCGCGCGGATGCTCGAAGGCGGCGAGGATCCCCGTTTCATCGCGCGTCGTCTCGCGATTCTCGCCAGCGAAGACATCGGCAATGCTGATCCGCGCGCCATCATGGTGGCCGATGCCGCATGGTCGCTCGTCGAGCGCATCGGCCTGCCCGAGGCCCGCATCACACTGGCGCAGTGCGCCATCTATCTCGCCCTCGCGCCCAAGAGCAACGCGAGTTACGCCGCCATCGACGCGGCCCTCGCCGATGTGCGCGAAGGCCGCACCGTCGCCGTGCCGCGCCACATCAAAGACGGCAACGTCCGCAAGGCCGGCGATCTCTCCGCGGGCACATCGCGCCAAGGCGAGGGCTACGCCTACACGCACGAAGCGGGCGTCGCATCTGATGCCCTGGGCGTGATCGGCACGCAGGACTATCTGGGCGTCGACAAGCGCTACTACCACCCCACCGACCACGGCAGCGAAAAGACCCTGAAAGAACGCCTCGAAGAAACCCTCCGCGCCCGAGGCCGCTCGGTCTGACTGGTTCTGGGTACCTCGACTCTCCGAGTCGAGTCCTCGTTCCCGATCCCGATCTTTCTACGCTCGCATCATGCCTCGCCAACGCGCGGCGAATAGCAGATCTCAGACGAACGCAGCGAGCGCAGAGGCGGGACGCGGAGGAACGCAGAGAAATCAGGTTTGAAATCCGAAATCTGAAATCTGAAATCTAAATTCTGAGGTTCAAGGTTCAGTGTGAAACGTGAACACGCTGAAACTGCCGTCTCCGTTCCTGCTCCCCCACAATTCTGACTCTGCGTTCCTCCGCGTCCCCCTCTGCGACCAGCGTTCGCTCCCGTATTATCCTGCGTGAACGTCTTCGAACGAGCAGCGCGCGATGAAGCCGCCGGCGATTTCGGCGCGGCCCGGCACCGCCTGATGAGCCGGGCCGCGCAGGTGCCCTATTCACCCGAACTCTTTGAGCGCATCGCCCGTCTGTGCATCCGCATGGGCGATCTGGCTGAGGCCGGTCGGTGGTATGCCGTAATCGCATCAACCGACGAAGCCGCCCCCCGTGCCATAGAGGTGTTTTTCGGCCGGTGCAACGGCGACAAGCGGCAGATTCTGTCGCGGTTGCCGCTCGCCCTGGACGTCGACAAGGCCCAACTCCCGGCGGCGGTACGCGAGCGCTTTCCGACGTGGACCAAGGCACGCAAGGGATACATCCCTTCCGCCACTCGGCGTCGCCCCCTCAAGCCGGGACATGTTCGCGGGAGGTTCCAAAGTGTCGCTGCGGTTGGTTGCGCGGCGGTGGTTGTGTTCATGCTGGCCTGCACGGTTGTCGGCTTTAGCACCATCATGAAGGGGTTCGTTGCGACGCTCCGCGACTAAGGCCCCCGTCTACGCTCTTCCATGCCCCCCCGCTCCTCTCATTCGTCCAAAACCACTCCGCTCGTCCTCACCGGCGGCCCGCTCACGATCGATGACGTCGCCGCGGTCGCGCGCGATGGCCGCACCGTCACCGTCGGACGCGAGGCCCTGGCGCGCATGTCCGCATCGCGCGCCGTCGTCGACCGTGCTCTGGCTTCCGGCCAGGCCCTCTACGGCATCAACACCGGCTTCGGCTCCCTCTCACGGCAGCGCATCGACGATGCCGATCTCGCCGCCCTGCAACGCAACCTCGTGCGGTCCCATGCCGCGGGCGTCTGCGACCCGCTCCCCACCGATATCGTCCGCGGCATGATGCTGCTGCTGGCGGCCAGCCTCTGCCGCGGGCTCAGCGGCGTGCGGCCCGTTGTGGCCGAGACGATCGTCAAGATGCTGAGCGCCGGCATCACTCCGGTCGTGCCCAGCGTGGGCAGCGTCGGTGCCTCGGGCGACCTTGCCCCGCTCGCGGCCGTCGCGCTCGCCGCCATCGGCGAAGGCGAAGTCTTCCAACGAAGCCCGAGCGCCAGCAAAAGGCCCTCTTCGACCCCGCGCCAAGCGGTCCCCGCCGCCACCGCCCTGAAACGCGCCGGCATCAAACCCCTCGCCCTGGGCGCGAAAGAAGGCCTCGCGCTCATCAACGGCACGCACCTCATGGCCGCCGAAGGCGCGCTCCTTTCCGCCGATCTCGGCCGACTGCTCGAAGCCGCCGCGGTCGCGTGCGCGATGTCTATCGACGCCTGCCGAGCCAGCCACGCGTTTCTTGATGAACGCCTGTACCTCGCCCGCAACAACGCTGCCGCGCAGTACGCGGCGGGCCGGCTCACATCGCTGCTCGAAGGCAGCGCGATCCGCGAGAGCCACCGCACCAACGACCCGCGCGTGCAAGATCCGTATTCCCTCCGCGCCGCGCCAACCGTCCTGGGCGCGGTGCTCGAAGCCATCAGCCATGTGGCCGAGCGCATCGAGGATGAACTCGGTGCCGTCACCGACAATCCGCTGGTCTTCCCGCACGAACGCCTCAGCGCCAAGGCCGCCAAGGGTGCCAAGGCCCTGAACAATCGCGCCGATGTCGGCGGCGACATCGTTTCCGGCGCAAACTTTCACGGCATGCCCCTCGCGGTGCCGCTGGATTACCTCGCGATCGCGCTGTGCCACCTCGCGGGAATCGCCGAGCGCCGCGTCTATCTGATGACCGGCGCGTTCGACCCGGACAGCGGCCTCAAGCCCTTCCTCACGCCCAAGCCGGGCCTGTGCAGCGGCCTGATGATCGCCCAATACACCGCCGCGGCGTGCGTCAACGAAATGGCAGGCCTGGCCACGCCCGCCAGCGTCACCAACGTGCCGACCAGCGCCGGGCAGGAGGACTACAACAGTTTCGGCCCGCGCTCGGCGGCGAAGGCTCGCCGCGCGGTTGAACTGGCTGAGAAGGTGGTCGCGATCGAACTGCTCTGTGCCGCGCAAGGGATTGAGTTCCACCGCCCACTGCGATCGGGCACGGGCGTGGAGCAGGCCCACCGCGCCATTCGCCGCGTGGTGAAGGCACTTGATCAAGACCGACCGCTGACGGGCGATATCGAGGCGATCGCGGGGCTGATTCGGACGAGCGGGCTGGGTCGATGAGTGAGCCCCCCGGCAGTTAGATTTCCACCACCATCGCCACCGCGTTCCCTCCACCCAGGCACAGCGCCGCGACGCCGCGCTTGCCGCCGGTGCGCTTCAACTGATGAATCAGCGTGGTCAGCACGCGTGCCCCGCTGGCACCGATGGGGTGACCGATGGCGACGCCGCCGCCGCAGATGTTGACTTTGCTTTCGGGGATGTCGATGCCTTTGCCCTTCAGGCCCTTCAGATTGCACAGCACCTGCGCGGCAAACGCCTCGTTGATCTCGAACAGATCGATGTCGCTGGCGTTGAGCCCGGCTTTGGCGAGTACGCCCGCGATGCCGTCGATCGGAGCTGCGAAGATGTCCTTGGGCTTCACGCCCGCGGTGTGATACGCCACGATCCTGGCGATCGGCTTCACGCCCAGCGCCTCGGCTTTAGCGAGGCTGGCAACCACGATGGCCGCGGCACCGTCGGAAATCTGGCTGGCGTTGGCGGCGGTGACGGTGCCGTCCTTGTCAAACGCAGGTCGCAGTTTCGCCACGGCTTCCAGCGTGGTGTCGCCGCGGATGCCCTCGTCGGCGCTCACGCCGGGCGACTTCTTGTCCAGGCACTGCTCGCCCGTGAGCGTGACGATCTCGCCCTTGAAGTGGCCCGCGGCGGTGGCCGCTGCGGCCCGCTGATGGCTCTGCACCGCGAAGCGGTCCTGCTCGGCGCGGCTGATCTCAAAGGCCTTGGCGATGTGGTCGGCGCTGTTGCCCATCGCGCACGCCTCGAAGGCGCAGCGCAGGCCGTCGTAGGCCATGTGGTCGTCCATCTGGGCGGGGCCGTACTTGACACCCTCGCGCACACGGGCGAAGTGCGGCGCAGCGGTCATGTTTTCGATGCCGCCAGCGATGACGAGGCTGTTGTCGCCAGCCTTGATGGACTGCGCCGCGGTCATCACGGCTTGGAGGCCCGATCCGCACACCTTGTTGATCGTCTGGGCGTTGAGGGTGTCAGGCAGCCCGGCCTTTAGCCCGGCCTGTCGAGCCGGGTTCTGGCCGACGCCAGCCTGGAGGACACAGCCCATGATGCACTCGTCGATCTGGCTCGCGAGTTTCGCGACACCCCCGATATCCGAAAGGGCGGCGGAGATGGCATAGGAGCCGAGGGTGGGCGACGGCACCTTCGAAAGGCCTCCGAAGAACCGGCCGACGGGGGTGCGCTTGGCGGCGAGGACGACCGGGGTCGTGGTGGCAGTGGACATGATGGGCTCCGCAAGACGTGGTGGTTGCGCCGCGCGGGCGGTGCGGTCGATCGTATCCGGATGGCGGAGAGTTGGTGTCGCGAGAAAGGGTCGGGCCACGCCTAAAGGCGTGGGCTTCGGGGGTTCTGGCGCGAGTCTGAGGAGGAGTGAGGTGTCGCGCCTAACGGAGGGGAAGCCCTTGCGCGGAACGAGTTCGACTCCGTCCCGACGCGCGTGTCAGGTGCCGCGCGGAGGAACAAAACCGACGCGCCGCGGACGCGGAAACTCCACGGGATGTCGCGCTGGCTGCGGTTGATGAGCACGAATCGGCGTGGGCCGTCGGGGTTCCAGTAGCGGGTCTGGCCGGCGGGCACCTGGTCGGCGGTGGTGCCGAGGTTGCCGGCTTCGAGGCGGACGTCGAGGGGGTCGGTGCCGGTGTTGCGGACCATGACTTCGGCGGGGCCGAGCACGTCGAGGCGGGAGGTGGTGCCCGGCGGCGAGTGGACGCCGGCTTCGGTGATCTGGCCGCTTGTGCAGCCGCCAGAGAGGATCGCCGCCAAGCCCACGGGCAGCATGAGCGCGGCAAGGGTGTTGTGTCGCATGGTCGTCTCCATTTAGTCGCGTTCGATGAGTTCGCCTTCTTCGTACGCCTGCACGAGGGCTTCAAGTGAGGTGACTCGGCGGCGGACATCTTCGCCCCGCTGCGTATCGCCGACGGTTCGATGCGTTTGGTATTGGCGAAGCGGTGTGACTTTGGGGACGATGTCGGTGCCGCTGTCGATGACCGAAGCGATGCTGGTAAAGGGGGCGTGCTCGGCGAGGTGGATGCCTTCGGGACGGAGGACGAGCGTATAGCCCCGGTCGCCATAGGCCTCGCTGAAGGCACCGTCGATGGTGACGGCGTTGCCGCCCTTCTTCACGGGCTGCTCGCCCTTTTCGACTTTGACGGGGACGTGGCCGTTGACGATGAGGACGTCGTCGCCCGCGCCGAAGAGGCGGCCGATGCGACGGCAGAACTCGGCGTCGTGCATGAGTTCGAAGTAGGGGTTCTTGTGCTCTTTGTGCACGGCCTTGTCGGCAATGAAATAGGTTTCAAACGTGGCGAGTTTGTCCTTGCCGAAGAGGGGCGAACGGGGCCCCCCCCACATGTAGTAGAGCCAGTCGGCGTCGTCATCACGCCCCTCGGCACCCTTGCGGAAGGCGCGGCGGACGACCGAATCGAGCGCGTCCATCAGGTCGCGACCGGCGTGTTCGGTGCCGTCGACGTTCAGGGGCAGTGGCGTGCCGCCGACGTCAACGGGGACGCAGGCGTGGAAGATGAGGGCGTCGTCGCGGCGTGTCCACATGCCACCGTGGCGGACGACCCAGGTCATGTGCTCCCAGAAGCGGGCGGAACTCTGGAAACTCTCGCGGAGGCGCGTCATGCACTCGGCTTCCTCGGGCGAGAGTCGATAGGGGTCAGACCAGTCGATGGTGGGGAAGTGGGTGTCGAGGAGGGCGTAGTCGGTGCCGGCGAGGTTGATGGTGCCCTTGGCGGGGTCGATGCGGTGCAGAAGGGCGCGGTGTTCGAGGCCCCACTCGGGGCGGCGGCGGAAGAGTTGACCTTCCACCTTGAACTGGATGATGGCGATGGCTTTTTCCATGCGTGCGACTTGGCGTTCATCGCGCAGGCCGGAGCCTTTGGGTTTGAATCGCTCGGCGGGGTCTTCGGCGTAGCACTGGCGCACGAGGCGATCGAGCGGGGTGAGCGCGATGCCATAGCCCTCTTCGAGTTGGGCCCCGCGGCGGTAGCGGCAGGAAAAGCGGAGGGTGGTGGCGATGCAAGCGTCTTGGCCGAGGCAGGAACCCATCCAGATCGCGTCGTGGTTGCCCCAGAGAATGGAGACGTTGGGCTGGCGCATGAGCACGTCGATGACGCGATCGATGCGCGGCCCGCGGTCGCCCAGATCGCCAGCGACAATGGTCTCCGCGGCGGAGAGGTTGCGGATGAGGCGAGAGGCAGCGCGGACGGCGGCATAGTCGCGGTTGTGGGCGGCGAGGCCGTCGATCATGGTCTCGATGTAGCGGAGCCGCGGGGCGGCGGTGCGGTCGGATGGGAGAGGGGGGGGCATGCCGCCGCGGGCGCCGCGGGGGAGTTCGTGCTCCTTGGCGAGGCCGATCTCGGCGAGAAGTTCCTCGAAGAGTTCGCGGTAGTCGGTGGGGATGAGGCGCTGGACTTCGTCCCAGCGGAAGGACTGAGAAAGGGCGCGGACGAGTTCGAACTGGAGGCGGAGGGTGCGGAGAACCCACGGGCTGCGCTGGCCGCTCTCGGCCAGGCGCGGGCGTAGGCGGTTGATGATCTCGCGCGGGTAGTAGATGACGGCGAGCAGTTGGGTCTGGTCCTCATCGCTGAGCGTGCCGCCGAGAAGAGAGGCCACGAGGGGGCGGAGGGCACCGGAGGCGTTGTTGATGACGTGGCGGAGTTTCGCGTGCTCGCCGTGGACATCGGAGAGGACGTGGACGACGCCTTTGGGCAGAGTGAGAACGGCCTTGAGAGCAGCGATCTCGGCAACGGCAGAGCCGACGGTGGGGTAGGAGGCGGCGAGGGCCTCGATGGCGGACCGCTGCTCGGGGGTTGGCATGGGTGGATGATACTTGATGGCAGGGGATGAGGTTACTCGTGCGTCGCGGAGCCCCCCCTCCGCCTCGCGATGCTCGGCACCTCCTCCGCTGAGTGCGGGGAAGGGTGGTTTGGCCAAGGAACGGGGCTTGACGGTCGATGCGCCAAGGCCTACTGTAGTGCAAACTACAACTCGGGAGCGTACATGTCTGAACGGCGATGGATAGCGATAGCGATGGTGATGGTCGCGCTGACGGGCGTCTTAGCGGGCGGATGCGGGAAGACACCGGTAGCGGCCAAACCCGGTGGGCGAATCACCATCGTGGCGACGACGGGGATGGTGGCCGATCTGGCGCGAGTCGTAGGCGGGGATCGGGTGCTGGTGACGGCGCTGATGGGGGAGGGCGTGGACCCGCATCTGTATCGCCCCACGCCGGGCGATTTGCGGATGCTGGAGCAGGCGGACCTGATCCTCTACAACGGGCTGCTGCTTGAAGGTCGGATGGCGGATGTGTTCGAGCGGATGGGGACGCGCAAGCCGACGGTGGCGGTGACGGCAAAGATCGACCGCGCGAGGGTGCACGCGAAGGAAGGCGCGACGGATCACGACGATCCGCATGTGTGGTTTGACGTGGCGATGTGGTCGCAGGCGGTGGAGGCGGTGCGGGAGGCCCTGGTGAAGGCGGATGCCCGTGGGGGCGAGAAGGCCGCGGCGGAGTATGCCGAGCGGGCGGAGCGATATCGCAAGGAACTGCTGGATCTGGATGCATGGTGCCGGGCGGAACTGGGGACGATTCCGGCCGAGCGGCGTGTGCTGATCACGGCGCACGACGCGTTCGGGTATTTTGGAAAGGCCTACGGCGTCGAGGTTCGCGGGATTCAGGGCGTGAGCACGGATAGCGAAGCATCGATGCCGGCGATCAGCGGGCTGGTGGAGTTGATCGTGAGCAGGAAGGTGTCGGCCGTGTTTGTGGAGAGCAGCGTGCCCAGGAAGACGGTCGAGGCGCTGGTGGAGGGCGCGAAATCGCGCGGGCACACGGTGCGGATCGGCGGGGAACTGTTCAGCGACGCGATGGGGGCGGACGGGACACCCGAAGGAACGTATGTGGGCATGGTGAGGCACAACGTGCGGACGATCGTGGAGGCGTTGCGATGAGTGCGCCTGGGGCCGGAGTGCCCGAGACCAATCCCGGCGTGGCGGTGGAAGTGCACGACGTGACGGCGGCGTATGGGCGAAAGCCGGTGCTGTGGGACGTGGATGTGTCGATCCCGGCGGGGCAACTGGTGGCGATCGTGGGGCCCAACGGGGCGGGGAAATCGACGCTGCTCAAGGCGATTCTGGGGCTGATGCCCATCGCGAGCGGGCGGATCACGGTGCTGGGGCGTTCGCTGTCGGAGGCGCGGGCGCGGGTGGCGTATGTGCCGCAGCGGGAGACGGTGGACTGGGACTTTCCGATCGATGCACTGGAAGTGGTGCTGATGGGTCGGTACGGGCGCTTGGGCTGGCTGCGAAGGCCCGGACGTGCGGACCGGGCCCGGGCGATGGCGGCGCTGGAATCGGTGGGGATGGCGGAGTTCGCGAAGAGGCAAATCAGCCAGTTGAGTGGTGGGCAGCAGCAGCGGGTGTTTTTGGCGCGCGCCCTGGTGCAGGAGGCGGAGTTGTATTTCATGGATGAGCCGTTCGCGGGGGTGGATGCCGCGACGGAGCGGGCGATTGTGGAACTGCTGCGGACGCTTCGTGGGCAGGGTCGCACGGTGGTGGCGGTGCATCACGACTTGCAGACGGTGGCGGAGTACTTTGATCATGTGGTGATGCTGAACATGCGGCTCATCGCGGCGGGGCCGACGGGGTCGGTGTTCACGGCGGCGAACCTGCACGCGACGTATGGCGGGCGGCTGGCGATTCTGGATGCGGCAGCGGAATCGGTGCGGTTGGGGCGATTGGCTGGGGCACCGGCGGAGCGCACGACGTGAGCGAGTTCTTGAGGATGGTGCTGTTGCTTGACGGCTCATCGCGGGCGGTGGTGCTCGGGGCGGCGCTGCTGGGGGTTGGGTGCGGGGTGGTGGGCTCGCTGGCGGTGCTGCGGCGGCGGGCGCTGCTGGGTGACTGTTTGGCGCACGCGGCGCTACCCGGCGTGTGCCTGGCATATGTGCTCGTCGGCGGCGAAGGTGGGCGGGCGTTGCCGGTGCTGATGGCGGGGGCGATGGTGTCTGGCCTGCTCGCGGTCGGATTCATCGCGGCGGTTCGCGCGTGGACGCGGGTGAAAGAGGATGCGGCGGTGGGGATCGCGCTGGCGTCGTCGTTCGGGCTGGGGCTGGTGCTGCTAAGCAGAATCACGCGGCACGGCGAAGGAAACCGCGCGGGGCTGGATCGCCTGCTCTTCGGGCAGGCGGCGGCCATGGTGCGGCAGGATGTGTGGGTGATCGGCGTCGCGTCGATCGGGTGCTGCGTGGTGGTGGCGCTGCTCTTGAAGGAGTTTCGAGCGCTGTGCTTTGACCGGGCGTATGCGTCCACGCAAGGGTGGCCGGTGGTGGTGCTGGATGGCGTGCTGATGGGGCTGGTGTGCGTGTGCACGGTGGCGGGGTTGCCTGCGGCGGGGGTGGTGCTGGTGGCGGCGTTACTGGTGATTCCGGCGGTGACCGCGCGGCTGTGGACGAGTCGGCTGGGGCCGATGCTGGCGCTGGCGGGCGTGCTCGGGGGCGTGGCGGGGGCGGTGGGCGTGGCGCTGAGCGCGACGGTGCCGGGGGCGAGCGGGACTGGTCATGCGGGCGGAGCGGGGAGCGGTGGTGGCACGGCGGGGTGGCCCACGGGCCCGATGATCGTGCTCACGGCGGGATCGGCGATGCTGGGCTCGCTAGTGGTGGCACCGGGGCGTGGGGTGGTCGCGGCGGTGGCGCGGCACCTGGCGCTGCGGCGGATGCTCGAGCGTGACCGGCTGCACGGGCCGCTTGATCCGGGCGCGGCGGGGCGGTGGGCGTGGCTGACCGGCAAGCGCGTTACGGGTGGGGGTGGCTCGTGACGCTCACGGCCAACGACCTTTGGACCATGGCGACGGCGGCGCTGTGCGCGCTCGCGTGCGGCGTGGCGGGTTGCTATTTGGTGCTGCGGCGGATGGCACTGCTAGGCGATGCGATTTCGCACGCGGTCCTGCCCGGGCTGGGCGTGGCGTTTTTGATGTCCGGCTCGCGCGAGCCGGGGCCGATGCTGGCGGGGGCGGGCGCGGCGGGATTGGCGACGGCGGGGTTGTCTGCGCTTCTGTCACGCGTGGGGCGGATTGCCGACGACGCGGCCCTGGGTGTGGTGTTCACGATGATGTTCGCGGCGGGGGTGCTGGTGCTGTCGGTGCTGCCGCCGGACTTGCATCTGGATGCGTCGTGCGTGCTCTATGGGAATCTGGAGTTGGTGGCGTTGGACACGCGGGTGGTGATGGGGGTTGAGGTGCCGCGGGCGATGGTGCCGGTGGCGGTCGCGGCGCTGGTGGTGTGCGGCGTGGTGTGGGGCGCGTTCAAGGAGTTGCGGGTGGTGGCGTTTGACCCCGGCCTGGCGCGGAGTCTGGGGATTCCGGCAGGACTTGTGCACGCGGGGATGCTGGCGCTTGTCGCGGGCGTAACGGTGGTGTCGTTCGAGTCCGTCGGGTCGGTGCTGGTGGTGGCGATGTTGATCGCGCCGGGCGCGACGGCGCGCCTGCTGACGGATCGACTGGGCGCGATGTATGTGCTCTCGGGCGTGCTGGCGGTGGTGGCGGCAGTCTGGGGCTATCTGCTCGCGGCCTGGCTGAACGTGACCGTGGCGGGGATGATCAGCGTCGTGGCGGGCGGGCTGTTTGTGCTCGCGGCAGTGGCGGCGCCGCGGCACGGCATGGCCGCACGAGCCATCGAGCGAACGCGGCTGAGCGTGCGGATCGCGCGCGAGGACGTGCTGGGAATGCTCTATCGCTGGCACGAGCGGGCGGGCATGCGCGGGGCCAGAGGTGTGGGGATGAAGGGTGGTGATGGGGATGAGCCGATCAAGCCGCTCTCGGCGCTGGATTTGTGCCGGGCGATCGCGCCGGCACGCGTGACGGGCTGGGCGCTCGCGAGCCTGCGGCGGCACGGGCTGGTGGTGGGCGAGTCCGGTGCGATGCGGTTGAGCGAGACCGGCCTGCGTGAAGCGGCCAAGGTGGTGAGCACGCACCGATTGTGGGAGGCGTATCTGGCGCGGCATCTGGGCCTGCCGCTGGATCACCTGCACGAAGCGTCGCATCGGGCGGAACACTTCATCGGCGAGGCGCTGAAGCAGAAGGTGCGTGCCGAGGTGGGCGACCCGACGGTGGACCCGCACGGGAAGCCGATTCCGGGGGTGGAGGGGGGTGATCGTGCCGACTGAACCGAGCGCCATCGCGCAATGGCGGCGAAGACATGAAGGCCTGACGCTGGTCGGCCGAAGGGCTATGATGGTGTCGCACGGGGCGTAGCGCAGCTTGGTAGCGCGTTTGGTTCGGGACCAAAAGGTCGGAGGTTCAAATCCTCTCGCCCCGATTGATGCGAACGCCCGCGAGAACTTTCTCGCGGGCGTTTGCGTTTGTTGTCCAGACAAACGCACGTTCGCCGTCGTCTCCGGGCGTGCGTGCCCCCACGCTCACCTATCCCTGCGACCCAGCTTTCACGTCGGGGTCGCGTCGCTTTGGAGATGATTTGCTCCGTGCTGAATCACTGCCTGCCATCGAGTGTGCCCTCTGTGGTCCAGTCACGGCAAACCTCACCGGAAACCAAACCAGAATGTGGGGGCAGATCCCTTGTCGGAGAAGTCGTGGCCGTAAAGCCGCGGCCGCGTCACCGGTCGGAGATCACGAAACCGCATGTCTAAGGCGTTATCGCCACGGACCATCCTTGGTGACTCGGACAAACGACTCGCCGTCATGCCGAAAGAGGCCGTGCGTTCCGCTCAGCCACAGCCGCCCGCTGTGGTCTTCCAGGATGGTGAACGCGAGCGACGTGATGCCGACTTGCTCCCTCAACTTCGTGAATGCGTTGCCGTCGTATCGGTACAAAGGCGAGTTCTTGCCGGAGAACCAGATGTTCCCAGACTGCCCTTCGTGAATGCACCAGATCTCCTCGCCTTCGACGACGCCTTGTTGGGTGAAGTTGGTGAAGTCCTTTCCATCAAACCGACTGATGCCCCCGTGAACGGTCCCGAACCAGATGTTCCCCGACTTGTCTTCGACAATGCAGCTGACTGCGTTGTTCGGCAGTCCATTGCGCTCGGAGATGTTCTTCAGTGTCTTTCCGTCGTAGACGTACGCGCCCCCGTTGGTGCCGAACCACACCCGCCCTTTGCGGTCGACCGTGATGCAATGCACGAACTTGCCGCTGGTCACGCCTCTGGTCGGATCGGGCTGGGCTTCCGGAAGTGCGAAGGGGGAAAACGTTTTGCCTTCGAATCGACAGACGCCCTCGATGGTGCCGATCCACATCACGCCGCTCGCGTCAACGGCCATGCTCCAGACATCGGGGCTGATCAGGCCGTCCTTTTCGCCGTAACTCGTGAATGACTTGCCGTCAATCCGGGTGATGCCACCGTGTGTTCCGCACCAGATGTTGCCGGCCTTGTCTTCGACAATCTTTTTGATCGTGACGCCCCGGCCCAGATCATCCTTGATCTCGAAGCTGGTCAGGGTACTTCCGTCGTTGCGGAACAGGTCGCATTCGCCGCCGAACCACAGCGTGCCGCGCGAATCCTGAAACACAGTTCGCACGACTCCGCGTATCGCCGATGTCGGTGCGACGTCGATGACGAGAGAGGATGGGCGGGGTTGCACATCTTGCGTGGCTGTCGACTGAACAGCGTCTCGAGTTGACGGCGGCTGATTGGGTGCTGACGCAGGACGACTGATCACGTCGGATCTTTTTTCGGATTCCGGCGGTGTGGTGCACCCGACGGTCAACAACGCGACGTTCACGACAGACGCAACGATTAACCATCGCGCGTTGAAGACTCTCATGCTGGGGTTTCCCATTTGATTCTCCACTCATCGTCGCCGAGGGCCGTGCATCGCGCAGCACCGCGCGATCATGCTGAGAGAGCGTATGGCCAGAGGAGTGGCCCCTGTCGTCTTGGTCTCCGTGCGTCTCCCCCAACCGGGACGCTTCGACGCCAGTTATCGGTCGCCCAACTCTGAAGGGCCGGATTCCGCGCATCAGCAATCTGCCAAAATCGTGATGGCGCGCCCGCTGCGGCATCGCTTGGAGGTCAGAGATCGGGCTCGCGTAGCCATTTGTGTGGACTGAGCGGGCTTGGCGTTCAAAGAGTGGAGCACTGCCATGCGTATGCGAGCGGGCGTTTCGCCCATCTGTGTCGTTCGTTTGACCCCGCCCCCCCCCACCTCCCCAACCCCCCGCAGCCCCCGCACCCTGCCCACGTGTCTTGCGGCTGCTGCCGGGATGCTGGCGCTCGCCTCGGGCGTATCGGCCCAGTCGATCACGAGCGTCGGCTTGCCGCCGGGTGGGTCATTCTCCGGTGCGACCGCGGTGAGCGCCAACGGCTCTGTGGTCGCGGCCAACGTGGACATGGCGGGCGCGTATCGGTGGACGTCCGCCGGGCTTGTCGATATCGGCTCGCTTCCCGGCGCTTTCGCAACCTCGGCGGAGGACATCAACGCAGACGGGTCGGTGATTGTCGGCGGCGTTTTCCTGGTTGTTCCCGAAGAAACAGTCCGTGCCCATCGCTGGACTTCCGGCGGCGGCATGCAGGACTTGGGCGTGCTCCCCGGCGGCGTGGCTTCCGTGGCCATCGGCGTCAGCGGCGACGGCCACATCGTGACGGGCTACTCGTTTGACGTGAACTTCAACACGACCGCGTTTCGCTGGACCAGCGCGGGCGGCATGCAGTCCATCGGGACGCTGACCGGCGGCGCGGCGTCGGAGGGCCGGAAGGTGAGCCGCGATGGCGGCACGATCATCGGCATCTCAGGCTCGTCCGACGGCGACCGCGCGTTTGCGTGGACCGAGTCCGGCGGCATGCAGAGCCTGGGCTTGTTTTCACCCGGCGATGGCGGGTCGAGCGCGTGGGGTGTGAACGCCGACGGCACCGTCGTCGCGGGCACCAGCGGCACCCATGCCGTCATCTGGACCAATGGCGTGGTCCAGAACATCGGCATGCTCCCTGGCGCGAGCAATGCCGTGGCCTTCACGGTGAGCGACGATGGATCGCTCGTGGGCGGCTACAGCTTCTTCGGCAACGAAGCGACGGCCACGCTCTGGTCGGAGGTGCTGGGCACGGTCGATCTCAACACCTATCTCCCGACGCTCGGCGTCGACCTCACCGGCTGGGAGTTGGACTACACGCGTGACATTTCCTTCGACGGCACCACCATCGTCGGCGAGGGGTTGTTCAACGGCGAGCCCCGCGGCTGGGTCGTGACGGTCCCCTCACCTGGCGCGGCCGCGATCCTCGGCCTCGGCGGCCTGCTCGCCGCGCGTCGCCGCCGCTAAGTGGGTGCCGAGTCCGCGCCCCGTTCCTTACAAGGCTCGCGCACGCGTGTGATCGACGAATCTCTCCGCGACCCCGGCACTCAACACGCCGGGGTCGCTTTCCATCGAGCATCTGCGGTTTCGTAGTGGTATGAGGTGCTTTTGATACACTTGACGCAATGGTCTCGCACGACTCTTCACCCAACCCGCGCCCCGCATCGACACCTCCGGCAACCCCCCAGGCGGACGCCACCATGCTCATGGCTGCGGCGGCGAATGGGGACAAGCAGGCAGCGGAGCAGTTGCTGCCGCTGGTGTACGAGCAGTTGCGCAAGGCCGCGCAGATCAGCATGCAGGGGGAACGCGCCGAGCACACGCTCACGGCGACGGCGCTGGTTCATGAGGCGTACATGAAACTGGCCGGGGTGCGTGAGGTGCCTTGGGCGGGGCGGGGGCACTTCTATGCTGCGGCGGCGGAAGCGATGCGGCAGATTCTGCTCGATCACGCCAAGGGACGCATGCGGCTGAAGCGCGGGGGAGGGGGGGGAGGGCCTGATGGTGCTGGTGGGCGGAGTCAGCGTGTGAGCGACTTCGAGGATGTCGCCGGGCTGTCGCAGCAGGAGCCCGAAGAAATCGTGCGGTTCGACGAACTTGTTCGTCGCTTGGAGGCTGAGTCCCCCGACGGCGCGGCCATCGTGAGGCTGCGGTTTTTCGCGGGGCTGAGCGTCGAGCAGACGGCCCAGGTGCTGGGGCTCTCGACGAGCACGGTGGATCGGCGCTGGGCGTTCGCGCGGGCGTGGCTGTTTCAACGCTTGCACGAGCAGAGGTGAAGGAATGACATCATGGCTGGGAAGTTGCAAGCGATCTTTGAGCAGGTGATCGACGTCGAGCGGGCCCAGCGCGAGGGGTACCTCGCCAGCGCGTGCGGCGACGATGCGGCGTTACGGGCGGAAGTCGAGGGGTTGCTGCGTGCGCACGATGGCGCGGCGAAGTTCCTGGCTTCGCCCACGGCGGGCTCCACGGCGGCCGTGACCATCGCCGCGCCGCTGCGTGAGGGCCCGGGAACCCGCATCGGGCCGTACAAGATTCTGCAGGCGATCGGCGAGGGCGGCTTCGGATCGGTGTTCATGGCCGAGCAGGAGAAGCCTGTCGCCCGCAAGGTCGCGCTCAAGATCATCAAACTGGGCATGGACACGCGCCAGGTGGTCGCCCGCTTCGAGCAGGAGCGGCAGGCGCTGGCGATGATGGACCATCCACACATCGCCAAGGTGCTTGATGCCGGCGCGACCGAGACCGGGCGACCGTTCTTCGTGATGGAACTGGTCAAGGGCGACCCGATCGTGGAGTACGCCGACAAGAACAACCTGCGCATCGAGGACCGGCTGGAACTCTTCGCGCAGGTATGCAACGCCGTGCAGCACGCCCATACCAAGGGCATCATCCACCGCGACATCAAGCCGTCGAACATCCTCGTGAGTACGCAGGACGGTCGGCCGCATACGAAGGTGATCGACTTCGGCATCGCCAAGGCGACGGCGAGCAAGTTGACGGAGAAGACGCTCTTCACCGAGCACAAGGCCCTCATCGGCACGCCGGAGTACATGAGCCCCGAACAGGCCGAGGGCAACCTTGACATCGACACACGAACGGATGTGTACTCGCTGGGCGTGCTGCTGTACGAACTGCTCACCGGCACGACACCGTTCAGCGGCAAGGAACTCCGCTCGGCGGCCTATGCCGAGATCCAGCGGATCATCCGCGAGGTGGAGCCGCCCAAACCCAGTACGCGGCTCAGCCACAACACCGACACGATCGAGAGCGTCGCGGCCAAGCGGCACACCGAGCCCAAGCGCCTGGGCACCATCGTGCGCGGCGAACTCGACTGGATCGTGATGAAGGCTCTGGAGAAGGACCGCCAGCGGCGCTACGAGACCGCCAGCGGGCTGGGCCTGGACATCAAGCGGTACCTCAGCGGTGAGGCCGTGCTGGCGGCGCCGCCCAGCAACGCCTATCGCTTCAAGAAGATGATCCGGCGGAACAAGGGCCCGGTGGCGGCGGGCGGCGCGGTGGCGGCGGTGCTGGTGCTGGGGCTCGTCGGCACCAGCGTGGGCCTCTTTCGGGCCGAGCGGGCTCGAGCGGGCGAGGCCGAGCAGCGCGAGCGGGCTGAAGCGGCGCGGGCCGAGGCGGTGGCGCAGGAAGCCAAGGCCAGGGAGCAGGAGGCCGAGGCGAACAAGCAGGCGACGATCGCGAAGGCGCAGGAAGCCGAAGCCAAGAAACAGGCGGAGATCGCCGAGGCGGTGGCGACGTTTCAGAGCGAGATGCTGGCGGCGGTGGATCCGTACCAGTTGCCCCGGGACCCGGTGACCAAGGCACCGATCAAGGACGCCGTGACGGTGCTGCAGACGCTGCGGGCGGCGGTGAAGGTGCTCGACGAGGGCGAGAGCGCGCTCAAGGACCAGCCGCTGGTGGAGGCCCGCGTGCGCAACACGATCGGGACGACGCTGTACGAACTCGGCCGCTATGACGAGGCCGAGCCGAACCTGCGGAAGTCCGTAGCGCTCCGTCGGGCGGCTCTTTCGGCGGAGCATCCGGATATCGCGGCGAGCCTGCTCAGTCTGGTGTGGCTGCTGCAAGAACAGAACAAGCACGCCGAGGCCGAGACGCTCGCCCGCGAAGCGCTGGCGATCTGCCGGGCCGCCTTTCCCGGCGAGCACCCGAGCATTGCGGCCACGCTGACCAACCTGGCGTTGCTGCTACAGGACCAGAACAAACTCGATGAAGCCGAGCCGCTGTTCCGCGAGGCCGTGACGATCCGGCGGGCCGTTCACCCGGTTGGCGATCCGCAGATCGCTCGCGCGCTGGACAACCTCGCGAAACTCCTGCAACTTCAGAAGAAACTTGTCGAGGCCGAAGCGCTCCAGCGCGAAGCGATGGCGATCCGCCGCGTGGCCTTCCCGCCCGAGCACCCGGAGTTCGGCATGGGCCTGAACAACCTCGCGCTGATCCTGTTCGACGAGAACAAACACGCGGAGGCGGAGTCGTTCTTCCGAGAGACGGTGGCGATTTATCGTGCCAGCCTCCCCGACGGACACCCGAAGCGCGCTGGCAGCCTGAGCAATCTCGCGCTCGTGCTGCAGGCCCAGAACAGACTCGCGGAGGCCGAGCCGCTGCACCGCGAGGCGCTGGCGATCCGGCGTGCGGGCCTTCCCGCCGCGCACCCGGACATCGCGGTGAACCTGAGCAACCTCGCGGCGCTCCTGCAGGCCCAGAACAGAATCGACGAGGCCGAACCGCTGCGTCGCGAGGCGGTCGAGATTTGGCGTGCCGCCATGCCCGCCGGTCACCCGCACATCGTCACGGGCATGAACAACCTCGCGCTGGTGCTGCAGGCCCAGAACAGGCTCGACGAGGCCGAGGCGCTGTACCGCGAGGCCCTGGCGATCGATCGCGCGGCGTTCCCCGCCGGGCACCAGGACATGGCCAACGCCATGAGCCACCTGGCGAGGCTCCTGCAGGACCAGAACCGACTCGCCGAAGCCGAAACGCTCTTCCGCGAGGCGATGGATATCCGTCGCGCGGCGCTACCTGCCGGGCACCCGCACATCGCCTTCAGCCTCGGCAACCTGGCACGCGTGCAGCAGGGCCTGGGCAAGACCGCCGAGGCACGGGCGGGTTGGGACAAGGCCTTCGCGATTTTGCGTCAGGCGTCGCCCGACGGTTCACCAGACTTTGCCCGCTCGCTCTGGCGCTCGGGCACCGCGCGGCTCGAGAACAAGGACTACGCGGCGGCGCTGGCGGAACTTGAAGAGGCCGTGACGATGGGGGAGAAGGTGCTGCCGCCCGATCACGCTTATCTGAAGGAGTACCGCGCGACGCTGGTGAAGTGCCGGGCGGCAATGGCGAAGTAGGGCAGCCATCGCGACGAAGGCAGTCTGATTGAGCAACTTCGGCAGCCGCGACGCCTAGTCGCGTTTGATCAACGCTGAGGGCCAACCAATCCGGATGAGAAGTCCGTCCGGTCCGGCTATCCCGACTTCGTAGAGCCCCCACTCGCGGTGGCGAAGTATCCCACCAGGACGGATGACCAAGTCGTCGACGCGCGCGGCAATCTCGTCTACCTGCGGGGTGCGGATGAACACGCCGAAAGGGTTGTTCTCCGCCGGAACGCGCCAAGGGCCCTTACCTGCCTGAGTCAGATGAACCTCACACCCCCAGCCCGACATGATGATGTACTGCGCATCCCCACCCACGCGAACAAACCCGAGCCGCTCCCAAAACGGCACAGCGGCCGGCAGGTCATTGCTGGGCACAATCGCAAAGGCGCCGACCGTTGTGGGAGTAGCCATCTGCGTGCTCCGTGATTGCTGGACCGGGGCGGAGGTTTGCCCGCGCCAACGGCAAGCGTGTGGCCTACTTCGCCCGCTCCATCTTGCCGCGAATCTCATCGATGAAGTTCACGACCAGGTCGACCCTGGTCGGGCGTTCGTTTTCACCTTCGAGGACGACCATGAGGCGGCCGTCGGGGGCGTACGAGAAGTCACGGGTTCTCAGGTCTTTGAAACTGGCGAGCGGTTTGGGGAGGGAGGCGGAGAAGGTTGGTTCGGTCTGGATCTGGACGCTCATGAACTGGTTGTCGGCGTCGACGAAGCGGATTTCCTTGCCGTCGGGGCTCCACCAGCCGCTGCCGTTGGTGCCGGCGGTGGATATCTGGGTGCGGGCGTTGCGGGCGTCGGCGGCACCCGAGGCCGGGCCGGTGTAGCGCTGCACATACAACTCATTCCGGCCGGTGTCGCTGGAGACGAACCGGACCCACTTGCCATCGGGGGAGAAGCGAAGGGAATCTTCGCCCGCGGGAGAGGTGAGGTAGGGCCTGGCGATCCACTTGGGGGTGGATTCGCTCGACTCTCGTTCGAGCAGCAGGATGTCCGCGGCCTGCTTGGCCAGGTCTACCTGGCAGATCGCGAGGACCTGGCCATCGGGCGACCAATCAGTGGGAAAGACGACGACCTGCGGACTTGGGCTGGCGTACATCTTCACGGGCTCGCCCGCGCCGTCGGCGCGACGTTCCCAGATGGCGAACTCGCCCGAGGTAACCACCGAGTGCGCGAGGCGCTGGCCGTCGGGGCTCCACACGGTTTCCCAGGCTGGTCCCTGTGTGGGCACACGCGTAAATGTCCGGCGTGCGAGGTCCTGAATCCACAGGTCGCTGAGGAGTTCGGCCTGGTCGGGCGATTCGAGGTTGGTGACGACGCGCGTGCCGTCGGGGGAGACGGTGATCTCGCCATAGGCCCGGGGCGGCGCGGCAATGGGCTGGGGCTGGCCGTTGTCGTCAAGCCAGGCGATGCGGCGACCGGAGAAGTCGGCGGATGCGGAGGTGAGGGCGAGTGTGCCGCTGGCCGAGATGTGGAAGGTGTCGCGGATGCGCCCGCTCCAGACAGTGACGGGTTCGCCGATGGGCGTGAGGGCATCGAGATCGAAGCGGGTGGCGAGCAGGGTGTTCTGGTTGCGGCGCGAGACGAGGTAGGTGCCCCGGGCGTCGCGGAGGAGGTGGGTGCCGCCGGAGGTGGCGAGGAGTGGCGTGCGCGTGCCGGTGGCGAGGTCGACGATCTCGGTGCGTTCCTTGATGGATTGACCAACCAAGGCCCAGCGGCTGGCGAGGATCGACTTTCCGAGCACCAGGGGGCGGATTTCACTCCAGTTGTCGATTTCCTTGGTTTGGGATTCGCCGATCACGACGCGGGGCTCGCCGCCAGAAGCGGAGACGGCGAGAATGTTCTGCTGCCAGCCCGTGGCGATCACAATTTCGCGATCGGAGGCCCAGCACAGCGAGAAGTTGCCGCCGACGGGGAGGTCGCAGAGGGTTTCCGGGGAGCCGGTCGGGCGGCCTTCATCCAGGGCGATTTTTTTGAGGGAGACCTTGGTGCGGGCGCGGTCTTTGGCGGCGACGAAGGCGAGCCAGCGGCCATCGGCCGACAGGGCGGCGTCGATGGCCCCGTCGGTACCATCAAGCACCTTGGTGTCGTCGCGGTCGAGGCGACGCACCACGAGTACGCCTCCGGGCTTGATGCCGTCGGCGTCCAGGGGTGCCCATGCCTTGTACACGAGGAACCGCGCGTCGGGGGCGATGCCGACAACGGCCATGAGTTCCGGCTTGGTGGGCACGGCAGCGGAGACGTGGAAGGCGTGTGCCGGGGTGACGGGCACGGCTGGTTTGAACGCTCGGCCGACCAACCAGCCGCCAGCGAGAAGGGCCGCGCCTGCGAGCGCGGCCAAGGCCCAGCGCGACGATCGCGCGGTTGGCGCGGCGGCTGGCGCGGCGTGCGTCCACTCGTGCCCGCTGATAGCACGTTCGAGTTCAAGGCGGGCGTCGCCGATATCGTGCAGGCGGTTGCGGCGGTCTTTGGCGAGGCAGTTGGTGAGCAGTTCACGGACGCGCGGCGGCGTGCCCGCGGGCAGGAGGCGGAGGTCTGATTCCTTGTGCAGCGTGGCACCGAGGGCGTCGGCCACGGTCTCGCCCTTGAAGGGCATGATGCCCGTGAGCATCTCGAAGAGGACGCAGCCGAAGGAGAAGATGTCGGAGCGTTTGTCCACGGGCTTGCCGCGGGCCTGTTCGGGGCTCATGTAGCCAGCGGTGCCCATGATCGCGCCGGGAATGGTGGGCGAGTGAATGGGTGCGGGCGAGGTCACAGTGGGTGCCACGGGCGGGGAGCCGGTGGTTGAGGGCGACCCGTCAGCGGCGCGGGCCAAGCCGAAATCGAGCACCTTGACCGCACCCTCGGGCGTCAGCATCACGTTGGCGGGTTTCAGGTCGCGGTGAACCACGCCCTTTTCGTGGGCGACTTCCAGGGCCTCGGCGATCTGCCTGGCGATGCCGAGGGCTTCTTCAACCGGCACCGCGCCGCTCACGAGGCGCTCGGCGAGGGATTCGCCTTCGACGAACTCGAGAATCAGGTATTGGTGGCCGTGATCTTCTTCGATGCCGTAGATCGCGCCGATGCCGGGGTGGTTGAGGGAGGCGAGGACTTTGGCTTCGCGCTGGAAGCGGGCGAGGCGGTCGGGGTCTTGCGACAGGTGCGCCGGCAGGGCCTTGATGGCGACGAGGCGGTCGAGACGGGTATCTCGCGCCAGGTGCACCTCGCCCATGCCGCCACGGCCCAGTTCGCGCTCGATTCGGTATGGGCCAACGGTTGTGGGAGGCATGGGCGGTCAGTGTAGCGATTGGCGCGGTGCGCGCTTCCGCATACGCTTCGCCCCTATGGCTACTGGCGATGCGCTCATGCTGTCTGTTTCGGGGATGCGGGGCACCTTTGGCGGGTCGTTGACGCCGGAGGTGGTGGTGCGATATTGCGGGGCGTTCGCGGCGTTTGTTCGCGGGCGCACGGCGGGGGAGGGGGGGAAGGGAACGAAGAAGAAGCCGCATGCGCCACGGGTAGTGATAGGGTATGACGGCCGGCGCGGGAGCGATGCGGTGGCGTCGCTGGTGTCGAACGCGTTGGAGATGCACGGGTGCTTCACGGTGACGCTGTTTGGGCCGGTGATGACGCCCACGCTCGGTTTCGTGGTGGATCGGCTGGACGCCGACGCGGGGATCCAGGTGACGGCCAGCCACAACCCGCAGGAGTGGTGCGGGCTCAAGCCGATCGTGCGCGAGGTGAAGGCGAAGGCCGGAGCGGTGTCGGCGAGCGCGCCCGACAAGGGGACGGCCGACGCGATCATCGCGATGTATCGTGAGGGAACGGCGAAAGCCGCGGCGTGGAATGGGGTTGGTGGCGGCTCGGTGTTCGGCCACGTCGCGGAAGAGCACGCGCCGCATGTGGTTGGGTTGATGAAGCAGGCGGGCGCGCTGAAGGCCATCACGAAGGCCAGGTTCCGGGTGGCGGTGGATTCGGTCACGCGCTCAGGCTTCGAGACGGCGGCCCAGATGCTCGAAGCGTTGAAGGTGAAGGTTGAATGTGTCAACGACATCACGAAACTCAACGCGGGCCTGTTTCCGCACACGCCCGAGCCCACCCGCGACAACCTCGTGGGCCTCTCGCGGTTCGTGAAGAAGGCCAAGGGCAAGATTCATGCGGGCTTCGCGCAGGATCCCGACGGCGACCGCCTGGCGGTCGTGGATGAACTCGGAAACTACATCGGCGAGGAATACACCCTCGCGCTCGCGGCCCTGGCCATGGGCGAACTGGGCCTGCTCCGCAAGGGGCAGGTGATTCCGGTCAATCTCTCGACCAGCCGCATGATCGAAGACGTGGCGGCCACATTCGGTTGCCGAGTCGTGCGCACGGCGGTGGGCGAGGCCAACGTGGTGCAGCGGATGAAGGCCGAGAAGAGCCCGCTAGGGGGCGAGGGCAACGGCGGCGTGATCTGGCCGAAGGTGACGTACATTCGGGACTCCCTGGGGGCAATGGCGCTGGTGCTGGCCCTGATGGCCAAGCGCGGCGAGCCGCTGAGCCGGATTGCTGCGAGCATCCCGGCGTACGCAATTGTGAAACGAAAGGTGGACCTTGCGGCCCAGGCTGATGCGGCGCGGGCGGTGGAGGCGCTGGCCGCCGCGCACGCGGCCCGCAAGCCAGATCGCACCGACGGTGTGTGGATCAACTTCACCGACGAGCGCGCGTGGCTGCACGTGCGGGCGAGCAACACCGAGCCGATCATGCGGCTGATTGCCGAGGCACCGACGGCGGCGATGGCGGAAGCGATCTTGGATGAGGCGGGGCGGGTGGTGGGTGGGAAGCGGTAACCAGAAACCGATAGTCAGCGGTTCAATGCGCTGCTTCACAACACTGACCCGCGCGGCGGAATCAGCCGTTTGTGATCGCTAACATCACGCCATGCTCGCCCCGTTCGCGGTCATTCTGTGCTCGATCGCGGCATGGCTGCTGTGGTGTGCCGTGGCCCATGTGGCGGTGCGCAATCCCAAGGGCGACGCGGTCGGTGGGCTCGCGTTTGTCGTCAACGCGGTGTATGTGCGGCTCGTGCAGCGGCTGCGCGTGGAAGGACGCGCGAACTTGCTGGCACGGCGCACGCGCACTGACGACGGGCAACCCGTCGAGGGGTGGGATGGGCGCGGGCTGATCGTTGTCGCCAATCACACGGCTGGCGTCGACCCGATGCTGATTCAGGCCGCGTGCCCGTTTTTCATCCGCTGGATGATGACCAGCGAAATGCGGGTCGCGATGCTGGATCCATTGTGGGCATGGATGGAGATCGTGTTTGTGAGCGAGGACGGCAAGCGCACCGGGGCTTCGGAACTCGCGGCCCTGCGCGAAGCCGTGGGATATCTGAAGGCTGGCGGGGCGATCGGCATCTTTCCCGAGGGTCGGCTTGAGCGCCCCAAGGGCGTGCTGCACCCGTTTCAACCCGGCATGGGCCTGATCGTGGCCCGCAGCGGGGCGCGGGTGTTGCCCATCGTGATCGACGGCACCCCCGCGGGCGACTCGGCGTGGGTCTCGCTCTTCAAGCCCGGACGCGCGGTGGTGCGGGTGATGCCGGTGATCGACTATTCGGGCGTGAAGGCGGGCGCGATCGTGGCGGATCTGGAAGCGCGGTTTGCGGCATGGACCGGGTGGCGCGTGGTGGCACCGGCGCCATTGCCAAATGCGCAGGCAACAGCCCTGACGATTACGCCACATGCCGGATCGCCACGGTCGGATACGCTTGGGGCATGAACACCTCCTGCCACGGTCTGCGTGAGTGGTCGATGATGCTGGCGGTCGCGTCGAGTGGACTGGGGCTCGCGCTGGCCACGGGTTCGGGGTGCACATCCACCGGCATCGCGGTACGAGAAGCGTTTGGCTACGCCAAGCGCGAGCAACTGGTCGACCGCGTGACCGACGTGCGCGACAGCCAGGGTGAAGCCAAGAAGCAGTTTGAATCGGCCCTGGCGGAGTTTCTGGCCGTGACGGGCGCGGGCGGCTCGGCCAAGACGGCTGACCTCGAAGCCCGCTACGCGAATCTGAAGAAGGAGTACGAGCGAAGCGAGGCGAAGGCGGGCACGGTGCGCGACCGGATCAAGAGCGTGCAGGCGGTGTCGGAGGCGCTCTTCAGCGAGTGGCGCGCCGAACTGGCGCAGTACAAAAGCGAGTCGCTCCGGCGCGCCAGCGAGAAGCAACTGGATGACACGCGGGCGCAGTACGAGAAACTGCTCGCGACCATGAAGGCCGCGGAGGCCAAGATGGACCCGGTCCTCGCGGCGTTCCACGACCAGGTGCTGTTCCTGAAGCACAACCTCAACGCGAGGGCCATCGCGTCGCTCCAGGACACGTCGGCGCAGATCAGGAACGACGTGGTGACACTGGTGAAGGAGATGGAGGCCTCCATCGCGGAAGCGGATGCGTTCATCGCGCAGATGCGGACGGAGCCGGCTGACGAGAACCAGGCCAAGTAAGGCGGGGACTCACCACCGAGACACCGAGGTACATCGAGGCGCACCGAGAAGAGAGAGAAGAGAACGAGATCGTGGTGGGAACGGGGGCCGACATGGGCGACGCGGCCGTTGGAACAGATGTTGCCGATCGTGCCGAGGCGTTACCTCTGTGACTCGGTGGTGCGATTTTCAAGGCATCACGTGCGGATGCGGGTGCGTCAGCCCATCAGCCCCTTCGCCGAACCCGTGCGGCGGGCCTTGAAGTAACGTGCCAGCGAATCTTCGATGATGTTGAGCGCCCGCTCGGTGGGCAGGATCTCGTCGACCACGACTTCCTTGCCTTCCAGCGCCTTGTATTCGGCAAAGAACTTCCGCAGCATCTTGAAGATGTGCTTGGGGAAATCGGCCACCGCCGCGAACTCGCTGTACACCGGGTCCTGGCGGAGCACCGCGATGATCTTGTGGTCGGGCTGGCCATGGTCCATCATCGTCATCATGCCCACGGCCCGCGCTTCCACCACCGTGAGCGGCGGGATTTCTTCCGTGCAATACACCAGCACATCGAGCGGATCGTCGTCCTCGGCGAGGGTCTGGGGGATGAACCCGTAGTTGGCCGGGTAGTAGACGGCCGACGACAGCACGCGATCGAGTTTGAGCAGGCCGGTGCTCTTGTCGATCTCGAACTTCAGGTTCGATCCCTTGGGGATCTCGACGATGGCCTTGAAGTTAAGCGGGAGGTCCTCTCCCTCGACCGCGGGCGTGACATCGTGCCAGGCGTGAATCATGAGCGAGCGTAGCCCGCGGCATCGCGGGCGTGACTGATGCCCGTGCCGCCGTGCCACTGGCGTCGCGGTGCTTTGACCGCGACGCCAGTGCTACTCGTGCCTGCTCGCGCACCGGCCACACGAACTCGCCGTTGCCAGCGCGATGATCGCCGCGGCCTCGGCCTGGGCCTTCTGCGTCGGCGGCGGCAAGCGGCGCAGGCCCGCGAGGAAGTCGCGCTGGAAGCGGTCTTCATAGAACTGATTGGCCGGGTTGGTGGCCGCCGCGGCGAACTCAGTCTTGAGCAGCGTCTCGATGCGCTTGATGCGGGTGTCGGGAAGCGGGTGCGTGGCGAGGAACTCGGGTTGCCCGCCGCCGCCGCCCGAGGCTTCCTTCAGAATCTGCATCACCTGCTGCTGCCCGCGCGGGTTGTAGCCGCCCTTGCTCATGTAGCGCATGCCCAGCGTGTCGGCCTGCGATTCTTCGTCACGCCCGAACTTCAGCACCACCAGCGTGCCACCAACCTGCACGGCTGGCAGCAGCACCGCGGCCGACTTGCCGGCGGTGGAATCTTCGCCCGCCGTCGCGGCGGCTACGCCCGCGACCACAATGCCTGCCGTCAGCGCCTGCTGCTGGCCGATGCGCCGCATCGCGTGCTCGGCGGTGACATGCGCGATCTCATGGCCCAGCACACCCGCGAGTTGCGCCTCGTTGGTCATGCGCTCGGCAAGGCCGCGGGTGATGTAGACCTTGCCCCCGGGAAGCGCGAAGGCGTTGATCACGGCCGAGTCGAGGAGGGTGAACTCCCAGGGCAGCGTGGGGTTGTCCGCCTCGGTGAGGGCGGCGAGTTTGTTCCCGATGTCGCGGACGTAGTTCTGAAGGCGCGCGTCGCTGACCGCCCCGCCAAACTCCTTGGTCATCTCGGGCGCCGCTTCGGTGCCGAGTTGAATCGCGTAGTTGCGGGTGCCTTCCTTGCCGTACAGCGTGCCGAGGGGCGAGAAGTAGGAGTCGCCCGTGGCGGCGTTCTTCACGCAGCCGGAGGCGGAGAGAACGGCCAAGACGAGCAGGGCGGGGATGGTTCGGGGCATAGTGCACTCCCAGAGCAGTAATGGCTTCGCGGGCCAGTTGGGGCGGATTCGCAAACGAACCCTATGATCGGGTGCCGCAGGAGGCGAGCGGGGACATTCGCTCAAACCAGCCTGCGGCTTGAAAACTGAATATGGGCGTGGACACGCGATCGCTGGCGGGCCGGGGCAACCCAGCCTGTCAGAGGAAAGTCCGAGCACGGCAGGACACGGCGGTGGGTAACACCCACCCGCCCGGCGGGTCGCCGGGTATCAAGAGGGATAGTGCCACAGAGAACATACCGCCGATGGCCCGGCGCGCAAGCGTCGGGATCAGGTAAGGGTGAAAAGGTGCGGTAAGAGCGCACCGCCCGGTGGGTGACCATCGGGGCAGGGCAAACCCCGCCGCGTGCAAGGTCATGCAGCGTTCGCGTCGTGCCTCGCAAGAGGCACGGCGACGGTCGGTCCGACCGGCAGAACGCGGGTAGACCGCTGCTGATCGTGCCGGCAACGGTACGGCTAGAGAAATGGTCGCGCGCGACGAAAGGCCTTAGGCTGGCCCCGAGCCCCCGTCAATGGTCAACGGGTCAGCCAGGGGAACCATCGTCGCCGACAGAACTCGGCTTATGCGCCACGCTCGACCCGATCGCGAGCCCCGGGAAACCTCGGGGCTCGCGGCCTTTTTGTCACGCCATAGCTGCAAGCACCTGATCAAGATTGAACGCTTCCTTGATCTCGCGTTTCTGCGACCAGACGACCTTGCGGTTCTTGCTGATGAGCACGGTGCCGCGCCACGCGACGTTCAGATCAGGCCAATACAGGCCGTAACCCTTGCAGACCGAGCGGTGCATGTCGGCAAGGAACGTGTGGGCGTAACCCTCTTTGGCCGCCCACTCTTTGAGCACCGGGAACGAATCGCAGGAGACACCGACGACCTGATAGCCGCGCTCGGCCCAGCGCTGTGATTCGGCGGAGAGGCACTTCATCTCACTGGCGCACACGCCGGTGAAGGCCATGGGGAAAAACGACAGTGCCACGCCGCCACTCCCGTTGGCAGGCAGCGTGGCCAGCGTGGTGGAAAGCCGCCAGGGTTGGCGGTCCTGCGTGGTGAGTTCAAAGTCGGGGGCGAGTTCGCCTGGCGAGAGAATCGAGTCACGGGAAGAGAGATTCGAGTTGGGGTTCATGGTGTGTTTGAAATCTAGATCGAAAATCTGAAATCCGGCCTTCACTGACGTCCGGCGTCTGACGTCTGGCGTCACCAGCCCCTCACCGCCGCGCCCGCTGCTTGTCGCCGGGTTCTTCCCCGAAGATCCAGCGGTCGAGTTGCCCCGACTCCTGATACGGCTCCTGTGTCTCAATCCGCTCGGCACCCAACCCGCGGGCGCTCACGACGCGCTCATAGCAGCCGCTGACCAGAGAGAGGGTCAGGCCTGCTGAAGCCAGAGCGGCAAAGGAAATGAGACGGGGACCGCGGCGTGCGCGAGTGGCCATGCACCATGATAGGGCCAAAGCGGCTTGGCGGTTCCCGAGTATGATGCCCTCATGCCCCGGCGTGTGCTCGTCCTGATGTCGCAGTTCCCCCACGATCCCACCAGCGGGGCGGCACGATCGGTGCTGGGGATCGCCCGTGAACTGGCCGCCGCTGGTCATGAAGTCCGCTGCCTGGGCACCACCGCGACGGAGGGTGGGCTCACCGGAATCGGGCCGGGTTTTCTTGGTGCACTTGGCCTGCGGGTGGATGTCGATCGGCGTGCCGCCGTGGGGACCGGACGCGTGGTGCTGCGGTGCACCGATGCGGGCGTGCGCGTGACACTTATGGACACCGGCACCCTCGCCATCGCGGCCTGGGACTTCATCCACGGCATGCAGTTCAACCGCCTGCTCGTGAAGGAACTCGAAACCCATCCGCCCGATGTCGTGCTGACCTTCGGCGGTGCCCCGGCTGAGCAGTCGCGACGTCAGATCGTCCGCGCCTCCGGCGCGGCGGTCGTCTTCGCCCTCATGAACCTGGCGTATCTGCATCCGCTAGCGTTTGATGGCGTGGATGCCGTGATCACCCCGAGCGCGTTTCTTTCCAACCTCTATCGAGAGCGGATCGGCCTCACGAGCACGCCGCTGCCCGACCCGATCGATCCTGCCGACGTGATCGCCGCGACCAACTCGCGCTCCTACTGGACGTTTGTGAACCCCACGCCCGCCAAGGGCGTCTTCTTTTTCGCGCGCATCGCCCAGCAACTGGCCCGTCGGCCCGATGTGCTCCTGCAGGTGATCGAGGCACGCGGCCGGAGTCAGCATCTGTATCAGGCGGCGCTCAACGGCGGGTTTGATCTTCGCGGACAGAAGAACCTGCGCGTGGTGCCCACTCGCGCCAGGCCCCGCGACGTGTTCGCCGACGCCAAAGGGCTGCTGATGCCCTCGCTGTGGCCCGAGCCTGCCGGAAGGCTTTCCATCGAGGCGCTGTTCAACGGCGTGCCGCCGCTGGTGGCCGATCGCGGCGGGCTGCGCGAGAGCGTCGGCAGCGGTGGGTTGTGCCTCTCGATTCCCCCCGCGATCAGCGAAACCGACAACGAACCGGCATCGGCCAACGCCGTCGCGCCATGGGTTGATGCGATCCTGTCGCTGCACGACGACCCTGCGAGATATCACGCCGCCTGCGAAGCGGCCCGCGCCGAAGCCGCCAAGCGCGACCCGGCAGTCATCCGCGCCAGCCGGGCGGCGTTCTTCGAGCAGGTGCAACCATCACGCACGCCGGTGGTGCAAGCCGAACTGGTTACCCAGGTACGAAATACCTCGCAGTCAGCCTGAGACTGTTCACCACCCCCACCCCCAACCCCCAACCCCCAACCCCCAACCCCCAACCCCCATGCACCGCATCGACCGTGTCCTCATCCCGCGTGAACGACTGGCCGCCCGCGTGGCGGAGATTGGCCGCCAGATCACCGCCGACCTGGCCCGTGAGCCGGGCGTCGCGCCCGCCGCCGAAGTCGGTGGCGCAACAGGTTTGACGAACCCGCTCGACTCCACACCCAGCGCGCCGGTGGTCATGGTGCCCATCCTTACCGGTGCGGTGGTCTTTGTCGCCGACCTGATTCGCGCCATCAACCTGAAGATGAGCCTGCGGCCCATCACCATCTCCAGTTACCCGGGCACCGCCACCAGCAGCCAGGGCGCCACCGTTCGTGGCGAACTGCCCACCGATCTGAAAGGCGCGCACGTCATTCTGGTGGACGACATCCTCGACTCGGGCCGCACGCTGGGGCTGCTGCGGCGCGTGATCGCGGCCCAGGCACCGGCGAGCCTGCGGATTGCCGTGCTGCTGACCAAGACCAAAGCATCGGGGCGCGACGAAGACGTGCCGATCGACTACTCGGGCTTCACCATCGAAGATGAGTTTGTGGTGGGTTACGGGCTCGACTTCGACGGATACTACCGCAACCTGCCCGAGATCGTGACGCTGAGGCCGGCGACATGAGCGATGCCGCGCCCACGACCGAGCCGCGCGTGCTGCTTCGGCTGCGGCCGACGCCTTGGTTCATCGTGCTGCACCGGGGCGGGTGGATGCTGGGGCTTTTGCTTGCCGGGTGGGCGTTCTGGATGGCGGCGTCGTTCACCGATGACCCTCGATTGATTTCAGCAGCCCATCGCTGCACGTTTGTTGCGGGCCTCTGGATCGGATCGTTGCTGCTGGTCAATGCGATCGATCGCGCTTGTCGCGAGTATGTGTTGACCGAGACGCATGTGAAGCGCCGCTCGGGCATCCTGCGGCGCGCGGAAGTCGAAGTGCCACTCGACCGGATTCAATCGCTGACGGTGCTCAGGTCGATCCGCGAACGCGTGTTTGGTCTGGGCACGCTGGCCTTCTCCACTGCGGGCAGCGACGGCTTCGAGTTCACTTGGTACATGATGGCCAAGCCCGACGCCGCGCTCCGCACCGTCCGTCAGTCACTCGATGCCGCGATGCCGCGTGCCTCGGTGCCTCCGGGTTTGTAAACTCCGCCCTCCTGCACGTTGCGCCGCGCCCATGCCCACACGCCCCTCCATCAAGGTCATCGGCCTCACCGGCGGCATCGGCGCGGGCAAATCCACCGTCGCGGGCATCTTTGCCGAACTGGGCTGCATCGTCTCCGACTCCGACGCGCACTCTCGGGCGGTACTCGCCCGCGAAGAGGTCCGCGCCGAACTGGTCCGCTGGTGGGGCCCCAGTGTGCTTGACGCCGATGGTGCTGTCGATCGCACACGCGTCGCGTCGATCGTGTTCAGCGATCCCGAGGCGCGCCGCCGCCTCGAAGGGCTCGTCCACCCGCTGATCGCGCACGCCCGCGAGGCCGACCGGACCCGCGCCATGGCCGAATCCGCGCCCGCGCTGGTCATCGACGCCCCCTTGCTGCTCGAAGCGGGCCTGGATCGGCAGTGCGACGCGATCGTTTTTGTCGACGCGCCCGAAGCCGCCCGCCTAGCCCGCGTGCGCGAGACTCGCGGTTGGGACGCCGGCGAACTCCACCGACGCGAGGCCGCCCAGATGCCGCTGGCCGAGAAGCGACGCCGCAGCGGGTTTGTCCTCAAGAACGACGGCCCGAGAGCCGATGTCGCCCACGCCGCGCGAGCGATTCTCGACGCGGTGCTGAAGGATCCCGGCGGCCCCAGGCCCCGCGCCTGAACGATTCCTTGACCCGCGCGGCCTGTGCCGCTCGCACTCCATTCCGCCGCCCCCCCACTTGCACACCGCCCGCAGGCGGCTACACTCATCGCGTTCCGACCCGGCCCCTCGTTGCGGGCCTCGACGCGGAATGCCTTACATGGCGTTTGGTCCGGCGCTCGTGCAGCCTTCGCGCCGGCTTCGGCCCCGCACAGCGGGTGCCTTCCCCCCTTTCATGCTCTTCGTGCAAACTCGTTCCGCTGATTTCACAGGTGCCCGTCACCCTCCACGTTCGCGCTGAATCGCGCGGCGGACACCTCATTCTCTGATTTTCCCCACCGCTGGCGGCCACAGCCCTCCAGCCCCTCCTTTTAGGAGTCTCTCGAGTGAGCGGCAAAGGCAACGGTTCTTCCGGTCCGTCCGATTCCCCGGCCATGTCTGGTGCAATGTCTGGACCACCCGGGCCGCGCCCGCAGCAGCAGATGCCCTGGCCGCCCCCGCGCGACTTCGGTGCCAATCCCTCCAATAGTGGTGGCGGTGGTGGCAGCAGTGGCGGTCCCAACGGCCCCGGTGGCCCCGGCGGTCCCGGTGGCGGCCCATCAGGCGGTGGTGGCGGAGGTGGTGGCGGCAACTACGGCCCACGCGGCGACGGACCCCGCGACGGCCCTCGCGGTGACGGCGGCGGCTACGGCGGTGGTGGCTTCGGCGGCGGGCATCGCCGCAAGAAAAAGAAAAAACGCGGCATGGGCGGCGGTGGTGGTGGTGGCGGCTACTACGGCGGCGGCGGCGGTGGTGGCGGCCCACCCTCCATGGGCTCAGGCGAAGTCCGTGGCGTCCCCGGCGCCGATGGCCTTCCCTCCGACGAAGAACTCGAACGCGAAGCCGCGGAACTCGAACGCATCGTCAAGGCCGCCGACCCCGCTGAACTCAAGCAGGCCTACACCATCTCCCAACTCATGGCGATGGATGTCGACCAACTCCACAAGGTCGCCAAAAAAGAAGCCATCGAGGATTACCAGCAGACTCCCAAGCAAGACCTCATCTTCAAGATCCTCAAGGGCCGCGCCGCCAAGTCCGGCATCCTTCTGGGCGACGGCACCCTTGAAATCATGCAGGACGGTTTCGGCTTCCTGCGCTCCCCCGAGCAGTCCTACCTCGCCGGGCCAGATGACATCTACGTCTCCCCCACCCAGATCCGCCGTCACGGCCTTCGCAAGGGCATGACCGTCCGCGGCTTCATCCGCCCGCCCAAGGAATCCGAACGCTACTTCGCCCTCCTCCGCGTTGACCAGGTCAACGGCGGCGCGCCTTCCAAGGTCAGCGAACGCCGCAACTTTGAGGACCTCACCCCGCTCCACCCCGAGGAACGCTACATCCTCGAAACCACGCCCGATGAGATCGAGTGCCGCATCATCGATCTGGTCACGCCCGTGGGCAAGGGCCAGCGCGCCCTCATCGTCGCCCCGCCCCGCACGGGCAAGACCGTCCTTCTACAGAAGATGACCAAGGCCATCGCCAAGAACTACCCCGACGCCAAGATCATCGTGCTGCTCGTCGACGAGCGCCCGGAAGAAGTCACCGACTTCAAGCGCAACACCGCCTCGTCGGTCGAAGTCGTGGCCTCCACCTTCGACGAAGTCTCCGCCCGCCACGTCGCCGTGGCCGAGATGGTCATCGAGAAGGCCAAGCGCATGGTCGAGTTCGGCGACGACGTCGTCATCCTCCTCGACTCCATCACGCGCCTCGCCCGCGCCTACAACAACGAGACCGGCCACAGCGGCAAGATCATGTCCGGCGGCCTCGACTCCGGTGCCCTCATCCGCCCCAAGAAGTTCTTCGGTGCCGCCCGCGCCATCGAAAACGGCGGCTCCCTCACCATCATCGCCACCGCCCTCGTCGACACCGGCTCCAAGATGGACGAGGTCATCTTCGAGGAGTTCAAGGGCACCGGCAACTCCGAACTCCACCTCGATCGCAAACTCGTCGAAAAGCGCATCTGGCCCGCGATCGACGTCTCCGCCTCGGGCACGCGCCGCGAAGAACTCCTGCTCGACAAGAAAGAACTCGAACTCGTCTACCGCCTCCGCAAGGTGCTGTCAGACATGAACGTGGTCGAGGCGCTCGAACTGCTCCGCGGCCGCCTGGCCAAGCAGAAATCCAACGCCGAGTTCCTGATGTCGATGGCCATGAGTTGACCGGTTGCCCCGTAGGGTGAGCAAGAGTTGGCCAGCGTTCCGAGGCTGCCGAGACAACGCGCCTTCATGCCACCATGCCGCGCCCGTTCCTTACAGCCCGGTGGACCAACCTCGCGCTGCTGACCTACGCCGTTGATCCGGCCCTGCTGGCGCCCGTTGTGCCCGCAGGCCTTGAACTCGATACCCACCCGCAGTGGCCCGGGCGCGGCCTCGTCAGCCTGGTCGCCTTCGACTTTCAAGACTGTGCCGTGCTGGACCTGCGCTGGCGCATCCCGGGCACGCACCTGGTCAACTTCCCCGAAGTCAACCTGCGGTTCTACGTCCGCACGCCCGGTGCGACCCACGCGCCCAGCACCCGTGGCGTCTGCTTTATCAAGGAACTCGTCCCCAGTCGTCTCGTGTCCCTCGCCGCACGATGGGTCTACAACGAACCCTACTTCGCCGCGCGGATGCGAAGCCGTACCCAGGTGCGCGACGCCCAACGCACCGTCGAACACCACTTCACCTCACCCCGGGGCATCGATCACGCCCTCCGCGTCACCGCCGACGACCAGCCGTTCACCCCACCGCCGGACTCCGTCGAGCACTTTTTCAAAGAGCACGACTGGGGCTTCGGCCGCGACCGCCGGGGCCGCACCCTCACGTACCGAGTCGAGCACCCCATCTGGCGCGTTTACCCAATCCAGAACGTTCACTCGCCCGTGAACTTCGGCGCGATCTACGGGTCCCAGTGGGCATTTCTGGCCTCCCAGCAGCCTGTTTCGACAGTCTTAGCCGAAGGTTCACACGTCGCCGTCTTCCCGTGTGGCACCCGCACGCCCGAGGCAACCGCTACCCGCCACCTCCCGACCAACCGGTCGGCTTGACTACCGACCGACCGGTCGGTACAGTCTCCCATGCCCCGGGCCTCACGCCCCTCCACCTCCACCTCCACCCCCCCACTCCCTCCGCCCGCCACCGGCCCGGAGCGCCGCCGCCACGCGCCCATCGACCGCGACGCCCTCCTCGATGCCGCCGAGCGCGTCATCCTCCGCGACGGCATCGGCTGCTTCACCCTCGACTCGGTCGCCGCCGAATCCGGCCTCAGCAAAAGCGGCCTCCTCCATCATTTCCCGGGCAAAGACGCCCTCATCGACGCGATGGTCCACCGCGCCGTCCAGGGCTGGCGCGACGAACTCTGGGCCGCCTACGACGCGCAGCCCAAGGGCCCCGGCCGCTTCGCCCGCGCCACCATGGGCACCTGCCTCGCCAGCACCTCGCAATGGACCGCCGACCTCCGCCGCCGCGGCTCGGTCCTCATCGCCGCCCTCGTCCACGATCCAGACCGCGTGCAGCCCCTCCGCGATTGCTGCCGCGACGTTCAGGCTCGCGTCGGTAACGACGGCCTTCCCCCCGGCGCGGGCGAGGTCGTCCGCCTCGTGCTCGACGGCCTCTGGTTCGGCTGGATCTTCGGCTTCGCCGAGCCCACGCCCCGCAACCTCTCCTCCATCCGCCGCGTGCTCACGACCATCGTCGATGCCCATGCGCCCGGCCCTTCATCTTCTTCGAAGAAAGCACCCCCGCGCACAGCCTCCCCCCGCCCCCCCAACTCCTCCGCTCGTCCCAAGCCCGCCCGCCGTTCACCCCCCCACCGCACAAGGACTCGCCCGTGAACCGCTCCGCCGTCATCGCTTCCATCTCGATCTTTACCGGCCTCGCCCTCGTGGGCGGCGGCCTCTATTACGCCAAGTTCATGCGCCTCCCGCCTCCCCCGCCCGCATACGAACCCGCTGAGTCCGTACAGGTGGTGCAGGCCCGCCAGATGCCCTGGCAGCGCACCTCCGACCTCGTCGGCACCGTCCTCGCCCTCCGCAGCGTCGCCATCCGCAACGAACTCGGGGGCCTCATCCGCACCGTGCACTTCCAGTCCGGCGACGTCGTCGAAGCCGGCCAGGTGCTCGTCACGCAGGACGATTCCACCCACCGCGCCGAACTCGCTACCGCCGAAGCCCGCGTCCGCGTCGCCACCGCCAGCATCAGCGTGGCCGAGGCGCGCCTGACGCAGGCCAAGTCCGAAGCCGAGCGCATCCGCAACGCCTCGAGCACCGCCGGCGCGGTCTCGGGCATGGATGTTGACCGCGCCGCGACCGAGGTCGTCACCGCCGCCGCCGAGATCGAGCGCCTCCGCGCCGAACTCGATGAGTCCAAGGCCCGCGTCGCCGAGATCGGCACCCGCCTCGCCAAGTTCACCATCCGCGCCCCGTTCAAGGGCCGCGTCAGCATCCGCGCCGTGCACGAGGGGCAGTACCTCGCCCAGCAGATGGGCATGGAAACCACCCCCATCACCACCCTGCACGAAACCGGCGACAAGGTCTACCTCGACTTCGCCATCCCCCAGGAATATGTCGCCCGCGTCAAGGCCGGCACCGTCGTCATGGCCACCTCGCCGGTCCTCGGCCCAAACCCCATCCCCATCACCATCGCAGCCCTCGACTCCGCCGTCAACAACGAAACCCGCAACATCCGCGTCCGCACCGTCGTCGACAACAAAGACGACCTCCTCCGCCCGGGCATGTTCGTCCAGGTCCGCGTGCCAGTCGATGACCCCGAGCCAGTGATCGTCGTGCCCGCCACCGCCATCCGCCGCTCGTCGTACGCCGACCAGGTCTTCTTGATCGTGCCCGACAAGAACGACCCCACCAAACTTCGCGCCACCCTCCGCTTCGTCAAAGTCGGCACCAGCCTGGGCGAAGAGGTGGTCGTCACCTCCGGCCTCGCCCAAGGCGAACGCCTCGCCGCGGTCGGCTCCTTCAAACTCCGCGAAGGCGCGCTAGTCATGCCCGCCGATCCCTCGCCAGCCAAGCCCGCCAGCGCCCCCCACGCCGCAGCACCAATCGCCCCTGCCAACGGCCAGTAACCGCACGTCCGCGACCTCAGCACTCAGCACTCAGCACTCAGCACTCAGCACTCAGCACTTCTTCGCCCCAGGTTCCCCCCATGTCCAGCCTCACCGACCTCTTCATCAAGCGACCCGTCCTCGCGGTCGTCGTCAACCTCATCATCCTCGCCGTCGGCTGGCGCGCCGTCTCCGGCCTGCCCGTGCGGCAATACCCGCGCATCGAGTCCACCTCCGTCGTCATCAACACCGTCTACATCGGGGCCAGCGCCGAAACCGTTAAGGGCTTCATCACCACCAAGATCGAGCAGGCCGTCTCCGCCATCGACGGCATCGACTACATCGAATCCTCCTCCACTGCGGGCATGAGCACCATCACCGTCCGCCTCCGCCTCAACCACAACTCCAACGACGCCCTCGCCGAAATCTCCGCCCGCCTCAACCAGGTCCGCTCCGAACTGCCCGCCGAGGCCGAATCCCCCGCCATCGAGATCCAGCGCGCCGACCGCCCCTTCGCCACCTTCTACCTCAGTTTCACCAGCATCGCCCTCGACCTCACCCAACTCACCGAGTTCCTCGCCCGCCGCGTCCAGCCCGAACTCGCCACCATCGAGGGCGTGCAACGCTGCGGCGTCGAAGGCGCCCGCAACATCGCCATGCGCGTCTGGATCGACGAGGCCAAACTCGACGCCCTCAGCGTCACCCCCGCTGAAGTCCAGGACGCCCTCCGCCGCAACAACTTCATCGCCGCCGTCGGCCGAACCAAGTCCGCCTCTGTTCAGGTCGATCTTCTCACCAACACCGACCTGCGCTCACCCGAAGAGTTCGAGCAACTCATCGTCCGCGAGCGCGAGGGCACCCTCGTCCGCCTCGGCGACGTCGCCCGCGTCGAAATCGGCAGCGAAGAGCCCACGGGCGAAGCCGGGTTCAACCAGGACCCCGCCGTCTACCTCTCCGTCTGGCCCCTGCCCCGCGCCAACGAACTCGAAGTCGCCTCGCGCTTGCGCGCCGCTATGGAGCGCATCCGCCCCACGCTCCCCGCCGGCATCGACATGAAACTGGCCTACGACGGCACGTTCTACATGTCCAACGCCCTCACCGAGATCGGCAAGACCCTCGCCGAGACCGTCGCCATCGTCGCGCTCGTCGTCTTCCTCTTCATGGGCTCCATCCGCACCGTCCTCGTTCCCCTCGTCGCCATTCCCATCTCCATCGCCGGTGCCGCCCTCTTCATGGCCATGATGGGCTTCTCCCTCAACCTCCTCACGATCCTCGCCGTCGTCCTCTCCGTCGGCCTCGTCGTCGACGACGCCATCGTCATGGTCGAAAACGTCGAACGCCACATCCGCGAAGGCAAATCGCGCCTCGATGCCGCACTCATCGGCGCCCGCGAACTCTTCGCCCCCGTCGTCTCCATGACCATCACCCTCGCCGCCGTCTACACCCCCATCGGCTTCCAGGGCGGCCTCACCGGCGTCCTCTTCAAAGAGTTCGCCTTCACCCTCGCCGCCGCCGTCGTCGTCTCCGGCATCGTCGCCGTCACCCTCTCTCCCGTCATGAGTTCCGCCCTCGTCCCCCTCCACGGCAAAGAGTCCCGCTTCACCCGCTTCGTCAACTCGATCTTCAACCGCATCCGCGGCTTCTACCTCGCCATCCTTGATGTCACCCTCCGCCTCCGCTGGACCATGGCCATCGCCGCGCTCCTCATCGCCGCCGCAGGCGTCCCCCTCTACACCTTCTCGTCCAAGGAACTCGCCCCCACCGAGGACGAAGGCGGCCTCTTCTTCGTCCTCGATGCCGCCCCCGATTCTTCCCTCAACGCCACCAAGACCGCCGCCACTGACGTCTCCACTCGCCTCCTCAGCCTCCCCGAGGCCGGCTTCTGCTGGCGCGTTGTCATGACCCCCTCCACCGGCTTCGGTGGCGTCCAGACCACCAAGTGGCACGAACGCACCCGCTCCACCCAGGAAATCCTCCCCGAGGCCTACGGCATCGTCTCCGCCGTCCCGGGCATCCGCGCCATCCCCATCCTCCCCAAGCCCCTCCCCGGCGCGGGCAACTTCGACGTCGAACTCATCCTCACCGCCGACGACACCCCCGAGCAAATGGTCCAGATCGCCGGCCAACTCGTCGGCGCCGCCTTCGGTTCCGGCAAGTTCCTCTACGCCGACACCGACCTCAAGATCGACCTCCCCCAGACCCGCATCATCATCGATCGCGAAAAAGTCGCCGACATGGGCCTCGACCTCGCCTCCATCGGCCGCGACCTCGCTGTGCTCCTCTCCGGCGGCTACGTCAACCGCTTTAATCTCGACGGTCGCTCCTACAAGGTCATCCCTCAGGTCGCCGATGCCTCCCGCGCCTCGCCCGACCAGATCCTGCAAATGAAGGTCCGCGCACGCGACGGCGGCCTCGTCTCCGCCTCCGCCTTCATCCGCCTCGAAACCGTCGCCGCCCCACGAACCCTTAACAAGTTCCAGCAACGCAACTCCGTCAAGGTCTACGGCGTCCTCAACCCGGGCGTCACCAAGGAAGACGGCCTCCGCACACTCGAAGACGCCGCCCGCGCCAACCTCCCGCCCGGCTACTCCATCGACTACGCCGGCGAATCCCGCCAGATCCGCCAGGAAGGTGCCTCCCTCACCACCTCCCTCGGCTTGGCCCTGGGCCTCATCTACCTGGTCCTCGCGGCCCAGTTCAGTTCCTTCCGCGACCCCCTCATCGTCCTCCTCGGCTCGGTCCCCCTCGCCATCTCCGGCGCCCTCGCCTTCACCTTCCTCGACCTCACCACCGTCAACATCTACTCCCAGGTCGGCCTCATCACCCTCGTCGGCCTCGTCGCCAAAAACGGCATCCTCATCGTGGAGTTCGCCAACCACCTCCAGGAACACGGCTCCACCAAACTCCAAGCCATCCGCGAATCCGCCAGCACCCGCCTCCGCCCCATCCTCATGACCAGCGTCGCCACCGTCGCCGGCCACTTCCCGCTGGTCCTCGTCACCGGAGCCGGTGCCCTCGCCCGCAACAGCATCGGCATCGTCCTCGTTTCTGGTATGGCCATCTCCACCCTCTTCACCCTCTTCGTCGTCCCCAGCATCTACATGCTGATCGCTGCCAAACGCACGCCGATCGGCTCCGCCCCGGTTTCGCATTAGTCCGGCTCGATGCCACGATGCCTTGTGCCTGGATGCCTTCCGCTTCATCAATCTCCGGTGTCTATGCCATTGTGGATAACCGCACTTATCCGACTTTCAGCCTTCCAGGCTGATTCCATCGGCACCCTATCACAATCCGAAAAATCTTCCAAGAATCATGGCCGTGTGGTCGATGATTGGCTATCCTTTACCAAACGAACTGGACCCGCACAGATCGGTTCGGGGCAAGCGACAGTTTCTCAACACCACCGGCATGCACCGCTTCGACGCCATCCTGAGCACGCTTCTGAACTCGCTTCAGCGAGTTCTCAACGCGTTTCACCTGCCGCTCGGCGCGGACGCAAGCGTTACCCGACTGCCTCTCGTGGCAACCGGCCCAGGTGGCGAGTTTGTCTCCGCCCTAATGGGCCGCGGATCGTCGCCAGGCAAGGGTGGCAACGGTCAGGTGTTCTCCCGGTCTGCGCCCGTTCGGTTTCCACTTTGGATTGCCGCCGAATCGCTCTGGCACAAGGCAAACCGAACAGTCATTCGCCGTTCGCGTTCCGCGTGGCCCGCACCGGCGACGACGACCCTGACGGTCTCCCCCGGTCACTTGGCGTGTGCCCGACTGGGCTTGCTGGTGCTGGCTGAGCAATCCCTCGCCAGACAAGCCTCCGCCCTCTCTCGCCTCAGCATTCAACTCAAACCCATCCCCGCCTCGCGCGGGTGCGTCCCTGCCCTCGTTACGGAGACTCCCCATGAACCTGACCCCCAAGCAACTGCGGATCCTCGGCCTCATCCGGGACTGGCGCATCCGTCACGGCTACTCCCCGACCATGCAGGAACTCGCCGACGAGATCGGGGTCAGCAAGGTCACCGTCTTCGAGCACGTCGAAGCACTCATCAAGAAGGGGGCCCTGGTCCGCGAAGCCAACAAGGCGCGCTCTTTGTCGATCGCTGACGGCATTGCCGTCCCCGATGAGAGCCGCCCCCTCCGCTTCCCCCTCGTGGGCAAGATCGCTGCTGGCTACCCCATCGAGAAAGTGGCCGAGCAGGACGAACTCGATATCTACGGCATCATCGGCCCCCGCCCAGGTCGCGCCGCCTCCACCTTCGCCCTCAAGGTCACCGGCGACAGCATGAAGGACGAAGGCATTCTCGATGGCGACTTCGTCCTCTGCGAGCGAACCGACACCGCCAGCAACGGCGAACGCGTCGTCGCCCTCCTCCCCGACGGCCAAACCACCCTCAAAACCTTCTACCGCGAGGCCGACCACATCCGCCTTCAACCCGCCAACCCCGCCTTCTCCCCCATCATCGTCCGCGAATGCCGCATCCAGGGTGTGGTCCGTGGCGTGGTTCGAAAGTACTGATTGTCTCGTCACAACCTTGACCGCGCGCCCCGTGCCGTCGGGTGCCACGCAACGCAACGCCGTGAACTACTTGGCGGCACATGAGGCGTGAAGGCGTTGGGCTATCTGGAGTTGCGCGTGGGTGGCGATGGTGATGGAGGGGGTGCCGGGCGAAGGCGGGTACTTCTTGTGGGCGCGGTGCCACGCGGTCTTGGCGCTGGTTTGCCGAAGTGATCCTGAACGGCGGCCCGGAGTCGGCGGCGCACGGCGGCGTCGGTGGTCAGGGCTGACTGCGCCGCCCGCACCGTCGCCAGCACGCGCGCCAGGCTCAGGGTCCGTGGCGCGGCGCGAGCCGCGATGAGCGCCACGACGCCCAGCAGCGCCAGCGCCCGTTCGGTCTATCCGCATTCGATCGGACACCACACCTGAGGCTTGGCGAAGATCTGGGTTGGTTTCGGTTCATCACCGAGACGCCTCAGGCCTTTGGGCGATCTGCGATTTGAAACTCTGTGATTTGAAATCAGTGATTTTTGAGATGGGGGTTCTGGCCAGTCGTGCCGCTGCGCCGCACTCGTGCCGGGTAGGTTCCGCGTGATAGACACCCAACACCCAGTACTCGGCACTCGGCAGAGCCCCCAAGAAACCGCGCACGCTGGTTTCCTCCGCCACGCCGTCGCGAACTTTCGCGCCAGGTCTACCCCCGCCGCCCCTTCTTCATCAACCTCGGCCTCGGTATCCCAAACTTGTCCATCCGCGACAGCAACGTGTTCGGATTCACATCCAACCTCTGCGCCGCGCCATCGGTCCCGAACACGCGATAGCCGCATGACTCCAGCGCGTGCGTGATCTGAAGCCGCTGCAACTGTTCCAGTGTCAGGTCAAGGAGGATGTCGCGCGTGGGGGCCATGCCACCGGACGCGCTGCCCCCGCCGCTCACGCCATCCCCCCCACTGCCCCCTCCAGCCATCGCACCCGTCAACGGCGACTCGGGCAGTTCGATCTCCAACTCCGTACCGTCCGCTAAGAGCGTGGCTCGCTCCACCGCGTTGGCCAACTCGCGCACGTTGCCGGGCCACGCATACGCCATGATCCGCCGGAGCGATCCGCTGCTCAGCGGGAGCGCCGGCCGGCCCATTCTCTGCGCCGTCCGCGCGTGCAGAAACTCGGCAATCGCCCGCAGGTCTTCACGCCGCTCGCGCAGCGGCGGCACATCGATCTTGAACACGTTCAGGCGATAGAAAAGGTCTTCGCGGAAGCGCCCACGCTCCACCTGTCGGGCCAGATCGCGGTGCGTGGCCGCGAGGATCCGCACGTCGACCCGCACCGTCTCCGCCCCGCCCACACGCTCAAGCGCGTGCTCCTGGATCACGCGCAACAGTTTGGCCTGGGCGGGCATTGGCAACTCGGCCACCTCGTCCAGAAACAGCGTGCCGCCGTCGGCCAACTCGAACTTTCCCAGCCGTCGCCGATCCGCGCCCGTGAACGCGCCCTTCTCATGGCCGAAGAGTTCCGATTCGATCAGCGATTCGGGCAACGCTGCACAGTTCACTGCCACAAACGCCTGGCCCTTCCGCCCGCTCCCGCTGTGGATCGACCGCGCCACCAGTTCCTTGCCCGAGCCCGTTTCGCCATGAATGAGCACAGTGAGCCCGCTGGGGGCCACCCGGTCCACCTGTTCGCGCACACGCCGCAGGGGTGCCGACGCCCCCACCATCTCATGGGCCCGCTCGCCCTGCTCAACCAGTTCCGCCTGGAGCGAGCGCAACCGCTGGCTGGCCCGCTCGACCTCCGCCAGTTGGGCCCGCAGCCGCGCGACCTCCGCCTCGCCCGTGACACGCGAACTCGCGTCCACCATGGTCACGACCGTCACCGGCCCATCCGGGCTGTCGGCCGCCGACGCGCTCACGTCCACAAAAACCCTTGCCCGCTCGGCCTCGCTGCTGGTCCCAATCTCTTGCACTCGGCTCGCGCGCACCGGCACCGCCCGCACATGCACGGCGGGCCCCCCCGCTCTGGCCGCGTTGCTGGCACGTTCGATCGCGGCAGCCAGTTCGGTCCCCTCACCGGCTACAGCGAGCAATCCCCGTGCGGTCGCATTGACGACCCGCGGGTCCGTACGGTGGCCTCTAGTCAGAAGCACCACCACCGCGATCTCGATGGACTCGACCAGCCACGACCAATTGGGTTGAAGCGAAGTCGTTGCCATACCGTGATTATTCGCACAAATATCGAATATAGTTGCCCGCCGCAATACATATTGCTGAATACCGCACTAAATTGCTTCGTTTGGACGTCTCAACTGCCTGCGGGCCTCCAATGCCCATATCCGGACCTGGCACGCCAATTGCCCTATTGCTCTTGCCTGGGGGGTTCGGCCTCAGGGGTAAGGTGAGTCATGTGTCCCCGCTGTGGGGGCAGAGAGATGATCGCGGGCAATGGACGGCCTGCGTGAGCGACGAGGGGTAGTCCTGAAGGGTCTCGTGCAGGGTAACGCCCCGTGGGGGAGGGGGAATACGGGGGGGGGGACAGAGGAGCAGTTGCCAGGCCCAGCGGCCTCGCGGCTGATTGCGTCTAGGGGGCTGTGTAGGCTCCCGAACAACGAGGGTCCGAGTGAGCAAGTGGGCTGCTCACTCGAGCCTCGTTGTTGTTTTTGGGGGAAGCGTTTTCATCCGCATCAAACCACCGATCACGTCCGCTCGCGCGGCCTCGAGCCGTCGGCGGCGCGGTCTGTGACGCGCAGGCTCGGCGCGGGCAGGTCCGACAAGTCGCGCCAGCGCGCGAGTCGGGAAGCGTGTGCCGAATGTGCCGCGCCGCGCGATTTCTGAAACCGCGCCCCACCTTGGCCGCGCATCGGAAGACACGATACCAGTGCGGGGCTGCTCCTCGGCACGCTCCGGCCCAACCGCGTCGGCTTCCAAGAACGCGCCCTGGTTTCGATGGGGGCTCGGCCCGAGAACGGAATACGCATGGCGAACATGCCCACAGAGCCGGATGCCTTTGCCGAGCAGGTCGCGGTCCTTCTCCGCCGGCTGCAGCCGGAATACGCCATCGAACTCACCGGCCCGCGCGAACTGATCGTCAACGGGCGCCGACTCGACCTCGAAAACCTCTACCGCCTCGTCAACCACGACCCCGACCGTGGCCAGGAGATCGTCGAGCACTACCTCGACCAACTCTTTTCCGGCGAAGCGGGCGCGATCTCGAACATGCCCTTCGAGATGCTGCGGCACCGCATCATGCCCCGCATCCAGCCCGAGACGATCTTCAACCATCTGTGCCGCGAGCAAGTCGCGCATGTGCCGTTCGTCAACGGCACCGTGATCGTGTTCGTGATCGACATGCCGCAGATGACCGTGAGCGTGACCACCGAGCAGATGATCCGCTGGGGCGCAAGCCCCGAAGACCTCGACGACCTGGCCCGGGCAAACCTTGACGGCCAGTCGCAGGAAATGAACTTCCAGGTCATCACGAGCAAGGAAGGCGGCCGCGCCGTCATCGTCGCGGAGCAGGACGGCTACGACGCCGCCCGGCTGCTGCTGGGCTCGCTCTACTCACGCCTGGCCCCGCGCCTGGGCGGCAACTTCTACGTCGCGACTCCCGCCCGCGACATGTTTGTGGCCCTCTCGCACGGCCCCGACCCCTTCGTGGGCCGCTTGCGCGGCCGCGTCGAGGAAGACTACCGCCGCTTGCCTTACCCCATCACGCCCGGATTCTTTTACGTCACCCGCGACGGCGTGGCGGGCACCGAGCCCCTGAGCGAGGCGGCTTGAACGCCGGAACGCAGGTTGACCACCGAGCGACTGTGTTTGAAGTCATGCACGCCTTCACGACGGCGAAGGAATCCCCACCGCCGTCGAATCGCCCGATGAGCCGCTCATGCCGTCGGGGCCTTGTGAATCCGAATTGCCGTTGGGCTTGCCGCGGACAACGACACGAACCTTGCCGGCGTCGTCGATGGCCGTCACGCCCATTTCGTAGAGTGCCAGGAGCGCGGCCTGTTGCTCGGCCTGCTTCTTGCTCGGACCCCAACTGCTCGGAAATCTTCGGTCGCCGATCTGCACGCACACGTGGAAGTGCTTGGCGTGGTCGGGGCCTTTCTGTTCGAGCACGACATAGGCGGGCGTGTCGTCGAGGCGTTGCTGGGCGTGCTGCTGCAGGATGCTTTTGAAGTTCTCCTGGTGGCCGCTCTCAAAGGCCTTGTGGATGAGCGGCTCGACCAGGGGCAGCAGGAAGCGCCGCGCGGGTTCGAGGCCGCCATCGAGGTAGATCGCCGCGACGATGGACTCCAGCACGGCGGCCGCGAGGCTCTGGGGGAGCGACTCGTGGATCCGCATGCCCTTGCCGATCGCCAGGTGCTTGCCCAGGTCAAGTTGGTGCGTGAGCGCGGCACAGGCCTGCCGCGAGACCACGGTGGACTTGATCTTGGTCATCTCCCCTTCCAGGAAGTTCGGGAAGGTCGCGTAGACCTGTTCGCACACGACCAGGCCCAACACGGCATCGCCCAGAAACTCAAGCCGCTCGTTGGACCGAACGCGGGCCTCGGCAACCGAGGCGTGGGTGAGCGCGAGCGCGAGCAGATCGGGATCGCGGAAGCGATAGCCGATGACCTGCTCGATCTCGGTGCGTGTTTCGTCGGGCGTGGGCATGATGAAGGCGGCGGAAGGAAACGCGGAGGCCAGATCACCTATCGGACTGCGGCGAGGCCAACTCGCACGCGCCCGGCTGCCTCCCCGCCCGAAGCACTCGCTGCCCCGGTGAAAGCCCGGGGACAGGCATTTGGCGATTGTACGGGATGGCGGCGGAAAGGCTACCCCGCAGGGGTTTTGGGTGGATCGCGGGCAGGTGGTGAGGGGTTCGGGCTGGAAACCGGCTGGCTGGGGGCTAGCATCTCGACCCCGCGACGCCTTGTGGCCGCCGTGGGCGACCCGTTCAGAAAGGCTTCCCCCGTGTCGACGCACTATCCCAAGCGCATCAGCCGCATCAAGCGCAAACGCTCCATCGGCTTTCGCGCCCGCATGAAGTCCGCTTCTGGCCGGGCCATGATCAACCGCAAGCGCCGCGTTGGTCGCTCGCTCAACGTCGCCGACAAGGGCGGCGGGAAGCCCATGCGAGGCAAGTGATCGGCCAGAGTGCTGAGTGCTTGGTACTGAGTGCTGAGCAAGACCATTTGGGTCATTCAACGCGCGCTGCCCTTGGGTAGCGCGTTTTTCTTGCGCCGAGGGGAATGAAAAACGGCCACTGGGGAGTGGCCGTTTTCGAACGCATCAAAGTTTTAAAAGGCTTTACGGAGGCGGCAAGCAGGGGTGCCCGCCGGGCAGACCCGCGCGGAAGTCGGTGATCGCTCGGCCCATCCCGGCACGCTGAGACACGCGGTTCTGCAAGGCAGGCCCCAGCCCGTTGGAGAGTTCGCTGCTGCTGGCGCAGCCCGAGGGATCGCTGGCGGAGTTGATGATGGCACCGCGGGCGATGGAGCCCACGACGCCCGAGTTGAGTGCCCGCTGGCTGTAGGCGAGGTCGGCGAACTGGGCCGTGAGACCGCGGAGGTCGATGGCCCCGCCCGGGTCGGTGAGGTTGAGCGGGGCCAGGGGCCGTGCGGGCAGGGTACCGACCGCGCCGAAGGGACCTGGTCCGGCGAGGCCCTGCTGCGTCGCGCCCACGATGGGCCGGCCCGTGCCGTTGGCCCCCCCGGTGTCGATGGTGAAGATGATGTTCTGGGAGTTGTCAGAACGCTGGCCGTGAACGGTGAGCAGGCCGTTGTTGTGCGCGATGGCGGTGACGCCGTTGACGTTGAAGAAACTGCTGAAGGCCGGTGCGCCGTTGACCGTGTTGCCGTCGATGACGATCTGACCCTGCGAGACGGCGTAGGCGTCGGCGAGATAGTTGTTGCGGGGGTCGAGTTCGAGGATGCCCAGGCTGCCATCGATGGTGGCCGACACATAGAGCGAACCCTTGCGGGCGTTGTTCCCCATGGCGATGGTGCCGCCAAAGCCCAGGTTGGGAATGTCGATGACGACGGGCCCGAGCAGGGGCGAGACGATGGGGCTGTTGATCTCGCGGATGATATTGGTGCCCGGCCCGATGAGGCCGGTGAAGACCTGATTGCCCACGGTGCCCAGGCCGGACATGACGACGCCGCCGGAGGTGTTGATGGGCGAGCCGAGGGGCGTGAACAGATCATTGGGCCCGCGCCAGCGGAGTTGGCTCTGGGCCGTCGTGGCGCTGGTGCGGGTGGTTTCGAGGCGGAGGGCAAAGACAAGCCCGTTGGAGATGGTGTTCTGATAGAGGGTGAAGCCGCCGTCGCTGGGGAGGCCATCGGGGTTGCTGCGGTCGATGGTGACGATGGACCCTGCGAGGAGAAAGGACGAGCGGAAGGTGCTGTCGATATCGAACTCGCGAAGGGTGCCGGTGCTCTCGTCGACGAGCGCGTAGCGGTTGAGGGTGAAATCGACCTGGCACGGGTGGAGGTAGTCGATGCCGTTGTAGAAGTCGCTGAGCACCTGGCCCGCGCCGCGGAACTGGCCGGCGTGATTGGCGATCAGACTGGCGAGGCCGCTGAACTCCGACGTGCCCGTGCAGGCGTTGAGGTCAGCGGAGTTGTCGAGGATGAGCTCTTCGACCATGCCGCGGACGATGTTGCGCACGCGGGCGGAGCCGTTGTAGCCCATGGCGCCGAAGAACGGATCGACGCGCAGATCGGGGGCGCTGGTTTCATCGCCCAGCAACATGGGGTTGGGTGCCGGCCCGGGTATGTTGGCGGCGAAACTGAAGGGGAAGTTGTTGGTCTGGTTGACGGTGCGGACGGTCGGGTCGTTGGCGTCGCCCGCGGCATTCGGGTTGTACTGCAGGAAGAAGCGCTGGCCCCCGTTGTCCACCACCGACATGATGAGTTGCCCGTTGATAAAGGCGAGGCCCAGCACATCGGTGACGAGCGAGGGAACAAAGTTGGCGGGCGCGTTGGTGATGCCGCCGACGCTGAATGGAGAGGCATCGCGGAGGAAGTTGTTGCGGGGGTCGAAATCGAGCATCACGCGGTCTTCGAAGGCGGGCGTGGTGATCGTGGAATCGGTGGCGACCATGAAGAGCGAGCCGGTGGCGTTCGAGCCGGTGAAGGCGAGATCGATGCTGTAGAGGGGGAAACTGCCGACGCGCGCGAAGTTGTTGTTGCCCGGGAAGATCTCAAAGACGCCATCGGCGGGGTTGAAGGGATCGAGGCCCGGGGCGAAGAAGCGGGTCTGGCCCGGACCTTCGATGACGCCCAGGCCGAAGAGGAAGGGGATGCTGCCACCCGAGAGCGTGGCCGTGGTGGCGGGGTTGGCCGTGGGTTGCCCGAGGGACACGCTGCGGATGGCGGTGTTGAAGGAACCCTCGACGCCGGTGGTCTGAAGTTGATAGAGCGTGCCCCCCCCGATGCCGCCATTGCGGCCGAAGGCGAGGCCGAAACTGCTGGTGGCGGGGAAGTTGGTGGTCGCGAACCCGCCGTCGGATTGCAGGGCGACGCCCGCGAAGTTGAGCACGCGCAGGTCCGTCGGGGTGCCGTTGACGTAGAAGACCTGGTTGTCCAGGTTCCCCGCCGGCCCCGGCACCAGGCACGGGTGTCCGACGGAGAGCGAACTGCGGAAGTCGCCAACCGCCTGCCCCACGCCGCCCATCTCGTTGACGTGCCCGGCGAGAAAACTGCCGACGATATTGAGGTCCAGTTGACTGCGACAGGCAACCGGATCGACCGCCGACAGCACGATGGCATTGGCGACGAGGCGCCGGAACGCATCATTGGCGGCGACGACCGCCGGATAAGCAACCTGACCGAACAACCCCACGCTCGGATCGACCATCGTGGAGGGCGCGCTCAGGCCCGTGGGATTAGGCGGTGCGATGCCCGATTCGCCCGCGAGCCCGAGGATGTGGCGGGTGGATTGTGTGATGCGGACGATCGTGGGGCTGCCGCTCGTGCCGAGGGCGTTGGGATCGATCTCGACGAAGTAGCGCACGCCCGTGGTGTCGTCGCGGATCCCCAGGATCAGGCGGTTGCCGACGTACGCCGATCCGGTGACGACGATGTCGTGCTCGTCGATGATGGCGGGGTCGAACCCGGCGGGCAGGATCGTGGAAGGGCCGAACTCGATGCGGACGATGTTGCGCATGTAGTTGTTGCGGGGGTCGATCTCAAAGATCGAGCCGCGGATGACGGAATCGTCGGCCTCACCGGTGATGAAGAGGGAGCCGCGCTCGTTGGAACCGGCAATCTCGGGGTCGACGAACTCGAAGGGGATCGTGACCCGGGCGTTGAGGGTGGGCATCAGTTCAAAGATGGTGTACTCGTTGAACTGGTTGATGCCGCTGCGGGGAATGCCGCCGGTGAACAACTGGGAACCGATTGACCCGAGCCCGCCCAGGAGCGGGCCTTGAACGGGGTAGTTGGCCACGCTCTGGAATGTCGAGCCTGCGGAGTTCAGGTCCAGCGAGCGCAGCACCTGGCCGGCGGCGTTGGCTTCGAGCCTGAACAACTGGCGCGACGGGCCGACCGAGACGAGGGCGAGCCCGCCGACCTCCGCGGTCGAGAGGTTGTAGACCAGGCCCGAGCGCTGCACCGTTTCCATGCCCGCGAGATTGCGGCCGATCAGATTGCCCAAGGTATCCAGGTAGAGCAGGGGTGCCGTCTGGATGATCTGGCCCGGGAACAAACAGGGGTGCCCGTTGCCGAGCGACTCGCGAAACTGGTTGACCGCAAGCCCGACGCCACCCACGCGATTGACGTTGGTGGCCAGGAACGTACCGAAGGGCCCAAAGACGCCCGACGACGCGCAGAGTGTGGGATCGGTCGCGGTATCGATGATCTGGCCGATGATCATCTGCTGAAACACATTGGACGCGGCGGCATTGGGCCCCACAGCCATCATCGCCAGCAAGGGGCTGATCGCGGGGTCGATAAAACCCTGGCCCAGCGGCGCGAGCGGCCCCGATGCCGCGGGGTTGTTGAAGGTTTCGCTGGCGAGCCCGGGCAGAGAACCGACGGCCCGCACGACATGGGTAATGGTGGGCGAAGCCGCCGTGCCCGAGGCCATGATGTTGACCGTGAGGAAGAGGACTCCCGCCTGGGTGTCGACCTGCACGATGAGGCTGCCGCCGGCAAAGGCGAGGCCCCGGACATTGGCACCATTGAGGACCGAGCCGGAAAGCCCCTCCTCAAAGACCGTTGTTTCGCCCGTGATGAGCGGCCCGGTGGAGCGGATGACGTGATTGGTGCGGGGATCAATCTCGAAGAACCCACCCGCCATGAACGACGTGGTGCCACGCGAGGAACCCGCACCATACATCCAGATGGTGCCCCGCTCGTTGGACCCGGCGAGATCGCTCCCGATGCTCCCGAAGGGCAGGTGCACGCGGGGCGAGAGGCTGCCCGAGCCGATGCTGATCTCGAGCATGTGACGATCGAACTGGCCGCCCAGGCCCATCGTGAAGAGTTGCCCGCCGAGTGCGCCAAGGCCTACGACGTTTTGCGTGCTGTTGGTGGCGCGCACCTGGAAGACCGAGTCGGGCGTGCCGAAGGTGAGCCCGAGCAACTGGAACCCACCACCGGAATCGGCGAACTCGAGGCGGAAGAGTTCGCGCTGGGTGCCATCGGCACTGCGGCCCAGAGCCAAGCCGATGCTGCCAAAATCAAGGGACTGTGAGAACGCGCTGCCGGTGCGGAGGACCAGGCGCTCGTCGGTGAGCACATTGCGCCGGATGAGTTGGAGGCTCTTGTTGCCATCGTCTTCGATGAACAGAATGTCGGTCGAGCCCAGGTTCACCGGGGGCGTGTTGCGGACGCCCTCGCTGACGCCCGGCGCGACGAGCACGAGTGATTCACCCCCGCCCGGTGCGCGGGTGATGACCTGCGCCTCATCCTCGGTTCGGGCCGCGGGGCTGCCCACGTCGATCTGCGTGACCTCGACGGCATTCGACGCGGGGTCCTGGTTGGTCGCATCAGTCGCGACATCGTCAGACACGGTGGCCGTCGTGCCGCCTTCATAGGCCACCTCGAACGAACCGGTGTTGCCCGTGTCACCCGCGGCCAGCGTCGGCTGGCCGGGGGTCACTTCCATATAGCCCTGGGTGCCCTTTACCGCCAGTGTCGCGTCGGGGGCCTGTATCTTCACGTCGTTGGCGACGGAGGCCGACGAGACGTCGAACTTCACGCGCCCGTAGGGCAGATCAACCGTGGTCTTCTCCGTGCCCCCGCGGCGGATGGCTTCCTTGATCGCCACGCGCGAGGCGCGATCGATCGTCAGCACCTGGCCCTCGCCGATCTTGATCTGCACCGCCGACCGGAGCGCGGTTTCAACCTCGGCACCCTCGCCCATCACCACGCCCGCCTTCGCCCCTTCCCAAGGCTTGTCGGCGCCAAGGCGATACCGCACTTTTCCCTCCACCGCCACAATCGTGGCGCTGGTCGCGGCTGGTGCCGGGTTGGCTTGAGCCGGTGCCGGCTCGGGCTGCTTGCGGGGCAGCACGCCCGCCGACGCGGCCAGCAGCGCAGAAGCCGTGCGGGGCAACTCGCCCGCACGCGCCACCAAGCCCTGTCCGCCCGCACCGACCGCGGCCCACAGGAACGAGCCACCGAATGCCATACGCGCGAGTCTGCTGCTCATTGGAAACTCCCCGGACGTGTTCTGCTAACCCCCATCCGCGATCCCCGCGCCACCCACCATGCCGCGTACCGACCAGGCATCGCCGCGCTGCACCAACCGACCCCTCAGAGAGAGCATATCGGTCAGCGCCCCCACTTTTCCTTTCAACCGACCCCCACCCATCAACGCGGCCACCCCGTTAGACTCGTTCAATGTTCCGGGGCATCTCCCTTGCCAACAAGTGCCTGTTGCTGTTCGGTGCCGCCGTAGTGCTGATCATTCTCGCGGCCCTGTCGGTACCCTGGTTCCGGCTCCGCGCCATTGTCGAAGACGACGGGATCGAGGCCTCCCGCCAGATGGTGCGCGTGTGGCAGGCCATGCGGGCCCAGCAGCCAGCCGGGCTTGGGCCCAATACCCCCGGGACTCCCCCTAGTCATGCCGCCCTGCCCTCAGCACCCGACGCACCCGGGTCAAGCACGCCCGGGCCCGCGATTGAAACAGTTGACCTCGAAGGCGGGCGGCTCACATTGGTGCCCGGCGCGCTCGTGGGGGCCGAGCGCGCCCGCAACGCGTTCGTCGGCGAGTCCTGGGACCGCTTCCTGACCCAACCCGAGTTGAGTGAGCATTCCAAAGCGTCGTGGCAACTGTTTGTGCGGCACTACGCCTATGCCCGAGCGGTGCGGGAACCAGGTGTCGGGGGGGCGGGCGGCGGTGTTGGGAGCGGAGGCAGCGCGCCCTCCGCGATCGTCGTACTCGAACGCCAATCCACCCTCGCCGCCCGCGACATGCTGGGCAACACCATCTGGCTGCTCAGCGCCGGCTCGGTGGCCCTCGGGCTGGCGGTGCTGGTGTTCTACCTCATTACCACCAAAATCATTCTGCGCCCTGTGCGCGCCCTGCGTGATACCGCTGAGCAGGTGCGCCAAGGGCACCTTGATATCCGTTCCGACATCCATACCGGCGACGAGTTCGAGGAACTGGCCGACGCCTTCAACGGCATGCTCGCGGCCCAGCAGGACGCCCAGAAAAACCTCCGCACCATCAACACCGAACTCGACAAGCGCGTAGACGTGCTCGCCGCCCAAAACCTGACCCTGAACGAGGCGAACCGGGTGAAGGGTGAGTTTCTGGCCAACGTGAGCCATGAACTGCGGACACCGCTCAACTCAATCCTGGGCTTTGCGGAACTGCTTTCTGAGGGTGCCACGAAAGAAGCCGAGGCGGGCGACGATTCCTCTCGTCTCCAGAAGCGTCGGCGCTACCTCGACAACATCCTCTCCGCGGGTCGCTCGCTGCTCGATCTGATCAACGGCCTTCTGGAAATGGCCAAGATCGAAGCAGGTAAAGTTGATCTGACGCTGGAAACGCTCGATGTGAGAGCCTTTGCCGAGGGGCTCGCCGCCCTCACCCGCCCCCTGGCCGACAAGCGTGGCGTGGACCTTCGCCTCGAAACCCCGGGCGACGCCCCGGTGCTGGTCGAGACCGACGCCAAGAAACTCCAGCAGATCGTTTTCAACCTGCTCAGCAACGCCATCAAGTTCACCGGCGACACGGCGGAGAAGATCGCGGCCGAGCGCGTCGAACGCGCCGAGCGGGCCGAGCGAATCGAGCGCGGCGAGCGCGTGGAACAGGGCGGTACAAGCGACGGTGCCGCCGCGGCCAGCCAGCGCACCGCGACGGTCACCTTGCGGGTCGAGCCGCTGCTCTCGCGCGTGGCCGGTGGCGGCGCGACCGAAGACCGCGTGCGCATCAGCGTGCTCGACACCGGCCCGGGCATTGCCGCCGAGCACCTGGGCGTGATCTTCGACAAGTTCACCCAGGTCGACCGCGGCCTCACCCGCAAGCACTCGGGCACGGGCCTGGGCCTCTCGATCTGCAAGGAGCTGACGACGCTGCTCCAAGGCGAGATTCAGGTGCAAAGCGAGGTTGGCCGCGGGTCGATGTTCAGCGTGATCCTGCCGCAGCGCATGGACACACAGCGGATGGACGAACAACGGCTGGAATCGCAGTTCCGGGGGTCGCTGGCGGGGCGGCGGGGGGAATAACCGCGTGCTTAGGCCGAACCCCTTCGTCGCGTCGCTTCACCCTCGAACACGGCTTTGGCGATGTACTCAAATCCGGATTCCACAAAACTTCCTTGGGCGACATAGAACGGTCGATCGGGCTTCGCGCAGAGAACCATCATCTCGGGCGGCCATGGCCGCGGATCGGTCTTGATAATGGCACATACGCCACCGAAGTGCAGACGGATCGCGACTCGCCCACACACAAGGTTCCAAAGTGGCTCTGTGACCATCCACAAGTCGAAGCCGCTCAGTTGAGGACGGTCTTCGCGAAGTTGACGAAGAACGAGGGCGTACTCCTGAACAGTCGGGGTTCTTGGTTCCTTTGTGCCATCGAACAGGAACTGCCGGAGGTCTTTGGGTCGCAGAAGGTGTCTTACCGTTTTCCCAAGAGGCCTCGATGAAGTCGCCATGCGCCACAGGACGCTGATGTAGAATTTCTTGAGTTGGGCATAGTCAAAGTTGCTAGCAAGAAGAATTGTGCCGAAGTCATTTGTGGGATCTCTGAACAACCTGCGCGCAACCTCTGGCGATCGGATAGCGTATCGCT
>CAZPPX010000012.1:0-133525 GCA_964588585.1 uncultured Phycisphaeraceae bacterium
GAGGGGGTGCCAAGTCCCATTATCGCGCGCCCAGACGGCGCGGGGGACGCATCAGGCCGCACCGTCGGTCGGCGGTCTATTCGATCCTACGAGGGCACCTGACTCGCAGCCTGTCGTCTCTGCGCCGACGGGATTAACCTATGGAGTAGCCCAGGGCGGAGGATCAAGTTTTGTTGGGGCAGATCAGATCAATGCCAACGCGTCGATTGTGCTTGCTCGAAATCTGACTTCAGTTATCGTGAACGGTCCACAGCCGGGACAAACGACATCGTTTCAGACGCTTACGGAGTTCCAAGTGGGCGAAAGCGTCGGTGCCGATGAGAACTATGATTCGCGTGGGCATGTAGGTTACTTTGGGCCTGGGCTAGGTCGTCATCCGCTCATCGGTGACCAAGTGTTCGTGGGATTCAGAGTCACGTTAGCGGATGGCCTGCCGCACTTCGGCTACATCGAACTGCACTACCTATCTGGGTTCACGGGCGGTGGTTCGGTTGTGACCATGTACCAACCCATCCGCTGGGCCTACGAAAGCCTCCCCAACACGCCCATTCTCGTGGTGCCCGGTCCGGGCGTCGGTGCGACTCTAGCCCTGGGACTCGCGGTAGCAACTGGCCGCAGACGCCGGTAGCGCTTTGGAGTTGATCAATGAAGAGATGTGCTGCGGTCGTGCTGGTGCTTGTGTGTACGCCGGTGACGTATGCCGATCCTGTCGTGTTCGACAACAACTCGCGCATATTTGTTTGGTTTGCGGGCAACATCCACAAACGCAAACGCCCGCGGCACGGGCCGCGGGCGTCTTGGTTTCTGCGTAATGGTCGGACGCGATCGGCTTACCGCCCGACCAGCGTGTAGAGCCGGTTCTGGTTCAGCACCGGCAGCGAGGTCGCGGTGGCCTGGCGCTGCAGTTCTTCGTATTCCTTCACGACGCGTACCAGCCGCAGGTATTCGCGGATGATGTCGGCCGAGGCCGTGGCGGGTGGCTGCGGGGGCGTGACGGGTTTGGTGCCCAGCACGAGGAAGTCGAGGTCGCCGGCGAGGCTGTCGACGACCATGCCGCCCCAGCCTTCGACCATGGCGCGGATGTCGGCGGATTCATCGGGGGTGGCGACGCCGTCGCGGTTGGTGTCGAAGTTGCCGTAGATCATGAACTTGTACGACTTCTTGGGGTCGTAGACGACGTTGGCGACCACGTCGCCCTTCACCACCGGGTTGCCACGGGGGTTGCGCACGACGCGGCAGACCGCTGACGACTGATCGATCTTGATGACTTCGACGCTGGCCTTGCCACGGGGGTATTCGCCGGTGCTGGGGTCGGGGCGGATGGCCGAGGCGTTGGTGTAGACCTCGAAGGTGAGGCCCAGCACGATGCGGCTGTCGCGCCCACGATTGATGAACACGTTGTTGTCGATCGGGTCGAGCCCGATGACTTCGCCATCGACCAGTGAGGCTTCATCTCCAGGCTTGAAGAGTTGGCCTTCGAGTTTCTTCTTGAGTTCGCTGATCTTGGTCTGGGCCTGGAGCAGTTCGTCGCCCGAGCGGGTCAGGCGGGTGTTGAGTTCGGCTTCGCGGTCCTCGAACTCGGCCTTGATCTTGGCGATGGTGCCGGTCATGTCGGCCATGGCCTTGTTCAACTGCCCGCGGAGGGCGTCGACCCCGTCCTTGTACTTGTTGATGTCGCCGCTCATGGCCGCGACGGCGGAGTCGAAGTCGGCCTTCTGCTTCTTGGTCAGTTCGACCTCGTTGGCCTGATCGGTCAGAGCGCGGGTGCGGGCCGAGTCGGAGGCTTCCTTGGCCTTCTTCAACTGGGCGATCTCATCTTTCAGGGCCGCGACAAGGGCCTGCAGGTTGGAGGACGAGGTGCCATCAAGCGTGGCGGCGATGGAGGTGGCGAGGGTCTTGGGCGTGTCGCGCTCGTTGCCGGTGGTCTTCTGACCAACCGCCTTGGTCTGCTCGACGAGGTAGGCCGCGAGGCTTTTGGGCTTGGCCTCGGCAATCAGTTTGCGGAGGTCGTCGCCGTTGCGCTCGGTCTCGGTGACGATTTCCTTGTACTGCTCGCGGAGCGCGTCGCGTTCCTTTTCAGCATTCTGCTTACCCGCGAGGAAGACGAAGGTGAGCACGAACAGCCCCAGGGTCGCCGTGCCCAGCAGGCCGACCGTGATGCCCATTCCGACGCCCATGTTGGTCCGTGCCGCCATAGTTCAGTCACCTCACAGGGGGCGGCGATGCCGCCCGGGTCAAAAAGGCCAGGGGCCGAACGCCCGCAGACCGCGATCAAGTCCACCCACAACACCTGGCAACCCCCTCGTTTCAGCCCGGGGGCAAAGAGAGGGGTCGGTCGAAGCGTCGGAAGGGGTGCAAGTGTCTCAGGAATCAGGGCTTGAGTCAACCCGGAGCCTGCTGATTGCCTGTCTGAATCGCTCATCCACGGTTCATCCCCGGCGTCCGACGACACGCAGGGTCGGTACCATCCGAACCGCCGCCCGCTGCGGATGCGGCATCTTGGCGAAGTCCATTGAATCACCCTCCTCCACCTAATCCGCCATCGCCGCCGGGCCCCCCGGGCATGGTCCCGCGCCATCGGGCCCCAGCCTCGGTGGTGCTGCTCGGTGGCGGCGGGCACGCGGTGGTGGTGGCTGAGGCCGCCGCGCTGGCCGGTGTAAGCGTGGCGGGGTTTTTGGATGACAATCCAGCCGCAAGCCTGGGCCTGCTGCCATTCAAACTGCCTCACCCGTTCGCGGTTCCGCCCCATTTGGGTGATCTGGAAGACCTGAAGCCGATCGCCCACCACGATTGGATCGTGGCGGTCGGCAACGTGGCCGTTCGACGGCGACTGATTACGATCCTCGGCGCTCAGGGTTTTCTTGGCCCTCGGCCTGGCTCATCCGAGCATCCCACCTGTGTGGTGCACCCGGACGCCAGCGTTTCGCCCTCGGCCCTTCTCGGCCAAGGTGTATTTGTTGGGCCGATGGCGATCCTGCACGCCAGGTGTCGGGTGGATTCGCACGCGATTATCAACTCGGGGGGCATCATTGAGCATGATTGCGTGATTGGTGAAAACACGCACATCGCCCCCGGAGCGGCGATTGGCGGCGGGGCCCAGGTCGGGGTTGATGTGCTGGTGGGACTGGGTGCGCGGGTGCTGCCGGGGGTGAAGATTGGTGCCGGGGCGACGATTGGCGCTGGGGCAGTGGTGCTCGAGGATGTGCCAGCCGGGCTGACGGTGGTTGGGGTGCCGGGACGGATCGGCCGCAGATCTGTGCCGAATCGCCAATAGGCGTTGGGTGAGGCGGTTTACTTTGCCTCCCACCGCACGAACCCCTCGATGGCCTGGTACTCGGGCAAACCCAACTGGTCGTAGATCATCGCGGTGTGGTGGTTGCGGTCCTCGGCACGTTTCCAGAACTCGCGCGAATCCGGACCCGGGAAGAGGGCGCGGTCCTTCTGGCTCTCGTGCTTGAAGATCGCCATCCGCTTGCGCTCCACCTCATCGGGCGACAGCGGCACGGCCATCTCGATCTCCGCCGCGCCCCATTCCTGCCAGGCGCCGCGATAGAGCCAAACTTCGCACGCCTTCGCCCACGATCGACTCTTGGTCGAGGTCCGCAACTGCTGCATGGCGCGGAAGATCGCGGCGAGGCAGACGCGGTGGGTGCCGTGTGGGTCGGAGAGGTCGCCCGCGGCGTAGATCTGGTGGGGCTTCACGCGCTCCAGCAGGTCGATGGTGATGGCGATGTCGGCCTCGCTCAGGGGCTTTTTGCGGACGCGACCGGTCTCGTAGAACGGCAGGTCGAGAAAGTGCGTGTTGGCCGATTTCACGCCGCTGTAGCGGGCCCCAGCGCGGGCCTCGCTGCGGCGGATGAGCGTCTTGATGCGCTGCAGTTCGGGTGAATCGACCTCACCCGGGGCTTTCTGCCGCAGGAAGCGGCGGACGTGGTCCTCGATGCGGCGGGCGTCTTTGGCGGAGAACAACTGGAACTCGCGGCAGAACTCGGTCACGAAATCCGCGTGCCGCACCGCGGCATCGTCGAACACCGCGATGTTGCCGCTGGTCTGATAGGCGACGTGAACCTCGTGCCCCTGGTCGCACAGGCGGATGAACGTGCCGCCCATGCTGATGACGTCGTCATCGGGATGCGGGGAGAAGACGACAACGCGTTTGGGAAACGCTTTGGCGCGACCCGCGGGGCCTTCCGTCTTACCACCGGGCTTCCCGCCCGGCCAGCCGGTGATGGTGTCGCGCAGGTGCTTGAAGACCTCGATATTGATGTCGTACGCGCCGCCGGGACGGGTGGCGAGCAGGTCCTGCAGGTGGTGCTCGTTGTAGTCTTCGGTAGTGAGTTGGGTGATGGGTTTGCCGGTTTCGAGGGCGAGCGAGATCACCGCGCGGCGCGTGAGCGCCGCGTCCCATGAAAGGCCCAGGGCTTCCACGGGGCCCAGTTTCCAGGGCGACTTGAATCGCGTCAGTTCCGCAGCGGCCGCGGGATCGAGCATGATCTTGGCGCTCGGGTGCGCCTGCAGGAACGACGCGGCGACCGCGCTGCTCACTTCACCCTCGACGGCACGCCGAATCGGGCCCGCCTTGTGCTCGCCGAACGCCAGCAGCACGATCCGCCGCGCCGCCAGAATCGTGCCCACGCCCATCGTGATCGCTTTGCTCGGCACATGGCGCTCGCCGAAGAAATCGCTCGCGGCATCCAGCCTCGTCACGCGATCGAGTGTGATCAGCCGCGTGCGCGAGTCGCGGGGCGAGCCGGGCTCGTTGAACCCGATGTGGCCCGTGCGGCCGATGCCCAGCAACTGCAGATCGATCCCCCCGGCTTCCACAATGGCCCGCTCGTACCCCTCGCAGAAGCGTGACACGCCCTCGTGCGGCACGGTGCCGTCGGGCATGTGAACGTGGCTGGCGGGGATATCGACGTGGTCGAACAGGTGCTCGCGCATGAAGCGGCGGTAACTCTGCAACTCCTCAGGCCGCATGGGCCAGTATTCGTCAAGGTTGAAGGTGACGACGTTGGCAAACGAGAGATCTTCCTCCCTGTGCAGGCGGATCAGTTCCTCGTACACGCCCTGGGGCGTGCTGCCAGTGGCCAGGCCCAGCACAGCCTTGCGGCCTTGCCCGGCGCGCACACGGATGAGGTCGGCGATTTCTTCAGCCGCGGCACGGCTCGCGGCACCGGCGTCCTGATAGACCGTGACGGGGATGTGCTCGATGTCCTTGGCGTGCGGCGAGGGGGTGATGGGATAGTGCGTAGCGCTGGGTAGCGGAGACGCCGACGAAGAGACCCTGGCGCGCACGGCGCGGGGGGGTTGACGGGTGGCGCGGGTCATGGGGACCTCCGGGGTAAGGTGGCGTCGCGGAGTGATAGCCAACCGCCGGTGACGGGTCCAATGCGGGGGCGAACGAGGGCGCAAGATGTGCACGAATCTGCTTTGGGTGGCCGATTCAGGAGCGTGAGCGAGCGATTGCTGGGCGTTGGAGCGGCCCGGGTGCTTGCGGGAAGGGATGTGCCGTGGCGTCGACAGCGGTTCAAACCGGCCGGAGGCTGGACGTTCTGGAGGCGAACCTGCTCGCTCTGGGTGCAACCAGCCCCGGGGTGGTGGCGCAACTGCGCGCGGCTGAGCCGACCGGGGAGATCGAGTGGGTGGAGACGCCGACAGGCGTGGTGAGTGCGACGCTGGGCGAGTGGGATTTGACGGGGATGACCCAGCGGGCGCTGGCGAGCCGTCGCGATCCGGTGGCGGAGGCGAAGCGGCTGGCCGAGCGGGTGGACATTGTGACGTCGCCGGTGGTGGTGGTGGTGGGATTCGGGCTGGGGTATCACGTTGCGGAGATGGCCAGACGGATGGGTCGCGCGGGCATCGTGGTGGCGTTTGAGCCTGATATTGGCCTGCTCCGGGCGGTGCTTGAGCGGATCGACCATGCCGGGTGGATGCGCGACAGCAACCTGGTGCTGCTGACCGATCCGGATGACGAAGGGGCGATGGCGGGGGCGCTGCGGAACACCGAGGGCGCGATCTCCATGGGCGTGCAGGTGGTGGAGCACCCGGCCAGCCAGGCGCGGCTGGCGCAAGGCGTGGTGCCCGAGGGGATGGGTGGAGCGGGCGGTGGGCTCACTGGCGGGATGGGGCAGCGATTCGTGCAGCGGTTCACGCGGATCGTGAAGGCGGCGCGGACCAGCATGGCGACGACGCTGGTGCAGAGCGAGGCGACGCTCCGCAACTTGACGCAAAACGTGGATGTGTATGGCCTCTCGCCGGGCGTGGGTGAACTGGCGGGCTTGGGCGCGGGCCGCGCGGCGATGGTGGTATCGGCGGGGCCGAGTTTGCAGCGCAACATCGAACTGCTGTCGCGACCGGGCGTGCGTGAGCGGTTCGTGATCGTGGCGACACAGACGGTGCTGAAGCCGCTCTTGGCACGGGGGATCAAGCCGCACTTTGTGACGGCACTGGACTTTCACGAGATCAGCCGTCGGTTTTATGAGGGATTGAAGGAAGAGGATGTGCGTGGGGTGACGCTGGTGGTTGATCCGAAAGTCAATCCGGCGGTTCCCTCGGCGTTTCCTGGTGCGATTCGGTCCATTGGCAGCCCGTTTCTGGATCGACTGTTGGGGCCGGAGTTTGCTCGTGACATGGGGCACCTGCAGCCCGGCGCGACCGTGGCGCACCTGGCGTATTACCTGGCGCGGCACCTGGGGTGCGACCCGGTGGTGCTCGTGGGGCAGGACCTCGGGTTCACCGACGGCCAGTACTACGCCTCGGGCGCGGCGATTCACGACGTGTGGGCCGGCGAACTTAACCCGTTCAATACCCTGGAGATGCTGGAATGGCAGCGGATCGTGCGGATGCGGGGCACGCTTCGCCGAGAGAGGGATGTGCTCGGGCGGTCGATCTATACCGATGAGCAGATGGCGACGTACCTGCTGCAGTTTCAGCGTGATTTCAAGACTGATGCGGATCGCGGGCTGCTGACGATCGACGCGACCGAGGGTGGCGTGGCGAAGGCGCACACAACGCCGAGCACATTGGAGCGGGCACTGCGGGAGTTTGGTGGGCGCGGATCGGGCGCGGAGGGATTCGAGGTGCCTGTCGCGACGGGCACACTCGGCACGGAGCGGACGGGTGCAGCGCGCCGGATCGTGAAACGCATCCAGAGCGTGCGCCGCGACGTGTGGCGGATCGGCACGCTGAGCCGCGAGACGGCGGCGGTGCTTGAGGACATGCTGGCGCACCACGAAGATCAGGCCAAGGTCAATCGGCTGATCGGCAAGGTCGAGGCGATCCGCGACCAGGTGACGGCGTTGCAGCCGGCATTCGGGATGATCGAACTGCTGAACCAGACCGGCGCGTTCAACCGCGTCAGAGCGGACCGGCGGATTCGGCTGGGATCGCGCGCGGGCGAACTCTCGGCGATGGAGGTTCAGCGCGAGCAGATCGAACGCGACCGCACGAATGTGCGATGGATTGCCGATGCGGCCGATGCATTGGGTGAAATGCTGGACGAAGCGGTGGGCGTGTGCGAGGGCAAGCCCAAGCGGACGCGCGACCCGGCCCGCGATACGGAGCAACCGGCGTTGGCCGTTGGCGCTGGTGCGGAGCGGAACGGCGTGGGGGCGCGGGAGCCGCGCGTGGGGGCGGTGATTCCGGTCGATCTGTGTACGAATGGCCTGGGCGTGTCGCGCGATCTGGCCGAGGCGGTGCTGGACGGGCAGAACGTGCTGCAACTGACGCTGGCGCGTCTGGCGCGGGCGCGGCACATTGACCGCGCGATCCTGCTGGCGACCGAGCCCGAGCGGGTACGGGCCCTGGTGGGTACGCCGCCAAAGGGCTTGCGGGTTGACGTGGTGGGCGTTGAGGCCGATGACCTGCGATTCACGCCCGCGGCGATGCGCGGCGGACGGCTGATGGCCCAGGCGTGCTGGCGTGGCGGGCTCGGCGGACTCACCGCGTATGACGAAGTGCTGTGGCCGGGGGTGGCGACGCGCGTGCTGCGCGAGTCGGAACTCGATGCGGCCCTTGTGCTCGGGCCGGAATGGGCGCTGGTCGATCCGGCGTTGTGCGAGGCGATCATCGAGCGCTACCGCGAGGTGCCGACGGCGCACCGGTTGACGTTTACGCAGGCCGCACCAGGGCTGGTACCGGCGCTGGTGGATCTGCGGATGATGGCGCAAGTGGCCGAGCGCCGGCCTCAGGTCGGCTCGTTCGCGTCCATCGGGGGCGTGCTGGGCTATGTGCCCACGGCACCGGCGGCGGACTTCATCACGCGGCCCATGTGCGTGGGGATCGCGCCGGGTGTGCGCGACGCGCTGCGGCGGTGCGTGCTGGATACGCCGGGTGTTTCACGGGCGATGCTGGCGGACCTGGCGCGGGCAGGGGTGGATGCGCGGCAGGCCTGTGCGGCGGAAATCTCGCGCGGGCTGGAAGCCGGTGTGGATGGGCGGGCGGAGGCGTGCGGGCCGGCGCACCTGGTGATCGATGCGGGGGATAGCGCGGGAACGGGGGCGCTGGTCGAACGGCTGCGCGTCACCGCTGGGGCGCTTGGGCCGTGGGCGGCACTCTCAACCGTCACACTGGCTGGCGCGGCGTCGCTGCGTGGTGGTGGGGCGGTTGCTGGCGCGTCGGCGTCGGCCTCGGATTCGGACTTGGGCCAGAATGCGGACTTGCTCGATGCGCCGGGTTGGGAACAACTGGCCAGCGAAGCCCGCGCAGCGGGGTTTGGTGCCGTGCATGTGCGGACCACGCTGCGCGCCCCCGCGGCGGCGCTGGAGCGCATCCGCGCCGTCGCGCCGGAGGTGGTGAGCGTTGATCTGGTGGCCGAGGATGCCGCGACGTATGCGACGCTCGCGGGAGTGGACGCGTTTGCGCAGGTGCGGGGCAATCTGGCGGCCTTGCTGCAATCGCGCACGCCCGAGGGGCGGAGCGGGTTGCCTTCGCCGTGGGTGGTGCCGCGGATCACGCGGCGAGACGCGGTGTATGAGCAGATCGAAAACTTCTTTGACTATTGGACGTTGATGTTGGGCTGTGCCGTAATCGATCCGCTGCCCGCGACGATCGCGGGCGAGCGCATTGTGCCATTGTCCTTGCCCGCGCTGGCCGCGCGGCGTCAGTGGTTGGCCTCCGGCCCGAGGGTCGCGTGAAGGGGCGGAGCGCGAAACCGGCGAGTCGGCGCGGCCGAGGCGGGCGCGCGCGGCACGCGGATGGTCACGCGGTGGCGATCATTCTGGCGCGGGCGGGCAGCAAGGGCGTGCCCGGGAAGAACGCAGCGATGCTTGCGGGCCAGCCGTGCATCGTGTGGACGATCGATGCGGCGATTCGATCAAGCCGCGTGGCGTGGACGGTGGTGTCCACCGATGGTGCCGAACTGGCCGCGATCAGCGCTCGCGCCGGGGCCACGGTGATCACGCGCCCGCCGCGACTCGCGGGCGATCGGGCCACGGTGGACGACGCCGCGCGGCACGCGCTGCTCGCGCTGGAAGCCATGCTGAGTCAGCGGTTGCACGACCGGCAGCCGGTCGTGATTCTGTATGGCAACGTGCCCATTCGGCCAGCGGGGTTGCTCGATCGTGCGGTGGCGATGCTGAACGAGACCGAGGCGGATAGCGTGCAGAGTTACGCCCCGGTGGGCAAGTTTCATCCTTGGTGGACGGCGCGGGTGAATGCGCGGGATGGGCGCGTGACGCCGTGGGAGGGCAAGGTGCTCAACCACGGCGTATTCAGGCGGCAAGACTTGCCGCCCGCGTTCATTCCCGATGGGGGCGTGATCGCGGTGACCCGGCAGGCGCTGATGCTGGAGGTACCGGGCGTGACACCCGGGCCGCACGCGTTCTTCGGCGTGCGTCGCCACGGCATCGTGAACCCGGAAGGCAGCGTGGTGGATATCGATTCGCCCGTGGATCTGCTTGTGGCCAGGGAGATTCTTGTACGGGAGCGGGGACTCACCACCGAGGCACCGAGACGCCGAGAAAACACCGAGAGGAACGGGGACGGTGAAGGCGGGAGGGGGAGCAAGAAGAAGGCATGAGGCAGCGTGGCATCAAGGCATCGAGTGAGAGCCGACGCGATTGAGAACACCCTTCTCTCTTCCATTCTCAGCGTTCCCACCCTCCCCGTTCCCGTTCGAGCCCTCTCTTCCTCTCGGTGTTTCCTCGGTGTCTCTGTGTCTCGGTGGTAAGTCTTGGTTCCGCAGCGTGATGGAGCATCGATGCGAATTGGTCGTCGCGAGATTGGGTCTGGGCACGAGCCCTATGTGATCGCCGAACTGGGCGTGAACCACGACGGCTCGGTGTCGCGCGCGCTGGAGATGGTGGATGCCGCGGCGGCTGCGGGGGCGGATGCTGTGAAGTTGCAGTTGTTCGAGTCGGATCGGCTGATGAGCCGCGCGGCCAAACTCGCGGCCTATCAGAAGTCCGCGGGCGAGACCGACCCGATCGCGATGCTCAAGCGATTGGAGTTGACGGTTGACCAGATGGCTCCGATCGTGGAGCGGGCCCACGCGCGGGGCGTGCACGCGATCGTCACGGTGTTCAGTGTTGAACTCGTTGAGGCAGCGGAGCGGTTGCCCTGGGATGCGTACAAGACCGCGAGCCCGGACATCGTGCACCGACCGCTGCTGGAAACGTTGATGCGAACGGGCAAGCCGCTGATCGTGAGCACGGGTGCGAGCACGATGGAGGAGGTGGAGCGAGCGATCGGCTGGCTCGACCCTGACTATCAGAGCAAGCGGCGGATGCCACACGCAATCGACGAATCCACGCACGAACGCCTCGCGGTGCTGCAATGCGTGTCGTCGTATCCGACGCCAATGGAATCGGCGGAACTCGATGGCATGTTCGCCATCGGGGCCGGGCTTGGGTGGTGGTACACCCTCGGCTACAGCGATCACACGGCCGACGTGCGAACCGGCGCGAAGGCGTTTAACGCGCTCGCGCGGATCCTGGAGAAGCACTTCACGCACGACCGCACCGCTGTCGGCCCCGATCACGCGGCGTCGCTGGATGCCAAGGGCCTTCGCCGCTACATCGAGTTGCTCAAGCATGTCCACGAGGTGAGCCTGCTGCCCAGAGGGAGCACGCCGGAGGCGTTCGGCATCACCCTCGCCGGCACATGGTATGACCTTGGCGACCTCGTGATGAGCGAGGCCGAAGGTGGCAAAGGCCAGAAGCGCGTTCTAGACATCGAACGCGACGTGCGCACGGTGTCGAGGCAATCGATCGTGGCGGTTCGCGATCTGCCCGTGGGTCATGTGTTGACACGGGGCGACGTCTCGTTCAAGCGGCCGGGCACAGGGATTCTTCCTTTCCGGCTTGACCAAGTTCTGGGGCGCGGGCTGGCGCGTTCAGTCGATGGCGATGTGCCATTGTGTGAAACCGACCTGTCGACGGCCTGATCACCCCACCCGGCCCGGCCCGGCACCAGGTCCGCCCGCGCGGGCACTAGGACCAGGCCCACGTCCCGCACCGCCGCCCCCACCCCCACCGCCGCCACTGCCGCCCGGTCCACTCGGACGCCCGCGGAACCCGCCTCCTCCACCCCCCCCGCCGCCGCGTGGCCGGCCAAGGCCGGTTTGCTCGGGGTGCTCGCCCGCATCGCGCAACTGGCGCTCGTACCGCTCCTTGTTGAAGCGGTGGTCCATCAGGAACTCGATCCGCGCCAGTTTGTCGCGGCCCAGTTTCTTGGCCATCTCCTGGCGCGCAAAGGTCAGGTTGGTCCGACGCGAAAGGTGCGTCAGCACCATCGACTGGCACTCGCACACGCGGATCCACTCGGCAATATCGTCCAGGTGCAGGTGCATGCCGATCTTGGCGCGGTCGCGATGGTCGTTCTCGAAGAACGTACACTCGGCGATGATGATCTGCGCGGTCCGCACGTCCTCGCGGACCAGGTGCGGGCCCGGGCCGGTGTCCATCAGATAGGCGATGAGCGGAATCTCGAGGGTGCGGGTGATCTGCTCGCCCCGCTCTTTGAGTTCCATAAGTTTTTCCTGCGGCATGCCCACCAGGTCAGGCCGCAGTTTCGAGCGCTTCTCGATGACCACATAGCCCATCGTGGGCACGGTGTGCTCCACCGGGAACGCGCGGACGAAGATGTTGTTCTTGATCTCGACCATGCCCTCGGGCTCGAGGGGGATCAGGTTGAACGGCGTCTGCTGGCGCTCCAGATCAACGTACCCCTCCATCATCTTCTGAATGGCCGGCGCGATCCGCTTGTCGCAGATGACGTTGCCCGTGCCCATACCCTGGAAGTGGCGCTGCGAGCAGTAATACGCCAGGCCGCCGATATGGTCCATGTGCCCGTGGCTGATCGCGACGAACTTGCTCGAGAGCATGGCCCGCGGGCAGACGCCCAAGTCAAAGCCCAGATCGAGTTCGGGGATGTGCACCGCGGTCGCTTCGCCGGCGATCGAGGTGCCGGCGATGCGGTAGGGTGGAAGATAGAGGAAACCGAGGGACGACTCGCGGGGCGGGGGCTTCGGGGTCATCGCACAAACTCCGGAGCGGGGCGGTTGGCCCGGCTGGGGGTGGGAAACGGTGGGCGACACTTCGGGGCAACGTGCACGGCGGCACGCCGACCCGCCTTCCACAGGATGTTAGTCCGGGCGGATTCCGTCGGGTGAGGCTCTGGGTACCCCGATTCTCCGAATCGGGTGTTTGGTTCGCGCGCGGGCACCTACGCTCACTCGGTGACCACCACCCTGCCGCCTCCCGCGCCGGTTTCAGACACCACGCCCTCGGGCGTGTGTTGTCCCGCGTGCAAGGCGGACCTGGCCGCGCTGGCGAAGAGTCGAGCGGCCACGTCCAACGCGCAGGCTGAAGGCACATGCGACCAGTGCGGCGCGACGTTCGATTGGTTCCAACTCGCGCCCTATCCGACGCCGACGCGCAAGACGTTGGTCTCACTTGGGCCTGTGGCGGCGCTGGGCGCGTTGTGGACGGCGTCGCCAGCGATCCTGGGCAGCCTTCTGGTCGCCTACTTGCCGTTCGTGGCCGATCAACTCAACGAGTTGGGTTCGGCCGCGTGGCCGGCGTACATCGTGCTCTTTGTGGTGTCGGCGGGAATCGGTTTTCTGCCGACCTACGGGCAGTCGATCCTGGGCGGGTGGGCATTCGGGTTTGCCGTCGGGTTCCCGGGCGCGATGCTGGGGTTCGTCGGCGGGTCGGTGATCGGCTACTTCATCGCGCGCTCGGTGTCGCGCGAAAAGGTGAAGACCGTGCTTGAAGCGAACCCCAAGGCGCGGGCCGTGCGCGACGCGCTGATCGGTAAGGGTTTTCTGCCTACCACGGGGATCGTGGCGCTGATCCGGTTGCCGCCGAACTCGCCCTTTGCGCTGACCAATCTGGTCCTGGCGTCGGCCGGGGTTCGTTTGCTGCCCTATATCATCGGCACGGCCATCGGTATGGCCCCGCGCACGGCCATCGCCGTGTGGATCGCGGCGGCGGCCCATGTCGAGGGGGCCACCAGCATCGTCGATGTGTTCAAGCACCACGACTGGCGCGTGTGGGCGGGTGGCATCGCGGCGGTGGGTGTGGTAGTGATGGTGTTGGCGTGGATCGGCAATCGCGCCATCGCACGGGTGACCGGCGCGCCGTCCAAGTAGCCCGCGCGGGACCAGCGCCGTCGATCACACCCCCTGCCCAACCGACTGCCACTGCTTCACGGCGTCGATCGGCCACGCCAGCATCAGCACATTGAGCGTCAGATTGTCACGGATGGCGACCAGCAGCGCGATCTCCGTGACCACAAAGAGCCCGAGGGCGACACGCCAGCCCAGACGGTGCGCGATCGCGACGCCGAGCGCGCAGGCGAGAATGTCGCCCGCGACGTTGGCGACGCTGTCGCCCATGTAGTTCAGGGAAATGGTGGCGGCGCGGTACCGGTCGATGACAAACGGCGAGTTCTCAAGCACCTCCCACGCGCATTCGATGCCGGTGGCGATCAGCATCCGCATTGGAAAGGACAACGGCCAACGCCGCGCGAGCACCGCCAGGGCAATCGCAAAGAGCAGCCCGTGGGAAACGTGGGTGATGGCATACGGGTCGATCAGATGCTGCGAGCAGTGCGATGACCAGATGTCCGACGCCCAGAGGTTGGTCTGGCCGCACGCGCACCACCAGGGCTGGCCCATGGCGCGAACGGCGGCGAGCGCGGCCAACACGACAGCCGCCGTGCCGAGCCAGACCAGAGTTCGGCTTGCGCGAAGCGGGCTTGGTTGGGCAGATTGGGGATTCAACTGGTTCAGCCTAGGGGAACCGCGGTTGGGGCGTTTCGTGGATGGTCCGTGGAAGGATGCTGCACCCACGGCCCGTCGGATTCCGTATATGCTTGTCCTTCCGGGCCTTGCACCGTTTCATCCTCACCTCATCCCCAATACTTGGGACCATTCGAACTCGCGGAGACTCCGACCATGGCCAAGATGTTCTACACGCTCGAGGAAGCCGCCAAGAAACTCGCCAAGTCGCCTGACGAAGTGCGGGAAATGGCTCAGAGCGGCCAGTTGCAGGAGTTCCGCGATCGCGACAAACTCGTCTTCAAGCGCGAGCAGGTCGATCTGCTCAGCGGCGGCGACGACGACATCAACACCATCCCTCTCGCGGATTCGGGCGAACTGCCCCTCGCCCTGGACGACTCCAAGGGCGGCTCGGCGGCCAGCGTCTCCGGCGGCACCGTCGGCAGCACCAAGGAACGCTCGGGCATCTCGATCTTCGAGCCCGAAGACGGCGAAGATGTCGATCCCTCCGCCCAGACGCAGGTGACGCCCTCGGTCGGCGGCATGGGCGATCCGGGCGCTTCAGGCTCAGGCCTGATGGGCCTGACCCAGGAAGCCGACGACACCTCGCTCGGCGCGAATCTGCTCGACGACGCCTATGCGGGTGGCGGCTCGGGTGGTGGTGGCGGCGGTGGTGGCGGGGCGCTCTTCGAGCCCGCGGGCGTGGCCAGCGATGTGTCGGGCGGTGGCGGCGGCGGCATGGTCATGATGGCCGAGCCGTACGACGGCCCCGGTTCGGGCCTGGTCGGCGGCCTCGCCTTCGGCATGGTCGCGATTCTCGCCACCATGACCGTCTGTGTGCTCTACGGCCTCATGGGCGGTGGCGGCCTCGTCACCGTCTTTGCCGAGAACCTGTGGATGTGGGTCGGCATCTTCGCGGGCCTACCCATCATCGGCGGCATCGTCGGATGGCTGGTGTGCCGGAATAGTTGAACCGTTTGGCATGAACGAACAAGACGCCCCGGCCCGTGCCGGGGCGTTTTCATTGGGATTGACGTGGACCCCGACGCCGCCGCGGTTCGGGCGAGCGCTGGCACTTGCTTACGCGCGCGTTTCGTTGGGTGGCGCGGTCGGTGCCGGCTCCGCCGGGTCGGCGCGCATGAAGAGGCCTTCGCCCTTGGCCATCGGCTCGCCGGGCTTGAGGGCGTGATGGCCGCCCCAGAGCGCAGCGTGGGCGAGCGCGTGACCCTCGGCCAGCACCAGCGGGCGGCATGACCAGTTGGCGAAGACCTTGACCGCGGCTTCGGGGATGACGGGAGACAGCAGCAGGGCCGCGACGCGCAGGGCCTCGGCACAGTGATAGAGCACCGCGCCGAGTTGATCGCGGATGGTGTCGCCCTCAGCACCCGGCAGGATCTTCTTGGCCAGTTTGAACGGCTCGGTCACGTTTATGTACGCATCCACCTGGCGCGACAGGGCCAGGCCCTCGGCGATCGCGCCCGGGATATCCATCGCGTCGGCCTTGGCGATCGCGCGTTCGACGTGTTGGCGGATGAGGGCCGGCCAGTCGTACCCGGCGTGCTCGGTCACGCCATTGGGGTCGGGGCATTTGCCGTCGAAGTACTTGGCGACCATGTTGCCCACGCGGCTGGTGGCGTTGCCGATGCCGTTGGCCAGGTCGGCGTTGTAGACCTCGACAAACTTGGCGTGGCTGAAGTCGGCATCGGTGGCGTACATCGGGCCCTGGGTAACCAGGTAATACCGCACCGCGTCACGCGAGTAGCGCGAGACATACGCGCCGAGCACGTCGATATCCACGAAGTTGCCCAGCGACTTGGACATCTTCTTGCCCTCGCGCACCCAATAGGCGTGCGCGTAGACCTGGCGGGGCAGCGGCTCGCCCAGGGCCATGAGCAGCGCGGGCCAGATCACCGCGTGGAACCACAGGATGTCCTTGGCCATCACATGCACCGCGGGCGGCCAGTACTTTCGCCGCGTCGGCGTATCCACGCACGAGAGGTAGTTGAAGAGGGCATCGATCCACACATAGATCCGCTGGCCATCGTCGCCGGGCATGCGGATGCCCCACTGGCTGGCGGGGTCGGCCGTGATGGGTCGCGACAGGGGCACATCCTGCAAGCCGTCGCGCAGGCGGCCGAGGACTTCATTGCGTCGGGCGTCGGGCTGGACGAAATCCGGGTTGTCGGCGAGGTGTTTCTTGAGGCGGTCCTCGTAAGCGGAGAGGCGGAAGAACCAGTTCTTCTCGGTGCGGCGGACCAGCGGCCGCCCGGTGACGGGGCTGGTAAATGGCCCGTGGGGAGACTCTTTGGCAACCGTCTCGGTGAGGTACTCGTCCTGGGACTGGTCGTACCAGCCTTCGTATTCGCCGAGGTAGACGTCGCCGTGGGTCTGCAGACGGGCGACGTAATCGAGGACTTTGGTGCGATGGCGCTCCTGCGTGGTGCGCATGAAGTCGTCGTGGGAGAAGCCGAGGAGCGCGAAGGCCTTCTCAAACTCGGCGGCGTTGCGGTCGGCCCACTGGATGGGCGAGAAGCCGCGCTTAGCCCCTTCCGTGACGACCTTGTCGGCGTGCTCGTCGGTACCGGTGAGAAAGAAGACGTCCTTCCCGAAGAGGCGCTGGAAGCGTGCCGCGGCATCGGCAACGACGGTGGTATAGCAATGCCCGATGTGGGGGCGGTCATTGACGTAGTAGATGGGCGTGGTGATATAGGCGGTGGACATTCCTGGCGAGGATAGGCGGAGGAGGTCGGTGCACCGGAGTACCTGCGCAGTGGGCTATGGCCCGAGGCGAGGCTGTTGGCGGTGACCGAGCCGCTGAGGCCTTGAAGGGCGTCGATCCCCGTGCCGCCGGCGGAGTCGATGGTCTCGGCGGCGATGTCGGCGTAGACGCCCGCGGCGGACGTGGTGAGCGTGTCGATGTTCTTGGCCTGCACTTCATCGAAGTTCGCGCCGGACAGATTGGCCCGGTCGGTGCCTTCGGCGGCTCATCGCGCGTCCAGATGGTCCGATTGCTGCTTGGAGGTTCCCTTCCAACTGGAAGATCAACAGCCCGGAGTTCAAAGCGACCAACACGACCGATGGACATTCTCGACAACTACGCTGGGCAAGAACTTCACACACTGGTCGGAGCGTTGCGAACGCGTTTCCGCCAAGACGATCCCGCGCTGCCACCCGTTGAGAGGACTAAGTTTGGATTGTTGCGAACAAGCAGGCGAGACGGATCGCTCGTTTGGTTGTGCCCGATGAGTTTCTCGCCACTGCCGCAGTTGGCTCCCGATGCCTCGATCGTGTCGTCGATGAGGATCAATTCCGTTACCGCCGCGCACTCAATGCGGCCAAAGTCGCTCAGCCAACCCGTGAGCTCGACATGAACGGTTGAATCGGGATGGATCACCATCTGCTGAAGTACGGCACGGTTGTAGTTATCTTGGGGTGGCCCCGAGAGACCATTGGCGCCTCGCATTCGATGCGGTCGGTCACGTCGAAGAGCGGCGCGTAGGCGCGCACGAAGTCGAAATATTGCCCGTACGTCACCTCCGTCCGCGAAATCCGATACTCATTGTTGACCCGTCCTAAGCCCGGCGTGGGTGTCGGAAACGATTGATACTCCGGCGGCACCTCGGCATTGCCCGGACTGCCGATTGTTACAAACTCGAACCCCGCCTGGCGCGTGACCACCGCCCCGGCCGCCTGAGCCGCGGGCGAGAGCGGTGGCAAGGGCACAGGCTGGGCCACGGCCGCCCCACCCAACCCACCTACCCAGCCGCGGCCGTGAACGCGATCGCGGCGGCACGGAGCCCGCGTGTGAGGGTGCGCATCGGGGCGTGCGAACAGCACCACCCGCTGAATCGACTTGACATGGGGGACTCCTTATCCCAAAAGGGTGGAAGCAGAGGTAGGGTATTGTGCGTTTGCGTAGCCGGGGCGGGGGAGGGTGGTGTGCTAGGGAACCCGGTTGGGCACTTTGCCGAATGGGGCGGGGAATCTTGCTACCATCTGAACCCCCTGGTGCCGGGCGTCCGGCGGAGGGGTGTTTTGGGGCGGGGGAGAGGTGTGCTCGTTGAAAGAGGTCGCCATGCCAAGTGTTTTCGTGCCGCGTGCTGAGGGTCGGATGTCTGGGCCGGGCACGCGCTGGCGTGGGGGGTTGGGGGGGCGTGGGCGACGTGCGAGCCGGGTGCTCGCGGCGTTGAGCATGAGCGCGGCCATCCTGATCGCGGCGGTGCAGCCGGCACGGGCTGACGAGTTTTCCGATCGCCTGAACGCCAGGTTCAAGACCATCGCCGCCGACAAGCGCAGCGACACAGTGCTGATCCCCCTCCTGGCAAAGATGACCGATCCGCCCTCGGCCGTGGCGGTGGCCTACCAGGCCGCCCTGATGCCTGCGGGTACCACCGGCTGGGACGAGGCGGCGGCGTGGGCCCAGGCCGAGCCCCAGAAGGCGTTTCTGGATGGCCTGGTCAAGGTGACCGGCGAGAAGGATTGGAAAAAGGCGTTCGCATTCGGCCAGCCCTATGGCACCGAAGGGCTGGACCCGGAAACCGTCGCCCTGCGGGCGTACACCGACCTGGGCGATCCACCCATGCTCTCGCGCGCCAAGCACCTGTACCTGCCCATGTTCGAGCGGGCCAACTGCCTGGTGCATGTGGACGTGACGCGGCGTCTGGCGGCGGGCAAGCCCGACGAGGCGCTCGACCTGCTGTGGCGCTGGCTGCACTTTTCCCGCAGCATCGCCGACCGATCGTTCTACGCCGAGATCGAGTGGTCGTACAAGTCCATGCTCCTGGCGATGGAGCGGATGCGCGATGTCGCCTACGTCGATTCCCGGGCCGAGAAGCAGAACCTGACCGCCGACGTCACCCGCGACGTGCTGAAGGACCGCATGATCGACCGGGGCGGGATCATCGGGCTGGATCGGCTCGAGTTCCCCACGGGCAACGAAGTCGGCTGCGAGCAGGCGATCAACCGGGTGTTCCAACGCCGGGGGAGGCCAAACCCGGCGGTCTTCGCGCCCATGCTGGCCGAATCCGCGTCGCGGGCCAATCCGCTCCGCCTGTTCAGCGAGACGGCACGCTGGGACTCGATCGCCGACATCCACGGCAACGACGCCGAGACCCGCGAAGCCCTCGCCAATGTTTACGGCGGGTGGTACCAGCGGTGGAAACTCAAGCAGTGGGACCCGACGCTCAAACTGAGGGGCGACTTCGACAAACTTGACACGGTGAAGTTTGCCGTGGTGCGGATGCTGGTGGGCGACCTGTCGCCCTTGTTTGATCTGCGGACGCGCCTGCGCGTGGAACTGGGCGGCACCCGCCTGTCTCTCGCCATCAATGGCTTCTGCATCGGCCAGAAGGGCACGTTCCCCCGCGATCCGACCTCGGTGCGGCCAGCGTTCCTGCCCAATATCGATCTCGATCCGCTGAGCCGCGTGGAGGGCACGGTGTACAAGTACTTCGTGCCCGTGCGCGACGCGATCCCCGACCCGATCAACCCGGTGCAGGACCACACGCTCAACGTGATCCCCGGGAGCAACTTCCCGAACTTCTCCCGCCGACTGAACGCGGAGTACTTCGTGCTCTACTCGGCCGGGCCTGACGGCGACTTTGACGGGGCCAAGCGCCTCACCCAGATGAACGAAGAAGACAAGGCGGATTACCTGATCTGGCCGCCGGTGATCAGCCTGCTGCGTGAGAAACTCGTGACGGATGGGGCAATCAAGTAAGGCTGGCTGAAACGGGCCCGAATCGCGCCAAAGCCGCGTCTGAACCCGTCTGCCAGTTGGCAACCTAAGCCGACGGCGATCATTTTCCTTCCTCAGTACGTAGAAGGTTCGCATGAGCACTGAATCCGGCGTGCATCGCGTGGTCATCATCGGGTCGGGCCCCGCAGGCTGGACCGCCGCCATTTACGCGGCCAGGGCCCAACTCGCCCCGGTCCTCTATTGCGGCGTGGCCAAGCAGGACCCCGGGCCCGTGCTGCCCGGTGGGCAGTTGATGCTGACCACCGAGGTCGAAAACTACCCGGGCTTTTCGCACGGCATCACCGGCCCGAAGATGATGGACGAGTTTCAGAAGCAGGCCGAGCGCTTCGGCACCGTGGTGGTGCCGCAGGATGTGCTGGCGTGCGACTTCTCGAAGCGGCCTTTCACGCTGACAACCAGCGAAGACGGCCGCAGCCCCAGCGGCGCGGTGAAGGCCCACTCGGTCATCATCGCGACGGGCGCGGTGGCCAACTGGATCGGGCTTGAGAACGAGATGCGTCTCGCCCGCGCCGGCGGAGGTGTGTCGGCGTGTGCCGTGTGCGATGGAGCGCTCCCCGGGTTCCGCAACCAGGTGCTGGCGGTGGTGGGCGGGGGCGACACCGCGATGGAAGAGGCGTCGTACCTCACCAAGTTCGGCAAAGAGGTGCACATCATCCACCGGCGCGATTCGTTCCGGGCCAGCAAGATCATGCAGCAGCGGTTCATGGGTCGCCCGAACGCGAAGGTGCAGTGGAACAAGGTGGTGGTCGACGTGCTGGGGCAGGACGTGATCGAAGGCGTGGTGCTCGAAGACACCATCACCAAGGCCCGCACGAACTTTGCCTGCAAGGGGCTGTTCGTCGCGATCGGCCACACGCCCGCGACCAGGTTCCTCAAAGGTAGCGGCGTGGACCTGACGGAGAAGGGCTATGTGCTGCTGCGGACGCGATCCTCGGCGACCAACATCCCCGGGGTGTTCGCGGGTGGGGATGTGGCCGATGAGCACTATCGCCAGGCCGTGACAGCGGCGGGGATGGGCTGCCAGGCGGCGCTGGACTGCGAGCGGTGGCTGGCGGCCGAAGGCGTGCACTGAGGCGGGAGAGGGAAGAGGGGGGATGTCGCGAGGGGTGGGAACTGGCGAGGTCGAGTCTGGTCATTTGCGGATTGATCGGCCAGCCACGATCGAAGTTCCGTCGCCCCTTCGCGCGGTGGCCCAGCCGAGGCCGCGGAGCAGTCGCCATGAGATGTACCAGAGAAAGGCGAGGGCCCGAGGATGGTCATCGTAAGACTGGTAATCCTGCTTGCTGTTGGTGACGGTTCGGACCCCGGAAGCCAAACTCAAGAAACACGGCAACTGCTACAACGCCACCAGTGTGATGAACACCGACCAGGGTCAAAAAAGGACATGGCAAGAGCCTTCCAGAAAGGTGGTGCAGGTGGTGCAGTCTATCGGTTGGACGATCTAACGCGCGTGCGAACACGCTGCACCTCTGGCCTGCATGAACCTTCCTCCAACCCCATCCCCTAGGGGCATTCGATCAGCACCCGCCGAAGAACCCGCCGATGTAGTCGGAGAGGTCGTCGGGGTCGGTGCTGCCGTCGCCATTGATGTCGGCCTGGGGACACGGCGGCTGGCTGAAGAAGCAGGCGATGTAGTCAGAGAGGTCGTCGGGGTCGAGGTTGCCGTCGCCGTTGATGTCGAAGGGGCAGGTGGGGGGCGGGGGCGCGGTAACGGTGATGTTGACCGTGTCGGTGTTGGGCGAGCCCAGGTTGTCGGTGACGGTGAGGGTGACGGTGTGCACGCCCACGGGCAGACTCACGATGGCGGTGGGCGAGGAGCCGGAGGCGAGGACGGTGGCGTCGAGCATCCACTGGTAGGTGGCGATGGTGCCGTCGGCATCGGTGCTGGCGGTGGCGTTCAGGGTCACGCTCTCACCACCGGAGTTGTCCGTGTCTTCAATATCAACATCGGCCCCGGCATCAGCGATCGGGTGCTGGTTGACCGTCACGATGACGTTGTCGGAGTGCGTCGCGCCCGCGTTGTCGGTCACAAGCAGCGTGATGGTGTGCGGACCGCCAGCGAGGTTGAGGTTGACCGACGAGGAAGGCCCCGTCGCAAGCACTTGCAGGCCTTCACTCCAGCGATAGTTGACGATGGTGCCGTCGGAGTCGGTGGACGTAGCCCCGCTGAGCGCGACGGTGTCGCTGCCGCTGCCGTCGAGGTCGGGGGAGGAGACGTCGGCTCCGGCGCGGGCGATGGGCGGGACATTAGAAGGCTGCGCGGCGGCACCCGTCTCCGGGCCGGCGAAGTCGTATTCAAAGCCCACAAACTGGCTGGCGGAGACCCAGTAGAAGTACACCTGGCCGGGCACGGCGGTGGTATCGGAAAAGGCGTTGGCGGTGAGGCCGGAGGCGATCTGGGTGGCATTGGCCCGCACGTTGGTGGTGCCACGGAAGAGGCGATAGGTGGCGTTGGGCACGGTCACCCAGTTCAGATCGACGCGACCGACGACGGTGGCGTCGGTGGCGGTGAGCGTGAGCGCGAGGCCGGATTGCACGGTGAGGCGGTAGAGTTGCGATTCGCCCGTGGTGGGCGTGCCGGTCTCGGTGACGCGGACGAAGATGTCGCCCGCGGGCTGGAGTATCTGGGTGAGCACTTCATTGGTGCCCGCCGCGTTCCCCTCGGCGACCGCGATCACGCTGGCACCATTGGACGCGACGATCTGGAGACGGAGGTTGGCGACCGAGAGGGCCGCGAGGGGGTTGCCGGTGGGGCAGCCGCCGCTCTGGGGCTGATCGTCATAGGTTGTGCCCACGGGGGTGACGGTGGCCGTCACGAGCGAGGGTTGGTTGAGGGTGACGCGGTGCCAATCCTGCTCGCCGTCACGATCGATGCTGAGGATGGTGGCGTTGGCGACCGCGGGCGAGGGAACGGTGCCGATGGTGAGGGTCTGGGCGTTGTTGAGGGCGCCACGGAGGACGGCGGTGCTGAAGGTGTTGTCGGGCTCGCTAGGGTCGCCGTAGTTGCGGTGGCCGGCGCGGATGTCGTCCTGCTGGGGCCCATCGAAGTTGGTGGCGAGCGCGGGCTCCATGAGTTTGGTGCCGTTGGAGGGGCAGACGTGGTTGAAGCCCAGCCCGTGCCCGTGCTCGTGCATGACGGTGTTGCGAAGGAAGCGGTGGTTGTTGGCGCTGGAGCCCCAGTTTTCGCTGGAGTCGATGACCATGTCGCCATCGTTGGGGAAGGAGTTGTACGCGAGCACGCCGCCGCCCCCGCCGAAGTTCTTCATGCAGATACGGACATCGCCCCGGGTGGTGGCCACGGCGTTGTTGCCCAGTGAGCCCCAGGTGGCGCCATCGTCCCATTCGTTGGTGCCCTGGCGGACACGGGTGTAGTTGACACCGGTGAGCGCGCCCCAGCGGTTGAAGGACTCGGTAAACCGCTGGATCCACAGGGCGCGGTTGTTGCCGAACTTCATGTCCATCTGCGCGAAGAGGGTGCTGTTCTGGGTGCCCTCGCCCACGCCGTTGGAGGTGATGCTGAGACCGTCGGGCACGAACGACCAGGTGATGGTGATGGGTTCGCCTTCGCTTCCCACGGCACCGCCATTGGTGGCCGTGGAGGTCCAGCGGTCCCCCACGTTGTATTGCAACAACTGTCCGAACAGGCGCTGCTCGAACTCGGCCTGTTCCTGCGCGGTCGGCGGGGTATCGGGGTGCCAGCAGGCCATCACGGGGATCATCGAGGCGGTGACCTGGTCGGCCGCACCCGGAAGCCAGGGGCGATCGGTCGCCATCATCTCGTCGTTCTCATCGCTGATCGTGCAGCCGCGGCCAGCGCGGGCAAAGGCCAGCGCGGCGCGACGCTCAAAGCGCGGCGCGGGCTGTCGTACCGATTGGCTGATCGCAGCCAGCATCGAGGATCGAACGGCTACTTCATCTTCGCCCGGTTCGGCAGCGACCGCCGAGCAGCACGGCACGCCCAGGCTCACGCCCAGGGCCACGAGAAGAGAAGACACCGACACTCGCAGCAGGCGATCCTGACGCATTGCTCAATCTCCAAGATGGATCCAGGGGGCCTCAGCAACCGACCCGGACATCAGCCAAACGAATGGGCAAACTTCCCCCATCCCTCGCTCTATGTTCTACCTCAGGTTCGGGTGGGTTGCACCCTGAATCCGAATGAGTTTCGCTCGGGCCCGCAGATCGGGGACGTACCCGGGCCCGGTAGGACACAAGACTGCCTGTTTTCACCCCTTATGGGGACTTTGTCCAACCGGGTAGACCGACCCTTAGGTACCCGGATTCAGGGCGGCAGGACCGAGCGTAACGATCGTGGCTGTCCCCGGGCGGCGGCGGGCAAGGTACGCGTTCACCTCTTCGAGGCGAACCCGGTCCACCTGAGCGGCGATTTCTTCCAGCGTGCGGGTGCGGCCCAGGCGGTGCCAGTCACTGGCCAAGGCCCCGGCCCGGGCGGCGCTCGATTCGCCCGAGAAGACCAGCCGCGACTTGTAGCCGACGACCGCCCGGGCAAACTCCTCGGGCGTCACGGCACCCTGGGGCGTCGTGATCCGCGCCAGTTCGTCGCGCATCACATCGAGGGATTGCTGGGCCTTGTCGGGCGTGGTGCCGACGTAGCCCGTGACGCGGCCCCAATCTCGATCCGCGGCATACGACGCGGAGACCGCGTAGCACAGGGCGCGGCGCTCACGCACCTCGGTGAACAGGCGCGACGATGAGCCGCCGGAGAGCACCGAGGCGACGATGCGTTCCAGCATCGCATCGGGATCGGCCTCGCGCGGGGCCTCATGGGCAAGCAGTATCTGCACCTGGGAAGACTCTTCGGGCTCGTGGTGGTAGGTGCCGCGTGTGGTCGAAGGGGTCGCGGGAATCAGCGCGGCCTGGCCGCTCCAACCAGCCAGCAAGGCATTGAGACGCTTGGCGATAGCGTCAGGATTGATCGCCCCGGCCACGGCGAAGATCGAGCCCTTGGGCTTTACACGCGCGGCCCAATGGGCCACCAGCGCGTCGCGCGTCGCGGCCGAAAGACCCGCGTGCGTGCCCAACCCAGAACGGTTGAGGGGCACATGGTTGTGGCGTGCCGAGAGGAGCATCCCGGCCCGCTCCTGAGGCTGATCCTTCAACCCCGCGAGGGCCTGAAGGGCCAGGGCCCGCGTGGGTTCCACCGCATCAGGCTCGATGCGGGGCGCGCGGACGATGTCCACCAGCAGCGGGAGCGCGGCCTCGAGCCGATCGCCCAGCATCGTGACGGAGAGGCCGAGGTATTGACCGCCCACGCTGGCGCCGCGCGAGAGGCCCAGACGATCGAGCGCATCGGCCTGGGCGCGGGAGTCATTCGCGCCCGCGCCGCGGAAGATCAGTTCAGAAAGCAGCGTGGAGAGGCCTTCGGCACCGGCCGGGTCGGTGGCCGAGCCGATGGGCAGGAGCCAGTTGATCGACGCGGAGCGGACGCCGGCGTTGACCTCGGCGAGGAGCGGCATGCCGCTGTCGAGCGTGTGGAAGACAATGGGCATGGGGAGGGAGTCTAAGCAGGGGTTTTCATGGTCACGCGCAGGAACGGCGCGAAGAGTGTGGATGACGTGTTCAATCGAAACGGGCCGAGGCCGCGCGCGGGTACGATGCCGTATGGCTTCGGTCTGCTTTTACTTTCAGGTGCATCAACCGTTCCGCTTGCGGCGGTACTCGGTGTTCGACGCCGACCCGTTTTACTTTGACCAGAAAAAGAACGGGGATATCTGCCGCAAGATCGCCGAGAAGTGCTATCGGCCCGCGACCAACCTGATCCTGGACCTCGTGAAGCGTCACAAGGGCCGGTTCAAGGTGTCGTACGCCATCACGGGCGTGTGCTTGGACCAGTGGGCGGAGTTCTGCCCTGATGTGATCGATGTTTTCAAGCGCCTGGCCGACACGGGCTGCTGCGAGTTTCTGGGCGAGACCTACTACCACTCGCTGAGTTTCCTCTACTCGCGCGAGGAGTTTTCCGAGCAGGTCACCAAGCACACCCGCCGCATCCAGGACCTTTTCGGGCAGACGCCCAAGGTCTTCCGCAATACGGAACTGATCTACAACAACGACCTGGCTCACTATGTCTCCGGCATGCCGGGCGACGACGGCAACCCGCGCTGGATGGGCTGCATCTGCGAGGGTGCCGATCACCTGCTCGGGTATCGCTCGCCAAACTATGTCTATCGCCCCCCGCACACCGGCAAGGGCCCGCACGGCAAGCCCTTCGGCCTGCTGCTGAAGAACTACCGCCTGAGCGACGACATCGCGTTCCGGTTCAGCAACCGGGGCTGGGCCGAGTGGCCCTTGCCCGCCGAGCGCTTTGCGCAGTGGGTCAACCAGATCAACGGCGACGGCTACCTCTGCAACCTGTTCATGGATTACGAGACCTTCGGCGAGCACCAGTGGGCCGATACGGGGATCTTCAAGTTCCTCGAAGCGCTCCCGGAAAAAGTGTTCGACGTGAACCCCGGGCACAACGACTTCTGCACGCCCAGCGAGGCCCTGCAGAAGCACGAGCCGGTGGGCGAGTACGACGTGCCGCACGTCATCAGTTGGGCCGACACCGAGCGCGACCTCTCGGCCTGGCTCGGAAACGCGATGCAGAGCAACGCGCTCAACGAGACGTATCGGCTCGAGCGGGCCGTGCGACGGCGGATCGCCGCGGCCACCGCCTCGGGTGACGAGCACGCCCTCACCGAGGCCCGCTACGCGCTCGAAGACTGGCGGCGCGCCACCACCAGCGACCACTTCTACTACATGTGTACGAAATACTGGGCCGATGGCGACGTGCACAAGTACTTCAGCCCGTATGAATCGCCCTACGACGCGTACATCAACTTCATGAACGTGCTGGACAACCTGCGCACGCGGGTGCAGGGCTAGTTTGACGGAGCCACGCCGCGCATGGACCCCGCGATCATCAATCCGATCCTGCTCGCGCTGCCAGCGGTGATCGGCTGGGCGCTGGCGGTGACGCTCGTGCCCTGGTGGAAGCACCGGGGCCCGAGCGCCGGCGTCGAGCCTGCGCCATTCACGACCAGGCTGCTGGCACCCGGCCCGCTGAGTGCGGGCGCAATGGCGCTGGGCGTCGGGTCGGTGATCGGTGCCGCGGCGAACGCCGCGTGGTCGCTGGAACCGGCGATCGCCCTGCGTGGGCTGGCCAAGGCCCCGCCGAGTTTTGGTAACTGGTATGTGTGGGCCGCGGCGGGCGGCACGATCTTCGCGCTCGCCGAGCGCCGGTGGGAGGGCGTGCGGGGCATGACGTGGGGCTTTCGCGCCATGGCCGCGGCAAGCCTGATCCTGGCCCTTTCGCGAACGCTCATGGGCGACTGGAGCACCGCCCAGCGCGCTATCTGGCTGGTCGGCTTCCCGCTCCTGGCCCTCGCGGCGTGGTGGGGGCTGCATCGCGCGACCATCCGGCCCGGGCCATCAGGGGCGCTGGTGCTCTGGACGATGGCGACGCTCACCGCCATCGCGCGCGTCGCCACGGGTTCGCTCACCGGTGCCACCGCATGCGCGTGGTTAGCCGCGGCATGCGGCGCGGTGCTGCTCGCCGCCATCTTTCGGCCTCGCGCGGGCATTTCGCTCGCCGGGCCGGGCGCGAGTGTCTTTGCGCTCGTGATGACTACGCAGTGGTTCATCGGGCCCAACGGCAGCGATATGGCGATCTGGCACATGCTGCTCCTCGCGGCCTGCCCGCTCGCAGGCCTGCTCGCCGATGTCGGCCGGCTGGCGCGGCTGAAGCCCTGGCCCCACGCCATCGCGCGGGCGGTGCTCACGGCCATCCCGGCGATGGTGGTGCTGGCGGTGGCGTTGCCGCAGGCGGCCAAGGACGCGGCGGGGTAAAGCCCCCTGCCACCAACCGCTGCTCGGAGCGGCTGATGCGAACGACTCAAGAGCACCAACCGTGCAGACGCTGCCGCCGCAGCGCATAGCGTTGTCTATGCGCGTCGGCATCGCTCAGATCGCACCCGTGTTCTTCCATCACCAGGACAACACGCGCCGCAACGCCGCGGGATGGGCCGTTCTGGCCGCAGGCGTGGTGCTGGCGGTGTCAGACCTCGCGCTTGGGCAAGCGACGACCAATCCCGCGCCGGCCTCATCTGGCCCCGCTGCGGCGAAGCGCGCGTTGCCCACGCCGACGCCCCCCCGTCGAGGCTGGTGGAACGACGCGGTTTTCTACGAGGTCTTCGTACGGTCGTTCGCCGACTCGACCAAGGGGGATGGGGGAGGCCCGCTCGCGGGCGACGGCATCGGCGACTTCAATGGCCTGCGCGAAAAACTCGACTACTTGCGCGATGCCGACGACACGACTCCCGACCTGGGCATCGATGCGCTCTGGCTCATGCCCATTCACCCCTCGCCCAGTTACCACGGGTACGACGCGACCGACTACCTGGGCGTGCACCCGCAGTACGGCACGATGGACGACTTCAAGGCCCTGGTGGCCGCGTGCCACGCGCGGGGGATCCGCGTGATCATCGACCTGGTGCTGAATCACCACTCCAGCCGGCACGAGTGGTTCACCGGTGCGGCGGACCCGGCGTCGCCGCGCCACCGGTGGTACGTGTGGGCGTACGAAGACCAGCACTATCGCGGGCCCTGGGGCCAGACCGTGTGGCACTCGACCTCGCGCGTTCGCGCGGCACTCGAGGGCGTCGCGGAGAAGGACGGCGCGAAGGCACCCAGGTTCTACTACGGCATCTTCAACCACGACATGCCCGATCTGAACTATCAGCACGAGGCCGTGACGAAGGCGATGAAAGCCGTCGCAAAGTTCTGGCTGGTGGACGTGGGCATCGACGGCTTCCGCCTCGACGCCATCCGCCACCTGATCGAAGACGGCCCGCAGCAGGAGAACACGCCCGCGACGTACGCCTGGCTGGCGGAGTTCCGCGCGTATTGCCACGAGTTGAATCCGGATGCGTTCATTGTCGGTGAGGTGTGGTCGGACTCGGTCACCTCGGCGAGTTATGTCGGCCCGGGGATGGAGAGCACGTTTGATTTCGCCCTGGCGGACGCGATCGTGAACGCCGTGAGCACGGGAGACCCGAAGCCGCTGGCACGGGCGATCGAGGTGACGATGGGGGCATACCCGCGCGCATCGGCGAGCACGTTTCTGGCGAATCACGACCAGCCGCGGGTGGTGACGCAACTGGCGCGGGGGGGAGGGGGGTCGGGCGCGGCAGGGCCGGAGTTGGCCGAGGGCGCGGCCCTCGCCGCGTCGATCCTCCTCACGCTCCCGGGCACGCCGTTTCTGTACTACGGCGAAGAGATCGGCATGACCGGCGACAAGCCCGACCCGCGCATCCGCACGCCCATGCGATGGACACCCGCCGAGCACGGCGCGGGGTTCACCACAGGCAAGGCGTGGCAAGAGTTGAGCAAGGACGCCGCCCGCGTGAACGTGGAGACGCAGTTGAAAGACCCCGCCTCGCTGCTGAACGTGTACCGGCGCATGGTGGCGCTGCGGCGCGCGCATCCGGCCTTACGTGCCGATGGGCTGGAGATCGCCAAGGGCACGCCAACCACCCCAACCCCCCCACCGGGCGTGCTCGCATTTCTCCGCAGAGGTGAGGGACTGGCCGAGTCGGCACTCGTCGTGGTGAACCTGCGCGACCGCCCGGCACCCGAGTTTGATTGGCTCCCACCGGCGGGCGTTGGCCGCGCGGGCGCGGAACTGGTACACGGGAAACTCACCGCCATGGAAGGCGAGCGCGACAAGACCGACCGAATCCCTGCCACACCCGCGCGGAGCGTGAGGGTGTATCGGGTGCAGTAGGGTGCATCACATGGCACATGCGGCACAACTCACCGATCGCGGCGATCACCGCCTCGGATTGCGCGGAGCCGATGACCGCGCCGGTCGATTCGGCGGAAACGGCCCGGGGCGCAGTGGAGGCGTCGGTGGCGGCGGACGAACGGACGTTGCGGGCAGCGATGACGCGGAACGCGGCGCATCCGGCGAATCGGCGGGCTCGCCCGATTCGTCGGCCTCGTCATCCGGCGCTTCGGGCTGATCGTGGTGGCCCGGTGCACCGGGGCCGTACGACGGCATGGGTTGTGATGGGCCGTGGGCGTGGTCGTCTGCCGGGCGCGCGAAGATCAGTCGGCCCGCCGAGGTCTGGAGCGCGCCAGAGACTTCCAGTTCCACCTGCTGGCCGATGCGGTCCTCGGCCTGCTCGGCCACCACCATCGTGCCATCGTCCAGGAAACCCACGGCCTGGCCGACCTGCTCGCCCCGGCGGACCAGTTCGATCGTGAGCCGCGAGCCGGCGATGAGCGAGGGCTTGAGCGCATTGGCGACGTCGTTGAGATTCAGCACCGCGACGCCCTGGATTCCCGCCACGCGGTTGAGCCCGGTGTCGGCGGTGACAATCGCGCCATCCATGGTGCGGGCAAGTTCAACAAGCATCTGGTCCACGGCTTTGCCGGTGATGGGCGAATCGTCGATCGTGACGTCGAGAGCCGGATTGCGACGCAGGCGGGGAATCGCGTCGAGCCCGCGCCGGCCTCGGGCGCGCTTCTGCTTGTCGGCGCTGTCGGCAAGGCGCTGCAGTTCTTCAACGACAAACCGCGGAATCACGATGGGAACCGAAAGGATGCCCGTCGCGGCGACATCCACAATCCGCGCATCGATGAGGGCGGAGGTATCGAGCAGCAACGGACGCGGCCCGCGCAGTTGCTTGGCGAACTCCACATACGGAATCACGAGCCGGAAGTCGTCCTGCGTCTGCAGCACGCTCGACATGCCCAGGTAGCACAAACTGATGCCCACCAGCACCTTGATCGCCGCCACCAGATCGGGAGCCTTGATCTCATAGGCCTGCACGAGCAGATCGATAATGAACGTCGTGGCGAACGCGGCGATGAGGCCCACAAGCAGGCCGAAGAAGACGCCCGAGATGGTCGCGATTTTCTTGCTCGGCGTCAGCAGATCGATAGCGAGCACGAGGAGGCAGAGGACGAGGCCCGCAGTGAGCGGGATGTGCCAGCCGATGGCCAGGCTGATGCCGAAGGCGGTGTCGCCGCCGGATTGGCTCTGGCCCGTGTTGATGATGTAGAGCAGCGTGACGGTGACGATCATCACGACAAAGGCCATGCGGACGATGCGCACCAGGGCGAGTCGCTGCTGGGCGGCCTGCTCGGCGGGGGAGAACCGCGAGGGCAGGGGGGGTGGGGGGGTGTTCGATTCCGCGCTCGCGCCGGGGGCGTCGCGTTGATCTCCCGTCGCTGGTGGTTCGTCGGGCATGGGCAATGGTATAGGCGGATCGGGCCTGCCTGCTGACTTACTTCGCCTTGGCATCGTCGGCTGAATAGGGGATCAGCGTGCCGCGGTCGAGCGATTGCTTGATGGCCCCCATATAGCGATCGACGTACGGGCGGTTGTCCTGTGGCGTGTTCTCAAACCTCGCCGCTTCCGCGTAGCCCTCGTCGATCGATTGGCCCTGCACGAGGTGGCGGTAGAGCACGATGCACACGCTGGTGCGCTGCGCGCCGGCGGCGCAGTACACGAGTACGGGGTGATTGGCGGAGTCCTTCAGCACACGCAGGGCTTCGACATAGCGGTTGGGGTCGCCGGTGCCATCACCATTGAGGGGCAGCAGCACGCGTTTCACGCCCAGACCCTTGAGCGTGCGAGCGGTCTGTTTCTCTTCGCGCGAGTCAGGCCACCAGGCACCCAGGTCAACCACCGTTTTGATCTTGTGTTGCTCGATGATGGCCTTCAAACTGCCGGTGGTCTGGCGGCCGCAGCGATAGATGGCTCCATCCTCGACCACCCCGAAGTTGCGGGGCGCGATCTCGTAGCGGATGAACGCGCGGTAATAGGCGACGACCGCCACGATGCACAGCAGCGCGGCCAGCGCGAGGCCCAGGCGATGCTTCGGTGCGGTTGGCATGGCGGGAGGCACGGGGAACGTTAGGGCAGGGCGTCTCGGTGGTCGCGATTCATGAGGGCTTGGGCATCAGCGATCAACCGGGTCTGATACGATGATGAAGGGAGGAGCACCCGGAGGCTCGGCCATGTGGGTGAGCAAACTGCAAGGGCTCGTCGCATCGATCGATGGCGAGCGCAACAAAGCCAAGGCGGCGGATCATTGGAAGATCGCCGGGACGACGCTGGCGCGGACCGGCATCGACAAGATGCGTGCCGCGCGGGTGGTGGCCATGCGCGATCTGCCGGGCCTGAAAGGCCTCGTCGCGGAACTGGAAGCGAATCCGCAACTGGCGGTGCAGACGCGGTATGTGCCGTCGCGGCCGTCGGTGGCCGCGAGCGCTTCGGTTACCGCAAGCGGCGAGAGTGCTGGCGGTGCACCCGTCGCGGTCGCGTCACCACCCGTCGCGGCCGAGCCCGTTGCCCCGCCCAGCGAGGCTGACCTGGCCGCGGGCCTCAAGGCCTTCCGCAAGCGACTGAAGGTGACGCAACTGGATGAAGAGTCTCGCCTGAGCAACCGGATCGTCACGTCGAAGCGCGCGTCAGTCGTGGCCATCGCGCCGCCGCACCAGTTCCCGCGGGCGGTGTGGGAGGCGTTGGCCGAGCAGGGCAAACTACGGCGTGCGGGGTCGGGGCTGTACGAACTCGTCGAGCGGTGATCGGCGTTCGCGCTCGCGTCAGTCAACGCCAGCCATTTTCACAACCAGACTCGCACCCGGCAACGCAGTCGCTCCTCTCGCCTTCACGCCTGATTCAGAATCGCCAGCAGTTCGGGCAGCACTCGCCCGTTGGTGGTCAGGCAGTTGGTCCCGGCAATCCCGGTGTGGCCGGCGAAATCGGTGATCGTGCCGCCGGCCTCGGTCAGAATGGGGATCAGAGCCGCAACATCCCACGGGGCCACCTTCACATCGATCGACGCCTCGGCACGACCCGTGGCCACCAGCGCGAACGCGTAGCAATCACTCCACCCGCGCAGGCCCTTGGCGCTGCTGGCCAGGCGCTCGAAGGATGCCCCCATGCCGGCGCGGTGCAGGTCGGCCGGCGCGGTCATGCACACCATCGATTCGCTGAGCGTGGCAACACTCGATACGCGGGCCCGCTGCGGAGGGCCTTCGCCCACGCGGTGCCAGCACCCCTCGCTGGTCGCGGCATACAGCATCTCGCCGCCCATCAGCGCGGGCAGGTTCAGCACGCCCGCCACCATGCGCCCGTGGCGTTCGATGCCGATGAGCGTACCAAAAAGGGGCACGCCGTGGACAAACGCGCGAGTGCCGTCGATGGGGTCGACGATCCAGCGGAAATCCGTTTTGCCCGGGCTCTCGCCAAACTCTTCGCCCAGGAACGCGTCGCCCGGGAACAGCCGCTCGACCCGGGCCCGAATATGCGCCTCGGCATCGCGATCGGCCACCGTCACCGGCGAGCCATCACTCTTCGTGTCAAATCGCACGCCCGTAGGGCGATACACGCGCATGATCCGGCCCGCGACCTCGTCGGCCAGCACCATGGCGAAGTTCAGACGGGCATGTACGGGGTTGGCATCCATTCCTGTGGGGCGGAGTGTACCCGCCCGCGCCGACCTCACCCACCCACCCCCTACCAACTGTACAGACCGGACACATAGGTGTTCGGGGACATGGGTGACACTTTGTGCGGCGACTGTTCGGCCTCTCGAAAGGAGGCCGGGCATGCCGTGGAGGAGTCATCATGGTGTCTCTGCATGCGGAGGGTGATCGCGTGCAGCATCGGCGCGTGATTCCGCCCGCGTAGCCTGACTCATGCACATCCGTTCCGCCACCGCGGCTGACGTGCCCGCCGTGCTGCCCATGGTCGGGGCGCTGTGCGATCTGCACGCGCGGGCCGATCCCGATCGCTTCCAGGTCCGCCCCGATGTGCTCCAGCGCTACGCCGATTGGCTCCCCGTGCGGGCCACCGATCCGCGCAGCGTGTTTCTGGTGGCCGAAGATCAGCACGCCGCGCTCGTTGCGTTTCTCGTCGGCACCATCGAGCCCGAGGTGCCGATCTTCTGGATCCCCGAGTGCGGCTGGATTCACGATGTGTGGGTCGAGCCGCGGGCGCGGCGAATGGGTCTGGCCCGCCAACTGGCCGATCACGCTGCGGAGCGATTCAGGGCCCTGGACGTAGGCCAGGTCAGGCTGCACACGGGCTCGTTCAACGCGACGGCGCGGCAGGCGTTCGAAGCCGCGGGCTTCCGTGCCTGCGTGGTGGAGTTGATCAAGCCGTTGAAGGTGCCGCCCCGTAGTGCGTGAAGAAACGGACGGCGGCACTGGCGTCCCGCCTGTGCTCGCCGCGCATCGCGGCGAATGATGGGCCCACGCGCGAAGGATTGGCAGGTTTCGCCTCCCCCCAACGACACAGGCGGGACGCCTGTGCCGCCAAGCCGACGGCCCGATCGACGGCCATCCGAACCGATATGCTCTGTGCATGGCCGCCGCGCGTGAAACGAAGCGCCCGTGGGCGGCGATCCTTCGCCGCGCGGTCGTCGCCGTGTTTCTCGGTGCCATCACCACCGCCGGCGTCTCCACCTGGCTCGCGCTGCGGCAACCCCTCGACGGCACCACCGCCATCATCACGCCCGCGGGCGTGGTGTTGCGCAACGCCGCGACGCCGCGCATCACCATCGCGTCCGATGGCAATCACCTGCAGCCCTGGCACCTGCTGATCGAGGTTCCCGGGGCGCGGCGTGAGATCTGGTTCGAAAAGGCCCGCGTGTATGGCGCGCGAGACGCCGCCACGCCCATGCACCCTGAGAGCGTCGCGTGCGCCGTGTCGTGCTGGTCGTTTGCGACGCAGAGCCGCGCCACGGCGACCAAGGCTTCGCTGCCGCTCGACCCGAGCCTCGCGACGGCGATCGGTTCCGGCCCGCCGCCGGTGTGGGGTGCCGCGGTCGATCGGCGCGGCTGGCCGTTCCTGGCGTTCGAGGCGCGGATCAGTGGCACGATCGAGGCGAACGCGATGGAGCCGTGGCGGCTCGACGGCGCGATCGACTGGGACAACATCGCCGACGACCGCGACCCGGCCGTCGCCACCGCCACCAGCGCGCCCGTGCCGCGCCGCGCCGGCCCGATCAGCGTGGGCATCAGTCTCGCCAGCGTGCGCTTCATCCCGATGGCTCCGCTGTGGCCCGGCCTGCTCGGCAACATCGCGATCTACGCCGTCGTGTGGTACGGCCTCATGCTCATCCCGCCGTGGATTCTCGCCAGGTTCCGCAAGCAGGTCGGCGCGTGCCCCGCCTGCGGCTACGACCTCATCGGCCAGCGCGAGCCCGGCTGCCCCGAGTGCGGGCACGGGCGCGTGCAGGCTGAGGCGGGCGGGTCGCAGAACCAGTCCCGTCCGTTGACGCCTTCGCCGGCGGGCCCAGCCCATACGCCCGGGTGAGCAGTTCCAGCAGTTGCCGCTGGCCGACCTCGATGGCCGTGAGGGCGCGGGTGGAGCCTTCGACCGAGCGCAGCACCACATCGAGGGCCGTGCGTTCGTCCACGATGCGTTCGTGGGCGTCGGTGAGTTGCCGCTCGCGCTCGGCGGCGGCGCGGCGTTCGGAGAGCCACATCCAGCCGATGAGCCCCGCCGCGCCGCATTGCATGACGAGGGTGGTGAGTTCGGTGTCGAGCATGGGGGCTCCCTGAGTTGAGTGCGGAGTACTGAGTGCTGAGTGCTGAGTGCTGAGGAGACTCGCGAGGCGGAGGGGATTTCCGTTGGGCAGAACTCGCAGCGCATCGACTCGCCCGAGCACCCCCTCCGTCACTCGCCAAGCCTCGTGACACCTCCCCCGCTGGGAGCGGGGGAGGGTGGTTGTTCACAGTTTGATGAACGTCGCCTCATACTCCAGCGACACGCGGCGGCCGCGGTCGACGACTTCTGCCGGCTCGAAGCGCACGAAGTTGATCGGGTTCCAGGTGTGGCCGTGGTGGTCTTCGAGCGTGCCGGGCGTGTTCCAGGCCGCCAACTGCGTCTTGATGTCGTCGATCTGGTCCCACAGCAGCGCGTCCTCGTCGGCGATGAGGCGGCCACGCACCGTGACGACCTGCTCCTGATCGCCCAGCGACACACTGCCCGACACCGGCGTGCCCAGGGCGATCCGCGCGATCATCTGCTGCCCCGCCGAGCCTTCGATGAACCGGTGCGGGCCTGAACCAAAGAGATCGATGCCTTTGAAACTGGACATGGTGATTCACCTTTGAGTGGTTCGAGTGGCACAGGCAGCACGCGTGCTCAATCCGGCCCGACATTGGCCACGATGGTCGAGAGCGGATCGACCTTGCCGTCAGACGACGTAGCGATGAGTGTGATCGTGCGGAGCGCGCTCGCGCTGCCCTTGCCCCGGCGCGCGGCAAGCAGCGGTCCGAGTTCGTGCCCCACGTCGGTGACGACCGCGTCACACTGCACGCGCACGCGCTGGGCCTGCGAGGCGTTGGGGCTGGTCCACCATTCGAGCAGCGCCGCGTCGCCGGGCAGGGGCGAGAGCATGTCCGACGTGCCCAGCACCTGCGCGATGCGGATGGTGACGCGCTGCTCGGCCACATCGGCAAAGTTGGTGTGCGGGCCCTGATCGGTTCGCGCCTCCACCAGTTTCGTGGCGGCGCGATCGACCACGAGTGAAAGCACGTCGGGCCAGGTCTGGCCGTCGAAGCGAACACGGTCGGGGTTGAGGATGAGCATGGGGGGGGTCCAGAGTGCGGAGTACTGAGTGCTGAAGTCCTGAAGTCCTGAAGTCCTGAAGTCCTGAAGTCTGATGTCTGATGTCTGACGTCTCTCCTCACGCTCGCGCCAACTGCATCAGATTCAGATAGCGTGTTGCATCGGCTATGCCGTCGCCGTCGGTGTCGATGCGTACGGCGGCGCGGCGGCGGGCTTCGTCGAAGCGCTCGCGATAGAACCGGGCACGGAGGGCGATGGGTGTGTCCGGGCCGGTGGAGCCGATGCCACCGATGGCCGAGGCACCGGCGAAGATCAGGTGCAGCGTGCCGAGGGCCTCGACCAGCCGCAGGGCGCGCGGGTTCAGAATCGCGGCTTCGGTGAGCGCCCCCCCTCCCCCCGCAGCGACCTGTGCCGCGGGCTCGAAGGGGTCGATGCCCACCATCCGCAGCACCTGCTGGTGCACCAGTTCGATCTGCGGCCTGAACGTGTGGATCGTGAGCGTTTTGCTCGTGGATGGGCTGGGCGGAATCGCGGCATCATCCAGCCCCACGCGCGGGCGCGACACCACCAGCACCGTGGCGCTCGTGCGGCTCACCACCTCCACGGGCACGCCATCGACGATCGCCACCGCGCCGGCCTCGACGCCTGACGCGGCAAAGTCGACGCCCGACGCGGTGAGCGTGGTGCCGCTGACGGTGGCGGTGGCGCTGATGAGGCGCTGGGCCGTCCACTGCACATCGCGGAAGAGGTTGGGTTCGAGGATCAGCAGATCACGATCAGTGGCGAAGGGCATGGGGTGGCTCCAAATGTCCAATTGTCAAATGGCCAAATGAGGGCGGGAACGGGAACGGGGAGGACGCAGAGGGCGCGGAGGGGGACGCGGAGGCACGCAGAGATGCGCACGTGACGGACAGGAGACGGCGAGAACACATCCGAGATCTGACCCATTCATTTCTCCTCTGCGGTCCTCGGCGTCCGTCTCTGCGCCCTCGGCGTTCGTCATTCCGAAACTCCTCCCGGACGCGGCAGCGCCCGGGAAGAGGAGGAGGGAAGGAGTCAGGATTGGGAAGGCTCTGGCTCAGCATTCAGTACTCAGCACTCAGTACTTCCATCAGGTCAGCCCGCGGACGATCGCGTGGGCGTTTTCGTTGCGCATCTCCAGCGTGTATTCGCCGATGACCTGGCCGCTTTCGCGGTCGCCCAGCGTGGCGAGCGGGCGATAGCCGAAGGAGCGCCCCGCCAGCGGCAGCACGTCGATGCGCGACGAATCGAGCAGCAGCAAACTGTCGGGCGGCATCCAGCGGCTGACGACGATGCGGCAGACGCCGAAGTCCGACTCGTACACGCTCACCATGTCGCGGAAGCGGGTTTCGCTCACGGGCACGGTGCGCACGGCGGAGAGGAAGCCGTTGATGCGCCGCTTGAGCGCCCCGCCCACCACGATGGTGTCGATCTTGCCCTGGCTGGCGTCCCACACCAGGCGCATGGCGGCATTGAGCACGGGCTCGTTCAGGTCGGTGCCGCCGCCGCCGCCGACGGGGATGCCGCCGGCGTTGGGGACGTACTGATTGGTCACGAGGCTGCTGATGATCCCGTTCATAGTGCGGCGAACGGAGGCGGAGCCCTGCTGGTTGGCGGTGGGGGCGACGCCGTTGATCACGCAGTTTTCCAGGTCGCGGAGGAGTTCGCGGAGGCGTTCCTGCTTCTGGTAATCGAGTTCGTCGGCGAGAGCCAGCGGCCGCGCGGCACGCATGGAGCCGCTGACCTCGACGCCCGAGGTGAAGATCTGCGTCCAGTTGCGCTTGCGGCTGCGGTTGGTGAAGCGCGGGTCGGGGCGGTCGTCGCCTTCGAGGGCGGCGTTGCCCAGGATGGTGAGTTTCTGGGTGTTGGCGAGGTTGCTGGCGGGGGTGTTGCCGTAGCGGCGCACCACGGTGAGCACGTTGGTGGCGATGGCGGTGACGAACATGACTTCGCGAGCGCCGGCAGGGCGGACCTGATCGCCCACGCGGAAGCGCGAGCCGTTGTTGACGGTGATGGCGGTGGCGTCCTGCGCGTTGGGCGAGAAGGAGCCCTGGTTGATGGCGTCGGTGTTGGGGAAGAGTTCATCCACACTGCTTACCCGTCTGACGGCCCGGCGATTCACATGGGGCCCATCTGGGATACAGGCCAACCACAGCGGCCACGGTGGTTAACGCAATCAGATTGGGAAGGCTGGGAGCCGATCAGAAGCCCCGCGAATCTGGCCGCCGCTGTCGCTCACCACCTTCGCCCAAGCGCGGCAGGACCGGCGCTGGCCCCGACGACGGGGCCATAAACGTTCGCTCGTTCCTGATCATGACCACGAAGCCGAGTTTCCGCGCCGAGTTCAGAGGAGCGACGGCGGCATACCGGCGGTCTACACGAGCCGCTGGGTCGCCACGCGCGACGAACGAAGACGGTGGTGAGAGGTCGCGACGGCGACGGTGGCGGCTTAGGTGATGGTCGCTATCTACTTTGAGAACGTGATGCGATCAACAAGGATGCCGTCCACATCTTCCAAGTCGAGCATGTACTTGGGAGGTCGCGGCGCGCCGTTCGAGTTGCGGCCTTGGTTCATGCAGCCCATCCGACTTACGGCTGCTTTGTCGAACCGCAGGAACAGCAGTTCGGCGAGTTCCGCTTTGGTCTTGCGGTAGCGTGACACTTCGGTCCGGGTTCGACGCTCCTTCTCGTAGGCAGACAGCCCGCCCTTGAGCTCGCTGTGCCATTGCTGGAATGTGCGGTTCACGTCGTTGTATTCAACGTCGCAGAGCGCGATGAGCACCCCGTGCTCTCCGTACTTGGCAATGGTCGCGTCGATGGCGCTGCAATCGTTCAAGATGCACTTGTGGTCGTCGGACTTGATGGCCTTCGCCTTCATGTCCCAGTTGACACAGCCTTTGAGGTCGAAACCCACGGTGCCGAACCGCTCGCCGGGAATCTGGAAGACACCCGCGAGGCGTTGATGGCAAAGGTGCTCGAAATAGAACGCCCACCATTCCATCTGTCGCCAGTTGTAATCCGCAGCCTTCAGCTCCAGTACAGACTTCTTACCCTCCCAGACGCGCGGGAGCGTGGCGAGCGCCGCCTTGGCTTTGGCTATGTCGTTTGCGAAGTCTTTGGTCGCCATAGGTTGCTTTCCGCTCTCTTCAGGTGCGAACGTCGGTAATCAGGCCGGGCTGTCCGTTTGCACCAGCGCACACAGCGCGCAACGGGCATTCCGCGCATCGCGGGTTGCCGGTGTTGAAGCACCACTCCGTCCCAACCCGGATCAGTCCATCGTCAATCTCGCCGGGCGTCATGTTGCCGTCCAACAAGGCTACCGCAGAGGGTATGTGCTGGGCCTGCACTTTTTGGGGTGCTCGCTTGTGGCTGCGCAGGTGGTCGACGCACAGCGTTCGATTCGCACCAACTAGATCGGGCGAGTCTTGCGCGAGCGTTGATTCTACCCCTCGCAGGTTCGTCACCCGCATATATGCTGTGTTGCCGCCTTTTCCCTGCCCTGGCTGAATCACCTCGTGTTTCCGTAGACGTGCGTCATCGACCCATCCCGTGATAATGCCCGTGCGGTAGAGCACCCGGCCCGCGTTGCTGTCGAAGGGCACCTCGTAGGACCACGCGCCCCATGCGGAATCGCCGGGCGTGGCGAGCAGCGGGAATGAATGCACAACCCACTTACCAAAGAGGTGGGCGGCCTTGTCGCCGATGGCTTTGCCGAGGCCGTAGCGACCGTGGTCCTTGATGAGGTAGGTTGCGCCCTCAACGGAGTGCGCGAAACCACCGTGCCGCGCGCGCAAATGGCGGAAGAGGACATCCGAAGTATCTTCGCCCTTCGCGCCAGCTTCCTGTGCGAGAATCAGCGGTACGGCCAGCGGGGCACCCCACCGGTATACGGCGTACCCAAGGGTCTGGCCCGCTCCCTCCATGTACAGGAGGTACTTCGCTGGGTTTGAGTCGTTCCGCTCGGCCCACGTCTGCGCTCTCGCAGCCTTCACGACAGCGTGGCACTCTTCGATTGAAGTGGCCGAGATGTGGAAGTGCTCAAAGAAATCGAGCGGGCGGTGAAGGATTCTGACCTCGCGCGAATACAGATCGTTCAGAACGTCGGCGGCCAGGCGTCGCACGCCTTCGATATCGGGGCCTTGATCGATCACAGCCGATAGCAGGAGCATCCGGAGGAGTGCTTCGCGTCGCGTAACACCACCGTCCCGCGCGTCGAGGTCTCCAGCAATCACCTTTCCGGCACCGTCGAAGTAGCCGGACAAAGGGGCAATGCCCTGAAGGACAGGCTCGGATGGGTGGTCGCGGCCCACCTGCGCGACAACGCGAAGTATCGTGAGTGTTTGTTGGAGTTGGTCCGCTGCACTCACAGGAAGTCTCTTTCAGTCCATCCGCCTTCCTGATGACGCACCATACTGAGCGGGCCGCGGCTAGAAGAGGCGGACGTCATTGGCCACCTCCTCCTGCATTCGTTTCAGCGCGATGCGATGGTAGTCCTCGTTGATTTCGATGCCGAGATAGTCGCGTTTGTTTCGTGCCGCCATGACGCAGGTTGTGCCGCTGCCGCACATCGGATCGAGGACAAGATCACCGGGCTTCGAGAAGCACATGATGAGGTCTTCCGCGAGCTTGTCCGGGTACGTTGCGGGATGCTCCAACTTCGTCCGGTTGCCTTCGGTATTGCTTGTCGCGTACTCCCACAGCGTCCCGCGACACTTCATGTCGTTGACGGCCTTGGGCTCGATCTTCTTGAAGCCGCCGTTGGTCAGGCGGTCGGTCCCCGAATACATCTTGCCAGCGTGCTTGGAGGGGACCATAAGCGTCGTCTTGTCGAAGGAACGCGGGCGGTCACCCTTGAAAAACAACAGGATGTATTCGTGATCGACGCGGAACCTCTGGCTCCACCACGCTCCCGGGTTTCCGTGACGCTGGTAGATGCAGCACTCAAACAATCGCCAGCCGGCGCGGTCCACCCAGTCCACGGCCCATCGGAAGGTGGTCAACGACTTGGCAAAGTCCTTGGTGCCGTCCCCGATGACGACTGCGCACACGCCGCCGTCGGTCGTGGCACGGAACAACTCGGAGCCGAGTGTCTTGTAGTCGAGCGTCCAATTCTTGCCATAGTCCCGGATGCCGTCGTAGGGCGGACTGAAAACCGTCAGGTCCACATGGCCTGCGGGCAGATCTGCAAGTGCTTTCAACGCGTCGGCGTGCAGAATGATGTTTCGGGGACCGGATTCGCGCGGGACTTCCACTTGAGGGTCCTGTTTGGGCTTGGTCTTCGTTGCGGGCATGATTCAGAACACCTCAATATCTTTCGCTTTCGGGCCGCGGTAGCCGCGGCCAACGGTGAACCGTATGCGCTGGCCTACGGCTAAGCCCTTGCCAGCCTTGTCCTTTAGGTAATCCCGGTGGAGGAAGATGTCGTTTCCCCCGTCTTCCGGGCGAACCATTCCGGTGCCCGTTTTCTCGTTGTACTTCACCACGATTCCTTCTGCCATGATCCGCTCCTGAGCCGCGATGGCTGTAGGTCTCGAAGATACCGCATGTCCGTTTTGGCCGCCCATGGACGGCACCGTCTCCGTGGCGTCCGACTGCCCGGGTTTGAACATCCGCAGGCAACGCTGTCGGAATCTCCCAAACGGGGTCGTGACCTGGGTGGCTTCCCGGCGAGATGCCTGATAGAGGCACCATGTCCCCCGAGATCACAGGTTTTCCCGATTTTGCGGACAGATCGCGCCCATTTGGCATATGTATCCAGAGGGAGGACCACTGCACGCCAACCGACCGACCGGAATCTGCACCAAAATCACCGATCGACTCGTGATCTCGGCCTCGGACGGGCTAGGTGCTTTATGACGGGACGCTGAGGTGCCGGGTGCGGAATCCCGGGCGTCGGCGCAACAACTCGGGGCGTCCGGCAGAGGGGTACTCCGGGGCGACCTGTGCGGACGGCGAAGGAATCTCCTCGATGGGCGCGACACTTTCCCGGCGGCGTGCAGATGTAGTGGGCATCGGATGCCCGAGCACTGACCCCGCCGATCTGCCGAATGTCTCGCCACTTGGCGGACCGTTCGCGTAGAAGATCTCTGGGGGCGCTTCGCCGCCCCAAACAATCCAGCCAACCAGCAACTGATCCATCCACCAGCCCGCCGCGACGCACTGTGCAGTCGCGGTCCGAGTCGCTTTGCGCCCGCGTGCCGGGCGGGAGGTTCAGTCATGCCGTTGTCGAAGTACCTGTCATACCGCGATCAATACGACGCCCACTGCCGGGAGCAGTTCGAGGAGGCGTTGCCCAATAACCCCGCCGCTGTGGACCGTGCGATGGCCCGGCGCTATCCGAAGTCCACCGAGCAGGCGGCGGAGGAGTTGAAGCGCCGGGGACTCCGCATCGACGTGGACCAGTTGTCCCGCCGGGCCACGCCGGGCTGCCGCCAGGTCGGCCGCAGTCTCCTGTGGTTCGCCGACGACATCGACGCCGTCGCTGAGGGCCTGGATCAGGCCAACCGCCTGACCTATGACGCGCACTATCGCCGCGAGCAGGGCCTGTCCTACGCCGAGCACGCTGCGATCCAGAAGCAGGTGCGGGCCAAGCGCCTGGCAGTCATGCAGCGCGTCGCTGATGGCGCGGGCGGCGCGATCCCCGACGTGGCCGACGCGTGCAACCGCGCCATGCCGGACGCCCTTGAGTGGGACGAGGCAGCGGTCGCCAAGGCCGTCGCGCTTACCCGCGAGTACATCGCCTCGCAGGGGGTGGCGCAATGAGTACCCCGAACGAGATGATCCTGTCGGCCGCTGAGGTCGAAATTGAGGCCGCGGGCAAGGACGCCCGGCCCAAAATCAGCGTCGTCGCGTACACCGGCCGCATCATGCGCGTGCCCGGTTGGGGTGACATCGCCATCGACCTGGCGGGCCTCGAAGCGGGCGGCCAGGTTCCCCTGCTGGCCGACCACAACGCCAGTGTCGGCAGCGTCGTCGGCCACGGTGAACCTGCCGTCGCCAACGGGCGGCTCGTCGTTGCTGGCGTCGTCAGCGGCGCTGGCGAGCCCGCCCGCCACGTCGTGGAGATGGCCAGGGGCGGCTTCCAGTTCCAGGCCTCGGTCGGCGTCGCACCCACCGAGCACGAGCGGGTGAAGCCGAATCAGTCAGTTGAGATCAACGGGCGGTCGCTGTCGTCGCCGAGCGGTTTCACGCTCGTGCGGCGCGGTCGGCTGCGGGAAGTCAGCATCACGCCCGTTGGAGCCGACGCGGAAACGTCGGTGGCCATCGCGGCATCACGCCAAGGACGGTCGAACATGCCGAACTACACTGTGGACGAGAACCAGATCCGCGCCGATGAGCGAGATCGCCTCAAGCAGATCGAGATCACCTGCACGCCCTGCACGGGCTCCGATTGGGGCACCGCGCAGAAGCGCGTCGATGACATGAAGGCCAAGGCCATCTCGGGCGAGATGACGGTCGATGAGCTGCGGGCCAACGTGCTGGAGGTACTGCGTGCGTCACGGCCCAAATACTCGGGCGCGTTTGGCAATGAGAGCGGCAGCATCCCGCGGGCCCGCGTTCTCGAAGCCGCGATCCTGAAGCGGGCGGGCTTCGCGGTCCTCGCCGAGAAGGCCCTCGGCCCGGCGTGCATGGAGGCTGCCGACGGCCTGCGGGTGGCACACACATTGGACCTGTGCCGAGCGGCACTTCTCTACGAGGGCGTTGAGGCCCCGACCGACCGCGAGGGCATGGTGCGGGCCTCGCTCACGACGCACACGCTCGCCGAGGCGCTCGGCGGCGCGGTGAACAAGGTGTTGCTCGACGGGTATCAGGAAAGCCCTGCCACCTGGCGGGCGTTCGCGGGTGTGCGCTCGGTGCCGGACTTCAAGACGGCGACCGCCATCCGCCCATCGTTCACCGGCTCGCTTCAGCAGGTCGCTCCCGGTGGCGAACTGAAGCACGGCAGCGCCGAGGAGGCGACGACCCAGTACAAGGTGGACACGTTCGGCAAGATCTTCTCGATCGACCGCCGCGACCTGATCAATGACGACCTGTCGCTGTTCGACAGCGTCGCCCGCGCGATGGGCCAGGCGGCGATGCGGAAACTGTCCGACCTCGTTTACGACACGCTGCTCACGAACGCCGGCGCGTTCTTCGCGGCGGGCAACGGCAACTACATCACCGGGGCCGACACGAACCTGAGCACAGACGGGCTCAGCAAAGCGATCACTGCCATGCTAACGCAGCGGGACGCCGAGGGCAACGACTTGGATCTGCGGCCGACCCGGTTGGTCGTGCCGCCGGAACTCCAGACGGTGGCCCGTGCCGTGCTCGAGAGCGAGTACATCGCGGCGCAGACGAACCTGCCGACCGGCAACAGCCTCCGCAACGCGGTGGGCCTTGAGGTCGAGCCACGTCTCAGCAACACGAAGAAGTACGGCACCAAGGCTTCGACGAAGCACTGGTACCTGTTCGCGGCTCCGGCGGCGAGCCCGATCATCGTCGGGTTCCTCAACGGCCAGCAAACGCCGACGGTTGAGTTCTTCGGTCTTGACCAGACGGTGAACAAGTTGGCGGTGTCGTGGCGCGTCTACTTCGACTTCGGCGCTGCCCTGTGCGACCCGCGGGCGGCGGTGCGCAGCAAGGGCGAGGCGTAAACGGACGGCGCTGGTGGGGCCGGGGGCGGCGTTCTGCTGCCCCCGGTCTTTCTCTGACTCAAACCACGGATGGAGCACGCCGCGCCACGCGCGGCGGCGCGATCGGTGCGCTCACATGGACGAGCAGCAGGACATTCCGCAGTCCCAGATTCAGATCGGGGACATCGCCTTTGGGATCGAGTTCATCGACGTGCCGGATGCGGCTGCGCGATGGGCAGCGGCGCTGGAGCACCTCAGCGCGTGGCTCCTCGCCAAATGGGAACGCGAGCAGCAGGAAAGCGAGCAGGGGTGAACAAGCGGTGTACTGAGTTCGGCATCGTTGTCGTGGCGGGCGAGCGATACGCCCGCTGGTACGACGATGGCCCATCACCCAGCCGCTACGACGGCAGCGATCCCATTGGTGTGGAGCGGGCATACCGGACCGCATTCCTTGAGGCCGCCAGTGAGGTGGCCAGATGGGGTGAGCCCGATGATCGAGCGGTTGCAGCCGCATGGCGGGCCAGGTGCGACGCCTGCGACGCCGCCCGCGTCCTCATCCAATCGGCCGACTACTTCGGTGTGACCGATGAGGAGCGGCGATCCAAGTTCATCGGCGAGCAGACGGCGTATCGCTTGGCGCACGCCGTCAATGCGGCACAAGCCCGCGGCCGCCACCAATCTCTCGCCACATCCACCGACGCTTGGTCTCGCTTGTCAGAGCGAGGCATTTCCGCCGATCGGATCGTCCGATCGCTCGTCCCCACCTGGCTCGCTGAGGTTCAGGCTTGGGCGGCGATGCCCGCCAAGCCCAAGGTCGTCGCCGTGCCGCCCGTGCTGGATGAGACTGAAGCGGCGCTGCGAGTGACTGCGTCGAAGGAGGCTGCTGCGCCCATGACCGAAACCGCGCCCCCAGCCCCGCAGTTCATCAGCGTTCGTCAACTCATGGCCGCCTGCCCGGCGCTGCGCTCGCCGGTGATCGAGGGCCTGCTCCGCGAGGGCGAGACGATGAACGTGATCGCGTCCCCAAAGACCGGCAAGTCGTGGCTCGTGCTCGACCTGGCCATCGCGGTCGCCACGGGCCGACCCTGGCTTGGCCGCTTCCCGACGGTCGCCGGCGAAGTGCTGATCATCGACAACGAACTGCATGGCGAGACATCGGCCAACCGCATCCCGAAGGTCGCCAAGGCCCGTGGCCTCGGCACCGACGAGTTCGCCGACAGCGTGTTCATCCGCAACCTGCGAGGCGGGCTTCAGGACATTGTCTCCCTCGGTCCATATTTCCGCGCCATCGAGCCCGGGAGGTTCAGGCTGATCGTGCTCGACGCGTTCTACCGCTTCCTGCCCGCGGGCATGGACGAGAATGCCAACGCCGACATGGCGTCGCTCTACAACCACATCGACCGCTACGCCGCCGACCTCGGCTGCGCGTTCGTGCTGATCCACCACTCGAGCAAGGGCAACCAGTCGGGCAAGTCGGTGACCGATGTCGGCGCGGGCGCAGGCAGCCAGAGCCGCGCCACCGATGCACACCTCGTCCTGCGGCCGCACGAGGAATCCGACGTGGTCGTGCTGGAAGCGGCCGTGCGGTCATGGCCGCCGCTCGATCCGGTGTGCCTCCGGTGGGCGTTCCCTGTCTGGGACATGGCCGACGACCTCGACGCCAAGCGGCTCAAGGTCGAATCGTCGCGACGAAGGCAGCGCAGCGAGCGCCCGCCGCCACCCGAGGACTGGACGCCCGAGCGCTTCGTCGGCGCGTTCGTGTCGGGTGGCCCGGCGCTGCGCGATGAGATCCTGCTGGCCGCCACGAAGGACCTCTCCCATGCCCAAGCCACCCGCCTTCTCAAACTCGCCGAAGCCCGCGGGCTCGTGCAGCGCTCCCAGCCCGGGCCGTCCGAGCGAGTCCGTTTCGTCGTGGCGCGTCAACCCGAGACTGGCCTGTGAGGGGGGATGGGGGTTGCGCGCAAACGTGTGCGCGCGTACGCCCCCCCCAGGGGGCGTACGCGCCTGGGGGGTGTGGGGGGGGAACGTGACCCCCCTCCCCCCCTTGGTTCCTTCCTGGCCGACCCGGCGAACCGACGCCCGCGGGAACAGCCGCAAGGGAAAACAGAGTTTGTTTCGCCTGTCCGGGGGCGGGTTGCCCCCACATGGCCCACTTCGCCGGAATGTGCTCGATTCAACTTGAACTTCGCCACCCATGACGCCCTCCTGTGTCCGCGCCGGGCGGCAATTCCGCCGCCCCGCGATTGGAGACCTGAACATGGCCAAGAAGAACACCACCCGCAAGATGTCCAAGAGCGCCGCCCGTGCCGAGGGCGCTGCCCGCACCAAGCGGAACCTGGCAAACGCGAAAGCGACCGCCGGTCCGAAGCGCGCCGCCGCAAAGCGTCTCAGCGCCATCAGCGCCGCCGCGAAGGTGCTGGCCGACTCGGGTAAGCCGATGCGGGCCAAGGAACTGATCGAGGCGGCGAGCGCGAAGGGCCTGTGGTCGAGCCCCGGCGGCAAGACGCCCGAGGCCACGCTTTACGCCGCCATCATCCGCGAGATCGCCGCCAAGGGGAAGGCGGCACGCTTCAGCAAGGTCGAGCGCGGCCTGTTCGCCGCGACGGAGGTGGCATGATCGCCAATGACATCCGCTTTGCTGTTGGCTATGCCCGGCGCTCGACCGACCTGCAGGAACGGTCGCTTCCCGACCAGAAACTGGCGGTCGAGCGCTGGGCTCGCGATCACGGATACCGCATCCTGCGGTGGTTCGTGGACGACGCCATCAGCGGCACCAGCGCCCGGGGTCGCGACCAGTTCACCCGCCTCATCCACGAGGCGGAGAACGGTCGCGACTTCGATGCGGTGCTCTGCTACGACATGTCCCGGTTCTCGCGCGGCGGAACCAACGAGACCGGGTTCTACCTGCACCGGCTCCGTCTGGCGGGCGTCGAGACGCACTTCACCGCCGAGGGCATCCCCGAAGGCGACGAAGGTGAACTGCTCCAAGGCGTAAAGTCGTGGCAGGCCCGCCAGTACTCGGTGAAACTCTCGCGCGACAGCATCCGCGGCCAGCACTCGACGGTGACCGTGAAGCACAGCGCCATGGGTGGTCGCTCCCCCTACGGCTACGACCGCCAGTACGTGTCCGCCAACGGGCAGGTGCTCAAGACCGTCCGGACGCTCCCCGACGGCCGACGCCAGGAGTTCGGGCCGGACGGTCGCCACCTGCGCTTCATCGATCCGAAGGAGAAACTCCCCAAGAAGATGAAGTCAGACATCGTGCGGCTCATCCCTGGCGACCCGAAGCACATCGCCGTCGTGCGCGACATCTTCGAGATGTGCGCCAAGGGGCTGGGCTTCCGGTCGATCCTCATCGCGCTCAACGCCAAGGGCATCTCCGGCCCGATGCACGCCCGCTGGAACCAGATGGCGGTGAAGTCGATCCTCCAGAACCCGTGCTATCGCGGCGCGCTCGCATGGAACCGCCGCACGTTCGGCAAGATCCACGAGGTCGCGTCCGACGGGTCGGCCATACCGAAGAAAGTGGCAAAGACGACGCGCAACCCCAAGGACCGCTGGATCATCATCGAGAAGGTCCACGAGGCGATCGTGCCGCCGGACCTGTTCTGGAAGGCGCACGAGCAGATGGCCAAGCGCCGCAACGCCGGTGGCCTGGCCCGTCCGACGCAGCGATACCTGCTGTCCGGGCTCGTGCGGTGCAAGCACTGCGGGCACAACTTCTGGGGCTGCGTGCTCAAGAACAGCGCGGGGGAGATACGGTATTACGCCGACGGCGGGTATCGCGCGCAGGGCATCGGCGTCTGCAAGGCGACCCACATCCAGGCCGTCGCGCTCGACCGCTGGGTGCTGGACCAACTGCGGGCCACCGTCTTGGCCGACAAGGCAGGGGTCGAGCGGGTGATTGAGCAGTTCGTGAAGGCCGCTTGCGGGCGAGGCGCGGCGGCGAAGGCGCAGCCCGACCGCAGCAGGGAACTGGCCGAGCTGAACAAGCGGATCAAGACGACAGTCGCGCTGCTTTCAGACAGCGACCTAGCCGACGTCGGCGAACTGCGAACCGCGCTCGTTGATCTCAAGCGCCGCCGCGAGACACTCGAAGCCGACGTGGCCAACAAACCCGCGTCCCCCAAGACGATCGACCCCGACCGCCTGCGGGCCTGGGCGCGCGAGCGGATCGCCGACCTCGCGCAGGCGCTCAAGCCCGGCACGCCGATGATGGAGGCACGCGCGGCCGTTCACGCGTTCATCCCGAAGATCGAGATTGATCCCGACCGGAAGGTGGGTACGCTCTACTTGCCGCGCGACACGTGCAGCGCCCTCCAATCAGCGTTTGTCAGACGGGATACGAGCGCATCCTCGATCCACTCGTGGATGGTGTTGGTGGCGGTGCGGCGCGGGTCGCCCAGGTGATCGAGCAGGGGCGTCTCGAAGGGGCTGACGATGCCGATGATGTCGGAGACGTCCTCCATCAGTTCGGGCAGATCGACGCCGGCGTTGTAGGTGGCTTTTCCGGTGAACGGCATGGTGGGGACTCCTGAAAGTGGTGAAACAGTGGGGGAAACGAGACGAGTTCGAGAAGCCCGCCGGGCGCGGGGGCGGTGGAGCGCGACTCGTCGGCGTCGGGCCGCCGCGCATTCGGGCGGGCCTTCTGAGGCCGGGATGTCGGCGCGAACCAACCGCCCCTCGCGCACACAGACGCGGGCAAGAAGGGCGAGGAAACGGGAGGCTGGTGGCACAGGCGTTCCGCCTGTGCGCGAACGGTGAGGTGCAAGGGGCGGCTAGGTCATGCGTCGGGCCCGCATGTAGTCGAGCAGGGCTTTGCGGTCGCCTTGGGCGTCGGCGGCGGCGCGGCGGGTGGAATCGCGGACTGGTGCGGCATGTGCGGGCGCGTGTCCCGCGCTCATGGGCGAAGCCAGCGGGCTGCGCGGGCGCGCGGGCTTGAAGAGATCGGGCCGGCCCGCGCGGGCCTGGCGGATGGCGCGTTCGAGCGCGGCGGGGGAGGGGATGGGGCCTTCGGGCGCGGCGGCGATCGCGCCGGTTGCGGCTCCCGGCGCGCCAGCGGCGACGCGATCGAGTTCCCGCGCGATGACCGACGCGCCCTCGTGGGGGTCGAGCGCCCCGGCGGACGCCGCGGCACGCTCGAGGTGGCGGGCACGCTCCATCCGATCAATCGCGGCATGTGCGCCAGCGAGGCGGGTGGAGAGTTCTTCGATGCGGGTGGCGAGGTTGGGGGCGGCAGCGACTTCGGGCGTGTGCACGCTGGTGCTCGTCGCTGCGGTGCCTCGGGTCGCGTCCGCGGGCTGCTCGTTTGGCGTGGTGTTGGATGGGGCGGTGGTCATGGGTGAAGTCCGTGCGCGATCTGGAATCTGAATCTGAAATCGGAGATTGAAATCTAAAACGGCGAACTTGAAAACCGAAGTCTCACGTCTGACGTCCGACATCTGTTCCGACGTCTCTTTTCATCCCACGCCCTGGTCGGCCGTGCCGTAGCCCAACTCGGCGAGCACCTGGCTTTCGGCTACGCCCAGGTCGCGTTTGGCCTTGGCGGCGGCGAGGGCATCGAGTTCGCTGTCGGGGAGCGGGTCGCTCCACTGCACCTTCACGCTTCGGTCGGCGGGGCGGGTGGGCAGGTTGCCGGAGGCGTCGAGGGCCGCGAGGACGAGGCGAGAGACGTCCTCGATGCCGCGGCCATAGAGGAGGCGCTTGCGCTGCGTGCGTGCGAGGAGGCCGGAGAGGGTGAGGCGGAGGGCGTTCTCGCTGGAGAGGTTGCCGACTTTCGCTTGAACTACGCCGGTGGCGAGCGGGGGCACGCCGGAGGCTTTGTCGATGGCGTCGCGGATTTGTTCGACGTGGGCGTCTTCGCTGGGCGAGGCGCCGTCGCCGCCGAAGGACTCGATGCGGGCCTCGGGGTTGTCGGTGGCCCAGACCTGTCCGGGGCCGACGGGGAACTGGTCGAAGCCCTCGATGCCCCGGGCGAGGTACATTTTGAACGATTGCATGGTGACGCGACTGGCGCGATCGGAGAGGCGGGTGTTGAGTTCATCCTGAAGGGGGATGAGCGGCTCGACCTCGGAGAGGCCCGCATAAGCGAAGGGCTGGCTGACGTTTTGAACGTGCACGACGGGCACACTGCCCAGGGGGAGCGAGAGTTGTTCCTCGGCGAGCAGGCGGAGGCCGGGGCGAGTGTGCGGATGCGTGTCGGTGGCGGTCGAATCGCGGCCATCGTCTTCAAAGACCTGGCGAGCGCGGGCGGTGAGCAGTTCGTAGGTGCACAGGGCGCGACGACGGGTGCCGTCGGGCTCGACGGGTCCGGCACGGCGAACGCGGATGATGTAGGCGTCGAGGCGGCGGTAGTCGTCGGCACTGACGATGGGGATGCCACGCGTGGCGTCGGCGATCTCGATGCGGATGGCGCGGGCGTGGTCGAGGACGGAGTCGATGTCGGCGGGATCGGCGAGGTCGGGAGAGTTGGCGGGCGGGGCGAGGTCATCGGCGCGGACGACGAAGTCGATGTGGCCGTAGACGTGCCCGAGGAGCGCGGCGTCCTGCAGCAGGGCCATGCCGCCGGAGGCTTCCCAGGCGGCGTCGAGGGCGCGGTCGATGACGGCGCGGAGGGCGGGGTCGCTGGCGGTGGAGACGATGCGGATGGGCTTGGCGAAGAGGAAATCGACCATGGCGTGGAGGCGCCAGGCGATGTCGTTTTCGATGACGATTTCGCGGCGTGCGGCGGCGCGATCGTCGGTGGAGGTAGACGATTTCCAGGAACCGGTGAGGCGCGGGGGGAGGCCGCGTTCTTGCGCGAGGCGATAGGCGCGGCCTGATGCGGCGCGACCGGTGAGCGAGGAGGCCGGCTCCATGGGGTTGCGGTAGTAGGCCCAGAGTGAGGCGAGGCGAGGAAGCGTGGCGCGCTCGTGATCGGTGAGGAGGAAGGCGACTACAGCGGGGTCGAGCCCCAGGCGGGAGGCGGGTTGAAGGGGACCGGCCTGATTGGAGCCGGTGGCGATGGCGGTTGGATCGGGCATGGGTGTCTCCGAGGCTGGTCGTGTGCGCGGCGTGATACCCAGGGGCGGAGTGCAACGATTGCGCGCAATGTGTAGGAGATTGCGCGCCGGGAAATCGCGCGCAAGTGCAGGCGGGATAAGGGGATGAAACAATTTCCAGAAAGCGCGCGGGGAGGGGGGTCAACGTGTCAGTTTGCGCGCGCGGGAGTGGAGATAGGGTCCGATAACAGGCGACTGAAGCCTCTCGGAAACCCCCACCGCCTCGCTTCGCTCGGCACCCCCCGCTGGGAGCGGGGGAGGTGGTTCATATAGACTGGCGGCATGCCGAGTCGCGCGCGTGGGACAAGCCGTCGGGTTCATGTTGCGGTGTTTCCGGGATCGTTTGATCCGGTGACGTATGGGCACCTGGACGTGATCGCGCGGGGGCGATCGCTGTTTGATGAGTTGGTGGTGGCGGTGGGGCGGAACCCGAGCAAGGACGAACTCTTCACGCAGGAGGAGCGTGTGGGGATGATGCGGGATCTGGTGGAGGCGCTGCAAGCCGCGCATCCGGAGGGTGCGCCGGTGCGCGTCGAGGCGTTTGAAGGCTTGACGGTGGACTGTGCGCGGCGGATGGGCGCGACGGCGCTTTTGCGAGGCATCCGCAACTTGTCAGACCTTCAGAACGAGGTGCAGCAGGCGCTGACGAATCGCGAGATCGCGGGGATCGAGACGGCGTTTGTGGTGGCGGGGCAGTCGTTTGCGTATACGTCGTCGTCGCTGATCAAGCAGTTGGCGGCGATGGGCCGGGACATGAAGCCCTTGAAGACGATGGTGCCGCCGCTGGTGATCAGAAGGCTTACGGAGAAGAAGCGGGCTGGGCATCCGGCGCTGGTGCGGCTGGCGAGCCAGCGGGGGGAGTAGGGCAAATGGCCAAACTGCCAAGTTTCAAATGGCCAAATGAAGACGAGGCGTGGGAGGCCTAAGGGTCAAGTCTTGGGCGTTGGGGGCGTTGGGGCGCAGCGTTCGCGGGGGGCGTTGTTGTTGAGGTTGGCGCGTGGTCGCTCGCGCGTGGCGTGTCTACGTCGTCGGTGGAGGCTGAGCGTTCGGCGAGCCAGAGGGTGCAGCGGGCGTTGCCGATGCGGTCGGTGAGGGGGAAGCCTTCGATGACGGGTGAGCGCATGGGGGCGTGGCGGTCGAGGCAACGGTGGCCGAGGATGGTGAGGTCGTGCTCGGCGGTGGGTTGGTCGGCGGTGAAGGCGATGATGAGGACGCCGCCGCGGGTAATGAGGGGATCGTGGGCGAGTTTGCGGAGGTCGGCGACGCTCCCCCGCACGAGGTTGGAGGCATAGGAGGAGTTCGGGCCGGGCACGCCGGCGAGATAGGCGAACTGGCCGACGACTTTGACTTCGAGCCAGTAGGCGTCTTCGGGGGAAATGGCGTGGGTGGGAGTGGATGGCGGCGCGGGATCGGGGGCGGACTCGAAGAGGGTGCCCGTGCGGGCGGTGCGTGCGGATTCGATGTCGCGTTCGGAGACGAGGCCATCGGCGAGGATTTGATGCGGATGGGGCGTGAGGACGAGGTCGCAGCGCGGGCGTTCGGTGTCTTCGGGGAGCGCGCGACGGCGGCCCCGGCGGTGGCGCCACTGGCCCGGGTAGAACTGTTCGCGCAGCACGCCCCAGTGTGCGGCGTCGAAGCCTGAAGCGAGAATGGGGTGGAGATCAACTTCGTCGAGGGCATCGAGCCCGGCGAAGGCCTGCTCCTCGCGGAGTGCCGCTTCACGGGCGCGAAGGCCGGTGATGGCGGCGGCGAGAATCTCGGCGGCTTGCCACATGGGGGAGGGTAAGGTGGGGGAAATGGTAGAGTGGTCTGAGTGCAATACGAACGCGTTGTCATGTTTTGGCGGCGTCGCTTCCCTCTCAGCCCTTCGCGCCGCCGCAGCCCGCGCACCATCGTCGGCTCCGATGCCACCATCGCTTTCGTCGGTTGCGACGCGAGCACCGCCACGTTCAACACCATCATCCGTCCGCGCCGCTGGGCGATTCGCATCCTTCAGGAACTCGCACGCTGGCTTCGCCCCTTGTCGCGCGGGCACATTCACGCGCAACCTCGTCCTCATCGATCACGACCCCTTGCGCGCCGCAGGGTTTGGAGCGCACGCACCCATATAGGCCTGCGCCTTCCGACCTGTTCGTGACCTGAAACGAACACCGCCCCAGGCTTGCACCCGGGGCGGCGATGGGCTCACTGATTGTCAAGGCGCATCCGACTTACCGCCGGCGACGACGGCCCGCCACAATGCCCAGGCCCGCCAGGGTCGCCAGGCCAGCGCTGGGCAGCGGCACGATGGCCGCGGTGCTGCCGGTCACCGCGATCTCGAAGTGGTAGCGCTCGTCGGGGCCGATCTGGTTGCCGAAGAAGTTGGACACGATGACCGTGTACACGCCCGTCGAGGGGGCGACGAACTGCGCGAACGGGTCGCCGAAGGGACCGGGGATGGCCGGGGCGGTGGTGTCATCGGCCGCCAGGATGAACACGCCGCCGAGCGCGGTCAGGTTCCCGGCGTCGGGAACCAGATTGGTATCGCCACCGATGGCGTTGCCGAAGTGCACATAAGCGATGGGGTCCATGTTCCCGTTCACGGTGCGGTTCACATCGAGCGTCAGCGCGTCACCGGCATTGGCCGAGAACGTGAACCACGCGAACTCCGACACCGGCGCGATGGCGTAGTTCGCCGCCGAGGTCGAACCCTGGACGAACGCGCCACCGGTCAAGTCGCCAGACGACACGATGGTGGTCGCGTGGGTGGTGCCCGAGGCCAGCGCGATCAGCGCGGCCGCCGTCAAACACATCTTCTGCATGGCTCAACTCCCTCTCTGTGGTTGGAACAAAACCCCGGGCGCTTCGCACCGGGTATCCACTCACCATGCCATGCACGAACCGCGATCGCCACGCCGCGGGCCTGAACAGCCCGTGCGCACCGCGACATTCCGCCAATTCCCGTAGACGTAACCCTCGAAGGACGCGCGCTTATCGATCACGCCGGGGCTTCTCGGACGACGGCATCATGCCGGCCGTGGCATCGCGCCGGCCGCGTCCGGAGGAACATCGGCGCCCGCTTGCGTGGTCGCTGCGGCGCTCGCCTTGTCGCGTGCTTTCCGCGCCTCGATGGCCAGCAACTCCGACACGGTTGGCTTGCCGAGCGCTTCGCCGCGCATCAGCCGCGCCACTTCGTCGGCCGCCAGCGTCTCGTGCTTCAGCAGCGCCTCGGCCACCCACACGACTTTGTCCCAGTTTGCCTCCAGCAGCCGCACGGCATCCGCGTACGCCTCGTCCACCAGCCGCTTCACTTCTTCATCGATGATCTTGGATGTGCCCTCGGAATAGCCCTTCTCGGGCATGAAGAACTCGCGCTGGTCCGCGCCGGCGTAGCGCACGAAGCCCAGGCGATCGCTCATCCCCCACTCTTCGACCATGTGTTTGGCGATCGTCGTGACTTGCGAGATATCGCCCGACGCGCCCGTCGAGATATCCCCCATCGCGCGCTCTTCGGCGATCCGTCCGCCGCACGCCACGCGCATGTGGGCCTTGAGCCACTTGAGCCCGTAGCCCCAGCGGTCCTTCTGCGGCAGACTGAACGTGGCCCCGCCCGCGTTGCCGCGCGGGATGATCGTGACCTTGTGCAGCGGGTCGCCATCGGGCAGCAGCATCTGCAGCACCGCGTGACCGGCTTCGTGATACGCGGTGAGTTTGTTCTCCTCGGCTTCGCGAACGCGCGAGCGCTTAGCGCGGCCGAACTTCACCTTGTCGCGTGCTTCTTCCAGGTCGTCCTGCTCAACCCAGTCCTTGTCGTGCAGGGTCGCGGCAATCGCCGCTTCGTTGATGATCGCCGCCAGGTCGGCGCCGCTGAACATGGGCGTCGCCTTCGCGAGACGCTCCAGGTTCACGTCCGGCCCCAGTTTCACCTTCTTGGCGTGAACCTTCAGGATCTCCAGCCGGCCCTTCACGTCGGGCAGGGGCACGGTGATCTGCCGATCAAATCGGCCCGGACGGATCAGGGCCGGGTCGAGCACGTCGGAGCGATTGGTGGCCGCGACCACGATCACGCCGTCGGAGGCGACGAATCCGTCCATCTCGACGAGGATCGCATTGAGCGTCTGCTCGCGCTCGTCGTGGCCGCCGGTGGTGAACCCGCCGCCGCGGCGCCGGCCCACGGCATCGATTTCATCGAGGAAGATAATGCACGGTGCCGAGTCCTTCGCCTGCTTGAACAGATCGCGCACGCGGCTTGCCCCCACGCCCACGAACATCTCGACAAAGTCCGACCCGCTGATCGAGAAGAACGGCACGTCCGCCTCGCCCGCGATCGCCTTGGCCAGCAGCGTCTTGCCGCAGCCCGGTTCGCCGATCAGCAGCACGCCGCGCGGAATCCGACCGCCCAGCCGCATGAACTTCCGGGGCGCTTTCAGGAACTGGATGATCTCCTCGACCTCGTCCTTGGCTTCGTCGATTCCCGCGACGTCGGCGAACGTGACGCCGGTCTTTTCTTTCGCCAGAACCTTGTGCCGTGACTTCCCGAACGACCCGAGCATCCCGCCCGGCCCGCCCGTCGCGGAGCGCAACCCGCGCATGAACAGCAGCCAGATCAGGAAGATCAGCACCACGAACGGTCCGATCACCCACAGCATCTGCACCAGCGGGTTGGGCGGGGTCTCCTTGATCTGCCCCTTGGCAATCTTGTTGAACTCGCCCAGCCACAACTCCCGCGTCTGCGGCGTCACCTTGAAGACCACGCGCGAATCCGCTTCCGGATTCGTGGGTCCCTTCTTCTGCGTGGCGTAGAGGCCGTCTTCCGCCAGCGTGATCGAGCCCTGTACCAACTGGTCGCTGGTGTAGAGCGCTTCAAACTCCGCCCACGAGTTGAGCGTCCGCGCCGGGGGCGACATCGTGTTGAACAGCAGGAGCACGAGTGCCACCATCAGCACGACGGTCATCACGCCGAAGAGCCCACGCGCGGGGCGCGCAGGGCCGCCGGACTGGTTGCCGCTTCCTCCACTACCACCTGATCCGCGCCGATCGGTTTCGCCGGTGTCGTCATCGCGGGGCGCTGATCGCTTCTTGGAATTCGGTTCTGCCATGGGTAAATCGCTAGTCTCTGGCCGTCGGTGGTCCAACCACTCTTCTTCTTCTACGTCGCCCGACCGACCGCGGATCGATCCGTTCTGGATCGGTCAGGTAAACCCTAGGCGTGAGCCTGCACCTTCCGTTCCCCCTACCATCATCATCGCCCACGCCGGGGATCCGCGCGTGCCACGCCAGACACTCTCAACGCCGATCGGCACGCTCGCCCTCCTCGGTACCATCCTCACTCTCACCGCCTCACTCGGGTGTCAACCCGCGTGATGCCTTGATTGAGGATTCTCGGCCAATGCCCAACGCCTTGAACTGGCCAATCCTGGCACCTCCGGGAGCGGAGGAAGTGTTTTTCATGTGGTACGCTCTCGTTTGCCGCTGCGCGACAGCACAGGCGGAACGCCTGTGCCACCCGATCGGGAACAGGACTCGACTCGGAGAGTCGAGGCACCCAGAGCCATAGCACTGTGCCAGGAGTGAAACGATGCCACGTGCCGATCTTCGACCACAGGCAACGCGGCGAACACCGGGGGAAACGCTGGCGCACCTCAAGGCGTTTGATCTTGATCTGAAGTTCTCGGCGGGCATCTGGTACTTCGCGCCCGCGGCGAGCCGGTTTCATGCCAAGTACGGGGCTGATCTGACCATCGAGCAGCGGCTGGAGATCGCGGCGAAACTCGCGCCCGCAGGGTTGAGAGGGCTTGAAGCGCATTATCCCAATGAGATCAACGAGGACAACCTGCCCATGTGGCGGGATTTCAGCGCGGCGACGGGAATCCGGCTGATCTCGGTGATTCCGCTGCTGTTTTACGACGCGGCGTTTGAGTTCGGGTCGCTCTCGAATCCGGATGCGGGGGCGCGGAGGATGGCGATCGAGCGGGCGACGCGTGCGTTCACGCTCAACAAGCAACTGGATACGGAGTTCGCGATCGTGTGGCCGGGGATCGATGGGTATGAAGGGGGGTTCGGGATGGATTTCGCGGCGGCGCGGGCGCGGTTTGCCGAGGGGTTGGCGGAAGCGATGGACACGGTGCCCGGAGGTGGTGGGGTTCGCGTGGCGTTTGAGCCCAAGCCGTATGAGCCCAGGGGAAGGATTCTCTTCGGCACAACGCCCGAAGGCGTGCTGTTAGGACGCGATGTGGACGCGATGCTGCGGGGCGAAGCGAATCGGGCACTCTTGAAAGAAGGGCACGCGCTGTGCTGCATGAACCCGGAAGTCGGGCACATGCTGATGGGGTATGAAGACCCGGCGTATGCGCTGAGTTGGCCCTTGGCGGAAGGGCGACTGGCGCACACGCATTGGAACAGCCAGCCCCTGGGCAACTACGACCAAGACCTGGGCGTGGGGATGATCTCGCCGGAACTGGTGGAGGGCCTGCTCTATACGCTGAAGATGCACGCGTATTCAGGATGGTTTGGGATTGACATCAACCCGGAGCGCACGCCGGTGGATGTGGCGGTGCGAAACTCGATGGACGCGCTGCGGGCGGCGAACGACCGGATCAACGGCCTGGATCACGAGAGCATTTTGCTGTCGCACGCGAAGCCGGGGACGAGCCGGGGGTGGTTGGAAGGGTATTTGACACGTGCGCGGGCGAGCAGACCGGAGCGGCTGGGGGCGTGGGGGAGGCTGGTGTAATCACATCACGAAGCCGCGACCAGGCCCTCGCGGGTTGCCCGTTGGCGATGAATCGGGAGCGGGAAAAGGGGTTGAACCTGCGGGACATAGGATAACTCTCTATCGCACGGACCTCCACGGAAACAGCCCCAATGGCCACTTCCCCCACTCCCCCTGCCACCGGCACCCCCTACGCCCGCCTCTGTGCCATGCAGCGTGAGGCGGCCACGCTGGGGTCGGTTTCGCATCTGCTGAACTGGGACCAGGAAACCTATATGCCCCCTGCCGCCTCGGGTGGCCGGGCCGAGCAGCAGGCGCTGTTGGCGGGCATCATCCATGAACGCCGCACCGATCCGCGCCTGGGTGACCTGATCGGCCAGGTCGAAGGCGACAAGGCGCTCAACCCCCCCGGCGACCCCGACAGCCCCTCGGCCCGCAACATCCGCGAGATGCGCCGCGACTTCGACCTGGCCACCAAGCTCCCCACCGACCTCGTCGCTGAACTCGCCCGCACGACCAGCCTGAGCCAGGACGCCTGGAAGGTCGCCCGCGCCGACTCCGACTTCAAGGCCTTCGCGCCGTGGCTGGACAAGGTTCTCGCGCTCACGCGCCGCAAGGCCGAGTGCTACGGCGTCCCTGCCGGAGGCGAGTTGTACGACGCGCTGCTCGACGAGTACGAGCCCGGCATGACCGCCCTCGAGATCGAATCGATCTTCGCCCCGCTCCGCACCCGCCTCGCGGGACTCGTTGCCGCCATCGCGCGCAGCAGCCACAAGCCCGATCGTGCGGCGCTGCACAAGAGCATCCCGGCGGCACAGCAGACCGCCTTCTGCATGGCCGTGCTTCGCGCCATCGGCTTTGACCTCGAAGCGGGCCGCCTCGATGTCACTACGCATCCGTTCTGCTCGGGCCTGGCCCCGGGCGACACCCGGCTCACCTTCCGCCACAAGACCGAGAGTTTCCTCGAGCCGCTCTACGGCGTCCTCCACGAAGCCGGTCACGGCATGTACGAGCAAGGCCTCCCCAAAGACACCGCCTTTGGTCAGCCCCTTGCCGACGCGATTAGTTTGGGCATCCACGAGAGCCAGTCGCGCATGTGGGAGAACTTCGTGGGCCGCAGCCAGGCCTTTTGGACATGGGCGACGCCGCTCGCGCAGCGGGAACTCGGCGCGCCGGTCGCCGGGATGAACGCCGACGCGTTCTACCAGATCGCGAACCTCGCGACGCCCAGTTTCATCCGCGTGGAGGCGGACGAGGCAACGTACAACCTGCACATCATGCTGCGGTTCCAGATCGAGCGGGCCCTGATCTCTGGCGCGCTGGCTCCGGCTGATTTGCCCGGCGCGTGGAACCGCACGTTCAAGGAATTTCTGGGGCTCGATGTGCCGGATGATCGTCGCGGCTGTTTGCAGGACGTGCACTGGTCGTTCGGGCTGGTGGGCTACTTCCCGACGTACACGCTGGGGAACCTGTATGCCGCGCAGTTCTGGGAAACGATCAACGCGCAGATTCCCGACCTGAACGGGCAGATGGCCACCGGCGACTTCTCCGCACTGAAGACCTGGCTGAACACCAACATCCACGCCTCGGGCCGCCGGTGGCGCGCGGCGGAACTCTGCCAGCGCGTGACCGGCAAGCCGCTGTCGGCCGACCCGCTGATGCGGCATCTTGAAGGGCGGCTGAAGCCGATCTACGGGCTGTAGGAAAAGCATTGACGTGGTTGTGGACTTGAGGGCTCACGTCTTCTCCGCCCGCTTTGCCTCATCCACCCGCGTCTGAAAGAACGCCCGGTAGAGTTCCTCAAACCCCGTCGGATCGCCCACGTCCGCAGCCCAACCGGCACGTCTGCCGCGCGGGCCACGCTTTGCGTGCTTTCCTCCGGAGACTGGCTCAGCCACATTCCGCCAGTGCACATGCAGCGTTCCGGGCTCGGTCGCGCCAGGCTCGGGCTCGCCGCGCCGCGCGCGGTCAAACGCTTCGCGCCGTCCCTGATTGCTCAGCAGTTCATACGCCGCCTGCACCCGGGCAAAGTCTGCCGCCGCCGTGGGTGATGGATTCACATCCGGGTGCAAGCGCCGCGCCGCGTCGCGATACGCCGTGCGAATCGCCGCCGCGGTGGCGCGCTCGTCCACACCCAGCAACGCATACGGATCATGCACGGCCTCACCGCCACGCTCGCTGCTTCGCGCACCCACGCCTTACTTGCTCGGCTCAACGGGTGCGGGCGTCGGCGCGGGCGCTGCGGCATCCGCCGCCGGGGCTTCGGGGGCCTTCTCCACATATACGCACCGCACCTCGAACACCACCCCGGTATTCGGCGGCACCTTCCACTGAGGACTGCCCACATTGCCGAACGCCAGGCCTGAAGGCATCACCAGCCGACGCACGCCGCCCTTGGTAATCCCCGGAATGCCCATGGACCAGCCGGAGAGCATCCGATTGGGCAGTTTGAACACCTGCGGCTCAACCCCGCTGCCGTTCCAAGGCAGGTCCAGCGAACTGGCGAACTTCCAGCCGTCGCTGTGCAGCCAGCCGGTGTAGTGCACCGCGATCTGCCCGCCGCCATCAGCCGCGGCCGGGGTCGCGTCGCCCGCGACGAGATCGATCACCGCCAGCCCGCCTTCGAGTCGCTGCACCTTCGCGGTGCTCGCGCCCTTCTTGAAGACGAGCGGCTTGCCCTCGCCCACGCCCAGCACCTGCTTGCCCGTCGCGTCAAACCCGCGATCGGCGAACGTGACCTCATCCCCACCAAACGAGATCGCTGACTCCACTTCCCACGCCCATCGCGAAGGCACGCGTGCCGCGGTCTTGCCGCTGAACTTCGCGCCCTCCTTCGACAGCGCCATGTCCACATTCGGTGTCAACTGCGAGAGCGACACCTCCGGGAACAGATCGGGCGTCAGCCACAGCCCGGCAATCGCCTCGCCGAAACTCGGCTGCCCGACGAAGTCGAACATCCGCAGCCGCAGGCCGCCCGCGGCCTTGTAGATATGCATGATCCCCTGGCGGAAGGGCTTCCACGGCGTATCCGCACGGGCCAGTTCGAACACCACCGCGTTATCCAAGCCCGCCACATCTACGCGCGCTGTGCCGAGCGACAGGGCGGGCACGCTCTCGCTTTCGCTGGCCCCAGCCTGACCCGCACTCTCGAAACACCCGACGAGGGCCGCGCTCGCGGCGGCAACCTCGGCATCCTTGATTTCCGGCAGCGGCGTCCGCGGCGGCCAGCCGCTCAAGTCCTTGATCGGCCCCACCGTGGTGTTCCCCACGCGCTTAGGCGGCTCGGTCGATTGGCCCCACGCGCTGCCCGACAGCATCAGCACCGCTGCCGCCGCCGAGGTCATCGTTACTGCCTGCCGCGTCCAGTCCGACCGCTTGCCATGCATCATGCGTAACTCCTGCCGATCACCCGCCTATTCAACGTCGCTGACCCGAGCATCTTGCCCGCGATCCGTTCCCGATCCCGTCCTGGGTACCTCGACTCTCCGAGTCGAGTCCCGCTCCGCTCCCAATCCCGATCCCGATCCCGATCCCGGCCTCACCACTCTTCATTCTTCTCGGTGTTTCCTCGGTGTCTCTGTGCCTCGGTGGTGAGTCCCGGCACCGTTCACGATCTCAAGCCATCTCAGGGTACAACTTCGCCACCACGCCCAGCAGGTCTTTCACATGGCTGATCGATTCATCCATGAACTTCTGCTCGGTGGCGTCGAGTTTGAACGTGATGATCTTTTCCACGCCCTTGTCGCCCAGCACGCAGGGGACGCCGACGAACATGCCCTTGCCCTTCTTGCCCGGGGCCGCGCCGAACTCGTCTTCGCAGTACGCCGCACACGCGATCACGCGCTTCTTGTCGCGCACGATCGACTCGACCATCTCGACGGTGCCCGCGCTGGGCGCATACCACGCGCTCGTGCCCATCAGTTTCACGACCTCGCCGCCGCCGACCTTGGCGCGATCCACGCACGCCTGGATCTTCTCGGGGCTCAGCAGTTCGCTCACGGGGATGCCGTTGACGCTCGTGCGGGCCGGCAGCGGCACCATGTCGTCGCCGTGGCCGCCCAGCAGCAGGCCTTGCACGTCCTCGACACTCACGCCCAGTTCCCACGCCAGGAAGGTCTTGTACCGCGCCACATCCAGCGCCCCGGCCTGACCGATCACGCGGTGTGCCGGGAAGCCCGTTACCTTCCACGCCACATACACCATCGCGTCGAGCGGGTTGCTCACCACGATCACGATCGCGTTGGGCGAGTACTTCTTCACGTTTTCCGACACGCTCTTGACGATCCCCGCGTTCACCTGCACCAGGTCATCGCGGCTCATCCCGGGCTTGCGGGGCAACCCCGCCGTGATCACCACCACATCCGAGTTGGCCGTGTCGGCATAGTCAAACGTGCCCGTGATCTTGGCATCAAACTTCTCGACGGGCCCGCAGCAGGCCAGGTCGAGGGCCTTGCCCTTGGGCATGTGCAGGTTCTTCCGCGCGTCGTCGGTGAAGGCAATGTCCACCAGTACCACGTCCCCCAGTTCCTTCATTGCGATGGAACGGGCGCACTCGCCGCCGATGTTGCCGGCACCAATCACGCTGATCTTCGCTCGACGCACGCACGATCCTTTCACTGAGCGGCCCGGCGCTTCAGGCCATTCCAAAGGCCCACGCTAAGCCGAAAACCGGGTCGGGATGATAGCGGCATCCGTCGCGCCACTCCGCACCGAAACCCTCCGACACCATGGAGGGTTGGAAGGATTCCCACCGACGAACACTGCAACGGCGCGCGCCCGACTGAGGGCCGCGCCCCCCACTTGGACACACCGAGCCATCGGCTTGCCGACTAGGCCGCGCCCGTCGCCTGCGTTGGTTGCGACTTCGCACCCAGCCAAGCGGCTGCGGCACCCTGCACCGTCCGCACCGCCAAGCGACGCTGCCTCTCCAATGCGGAGGCTGAGACGCCGAGAGCGCGCGCCGCGTCGGACCCGCTGAGGCCGTTCACTGCGGTCAGTCGGAGGGCCTCCTTCAAGGGCTGCCGCAGGGCCTCGAAGCACGCCTGCACGGCCCTCTCGGATGCGTCCCGCGCGATGCCGCCAGCGCGAGCGTCCTTCGAGACCGCCGTCGCCTCTCGCCGTTTCCCGTCCCTGGTCTCACCCCCCCACTCCCGCCGCTGCTGACGCCGCACCTCGTTGCGCACCGTCACCAGCAAGTAGCCCAGGTCGATCGGCCTTGACGATTTCCGCCCATACAGCAGCACCCGCAGAAACGCCTCCTGCACCGCGTCGTCGGCGCTGGCGTCGGTGGTCATCGTGCGCGCAAACGCCACTAGGCGACGCGCGTACGCCGCGAAGAGCGATTCCAGTTGCGCATTGAGATCAGCCGGGTCGGTCACGGGCGTCTCCGCGCATCGCGACGCCAACGCCGCGGCTCATCAGCCTCGCCGATGAACGCTCGGCAGTCGAGAGGGCGTTCACCCCAATCACGATCGGCCGGGCCAACCGACTCAACCTCTTCACCCGCCAAGGCGATCAGATCGTCCACGCGCGAAAGCGCTTGCCGCGCCGCCCCCGGCACCAGCACCAGCAGTTCGGCCACATTCAGCCCCCGCGCTGAGGCAAAATCCTCCAAGAGCGCCAGTGCCATGGCCTGCCTGTGCCCGCGCGTGCAGACAAGTTCGCAAAGGTGGGCCATCAGCACGCCGGCCACGTCGCGCAGGCGCTCGAGCCCGAGCGGCTCTTCCGCGGCTGGTCCGCCCCACAGGCTGGTTTCAGGTTGGTGTCTCGGGTCGTCCACGAATGCCCGCCAACCCGTTTCCGGGTCGCCGGGCGCAGCAAGGAGACTGGTCGGCACCCGCGAACGGGTGAAGCATCCGTGCTTCAAGGTCGTCCTTGACCCACCCGTTCACGCAGGCACCGTTGCAACGCTCTGAACACCCAGAGAACCCGTTTGGCGGAGTCGCGCACATCGGGCGAACTCCCTAAACCCGTTCTGCTGGTCGGGCTGGTAACCTGCTCTTGATTTATGCAAACATCTGTTCTAAACTGTTGATTCATACGGTCATTTACCGTAACCGATTTCACGCCCATTGACTGAAAACGCTGACATCTCGCTCGATCGCAAGTCGAAACTCCTCGAAGCCGCGGGGGAGGTGTTTGCCGAACGCGGGTTCCGCGAAGCCACGATTCGCGAGATCTGCAAGAAGGCGGACGCCAACATCGCCGCCGTGAACTATCACTTCCGCGACAAAGCGGGCCTCTACCACGAGGTACTGGCCTGGTGCGGCAAGGTGGCGCTGGAACGGCACCCGATCGGACCCGGCGGTCCACCGGGCGCGACGCCGCAGCAGCGGCTGGAAGCCTTCATTCAGGGCTACATCGAGCGCATTCTGGACACCGGCCGCCCGGCCTGGCATGGCAAACTGATCTCGCGCGAGATGGTGGACCCGACCACAGCCCTCGACCAACTCGCCGAGCACTTTGTCAAACCCCAGTACGCGCGATTGAGCGGGATCGTGCGCGATCTGCTCGCCTTTGACCCTCCCGAGAGCGCCCCCGAGCCTGTGGTTCGCCGCTGCTGCTTCAGCGTGGTCGGGCAGTGTGTGTTCATGAAACTGTGCCGGCCGATGATCTGCCGGATTGCCCCCCAGCAGGGGTATGAACCCTGCGACCGCGCCGCGATGGCCGCCCACATCGCGCGTTCCAGCCTCGCGCTCATCCGCGCGGCGGGCGAAGCGGCCCGCGCTGAGGCGGCCGCCAGCACGCAACACCCTGGAGGTGCCCCATGACCTTCGTCGCGATGCGCATGCTCATGGGCGACCGCGCCAAGTACCTCGGCATCATCATGGGGATCGCCTTCGCGGCCCTTCTCATCACCCAGCAAGCCTCCATCTTCGTGGGCCTGATGACCCGTACCTTCGGCTTCGTCAGCGACACCGCCCTCCCCGACTTGTGGGTGATGGACCCCAAGGTGCAGTTCATCGACGACGTGAAGCCCCTGCAGGACACGGCCCTCTATCGCGTGCGAAGCGTCGAAGGCGTGGAGTGGGCCATGCCGCTCTACAAGGGTCTGCTGAAGGCGCGCCTGCAGAACGGCCAGTTCCAGTCCTGCAACGTGATCGGCCTGGATGACGCGACGCTGGTGGGCGGCCCGCCCGAGATGGTGGAAGGCACGCTTCATGCGCTGCGCCAGGCCGAGGGCGTGATCGTGGACGAAGTCGGCGCGACCTCGCGCCTGGCCAAGTTCCCCGAAGGGCCCGATGGCAAGATCATCCCGGGTGCCAAGCCGATTCCCCTGAAGGTGGGCGACACGTTGGAACTCAATGACCGGCGCGCGGTGGTGGTGGGCATCTGCCGCGTGAGGCGGACGTTTCAGAGCCAGCCGGTGATCTATACGACCTACTCGCGGGCCGTGCAATTTGCCCCGCGGGAGCGGAAACTGCTCTCGTTTGTGCTTGTGAAAGCCGAACCGGGCATGAACCTGGACGTGCTGGCCCGACGGATCGAAAACGAGACGGCCGCGGGCGACCGCAAGCGGCTGGTCGCGCTCACCGCCGACGAGTTCAGTTGGAAGACGGTTCAGTATTTCATGAAGTACACGGGAATCCCGATCAACTTCGGGATTGCCGTCGCGCTGGGGTTCCTGGTGGGTACGGCGATCGCCGGGCAGACCTTCTACCAGTTCACGCTCGACAACTTGCGGCACTTCGGCGCGCTGAAGGCGATGGGCACCAGCAACGGGCGTCTGTTGCGGATGATTCTGACGCAGTCGGCGCTGGTGGGGATGATCGGTTACGGCCTGGGTGTTGGCGCGGCGGCCACGTTTGGACTGCTGGTGGGCGGGCGCACGGAACTGGCGTTTCGGCTCTTGCCGCAGACGCTGGTGATCACGGCGGTGGCGATCGTGCTGATCTGCATGTTGGCGTCGGTGATGTCGCTCTGGAAGGTGGTCCGGCTGGAGCCAGCGATTGTTTTTAAGGGCTAGCGCTTGAGAAGTCACCCATGACCGCTTCCGCTTTCGTCCCCACTTCGCTTTCACCCGCAGCAACCAGCGGCGATGGCCGCGCGCCGGTCATCCGCTGCCGGGGCGTCACCAAGCACTACGGTGAGGGTGACGCGCGCGTCATCGCGCTGCGGGGTGTCGATCTCGACGTGCGGGGCGGCGAACTGCTCATGCTCGTCGGCCCATCGGGCTGCGGCAAGACCACGCTCATCTCGGTCATCGCGGGCATTCTCGATCGCGACGAGGGCGAATGCACGGTCTTCGGCGAGGACTTTGGCCGGATGCGTCAGGGTGCCCGCACGCGCTGGCGGGGCGAATCCGTCGGGTTCGTATTCCAGCAGTTCAACCTGATTCCCACGCTGACCGCGGCAGAGAACGTGGCGGTGCCGCTGATGATCCTGGGGCAGCGCCGTGGTCCGGCGGTCAAGAAAGCCGAGGCGATGCTGGCGCGGGTGGGGCTGGGCGAACGCTCGCGGTCGCTCCCCTCGCAACTTTCGGGCGGGCAGCAGCAGCGCGTGGCCATCGCGCGGGCCCTGGTGCACGAGCCGCGGCTGATCGTGTGCGACGAACCCACCAGCGCGCTCGACCACGACACGGGGCACATCATCATGCGGCTCTTGCGCACGGTGGGCCTGAGCGAAGACCGGGCGCTGGTCATCGTCACGCACGACGCACGCATCTTCGGGTTCGCGGACCGGATCGCCAAGATGGACGACGGGCGGATCGTGAAGATCGCCCATTCGCCGGCGGAGTTGGAGCACTGAGAAGGCACGTTGAAGCGCGGCACACCCGCTGTCGGGGGCCGCGAGGAGGCTCGCATGGTTGTTCGATCGATCGTCATCCCAGTTCTGGCCGTCGCGGGCGTGAGCGTCGCCGTGTACACCGTGCGCACCGAAGCACGCCCCACGCCGCCCGCGGCACCCGTCGCCATTCCCGCCTCATCACCCTATGGCCACGCCGTCGCTGGCGCGGGCATTGTCGAAGCCAGTACGCAGAACATCGCCATCGGCACGCACACGCCCGGCGTGGTGATGACGGTGCATGTGAAGTACGGCCAGATGGTGAAGGCGGGCGACCCGCTCTTCACGATCGACGACCGAGCCGCGAAAGCGGCGCTGGCGATCGAAGAGGCCGGGCGGCGGAGCGCCGAGGCGTCGCTGCATCGGCTCGAGGCGCTCCCCCGGCCTGAGGACGTGCCGCCGCTGGAGGCCCGCGTGAGCGAGATGTCGTCGGTCATCGAAGACCTTCAGACCCAACTGGCGATGATGGACGCGGTGACCGACAAGCGGGCGATCGTGCAGGAGGAGTTGACCAAGCGCCGGAGTGCCGTCGCGACGGCGCAGACGCGGCTCACGGAGGCGCGTGCCCAACTGGCGATCATGAAAGCCGGCGCGTGGGCACCGGATGTCGAGATCGCGCGGGCAAATCTGACGGCGGCGGTCGCGCGGGCCGACGCGGCACGAGTGGATGTTGAGCGCCTGACGGTTCGAGCCCCCGTGGGCGGGCAGGTGCTGCAACTCAACGTGCGAGCGGGTGAATTCGCACCCGCTGGCCCGCTGGCGACGCCGCTGGTGATGCTGGGCGATGTGCAGACGCTGCATGTGCGGGTGGATGTAGACGAGAACGACGCATGGCGCGTGAAGGCGGAATCCAATGCCAGCGCGTCGCTGCGTGGGAACAGTGCGCTCCGCACGCCGCTGAAGTTCGTGCGGATCGATCCGTACGTGGTGCCCAAGCGGTCGCTCACAGGCGAGAGCACCGAGCGCGTGGACACGCGCGTGCTGCAGGTGGTGTATTCGTTCGTCGGTGCCGACTTCCCGGTGTATGTCGGGCAGCAGATGGATGTGTATATCGAAGCGCCACAGTCGACCGGAGGAATCAGCGCGCCAGCGACGAAGCCAGCCCCCAGGGCTTCGTCCACCCAATGATCGAAACCGCCGGAAACCGCGAACATCGACCCGATTCGAGGCGTTTCTATTCATCCCCGACGGCCTGTTCCGCCTCTCCCCTCCCCCGACTTGCGCTCTTTCCCATCACAAAAAAAACGCGACCAATCGCGAACTGACCGGATCCTCACCATGAACCGACACATCGCCCGCCTGCTGCTCGCCACCGCGCCCGCCCTCATGCTGAGCGCCTGCACCGTTGGGCCCGACTACGCCCGCCCGACCACGCCCGAGCCCGAATCCTGGGCCACGCCGCCCGAAGGCGGCGTGACGACCGCCGCGCCCGATCCCGAGGCCCTCCGTCAATGGTGGACAACGTTGGGCGACACGCGGCTCGATGCGCTCGTGACCGCGGCAATCGCGGGCAATCTCGATTTGAAAGCCGCACGGGCACGGATCATCGAAGCCCGCGCCCTCCGCGGCATCGTCGAGGCCGACGGCCTGCCCCAGATCGACGCCCGCGCGGGCTACACCCGCGAGCGCACCAGCGAGAACACCGCATTCGGCGGGGGCGGGGGCGGCGGCCCGGGTGCCGCGAACACCGAAACCGACTTCTTCCAGGCCGGCTTCGACGCCAACTGGGAACTGGACATCTTCGGCCGCGTGCGCCGGGGCGTGCAGGCCGCCGACGCGGATATCGACGCGGCGGTCGCGACGCGCGATGACGTGCTCGTCTCGCTGCTCGCCGAGGTCGCGCGGAACTATGTGGAGTTGCGGGCCTTCCAACGCCGCGCGGCCATCGCCGAATCCAACATCCGCGTGCAGCAGGAGACCGTGACGCTCAGCGCGGCACGCTTCAAAGCAGGGCTTTCGAGCGAACTCGACCTGCAACGGGCCGAATCGCTCCTCGCCACGACACGGGCCTCGCTGCCTTCGTTCGCGGCAGGGATGCGGGCGGCGGCCCACCGACTGGCCGTGTTGACAGGCCAGACTCCCGGTGCGCTCGTGGCTGACCTGTCGGCCGTCGCGCCGATTCCGGGGATTCCGGGCGAGGTGCGTGTGGGCGTGCCGGCCGACGTGCTGCGGCGCCGGCCCGACGTGCGCGCAGCCGAACGCCGCGTCGCCGCGGCCAGTGCCCGCGTGGGCGTCGCAACGGCGGACTTGTACCCGCGCCTCACGCTCAATGGCACGCTGGGGCTGGAAGCCGCGAACATCGGCGATCTGGTGGATGCCAACAGCCGCGCGTTCACGATCGGGCCCTCGCTGCGCTGGGCGATCCTGAGCGGGGGCCGCATCCGGGCCAACATCGCGGCCGCCGACGCACGTCTCGACGGCGCGGCGGCCCAATACGAATCCGCCGTGCTCGTGGCGCTGGAGGATGCCGAGACCGCGCTCGTGAACTACGCCCGTGAGCAGGACCGCCGCGCGTCGCTCTCCCGCGCGGTGGACGCGGGCCAGCGCGCCGTCGATCTGGCCAACGAACTCTTCTCGCGCGGCCTCACCGACTTCTTCAACGTGCTCGATACCCAGCGGCAACTCTTCGCCCTCCAGGATCAACTCGCCCAGAGCGAGCGCGACGTGACGGGCAACCTCATCGCCGTGTACAAGTCGATCGGCGGGGGGTGGAACGCGGGTGTGCAGGCCGCAGTGGCGGAGCCAGCCAAGTCTCTCGCGGAGTAACACGCGCGCGTGAGCGTTGCGCAGAGATCAGCAAACTCCCGCAACTCGCCCCACGGTTCGCACGAACACCCTCAGCCGGAGCGTGCTGCGCGCCCGGATTCTCGCTCGTCTGCTCGAATGCCGTCCAGCGCACCACCTGCGCGGCCCACGTCGTCACGCGCGTGGCGTGTTCTGTTCGGGCCGATTCATGGTTGACCGGGGCTCATCCGCATGAGGCCCGAGTGCACGATCGCGCCCAGCCGATCGAGCGCGGTCTTCATATCCCACGTCTGATTCGAGCCCGTCGTGTTGCTGATGACGCGGAGTTCGCCAAACGGCACACCCAGCCGCGCGGCGCTGGCGGCGACCGCGGCACCTTCCATCGCTTCAGCCAGCGCGCCGGTTCGCTTCGCGATGCCCCAGGCGCGTTCGTCGGTCCCTGAGCAAATCGAGACCGTCGCGATCGGCCCGGCGCGGTCAACAAGCCCGGCCCACGGCACGCCGAGGGCCGCATCGGTCGTGCCGCGCACGCTCGCCCACGGCCCCGGCGCAAACCCGCGGTCCGCCAGATCAACAAACCCCTCGGGCGACTCCACGCCCTCGTCGGCAAACACGCACGCGCTCGCCAGCACCGATTCCCCGATCGCCAGCCCGCTCCCCGGCAGCGCGCCCGCCACGCCCACGCTCAGCACGCCCGCGTGCCGCGATGGATCAAGCACCCGCGCCACCGCGCCGGCGGCATTCGCCTTGCCCACGCCGGTCAAGAGCACATCAACATCGCGCGGCAGCCCGGCCTCGATCCGAGGCAACACCAAGGGCGACCATGGCACGAGTTGATCCGTTGCCGATCCAAGCGCCTGAAGCACAGCACGAGCCTCGTTGGGGGCGGCCAGCGCCAGGAGCACTACGGTCGGTGCCATGAAGCGCTCCTGAACGCCATCAGGGATAAAGAAGGCATGAGACACATGGCATCAAGGCATCGAGCAGAACCATGCGCGCACGCTCGTTCCATCGCGGCCGCCTACAGGTTCCCGCGCCGGTCCTGCTCCAACTCCAGCGCCTCGAACAGTGCCTTGAAGTTCCCCTTCCCGAAACTCTGGCTCCCCCGCCGGCAGATGATCTCAAAGAACAGCGTCGGGCGATCTTGCAACGGCTTGGTGAACAGTTGCAGCAGGTACCCCTCATCGTCGGCATCCACCAGAATGCCCAGGTCCTTCACGCGCTGGTGATCTTCCTTCACCGCCTCGTGCCCGTGCTGCGTCAGCATCGTGTCCACCCGCGCCCACACTTTCTCGTAGTACGCATCGGGCAGCGTCAGGAAGTCGACGCCTCGGGCCCGCAGGGCCGCGATCGAGTGCAATTCATCGTCCGTGCGAAGCGCCAGGTGCTGCACGCCGGGGGTGTTGGTGTGCCAGTCGAGGTATTCCTGCACCTGGCTCTTGCGTTTGCCCGGCGCGGGCTCGTTGATGGGGATCTTGATGAGGTTGTTGCCGCTGGCCATCACCTTGGACATGAGCGCCGAGAAGTCGGTGGCGATGTCCTTGTCGTCGAAGTGCTTGAACATGCTGAACTCGAGCACGTCCTCGTAGAACTTCACCCAGTAGTTCATCTTGCCCATCTCGACGTTGCCCACCAGGTGATCGACGTACTTGAGCCCGCACGGATGCTTCTTGTTGTACTCGTTCACCGCCAGCACGGGCGACAGGCCGCTCTGGGGCCCGCAACCCGTAGCAGGTGCACAGTTGCCCCCATCCACTTTCCTGAACCGCGGCTTGAACACGCCACCCTGCTTCACCTTCGTCAACTCGTACGCGCCCGTCCGCGACACAAACGAGTGGCACACGCGCCCGAACGACTTGATGCCCGCCATCGTCACGGTGCCGTGCTCGTCCCGGAATGTCCGCGGCTCATACGCCGATTCGGCCCCGTTCTTCACCGCCCGCTCCCACGCCTTCTCGGCGTCAAACACGGTGAACGCGATGTCCTTCACGCCGTCGCCGAACATGGCGACTTCCATGTTCGCCGGGTGCATGGGGTTCAGGCCGCTGGTGAGGATGAAGCGGATGTTGCCCTGGGTAAGCAGATAGTGAGCCGCGTCGCGCGAGCCGGTGGTGAGGTCGCAGACCTGCTCGATCTGGAACCCGAAGCAGTGAGCGTAGAAGAATGCCGCCTGCTTGGCGTTGCCCACGTAGAACTGCACATGATCGACATCGATCAGTTGCAGCGGATCGGTGGCTTTGGAAGGCATCGCGGCAGGTGAAAGCGTGGTCATGCTCGTCTCCGGAAAGGCCCGGAATCATAGGGCCGATCGCGAGCAGCACCCGCACACTCTGACTATTCACGCCTACCGAAGCCCACGCCTTCAGGCGTGGGCCGCGTAACCCCTACACCAGCGTAATCCCACCCATTTCCACCACCGCCAGCCGCATTGCGCCGCGGTTCCCGCGCGTCGCCACCATGTATTGCTGCAGGTTGCGGCCTGGGCACGCCGTCGGGTTGATTTCCTGGTGCGTCTGCACGCGGTTGATGGGCACGTTGTAGCGGCGCATCTGCCCGGCCACGAAGCGGTCGAGGGCCGCGATCTGGGCCGAACTGGGGCGGTGCAGGTCGAAGTTGCCCAGGCACATCACGCCCACGTTGCCCTCGTTGTTGTCCTTCACATGCGCGCCCTGATACCGCACGCTCCGCCCCTCCCACACGCGGCCACCCGGATCGACCACATAGTGATATCCGATGTCGGCGTACCCGCGCTGCCCGACGTGGGCCCGCCGGATGGTCTCCAGCCGCGATGCCGCGTCGTTCTGGTTCGTGGAGGTGAAGGCATCCATGCCGTCATGGTGAATCGTGATGCGGCTCACGGGCAGCATGGGGTTGATGTCGCTGGTGTTCGCGACGCCCGATCGCGTCCACATCGAGCGGGGCAGCACATCGGGCGCGGGCCCGCCTGCATTCGGGTTAGGCGTCGGTCGCCTGGCTACCTGAGGCGCGGGCCGAATCGTCGGCATCGGCGGCGTCACCGGCCCCCCAGGCCGCACCGGCGCGGGCAGCGTCTCAACCCGCTGGTTTGATTGGCAACCAGCAAGGAGGAACAGCCCGAGCAGGCCACCCTGCCGAAGTGTCTCACGCCGCGACCATTCCCCACCGGGCCCACTGGACATAGACGGCCTGTATCGGCAAGCGGGAGCAATTGGCAGCAGATTGCGACCCCGACCAAGGTTCCACATCGGCCCGGTGCGAACGCGAGGCTCGAAGGCCCGAGAGTTTTGCGTGCAGAGACGCCTCCTTCAGGCCCATCGGGCCGTCAGTTCATAGCCGGGGGTGGAGCGACGAGTCTGCGAGGAGCGGAACCCCCGGTAGTGGCGACGCGTTTGGCGAGCCCTGGAAGGGCGACTTTGAGATTCATGCCGCCCCTGTCGGGGCTCGGTCCTCCACCTCGCGACCAACATCATGACCATCCACGCACAAAAGCACCGAGGAGCCCTTCGGCCCCCCGGCGCATCAACCATCACTTCTTCGCAGCATCGCCGCAGCAGCCGCACCCGCAGGCGCAATCGTCGCAGCCCGCCGGGCAGCATGTGCTGCAGCAGCCGGGGGTGCAGGCACAGGGGCCGCAACCCGAAGCCGTCGAACCACCGGTGCCAGCCTCACCCAAAGGCATGGCGGCAAAGAGCGCGATCTTGAAGAACGTCAACATGGGAATCTCCAATCGTGTGAGGGCCAGCCTGCCCGTGCGGTTCGTGCCGCCCGTGCGAACCCGTGAACCCGTGCCACTGAGGTCGCGTGCTTTGAGGCGACCTCAGTGCGAGTGCCGAGCGCGCAACCCACGCAGGCCAAGTGCTGGCCTTGATAATGAGTGAAACAGTGCCTGAAGAACGAAGCGCGCCGGGCCACCGCCCGCCGCGCAGGGACACTCCGCCCGCGCTCTTCAGATCGTCCAGATGCACAGCCGGGCCCGCCGGTCCGGCGCGTCGTCCGGAGGCGGCTCAGGCCACGCCACCTGTTCACGCAGCGCCTCATCCCGCAGCCGCACCCTCACCAAGCCCGGCCACGCGGGCACCCCGGTCAGTTCCCGATGCCCCGTCGCGCGGAGTTCGATCTTGCCCGAGTCACCCAGCCTCACCAGCGGCACGCCCCGGCACAACTCCAGGCAACACTGCGGATCGCACCGCGCCAGCCAGGCCTGGCTGGCAGTTGTTTCTGCCGCGCGATCGCAGCACGATTCCTCAGGTTCTTCGCAGCACGCGCTTGTGCCCGTGCCGCAGCACCCGCCCACCGTGCAGCACGAGCCGCCTTCACCACACCCGCCCATCGCCGCGCGGCAACCAGCGATCACCCAGCCCGCCGATTGCGGGATGAGCATCGCCAGGATGAGCAGAATGGCCCGTGTCATCGTCTGTGCTCGCACATGTTGTACGACGCGTGCAGTCAGTCGTTCGCCCGATCGCGAAGGGCGCTCAACCAAAAACCCCATCCCGACCCCCTCCTGTTGCCAGAAGGGGGTCGGTTGAGGTGAAGGGATCAAGTTGAGTCCGCGATGCGGGGCGGCAGACTATCCGAAACCGCGCACGTCCGCGCACGATTATCGAGCAACCACCGAAAATAGTCGCGATGGAGTCGGAAAGGTCGTCGGGATTCGTGCGCCCGTCGGCGTGGACATCGGCCTGCGCGCACGCGGGCACTGAATAGGAGCAGGCAATGAAACGGAGACAACCGCCAGTTGCCCGAGCGCGGAGGCGGCGCACGACAACACAGCCGCGGAGGCGTTCAGGACATGGCCACACATACCTGATTCTCCGGGAGGTGGGCAACCTCTTCCCCAGCTTATCACAACGGCCCGAGAACGCAAGCGGTTTCATGGGCTCTTTGTGCGAAATGATCGATTTCACACTCGCGTGTTCGCGCCGCACGGCCCGCACAACCCCTACGGCTCAACCGCTTTCACGCTTTGGCGTGCACGCCCGTTGGCCCCTGCCAGCGCCCAATCGCACAGTTGACTCGTCCCAGACCGCGCTCCCGCGCGATCATCCCTAAGGGGTCGAGCCATGCCCTCACGATTTCATGCTGCCTCGCTATTGACCGCCCTCGCCGGGATGGCCGGGACGGCTGCCCCCGCGCTCGCGCAAAACGGCGGCTACACCAGCACGTTCGACGACCCCGCCGGGCTGCAGTGGTCCGAAGGTCGCCTGGCCACCGCCCCGAAGGGCGAACGCTTCCTGGGTACCTTCGGCAACGAGTCGGTCAAACTCGCGCTCGACAACCTGCCCGACCACACCCATGTGGTCATCGCCCTCGACCTCTACATCATCGGCCCCTGGGGCGGCATCGGGCCGCTCGACCCGGAAGGCATTCCCCAGGCCCTGGCCCATGAATGGTCGATGCTGCTCGACAAAGGCGAGCCGGTGTTGCGGGCAACGTTCAGCAACGATGACACCTTTGCCGGTCGCCAGCAGTCGTACCCGGATGCCATCGAGGTGCGCAACCCGGCTCGCCGCGGCGCGTTCAAAATCAATGAACTCGGTTACAACGACCCCTTCAGCCTCGCGCCGAGGGATTCCATCTACAGGCTCTACTTCACCGTCAAGCACTCCGGCCCAACGGCCACGTTCACCTTCGCCGCCACCGGCCTGAACGATGACACCGTGCAGCGCTGGGGCATCGACAACGTCGCCATCGAAACCTACGACATGTCCCCCTTGAACATGGGCGACATCGATCCCACCGGCGCCCTCCACGGCGGGGGCCTGATGGGTGGCGGCGGCGGCGACACCAATGCGGGCCCGGTAGGCGACCCGCTCGGCGGTCCGATGGGTGGGGGAACCCCCCCGAGCAAGAAGCGCGGCGTGGATGGCAATCCACCACCGACGCCCCCGCCATCGACGATTCCGAGCCCCGGGGCCGCTGTGCTCCTGCTCATGGGCGGTGCGGCGGCGGCGATCAGGAGACGGCGGGTGTAATCGCGCGCAGCCGCCGACGGAGCCACGCCGCCACGCTGCAAAGCAGGATCGCCCCCGCGCCGGGCGTCGGCACCACGAACGTGATGGATTGATTGGGAAGCACTCGTGCCGGTGCCGCGATGCCGAATGTGCTCGACACGGTGTGGACGTATCGCCCGCTCAAGTTGGTGGCGTTGAGGATGATGGTGCCTGCGCGAGGGATGCCGAGGCGATGGCGATGCTGGTTCCGACGGCGCAAACCAACAACTTGGCGGATTGGGACATAACCTTCCTCCAAAAACGGGATAAATGATGGAATCACCAAATCACGACACGACAGGTCGAGAATTCCACCCGTTTGAATGAGTGCAAGGAACTTTCTGACGGCCCGATGCGAATGTTGAGGTGTTCGCATTCGTTTGCAGAAACGTTTGCAAAAGCCACCGATGGGCGTATCTTGAAGGGTCGCGTCGGGGGATTTCACTTTGGAGGCTTGCATGACTGTTCGCGCGCTGGTTGTCGCCGCTTGTGCTGGTGGGGTTGTTGGGTGTGCGTCGATGGCTGCGGGTCAGCCGCAGTTCTTCCCGATCCCGGGTACCTGCTACGACGTGAACAACGGCGGGACGGTGGTCGTCGGAAACAACGGTGTCGGCTCTTATCGCTGGGCACGGTCGGGCTCCAACCTCACCTTCACCATCCTGCCCAACAGTTTGGGCGTAGGCCTTACGCGCTGCTCGGCCGATGGCTCGATCATCACTGGCGAGATGCCCAACGGCGACGAGGGTGCCTTCGAGAACGGCCTGCCCCCGACCTCGGGCATCACCGGGCGCTGGACCGCCAGCACGGGCTTTGAGAGTTTGGGCGTCTTCACGACCAATCCGCCCTTCCCGGCGTCGGCGTTCGAGACCATCAATACCCCCTACGACATCACCGACGATGGCCACATCGTCGTGGGCCTGGCGTATCTGCCCGGCGGCGGGTTCAACAACTTCCGGGCGTATCGGGCCGACGTTGCTGCGGGCACGCTGATCAGCCTGGGCAGCGCGGGCGGCGAGGGAAGCCGGGCCAACTGCGTGTCGGCCAATGGGCTGGTCGTCGGCGGGTTTGACCGCGGCGAGACCGGTTCCAACTTGCCGGCGGTGTGGCGTATCAGCCCCATCGACGGCAGCGTGACGCAGTTCACCCTCGCCAACACCGACCAGTTCGGCGAGATCGGCGCGTGCAATCCCGACGGCTCGGTCATCGCTGGCAGTTCGACCGACTTCCCGGGCCAACTGGTCGTCTGGACGTGGAACGGGAGCGCCTATCTCCCCTCGACCCTCGGCACCATCGACGATGGCAACGTCACCGTCACGGGCATGAGCAACGATGGCCAGACCATCGTCGGCACCACGGGCGGGTTCTTTGCCCGCGATGCGTTCATGTGGACGCCCGCGACGGGCATGGTGCGGCTGCTGGATCACCTCACGGCGCTGGGCACCACGGGCTTGCCGCCCGATGCATCGTTCGGCGCGGTGCTGGGCATCAGCCCGGACGGGCGCTCGATGACGGTGGGCGGGTTCTTTGCGACGTCGGGCCTGGTGCTGCTTGATGGCGGGGCGCCGTGCCTGGCACCGGTGCCGATCGCGGGGCCGAGCACGCAGGAAATCTCGCGGTGCGAGTCGTCGGCATTCCTGAACGTCTCGGCGACGGGCTCGGGTCCGTTCACCTATCAGTGGCGGAAAGACAACCAGGAAATCTTCCCCGGGCCCTCGGGCACGGGTTCGACGTACGAGTTCGGGTTCTTCGGGGCCAACCAACTGATCATTCAGAACGGCGGCCCGGCCGATGCCGGGACGTATGACTGCGTGATCAGCAACGCCTGTGGCAGCGTGGTGAGCGGATCGATCCCCCTCACGGTGCGCCAGTCCGACCCCTACGACACTTGCGCGACAGCCCTGGAAGCCTCGGGCACGGGCACGGTGGCGCTGGCCATGTGCGGCGCGTATGTGCACGAGCGCCCGGCCTCGTGCGGCGGCGACATCCAGAACGCCGACGTGTGGATCCGCTACACCGCCATCGAGGCGGGCGACTACCGCATCACCACCTGCGGCCAGCCGGGCTTTGACACCATCCTGTCGCTCTATGACTCCTGCGAAAGCGCGGAGACGGCGTGCGACAACGACTTCTGCTTCAGCCTCGCCAGCATCGAGCGCGTCACGCTCAGTGCCGGGCAGGTGGTGTATGTGCGACTCGCCGCCAGTTTCGTGCCCTACGACCCGGTGCAGGTGCTCTTTGAAATGGTGCCCCCGGCACCGGCCAACGACCTGTGCACAAACGCCCAGGTCATCCCCGGCCCGGGCTCGGTGTCGTTTGACAACAACTTCGCGGGTAACGAAGGCTCGGCCTCGTGCCGGTTTGATAACGGCGGACGCGACATCTGGTATCGCTACACCACCGCCGAGAGCGGTCGATTGACCATCAGCACCTGCGGCGCGGTGCTCGATACGACCCTGAGCGTGTTTGACGATTGCAGCGGTGCCGAACTGGCCTGCAATGACGGCTTGTTCAGCGACACCTGCTTCTTCCAGGCCCAGATCGATGCCCTGCCCCTGACCGCAGGCCAGAGCGTAGTGATCCGCCTGGCCTCGTCGCAGCGCGACGCGTCGGGCTCGGGCGTGATGGTGGTGACGTTTGAGCCCGGGCTGGTGTGCCGGGCGGACCTGAACGGCGACGGCAACCTCGACCCGGATGACCTGGCGGATTACATCGCCTGCTACTTCACGCCGCCGTGCGACCAGGCGGACTTTGACGGCTCGGGAACGGTCGACCCGGACGACCTCGCCGACTACATCGCGGCGTACTTCAGCGGATGTGACTGATCGAGCGTCCGAACCCGGGCTGGGTGACAACGAAGCAAGAGTCCAGGCGACCCCGATGGCGGGGTCGCCTTTTCATTTGGGGGCTTTGAGGCGGAGGCGCGTGAAGGCGGCCCAGGTGAGGAGCATGATCGCGTTGAGCACGGGAAAGAGGTATGAAAGTGCGCCGGCGTGGGTCGTCCATGACGACCACGACAGGGAAATGAACACGGCGTGGCGCGCGACAACGAGTGCCACCATCCAGCCAACGGATCGTGTGATGAGCAGCGCCGACACGGCGGAGAAGACAAGGTACACGGTGCGAGTGACGCTGGCCGCTTCCTGGCCGGGCAACAGGTCGAACAGAATTTCATGCAGACCCAGTGCTTGGAGTTGCATCGGTGCCAGCATGACGAGCACGATGAGCCACAGTGGCCGTCGCGGGCGGCCGGCAACGTGGAATGCCGTCATTGTCACGATGATGGGGACGACAAACCAGAAGGAGTAATCCATCTGCACAGCGATGACCGCACCTGTCGCGAAACTGACGAGGGTGGCGATGAGCCCCCATCGCGGCGTGCCGCGGATCACCTCGGCCCATGACCGCGTGTCCGGCGGCGCGGCAAGAGGAGGCTCAGTGGGCTGCGCGCCCGGCATACGCAGCAGCCCGCACTCCGGGCAGCGGGCGTCGGCGGGCAGGCCGCGGAGGTCGTAGGCGCAGGCTTCGCATAGCCCGGCGGCGCGGCGACGAGCCCGCTCGCCCCCGGCGCGCTCCGTCAGTGCCCACGCGTGCAGACCCACGCCCGCGCACAGGTTCCAGAGTGAAACGGCGGTCGTACCCAAGTCCGCGAGCATTTCGACGGCCGCGAGCACGCCCCCGGCGATGATCCATGTGCGCACGGTGGGCGCGCGGCACGGCGGCCAGACGAAGCCCAGGGTGATGCCTGTCCAGACGAGGGTCATGACGCTCATGCCGATGGGCACGCGATCGCCCACGAACGCGAAGGAGTAGAAGCCGCCGATGGCGAAGATGACCGATGCGGCCAGCGCCAGGCCAAAGGTCCTGGTGGCGGCGCGGCTGCGGGCGATGATGGCGGCACTGAGTGCCGAGACGGTGAACCACGCGCCGCCGGAGACGGAGGAGGCGATCGAACCAGCGGCGGCCGCGCCGATGAGCCCGGCGAGCGAGATGATGGTGCACGCCGAGATGGTCGCGATCAGGGCCTGGCGGGAGGGGGCCATGCGTGCAGCGTACCGCGCGGGTGGTCGCCACGACTCGAAGACTCGTCGTGGGCGTGAACGTGCACGAGCACGTCAGGCCGCGCGGCGCAGGTTGCCGTTGTCGCCGCTGGCCGCGCTGGCGCAGGTGGCGATGAGGCGGTCGCGGTCGATGGGCTTGGTGACGTAGTCGGAGCAGCCGATCTCGAGGCACTTCTCGCGGTCGCCCTGCATGGCGTGGGCGGTGAGCGCGATGATGGGGAGTTGGAAGCCCTCGCTGCGGAGGAGTTTGGCGGCGGAGTAGCCGTCCATCACGGGCATCTGCATGTCCATGAGGATGAGGTCGAAGCGCGCGCTCGGCGCGCGTGTGGCGGTGTCGCGCACCTGCTCGACGGCTTTCTTGCCGTTGTCGACGGTGGTGACGTGGGCGCCGGCGCGGCCCAGCATGTGGCCGATGAGGCGCTGGTTATCGGCGCCGTCTTTGGCAAGCAGGATGCGCAGGCCGGAGAGCGTGCCGACGGGGCGGGAGGGCTCGGTGACGCCGGATGACGCGTGTTGATGGTCGGCGAGGCGGAGCGAAACGTCTTCGCACCCGGGCTGGATCATGGAAACGCCGGCGAGCGGACCGGTGGGGAGGGCGAAGGTGAAGGTTGAGCCCTTGCCGGGCTCGGACGAAACGTTCATTTGCCCGCCGAGCATCTCGACAAGGCTCTTGGAGATCATGAGCCCGAGGCCGGTGCCCCCGAAGCGGCGGGTGGCGCTGGAGTCCACTTGGGAAAACGCGCCGAAAATCTGGCCGACTTGCTCGGGGGTCATGCCGATGCCCGAGTCGTGGACGCTGACGCGCAGCGCGGCGTCGGCACCCTCGCCCGTGATGGCGACGCGGATGGCGATCGAGCCTTTGTCGGTGAACTTGATGGCGTTGCCCAGCAGGTTGACGAGCACCTGGCGGAGGCGAAGGGGGTCGCACTCGATGGTGCGGGGAATGGGCGTTTCGTAGATGGCTTCGAGGGCGAGGTCTTTGGCGGCCGAGCGGACGCGCATGAGGCTGACGACGTCCTGGATGATCGCGGCGGGGGAGATGAGCGTGCGCTCGATGCTCATCTTGCCCGCCTCGATCTTGGAGAGGTCGAGGATGTCGTTGATGATGGCGAGCAAGTGCTCGCCGTTGCGGCGGATGGTGGCCAGGGCCTCGGTGCGCAGTTCGCGTGTGTCGGGGCTGTCGCCCTCTTCGGCCAGAACGTCGGCAAAGCCCAGGATCGCGGTCATGGGCGTGCGGATCTCGTGGCTCATGTTGGCGAGGAACTCGCTCTTGGCGCGGCTGGCGCCCTCGGCGGACTCGCACGCGGCAGCGAACTGCTGCGTCTTCACGGCCAGGGCGGCCTCGGTGCGCTGGCGCTCGGTGATGTCGGCGCGGATGCTCACGAAGCGCGTGATCCGGCCCTTGCCGTCGCGGGCGGCGACGTTGGTGGTGGCGACCCAGTATTCCTTCCCGTTCTTGGCGCGGTTGCAGACCTCGCCGTGCCACACCCCGTCGCGGGCGAGGGCCGCGAACATGTCCTTCCAGAACGACTTGGGGTGATGGCCGGAGTTGACGATGCGGTGGTCCTGGCCCAGGAGTTCGGCGCGGCTGTAGCCGCTAATCTCGCAGAAGGTATCGTTGATGTAGGTGATGCGGCCTTTCTCGTCGGCCTCGGAGACGATGGCGTGGTGGTCGAGGGCGATCTGGCGGAGGTGCTGGGCTTCGTTGGCGCGGCGCGTCCAGTGACGCGCCAGCGCAAAGGTGAGGCCGGCGCAGAGCCCGCCGGCGGCGATGGCCGCGGGGATGAAGATCATGGGCGTGGCGATGCCCGTCGCCGCGCCGGCGGCAGCAAAGAGCGCGGCATTGGCCAGACCCGCGCCAAGGGCGGTGCGCACCTCGGGCGTGTGGTCCTGCTGGGCAACGCGGGCACCGGATGCGCCGTCGCCCGTCTCCCGACGTTCGTGTGTGGTCATGGGCTGCCTCCCAGAGTCGCGGCCGCACCGCGCTGCCGGGAAACTATCGACGGTGCGCCGGGCGGTATTGACCCGCCACTAAACTTGGTGCCAGTAAGGCCCTTGACGGTGGTGGAAGACCCTCCCCACTCGCAGGGGAGCCTGCCCGGGTGGTTGGTTTGGAGTGAAAGCGGTCATCATCGGCGTAGTGGGGCGTGGAAAGGCTCGGGTATTCTCTCCGATCCGGCTTGCGGGCGGGTTCGTAGTATTCCGATAGAGGTGTTGGCCGGGATTCGGGGGATGTTTGCCTCTCTAAGGAGGGTTGGTCATGGCACAAATCCGCGCAATCGCATTGGCACTGGTTGGGGCCGCGGGTCTGGCGGGAGCGGGGGCGACGCCCGCGCTGGGGCAGAATGCGCTCGGGGATGGGCGAGCGCTGGACAAGAACCTGAGCACGCAGGGGCGGGCCAACACGCAGGTCAAGAACATTGAGCAGCAGATCCGCTTTAACAACGACATCATCGAAGGCCGGGCGGGGAGCGGGCGGTCGTTCAGGGGTGACCTGGGATATCGCTCGACGGACGACTTTGCGGGGAGTTTGGGGTCGGATTCGCAGTATTTGTTCAGGCGGGACTCGGCGAGCGGCGCGTTCGCGACGTTGCCGGGGGTGCGGTCGTCGGATGCGCTGCGCTACCAGTTTGCGCTCACGGGCGGCGGTGGTGGGCGATCGGTGGGATTGGCCGATTCGGCACGGGCGCTGTTTACGGAACGCTCGGTGGGGCAGGTGGCGTCAGGTTCGACAAGCGCGACGAGCACGGGGCCGTTGTCGTCGTCGGCGGTGAGCAGTCTGCGTTCGGTGTCGCAGTATCACGCCAACGCGGCCCTGGCCGGGACGGTGCTGGGGTATGCGGGGACGGAGCAGACGGGGCGCATCGCGCTCACGGCGTCTCCCCTGCGCGGGATCGCGGCGACGCCCATGGGTCAGGCGGGCGGCGGAACCGGCGGATTCGCCCCGGCGGGGTTGACCGGGCTAGAACGCAACGCCATCGGCGTGGTGCCCGCAGCGGACCTTGAGCCGAAGCCCGGAACCCCAAGGAATCCGGCGACAGACCTGCGGATCGACGGCGCGGGCACGGCGTTTGACGATGTGCGGGCATCGCTGGTCAAGGTGATTGATCCCCGAATAAACAAACCGCTGAGGGCGGATGGCGCGCCAGCGGGCGCAGGTACGGAACCCAAGCCAACCGAGAAGCTAGCCGATGGGCCGGAGGGTGCCGAGAGCGAACAGACGAAGGGGTTTGACCGGTTGTCTGCGCGACTGAGAGGTGAGAAGCCCGAGGCCACGAAGCCGGCGAGCGACTCGTCGCTGCTGGGCGGTTTCACGCCCGGGGCGAAGCCGCCCAGTTTGCTGGCGGACCCGAACGCTTCCAAGGCGGACAAAGTGCCCGAGGCCGCCGCGGATGAATCGGCGATCCAGACGCTGCGGCGCATGGAAGCGAAACTGTCGTCGTTCAAGGCCAAGCCGGAGAAGGCGGGCGAGGCCTACGCACGGCGGATGAGCGAGGGCGAAGGCCAGATGCAGACCGGCGCGTACTTTGATGCCGAGGGCTCGTTTTCTTTGGCGCTGTTGGTGAAGCCGAAGGACCCGATCGCGGGCATCGCGCGGGCGCACGCGCAACTGGGCGCGGGGCTGCTGCTCTCGGCGGCGGCGGGGCTGCGTGAGGTCCTGGCGAACACGCCCGAGATGATCGGGACGCGCTATGACCTGAAGATTCTGCCCTCGCTTCAGCGGGCCGAGTCGGCGGTGAAAACGATTCGCGGGGAACTGGCGAAGGGCGATTCAGCGCTGGGCCCGGATGGGGCGCTGCTGCTGGCGTATCTGGGCCGTCACTTTGACCAGGCGGAGTGGTTGAAGGAAGGGCTGGAGGCGCTGGAACGGCGGACGCGCAGCGATGACGAGAAGGGACAGGAGTTGCTGAAGGTGTTGAAGCAGGTGTGGGGGCCGGCGGAGCCGGAAATGGCCAAATGACCAAATGGTCGAGTGGTCGAGTGCAAAAAAAACACCGACCTTCCAGAGCGGCGGTCGGTGGCACGGTGCACGATTTCGGATTTCAGATCTGAAACGCCGCTCAGCGGATGGGATAGGGGCTGAGGTGGCTGGGGCGATCAAGGAGCCACAAGACGCCCAGGTCGCGGTTGAGGGAGCGGAGGTTGGTGTCGAAGGTGTGGGTGAGCGTGTTGTTGACGTCGTCGTCGCGATTGGTGAGGGTCATGAGTTTGGGGGTGGGGTTGCAGCGGATCTCGGCGAGCTGCTCGCGCGAGGCCGAGGAGGCGCAGCCGCCCAAGGCGAGAAGACAGGCTGTAGTGAGAAGAATACCCGCCACGCCAGCAACACGGAACTTCATCAGGAACTCCTTGGGAGGACAGAGGTTATACACGAATCCCCCGCGGGCGTCAAGGGTGGAATCGGAGGGTTCGGGGACGGCTGTTGATGGCCTGTTGGGAAGGTGTGAGGGAAGCGGTCGGTTGGTTGGCTCGTGCAAGGCCGGCTCGGCCGAGCGTGGGTAGATTGGTACGCGGGCGAGGGTGTTGCGGATGCGGGGAATGAGGCTCAACTTTGGGTCAGGGTGGCTGGGGGAATGGCCCGAAGGAGCGAGTCGAGGAGGGCCGACGCCCGAATGCCCGGTTCGACTCGGATCACGGTTGCTTCCGTGGCGGAAGGGGCCCGAAATGCGGGAGCCATCCGCTGATAGACGGCCCAGTCGGCGTCGGAGGCGTCGTCGTTTCGAGCCGAGCGGGCGTCGATGCGGCGGCGGGTCTCGGCTTCGTCGGCGTGGCAATGCAGGATGATCGCGGGGACGCCTCGGGCTTTGGCCAGCGCCAGGAACGGTGCGCGAAGGGCGGGGTCGCGGAAGGTCGCGTCCGCCAGCGCGGAGTGGCCCTGGGCGAGTTCGCGCTCGCAGCGGGCCAGCAGGTGGGCGTAGGTGCGGGCGGACATGGCGGCGGAGTAGAGGTCGGTGCCGCCACGATCGGTGGGGTTCAGGCCCGCGAGGCGTTTGCGGATTTCGTCGGCGCGGTGCAGGCGGGCGCGGAGGGGCGGGCCGAGCAGTCTGGCGACGAACGATTTGCCCGATCCGGGCAGGCCACAGGCGACGAGGAGGGTCGGTCCGCGGGTGCAGCCGAGGGCTTGATGGACGTGCCGGGTGGCGAGGTCGGCGTGGGCGCTGGCCTGATCGACGGCGCGGGCTGCGAAGAACTGGTGGGCTTGGATGGCGTGCACCTTGGCGCGGACGGCGGCGTAGTGCGCGCGGTAGAGAGGCTCGATGGTCAGGAGTTGGGGGTCGCTGGTGAGTCGCGCGTACTCACTCACCAGTTCGTCGGCCAGATCGTGCTTGGCGCAACCATCCAGGCTCGCGGCCAGGCCCGCGAGTTCGGCGGCGACGTCTTTGCACCGGAAGTCGGCGCGGAACTCGAGGCGATCGAAGATGACCAGACCCGTGGGGTTGTCTGGTGTGACGGCGGCAGGGTCTAAGCAGATGTTGCCGGCGTGGAGGTCGCCGTGGCCTTCGCGGATGCGACCGGATGCGGCGCGGGCGCGGATGAGGGGGTCAAGGCTGGCGAGGCACGAAGCCATCCAGGCGCGGAGTTGGGTGATGTGGTCGGGGGCGATGATGCCGATGCCGCCATGGGATTGGGCGGTTGAGCGGGCCAGAGGCGCGAGCAGAGGCGTAATTTGGTCGAGGTTGCCGAGGAGTTCATCGGCAAGGGCGTTGGGGCTGCCGAAGCGGGCGACATCGGGCCCCGACGGCGCGGCGGCGTGAAACGCGGCGAGGCGCGTGACGATAGCGTTGCGCTCGGCGGCGGTCAGATCGCGCTGGCCGAGGATGGCGGGCAACATGCCTGAGGCGGGCAGGAGCCGCATCCGCACGGCGACATCGACGGCTTGGGTTTCTGCGGGAAGGGATGAGCCCTCGGGCACGAGGGTGAGTGCGCCGGTATCGCGGTGCCGGGCGATGGTGTCGATGGCCTGGTAGACGCCCGGAGCAAGGGCTTCGTTCAGGCGCACTTCCTCACGGCTGGCGTGCTGGCGCGCGGCGAGAGTGGTGAAGTTGAGGTAGCCGAGATCGACGGGCTTGCGGACTTTGAAGGCGTGGGTGACAGCGAGGAACACGGTGGAGCACGCTGTGCCGATGGCGGCATTCGCGCTGAGGAGGCGCATGAGTTCAGAGACGTGGATCGATGGGCACATGGCGGAGGGCACAGAAGTAAGAACCTGCCATGATCCGAACTTTTGCGGCGGTCGCCGGGCCACTACCCAGCACTCGCCAGCGTCAGGCCTGTGGATCCGCAGGATCGGCGGGAAGGATGTCAACGAGTTGGCGGATCAGCGTGGGGACATGGCGGGTGGCGATGGACCACATGATGGCGTCGTCGAGCCGGTCGTATTCATGTGCGAGGCGGTGACGCGTGGGGATGATGCGGCCCCACGGGATGTCAGGATGGCGGGCCTGGCCCTCCGGCGAGACGCGCCGCGCGGCTTCCCCGATGATCTCGATCGAGCGCTCGATGCTGCGGCGCAGTTGCTTGGATGCCTGGTAATCGGTCCACGACTTTTCGGCCGCGAACTCCTCGACCTCGCGGGCGGCTTCGAGCATGTCGCGCAGGCAGGCGACATCGGCGTGGGCATCAGGCGGCGGCAGGATAGATCACCTTGCGGGTCTTGAGGATTTCGTGACGGCGGAACGGGTTGCGGAGCGAGGCGCGGCTGACGAGATCGACGCGGCGTCCGAAGAGGGCTTCGAGTTCGTCGCGCATGGCGATCCACTCGTCGATGCCGTGGAAGGTGCCGGCGGCGAAGTCGACGAGGACATCGATATCGCTCTGCGGGCCGAAGTCGGGGCGGAGGACCGATCCGAAGAGGGCGAACTCCGCGATGTTCCAGCGGTGGCAGAAGGCGAGGATGGCGTCCCGGGTTTGGGCCGAGAGGGGGTCCATGAGGGGGAGTTTATCCTGGGCGGAGGCATCGTTGACGCGAAACCCGGACCTTCGCAGAGCCTCAGGTCACGGCGTCCATGGTCGAGTGGTGTGCGGTCGCTGGCCGACCGGCGAGTCTCACACCGCATTGGCCGCGGGCTGGCCTTCGATGATGGCCCGGGCGTTGTCGAGCACCATGCGGGACATCTCTTCGCGCCAGTAGCGTTCGCCGCTGCCGACGTGGGGGGTCATCACGACGTTGGACAGCGTGAGCAATCCCTCGTGCACGCGCGGCTCGGCCTCGAAGACATCGAGCCCCGCGCCGAAGAGGCGACCGGCGAGGAGGGCTTCGACGAGCGCGGCTTCATCAACCACAGGGCCGCGCGCGGTGTTGATGAGGATCGCGCCGGGCTTCATCAGGCCTAGGCGGCGGGCGTCGATGAGGTGCCGCGTGGCGGGGGTGAGGGGCGTGTGCAGACTGACGACATCGGCGCGGGCGAGGCCTTCGTCGAGTTCGACGGGCCGGGCCGCGAGCGGGCCGCCCTCGAAATCCAGATGACGCGAGCGGGCGGTGTAGAGCACGCGCATGCCGAAGGCCTGGGCGCGGAGGGCCACGGCCTTGCCGATGCGGCCCGCGCCCACGATGAGCATGGTCTGACCGGCAAGGTGGGCTCCGAGCCAGCCGGTGGGAAAGGTGTTGCCCTCACGCTCGAAACGGCCGGCGCGAACAAACGCATCGCCCTCGACGATGCGGCGCGCGACGGCGAGCAGCAGGCCGAAAGCAATGTTGGCGGTGCCCTCGGTAACGGCATCGGGCGTGTTGGTGACGACCAGGCCACGGGCCTTGCAGAGGGGAAGATCGATGTTGTCGGTGCCGACGGCGAAGTTGCAGATGCCCTTGAGCGCGGGGCCCGCGGCATCAAGGAAGGGCGCGTCGACGCGGTCGTGGAACATGGTGGCGATGACGGATGGAGGGCCCAGGCCGCCGCCCGTGCGCACGAACTCCAAAAGGGCTTCACGCGACATCTGGGGGGTAGCGGGTGCCATAGCCACGCGGGCCCAGTCCGCGCTGGGTAGGTGACCCGTGGCATGTCCTCGTATCGGTACCGCTCGCGTGATGACCAGGGCTGGAAGCATGGTGCAGAGTAACCCATTGCGAGGCAGAAGGCCTGCCGACATCAACGATCACGCCTTCTCGAACACAAAACTCTTCCCCTGCACATCCACCATCACTGTGTCCCCTGGTCCAAACTGCCCTTGCAGAATCCGCGAGGCCATGGGGTTCTCGATGCGTTGTTGGATGACGCGCTTCAGCGGCCGCGCGCCATAGGCCGGGTCGTAGCCTTCGCTGGCCAGGTGGGTTTTCGCCTCGGCTGAGAGCGTGAGGGTGATCTGGCGCTCGGCCAGGCGCTGCCGCAGGCGGGCGAGTTGGATCTCCACGATCTGGCCCAGGTGCTCGCGCTTCAACTGGTGGAAGACCACGGTTTCATCGATGCGGTTGAGCAGTTCGGGCCGCATGAACGCGGCTCCCCCACCCTGCCCCTGCATCGCCTGCTGGGCCTTGATGGTCGCCTCGATCACCTGCGGGCTCATGCCCGTCGCCTTGCCCAGTTCGGCCATCGCGGCACCCGCCGGGCCGCGCCGCAGCAGGTCGCGGATCGCGGCGTCGATCTCCCAATCCTCCGCGCCACTGGCCGTCAGTTCCTGGATCATCTGGCTGCCGAAGTTGCTCGTCATCACAATGATGGCGTTCTTGAAGTCCACCGTGCGGCCCTGGCCGTCGGTCAGGCGGCCGTCGTCGAGCACCTGCAGCAGCACGTTGAACACGTCCGGGTGCGCCTTCTCGATCTCATCGAGCAGGATCACCGCGTAGGGCCGGCGGCGGATCGCCTCGGTCAGGGCGCCGCCCTCTTCGTAACCCACATAGCCCGGGGGCGCGCCGATCAGGCGGCTCACCGCGTGCTTCTCCATGTATTCGCTCATGTCGATCCGCACCATCGCGTCGGTCGTGTCGAACAGGAACTCCGCCAGGGCCCGGCACGTCTCGGTCTTGCCCACGCCGGTGGGCCCCAGGAACAGGAACGAGCCGATCGGCCGGTTCGGGTCGCCCAAGCCGCTGCGGGCTCGCCGCACGGCATCCGCGACCGCCCGCAGGCCTTCATCCTGCCCGATCACGCGCTGGCCCAGTTCCTCCTCCATCCGCACGAGTTTCTCGCGCTCGCCTTCGACCAATCGCGCGACGGGAATGCCTGTCCACGCGGCCACCACCTCGGCGATCGCCTCGGCATCCACCTCTTCCTTCACCAGGGCGTCGCCCTTGGCCTGGCGCTCGGCCAGCGCCTTCTCGGCACTGGCCAGTTTCTTCTCCAGGTCGCGGATTTCGCCGTACTGGATGCGGGCGGCTGATTCCAGGTCGCCCCGGCGCTGCGCCTGCTCGAGTTGCGTGCGCTTGGCGTCGATCTGCTCCTTCACGCCCTTCACCGCGTCGAGGTCTTTCTTTTCCTCCTGCCAGCGCGCGGTGAGGGCCCGGTTCTGCTCCTGCAACTCGGCCAGTTCACGCTCGATCTTGTTCAGTTCCCGGTTCTGGGTACCTCGACTCTCCGAGTCGAGCATGCCCGATGGGGAAGCGGCACCGGTTTCGTTTGGCGTTCGCTCGACTCGGAGAGTCGAGGTACCCGATGCCGTCGCTTCGATGCGCAGCGCTTCCCGCTCGATTTCCAGTTGCATGATCCGCCGCCGCAACTCATCGAGTTCGGTTGGCATCGAGTCGTTCTCGATCCGCAGGCGGCTCGCGGCTTCATCCACCAAATCAATGGCCTTGTCGGGCAGGAATCGATCGGCGATGTAGCGGTGGCTCAGTTGCGCCGCCGCGAGAATCGCGCCGTCGAGAATGCGCACGCCATGGTGCGCCTCGTACCGAGGTTTCAGCCCGCGCAGAATCGCCACCGTCTGCTCCACCGTCGGCTGACCCACATACACGGTCTGGAAGCGCCGCTCGAAGGCCGGGTCTTTCTCGATGTGCTTGCGGTATTCATCCAGCGTGGTCGCGCCGATGCAGCGCAGTTCGCCTCGCGCCAGCGCCGGCTTGAGCAGGTTGCCCGCGCTCACCGCGCCCTCCGCCTGGCCCGCGCCCACGATCGTGTGCAGTTCATCGATGAACAGGATCACCGCGCCGCTGGAGGCCGTGACTTCGCGAAGCACGCCTTTCAGGCGTTCCTCGAACTCGCCCCGGAACTTGGCCCCCGCCAGCAGCGCGCCCACATCGAGTGCGAGCAGCCGCTGCTTGCGCATGGATTCCGGGCAGTCGCCGCTCACGATCCGCAGGGCCAGGCCTTCGGCGATCGCGGTCTTGCCCACGCCCGGCTCGCCGATCAGCACCGGATTGTTCTTCGTGCGACGGCTCAGCACCTGCATCACGCGGCGGATCTCATCGTCGCGCCCGATCACCGGATCAATCTTCCCCTGCTCGGCTTTCTGCGTCAGGTCGATCGTGTACTTCTTCAGCGCTTCAAACTGGTTCTCCGCGCCCGGGTCGGTCACGTTCTGCACGCCCGACGCCTGCCGAATGGCTTTCACGGCCGTCTCTAACCGGGCGCGATCCACGCCGCTGACGGAGAGAATCTCCTTGGCTGGCCCGTTCACTTCCGCCAGCGCGAGCAGCAGGTGCTCGACCGACACAAACTCATCGCTCATGCTGCGGGCCGACGCCTCGGCGCGCCCCAGCACCTCCATGATCGCGCGGCCTCCCTGCCCCGGGCTCGTCGAACCCCGCACCGTGGGCTGTCGCTTCAGTTCGCTCTCGCTGATGGTCTCGACGCGTGCCGCGTCGGCCCCCGCGCGGGTCAAGATCGACCACGCCGGGCTCGATCGATCCTTCATGAGCGCGTGCAGCACATGCAAGCCCGTCAGTTCGCCGTGCGAGCGGGCGATGGCATCGGTCTGGGCATCGGCAAGGGCCTGCTGGGCGAGCGTGGTGAAGCGATCCTGACGCATGACGAACCTCCAGAATCCCCCGGCGTTCGCAGGGGTGAAGTTTCAAAGGCAATCCGCGCGCCACGCCAAACACCCGAAAACCGGCGATCCACAGCCCCTTTGGGCCCTCCAGCGACGCTCGGTGACACCCACCTGCCGGTTCGGCAGGCCGCCATCGTTTGCCGGGCAGGCAACAGGCACCTCGGGCGTTCGGTGCAGGTTGGTGCCCTGTTCCGGTAGGATGCACCCATGCGCTGCCTTTCCATTCTGCGTCGCGGACCTCTCGCCATCAGCCTCGCGTACAGCCTGGTTCTTGCCGCGCTGCCCAGCGCGGCCGTTGCGTCACGCGCCGACGACAAGCCCGCCCTCCACCCACCCGCCAAAGCCGTCACGCACAACTCGGTGCAGGTGCAGCCCCCGGCCTCGGCCAAGGACGCCGCCACGTCCACGCTCCACTATCGCGCCGCCGCCGGCATCCTGCCGCTGCTTGACGAGAAACTCAAGACCAAAGCCAACGTCTTCTACGTCGCCTACGAGCGCCTCGAAAGTGAAGGCGAGGACGCCAAGCCGCTCGACCCCGCTCGCCGCCCAATCACCTTCGCGTTCAACGGCGGCCCCGGTTCCTCATCCGTCTGGCTCCACCTCGGCGCGCTCGGGCCCGTGCGCGTGAAGATGGGCCCGGAGGGCGAAGTCCTCAAGTCCCAAGGCCTCACACCCAACGAAACCACCTGGCTCGAGTTCACCGATCTCGTGTTCATCGATCCGGTCAGCACCGGCTACAGCCGCGCGGAGGGCGACGAAGACCCCAAGCAGTTCCACGGCCTCGACGAAGACGCCCGCGCCATCGGCGATTTCATTCGCCTCTACCTCACCCGCTCGCAACGCTGGCTCTCGCCCAAGTACCTCGTCGGCGAGTCCTACGGCACCACCCGCGCGTCGGCCCTTGCCGCCGACATTCAGACCCGCCTGGGCGTCTTCATCGATGGCATCGTGCTCGTTTCCCCCATCCTGCAGTTCCAAACCACGTCTTTCGAGATCGGCAACGACGTGGTCTATCCCCTGTACCTCCCCGGCTACACCGCCACCGCGTGGTTCCACAAGAAACTCACCGGCCCGCTGGCGGACAACCTGAATGGTGCGGTCGCCGCGTCGGAGGCATATGCCAAGAACGAGTACCTGCTGGCGCTCATGGAAGGCACGGACTTGCCGCCCGCGCGGCGTGAAGCCGCCGCGACCAGACTGAGCGAACTCACCGGCCTCTCGAAAGACTTCATCCTGCGGTGCGACCTGCGCCCGACGCTCGGCCAGTTCACCAAGGAACTGCTCCGCGACCAGGGCTTGACAGTGGGCCGGCTTGACAGCCGCTACAAAGGAGTGGACCGTAGCCAGGCCCGCGAGACGCCCGAGTATGACCCGAGTTACGCCGCGATCCAGGGACCTTACACCGCGGCGCTCAACGCGTACGTCCGCGGCGACCTGAAGTTTGAGAGCGACCTGAACTACGAGATTCTCACCGGCAACGTGCAGCCCTGGAACTACCCGCAGCGCAACCGCTACGCCAACGTGGCCGAGTCGCTCCGCAGCGCGATGTCGTTCAACCCCAACCTGCGGGTGCTGGCCACCAGCGGGCACTACGACTTCGCGACGCCGCAGTTCGCGATGCGCTACACGCTGGCGCACATGAATCTAAGCCCCGAGCAGCGCGCCCGCATCAGCCAAACTTTTTACGAGAGCGGCCACATGATGTATGTGCGCGACGCCGACCGCAGGAAGTTGTACGGCGACGTCGCGGCGTTTTATGCGGGCGAGCAGCCGGAAGAACGGCGTTGAGTCCGAGCACGGATGAGCGCAAGCAACGCCAGTCCGATTGAGACCGAGACATTGACCGCGAACAGTGGGCTCCAGTCGTTGACAGGTCGGGCTGACAATCCGCATCCGCAGCCGACCGGCTTCAAAGGCGGCATGGCGACCAATGCTCCGCAGTAGACCGAAAGGCACGCGAATGTCGCCGCACCGACCGCACACGACACAACCTCCCGGCCACGAGTCAGGCACGAGAGCATGAATGCACCACTCGCGATTTCAACGATCGGCACGATCGGTGTGAGAGGGAAGCGAGGGCAGGCCCGATCAGTCCGTGACGCTCCAGCGCGTCTTGAAACGTGCGCAAGTCGGTCATCTTGCTGATGGCCGTGTACACCAGCACGGCCCCAGCAGCGAGACCAGCCGCCGGGACGAGTTCGCTGATCAGCCGTCGCCTCATCGCCGCCGCCACCACGCGATGCCTCCGATCGTGATGAACACCGCGCCGGTCACGAGCAGGGGCCAGTTGATCGAATGCGAGGCGCCCACCCCAGACTGATGATCTTTCGTGGCGGCGCTCCCGCGAGGCATGAGCGGAAGCGGCTTCGCACTCGGCACAGGCTTCGCCTCCTCCGCCACCGCTCGCTCGGCCACCCGATCGCGTTCGAACGCACTATCAGGTATCGAGACGCCCGCCACCGAGACCAGCGGCATGGCCTCTTCGTCAGGTCCGGATCGACCGCCAAGCCCGCTGACAAATGCGGTTCCTGTCGGTGCATCGGGATACGAGAACACCGTCGGCGCGTCTGCACGATCCGGTTTGCACCACGTCACCCGGCCATGCTCATCGAAACGGATAGTGGTCAGGCTTGGATTGGCCGATGGTCCGAACACTTCAGGATCGCACGTCAACACCGTGTGCGCGCAGAGCACATCGGCCTCCCATCCCCGTCCATCAGGGCGCGCCGACTTCACCCGATCCGGCCATTTGAGCACATCCATTCCGATTCGTGACGGCATGGCCTGTCGCAACAACAGCTCGTCAGACGAATAGCCCGGGCGATCCAGCGCAACAGAGGAGTCCTGTTTCACCACACCTGTGAATCGTGAACCGCTCGGCTCGACACCGACCACGGTCGGCGCAACAAGGTACCACGCCACGCCGCCGCGGTGGACGACGAACAACCGAAACTGACGCGTGGGCCCGGGCTCCTCATAGAGTGCCTCCGCAGTGACGCACCAAGGCGACTTGGTCGAGAGCCATTGAACGAAGTCTCGACGCGCGTCCTGTGCTGCGAACGCGCACAACCAAACGAGTGGCATCGCGACAACCATCGGCTAGTGCCCCGTGGTTGGGCAGCCACCACCGCATCGCTCGCCTTCCAGCATGTACACGACATGGGCGTTGTTGTAGTCGTACTCGGGCTGGGCACTCGCCGGCACCCAGCAGCAAATCGGCGCGAGAGGTTCCGACGAGACGACGCAGATTTCGATGCGCTTGAAACCGGGGTGCGAGCCATTGCACGACAGCGCCACAGCATTCTTGTAGGTGTAGCAGAACTTGGACTGCTGGTTGGTTGACAGGGTCGCCCAGCCACACGCCCAGGGTGGCAGAGCATCGCTCACGTTCGTCGGACAGACCGTGATCGTGCCGCAACTGGCCCCCTGCGAACGAGCGCATGTCCCGGTATACCAGTAGCATCCCGCCCAAGACACAGATGCCACCCAGATGCACACGAGCCCAGCGACCATCCACTGCCACAGTCGTGTGTTCATGGTGAACTCCTTGTACGAAGCCGATCAAACCCGTGAACACCATCCCAGGTGCTCCAGACAGGTTGGCCGATCATTTCGAGAACAGGTCGATCCGGGTACGGCACAAACTCCGTCCAGCGCCCGATCATCGACGAGCCGTCGCAAAACACGACCGGCGCGGCTGGCAAGCCGTCGTGCCGACAACACCAGAATCCGGTGACCACTCCATAGTTCACTTGATGATTGAAAAGCAACCCCTTCGCATCAGGCGCCCGAACGTCGTCAGAACACACGGCCACTGGCGGATGCTCGACAGGGTTCTTCGCGCCCTCCAGCGTCATCGATGCGACCGGGAACACCGCTGCCAAGGTAAGATTGTGCCGCGTCCATTCCTCCGCCTCGTCAGCGGGAAGTGTCGGATCGATCTCGCGTAGCCGTTCAATTGTTCCTGCTTTGCGCAGCACCTGCGCCCACCGAGCCGACGCGCGAAATGCTGTGTCGAAGCCGACTGGATACACGCCTCGATAGTCGTTCGAATACACGCTGATCAAGGCATGGTTCTGCCGCATTACCGCCATGTCCGCTGCCTGGCGAGCCGTATCCATCGATCCACGAATGAGGGCGTAAGAAGCGATATCAAGATCATCAGCACACCGACGACCACGATAACCTCGATGATCGTGAAGCCTGTGCGAACACACTTGGCATCCAGCGTGGATATCACAAAGGTCAACCTACCCCCCCACCCCCCCTTCTGTCAAGTGGACACTTTGAATAATCGGGTTCAGCCACATCAGAAGAAGAACTCTGCCCTTTTCGGCCATGACGCGAGCACCGAAGAGGGCGATTATCGCGACGCAACGGCTGCAGCACTCACGCCCTGCCCCATACCATGTCGTATGAACAGCGAGTCGCGGCCCGATCAATCTTCGCCGTACCGCCTTGATCGCAGCGCCTTCTCGGTCGGCAAACTGAGCGATCCCAGCAACGACGTGGGGTACTGGCTCACGCGTACGCCCGAAGAACGCTTGGCGCGCTGGAATACCTGCGAAGGATGGCTTATGGACACGATGCCGCTACCGCCCGACTTCAAAGAGTTTTTGAGGTTGTTGAACTCGGCGCGGATTGAATACCTCGTCGTGGGCGGATACGCAGTCGCCTTTCACGGATACCCGCGCCCGACAGGCGATCTCGACATCTGGGTTGCCGTCTCGCCCGCCAACAAGCGTGCCGCGCATCGGCACAAAGACCTCGGCGATGTGGATGAACTTGAGCACCGGCACCGACCCGCTTGACGTGACACCAAGCGCCTCGACTGGCCCTCGGCATCTCCCCGGGCCCCCACCCCCCGATCCCCCCACCCTCCAACAATCCCACGTGGGAACCCCGGAGGTCCGCCCGTGCACAACCGCTGGTGTCGATCGCGCGCCCCAATCGCACTCGTCTTCGCACTCACTTGCGTGCTCAGTCCTGAAGCGTTCATCCACGCTCCGGCGTTCGCCCTCACCCAACCCCTCCCCCAAGACGCACCTTTCCTCGCTGCGTCCATCCTCACCGAGCGCCCCCTCCAGGAAGTCCTCGACGAATCCACGGCACGCCACCGCTTCCTCATCGTCGTCACCAGCCCCACGCGCGAGAAAACCAAGGCCAACCTCGCCCTCTGGAACAACCCCGGACTGGTCGCCTGGTGCCGGCGTCACGCCATCGTCGTTCACATCACCGATCGCAAGGTGATCGAAACGCTTCAGCAAGCCGGGCTCGTCACAGGCGTGCCCGATCAGCCACTCGTCTTCCGCAACGGCAAGCAGGAGCGCATCTTCGGCTCCGCCCCCAAGGAAGGCGGCGGCGTCGCCGGCACGCGCATCCCCCAGCCGCCCAAGGAAGCCCGCACCGCCAAAGACGGCTCCATCACCACCTCCATCCGCCTGGTGATGCGCCTGGAATGGACCCTGCGCTCATTCCGCACGCGCGACGAAGCCTGGCACACCGCGCACCTGACCTCGAATCCACCCGTCGTACCCGAGCCCAAGCCGCCGCTGTTTCGTGATGCCGTACCGGGCGTCGCCGCAGTGAACGATCAGCCCGAGGCACTCTTCGGCGAAACTGCGGCCGTGGACCCCATCGCGCGCTTCCAAGCCGCCATCGTCGCGGGCAGTGCCGACGCGCCGGACGGCAAAGGCAAGCCCGACCTCGCCACCGGACTGATGACCTGGCTGTGGGAAGAGGGCGCCTCGCGCTCCTCGCCATCCGCCTTCACGCCCGTGCTCTTCGGCACCGCCGCCCGCTGGTCCAAGCAGTTCGCCGAGCGGCACCCGCCTGCCAACACCCGCCTCGATGATCTCCGCATCCGCGCCGCCGAGGAACTGCCCGCGATCCTCGCCAATGACATCGCGTTCTACTCCTATCTGATGCTCTGCCGCGCCGGCGGCGAGCATCTCGACGCGCTCGACTTTCTTGATAACGCCCTGAACGACCCCGACGCCGGCGCGATGATGCCCCGTGCCGATCGTCTGATCCTCGAATCCATGCTCCCCTGGGTGAACTGGGCCGACCCGTGGCAACTGCCCGGTGCCGGCAGCGACCCGGGCAGCCCCGTGCGCCGCCTCCGCGAATCCCTGAACGCCAAGCCGCCCAGGAACATGCCGGCCAGCGACTGGACCCGCGTAACCGAGTTCCGTCGCTGGCTTCTCGCGACGGGTGGCGCTCGCGCGTACGCCCTGTGCCTGGCCGGCGGTCCAGATCGCGCGGCCGCCGCCGCGGAAATCGCTGGAACGCTCGCCAGCGCGCCCGGCATGGCATCCGTCGTCGGCCCGGGCGGCTCCATCCGCGAATGGCTCGTCGCTGGCGCTATCGGCGAAGGCGAAGCCCGCCCCGAACACCTCGAATGGCTCAAGGATTCGCCTTCGCCCACGGGCAAGCGCCTCGCCGAGCACGCCGCGGCCCAGATCGCGGCACGCGGAAAGTAAACCCCACCCCGCCCCTCCTCAGCGGGGAGGGTGGCCGCGGCTTTGCGAGGCCGGGAGGGGTTGGTATTGGCCACGATTGTGGCCGGTGCCTTACACGCTCCCCCGCCCGATACCATCCGCCGTGACCAAGCCCCGCACCGCGCGCCGTTCCTCGCCTGCCACTACCCCCCGCACGCCGCGCCGCGCCCTCATCACCGGCATCACCGGTCAGGATGGCTCCTACCTCGCCGAACTCCTCCTGGCCAAGGGCTACGACGTCCACGGAATCATCCGCCGCGCGTCGTCCTTCAACACCGGTCGAATCGATCACCTCTATCGCGATCCGCACTTCAAGGCCCTTAGCGGCGGCGGGGCCCGCCTCACCCTGCACTACGGCGACCTCTGCGACGGCAACATCCTCGCCAAACTCATGCGCATCGTCCACCCCGACGAGGTCTACAACCTCGGCGCCCAGTCGCACGTCCGCGTCTCGTTTGATATGCCCGTCTACACCGCCGAATCCGTCGCCATGGGCGCGCTGAAACTCCTTGAAGCCGTGCGCGAATACCAGCACGAAACCGGCCATGCTGTGCGGTACTACCAGGCCAGTTCCAGCGAGCAATACGGCAAGGTCGTCGAGGTTCCCCAGAAGGAAACCACGCCCTTCTACCCGCGCTCCCCTTATGCCTGCGGCAAAGTCATGGCTCACTGGGCCACGGTCAACTATCGCGAGTCGTACAACCTCCACGCCTCCTGCGGCATCCTCTTCAACCACGAGAGCGAGCGCCGTGGCGAAACGTTTGTGACCCGCAAGATCACCCGCGCCGTCGGCCGCATCAAGATGGGCCTGCAAGACACCGTCTACCTCGGCAACCTCGATTCCCAGCGCGACTGGGGCTACGCCAAGGACTACGTCGAGGCCATGTGGCTCATGCTCCAGCAGGACAAGCCCGACGACTACGTCATCGCCACCGGCATCACCACCAGCGTGCGCGACTTCGCCCAGATGTGCTTCGACTACGCGAAACTCTCGTGGAAGAAGCACGTCGCCTTCGACGAACGCTACCTCAGGCCCGCCGAAGTTGACCTGCTGCTGGGCGACCCGAGCAAAGCCCGCCGCAAGTTGAAGTGGAAGCCCCGCACGAGCGTCGAAGATTTGGCTCGCATCATGGTCGAGCACGACCTCGAACTCGCCCGCCAGGAAAAAACCCTCCGCGATGCCGGCCACCGCGTGAGCGCGGCGAACGGGCACGATCAGTAACCGCACGCGTGCAAAGGGCCCAAAGACCGTGGCCTTTTCCCGCAATCCCTGCACCCATTTTCACGCCACCCTCCCCGGCTAGACGCGGTGGAGGGTTGGGCAGGCGTGTATGCGCCAGATGGTGGTGGTCACTTCACAATCCGCACCACGCTCACCCGCTCGGCGAGCACTTCGTACATCAGCGCGATGTCATCGGCACCCAGCCGCACGCAGCCCATCGACTTGCTGGCGCCGATGGAGCCGGGGTCGATGGTGCCGTGCAGGCCGTAACTGGTGAACTTTTTACTGGCTTCGTCGGCGCCTTCGAGGCCGATCCAGTATTCGCCGATGGGGTTTTTGGGGTCGTCGGCGCTGAAGCGTTCGCCGGTGCGGGGGTTGACCCAGTGGGGGTTGACGAGTTTGGACTTGGGCTTGACGGTGAAGACGCCCTCGGGGGTGCCGTTGCTTTCGCCCAGGCCGACGCGGAAGGAGCGGATGTAGGTCCACGCGGGGTCCTGGCCATCGGGGCCGGGGTCGCGGGCCATGCCGCCGGTGGGCGGGTCGCCCATGTAGAGGTCGAGGCGGAACTCGCTCTTGGAGACCACGGCATGGAACGGCATGCGGACGATCTTGACCTTCTGGCCGATGCGGAGGGCGTTGGGGTTGACCTTGTTGATGCGCTGGAGCAGCCGCCAATCGATGGGCAGCGACTGCTTGCTGCGGATGGTGACGAGCGAATCGCCCGAGGCGATGGTGTAAAGGTCGCAGAACGGATCGCCCTTGCCGACGGCGGTGCCGAAGACGAGCGATTCGTTGAGCGTGGCGAGTTGCTGGCGGACGGCGCCGCGCTCGTTGGCGGGGATGCGGCTATCGAGCAGCACACGGTTGAGCAGCGCGCGGGCTTCGACGGGGCGGCCTTCGCTCTGGGCGCGCTGGGCCTGGTCCATCAGGCGGCGACCTTCGCTGACGGCGGGGGTTTCGCGTTCAGGGAGAAGCGAGGTGCCGTCGGGGTTCAGGGGCGTACCGGTGGCGGGCGTGGGATGGTTACCCGGAGTGGGTGCCTGCGGCAGGGCGGGCGCGGTGGGGTTTTCGGTGGCGGGGTTGGAGCCGGGGGTGCCGAAGGGCGGGGTGGTGCCGGGACCGGTTGGGCCGGGGACGGGGGGCGTGGCGGCGGTGTTGTTGGGGGGGTTGTTGGCGGGGCCGGGGACGAGGCTGCGGGAATCCTGGTGGCCCATCTGAATGGTGGCGGGCGCGGGGGCCGGGGGCGGCGTGATTGCGGCCGGGCTTGCGGGGTTGGTGGCTGGGGCTTGGTTTGTGGTTTCGGGCTGGTTGAGCGGGTCGGTCACTCCGGCATTGGCGGGCGCGGGGCTGGTGCCCATGCCGAGTTTGAAGGCGAGGATGGCGGCGGTCCCGATGGCGATCGCGCCGACGCCGCCGAGGGCGAGTTTGGTGTTGCCGGAGAGGCCCTTGGGCGCGGTGGCGGGAAGGAGGCGTTGCGGGGCGCGGGGTGCTTGCGATTGCAGGGGCATGGGCTGGGCTTTCCGTGCGATGGGAGTGCGTGGGAGGCGAGGGGGGGCGGAGGGGGAGGGCGGTGCGCGGCGTCCGTGCGCGCGCGATACCGCGAGGGTATGTAGATCGGCTGAAGGGGCTTGGAAAGAACACTTCGACGGGGTGCCGTGGTGGTCGACTCGGCGACCGCCACGAGAGTGCGTGACCACCACTTGAACCGTGCCCACAAGATACTCCGCCCAACCCTCTTCCTGCCCCCTTCGCTCAACCTACTTCTTCGGCTTCTTGAACAAACCCTCGATGCCCTTCACGGCATCCTGGATTCCTTCGATCGCCTTGGCCGGGTTCTTGGTCAGTTCCTCGAGCAGGTTGCCGCTCCGCGCGCCGAAGAGGTCCACATCCACCGCGAACTTCGGCTCGCTCATGGGGCCGTAGACGCGGACCGGGATGCGGATGCTGCGCTGTTTCTGGGCCTTGGCTTGGGCCGCGGCATCGGGGGGGGCGGTCTTGGGGTCTTTCTCCATCGTGCCCAGCAGGTCACGCCGGATGTCTGACAGGCCGATCGGCAGCACCGAGAGCACCGAACTCGACACCAGTTCCAGCGGCAGGCTCGCCTCCGCGTCGATGGTTTCGTCGACCAGGTTCACCTTGCCCGAGAGGGGGATCATCACGATCTCTTCACCCAGGCCCAGGCCCACTTTGATGGGAATCTCCACGCCCGCGTACTCGGCGATGCCGTTGCGGATGGTGACACGGAAGGGCTTCATGGCGGGCTGCTGCACGCCGCGGCTGGCGTCCTTGAGCATCGTGGATTGGATGAGCGACGCGAAGCCGGTGCGGAGGTTGTAGTTCACCACGCCCAGGGCGACGTCGATATCGCCGTTGAGTTGTTGGCGCTCGCCGCGCCGCCAGCCCAGGGGCAGGCGGAGGTTGCTGGAGGTGATCTTGGCGGGGTTGGGCTGGCCCTTGGCGTCGAGGCGCGACTTGCTCATCGACGCGACGATGCCCAGGGTTTGGATGAGGGCCGATTCTTCGCCCACGTTGAACTCGGCGAGTTCGAGCCGCAGGGGCTTGGGCGCGGGCACCATCACCACGCCATCCCTCACGGGCGCGTCGAGCATGAAGAGGGCGGCGGGCTCGGTGCTGGTGGGACGGAAGGCGCGCACGTCGACGGCGAGTTGGCCTTGGCCGCCGGGGCGGCGCGTGAAGTTGACGGTGGTCAGCGAAGCGCGGAGTTGCGGGCCGAGCAGTTCGGTGACGCGGCCGTTCATGCCACCGAGGGCGTCGATGAGGGCTGTGGGCACGGCGGGGGCCTGAAGATTGATGTCAGCAATGAGGTTCTCGGCATCCAGCGCGCCGTTGGACGCGGCAACGTCCTTGATCGTGCCCGTGAGCGTCACGGGCTGTGAAGCCCCCCCGGCACCCGAACCGCCGCTGACGCTCGCGGCCCGCACGCCGAGCGTGATCGCGTTGCCGGTTGTGGATTTGGCGTCAATCGCCACGCCATCGAGCGTGATCGGTTGTCCTGTTGCACCGTTCCCCAGCGGCACCAACTGCACCTTGATTGCCGCGGCTGACACATCCAGCGCGAACACGCCCGGCTTGAACGGCCCCGTCTTCGTCAGGCCGCCCACGGTCTCGGGCTTGGAGATCGCGAGTGATTTCAGGTCGAGCGAGAGGGCGGTGGGCCCGACGAGGCGATACGCCTGCGGCTTGTCTGGCGTGCCCGCGAGCAGATACTGATCGGCCCATGCCGGGTCGATCGTCCAGGCGATCTTTGCGGGCGAGACCAGCGCGATGCGTGAATCGTCGATGACGATCTCGAGCGGATCGGTGGTCAGGCGAGGCGACTTGGAAACCTGCACCCGGGCGCGCAGGGGCTTGGATGCCGCCGCCGCGCCCGCAGCGCCGGGTGCTGATGCCGCGGGCGCCAAATCCTGCCGCATCGAAACGGTTACGTCTGCCGTGCTGCCCAAGGCACCCGAGACCAGCCCGGGTTTGCCGAGCATGCCATCGAGCGCCGCCGCATCCAGCCCGGTGATTGTCGCGGCGACATCCGCCGCCGACTTGTCAGGGAGCACGCTCACGTTGGCCTTGAGCACACCCACGACCTGGCTCTCGCTGAGCAGCAGCGTGCCGTCGAGGGTGGCCGCGAGGCCTTTGCTGGGTTTCGCGGCGGGGTCGAGCATGGCGAGGGGCACGGTGGCGGAGGCCTGCACGCCGCGCAGGCCGCCGGAGAGGCCCTTGTCGCCCGCGCTGGCCATGGGGATGCCCGTGACGAGCAGGGGCTCGCGCAGCGTCACCGCGACGGTCGCGTCGCCCGCGCTGGCCCAGTCGGGCGTGAGCGTGCCGGCGCGGAAGGGCACGGCGAACGGCTGGCCGGTGACGGCGATGCGCGCCGGGGCCCGCATCGCGATGGTCTGCGGCACGGGCCTGCCCTCGTCGTCGGTCGAAGGGATAAAGGCTTGCACGGTCTCGGGTCGCACGGTGGCTTCTGCGGCCAGCGACTGCACACGTGCGCGGGCGGCGGTGAGGTCGCCGGCGACGTTGGCGCTGAGCCCGTCGCCGGTGATGGCGATCGCGAAGGTCTGCCCATCAGCGGGCGTTTTACCCGGTTCGAGCGTGAGGGCCACGGTGGCGCGCTGGCCGACGACGCCCGAGAGGAGAGTAGCGAGGGATTGGGCTTTCGCCGATGCGTTTGCGCTTGAGGAGTCTCGTGCCATGGGCCGCTGCCCGGGGCTGCCCGTGCTCCCCGCAAAGTCCGCCAGCGACATGGGCGCGTCGATCACGCGGATCGCGCCCTGCACGCGCATCGGCCCCATGCCGGGGATGAATGTCGTGACGCCGCGGCTTCCGCTGCCGCCACCGGCCCCTCCACCCTGCAACGCCTCCATCACGCCCGGCAGCGCCAGGTCGCCCTCGATGCGGAATGGCCCGTCGCGGTGCGTCAGCGCGCCTTCAACCTTGGCGCGTGCCACTTGGCCGGGGCGCATCGAGGCTTCCAGGCCGAGCGATTGCACCGTGAGCGGTCCAGCCGCGGGCGCGTCGCGCAGCGCGATCGTTGCACCCCGAACCTGCACACTGGCCGTCGCGGCCAGGCGCGCCAGCAGACTCTCCGCGGCGTGGCCCTGGCCTTCGGCTTTGGGTACCTCGACTCTCCGTGTCGAGTCCCCGATCCCGTTCCCCGCCCCTGCGGCATCCAACGGCAAGTTCACATCCGTCACGCTCACGCGCACGCTCGGGTCGCCTGTCAACAGGATGGTCGGCATCGCGCCCGCCGGGGTGCCGCGTGACAGGAATCGCCGCCCCGCTTCGCCCGCGCTGCCGATCTCGATGGTGATGGGCTCGCGCGTGGTCAGCACACGCTCGGACAGTCGCAGCGGTGCCGTGATGCGAACGTTCTGGCTATCCAGCAGTAGGTCGGCATCGACCGCCGGCACTGGGCCACTCCCCGCTCCCGTCCCCCCGGCAATCGATTGGAACGCTGCCGTCACGTCCACCGTTGGCCCGATGTCAGTCGCGATGTCGATAGGCAGGTCAAGCCCGCTCAAGAACGGCTGCGCCAGCGTGATGGCCACGCGCTCGGCGGAAAGTCGCCCGGTAATGCGACCGGGCGCGGTCGCTGCCGCGCCGCTTGGTTTGGTACTCGCGCCCGCTGCGCCCGAACTCGCCAGCGCCAGCCCGCCGCGGGCATCGAGCAGGTCGAACGCTTCCACTTCCAGCGCCAGCGCGCCGGCCGACTGATTGTCCAGCGTCGCCGTGGTGTTGGCCTTGATCTTCAGACCCTTGGCCAGGTCGGCGGCTTGAATCGAGAGCGTGACCGGTGCCACAGCCAGCGCCTGCCCGCGTGCCCGCGCCAAGGCCGCGGCCATCGCGGGCGTGGGTGCGGCGCCGACGGGATTGGTCGGCTCGGCAGCATCGCGAGGCTTCAGCCGCGCCAGCACCGCGGTGGTCTTGACCTCCATGCTCAGGCCCACGCCACGCAGATCGAGTTCGCCCGCGCCTCCAGCCGCGCCCGCCGACGCGCCGCCCTTCGGCACCGGCAGCGTGAGCGACGCCACCGTCGCGTCAAAGACCGGCCACGATTCCACGGTAATGCCCGCTTTTTCGAGCGCTTCGCGGATCGCTGGCAACCGGCCCAGGAACGCCGTGGACTGGAACCGGATCGCGCCGGGCTTCTCGGCCGTCACGATGCCATCGGCCAGTTTTACCGCCAGGCTCGTCACCGCATTCGGGCTCTGCACATCGATACTCGCGCTGCCCGCCTTCGCGTCGCCCTTGGCCACCACGTTGATGTTGGCCGATGGCCCGAGCGCCTCGACCAGCAAGCCCTTCAGGTTGGCCGCCGCGTCGATCAGCGCCACGGGCAGGCCCGCGGTCTTCAGCGCCACATCGGCTTGGGCCGCGCCGAGTGTGAGTTGGCCTTGTGCGTCGGCGAAGTTCGTGACGGTCAGTTTCACATCGAGGGTGCCCGAGCCCTTGCCGTCGCCCACCACCGCGTTCAGGTCCGCCGTGGCCTTGGCCGGATGGCCGGCAAACGCGATATCGCCGGTGAGTTTCTTCACCGACGGCGTGCCGACCACCGCGCCCGCCGCGTTGAGTTCCTGCAACGTCGCGTCAAATGATGTCACGACCAGTTTCGCCGCAAGCCCTGCGGGCAGCGTCGGGCCGGCGGAAGGTCCAGTCGGAACAGGCACTTTGGCCGCGCCCGCGGCGGGGGCCGTGGCGCGTTCCAGGTTCGTGCTGCCGTCGGCACTCTTGATGAGGTCGGCCTTGCCTGAGAGGGTCACCATGCCCAGATCGCGCGACCCGCGAATCAGCGCCCACAGCCCCGCCGAGACCTCGGCATCCACCTTCGCCACAACCTTGCCACCCGACTCCTTCAGTTCCACCCCCGTGAACTTCAGCGGCCCGCCCCATGACAGACTCGCCGACGCGATCGACACATCGCCCGCGATCGCCGACTTGGCCGCGCCTTTCACGATGCCCGGGACAAACCCGGAGGCGATGGCCGGCGCAAAGGCCACCAGCACCCCGAGCCCCAGCAGCGCAAACACGGCGACAAAGCCCAGCACCTTGAGCCACCGCCGCCCGCGCCGAGGCGGGGTGGAGGTGGATGAAGCAGTACGAACAGCGCCTGAAGTCGAATCCACTCAAGACTCCTTCCGAGTTCCCAATTCCCGCGTTCGCATCCCACCCCGAAGTCGATGCGTTAGCCTTATTGTTGCAGCCTCAGAAAGCCCCCTCCCAGAGAGGGAGGGGGTTGGGGAAGGGCGACCAAGGGGCACAGAAGCACGGCGCACCGCGCCCATCCCGGACGCCGAGGCTGAGAAGTCCGCGACGAAGCCTCGGGTTGAGCCGCACCCGCGCAATCGTGGCGGACCCAGGGCGGTCCACCACGCCACCCGCTCTACCCCCGTTCCAAAACGGCACCAGCACCATTTCGGCCAAACCATCACCGCGCTCGACAACGCCCGGCTCAACCCCGTGTCACAACGGATCGGCCGTACCACTTTGGTACCAATCTGGCCCGCCGGTGCCGTCGTCGTGCCGCACACGCCGAATCGCACCAAATAGCCTGAATAACAGGCCTTTCCTCGCCCCCGCGTCCACCCCTTCTCGCTCTGGCACGCCCTTCGCTCTTCGATCACGGCCACAGGTCGCTTCGGCGACGAAAGGGCGTGCCTCGTGCTCGGATCGTGCCAGGTCATCGTGCTCTGTAGCGAGGATCAGGTCGAGCCGGGAATCGCCCGTTCCGTTCTGAAACACCGGTGGCCGATCGTGGATGGCCGAAGTCACTCGCCGTTGAAGCGGGTGTCGATGGCTCACCCGCGTGCCGTGATCGTGCAGGTGCCCGCTGCCGGAGACCCGGCCCTGGGCTTGATCGAAAGACTCGCCCGCCACTGGGCCCCGATGGTGATTCTCGCGGTGGCTGGGGACGTGTTGGAGCAACCAGTCAGACACGCCGGGGCGGATTGCTTTCTGCCGAGCCCGGTTGATTCAGAAACGCTCGAGGCCGTCATCGAGCTCATGGTTCCTGGAGCGACGAGAGAAGAAAGCCCCGCGGCCACGCTCGGCACCCTGCCGGGTCGATTCGCCGGGAACATCCGGGCGGTTCCGAGAGCATCGGGACGCGTCCATTAGATCGGAAGCGGAGCGGCAGTCGATCCTCCCGGGTCGGCGGCGTCTGCGAGCCGGGTGAGCGTTTGGGCGGCAAAAACACGACACGACACTCCTTCCTCCCCCCGCCTGGGAGTTCACCCGACTCCGGACACCGTCGTCCCGGCTGGATCGCCAGCCTTGGACAACACAAGAAAGACCTCACAAACACCCCCCTGGAGCCCTTGGATCACAGATCGGTCGGTTGTTTCGAGTCGTCGGCGGTCGTCTGAAAAAAAACACTTTGGTTGTTGGACGAAAAATACGACACGACACTCCTTCCTCCCAACGTTCGGCGACTGGAGCGAGAGACAGGCGTCGCCGGCGACTCGAAACGACCGATTGCTTCTGACCCCCCAAGTGGAGAACTCATCGCGAGCGGCGGCTGGAGAGAGCGCCGCGGATGATGAGGATGAGAGAGTGGTTGCTCGAAGGAGAGAGCGAGCAACCAGAGAGAGTACGGGAGACCGAGCGAGAGAGCGGTCTCCCGGTTCACGCAGCGCCTGGCCAATCAATCCACACGCGCCCAGCCCTCGCTGGAAGAGAGAGACCGGCGTGAGGCCGCGTCCCACCATTCACGACCCACGCGCACACGCCGCCTCCCACCCGGCCCACTCCCCGCGCACGACGCGCGACCGGAGCCCATCCATGCCCCCGACCAACGGACGGTCCATCCCGGCGCGAGAGGCCCGCAGCGATCAAGCACAGCGCGGCCGCCGCGCACGACTGAATTCTCACCCTGACCGCGCACAGCCCCACGAGGCGTTGCCGCCGATCGCCATGATGACCGCCGGGGGAACGATCCTGAGGCTGGTCGGCCGCGCGCTCACGCGCGACGCTGGTAGCCTGCGCCCACGAGACGCGTCGTAGCGTTCACTTACACCGCGTCAAGCACATCAATCGCGGCGTAGGCGGCGGGGTCGAGCCCTTCGACTTCGAGCGCGATTTCCTTGGTGCGGTCGCGCAGTTTGGCCCGCGTGTCGATGACCTCGCGGGTTTCCTTGGCGAGCGCGGCCCGCAGTGTGTTGTCCTTGGGGATGGGCAGCAACACCTCGAACAACCGCTTGCCGAGCGTGTCGATGATGTCGCGCGTGAACTGCTTGGAGCGCATCTGGCGGCGGACGATCGGCGCGTTCAGAAGGGCGAGAAGGAGATACGGGTCCAGTTCCCTGGGCTTCTCGACCCGCAGTTTGTACAGCCCGCCGCAGTAGAGAATCCGCCGGTCCTTCTCGGTGAGGATGCAGGAGATGCCCACGAGGTACGTCCCGTCGCGGACGACGAAGATGTCCCCCGCCTTCACGTCCTGAAGGTTCGCCTCGTAAATGTCCTCGGAGACGGCCTGCTTGGGGTCGCCCTTGAGTTCCCAGTTCGAGATGTCCGACGTGCGGATGAAGGGAACGTTGCCGGTCCCGTAGGCCATCTTGCCGACTTCGAGCCCGGTGTCCCACGACACCACACCGTCGTTGACAAGTTGGGCGACGGAAACGAGTTGATGATCCTTCTCGAATCGTCGCAGGTCGGCCTTGATGGTCGGGTCGTAATACTTCGGAATGAACACGCCCCGGCGGATGGACGAGAGCGCCCGCGAGAAGCCCGGATTGCCGCTTTCGACCACGCCCGCGACCGCGCCCTCGGGAATCTCATCGGCGGTGGAGGCGATCACGCCCTCGACCAGGTATGGAATCTTCCTGATTTTGTCCCGCAAGCGCGACCGCTCGGTGGTCAGGACGGCTACCTCCGCCGACACCCGCTCCGCGACCGCGGGATCGCGTGGGACGGGAAGCACCAGTTCCCTCCAGCGGTCGCCCACGGTGTCGATGATGTCCGCCGTGAACTGCTTGGAGCGAATCTGCCGCTTGACGATGGGCGCGCTGAGGCAGGCCATGAGCAGCGTCGCGGAGACCGGCGATTGCGCCCCGACGCGGAACTTGACAATGTGGGATTGGTAGAGCAGAGGAAGGTCGGATTCGGTCACGAGGGCGATTTGTCCGATCAGGTAGGTGCCGTCGCGCACGAACATGATGTCGCCCGCCTTGACGTCCTGCGTCGGCCCGTACTCCGCGTAGATGTCTTCACTCACGCCCTGCTTCGCGTCGGTCTTCAACTCCCAGTTGGACACATCCGAGGTGCGGACGAAGGGGATCAGGCCGGTGCCGTAGGCCATTTTGCCGATCTCGTCTCCCGTCGCGGCGGTGAGTTGCTTCCGCTGAATCAGGTCTCCGAGTGTCACCAAGGAATGTGTTTTCTTCAACTCCGCGAGCCTTGCCGCGATCTCGGGGTTGTAATACTTGGGAAGGAAGATGCCGCGCCGAACGTTGCTCAGCGTCGTCTTGAAGCCTGTGTGGTCTTGTCCCGCAAATGTGCTCATGGGTCGCTCCCTTCACCATTCGCCCATGATCTTGGCCCATCGCTCGTACACCGCCGGAACTTCGTCGAGCAGAACCAACTTCCCGTCCTTGTCCTTCCGGTACGTCGGGTTCGCCCGGGAATCGTGCCCGCACCACTTTACGTCCGCCATGAAGATGTCGTAGTCCTCGCCCTTCTTGGGCTTGGAGTTCTCCACGAACAGGACGCAGACCTTCGCGTGGGTGCCGCCCTTGCCGCTGGTCTTGAACAGGGCTTCGGGCATGGACACCACGCCGCGAATCATGGCCCGCTGTTGCAGCCACGTCACGACATACTCGTACGTCGGCATCCCAAAGACGGCTTCGGGAAGGACGATGCCCAACCGCCCTTCGGGTTTGAGCAACTGCAAGCACCGCTCCAGGAACAGGATTTGGGGCGGCTGGTCGTCGTGGAGCGTGGCGGTCTTGGCGAAGGCCTTGGTTTCCTTGTCCCGCTTCCACTTGTAGCCCAGATCGAACTGGGACAGGATCGGCTCGCCCTTGACGACGATCTTCTTGCCGAATGGGGGGTTGGTCAGGATCACGTCGAACGTGCCGGGCGTGATCTTCTCGCGCATGGAGTGGGGCCATGCGTCGGGCGGCGTCAGGGTGTTCTCGCAGAAAACCCCGCCGCGCCCGTCCCCGATCAGGGCCATGTACGCCTTGCAGACGCGGGCGAGGAAGGCGTCCTTGTCCACGCCGCGGAAGTACGCCATCGCCACGCGGATTTCCTCGCGGGTGAGCTTCTTCTCGTTCCAGTTGTTCAGGCGGGCGTGTTCGCGGAGCTTGTTCCAGACGTGGCCGAGCGCCGTGATGAGAAATCCGCCGGACCCGCAGGCCGGGTCCATAATCATCTCTCCGGGCTTGGGGTCCACGATCCTGACCATCATTTCCACCACGTTGCGGGGCGTGAAGAACTGCCCTTCGGCGCCGCGCAGGGCCGGGCCGATGAAAACCTCGAAAGCGTCGCCGATGGCGTCGCGGTCGGCGTCCATCACGCAGTAGGTCTGGAGTTCGCCCACGACGTAGAGCAGGCTGTCCGGGTCGAGCTTGATCGTGTCGCCCTTGTCGAACACGTCCTCGAAGTAGTCGGTCTTGACCCGTTGGAACAGTTCTTTGATGCGTCCGAGCACGTCCTTGGCCGATTCCCCCACGCCCGCGCGGAACTTGACCGTCTCGTCCGGCGGCGTCTCCTGCTCGTCGAGAATCTTGCAGAAGAGGATGTTGATGATCTCCTGGGCGAGCGCTTCGTCGCGCGTGATGCCCGTCGTCATGCCCGCCAGATGGTTCCGCAGGTCGCGGAACACGGCCTTGAGGTTGGAGGGCTTGACCAAATCCTTCCGTTTGTAGAGGCCGATGTCCTCGATGCGCTGGCCCCGGCGCGGGATGTTGGGCAGCACGTCGTAGGTGCGCTTGCCCCCCTTGTGGTGAATCTTCCGAAGGTAGATATGTTCGTCGCCGTTGAACCAGACACCCACCTCGGCGGCGGACATGTCCATGTACAGGCGGAGTTGGTGCTCCCCGTCCTTGCGGTCCTTCTTCTTGCACTCGACGACCATGAACAACTCGTCCTCGGTCTTCTTGGCCGAGTTGAACACGGCGATATCGACGGGGTACGCCTTCTCCTCATCCGACGGGCGGACGCGAACGCGGTGCTGCGGGCGCGTCTGAATCTGGGCTTTGGTGTACCCGTAGTCCTCAACCAAGCGACGCGCGAAGACCTGCACGGCCTCGATCTCCTCGGGCGTGCCGCGAACCGAGTCGCCGCTGATGTAGTCGGTGACGTACCCCGCCTTGGGGTCTGCGGGCGGGGCCGATTCGCGGTTGTCGACTTTGGGCTTCCGTGCCATCTGGATCGGGCTCGCGTGCTCGGTTGACGGGTTGGTTGGTCAGGTGATTGAGCGGGTAGGGTACACGCATTCTGCGAGGGACGAACACCGCGCGAGGCGCGGTGCCCCTGGCTTTCTCATCCCGTGGCCCACGCCACTCCCACGCGAGTTTTGCGCCAATCGCCATCACCCAATCTCCCCGCCCCACAAACAGCCTCCGAACCACCCCTGGATTCTCCAAATTCCTAGCCCCGCTCACCGATTTTCTCGCTTTTCGGACAGTCCGTGGTATGTTCTCGGAGTCAGGAGAGAGCGCCGGGCCGCGAAAGGGCCCTGTGGAGAGAGTTCCCCCGCTATCACTCGTTCGCGATTGTGCCGTTTGTGTCTGTTTGTCCGTTTTGACATGCTGCCACGGCGGAGGCCGTGGCGAGGGCCGGGCCTCACTGCCCCGGGCTAAGGAGCGCACTGATGAAGTCCGTATTGCGCAAGGCGATGCTCGCCAGCGTAGCCGTCGCCGGAGCCGCGACCGCACACGCCAATGTCTCGATCACCGCCGGTTACACGTTCAGTTTCCAGGCACCCATCAACACCACGTCGTTCTTCGCCGGGCCCACCACCGAAGACACGGCCCGCTTCAACGGCCAGCGTCTCGACCTCCCGGCCGGCCCCGCCACCGATACCAACGTCCCCGAGTTCTTCACCGCGTATTGCGTCGAAGTCGACACCTTCATCCTCAATCCCTCGCTGCACAAAGCCTTCCCGCTCCTCGGCTCGACCACCAACGTCGTCGGCGGTGGCGGCAGCCCCGCCGTGTTCTTTGATGCCGCCCGCACCGCGAGCATGGAGCGCCTCTGGGGCGGCTTTATCGGCGCGGTGAACAACGAGTTCTCCTCGGCCGCGTTCCAACTCGCGGTCTGGGAAATCTCCTATGACACCGATACCACGCTCGTCGGCCCCGGCGCGTACTTCGTCGATGCAGCCCAGTTCCAGCCCGGCATCACCGACCTCGCCGAGTCCTGGCTCGCGGTCGTCCGCTCCGGCGCGCCGCTGCCCAGCCAGACCCTCATGCTGCTGACCGCCCCGGGCACGCAAGACATCATCACCACCCCGACCCCGGGTGCCACGCTCCTGCTCGGCCTCGCCAGCCTCACGGCACTCCGCCGCCGTCGCCGCTCGTTCACTTGATGAAACGCGCTTCGATTCGGCACATCGGTCCCGAGTCCCCCAGTTTCGACATCCTTCAAACCCGCGGTTCTCCCTCACCGGTAGCCGCGGGTTTTTTGTTGGCCAGTATTCCGCTACGCCCCCAGCGTGTTGATCCCGCAATCCACATAGATCGTCTCGCCCGTGACGCCCGAGGCCAGGTCGCTGGCCAGATACACCGCCGTGCGGCCTACGTCCGCGCCTTCCACGTTGCGGCGCAGGGGGGCCTTCTGTTCGACCATCGTGCTGATCACATCCGCCCCGCCGACCGCCGACGACGCCAGCGTACGCAGATAGCCGCCGGAGATCGAGTTCACGCGAATCTTGTCGGTGCCCAGTTCGCTGGCCAGATAGCGGGCGGTGCACTCCAGCGCGGCTTTGGCCACGCCCATCACGTTGTACCCGGGCACAACCTTCTCCCCGCCGTAGTACGACATGCACATGACGCTGCCGCCACCCGAGCGGGCCATGATCGGCCGGCAGCGGCGGGCCAGGCCGAGCAGGGTGTAGGCGGAGATATCGATGGCCGAGACGTACGCCGCGCGGGGCGTCTCGATGAACTTGCCCGGCGCAAGCCAGGTGCGATCGGCGAACGCGATCGAGTGCACGAGCACATGCATGGCATCAAAGTCGCGCTCGTACGCAGCGATGGCCGCTTCGATCTGCTCATCGCTGGCCGCGTCCAGGGGCTGCAGCCAGGGATTGGTGACGCCCAGGGCTTCGACGGCTCGCCGCGTGCGGTGCTCGTTCTTGTCGCCCGGCAAGTGGGTAAAAGCGCAGCGGCAGCCGTGCTCGGTGAGGGCCTTGGCGATGTGCCAGGCGTAGGAGCGGTCGTTGGCGATGCCGACGATGAGGGCGGTTTTCCCGGCGAGAAGGGTCATGCCGGAAGGATATGACGGTGGGGGTGACCCAAGGCGGGCCCCGACGGTCTGTCCCGGACGCCGAGGCTGAGGAGTCTTCGACGAAGCCTTGGGTTTCGCGTGCCGGCGGACTGCGCATCACCGCTCGTTACCCGCCCACCCCCACCCCCCACCCCCCAATGATCGCGTCCATGTCCTCTCACGATGCGCCCGCTCAACCCGCTCGCCCGAACTACTCGCCACTCTTCCACCGCTTCGCGCTCGAACCCGGTGCCGTCTTCCTCAACCACGGGTCGTTCGGTGCCACGCCCCGCATCGTGATCGAGGCCACCAGCGCCATCCGCGCCCGCATGGAAGCCGAGCCGATCAGGTTCTTCGTGCGCGAACTCGAGCCGCTGCTTGATGCGGCGCGCCTCCGCATGGCGGCATTCGTGGGCGCGGACGCCGAGGGCTTTGCCTTCGTGCGCAACGCCACCGAGGGTGTCAGCACCGTCGTTGGCGCGATCCACTTCCAGCCCGGCGACGAGATTCTGACCAGCGACCACGAGTACAACTCCTGCAACAACGCGCTCACGCTCGTGGCGGAGCGCACCGGGGCCAACGTCGTGCGGGCGCGGATTCCTTTCCCGATCGCGCGCGAATCCGACGCCACCGACGCCATCCTCGCGGCCTGCACGCCCCGCACCAGATTCGCGCTCGTCTCGCACATCACCAGCCCCACCGGCCTGGTGTTGCCCGTCGAGGCGATCACCCGCGCGCTGGCCGCCAAAGGCATCGAGGTGCTGCTCGACGGGGCCCACGCCCCGGGCCATGTGCCGCTCGATGTGTCGGCCCTCGCCGCGATGGGCTGCACCTACTACACGGGCAACTTTCACAAGTGGGTGTGCGCGCCGAAAGGGTGCGCGTTTCTGTGGGTGCACCCCAGCCGGCGTGAGGGGCCGCCCGGCCACGCCATCGTCCCCCTCTCCATCTCCCACGGCTACAACAGCCACCGCACCGACCGCTCACGCTTCCGCCTGATGTTCGATTTCGCCGGCACGGCGGACTACGCGCCCTTCCTGTGCGCGCCGGTCGCGCTCGACGCGATGGCCGCGATGATGCCCGGGGGCTGGCCCGCGATCATGCAGCACAACCGCGACCTCGCTCTCGATGGCCGGCGCATCCTCAACCAAGCCCTCAGCGCGGCACCCACCTGCCCAGAAAGCATGGTCGGTGCCCTCGCCACCGCCACGCTCCCCCCGCGCACACCGCAAGAAGCCGTGGCCCCCACCGCCTATCACGACCCGCTGCAGGACCGCCTGATCGAGCGCTGGGGAATCCAGGTGCCGATCATCCCGTTTCCAGATGGTGCCAACCCCGCCACTCGGCATGTGCGCATCGCCGCCCAGGTCTACAACACGCCCGATCAATTCCGCTATTTGGCGCAGGCCTTGGTGGCCGAAACGGCACGTTGAACTACGCACATACACCCGTTCAAGCCCCTGACCGATCCATCCACAGGCGCGAATCCGCGAACCGGAGCCGAACTCCACGCGCCGATGGCCGATATATTCGTTCTCGGTCCTTTCGCCCGCGCGGTCGGTCCCTGCCCTCGATCCAGTACGAACACCATGCGCACTCACCGACCCTCGAATCGCTCCCGGTCCTTCTCCCTCTCGCGCCCCACGATGCGGCGCGTCGCCCTCGCGCTCGCGGCGGGCGCCATCCTCCTCGCCGGCTGCAACACCGGTGGCGGGCCTTCCGACAGCGGCCGAGGCGTCTCTGACCCGCGTGCGACGGAGATCACCCTTGCCGCCGAGCAGGCCGCGGGCCGGGGCGAGCGCGATGTGGCCCTTCAGCAGTTCGCCAAGGCCATCGAGGTCAACCCGCGATTCGTGCGCGCCCACCTGGGCATGGCCGACATCTACCGCATCGATGGCAACTATGCCGCCGCCGAAAAGTCCTACGGCACCGCCGCGGGACTCGAACCCCGCAACTTCGACGCCCAGTACAACCACGGCCTCATGCTCCACGTCCTCAACCGCGTCGCCGACGCGGTGGGGGCCTACATCCGCGCCTTGCGCGTGAAGCCCGATGATTTTCAGGCGAATCTGAACCTCGCCACCGCCTATTACCAGTTGGGCGAGAACGCGCAGGCGCTGCCCTACGCCGAGCGGGCCGTGAAACTCAACCCCCGCAACGGCGCGGCCCGCTTGAACCTGGGCTCGATCTATGCCGCCATGGGGCGCAACCGCGAGGCCCTGGCCGAATACGAGCAGGCTTCGGAGACGATGGAACTGACGCCCGCGCTGCTCACCAACCTGGCCGAGGCCTACGGGCGGCTCGACCGCTTCGAGCAGATGCGCAACACGCTCCTCGAACTGGTGAACCGCCAGCCCACCGCGCAGACCTACGAACGCCTCGGCTTCGCCAGTTTCAAACTCGGCCGCACCAACGGCGCGATGTACGCCACGGCCCTCGCCAACTTCGAGAAATCGCTCTCGGTCGATCCCGAGTATTACCCGGCCCTCAACGGCCTGGGCGTATGCATGCTCAACCTGTGGCTCGAATCCGACCGTCGCGACGGCGCAGCCAAAGACAAAGCCCTCGATTGCCTCCGTCGCTCGGTGCAGTTGAACCCCGACCAGCCCCGCGTGCTGGAACTGCTGAGCCGTTACACGCGGTGAGTTGTGTCCGGGGTTGCGCCCGGGGCGGGGGGGCGGGCCGCTCGCTACCCTCCGCCCATGCCATCGCCCGCGCTCCTCGAAGCCTTCCCCACGCCCTCGGCACTCCCGCTCGTGATCGAGCACGTGAACGAAGAGTTCACCTCCGTCTGCCCGAAGACCGGCCACCCCGACTTCGGCACCGTCACCATCCGCTATCAGCCCGCCCCCGCCGGTGCGCCGGGCAGCCCGCGCGGGTGCGTGGAACTCAAGTCGCTCAAACTCTACTTCCAGTCGTTCCGCAGCGAGGGCATCTACTACGAAGCCGTCACGGGCACCGTGCGCGACCACCTCGTCGCGCTCTTGAACCCGGTGTGGCTGCAGGTGATCACCAACTGGCGCGGCCGCGGCGGCATCCGCTCGGTCATCCGTGCCGAGGCGGGGGATGTGCCAGCGCACTTCCGGGCCATGTGACCCGCGTCGGTGTCCCCCGGGTGGTCCGGCGGTCCCCGCCGGACGTGGTTGTTCTCACTCACGCTTCGGCGTCGGCTTCTCACCCGGACGCAGACGCCGGTACTGCGAGTAGAGCAGGCGAGGCTTGGGTGGGCCGCCAGAAGGCGAGGGAGGTTGGGGTGGCGAACCCGCCGCGGGCGCGCCGTCGCGACCACCGGAAGGGCCGCCACTGGGTGGTTGCTGGCGTCCGCCCGCGCGCGGAGCCGGTGGCTCTACATGCGGACGAGGCGCGCTGCCGCCGGGGCCGTGCATCGGAGCGCGATCACGAGGCGGCGGGCCGCCACCATCGCCGCCACTCGGCTCACCGCCAGCACCCGCGCCATCGCGATTGCGATTACGGCCCCGTCCGCCACGGCGACGCCGACGACGAGGCCCGTCACCCTCCGGACCACCGTCGATCGGTGGGCCGTCCGGCGCGCTCGTGTGTGCGCCTTCCGCTTGCCACCCTCCCCCAGTCCCACCGGGGGAGGTGTCGTTGGGGGGGGGAGGCTCGGCGAACGACGGAGGGTGGGCTCCGTTGGGCGCACTGCCAGCGCTGCCAACTTCGCTGGAACCCTGAGCATCACTCTGATCTCGTGGCGGCTCGCCCGCTCCCGCACCACCTCCTCCACTGCCGCCCTCACCACCAGGCTGCTGCGGCGTGCGAATCGCCTCAGCCCGGAACGCGCCAGCCAAGCCCTCGAATCGACCACCACCCCCTCCCGCACCCTGCCGAGGCGGCTGCGGCGGACGACCAAATCTTGCACCCTGTCCACCCGGCCCACCAGAACCACCTGGCCCGCCGGGACCCGGCGGGCCCTGTCGCCACTGTTCGCGCTGATCGCGCGGGCCCGACTGACCGCCCGACTGTCCTCTCGGATGTCCACCACGCTGCCCACCATAGTTCCCGCCCTGTTGCGGGCCGGGACCCGGTCCGCGATCGCGCCCACCCCCACCCCCACCCCCACCTCCCCAACGACCCCAATCCTGCCCGCCGCGTTGCGGACCGAACTGCCCGCGCGGTCCGCCATCGCGTCGATCAGATCCACCCGGCCCAGGTCCGCGCCCTTGGCCATGACCACCCGGGCCACGATCCGGGCCACCATGACCCCGATCGTTCCCGTACCCGCCGCCACTTCCCGGCGCGTTCATCGGCGGCTGCTGACCAGAATGTTCCATATGCCCCGGCTGTCCGGGCTGACCCGGATCACTCGGTTGACCATCCCCATCCGGCACGACTGGTGCCCCAGCCTCACCGGGTTGTCCGACTGGCCCCGGGCCCGCGCCATCGAATGCCGGTCCATCAGGCCCACCAGGACCACCGTCCATCGGTCCACCTTCACCCCGACCGCGTCCGCCTCGGCGACCGCGCCGGCGTCGACGCCGCGGCCCGAACCCATCACCCTCGCCACCCGCGCCGGGGCCATCATGCGGGCCGCGCGGCGGATTCGGCCCAAGACCTTGACCATGACCAACCTCTGCCGGTCCGTGATCACCTTGTGGCACCGCGCCCTCGGCCATCGCGCCCGCAGCAGGCGCGCCGCCCTCACCCCCGCCAACCGATCCGGCAACAAGGTCCGCCGCGTGCACACCTCCGCCTCGCACCAGCGCGTGCGCAGGCCCGCCCGCGGGCATCGGCCCGCCAGCACCATCGGGGCCATCACCATCGCCCACCCCGCCGCGACCGCGCCGACCACGCCGCCCGCGGCGGCCACGCCGGCCGCGGCGACCGTCTTCCTCATCGCCCGCAGCGCCCGGCACGCCCGGGCCCGCACCAGCCGCGCGAGCAGGGCCAGCCAGGGCCGCCACCGCATCCGGACCCGGATCAATCTCGATCGGGTGCAGGTCGCCCTCGGTCACATGATCCTTCACCGGTTCATCATGCGCCACGGGGACTTCAGCGGAGGGCTCCATCGCCCAACCATCATCTTCCTCCGCCGTCACATCGGTCACGCCCGGCTCTTCATACGGCACCACCGTGCCCTCGCTGGCGCGGGCCCTGGGCAGGCGATCGATCTCGATATCCGCGCCCTGCTCGTCATACGCGTAAAACGCCACACGATCCAGCGGCGTCGCATCGCTCAGGCGAATCGCGACGGGCTTGCTGAACTGCCGCTCGATCCGCGAGAGCGCCACGCGGCGCGACGAGAGCAACTCGCCGGCGATGCGCGGGTGCACCACCATCTCCGCCTTGGCCACCACGCGGTGATCCAGCAGCGCCGCCAGTTCGCGCAGCGCGTCGGCCGCGACCGAATCGACCTTCTGCACCAGCCCGCGCCCGTGGCACGTCGGGCACGAGTGAAAGTGGATGCTCTCGTGACTGCCGCGCATGCGCTGGCGGGTCATCTCGAGGATGCCGAACTCGCTGATGGGCGTGATCGTGCTCTTGGCGCGATCTTCCTTCAGCAGGTCTTCGAAGCGCCGCTCCACGTCCTTGCGATGCCGCGCCAGCCGCATGTCGATCAGGTCGTTGACCACGATGCCGCCCATGTCGCGCAGCCGCAGTTGCCGCACGATCTCCTCGGCGGCCTCCAGATTGGTGCGATAGGCGTTCTCTTCGCTGTCGCCCGCGGCACGGCTCTTCCCGCTGTTCACGTCGATGGCCACCAGCGCCTCGGTCTCATCAATCACCAGCCGCCCGCCGCTGGGCAAGGGCACCTCGCGCGTATACATCGTGCGGATCTGCGGCTCGATCCCCAGCGCATGAAAGATCGGCGCGTGGCCCGTGTAGTGCGCCAGTTTCGTCACCGTGCGGGGCGACACGATCTTGATGAACCGTGCCGCGCGCTTCATCGCCAGGTCGTGGTCGATCACCACGCGATCAACGTCGCTGGTCATCATGTCGCGAAGCGTGCGCACCAGCAGGTCGCTCTCGCTATACAAGAGCCGCGGCTTCCCGCCCGACTTGCGGCGCTTCTCCATGTCCTTCCACAGGCGCTGCAGATACGCCAGGTCGCGCTTCAGTTCCATCTTCGAGCGGTCAAAGCCCGCCGTCCGCAGGATGAAGCCGAAGCCGTCGGGCAACTCCAACTGATCGAGGATCGCCTTCATCTTGGCGCGGGTCTCTTCGTCCTCCACCTTGCGGCTTACGCCCACCTTGTCCATGTTGGGCATCATCACCAGGTAGCGCCCAGGGATCGAGAGGTAACTCGTCAGCGTCGGGCCCTTCGACCCCACGCCCTCCTTCAGCACCTGCACGATCACTTCCTGCCCGCGCTTCAGCGCCTCGTTGATCGGCGGCCGCTCGCGCCGCGGCGTCTTCTTGCCCACCCGCTCCTTCGCGCCCTTCTGCTCCCCGAAATACCTCGGGTGCAAATCCGACACGTGCAGGAACCCGTTGAGTTCAAGCCCGAAATCGACAAACGCCGCCGAGATCGACGGCTCCACATTCACCACCCGCCCGACATAGATATTCCCCACATGCGACACCGCCGCCGCACGCTCGGAGTGAAACTCATCGAGTTTCCCGTCTTTCATGACGGCCACCCGGCACTCCTCCCCGGGCACATAGTTAATGATCAGTTCGTTGCTGGTCGACGCGCTTTTCTTCTCGGCCATGGTCTTCTGAAACTCCCGCGGTGCTTGACCCTCACGCCCGGCGCGATCGGCGAGCCATCCACGAGGACCGAAGCGACAGCCCGAGACGCGAATATCGCGCCGGTGCCGTGGTCGTTCCTGCTCGTGGTGTTCCGCCCAACTCGCGTGGCAACGTGATGCCCGCCCGCTTCCCGCGGCGCTCGCTCGCTGGCATGTGCCCGAAAGCCCCGTTCCGCTCGTCTTCCGGCTTGCCGGATCCCATGGCCCGATGCCCGGAATCCTCCCGACTCGGCGGCGCTCACTCGCGCCAACTCGATCGGGGCCGCTCGACCCGCACTCGCCCGCACGCCCCCGGCATCCAGCGGGTTATCCCCGCGAGCCCTTGGGCCGCCGCGAGCGAACGCGACGGTGGTCCTTCCGACGCACGCCCCGCGGCCGCGCCGACGCTTGCCGCCTGCTCCCCCGCCCCGCGGCACAACCGCGGACAAGGTCACAGGCTTGGTTCTTCCCGGCCGAGCCACGCGTCGCGCGGCATCACCAGCCTTGGAATCAGCACCCGCAGCCTTCCAGCCACGTTGCCCGTTCTGGTCAAGAGTACGCCCGCCGCTGACCGCCGGGCCACTTGCTACCTCAACATCGACCAAACATCGGTGGGGGCTGAAGAGGGGCACGGGTCGTGTTTGCCGATTGCCGCGCGGTTTCTGCGCGATGGACGCCCCACCCGATTCAGTATCCCTTGAGGAGCCGCGCCAAGCGGCTCTGCGCCAGCGCCAGTTGCTCAACTGGCAGCGAAATCTCGGCCAGCCTCTCACGCAGGGTCTCCGCGCGCACGATTCGGTGTCGAACCATCGAGCCGACAAACTCCAGATCCTTCTCACGCCCCGCCGCGAGTTTCGAAATCGCCAGGTCGTGCGGCTCTAAGCACAAACCCGCCGCGGCGCCGCTTGCGGGCGGCCGCACCGCCACAAGTCGCGATTTCCATCCGCTCGGCAGGATGGCCGTTTTCTCCCCCACGGCGTGGACGTGGTACCCAAACGTCTGATGGAACGGCGACAGTTCGCCGATCGATCCCTCAACAAGTTGCGCGTCGTCAGGCGAGCGCAGCGAGAACAGATCGACCTCCATCGACTTGGTCAGTTCGGGCGGAGGGTCGGGAACCGACCCGAGCAGCGCTTGTGAGCCGATGACGACAAACTCCGGCGCGCCCGCAATGGCCCCGGCCGCGCGCAAGATGTGCTCAAGCTGCGGCCTGGTCATCCCGAATCCTCCGCTTCACCGCCCACACCGTCTGATTATCCAGCACGCCCGGAAATGGCGAGTTCTGCCGCAAGCGCTGCCCCTCGTCGGTTTCCGCAAGCAGGATGGCCACGATCTCGGGCACGGGCTTGTCGAGAATCGATTCCCACTCTTCATAGCAGCGCATGAGCGACGGCACGCCCGCGTTGCGAACTTTCCACCGCGCGATGTTCTCACGCGCAATGGTCAACTTCGCTGGATGCCGCGCGATCTCCGCCGCGACCAGCCGCGAGAGTTCAAGACTGATTCGATCCTGCACGTCGTGCACGAGGAACGCTCCGTGAGTGACCAGGCAATTCTAGGAAAGGATGCTGGAAACGTGACGCTCCGAAAGCCCCTCCCAGAGGGAGGGTTTGGGGGAGGGCGACGAGAGACGCACGACCACCGCTCTCCATCAATGTACGAACCGCCGCGCGCAGCGCTTTCGCGCTGCTTCTTCCCTCCCTTCCCTCCTTTCGTTGACCCACGCTACGGCTGAATCCGGTTCGGAAACTCCAGCAGCGGATCAGGTGCAGGCTGGAACCACACGGGCGTGCCCGCGATCCAGTCCACTCGCCCATCATCAAACACCCCGCTCCGCCACAGCCGACTCGGTCGCCCACCCCCACCACTACCACCCCCTCCACTCCCATCACCACCCGGGTTATCAATCGACCGCGCGTGCAGCGCGTGATAGTCCTCGAACAGCACCTTGGTTCCCGGCGCCACCCACGCCAGGCGCGACACCACCAACTGCGCCGCCACCGGGTTGTACGGCAACAAGTTAAACATAAACCACCCGGGTCGATACCCATACGACGACATCGCCAGCGGCATCCCCCCGCCCCCCCCACTGCCAATTTCACTCGGGCAATGCCAAGGCTGCGTCAGCACATACCCCCCACCCCCCACACCACTCGGCGCGATCGCCGGCTCCGCCGCGGAGAGGTAAGGGTCGAACACATCTTGCAGGCGATCAAACCGCGGGTCGGCCCGCGTCGCCTGAGCCCGTTCGGGCGCGAGGGGCAGCAGATCGTGATGATCCAATCGGTATAGATGCGTGCCCAGGCCCCAGGTCTTCAGATTGGTAATGCACCCCGTCCGCCGCGCGGCTTCGCGCGACCCCAGCAGCCCAGGCAGAATCAGCCCGGCAAGCAGCGCGATGATCACCAGCGACACCAGCGCATCAACCAGCGTAAACCCGCGGCACACGTGATGGCCACGGTCGCCGCAGCCGCCGCGAGCCCGACCAACCGGTTTGGCAATAAATCCCATCGCGTCCACTCCCGCGAAGCCCAGAAAAGGCGGAAGTCCTTAACACCCAAGCCATGACGGCACCCAGCACCCAAACACAAGCCGAGTCCGTCTGTCAGTATTCGGGAAGACCCTCCCGAGGTTGCACCAACTGGAGAGAGACGCCGCCGGAGGGGTGAAGTATTGGGAAACGGCCCAAGAACCATGCCGGCCGAAAGCCCCGGCCGCCTCGCTCCCGCCCTCACCGAGCCCCCCACTCCAGCCACTCCAGCCCCCGGCCCAAACACCCGATAACCCTCGTATGCTGCCCTCATCCCCCTCACCCGCCGCGGGTGAACCGCGCGACCGCTCCGCCTCCTCCTCAGCACTCGCCATGCCCCCCACTCCTCACGAAATCCCCCTCTCGCGTCCCGACATCACCGAGCAGGAAGAGCATGCCGTGCTGAGCGTGCTTCGCTCCGGCCGCCTCTCCATCGGGCCCGTGCAGGAGCAGTTCGAAAAACTCGTGAGCGTCCGCACCGGCCGCGAACACGCCATCGCCTGCTCCTCAGGCACCGCCGGCCTGCACATGGCCCTCGCCGCCCTCGGCGTCGGCCCAGGCGACGAAGTCATCACCACGCCCTTCAGTTTCATCGCCTCCGCCAACCCCATCCTCTATGTCGGCGCCACGCCCAAGTTCGTCGACATCTGCCCGCAGACGCTCAACATGGACCCCGAGCGCCTCGAAAAAGCCATCACCCGCCGCACCAAGGCCATCATGGCCGTCGAGACCTTCGGCAATCCCGCCCACTTCGACGCCTACGTCCAGATCGCCGCCAAGCACGAGATTCCCATCGTCGAGGATTGCTGCGAGGCCCTCGGCTGCTCGCACAAAGGCCGCGTCGCCGGCGGCTTCGGCCGCATCGGCGTCTTCGGCTTCTATCCCAACAAGCAGATCACCACCGGCGAAGGCGGCATGATCGTCACCGACGACAAGCGCCTCGCCGACCTCTGCCGAAGCCTCCGCAGCCAGGGCCGACCCGTTCCCTCCATGCCCGGCACCCCCGGCATGCACAGCGGCGTCGCCGTCGGCATGGGCGGCACCGGCGCGGGCCAGGGCCCGGGCATGGGCTCGTGGCTCACCCACGAACGCCTCGGATACAACTACCGCCTCAGCGAAATCAACTCGGCCCTCGGCGTCGTCCAGATGCGCCGCCTCGACGAAATCATCGCCCACCGCCAACGCGTCGCCCGCCTCTACATGCAACGCCTCATGTGCAGCCCGGACCTGATTCTGCCCACGCTACTGCCAGAAACGGTGATGAGTTGGTTCGTCTTCGTCGTCCGCCTCTCCGGCGCCTACACCCGCGACGAACGCGACCGCATCATCGAAGGCATGCGCCGCCACGACGTGGGCGCGGCCGACTACTTCCCCTGCATCCACCTCCAGCCGTTCTACCGCGAGCAGTTCGGCTTCAAAGAAGGCGACTTCCCCATCGCCGAGCGCGTGAGCGCGCGCACCATCGCTGTCCCCTTCCACAACCACCTGAGCGAACGCGAGGTAGACCTGGTGTGCCAGACGCTGGAGTTGATGATCAGCCGGGAGAATCTGAAAAGGAGTTGAGCCCCTCAACGAAGCCCGAGCGTGAGCGAGCGGCACTTCATGGGGCTGTGACCAGACTTTGTGACCTGTGCCTTTGGGTACCCCGACACTCCGTGTCGGCTACACCTCTACGGCTTCTACTCGCCCTTCCTGTCACAATCGTGGACACCCAGGGAGGGTTGGAGTGAGCGCTACTCGTTCTCCATCTTCTACCGCCTTCCCTCAGATCGAAGATGAGACGGAGGACGGCGTAGGAAAACCGAAGATCGCGTAGCCCTCTCCCGGCCTCTCCCGGCGGACCGGGAGAGGGAGCCAAACAAGGTTCCCTTGTTCGACGCTGGCGTGAGTCAATACATCTCCCACCTCGTTCTCACTCGCCATCAGCACCACGGCAGATTGTTTCCATTTTCTTGGAACTACCCCCCCCCCCCCCTCCGTATCGAGGGAGGCTATCGGCGTTCACGCCGAGGCGGGAGGTTCCACTGTGCCCAGCGCCACCATCAAGTACCTGAACGACCCGATCACCGACGCGCAGTTTGTCGCGCCGGGGCTCGTGATTGCAGGCTGGGCGCGCGTGGGGGATGTGGGCAGCCTCACGGGCACCGCCGACGGCAACCCCTTGACCGATCCTGCCGCAATCGGCTCTACGCGACAGATTTTTAGTCGCAGGAATCGCGTTGGAACCCTGCTCGCCATTCGCATGCGGTATCCGGGCAGCGGCACCGTGACGCAGATGCCAGTCGTCAAGGCCTTCGGGCGCATGAAGCGTCTCGACGACACGACCGACGACTGGCACATTCTCCAGAACCTCTCCGCCGAGATTTCCATCACGCTGACCACGGCGGCAACCGACTCGATTGGTTCTGGCTCGACGCGGCTCACCACCGTGACCAACAAGCAACTCTTCGAGATTCACGGCTGCAACGAGTTCCTCATCGGCGTTGAGAAGGTCTTGACCATGTCGCCGACTCCGTCGATCGGCGACCTCGAAGTCCGCATCTCCTGATCACCGGAGCGCTCATGCCCCTTGACGTGCAAGCCATTCTGTCGGACGTGAACGCGCAGTTCGTCGCCGCGGCATCGGTGATGTGCGACTGGCAGAACATCGGCACCAGTTCCTACTTCACCATCGCCGACGCCGCACTCATCACCGATCCGGAAGGCCAGATTACCAACTCCAGTCGGAAGATCATCCGACGCGACAACCGCATGGGCACGCTGCTCGGCGTGCGGATGAAGTACGGTCACACCGGCGTAGTGACGGTCAACCCGGTGGCCAAGATCTTTGGCCGCACCGCCGCAGGCGCAGGTTCAGCGCAGTGGCAACTGCTGCTCAGTCGCCTGCGCTCGGAGACCTGCACACTCCTCACGTCCGCCAGCGACGTCAACATCAGCGGCACCAAGTACACCACGCCCGATACCGATGCCCACTACTTCGATACGCAAGGGTGCAATGAGTTTCTGATCGGCGTTGAAGTTGCCATCGCGGTGACCGGCTCAACGGTGGACGCGGCGCTGCAGGTCAAGATCATCTGACTTCGGGCCGCGCGGGCGGCCGTCATTCCGGGTTGGTGGTGAACGCCGAGATGGCGCAGTTCGTCCATCGCCCTGTCGGCGTGGTCTTGGTGCAGGGAACGCTTGGTTTCACAGGAATCACGCGAACACGCTCGTCATTTCGCTTGCCCTTGATTACCGCTGATGTACGCTGATGGTTGTGTCAGTCGCTGCCAAGCGACGGAGGAAGTCGGCATGCCGCGGTTCACCGCTGCCTTTGAGAACACGCCCGCGGAACTGGTCGTGCGCGACACGTCGTTCTCGCCCGCGCGCGAGGTGGTGCGGATGCTCAAGAGCGACCTGCACCAGCCCGGTGCCGGTGGCAGTGGCGCGCTCTCCACGCTGGACAGTGTGATCATTCGCGAGATCGAAAAGCCCTTCGGCACCCCCTACGGCAACGAAACCGAAATGGGCTTTGACCTCATCTTCGTCGTCTCGGCACCGGGCGGCGGCGCGGCGAAAGAGGTGGGAAAGTTTGTGCTCAAGGGCGTCACGCTTGGCGATGCCGTGCTGTATATGGAGCCGTTCCTGGGGTACCTGGGCACCGACCCATTCCCACAGCGGGTTGCGGGTCACGCGGCCAAGCAAAGCGACTATCCGGGCGATATGTATGCGCCGATCATTGTGCTGAGGGGGGATGATGGCGGCGTCGAGTACAACGTCTGCGGTGCCGTGTGCTGCGACATCTTGACCTACAACCACGGGTTCCATTTCCGGTCGATCGTGGAAGACATCGGTGGTACGCCGACCGTGATGGAGTTTCAGGCCCGCAGTGTCGCCGGGACCGCATGGTTCACGATCCCGGCAGGCCAGACGCGGGTGTACACAATCGCATTCCGGATCAATGACCGCACCGACACCGACGTGGGCCCGTCGCCCTACGAGTGTCAGGAGTGGATATGGACACTTCGCGGCTATCAGCAGTACTTCCAAGGCCGCTACGGCAAGCCTGACTACCGCAGCATGGGTGGGTGGGATGGCAGGCCGTGCTTGTCGATTAGCATGGTGGGCACGACGTCATCAGGCAACCCACGCGGGTGGTCGTTCGGCCGAGACCCCGAGGCTTCGGCTGGCTACGACCCGAGCATCACGCTGGCGACCGACCAGGTGCCAGCGGGCTTCGCGCGGGTGATGTACTTCGCGATGGCTGGCTCCTATTTCGTTCACCCGCAATACACCTACGCGTACAACTTCATGACCGGCATCGACAGTCTGAACAGCAACGCGACGGGCTCGCTGCCGCACATGCGACTCGTGAATGACGCAGGGATGACACTTGGATACTGGTGGGGAAGGTCAGCACAACCCAATAACGTTGGCACGGGCGGATGGGATACCTTCGGCACGCCGCCCTTCTGGCAGATGGACCCAAGCGATGCCTCGCTGGTGGCGCTTGGGTGGGCCGAGCTTGATCGTGCGTTGAACGCTCACGCAAGGATGATCGGCTTGGATGCCTATGGCTTTGACAAGCCCGGCGACGCCGTGCGGTGGCTCAAGATGCTCAAGGCGCGGGCACCAGCAACGTACTTCGTCACTGAGCAATTGTTGCCGGACTATCTGCATGTCTTGGCACCGACTTACTTCATCGAAGCGTCGATTGACGATGAAGACTTTAACCTGTCCCGGTCACTGCACGTTGCCAACTACGTTTGTCCTGGCTCTGAATGCTTCGTGCAGGGAAATGAACCATTTACGCCAGCCCGAGTGATAACACTCGCTAAGTTTGGTTACAGCCCGATAGGCGGATACACGTTCTTCGACCCTGGAGATGTGGCGGGCGTTCGCGCTGAAGAGCGGTGGCCAGATGTTGGTGAGTGCGCCGTGCACCCACACACAAAGGCACTCGGACTCCGAGTATCTCGCACGCAATTGGGAGGGGGACGATGAAACATATTGTAATGGGCGTGATGCTGTTGGCGGTCGCCGCGACACCAGGGCTTTCCGCCGTGGTCGTGTTCGACAACTCGGCGCAGCAGTTTCGGTTCTCGGCGTTCGTGAACAGTCAGATGATCATCGGCAATCATCTCGATCCGAGCCGAGCTCCAGACGATCAAGCGAATATTGATGTGGCCCAGAGTATGCGTTATACGATACCGCCTTTCAATTCGTCATTCTTCTTCAATGAGCAATTTGTCGGGGGCGCATCACTTCAGTTTGCCAGACCTCTCGAACCAGTCGGAATACGCAACGATCTTGGCATTCTGTTCGAGACCTTTCCAGCACGTGTATACCAGACAGGTGAACTTGTCGAAGGCCCCTTCGGTAACTTCGACAGCCGGGCATCCGTGAGTTGGTACGCTGGACAGATTGCTCGTCTCCCCCTCCTCGGCGACCGCGCCACGATCGGCTGGCGGCAAGCCGTGCCCGGCGGGTTCCGCTACGGCTGGATCGAACTGGAGTTCCAGGTCGTCGATCAGCCGCCCAACTCGCTGAGTTTCAACAACCTCTACCAACCCATCCGCTGGGCCTACGAAACCGAGCCCAACGTGCCGATCGTCGTCCCCGCGCCCACCGCCATCGGCCTGCTTGCCCTTGCCGGGCTTGTCGCTTCGCGACGGCGGCGGCGGGCGTGACTGCGCACGCCATCGCGCCCTTCGCACCAACTTTGCCGAGCCAAAGTCGGTGGCACGGGTGGCACGGGGAACCCGCATTCACTTTGTCGGTGCCACCCTGCCGATTCGTGAACGATGCGGGAATGACACTCGGCTACTGGTGGGGAAGGTCAGCACAACCCAACAACGTGGGGACGGGGGGATGGGACACCTTCGGCACGCCGCCCTTCTGGCAGATGAACCCCAGCGACTCCTCGCTAGTCGCGCTTGGCTGGGCCGAACTTGACCGCGCGTTGAACGCTCACGCAAGGATGATCGGCCTCGACGCGTACGGCTTCCAGAACCCCGGCGATGCCGTTCGCTGGCTGAAGATGCTCAAGGCGCGGGCACCAGCAACGTACTTCGTCACTGAGCAATTATTGCCGGACTATCTGCATGTCTTGGCACCGACGTACATGATCGAGTTCTCGATTTTTGGCGGCAACACGACGCTCAACATCGAACGTCCGCATCATGTGAGCATGATGTTATGCCCAGGTGGCGAATTGATGTTGCAGGCCAACGAGCCATTCACGCCAGCCAGAGTGATATCCGTTGCAAAGTATGGCATGTCTGCGATCGCTGGATACACCACATTCAGTGCCGGTGATGTTACTGATGTGGTGGCTTCTGGCCGGTGGCTTGATGTAGGGGAGTCCTCTGTTGAGCAATTCGACAGGCCCCTGTCTTTTCGCATTCGTGGAGGACGTGGCCGTGAACGAACCGCGATACTGTAAGTGGTCTATCGTCGAGGCGACACGATTTGCCGCCGTTGTGAGCATTGCGACTGGCTCATGTTTCGGTGATGTGGTCGTTCACGACAACACCAACTTGTCGTTCCGTTTTGTGGCGCAGCAGCAGATGGTGCCAACTTCTGGCAATCGTTTCAATCCGCTACTCTCGGCTGCCGACCAGGCACTGGCCGATCCTGCTTTGAGTTTCAGGTATGTCATCCCGTTTATCGGCGGCTCGCAGACGCCTGGCACGGAGTCCATTGTCGGAGATGGCGGATTTGAGATCGTTCGGGCGAGCGCACCAGTCGAGATTCGCAATGGTTTCGGCGTTCCTTTTGAGACATTTCCCGCATTGGCATTTGCAGCCGGCGATCACGTTGATGCTTTGGAGGACTTCGCCAGAAGCCCTGCAGTTAGCTGGTATACGTTCTTCGCTGGCCGCATCCCCCTCCTCGGCGACCGCGCCACCATCGGCTGGCGGCAAGCCGTGCCCGGCGGGTTCCGCTACGGCTGGATCGAATTGGAGTTTCAGATCGTCGATCAGCCGCCCAACTCGCTGAGTTTCAACAACCTCTACCAACCCCTCCGCTGGGCCTACGAAACCGAGCCCAACGTGCCGATCGTCGTGCCCGCACCCACCGCCATCGGCCTGCTCGCCCTTGCCGGGCTGGTCGCTTCGCGACGACAACGGCGTGCGTAACTCAACCCTCCCTACCCCCCAACCTCTCCCGCACAAACCGCCGCGCCGCGGCATCCGCCTCCAGCACGTCCGCCAGCGTGCCCACCGGCTTCACCCCCAGCGCGTCCATCGCCGCCGCGGCCAACTCCGGGATCTGGCCGAACGCCACGCGGCTGGTGGTGAGTCGTGTGGCCGTCGCGGCGGCGGCGCTTGCCGGCTCCCCGTGACCAGTTTCGCGCGGGCCCGGCGATGACGCCGCTGCACCGTCGGCGGGGGCGGGGGAGGGGGAGCCGTGGGCCAGGAAGATCGCCGTCGCCTCTTCGCTCGCGGCATTGAAGATCGCACCCGATGTTCCACCATCTCGGATCACGCGGTACGCCAGGCCCAGTGCCGGGAACCGCGCGGCATCGGGCGGCGCGAAATCCAAACGCCGCATGGCCGCGAGGTCGAGCGCGCGGGCGCGGCGTGTCGCCCGCGCGGGATGCGTGAGCGCGTACTGAATCGGCCCGCGCATGTCGGCCGAGCCGAGTTGCGCCAGCACACTGCCGTCGGCGAACTCGACGAGCGAATGCACAATCGACTGCGGGTGGATAAGCACGTCGATGCGCTCGGCGGGAATGCCGAAGAGCCAGTGCGCCTCGATCACTTCGAAGGCCTTGTTGGTGAGGCTTGCCGAGTCGAGCGTGACCTTGGCACCCATGTTCCACGTCGGATGCGCGAGCGCCTCGGCGGGCGTGGCGTGATACGCGCGCTCGCGCGGCCAGTCACGCAGCGCGCCGCCGCTGGCGGTGAGAATGAGCCGCGCGACGTCGTCGCCCAGCGCGTATGGCGGCGCGGCAGCCGTAGAACCTTGCAGGCATTGCCACAGTGCCGAGTGCTCGCTATCGACTGGCAGCAAGCGCGATCCGCTCGCCCGGCATGCTGCGGTGATCAGCGCGCCCGCGGCGACAAGCGTTTCCTTGTTCGCCAGCGCGATGTCGCGCCCGAGTTCGGCGGCCGCGAGCGTAGCCCGCAGCCCCGCGGCACCCGAGATCGCCGAGACGACCAGTTCGCAGTCCAGATCGCGCACAAGCCGCTCGGCGGCCTCCCCCCCACTTCCCTTACTGGCGATGGCGTGCCGAACGCCGAACGCCTTCGCTTGAGCGTCAAGCAGGGTTGTGTTGTTGCCGCCGACGAGGCCGACCACTTCGAAGGTGCCTTCGCCCCCTCCACCGTTGAGGTGTTCGATGACGTCGAGGGTCTGGGTGCCGATGGAGCCGGTGGACCCGAGGATGATGACACGCCGCGGCATCGCGAAGCGTAGTTACGCGGCCCTGGCCTCGCGGGGCAAAGAGTTGCCGGCCTCGGCACTGACCACACCCGGAACCGCAAAGGCAAACGTGCTGCCCTTGCCGGGGGTAGAGGTAGCCCACATAAAGCCGCCAGCCTGGGCGATGAGTTGTTGACAGACGGTGAGGCCGAGGCCGGTACCACGGGAGGGGGTGCCGCTGGATGCCGAGCAGGACACAAACGCATTGAATGCACTACGAAGTGTGTCCGAGTCGACGCCGCAGCCGGTGTCGGCAACCGAGATCGTGATCCACTGCTGGTCAGTACTTCCAACCCGAAAGCTGACTTGATCGGGTGCAATAGCACCGGACGGCGAGGCCGGTCGAACTGAAGAAGCGCTCGCAGAAACTTGAATAGAACCTGGTTTTCCGGTCGTAACCACGGCTCGGCGGGCATTCAGAACAAGGTTGAGCAGTACCTGCTGCAGAGCGATGGGGCGCAGGTTCACGAATGTTCCACGTGGAACATTGCTCCCGAATCTGATGCCGTCCTTTCGAGGATCGCGAGCGAGGCAATTCAGCATTCCGGTCACTGATCCTTGAACGTCTGTCGTGGGCACAGTCCGTGACCCGGCCTGGGTGACGTCGAGATCGGCCTTGGCAAAATCGAGGATGGCGGCAGCGATCTCCGAGGCCCGTTCAGTTCCTTGAGAGGCCCGCTCGAGTGCTTTGGTCGTCAACTGCCGGTCATCCGGTTCCGCCAAGGCCATCTGGCTGTAGGAGAGCACCGGTGTGAGGATGTTGTTGAACTCGTGAGCGATGAGGCTCGCCACAGTACCCAGCGTCGCCAGCCGCTGGGCGTGAGCCAGGCTAGCGCGGAGGCGTTCGATCTCGGCCTCCAGTTCCAATGTTCCACGTGGAACCATTCCTGACTCATCGGGTGGATAAATGGTGGACTTGCGCTCAATGTTCCACGTGGAACATTGAAGCGATCTCATTTCTGATACGATTCCCCTATGCCACCAATCGAACCATCGAAGCCGAGACGCTTGGGTCGCGGATTGAGCGCATTGCTGGGGAATCCGGTGAGGGTGAATGCTGCACCACCTGATTCTGAGGTTTCAACCGTGCCGGTCGCTGCCGATCCAGCAATCGATCGAGTTGTCAGTGTCGGCCTGGATTCGATCACGCCAGGTCGATTTCAGCCGCGGCGGCATTTTGGTGAAAGCGAACTCAAAGCGTTATCGGACTCTATTCGTTCGGTTGGCGTTATGCAGCCGGTGCTTGTCCGTCCGGCGGAGGGTGCTGGGTACGAACTGGTCGCAGGCGAACGGCGCTGGCGGGCTGCGCGGCTGGCGGGGCTTTCGCATGTGCCGGCGATCGTGGTGGATATCAATGACGTTGAGGCGGCGGAGTGGGGGCTGATTGAGAACTTGCAGCGCGAGGATTTGGGGCCGATGGAGCGTGCGGTGGCGTTGGCTGGGCTGATGCGGCAGTTCGGCATGACGCACGCGCAGATTGCTGAGCGCGTGGGGCTGGATCGGTCGGCGGTGACGAACTTCATTCGGCTTACGGAACTGGAGCCGCCGATTCAGGCGCTGATTGAAGCGGGGCGGTTGTCGCTTGGGCATGGGAAGGTGTTGACGGGTGCCATGCCGGGGGCGGGGCGGGTGGCGCTGGCGGAGCGTGCGGCACTGGGGGTGTGGTCGGTGCGAAGGCTTGAGCAGGCGGCGCTTGAGCGTCAGGCGGATGGGGTTTCGCCGACCCCTGCATTGGTGGCCACGAGCGCGGATGATCTCATTCGATCGCGGGCGCGTGATCTGACGCTTCGCGAGATCGAGCGGCGTTTGCAAGAGCACCTGGGAACGAAGGCGGTGATCAAGACGGATCGCACGGGCACGCGCGGGCGCGTGGTGCTGCGGTTCTATGGGCTTGACCAGTTTGAGGGATTGCTGGCGCGCATGGGTGTATCAAAGCCCTAACAGAATCGTGCGTTCTTGCGTTCGTACTTGATGTTGCAAGCGGTTGCGAGTTATGATCGGGTTTGGCGGCTCGGCGCGCTGTGCGGTGCGAAGCGAGTGGCCGAGCGGAAATTCTCGCGCCGGGCGCGAGGGAAGGACTTGCAAGCATGGCACGATCGATGATGTCGGGTTTGTCGGTGGCGGACCTGCAGCGCGAGATCGCGCGGCGTGGCAAGGCGGCGAAGGGCCTTCGCGCCAAGCACGCGCGGCTGTCGAAGCAACTGGCCAAGGTTGAGGCCAAACTGGCAGCAGTGGGGGACTTTGTGGCACGTGGCGGCGGCGGCGGGCGGACGCGGGCCAAGAACGATGGCAGCCTCGCGGCGGCGCTGGCCTCGGTGCTCAAGGGCAAGGTGATGTCGGTGACGGAAGTTGCTGGCGCGGTGAAGAAGGCTGGCTACAAGAGCAACTCGCCCAACTTCCGCACGATGGTGAACGCGCAACTGCTCAACCGCAAGATGTTCCGGCGCGAGTCGCGCGGGAAGTACACGGCGATCTGAGCGGGGGAGCGCGGAATCAGTTCAGACTCTTGAACGCGGCGCGCGAGTGCCGCGTTTTGTCATGGATTCACTGTACGGCCATCCTCCCATCGTGGAAGTTTCAACCAAGAATGAGCGAAGCGGTGCGGGAAGGAGTTGCGTGGACGGGCTGTGTGATCCTCTTTCGCCCAACCTCAAGCCCTTCCCTCTGTGGATAGCGGCTCTTGGGATCGCCGGGCAAGCAGGGCGACGATGTGGAAGCGGGGGGCGGGCGCGGGGTGGCCAACGATGGGTCACGCCACATTGAGGGGCCAATCGCGCCAGATTTTCCCTTGCACGCCGCCGGATTTGGGGTA
>CAZPPX010000013.1:0-101616 GCA_964588585.1 uncultured Phycisphaeraceae bacterium
GCGATTGATCTCAGCGCCCCCCGTCGCATTCGTGCGGCGGGGCCGTTGTCGTTGGCCGGTTGGCACGAGACCGCCGGGAATTCGCGGAGATCGTCTCGCGCAATCCGTCAAGGTGAAAACCGATCGCCACGCGAATCTCGCGATGACGCCCACTCGCCACTTCACTGTGCCACGCAACCCGGCATGTCAGGCACCTATCCATTCCCCTTCACCCAGTTGATCAGCCCATTCGTCGACGAGTCATGCGACTTCACCTCGCCCGCCGCCAGCAACTCCGGCAAAATCGCTTTCGCCAGCACCTTGCCCAGTTCCACGCCCCATTGGTCGAACGAGTTGATGTTCCACACGATGCCTTGCGTGAAGATCTTGTGCTCGTACATCGCGATCAGGCTGCCGAGCGTGCGGGGCGTGAGTTTCTTGAACATGATCGAGTTGGTCGGGCGGTTGCCTTCGAACACCTTGTGCGGCACCAGCGCGTCCAATGCCGCGCCCTTCATGCCGGCTTTCTCCAGTTCCGCCCGCACCTGCTCGGCGGTCTTGCCGAAGGCCAGGGCCTCGGTCTGCGCGAAGAAGTTGCTCAGCAGGATCTTGTGATGCTCGCTCGCGCCTGAACCCATCGGGTTGTGGCTCTGCGCGGGCATCAGGAAGTCGCACGGGATCAACTTGGTCCCCTGGTGGATCAACTGGTAGAACGCGTGTTGCCCGTTGGTGCCCGGCTCGCCCCAGATGATCGGGCCGGTGGAGTAATCCACGCGCTTCCCGTCACGGCGGATGAACTTGCCGTTACTTTCCATGTCGCCCTGCTGGAAGTACGCCGCGAAGCGGTGCATGTACTGGTCGTAGGGCAGAATGGCGCTCGTCTGGGCGCAGTCGGCACCGAAGAAGTTGTTGTACCAGATGCCCAGCAAGCCCAGGATCATCGGGATGTTCTTCTCTGGCGGCGTGTTCAGGAAGTGCTGGTCCATCGCGTGGCCGCCCGCGAGCAGGTCGCGGAAGTTGGTCGGGCCGATGGCGAGCACGATGGGCAAACCGATGGCCGACCAGAGCGAGTAGCGTCCGCCGACCCAGTCCCAGAACTCGAACATGTTCTTCACGTCGATGCCGAACGCCGAGACCTCTTTGGCGTTGGTCGAGAGGGCGACGAAGTGCTTGGCGACGTGGGCCTTGTCCTTGGCGGCATTGAGGAACCAGGTCCGCGCGCTGGTCGCGTTGGTGATGGTCTCCTGCGTCGTGAACGTCTTGCTAGCGACGATGAAGAGGGCCGTCTCGGGGTTGAGTTGCCGAACGGTCTCGGCGAGGTGCGTGCCGTCGATGTTGCTGACAAAGTGCATCATCAGGTCGCGCTGGGTATAGGGCTTGAGCGCCTCGACGGCCATCACGGGCCCGAGGTCGCTCCCGCCGATCCCGATGTTGACGATGTCGGTGATGCGCTTGCCCGTGTAGCCGGTCCACTTGCCCGAGCGCACCGAGTCGGCGAAGGCGAACATCTGATCGAGCACGCGGTTGACTTCGGGCATCACGTCCTTGCCGTCGACGACGATCGGCGTATTGCTGCGATTGCGCAAGGCCACATGGAGCACCGCGCGGTCTTCGGTGATGTTGATCTTCTCGCCGCTGAAGGTGCGCTTGGCCCACCCGGGCACGTCGGCCTGGCGGGCGAGGTCAACCAGCCCCTTCATCGTCTCCGCGGTGACGCGGTTCTTGGAGTAGTCGAGCAGGATGTCTTCGAACGAGAGGCTGAACGCGCCGAACCGATTGGGGTCCTTGGCGAAGAGGTCGCGGAGGTGGGTGCCGCCGATCTGGGCGTGATGGGCCGCGAGGGCCTTCCAGGCGGGGGAAGCGGTGAGGGGGGTGGACATGAACAAGGTCTCCGAGCGTTGGAGGATCTGATGCGACAGATTGCCGCTTGGCGCGTGAGTCTACCAGTGCAGCCGCGCTGAACGCCCAGGCCAAAAAACGACCGCAAGCCGTGTTCCGCCAAGGAACCCGGCTCACGGCCGCAGTCGAGAGCAGGCCAAGCGAGCGCACCCTCACCCCACCATTTCACCCCACCCTCGGCAACCGTGCCCTGTCCATTTCGCGTCGTGCGTCCTCAGCCACCCATCGCTGCCATTCGCCGCTGCCCCGCACGGCGGCCAAGCGACGAACAAGCGGGCGGTGCTGCGTCCATCCCTTCTCGGACGTAGCACAGCCCCGCCATCGTGCCTAACGCAGATGAATGGCGATGAATCACGCGCCGCCGGACAGAAAACCGCGTTCTCGTTCGATATTCGTACGCGATTAGTGTGTTTTACTTACACTTTACCCCAAGCCGGAACGAGCGCGCCACGGGTGCACCCATTTTCGGGTGACGCCAGGAACACAATGGTGGCCGCCACTTCGTCGACACTGGCCCAGTCGGCGTGTTTGGCACCGGGGATGGCCGCGCGGTTGGCGGGGGTATCCATCACACCCGGGACCACGGCGTTCACCCAGATTCGCTCCGGTGCGATCTCTTCTGCCAGTGCGGTCGTCAGTGTCGCGACGGCCGACTTGGCCATGGCGTAAGCGATCATGCCCGAGCCTGTACGCGCTTCCACGGCTGGCCGCGCGGCGACATTCACGATCCGCCCCAACCCCTCGCGCTGGTTCGTAGTCCCCTCTCCACCCTTTGCCCGCATCCGCTTGACCGCCTCGCGGCAGCACAGGAAACACGTCAGCGCGTTCATGTCGAACATCTCGATCAGGCCTTCGCGGCTGGTCGCCTCGATCGGGCTCATCGCAAAGCCCCCGGCACAATGAATAGACGCCCACAGACTCGGCACCTCTTCAAACAGCCGCGCCACGGTTGCTTCATCGCGCAGTTCGCCGGCCATCAGCAGGCGCACGCGCCGGTCATGCCGATGGGCGAAGCGGTCAGCCTCCTGATGGCTGATGCAGGGGATGTGGCAGGTGGCCCCCGCTTCCAGAAGCAGGCGGACGACCGCGCTCCCGAGCGCGCCTGTGCCGCCGGTGACCACGACATGCCGATTCTCAAACGCTTTGGACATTCAGGGCTCCCGGAAGAGGGTGGCCCGCACAGACGGTGAGCATATCGTGTCTGGTGGCGGTTCGTCACGCGCACGAGCCGGTTTTGAATACAAGAAGTGTGAAATCGCGAAGGGAGCGCTTGCATGCCTATCTACGAATACGCAACCGAAACCGGCGAACGGGTCGAACTGATCCGGCCGATGGCCGACGCGGACAAGCCGGTGGAGGACCCGGAAGGCAATGGCCGGGTGTTCAAACGCGTGCACTCGACGTTTGCGACGGCGGGCGGGCCGTCTGTCGGCGCGAGCGGCGGTGGTGGAGGCGGTGGGGGGGGTGGTTGCTGCCCATGCGGCAAAGGCGCGGGGGCGTGCAGCCGGGGGGCTTGAGAGACGCTCTGCGCGGTGCCACCAGTGTTGTTGGGCGCTCCTTGTCGTCGTTTGGCGCGTTTGCGATTGACGCGATTCCCGGAGCACTGGCGACGCCGTCCGAGCCCGGCGACGCCAGTGGCACGGCGCGCCTATTTGGGCATATATCAGCACCGAAACGGCAGCAGTTGCCGCAGCCGAACATCGCGCAGGAACAGGCTGAACCAGATCACCACGCCCAGTCCGAACTGGGCATACCAGGGTTCGCCGAGGCGAATATGGGTGGCCATCGCGCCGCCCAGGTACCCCGTCAGCAACACGGCACCCAGCACCGCCGTTTTCGGAAACAGATAGATCAGCGTGCTGACGATCTCGACAATGCCGAGGTGCAACGCCAGGCGATCGGGCCAGCCCAGATGCGCAAAGCCTTCCGCCAGGCCCGGCGGCTTCGCCAGTTTCATCACGCCACTGAACAGCAGCATGAGCGAGGGGAGAACCGCGAGCACCCAGCCGATGATCTTGGCGGCCTTGCCCGCTGCGGGCTTGGTACAACTGGGGTTGGTGGCGGCGGAGTCAGTGTTGGCCATGGTTAAGTCTCGCGGATGACTGAGTGTGAGCGGCGTGGTCTGGGTGGGACAGGCGGCCTAGGTCACCGGAGGCACGAGCGCATCCATCACCAAACGTGCAGCCTCTTCCACCGTCACCGCGTCCAAATCCACCGTCATCGCTCCCGGCGCGACGGACAGACGCCGCAACCAGGTCCGCTGGTTCTTCGCGAAGCGGCGCGTTTCGATCTTGATGCGCTCCACCGCATCCACCAGCGGCACGCGCTGCGGGTCACGCATGTGCTCGAGCAGTTGCTTGTAACCCAGTGCCTCACTGGCCTGCGGGCCCAGGCCGCCGGGCTGGCCCGCGAGCGAGCGGACCTCGTCGAGCAGGCCGAGTTCCATCATCCGCCGCACTCGTGCGTTGATGCGGCGGTTCAGGCTATCGACCGGTCGCTCAACAATCACGAGTAGCGCGGCGCGGCGCGGGCCGCCCCAGCCGCCCAGCGCGTCAGGCGAAGCCTCGGCATCCCACTGGCGCTGGTGCGCTGAGATTGGAATCCCCGTGAGGCGAAAGACCTCCAGCGCCCGCACGGCACGACGCACGTCGTTGGGGTGAATCCGCGCCGCGGCCACGGGGTCAACGCGCTCCAGTTCGGCCCGCCGCGCTGATGGCTCAAGCGCCAACAACTCAGCACGCAATGCCGCGTCCGCGGCTGGGCCTTCAAAAAGCCCGTCAAGCAAGGCTTTGATGTAGAGGTGCGTGCCGCCCACCACGATCGGCACGCCGCCGGTGTCGCGCGTCGTGCGGATCGCCTCACCTGCCGCCTTCAGCCACTGGTCAACCGTAAACGTTGCCGCCGGCTCAACCAAATCAATCAGCCGGTGCGGCAGCACGCTCCGCTCCGCCGCCGTCGGCTTGGCGGTGCCGATATCCATGCCCCGATACACCTGAAAGGCATCGGCCGCGAGAATCAGGGGCTGTCGTCCGAGTTCGCGCACACGACGCGCCACCTCGGCCGCGAGCGACGACTTGCCGCCGGCAGTGGGGCCGCAGATGACGGGAAACCGCGGGGGGGGGGCGGGCATGACAGGAGCGTAGCGACGGGGGAGGTTGGCGCGGGTGCTGCCCGATTCACCGACTCACTCAGATCGGCCGTGCCGTGCCCGGGTCGCCTCGGCGGCGGAACATGGAGGGGGTGAGGTCTTCGGGGTCTTCGTGAATGCGTTCGGCACCCGCGGCCATACGAAGGCGGCGCGGCTGCTGCTCATCCACCGCGACGCGCGCGGGTTCCATGACCTGGTGCAGGCCTGCGGACGCGCGGCCGCCGGGGTTGATGCGGCCTACGCCTCGCTCGCGGATGGCACCCATCTCGCGTTCCAGGGCTTCGTCGACCTCGCTGAGCGAGGTGAGGATGATGCCGGCCTCGACGCCGCGGCGGAACCAGAAGAGACAGCAGCCTGAGAGCGCCACGAGCACGACGGGCATGATGACGAAACTGGTGAACACGGCGGCACCGGTGCGCCCTTCGGCGGCGGCGACCAGGGTGCCGTAGCCCGCGAAGACGCCCGGGATGAGCGTGGGCCCGGCGAAGCCGCTCCAGGGGAGGGCCATGCCCAGAATGACGATGGACCAGACGCCCGCACGGACGGTGTAGGCGATGCCGGGGACGTTGCCGCCGCCCGCCACGACGATGCCCAAGAGCGAACAGACGCACAGGACGCTGGAAGCGATGAGCCCGACGGCGCTGGTGAAGGCGCAGGCGACTTCGAGGTTGGCATCGGTGGTGCTGCGGATGCGGTTGGCGTCCACACTGCCCGGCGCACTGGACGCGGCGACGGCGGCGCTGCCGGGGGTGGTGAATGCGGGAGCAGCGGGGGGCGGGCTTGACGGCGTGATGGAGAGCGACTTGCGACCGGGCGTGTCGGTGCGGCGGTCGGGATCCACGACGGTGTCGTTGGGCGAGCCTTCGAGGTGCGTGGCCCGGACATCGGTGTTGCGCACGATGGCATAGGCCGTCACCTGGCACAGCGCGGCGAGAATGACCACGCAGGCGGCGATGGTGACCCAGCCGCGCAGCTGTTGAAGCGCGGGCGAGATGTGCGGTCGTGCCGCCATGCGAGCGAGTCTCCCACGGAGTCCGACGGGAGATCATCGGCGCGTTATCGCGCCGGGTTCACTCGCTTGTGTGGTTCTCGGGCGTGAAGGAGAGGAGCAGGTGGCCGCTCTGCCAATCGAAGGCCACACGGTCGAAGCGGCGGAGAAGCCCTGTGCCGACAAGCACAGGCAGTCCACCGAATTGCGCCAGGTGCGTGTCATCGAAGATGATGACACTCATTCTCTCGAATCGTCGTCCACCTAGGCCATGGGCGGGTGGTCCCGATCACGCCGAAGTTGATGGCGCTGCTGCGGGAACGCTTCGAGACGATGCCCGAGGGCGAGACTCCACTGGTCACCATCGGCGGCAAGGGGGCCGTCATCCGGCGGGTGCGTCGCATCTGGGCGAAGGCGAGCGTCGAGCCGTGGGCGCGGTTGTGGCAGACGCTTCGCTCGTCGTGCGAGAAGGAATGGGCCATGACGTTCCCGCAGTTCGCCGTGAGCCGGTGGATCGGGCACAGCATCACGATCAGCGGCAAGCACTACGCCAATGCCGTGCCGGATGAACTCTTCGAGCGGGCCGCCAAGACGCCCGCAGCCTGCGCGCAGCGCCAGGCGCAGTGGAAGGCGTCGGATGGGGCCGGAAACGAGAAGAAACAGAGAAACGGCGCGGAGGGGACCGAAGCGCAGAACTCCGCGAATTTCCGGGACTTGCGGCGTATATCCGCAAGTCCCGGAGTTTCGGAAGAATGGAGCCGGGGGGAATCGAACCCCCGAGCACTCTCGGAATCTCCGGGAGAATACGCCGATTCCGACAGACGCGCAGCGCCGGGCGCAGCGCTGGCCGCACCGGGGGCGAAACGAAGCGCAGGACGGGGGCCAGCGCGCAACTGCCCGCCCGACGCCGACCTGGCCCGCCTCGTGGCGGCGTGGACCAACCTGCCGCCCGACGTGCGTGCCGGGATCGTCGCGGCGCTCGGCGCGGCCACGACCGCCCGCTGACCCCGCCCGACGCCCGACAGAACCGACGAAACCCGCGATGCAGCGACGCGGCAGGCCACCGCCGCCCGTTCCGTCAGCGGCAACGTCGGCATGGTTCCTTCCCGCCGGGGGCTCCGATGTGACGCCCGCGGGAACAGCCGCGGGTATCGACTGACTTTGTTTCGGATGTCCGGGTGCTTTCAGGCCGATGGCGACGGCGCCCCCTTGACAAACCCCCACGGGCCACGCAGGGATGGGCCAGCACCATTCCTACGATTCCCCGTGACCACTCCACGGAAGCACCACTATGTCCCGCAGTGCTACCTCTCGGGCTTCACGATCGAGCCCGGGTCGTCCCGCCTCCACGTGTTGGACAAGGAATCAGGACGGAGCTACCCCTCACGGATCGGCGACGCCGGGTGCGAGCGGGATTTCTACATCATCGAGCTTGAGGACGATGGCGACCCATTCGCATCGAGAAGTTCTTCTCCACCATCGAGGCCGGGGGCGCGGAAGCAATTCGGCATCTGATCGAGCGTCGGGCTGTTCCAGAGGGCGACCTCTACGGGAAGTTCGTGAACTTCCTGGCCGTGATGACGGTGCGCGGCCCAGCAGTCCTGGATGCGATCGAGAAGCCGTTCGCGCACGCAATGAAGTCCATCCTATATCAGGTGACCGGCTCGCGCGAGATGTTCGATCGGATGATGGAGAAGCTGAAGGCCGAGGGGAAGGACGTCAGTGGCGTGACCTACGAGAGCATGCGTGCCTTCGTTCGCAGCGACGACTGTGTGGTCACGATGGGCCAGAACTTCCGGATGAGCTCGTTACTCGAGATGCTCAAGACGGTGGTACCCCTGCTCGCGGCGCGGAAGTGGACGGTCGTCGCAGCCGCCGACGGCGTGCCGGACTTCATCTGCTCTGACCGACCTGTCACGTTGTCGTGGAACCGGGCCGAACTCCTTCACCCGTTCTACAGCCCCGGCCTTGGACTCAAGGACACGACCGTCATGTTTCCCGTGTCCAGGCGGCTCGCGCTGATGGGACTGTTCGACGTGAGCAGCCCACTCCGTGAACTGGACGCCCGCGGCGTGGGGCTCATCAACATGTTCACAGCCATGTACGCCAAGCGGTTCGTCTACTCAGGTGCCAACGACTTTACGGTGAGCATGGGCGAGGACCGCCCGCTCACTGGCCGCCAAGGGTTTGTGGATGCTATCAAAACCGCCGCGGAGGCCTGATCTTCCGGTATCCTTTGTACCGTCGCTCGCGGGGAATCGAAATGACCCAGTACTTCATCAAGACGTCCACCGGTGAGCACGGCCCGATTCCCGAGGATCAGGTGCGGGCGCTCGCAGCAAACGGGCGACTGCAGCCAACGGACCAGATTCGTCCCGACGGCGGCCAGCAGTGGAGGTTTGCGAGGGAAATCCGTGGCTACGTGCCGCCCGCGTCCATTGAGTTGAAGCAGAACCGCCCCGGAGAGGCCGACACGACCCCAACCGCTTCGCGCCATTCCAATGCCGCTTTAATTGGCGCGGTTGCTCTGGGCGCGAGCATCGTGACGGGCACCGTCGTCTGGGCAGTCATGTTCATGTCGCGTTCGGCAGCAATTCCGAACGCGTCTGGTCCTTCCGCTCAGCGTGAGGACGTCACTTCCGGCGCGAAGCAGTCAGATACGTCGACTTTGCCAGCCAAGCCTGTACCCACTCCTTGGCAACTTCAAGTGGATGCGCAGGTTGCACTCGATGCTGGCAACCTGGACTTGGCTGAACGTCTATTCCGGTCACTCACTGAGATCGAGCCAACCAACGCTGACCACCACATCTCAATCGGTAGAGTGCTACTGAAGCGAGAAGATGCTGGCGGTGCTGCTGCCGCTTTCCGAGCTGCGCTGCGGCTCGACGCCAACAGTGCGGGTGCGCTCGACGGATTGGGGGACGCCCTGCTCGCCGCCAAGGAGATCCGTGGGGCGGTGGAGTCATGGGAAAGCGCCTTGGCGCTGCGACCCCGAGATGCCACCCTCAGCATGAAACTGCTGTTGGTGTACACCCTCGCAGAGAAGTGGGACAAGGCGGTCCCTCTTGCGGAAGGGCTCGCGGAGCAGAATCGCAAACTACGGGACTCCCCGATCAACCGACCGATCAAGACATCGTCACTCGCGATGCTTGCGTCGGCGTACTCGGGTGCTGGCCGATCAGGCGATGCGGAGGCTACATACCGCGAAATCCTCTCGATTGACCCTTCACACCCCGGGGCTTTGTTGGCTCTCGCTGGCATCGCATTTGACAAACGAGACCTGATCGCCGCCCGCTCCATGCTTGGACGCATCGAGTCGCCGACAGCTGATTCCCTCTTCTTGCTGTGTCGCGTAGAAGCATTGTCTGAGGACCTTCCCGCCGCCGTCCGCGCCGCGAAACAGTCTCTTGAGAAGGATCCGAATCAGCCGTCCCGATGGTTCGCACTGGCAGTGCTCCAAGGCGCTGCAGATCAGCTCCCCGAGGCAGTTGCCTCAGTCGATAGGGCCATTGCTGGCGACGCCGACAACGCGAAGTACAGGTTGCAGCGCGTGCGTTTTCTGGTGGCCGCTGATCGGTTTCAGGAAGCCCTGGATGAAGTGGACAGGGCGAAGTCCAAGGGGGCATCCGCCGTGGAAGTTTACCTCTTGCGAGGAAGATCGTTGGTGGGCCTCGGCCGACTGACGGAGGGTGTAGCGGCCCTCAGACTCGCGGTGTCCGAAGGAACTGATTCACGTACGGCGGCTACATCCCCTCAGGCAGTCGCCTTTGCAAAGCAAGCCGCCTTGGCCCTCGCGCAGGTGCTTTCTGAGCAGGAGAAGTGGGACGAAGTCGCGGATGTGTATGGAACGATCGAGAAGATGTCCGACGACGATGGGGGCAAATGGAAGGAGCGAAAGGCGCTCGCACATAGACGTGATGCCGTCGCGCGGTTCAAGCGAGGCGACATTGAGGGGCAGTTGCGACAACTGCGACTTGCGGTGGATGCGTCACCGACCGCCACGAACAAGGCGGCGCTCGTCAACGGCTTGGCGCTGAAAGCATTGAGTCAGATGCAAGCACGTCAGAACGATGACGCACGTCGGGTGGTTCAGGAAATCGCACTCTTGGACCGTTCAGAAGCGGCGAAGTTGACTCGGATGATCGAAGAGGGCGAGGATTTGGATCGCATGGGTGAGGAACTCCGACGCCGACGGGAGCAAGTCCCAGCGTCGCTCCCGTCCGTTCCCACATCTGGCACCGTCGAGTCCCGTATCGAAGGCAACTTCGATGGGCTCGATTACGGCAATATCTACGAATTGCAGAATGGACAGATCTGGAAGCAGACGGACTACTACATCTGGATTCGGATTGCCGTGCTCCCTCGCGTAATCATCTTCAAGGATGGAGCGAGCTACAAGATGAAGGTTGATGGCATCGATCGTGCCGTTCGGGTCGAGCGATTGAAGTGATTCGATGACGCCCCTTGCGGGGTGTTTCGCCCCTCCACTCGCGAGCTCGGCCAACAGGGGGCAGTTCGCTGGCCGCAGCATACCCCTCGACCACCACCACAGTGTGCTTCAAGGAAGCCGCAGGAAGGCGGCTGCTGCCTCGACCAGGGAATCGTAGCGGTGCGTGAATATGGCGCTGAGCAGCAGCTTCGCTCCGCCGCAAAAAAAACTCTCCGCAGGCGCTGCGAATTGGCCCCCGCGCCGGAAATAAGGGTTTGGGGGGCGGGCCCGTCGCCCGACGCCCCCCGGCAAGGAGACCACCGTGACCCGAATCGGACTGACCTTTGACGAGTACTTCGACCTCCGCCTGAAGCCCAGGGCGGGTGCAGACCGCGCGTTCCACGCCGCCGCCGACATGGAGCGGGAGGAGATGTTCCCGATGGCGACGGTCGCCGCGTCGCACAACCTGCGTTCCCGGGGCTACGACTGCCGCCCGAAGATGCTCGACGCGCTGGTTGAGCAGGGGGTGGTCAAGCCGTCGCAGCCGGATGCCTGGACGCAGGCGGAGGTGGACGCTGCCGCCGAGCACTTCGAGGAGTGCCAGATCTTCGTGCCGCACGCGGTGATGTGTTTGGCGCTGGGGTGCCGCTACGCCGACTTCCTGCGCCCCCTGCGCGAGGCGGCCGAGCGGGAGTCGGCCAAGTACGGTCGACCCGTGCCGGACGATGACCAGTATTTCGTCATGCACCGTGTGCCGCCCCGGGGCGTGACCGGCGAGGATGGCCGCCTCAATGACATTACCCCGGCCGTGATCTCCTTCACGCTGTGCGACGACATCCGCGAGAGGCTCGAGCGTGGCGAGGAGATCTGAATGCCCGGCTCCTCGCCAATCGAACTCGAACTGACGCCGGATCTGCTCGACTACGCCCGGCGGGTGGCGCTGAAGGAAGCGGCGAAGCACTGCGGGCCGCGCGTCAGTTACGACGATGCGGCGCATGAGGCGGTGCTGCACCTGATGTCCAGCCCGCCGAAGTTCGACCCGACGCGCGGGGCGAGTCCGAAGACGCTGATCTACACGATCGTGCAGCGGGCGGTCATCAAGTTCGCCACCCGCGAAGCGATCAAGGTCGGCCGGTTCAAGGCTCTGCCGGAGTCCGCCGCGGAGGTGGAGAAGATCACCGCGGGCGTCTATGCGGATGACCAGCGACCCGGCGTCGGCGGCAGCCGCATGGTGGAGCTCACAAAGTCAGCGTGGACGGCGGACGACATGTTGGAGTTCATCGACAACGAGGACAGTCGCGCGTTGTGCCGGTTGGTCATTGAGTGCGGCGGAAACGTCAGTGAGACCGCGCGACGCCTCAAACTGACCGAAGGCGCAGTCCGGCAGCGCCTGAGGCTGCTGGCCCCGAAACTGCTAGCGGCAGGGTTTGACCCCTATTTGACTGGAGGAACGAAATGAAAACAGCGACGGTCAAGGAAGACCTGCTGCTCACGGCCGCCGAAGTCGAGATCGAGGCGGCGGGCAAGGACGCCCGGCCCAAGATCAGCGTCGTCGCCTACACCGGGCGCATCATGCGCGTTCCCGGGTGGGGCGATATCGCCATTGACCTGGCGGGCCTCGAAGCGGGCGGCCAGGTGCCCCTGCTGGCCGACCATGACGCCACGGTCGGCAGCGTCGTCGGCCACGGCGAACCTGCAGTCGCCAACGGACGGCTCATGGTGAGCGGCATCGTCAGCGGCGCGGGCGAGCCTGCGCGGCATGTCGTGGAGATGGCCAGGGGCGGCTTCCAGTTCCAGGCATCGGTCGGCGTCGCGCCCACCGAGCACGAGCGGGTGAAGCCGAATCAGTCGGTCGAGATCAACGGGCGGTCGCTTTCGTCGCCGAGCGGATTCACGCTCGTGCGCAAGGGACGGCTGCGGGAAGTCAGCATCACGCCGCTGGGGGCCGACGCGGAGACGTCGGTGGCCATCGCGGCTTCACGTCAAGGACGGACGAACATGGCAGACATCGCACACGAGGATCAAATCCGCGCCGATGAGCGCGACCGGCTGAAGGAGATCGAGTTGACCTGCCGCCCAATGGGCGAGCGGGACTGGGGGCCGCAGCAGAAGCGGGTGGACGACATGAAGGCCAAGGCCATCGCAGGCGGCATCACCGTTGCCGACCTGCGCGCCGGTGTTCTTGAGGTGCTCCGAGCCTCGCGACCGGTGTATTCCGGCGTCTCAAACGGCGGCGGTTCGGGCGGCATTCCGCGCGCACGGATCATCGAGGCTGCGATCCTCAAGCGGGCGGGCTTCGCCGCGATTGCCGAGAAGGCCCTCGGCCCGGCGTGCATGGAAGCGGCGGACGACCTCCGCGTCGCCCACACGCTGGACCTCTGCCGCGCCGCCTTGCAGCACGAGGGAGTCGATGCGCCCGCCGACCGCGAGGGCATGGTGCGGGCCTCGCTCACGACGCACACGCTCGCCGAGGCGCTCGGCGGCGCGGTGAACAAGGTGTTGCTCGACGGGTATCAGGAAAGCCCTGCCACCTGGCGGGCGTTCGCGGGTGTGCGCTCGGTGCCGGACTTCAAGACGGCGACCGCCATCCGCCCATCGTTCACCGGCTCGCTTCAGCAGGTCGCTCCCGGTGGCGAACTGAAGCACGGCAGCGCCGAGGAGGCGACGACCCAGTACAAGGTGGACACGTTCGGCAAGATCTTCTCGATCGACCGCCGCGACCTGATCAATGACGACCTGTCGCTGTTCGACAGCGTCGCCCGCGCGATGGGCCAGGCGGCGATGCGGAAACTGTCCGACCTCGTTTACGACACGCTGCTCACGAACGCCGGCGCGTTCTTCGCGGCGGGCAACGGCAACTTCATCTCGGGTGCCGACACCAACCTGAGCACGGACGGCCTGAGCAAGGCCATCACCGCCATGCTCACGCAGCGTGACGCCGAGGGCAACGACCTGGACCTGCGGCCGACCCGACTCGTCGTTCCGCCGGAACTCCAGACGGTGGCCCGCGCCGTGCTCGAGAGCGAGTACATCGCGGCGCAGACGAACCTGCCGACTGGCAATAGCCTCCGCAACGCGGTGGGCCTTGAGGTTGAGCCGCGTCTGAGCAACACGAAGAAGTACGGCACCAAGGCTTCGACGAAGCACTGGTACCTGTTCGCGGCTCCGGCGGCGAGCCCGATCATCGTCGGGTTCCTCAACGGCCAGCAAACGCCGACGGTTGAGTTCTTCGGTCTTGACCAGACGGTGAACAAGTTGGCGGTGTCGTGGCGCGTCTACTTCGACTTCGGCGCGGCGCTGTGCGACCCTCGGGCGGCGGTGCGGAGCAAGGGCGAGGCGTAAACGGATGGCGCTGGTGCGGCCGGGGGCGGTTGCGGGCTGCCCCCGGCCTTTCTCTCACACGGATCACGAATGGCGCACGCCGCGCCGATCGCGGCGGCGCGATGGGTGCGCACTCATGGACGAGCTCAAGAACACGACCGGAGGTCAGACCGCCATGCACCCGCTGCTCACCTATCGCGAGGCGGCGACGGTGCTCGGCGTCACGCCGCGCACCGTCTGGACGCTCGTGCAGGCGGGCACTCTTCCCGCCGTCCGCTTCGGACGCAGCGTGAGGATCGATCCGGCGGACCTGCGACGGTTCATCGATCGCGCGAAGGGTGCGACGCAGGGGGTGGGCCATGGGTGAGCCCATCGATGCCGTGCTCGATGCGCTCACGCTGGCGGGTTGCACGCCCAAGCGACACGGCGAGGCGTGGTCGGCGCGGTGCCCAGCGCACGACGACCGTGATCCGTCGCTGTCGATCGGCATCGGAGCGGACGCGCGTGTCCTTCTGCACTGTCACGCCGGGTGCCAGGTGGAAGCGATCGTCGGCACACTCGGTCTGGCGATGAGGGACCTCATGCCAACGCCGGTGGCCGAGGCGAAGGGAGTGCCCGCTCGGGGCAGGGACGCGAGCGATGCGACCTTTGCCACCGCCGACAAGGCGGTCACAGCGCTCGAGCGGAAGCACGGACAGTGCGCTGCACGCTGGACCTACACCGACGCCCAAGGCGTTCCCGTTGGAATGGTGATCCGCTGGAATGGACCCACGGGCGGCAAGATCGTGCGCCCGATCAGTCGGCGCGGTGATGATGGCTGGGTGATCGGCGCGATGCCCGAGCCGCGGTCGCTCCTGAACCTGCCGGAGTTGTCGCGGTTGCCCGACGGCGCGTGGGTCTACATCGTCGAGGGCGAGACATGCGTGGACGCGGCCCGGGCCATCGGCCTCGTCGCCACGACCAGCGCTGGTGGTAGCAAGGCGGCGGGCAAGTCCGAGTGGTCTGTCATGAAGGGCAAGGTCGCGGTGATCCTCCCCGACCATGACGCTGCGGGCGATGTCTACGCCGAAGAGGTCGCACGACTGTGCCACGCCGCCGGCGCACAGGAAGTCCGCGTGGTGCGGCTCGCCGAGCACTGGACCGCTGTTCCACCCGGTGGCGACATCGCTGATGTGCTGGCGATGGAAGGCGGCGATGCCGAGGCCGTGCACGCGAAGATCGACGCTCTCGCCGTCGCAGCGGAGGCAGTCGCACCTGAGGCACCTGTGGATGACAAGCCGGACGACCGCCCCGCGTTCGACCTCGTCGGGTTGTTCCCCGCCGCCACCGCTGACATCCGCGAGTACTTCGCCGACCTGGCCCGCTCGACGCAGACGCCGCCGGACATGGCCGCCCTGCTGGGCATGGCGGTCGCGTCGGCGTGCATCTGCAACGTGGCCTGCGTCCGCGGGCACGGCGATCACATCGAGCCCGCCCCACTGTGGGCGCTGGTGCTCTCCGAACCGGGCACGCGCAAGTCAGCCGTGCTGGCGGAACTGCTGCGGCCGATCCTGAAATGGGAGGCGGACAAGGGCCGCGAGATGCGCCCGGTGATCGCAGCCGCGGCCCAGCGGCATCGCATCACCGAACGGCGCATCCGCTCGATTGAGGACCAGGCGGGCAAGGTGGCCGACCCGTTCAAGCGGGCTGTTGTCGAAGGCGAGGCCATCCGGCTCGCGCAGGACATCGAGGCGACGCCCGTGCCGACCGCGCCGGCGCTGCTGGCCAGCGAACCGACGCCTGAAGCGCTCGTGCGGCAGATGAAGGAGAACCACGGCCGCGCCCTGCTCGCCAGCGCTGAGGGTGACGCACTGGACATCGTGCAGGGCCGCTACTCGGGCGTGCGGAACTACGGCGCGATGCTCAAGGGTCACGCGGGCGATCCGATCCGAGCGCAGCGAGTCGGTCGTCCATCCGACGTGATCGACCGCCCGGCGCTCGCAGTGGCGTTGTGTGTGCAGCGGGCGGCCGTCGAGGCGGTGTGGTGCGATCCGCAGGCCGAGGGGCGTGGCCTGCTCGCCCGCTTCGCTGTCATCGCCCCGCCAGACCTCGTCGGCATGCGCGACGTGCGCCCTGAGCCGGTGCGAGCGTCCGCCCGCGAGGCGTGGCAGGCCGCGCTCACCCGCCTGCTGTCGTTCGAGCCGGGCGACGATCCCGATGTCGGCCCCGCCGTCATTGCTCTCTCGTCGGAGGCCGACGCGCTCTACCACGCCTTCCAACTGCGCACCGAAGCCTCGCTGGGATTCGGCGACTTGGCTGAGCGCCGCGCATGGGGCGGCAAACTCTGCGGCCTCTCGCTCCGCATCGCGCTCACGCTCCACGCGCTTGCGACGTTGGGCCGATCCGGCACACCGGGCGACGCGCCGGGCATCGACGCCGAGACGATGGCCGCCGCCATCGCGTGGGCCGACTATCTCGCCGCTTCGGAGCGCCACGCGCGGCTCAGCATCACCGAGCCCGCTGAACAGCGCGCCATGCGGCGGCACCTGGCGCTCATCGCCCGCCACAGCGGATCGGTCAGCATCCGCGACTGGCAACGCCTCCGCTCGCTGGCGCGGGCGACGGATGCCGAAGCGGAACTGGATGCCTTGGCGAAGACCGGGCATGGCGACTGGTCGTGGTCCGCACCCGGCCCCCGTGGCGGACGGCCGTCGCGGCGCTTCGTCCTGCGGGGCCACGCCCCCGCCTCCGACACATCCCCGCCCACGGCGGCCCCAAACGCCACGGGTGGCCAACCGGCCGGGGTTCCGTCGGTTTCGTCGGCGTCAGGCGGCACAGCCCCGCCGCACGGCGCGTGATTCCGCCCACATTCCGCCCGAATCCCCCAGTTCCGCTTGACACTTGGCCCGTCCGAGCCTGACTGGCGACACGGAGGTCCGCCCGATGGCGAGCATCACGACCCGCAAGAACGGCAGCCGGTTCATCACCTTCCACGACGCCGCGGGCAACCCGCGGCACATCACGCTTGGCCAGGTCGCCAAGCGCTACGCCGAGGCGTTCAAGGTTCGCGTCGAGGACCTTGCCGCGGCCGCGCTGCACGGTCACTCGCCAACCGACGATACCTCGCGCTGGCTCTCGTCCCTCGAAGATCGCCTGTACGCCAAACTCGCCGCGGTCGACCTCGTGCCCGAACGGCAGAGCGCCACCATCGGCACGCTGGTCGAGCGGTACATCGCCGAACGGAGGGACGACCTCAAGCCCGAGAGCACCCGCAAACTCCGGCAGACGGAGACCAAGTTGCTGGCGTTCTTCGACAAGGACAAGTCGCTGCGGAAGATCACCGCCGAGGACGCGACGGCATGGCGGCGATCGCTGAAAGACCTGGGCCTGTCCGAGGCGGCCATCAGGACGCACTGCGGCAACGTCAAGACCATGCTCGGCGAGGCGAAGCGCCGAAAGGTCATCGACGCCAACCCCTTCGACACGCTCAAGAGCGGGCCGACGCCGAGCAAGTACACCCGGTACATCACGCCCGACGAGATCCAGCGGGTCGTCGATGCCTGCCCCGATGCGGAATGGCGGTTGCTCTTCGGCCTCGCCCGCTACGCCGGGCTGCGCATCCCCAGCGAGTCGCACCGCCTCACCTGGGCCGATGTGGACTTCGAGCGGGCACGCTTGACCGTTCACAGCCCCAAGACCGAGCGGTGGGAAGGCCACGACCAGCGGGTGGTCCCGATCACGCCGAGGTTGATGACCCTCCTGCGGGACCGCTTCGAGACGATGCCCGAAGGCGAGACGCCGCTTGTCACCATCGGCGGCAAGGGGGCAGTCATCCGCCGCGTGCGTCGCATCTGGGCGAAGGCGAGCGTTGAGCCGTGGGCGCGGTTGTGGCAGACGCTGCGCTCGTCCTGCGAGAAGGAGTGGGCGATGGACTTCCCGCAGTTCGCGGTGAGCCGGTGGATCGGGCACAGCATCACCATTAGCGGCAAGCACTACGCCAACGCCGTGCCGGACGAACTCTTCGAGCGGGCGGCAAAGGCCACGGCCTGCGCGCAGCGCCAGGCGCAGCGGAAGGCGTCGGATGGGGCCAGAAACGAGCAGAAACAGGGAAATGGAGCGGATCGCGACGAAGCGCAGAACTCCGCAGATTTCCGGGACTTGCGGCTCGTTTCCGCAAGTCCCGGAGATTCGGAAGAATGGAGCCGGGGGGAATCGAACCCCCGTGCCGGAGCAGTCGGATGGACGCCTCTACGCGTGTAGGCGTCTGATTTGCATTCGGTTCGCACGCGCCCAGGCCAGGCTCGTGTCGTTCCTATTTCCCAGTGTTTTCTCGTCCGCTTCCCCGGGAACCCGCCGGCGGACCAGCCCGAAGTTTTCGATCACAAGGTCGTCGGGCCGCTTCCCCGTGATCGTGACCGCCTAATTAGGCAGCCATGGCGTAGTTGCTGTTGGCAACTGTGTTTTTGCCCGCTTTTTACGTGGCAAGCGGGCGCCACGACGCGCCACATCCATCCTCACATGTCCGGGCGAAACCATATCGGCCCCTGACTCCCCATCATAGCGCGCCGCTTCGTACCCTCACCCCCCATGCGCGTCTTCACCCTTGATGTCGAGATGACCCTGCCCCTCCCGCGCGAAGCCGTCTTCGCGTTCTTTGCGGATGCCGGCAATCTCGAAGCCATCACGCCGCCGTGGCTGCACTTTCACGTTCTCACGCCACGCCCGATCCCCATGCACACCGGGGCCCTCATCGACTACCGCCTCCGCCTCCACGGCCTGCCCATCCACTGGCGCAGCAGCATCGACGAATGGTCCCCACCCGCCCGCTTCGTCGATCGCCAACTCAAAGGGCCCTACCGCCTGTGGCACCACACCCACGATTTCGCCGACGGTCTCATCCCCGGCACAACCCTCGTCCGCGATCGCGTCCGCTACAGCGTCCCCGGCGGCACCATCATCCAACACCTCTTCGTGAAATCTCGCGTAGACGCTATCTTCAGGTTCCGCCAACGTGCCATCGCGCAAGCGCTGCTCGGCCGCGACCTTGGTCACTATCCCGACCCCGTCCACGGCGCCGAGTCCTGACCGCGCTCACGAACCAACCGTTCCTTTGCCGGCCTTCGTCGAAGGCTCGGCACGCAGCGCTTCCAGCAGCCGCGCGGACTCGGCCTCATCGCCAAGCGGGCCGATGCGGATGCTCACTCGGACCTGGCCCGGTTCAGGCAGCGGCGAAAGGCGAATCAACGCATCACGCCCGTCCGGCAGTTTCCCCCGTACATCCACCCGCGTGGTCGAACCCCCCGGCACCCCACGCCGACGGCTGCTCACCTCCGTGGCCCGAACCTTCAGCGCGTCCACCGCTCGCTCAGCCATTGCATCCAGGGTTCCGGTGGCGGTGGCCGTGAACTCGCCCGAGACAAACGCATACGACCCCACACCCAGCGGAACTGAGCCTCGCGGGCCGGAACAGCCGGGTGTAAACGCTATCAGCGGCAGCACAATCGCGATGATTGAAACGATGGGCCGAAATGCCATGCCCAGAGGGTATCGATCGCCTAGCCAGTCGGGAAACCAACGGCGCACTGGGTGAGACAGCGACTAGGGAAGTCGCCCAATACGAATCGGGAATCCGTCCGGCGGGGACCGTCGGACCACCCGCGCCCCCCCCCGAGAGGACCGTGTGCCATGCCTGCCGTGTTCGCGAGTTTGTCGACAGTGATCGGGTTCAAGGCTTCGCTCTTGATGCTCGTGTTGCTGCTCGCCAGCGCCCCCAACAGCACCCCCGCTCAGGCTTCCACCATCAAGTGGCTGATGCTCAGCGTGGGCGTGACCTGTCTGCTCGGCCTGATCGGCGGCGTCGGCTCGATCATCGTCGGTCGGCCCTGGCTGGGTGCCGGGCTTGGCGCGGTGCCCACGGCGTACACCATCGGTCTGTTCATTGTGCTGCTGGTCGTGCAGCGTTGAGTGCACCTACCCGTGCGCTGACGTGCCACTGATGTGCCCGGCTCTGCGGGCTCGTCAGTGCGAAGGGCTTCATTGTCCGTCTCCAGAACACACCCACCGGCCTACTTCCCAAAACCCAATCGCGCCCGATGAAACGCCTCATGATCGCGCACGCGCTGGTCATGCAGCGACAAGTCGTAGTCCACGACTTCGCGCAGGGCCGCTGCGGCCACCAGCCGCTGGCCATCCGGGCTGAACGCGACTTCAACCACGGTCGATGAGCCGGGCTGGAATGTCGCGAGCGGTCGAAGGGTCGTCGCGTCCCACAGTTTGATGAGGCCTTCTTCGCCCGCCGTCGCAAACAGCAGCCCGTCACGCGAGACCGCGAGCGCCGGCGCGAGCCGCGAGTGGCCCTGAATCACCACCCGCCGGGTACTCGTCGCAGTGTCAAAGACATCGATGGTGCCGATGCGTGTGGTCACAAACAGCGTCTTGCCATCTGGCGCATACGCGACGGCCCAGGGGCTATTCGACGTCGCGAGCCGCATGCGGATGGCCTTGGTCGCCATATCCCACAGGTCCACGCCCCGGTTCGAGCCCGATACCGCCAATGTCGCGCCATCAGGCGAGAAACACAAACCCTCGATCCGCTTCTCCAAGACCGGGAGTTCGGCGACCAGTTCGCCTGTGAGGGCGTTGATCAGCACTGTGTGGCGATCACTGAAACCGACCGCCAGCGTGGAACCATCCGGGCTGAGGTCCAGCCCGAAGATCTCGGCCCGGCGAAGCGGAAACGTCGCCAGCGCCGAGCCGGTGTCGGGGTCGATCACACGCACCGCCCCGTCCGCCGACGCGGCATACAGCCGCTGGCCGTCGGGGCTGAAGCGCAGGCCTCGCGTGCGGACGCCCAGGGCGGGTTCGAGCGCGTGCCGCGCGACCGGTGCGCGGCTGCTCGACGCCGGCGCGAGCGCGTCATAAACATCAATCGCCGAGTTGCCCGAGCCAACCGCAAACCGTGCGCCGTCAGGGCTGAACGCCAGCGCAAAGGTCCAGCCCGCATAGCCACCCACGCGCGTCAGCGCGGCATACACCCGCGGGTCGAGCGTACGGAGCACCCCTTCGTCGGTCGCGACCACAAACCGCTCGTTGTCGAGCCAGCCCGCGGCCCCAATGCCGAAGCGCTCATCGGGCATGGTGGCGGTGACGCGACCCGACTGGGCATCGAGTACAAAGGCCCGCTCGCTGCTGGTCACGAGGATGCGCGACCGATCGGGCGCAAGCACGATGCTGCCGATCGAGTTTCGCGCGCAGGTGGTCTGGAACCGCACGGCCGCAGATTCCAGGTCAAACGCGGTGAGCGTGCCGAAGCGATCACCCACAAACAGCACACGACCATCGGGGTCAAATCGGAGCGCGCTGGTGGGCAACTCGCCCAGCGGCATCAGATCGGCCGCGACGCGCGAATCGGGAATGCTCCACAGCACGCGAGTAGAGGTGTTGACGCTCTGGAACGGCGTGACCGCATAGGCCAGACGCTGCCCGTCGGGCGACAGCGCCAGCGCGATCACGCCTTTTCCAGCGTTGCAGGATGGAAGTCGCCCACCGGTGCGGGCGTTCCAGAAGCGGACGAGGCCGTCGTCGCCCGCCGCAGCGATGGTGGAGCCATCGGCGCTCACCGCCATGGCGCGAACGGGGCTGTAGGGCTCAACCGGTGCTTCCAGCGCCACCACCGGCGCGTCGGCGTCGATCCGCACGATCACCACGCCCGTCTTGGTGCTGGCGACCACCGCCCGGCTGCCATCGTTGAAGATGGCCGCCGCGGTGAGGGCATCGGGCATCGCTTCGTGCGGCGTGATCGCTTCGCCCGTCGCCGGGTTGAGAATCACCAGCGTCGCGACCGGAGTCAGGAACGCAGCCCGCGGCGTGGCCGAGGCGGTGGCGATCGTGCCCACCCGCGCCGCCGCGGTCCGCCGCACCGCGAGGCTCGGCAAGCGGTCGTACAACTCCCACAAGGCCCACCATGCAGGCCGCAGCGCCGCCGCGTTCTCCGGCGCGGCTTTCTGCCGCTCGAAGTACTCCCGCCACAGAATGTCCTCCGCCTGCGGCAAGTTCCCGATGATCCCCGCCATGCGACCGCGCTCGATCGTCGCCTGCGACAGTTCTTCCAGCGCCGCCGCCCGTGCCGCGTCCGCTTCGCCCTTCGCCTTGAGCGCATCAGCAGTCGCGGCCTCCGCCGCCGCGAGGGCGCTCACCGCCTCGCGCCGCGCGATGTTGGCCTCCCGCGCCAGGTCCGCCTGTTGCTGGGCTGCCACCGATGCATACACCGCAAACGCCACCAGCGACACCAGACCCAGCGCCACCAAGGCCGTCGCGGTGCGGTGCCGGCGGAGTTGCTTGCCCAGCACATAGATCGCCGAGTCACGCCGGGCCAGAATGGCCTCGCCCGCGAGCAATCGATCGATGTCGCCCGCCAGTTCGCTGGCGCTCGCATACCGCCGCGCCGGGTCTTTCGAAAGCGCCTTCGCCACCACCACCTCGGCGTCCCCCCGCAGCGCCCGATCATGCGATGCAAGCGGCGCAGGCTCGCGCTCCGCCACCACTCGCGCCGCCTTCGTGATCGGCATCTCCGCCAGGTCCAACGGCAAATGGCCCGTCAGCAACTCATACGCGATCACGCCCAGCGAATACAAGTCGCTCCGCGTGTCCACCTCCTGACCCAGAATTTGCTCCGGGCTCATATATGACGGCGTGCCCACCAGTTGCCCCTCTCGCGTCGCCATCGACGACGCGGGGTCGGCCTCAGACGCCCGCGCCACGCCAAAATCCACGATCTTCGGGTTGCCGTCGGGCGTCACGAGAATGTTCGCGGGCTTCAAATCGCGGTGAATCACGCCACGCTGGTGCGCGTGCTGCACCGCCTCGCACACCTTCCGTAGCAGCCGCCAGCGGGCCGGGATATCCAGCCGATGATCGCGCGAAAACACCGTCAGCGGCCGTCCTTCCACCAGTTCCATCACCACATACGCCCGCCCGCCGTCGGCTTCCGCGCCGATCCCCGCTTCATACACCTGCGCGATGCCCGGGTGATGCAGACGGGCCAGAAACTCCGCCTCCGCCTTGAACCGCCGGAGCATCCGCGCCGAGGCCAGGCCCGGACGAAGCGCCTTCAGTGCCACACGCCGCCGCGGAAACGCCTGCTCCGCCTCGAACACCACCCCCATCCCGCCCTCGCCGATCGCCCGCAGAATCCGATAGTCACCCCGCAGCACGGGCATCGATTCGCCCGGCGGCAAGGGATCGATCTCCGCCCCCGCCGCGTCCAGCCCCGCCGCCGTCGCCAGCGCCGGCGAAATCCGGTCATGATGCCCGAGCAGGTTGAGCACCTCGTCGCGGGCATCGGGATCGTTGGGGAACTGTTGGGCCAGAAACGCGGTACGGTGGTCGGGTTCGAGGGTGCTGGCCCGCTCGAACGCCTCCATGACGAGTTGGAACCGGTCGTCGCTCATGGGCATCAAAGAGCCGGACCCGGAAATCGCGTATTCTGTCAAAATCCTCTGGCCATCGGCCAGGCGATGACGCACGGACGGATGGTATCCCATGGCCCTGACCCGACACCCCCTGAGCGGGGCATTGCCCGCGCTGCTGGATGTCCCGATCGATCGGGCCGTGGTGGCTCGCCTGCGCGCCAGTTTCGAGGTTTTGGAGCGGGTCGCCACCGACGCGAAAGCCAAAGGGCCCGAGCAGGAAGCGGGTGCCCGCTTCGCCCATCGTTTCTACACCCGCCTTTTTCAGCAGTGGCCCGGACTGCGGCTCATGTTCCCGACCGACCTCGCCGCCCAGGAACAGAAACTGGTGGACTCGCTGAGGATGGTCGTCGAGCACCTCGAAGAGCCCGAAGCCACCCGGGCACGCCTGAAGGAACTGGGTCAGCGCCACGCTGGCTACGGTGCCAAGCCCGAGCATTACCCCATCGTCTGCGCCCTGCTCGTGGAGGTGATGGCCTCGACCGCCGGCAAAGCCTGGGGCCCGGAACTCTCCGCCGACTGGACCACCGCGCTGCGTCTTCTCAGCGATGCGATGATGGAAGGCGCGGCCAGCGCGCCTCCTAAAGCCCCCTCCCAGAGGGAGGGGGTTGGGGGAGGGCAACGATAGAGTGGATTGCGCATTGCGCCGAAATGATCGGTCGCGCCGTCCCGTTCCCACGCCCTACCCGTCGGTCCCCGTCGTCTCTCTTCCACCATTTTCTTCTTCTTCTCTGTGCTTCCTCAGTGCCTCTGTGTCTCGGTGGTGGAATCCGCGCCGCTCGGTTTCATACAACTCAATCGGCAACCCGTCCGGGTCCGCAATAAACGTGAACCGACGGCCTGTGTATTCATCCACCCGCACCGGTTCCGACAGCACGCCCAGTGTTGCCAGCCGCGCGATCTCTCCGTCCAAATCGCTCACCAGCAGCGCCAGATGCCGCAGCCCGCACGCCTCGGGCCGCGTCCAGCGCCGCGGCGGAGCCGGAAACGAAAACAACTCGATCTGCGCCCCATCGGGCAGGGCCAGATCAAGTTTGTAGGAGTTCCGCTCCGCCCGGAAATGCTCCGCCACGACGCGCAACCCCAACACCCGCGTGTAGAAGTCGCGCGACCGCAGGTAGTCCCCACAGATGATCGCCACATGATGCAGCCCACGCACCGGCATCCACGAGCATACGAGGCCTCCGAAGAGCCCCCGCGCCGCAAGCTGGCTGCGGGACTTCATGACTTCAGGGCACCAAACCCGCGACATGGGCCTCGAAGTACTCCCGTAGCCGCCTGCTCCCGACCTGCGGTGCCAGGCACGGGTGCGTCATCACATGCGTGGCAAACAGCGTGAAGTGTCCAGCCCGGGGGTTGATCAGCCGGGTGGCATGGCCGATGCACGCGCCTGCCCACGCGGCGATGTGCACGAAGCGAGGGCGTCGTCCGAGCACCTCGAAGGCCAGTCGCGAGATATCCAATCGGGTGAATACCTCGGGCCCGCCGAGGTCGATTTGCGTGAGGTCAGGGCGGGTGTCGATCGCGGCTTCAACCGCGGCCTGTGCAAGGTCGCGCTCGTCGATGGGGTTGGTCTGATGCGAGCCATCGCCAAAGACGGGGACGATGCCGCGGCGAGCGAGATCGACGAGGGCGCTCATCGCCTGAAAGAAACCCGTGGGACGTAGAACGGTGGCCGGGATAGACGATGCGGCGAGGGCGTCGACAACGCGCTCGTGCCCCTCGGCATAGTCCAGGTGGCGCGCCTCCGCGCCGCCCGCCAGCGAGACATACACAAACCGACCGACGCCGGCGCGCTCGGCCTCGCGCAGCAGGTTGATGTTCGCGGGCGTATCGACGCGCGTGTAGGGCCGCCAGCCCACCAGCGGTGAGGGATCGACCGGCGCGCCGATCGCGGCGATCACCGCGTCGACGCCGTTGCAGACGCCAGTGAGAGTTTCTGGCCGTAGCGCGTCGGCGACGCGCACCTCGCAACCAACAGCGCGGAGCGCCTCGGCCGACCGCTCACGCCTGACCACGGCACGAACAGCCTGCCCACGTTCACGCAGGGCACGCACGACAGCCCGACCAAACACGCCCCCGGCCCCCGCCACCACAATGGTCGTCATACACGAATGTACGCGGCACCAGTCGTCTCCGATCCCGAACCCGCGCTGGGTACCTCGACTCTCCGAGTCGAGTCCCCGCTCCCGTTCCTTCCTCCTGCTTCTCTCTGATTCCTTGTCTTGTCCTTTCTTGTTTGCTCTTCTCGGTGTTTCCTCGGTGTCTCTGTGCCTCTGTGGTGCGTCCCCGTCTTCACTTCCCCGTCTGCATCGCCTGCTCTTCATACGGCTGGATGACCACAAACCCGTCGCCCTCGAACTTCATCTGGAAACTGTCGCCGCTGCCACGGCCCACGAACGACTTGATTTGCAGGTCGGTCTTGAACTCGGGCGTGAGCGCGCCCGACCACGCCACGGTGGCCTGCGGGTCAGTCACCACCGGTCGCCCGGGCTTCACCGGCAGCGCCAGGGGCCGATGATGCGTCGTGATCGCGACGAGCCCGTGCCCGCTCAGGCGGACGTTGAACAGCCCGCCCGAGGCGATGGCTGACATCTTGCGCATCATGGTGATCTCGCTTTGGATGCCGTCCTGGAAGGCGAGCAGGTCGTTGCCGTTGACAAAGAGACTGTCGCCCTGGAGCGCGAGCACCGTGACGCGCTTGCCGCGGTCGGCGAGGTAGAGCGCGCCCGTGCCGGTGGCCCTGGAGAGCGCGGCACCTTCGCCCGTGAAGGTCTTCTTCAGAAACTGCCCCATGCCACGGTCAAAGGCCCCTTCGCGCTCGAAGCCGATCTCGCCGGTGTAGGCGACCATCGAACCGACCTTGATCCAGACCATCGACGAAGCCAGATTCACCTGCAGGAAACTGGAGGATTCGACATCGAACGGCCCGGTCGAGGCGGGCTTGTCGGCGGCATCGGCGAGGAACTGGCTGAGGGTTTGGGGTGTCATGGTGAGTCTTTCGGGGCGATGGCGGTGGAGTTTCGGTGGTAGACGCCGGGAATAGACGTCGGACGTCGGACGTGAGTGGCGGACACCGACCATTGAAGGTAGACAAGGGATCGCGTGGGATCAGGTAGACTCCGGCATGCGCACCCCCAGCCTTGCCGCGTTGCTTGTCGGGTTTGTCGCCCTGTCGCACACGCTCATGCTCGCCGGTTGCGCCCGCACGGCCGACCGCGCCGCCGATGAACAGGCCACCTATACCACCTATGTCCTGGTCACGCTCAAGAGCGGCCCGACCAGCGGTCAGGGTGCCAAGGACGAACGGCAACGCATGTTCGCCGGGCACATGGCCAACATTCAGCGGCTCGCCGACGAGAAGAAACTGCTCATGGCCGGGCCGTTCGCGTCGCCACGCGACAAAGCCTGGCGGGGGCTGTTCCTGCTCGACACGGCCTCCCTCGCCGACGCCCGCGCGTGGTGCGGCACCGATCCGGGCGTGATCGCCGGCGAGTTTTCACTCGACCTGAAAGTGATGCGCGGCTGCCCCTCGATCCGCACCACGCTGGCGCTGGAAGAAGCCGCAAACGCGAAACGCACGCCCGACCCGAGCAAGCCCATGCAGGGCATGCGGCGCTACGCGATCGCGACGTGCGATGAGGACGCCCACTTGGCCGCAGGGCACGCCGCGGCGGCCCGGGCGGGCATCCGCGTGGTGTGGTGCGGGCGGTTTGACGGTGTGGGTGCGACCAGAGCAGACCACGGCGGAGTTTTGGTGCTAGACGCGGAAGATGTGGAAAAGACCCGTGCCGCGCTGGGTGAATGCGGCTGTGGCGTGGATGGGTGGTTCTCGACGGAATCGCTGATGGACTTGCCGGGGAGTGCGGGGAGGATGTCTTCCGGCGCTTCGCTAACTAGAACGGCGGGAACTCATGCGGCGTCGCAGTGAGGCTGCGATCAATGAGTTTTTTTGCCAGCATCGAATTGGTCTAGATGAGCAAACACATGCTCGATCGGAGTGAACGTCACTTCAGTTGGACATGAGCCAGATGTTGACGCGAGAGCAAAGAAGAAGAGTTTTCGATTGGCCGTTCGCAGCGCAACAAGCTGGTCGCATTTCTTCTTCACGAGTGCGCGATCAACCGAAACGGTCACTTGCGCTAACACTTCCTCGCCTTCAGCTGACCAGCCAAGTCCATCGATGCCTGGAAAGGCACGGCCACCGTTCCATGTGGCTTTGCATAAGCCTGTATTCGTAAGCCAGTTCAGGCATAAGCCTTCGACATCCTTGTGGTGCATGCTGCCAACGAGTCGAGGCAACGGGCTTCCCAGCGCGATCGCAGCCAGCCTGCCATTCGCTCGATCGCCGCAGGTCTGAATGGTGCATTGCACAGCAGGGAGATTGCCAAGAAAAGACACCGAAGCGTCAAACACTCTGGCATTGGAAAGCACAAGCCGTATGAGTCGATAGCGGTCCCATTCTGTACCAAAACCCTCTGTCCCCAAGCCAATCCATCGGTTCCTGCGCAGGGTCAGGGCTTCATCGGTGGTCAGTCGGTATTCTGGATCGCTGTCATCGAACCGATGCGTCATCGTAACTTCGAGCATGTGGGCATTTCCGGCACCAACCGTGCATCCGCATGACGATGGCTCACGCCGACTTCCGCACATACACCGTGCCGTGCTTGGAGAGTTCGTCGATGCGGCCCGCGTCGGCGAGCGATTGCAGGTGTTCCAGCAGCCGCACAGTCTCGGGCGTGAGCGAGGGCTCATCCGGGCAGTCAGGAAGGAGCAGCGCTTCGACATCCACGCGCGCGACGCACGGGCCAGCGTGAATCCATTGAGCGATCTTGATGGTTTTCGAGGCGTGATTCATCGTTCACCTGTCAAGAAAGTGTACGGTCACGAGCCTGGCAAGCCCACTGCGCGAAAGCCACGCCCACACGACCCTCACCGGCGTGCCGTCGGGCAGGTGCTGCTCGACCACGACACTTGGATTCGGCGTGTCATCCGGTCGGTCTTCAAGTAATCGGGCCGCGTCTACCCCAGACTGCCACCTGCCACTCCATGATGCGTCGCTCACGCAGCCGTTCGACGGCATGCACGCTTAGAACGTATTCACCCGCGCCGACTGCCGACTTTACACGATCCAGCGTGCGATCCATCACACCACTCTCCCCTCCTCCTTCCCAATCCCCAGCGCCGGCCGCACATCCAGCGTCACCAGCACCTCGCGCCCGGCCTTCTCCGCTTGGAGCCGCTTCGCCGCGTCCGGATCAACATAATCGCTGTGGCACGAGAGTTTGGCTTCCGCATCCGGTCCCTCTGCCGATGCCTGATGCCCAGTGCCCGATGCCTTCTTCTCCAGTGCCTTCCCCTCCATCGCCTTCTTCGTCTTCGCCGCGAGCCGGTGAATCTCATCAGGCGACAGCACGCCGCGCTTGGCCAGAATCTCCTGCTGCTCGGGCGTCAGCGCGGCACTCTTCACCGCCGCACCCACCTTGCCACCCGCGCCGATCCGCTCAAACCCCTCGGCTTTGCCGCTCGCAAACTCCTGAATCTCCTTGCTGATCCGCACGCTGCACCAGTCGTGCCCGCACATGGCGCAGAAATCCGTGTCCACGTCGAGGTCCTCGTCGTGATACGCCCGGGCCGTGTCGGGGTCGAAACTCAACTCGAAGTGCTTCTCCCAGTTGAGTGCCGCGCGGGCCTTGGTCAGTTCGTCGTCGCGGTCGCGCGTGCCGGGGATACCCAAGGCGATGTCCGCGGCATGGGCCGCGATCTTGTACGCGATGCACCCCTGCTTCACGTCGTCCTTCTTCGGCAGGCCCAGGTGCTCCTTGGGCGTCACATAGCAGAGCATCGCAGCGCCGTGATACGCCATGGCCGTCGCGCCGATGCAACTGGTGATGTGGTCGTAGCCCGGGAACATGTCGGTCACCAACGGCCCCAGCACATAGAACGGCGCGCCGTGACACAGCGTCCGCTGCACCTTGGCGTTCCATTCGATCTGGTCGAACGGCACATGGCCGGGCCCCTCGATCATCACCTGCACGCCCTTGCGCCAGGCCCGCTCGGTCAGTTCGCCCAGCGTCTCCAGTTCAGCAATCTGCGCGGCATCGGTCGCGTCTGCCAGGCCGCCCGGTCGCAAGCCGTCGCCAATGCTGAAGGTCACGTCGTATTGCCGGAGGATGTCGCAGATGTCCTCCCAGCGTTCATACATGATGTTCTCGCGCGGCACCCCGCCCTGCGCCACCGGCACGAGCATCCACTTGGCCAGCAGCGACCCGCCGCGCGACACGATGCCGATCAGGCGGTTCTTCACAAACTTGATGTGCCCGCGCCGCACGCCCGCGTGAATCGTGAAATAGTCCACGCCTTGGCGCGCCTGGTGATGCAGGCTCGCCTCGATCGTCGGCCAATCGAGGTCGTCGATCTTCTTCCCGATGATCATCGAATAGATCGGCACCGTGCCGATGGGCACCGTGCTGTTCCTGATGATCGCGTCGCGGCATTCATCCAGATTGCCGCCGGTGGACAGGTCCATCACCGTGTCCGCGCCCCACTTCTCGGCCCACTTGAGTTTCTCGACCTCTTCGTGCGTGCCGCTGGAGACGGGTGAAGCGCCCATGTTCGCATTCACCTTGGTGCGGCTGGCGCGGCCGATGGCCATCGGGTCCAGGCTGTGCTTCAGGTGATTGACATTCGCGGGAATCACCAGCCGCCCCGCGGCCACCTCGTCACGCACCGCTTCCGCGCCGCGCCCGGGATACAGCGTTTCAAAGTGCGGCTCGCGGGCGGCCACGCGCTGCATCTGAGGCGTCACGATGCCGAGGCGCGCAAACTCCAGTTGCGTCACGGGCACAAAGCCCTTCGGATAGGTCACGCGGCGGCGCTCGCCCCGTGCCGTGTTGAACTCGACGCGCTTGACGGCTTCGTTCATGCAGCATGAGCACGCGGCCGTGCCCTTGGTGCCGTCATGAGTGGGCGCGACCTCGGCATCGGGCACATGCGGATTGCCGCTGGCGACGCGGCCTTTCCAGGGCAGATTCGATCCGGAGGTGTTGAGAGAAGAAGGCACCGAGGCACCATGCATCGAGGCATCGAGGAATGCAGCAGACCAGCCTTCGGGCAGGAAGTCCCACGCGGTCTGTTCACTCGGCGCGGGCATGCCGGGCGTGTCGGGGGACGCAAACATGCGGGGCCCGCCGACGTCGGGGGCAAGGGCGAAGGAGCCGGGCGTCGTGGCGTTGGGCTCAGCACCCGGGTTGCGGGCACCGTGCAGCGGCAAACGAAAACGAGCGAGCGAACCGGAATGATCAGCCATGGCGCTTCCCTCCGCCGGTGCGAACCGGGTCAGGTTCAACGGGTGCATCTCAGCGGCTCCAGAAGACTGGTGGCACAGGCGTCCCGCCTGTGCGCCGCGCCCCGAGCGAACGCCATGAGCGTATGCCCGAATCGCTGGGATGACCGTTGAGTTATCGCGCCTGTCACCCGCCCCAAACCCATCCGAATCCGCATACCCCGCGTGTCCATGCATGCCCGAGCGTTCGGCAGCCATGGCACGAGTCCGTAGCCTTTTCTCCGGCCGATTCTCGTTCACTCTTCTCCCGCACCCCAGCAGGAACCCCTGCATGCCCTTCGCCAAAGGCCTCGCGTTCTCCGCCCTCGGTGCCCTCATCGGTGCCCTGGTCTGGTTCGGTCTCATCACCGCCACCGGGCTCAACCTCTGGCTCCTCGCCCCCATCGTCGGCGGCGCGGCAGGCTTCGGCATGATGCGCGGCACCCAGGCCCAGGGCGGCCTGCTCGCCGGCGCGGGTGCCGCGGCGTGCACGCTCGCAGCCATCTTCGCGACCCGCGCCATGATCGTCTCGGGCGAGGTGCACGAAGCGACCCGCGTGGGCCCCGAGGAGGCAAAGGAGGCGCTGGCGCAGCGTGCCGCGGAAGACCTGGCGAACAAGGGCGTCGAGGTCTTCAACCAGACCGAAGAGTCGGATGACTACATCCCCGCGGTCTACGCGCGGGCAGAGCAGCAGTGGGAAACAATGGACCAGCCCGAGCGCGAAGCGCTGATCGCGTCGCTTCAGCCCGAGGGCGACCAGGCGGCAGCATTCCTGACGCCGCTGGCCCTGCTGTTTGATTTCGGCATCTTCGGCACCATCTGCGGGGCTTTGGCCGCGGGCAGCGCGTTCAAGTGCGGAAGCATGACGCTGGAGCACGCGTTGCAGGACGAAGGTCACGCGCTGAACGAGGAAGAAGCCGTAGCGTTCGCCCAGAGGCTGCGCCTCGAAGACCATGGCTCGCCACCCGTGGCCCAGATCGCTGGTCAGCAGCCACCGAGCGAGCCGCTTGCGGCCGACGCTTCGGCAACAATCAACGCACCCGCACCCGCACCCGCGCCGATGGCTCGAGCGCATAAGCGGACCAAGGGCGACGAATCCACCGTCGGCGGCACCTCGTTCTGGACGCGGCCCCTGCCGCCTGCCGAAGCGCCGCGACGGCCGATGTCGATGCTTGGCGCGCGCGACAAGGCCGCTGATTCGGGCGATGATTCAGCGTCGCGTCAAGCCGCGTGAGCAGCCAACAACTCGCGTCATTCCACGCTGCTCACTCCACCGGCACGAGCATCGGTCTCCCGACCGGCGCGCCAACGAGTCGCCGCTCTCCCCTCGGCCCATGCACCAGCATCTGCTTGCCCAGCCGGCGATCAAAGTGCATGAGCACAAGCGTGGCGTCATCGGCGACAGGTTGCCGCGCGGGCTCGAACCGGTCACCCTCGTACCTCGCGCCGGTGCGGACATGGATCGCATCCACAAGCCCGGCAAAGTGCGAAACCGGCTTGCCCTCGCCCGTCACATCAGCACCGATCATGAGGGGCAGGTCGTTGCCCTTCCGTCGGCCAGTTCCCGCCGCGCGGCCGACAATCTGGCCATCAACATAGAGCCGCGACTCGCGGCCATCAAACACCCCGGCAACATGTTGCCACGCGCCGACCTTGAGCACAGGCTCGGCTGCGCGAGCGGTCGCGTACTTCCCGCCCACGAACACGCTGAACTCCGGCTGGCCGCGGTTGACGAAGAGGCCGTACTCGGACTGTTCGGTCTTGCACAGCAGGCCGGTGCGTTCGTCAAAGCGCTCGGCACGCAGCCAGCACTCGATGGTGAACGGCCCGTCGGGCAGTGTGAGGTCGGATGCACCGAGGGCGAAGGCGTCGTCACCATCGAGGTGCAGGGCCTGATCGCGTGCGGGTGTGGTACCCGGAGCAGTGGGGGGGATCGCCATCAGGGCCCCCAGGTCCAGTTTCGCCTCCACGCGCTGCTCGGGCAACGCGTACCGGTGCCCGGGCAGAAGTGCATCCCCCATCACCACCACCTCCACCGGCCTGAACGCGTCGTCGAGCCCGCCCGCAGGTCGTGACAGCGCAAACTCCACCTCCAGCGTCGCGCCGGGTTCGATCTTCGCGTGATCGTGGTCCGGTTCGATCACCCAGCGCGAATCGGCTGACTCGGGCATCACTGTCCACTCAATCGCCCGCGTCATCCGATTGGTCAACTTTACCCTCAGGCGCTGATCCACCGATCCATCCGCCGAGGGCGTCAGCAGCGCCGAGAGCACCGGCGTTTCCTTCGCCTGCGCGAGCGCCTCGACGCGGAGCGCCCCGGTCAACTCCCGCACATCGATCGCTTCGCCCACGGGGAACGCCGCCATCGCGACCTGTTTCTCACGCACCGTCACCAGGTGGTACTCGTGCAGGTTCCCTACTCCGGGGAGCGTGCCTTCCTGGTGTCCCCCAACGGTCGCCAGCGTCACATACTCAATCCCGTCCTTGGGGTCATACCGCATGTGGTGGATGTGACCGGCGAACACCGCCGTGACATTCCCTGCCGCCACCAGGGCCGCGTGCACCTTGTCCCAGTCGTCGCCATAGTTGCCCTTCAGCCAGCGCGGATGATGCAGAAACAGAAAGACATGCCGCGCGTCCTTCGCCTGTGAAAGGATGCCCTTGAGCCAGGTGAACTGTTCTTCGCTCATCTTCTGACTCGCGGGCTTGCCGATGGCTTTTTCGCCGGTGTCGGGGTTGCCCTCGTCGGAGTAGAGCGCGATGAACCAGCACTTCTTGTGGGCGAAGGCGTACCACAGCGGGCCGAAATGCATTTCGTAGTTGCCCTCGTGTTCGCCGGTGGGCTTCTGGCCTTCGGGGCCGCGCCAGTAGACGTCGTGGTTGCCCGCGACCGGGAACCATGGGCAGCGCAGTTCGTTCATGATGCCCTTGAACTCGCGCATCTGCTCCAACCACGCCGGCGTGTCGTTGTAGCCGTTGATCAGATCACCCACCGTCATCACCAGGTCCGGCTCGAGCAGGTTGGTATCCCGCACCGCATCGGCGAGCACCTTGACGCCATCCACCGGCCCGCCGGTGCGGTCGCCATACACCACGAAGGTGAAGGCGTCCTGCTCGGTGGGCAGGGGCAGCACGATCTCCGACTTCCGTGAAGTCGTGAACCGCTTGGCCGTCGGCGCTTCGGTGGCGTGCTTGGGGTTGTGGTGATGGGTGTGGCGGGTGTGCCCGATGTTGTCGGCAGGCTTCTTCTCTGGTTGAGCCTGGCCAAGGGCTGAGCCGGTGACCAAGGCCATCGCCGCGGCGAACGCCCAGGCTTGCACAACCCGGATGGCTGCTGTCATGCTGCAAACGCTCGTCATACGAGACTCCTTGCTTCGAGCGAGAGGGTACGGGGATAAGTCGCCCCGTTCGACGTCTTCACGCCACCGTGTGGGCATGAAACCGCGAAGGTTCGGTGAAGGCCTCCGTGCGCGGCCGTCGCGGGCGGTTCGACCACAGTGCCATCGTCTACGCTCGCGCCATGCATGTGACTCGATCACCGCTCTCTCGCCGGGAGGTCCTCCAACTCCTCTCAACCGCCGCCGCCGCGCCGCTCGCGGCGTGCGCCATGCGACCAACCGACCACCGCGCCGCCACATCCGCGCCGGTGACATCGGCCAGCGCTTCTCGCGAGCCCGAAGCCCCCCGCACGCTCATCATCGCCCACCGCGGCGCCAGCGCGTATCTGCCGGAGCACACACTGGCCGCGTACGCCCTCGCCTACGGCCAGGGTGCCGATGTCATCGAGCCCGACGTGGTGCTCACAGCCGACGGCGTGCCCATCTGTGCCCACGACCTGCACGCGGAAACGACCACCAACGCCCGCGACCTCTTCGCCTCGCGCACGCGGCCCGATGGGCACGTCTACTACGCCGATCTCACCCTGGCCGAAGTACGCACGCTTTCCGTGCACGGTCGAGGCGACCGCGCCGTATCACCCGAGGCCGCCCGAGCGTTCACCGTTCCCACGCTCGGTGAGATGATCGCGCTCGTTCAGACCCTGAACTCCCGCACCGGCCGACAGATCGGCATCATCCCCGAAGCCAAGCACCCCGCGTTCCACGCCCAGCGTGGCTTGCCCCTCGAAGCCGAACTCGTCCGCATCCTTCACGCCCGTGGCTACTCCTCCGCCGGCTGCGAACAGGGAGGGGCGACGATCCAGTCCTTTGACCCTGATACGCTGGTTCGAATCCGCAATGAGCACGCATGCCGGTTGCCCCTGGTGTATCTGTGCCGTGCTGAGATCGACCACGCCCGCGTCACAAACATGGCCCCCATGCTCCACGGCATCGGCCTCTCCCGCCACAGCATCGAGCCGCCTCCCGCACCAACCCCCTCCCCTGCCGCTGCGCCCTCCGAGGCCCCGCTCGACTTCGCCCGTCGCCTGGGCCTCAAGGTCTTCACCTACACGTTCACCAACGAACCAGAAAACCTCGCCCGTTACATCTCCACCCACCGCATCGACGCCCTCTTCACCGACAACCCCGACGTCGCGCGCTGCGCCCGCGACGGTGCAGTCGTGGCAAGGAGAAGTGCGTAGGAAAATGGAAACGCGCCTGCCCGCCGACCACCCGGCATCCATCCCCACGCATGTGGGGTCCGTATCGCATAGGTTTTGCGCGCAAACTTTGGTAGTTGTTCCACGTGGAACATCATCCCCTTTGAGCGGACGCTCGCGGGGCGAGTTACCCTCACCCCATGAATCGGCGATCCCTCGCGGCGTGCTGTTTGCTCGCATCGCTCACCCTGGCGCTCGGCCAGGCCATCGCGCAAGCACCCGAACCCGCGCCAGCCACTACCGATCAGCCCAAGATCAGACTCGAAGACCTCCCCCCCGCCGTGCGCCTGGGCTTGCGCGTGGAGGTAGTCCGCCGTCAGATTCCCGCTTCGCCCGTCGTGGTCATCGTGCCCGATGTGGCCAGTTACGTCGCCGCCATCGCCCAGTGGCGGCTCGACGGGCACGGGCAGTTCCCCGTCCTGATCGACGACGGCACCTGGCTGGCCCGCGAAGACATCGCCCGGTTCGTCCGCGCGTATCAGCCTGCCGACATCCTCCGCTGGTCCACTACCGCTGCCTGGCCAGAGAAGCCCAGCGAGCGCCAGGCCCGCATCGAAACGGCGCTCGCCAGCGCCTGGGGCGCGTTCAAAGACGGCACGCCGTCACCCGAGGCGTACCTGCCGCACCTCGCCACACTCGGCATGAAGCCCCCGGGCATCATCGCCGCCTCCATTGCCGACCCGGCCTGGACCGCCGCGCTCGCGCTGGCTGCGGGCCGCGGGCAGGTGCTGACGTGGGTTTCTGCGGGCGGCGGCATCGACGCCCAGATGGCCATCAACGTCGCTGACGAACTTTCCGACCAGGTCACCGCCGCCGCGACCGCGACAGGCCTGAAGTGGGACGCGCTGGGTGATGACCTCGAAGCCGTCACGCTCTGCTTGAGTGTCCCTTCGCGCACGCTCTGGCCGCGTGGCGGGCCGATTCCCGCGCAAGGCAGCCTGAACCCGGTGCCCGGCGAGCCTGTCGCCACCACCGATCTCATCGGTCGGCATCGCGACGGGAAAGACGGCCTCGACCGCACGCGACGCTGGGCCTGGTGCGGGCAGATCGCGGGTTCCGCTTCCTCCGCTGCCTATCGCGCCATGTGCGGCCTCTTCCTGATGCCCGATCGCGCGTGGCTCTTTGATGGCTACGACCACGCCCCGCCCTGGAACCTGTTCAGCGCCACCGAAGCCGCGGAGACACTGACCGCTGCGGGCATCGTGTGCCGAGTTGATCGCACGCCCGCCAACGGCCTGCAGAACTGGCGCGAGCGGACGGCCGGTGATTGGGCGAAGCGCGATGCCAAGCCAGCGGCCGCACCAGCGGAAGACGCACCGCTTCAAGGCGGGCTCGCCGCGGGCCTCATCTGCGTCAACACCTCCGGCAACTCTGAAGACTTCAACCTCAAGCCGGGTCAGGGCCTCACCGAAGATATCCCCCTTCTCGCCAAGCCCGCCATCGTGCACTTCGTGCACTCCTGGTCAGCCCAGTATCCCGGCGCACGGCCCACCATCGCCGGCCGCTGGCTCGAACGCGGCACCTACGCCTACGTCGGCTCCGTGCACGAGCCCTTCCTTCAAGCCTTCCAGCCCACGCCCGGCTTCGTGCGACGCATGCTGGCTCCCGCGCCGCTCGGTGCGAGCGCACGCCTCGATCAGGCCCCGCCCTGGCGCATCACGGTGCTCGGCGACCCTTTGCTCACACTCGGACCGGCCCGCACCAAGGGCCCGGCACCCACGCTCGCGGGTGCCGTCAACCTGCGTGAAACGCTGGGTGACACGCTCAAGGCCGCCAACTTTGCCGAGGCTTTCGCCAGCCTCCTCATGCAGGCCCGCGATGCCGACCTGGTGCGCCTCGCTCGCGCATTGCTCACCCAGCAACCCGAGAAACTGTCGCCCGAGATCGCGCTCCTCGCGCTCGGCCCGGCGTTCCGCGCGGCGGACCTCGACACGTTTGCCTCGCTGGGTACGAAGGCCGCAGCGCTCCAGGAAGCCCAGCCGATGCTCCGCGACATGGTGTGGCACGCCCTTCAACCCGCCAGCGCGAAGTTGACTGCCGAGCAGGCCGACCTTCTCGGCTCCACCCTGCGATCGGGCAGTTACGCCCGCGACGCGGGCGAAGCGTCGCGGGTGATCCGTCGTCTGAAGGGCGAGCCCGCCCGCCGCCAGTATCTGGAAGACGTGCTGGCGCGAACGACCGACGCGTGGAAGAAAAAGCAGATCGACGCGCTGCTCAGCCCACCCGCGCCGATGGGGAAGTGATTCCCCGAGCCGCCGCGTCGCGCACGGGCTAAAACAAAAACCGGCCCGGATCACTCCGGGCCGGTTCTTCGTTTCAGCAGAGTCAATCAAGTCTCGATCACTTCCCGGCGGCGCTGGCCACCGGCTCGGGCACGGGCAACTTGGCTTCCTTCAGGAGGTCGTCGATCTTCTTGTACTTCTCGTTGGCGTCGCCGCCCGGGTGCAGGCCGTTGTAGCGGACCTTGCCGGCGGGGTCGATGATCGCGACGTGGGGGATGCCGTTGACGCCGAAGTCGGGGTTGAAGACTTCCTGATCGCTGAACGCGACCGTCCAGGTAATGTTCATGTCCTTGAGGTAGTCGGGCATGAAGCCCATCTCCTTGGCGGCATCGTCCTTGCAATCAATCCGCTCGGGCTTGCTGCCTTCCTCGAGCGTGCGCTTGATGTGGAAGCCTTGCAGACTCGTCACGCCCAGCACGACGACCGGGTATCCCTCGTAGCGGGCCACCAGTTGACGGATGTTCGGGAACGTCGCGATGCACGGCCCGCACCAGGTCGCCCAGAAGTCCACGATCACCACTTTGCCCTTCAGGTCGGCGAGCGACTTGATCGGCTCCTTGCTATTGGACCAGGTGAACGTGACTTCGGGCGCGGTGCCGCCGATCAGATCGCCCCGACCCCACGCGCCCTTGGCGAGCGCGAGCGTGGACTTGAGGCCTTTGAGTTGGGCCACGCCCTTCTCGTCGCCGGGCGTGCCGAGGGTGGCGATGGCTGACTCCACGCTGGCGACCATGCGCGTCCGGACCTTTTCCTTCAGGGCCTTGTCCACGCCGACTTTCTCGTCGTTCAGCGCGCTCATGAGGCTGCGGAACGAGCGCGTCGCTGCCGGGGGCAGGTCGGTGGTAATCAGTGGCTCGGCGAGTTTTACCAGATCGGCCGCCTTGGCCTGGTCGCCTACGCGGCCGATCCAGCCGAGCAAACCCTCGCCCTTGCCGCTCTTGAGGAGCGCGGGCAGGCCCGGGTGCTTCAGGCACTCGGCCACGCGCGGCGCCATCTCCGCATAGAACGCGGGCATGACCTTCTCGAACTCCTCGCGGCTCGTCGCCCGGGGCGGCGCAAAGCAGTTGAGCCACAGTTCCTGGGCCCGCGCGCCGTCCGGACCCGTGTCCTTGGCCAACGCTTCGAGCCGCGAGCAGAGCGTGGACTTCACGGCATCGAACTTGCCGAACAGGCCGATGAACCGCTCGGCCTGGGCGACGTTGACCTGAGTGAGGTCGATGTCCTTGATCGCGTCGGCTACGGCTTCGTCACGGGCCTTGGCCGCGGCGGCGCGGTCTTCGATCCCCTTCCCGGCATCGGCGATCTTCTTGAAGGCCTCGTCCAGTTGGGCGTCGGAGGGCGGCGCGAACGACGCGAAGGCGGGCAGCGCGAGCATCGCGCCGGCGCAGGCGACCAGGGCCAGGCGAGCGATCCGGGGGCGGTTCATCGTCAAATCTCCAATGGGGGGGTGCGGAGTGGGAGGTTGGAAGAGCGGTGGCAAGGCCGCGCGATGATACCCGCAGGACACCTCCGGGGTTGCCCCGGGTGGGCTGAAACCCAGCCGAAACCAACGAAAAAGCCCCCGGGCGAGGGCCCGGGGGCTTGGGGGATCAGGAGACTTGCACGGAACACAGGCGGGACGCCTGTGCCACGGTCGCCTCGATTACCGCTCGACGAAGTTGGTCAGTTCGTCGTCGCGGACCGGGGTCTTGATCTCGGTGCAGGTGGTGGTGCCGACCAGCAGTTTCTCGCCCGCGGTGGAGGCCTTGGCGATGAAGGAGCCGCCGACGGTCTTGCCCGGTGCCACGGTGCCGAAGTTGAACGTCACCTTGCCGTTGGCGAAGGTCGCGTTGGCCGACGAGACGAACGTCAGGCCCTCGGGGAGGGCGACTTCCATCTTGACATTGGTGAGGTTGATCTGGCCCTGGTTCTTGACTTCAACGCGGTAGGTCTGGTTGTCGCCCACGATCACGACGTCAACGTTGTCGTCGGTCACGAGGGTGCCGATGTCGGGCAGACCGAAGACGCTGGTGGAGCAGTTGGTGGAGGCGGGAGCCGCGCACTTGCAGGAGGCGTTGGCGGCGACCTGCACGTTGCCACCGGCGCCGGCGGTGGGCCGGAAGGTGACCGAGACAGTGCGTTCCGCGCCGGCGGCCAGCGCGCCGAGGTTCCACTGGCCGTTGGCGCCGCCGTCGCTCATGCGGACGTTGGCGGCCCCGGCGGGCAGGGTGGCGGAGACGACGGTGCCTTCGCAGGCCGCGTCACCGGTGTTCTTGACGGTGACGGTGTAGGTCACGTCACGGTTGATACCGACGCGCTCGGGTGCCTTGCAGGAGACAGTCAGCACGGGCTGCTTAATGACGGTGGTGACCTTGTTGGAATCGACCTTGAGGCCGCCATCCGCCATGGCGCTGGCCTGATTCTCGTACTTGCCGGTCTTGGCGGCCTTCAACTGCATGGTGAAGGGGCGAGCCTGGCCCGCACCGAGGGTGCCCGCGTCGAGCATGACCTGGGTCTTGCCGTCCATGGTGGTGAGGCCGGAGGGCAGGTTGTCGACGATCTTGACGTTGTCGGCATTGCCCGAACCGGTGTTCTTGACCTCGATGGTCATGGTGATGGGATCACAGATGATCGCCTCGGGGGTGATCGTCTTGGTGATGGCCAGGGCGGGCTGGACGACGTTGGTTGCGGCGCACAGGGCGTTGTTGTAGGAGACGGTGAGGCAGTTGCCCGCCACGCCGATCTCGGTGGCGGTGCCGGTCAACTTGATGATGGCGGTCTTGCAGGGGCCGAGGTCGCCGATGGCCCAGGACCAGCCGTTGGCGGTCTTGGTGCCGGCGGGGGCGGCGGAGGCGACGTTGAAGTTGCGGAAGGAGGAGGTCTCGAGCATCACGTTCTGGAGGTTGCCGCCCGTGATGTTGGTGACGTGGATTTCCGGGGTGAAGGTCTGGCCGGCGCGGACCTGGGCGGGCAGGATTTCCTGCACGAGGAGGGCGCTGCTGCGAACGTCACCGGTCGGGAAGGCCAGTTGGGCCATGTTCCAGCCAGCGGGAATGGCGGGGGCGTAGTTGCAGGGACCGGAAGCGACGGGCCGCGCGGCGACGGGTGCGGGTGTGGCCTTGGGGTGCTCGGCGGCCTTGGCCGGGGCGGGTGCCGCGCCATCCTCGGGGAACCACATCCCATCCCAGGTATAGCCAGCGCGACCGGAGCCCGAGTTCTCACAAGCCGCGAGGGCGAGGGCCGCCGCGGTCGAAAGACCGAACACCAACGACTTCAGACCGTTCCGCATACACATCTCCAGTTGATTGGGCTAGGGCTCATCCAGGGGTGAATACCCCGCGCCGCCGTGTCCCCACGAATCGCGGCACGAGCCTCGCCAGTATATGCAAGCCCCCCTTGTAGGTACATTTCTGCACCGCTCCACCCTGCAGGTGAGATCAGGAATCAGCGCAGTTTCGGCCTATCGGTGCGGAGTTTTCCACCATCCTTCAACAGCCCGAGGGTTTCCCGCCATGCCTCGCTCGGATGGTGCTGCCCGCGCGACTCGCCGAATCCGGTTTCTGAGCGCTGGCGGCATTTCCCGCTTTCTGGCACAATGGTCATCCGAACCCTCCACCCCCACCAACCACCCCGTCTCTGGAGTTGCCCCGATGAGCACGTTCACTTCCCCTTCCCCCAACTCGGCTGACATCGGCGTGGTGGGGCTCGCGGTCATGGGGCAGAACCTCGCCCTGAACATCGCCGACCACGGCTACAAGGTTGCCGTCTACAACCGCTCGGTCGAGAAGACCCAGGCCATCATGGAAGAAAACCCCCTTGAGGTCTTTGGCAAGACCGGGGGCAAACTCATTCCCGCCAATGGCGATGCCGAGGGGATGAAGGAGTTCGTCAAGTCCATCAAGGCCCCGCGCGTCATGGTCATCATGGTGCAGGCCGGCAAAGGCACCGACGCGGTGATCGACGGCCTCGCCGCACTGTGCGACAAGGGCGACGTGATCGTGGACGGCGGCAACGCCGAGTGGCAGGACACCATCCGCCGCGAAAAGGCCCTGGGCGAGCGTGGCATCCACTTCGTCGGCTCGGGCGTCTCCGGTGGCGAAACCGGCGCGCGGTTCGGCCCGTCGCTCATGCCCGGCGGCAAGCCCGAAGCGTGGAAACTGCTTAAGCCTTACTGGGAAGCCATCGCCGCCAAGGTTGACGAAAAGACCGGTAAGCCCCTCGAAGGCGCGGCACCCGGCAAGCCCGTGAAGGGCGGCGTTGCCTGCACCACGTTCATTGGGCCCGATGGGGCCGGGCACTACGTCAAGATGGTGCACAACGGCGTCGAATACGCCGACATGCAACTGATCTGCGAGGCCTACCAGTTCATGCGCGACGTGCTGGGTATGAGCCCCGCCGAGATGAGCAAGGTGTTTGCCGAGTGGAACAAGGGCGACCTGGATTCGTTCCTCGTCGAGATCACCGCCGATGTGCTGGGCCAGAAGGACCCGGTCACGGGCAAGCCGTTTGTCGATATCGTGCTCGACCGCGCCGGCCAGAAGGGGACGGGCAAGTGGACCATCGGCAGCGCGCTGGACCTGGGCGTGCCGGCGGCGACGATGGCGGAAGCCGTGTTCGCGCGGAACATCAGCGCCATCAAGCACGAGCGCGAGGAAGCGGCCAAGGTGCTCAAGGGCCCGAAGGGCAAGACCGCCGCGGAGAAGCGCGACTGGGTGGAGTGCGTGAAGAACGCGCTGTATTGCTCGAAGATCTGCTGCTACGCCCAGGGCTTTGCCCTGATGAGCGGGGCCAGCAAGGCTCGCGAGTGGAACCTGAAACTCGGCGAAATCTCCATGATCTTCCGCGGCGGCTGCATCATCCGCGCCCGCTTCCTGCAGAAGATCTACGAGGCGTACAAGAAGAACGGCGACCTGGCGAACCTGATGCTCGACCCGTATTTCGCGGGCGTGATGGAAAAGGGCCAGGCTGACTGGCGAGCCGTGGTGGCCCGGTGCGCGCTCGAAGGCGTCCCCGTCCCGGCGTTCGCCTCGGCGCTGTCGTACTTTGACTCCTACCGCTCGGCGTCACTCCCCGCCAACCTTCTGCAGGCCCAGCGCGACTACTTCGGCTCGCACACGTATGAGCGCGTGGACGAGTATGAAAAGGCCGGGAACAAGGCGATCAAGGGGAAGACGTATCACCTGGATTGGACGGCACCGGGGCGGCCGCAGGTGATGGTGAAGTAGGACGGCTCCGCGATGTGAAAATCGAAGCCCCGGCCCGTGCCGGGGTTTTTTGTTGTGCCCGCCTCGCTGCGTTGCACACTCCGGTGGAAACGCGGGAGGGGCAATCCTCTAGGTGATTGCCGCGCATCAGCAACTTGTGCGCGGAAGCGGCTGCACCGGGAAACCAATCTGGAACCGTGCCCGTATCGCCCGTTCACGCGGCACGCGTTCGCTGGCCGCCTTTGCTGTTTGTGACTCCAGAGAGATCACCATGCCCACCCGCACCACCGCCCGCGCGCTCGTTACCGCTACGGGCTTGTCGTTTACCCGCGCCGCGTCCCTGGCCGTCGCCGCCACGGTTGGGCTCGGCGCGTTCGCGTCTGCCGCGAGCGCGCAGTGCACGCCGGCGTGGAACTACTCCATCCCCGGCGTCTCCGTGGGCACCGGCTATGTCGGCGCGTTCACCATGTATCAGGGCGACCTGATTGCCAGCGGCTCGTTCATGGGCATCGGCGGCGTCACGGGCACCAAGTATCTCGCCCGCTACAACATCGCCAGCAACACCTGGTCCGCCTTCGGCGCGGGCCTGGGCGATGCCCCCAGCAACTCCTTCGGCACGTCGTTTGCCGAGATGAACGGCGACCTGTACGTCGGCGGGTTCTATGCCGACGCGAACGGCGTGGCCGACACCAAGAGCATCTCGCGCTGGGATGGCACGCAGTTTCACTCGCTGGGCACCGGCTGGGCGTTCAACAGCGTGAACGCGGTGTGGTCGATGAAGCAGAGCGACCTGTTCGGCGGGCCCAAGGTGTTCTTCGGCGGCGGGTTTGACAATCTTGCCGGGCAGCCGGCCGGTTGCGTAGGCGCGTGGGACGGCACCACGCTCACCCCCATCGTCACCAGCATGCCCACGCTCGTTTCTCCCCAAGGCAGCATCAACCCGCTCGTCACCGCGATGGAAGTCTTTGACGATGGCCAAGGCGGCGGGCCGCAGTTGTATATCGGCGGGCGGTTCAACGTGGTCGATGGCGTGCCGGCGCTCACCGTGGCGCGATGGAACGGCACGACCTGGTCGGCCGTGGGCACCAACCTGGGCAACACCATCATCACCGCCGAGGTGGATGCGATGTTCGTGTGGAACGATGGTAACGGTCCGGCCCTGTACGTCGGCGGCAGCAACCTGCGCGTCAACGGCACGCTCGCCCAGGTCGCCAAGTGGAACGGCACCACCTGGACCGCGGTTGGTCAGAATCCCACCGGTCGCGTGTGGACGCTGGCCGCGTTTGACGACGGCACGGGCGAGAAGTTGTACGCGGGCGGTACCGCGGCGGGCCTGCTGCGCGTCTTCCGCCTTGATGGCAACACCTGGACGACCGTCGAGGGCGGCGCCGACGCGCAGGTGATCAAACTGTTCCCGCACGATGGCCGCCTGTATATGGGCGGCTCGTTCAACAATGTGAACGGGCAGGCCGCGACCAAGATCGCCTTCCGCACGTCGTGCGTCAACCCCTGCCCGCCCGACATCAACGGCGACGGCAACCTCGACCCCGACGACCTCGCCGACTACATCGCGTGTTACTTCACGCCGCCGTGCGACCAGGCGGATTACGACGGCTCGGGTTCGGTCGATCCTGATGATCTGAGCGACTACATCGCGGCGTACTTCGGTGGGTGTTGATTTGACTGATGAACCCGTGCCACCAACCGCTGCGCGGAGCGGTTGGTGCGAAAGGGTTGATTCAGCAGGAAGCACCAACCGTGCAAAGCCACGGTTGGTGGCACGGGTGGAACGGATCGGCACGCATGGGGCCCGAGCGGCAGTGAGACAGTTTGCAGCACTACCATGGCCGTGCGGATCGCCCACCGCGAGCGGGATCATGCTTGGCCAACCTCATCATCGCTTCGCCCTGAGCGCGGCTTGTGTGCTGTGCGTCGCCGGTGCCGCGCTGGCTGTTGACTATCACGTTGCGCCGCCGCCGCTCGGTGCGGATTCCAATCCCGGCACGGCGGCCGCGCCGTTGGCCACGATCCAGCGTGCCGCGAACATCGTGAACCCGGGCGACACGGTCATCGTGCATCCGGGGACATACCAGGGGTTCAATGTCGGTCGTTCGGGCACGGCGGCCGCGCCGATCACGTTTCGCACGATTCACCCAGATCAGCCGGGTGGGGGTGGCGGGGCGGTGGTGATCAACGCTGCCGCGGCCGAGCCATTCAACGGTTCCCGCCCCAGGGCCCGCATCAATATCGACTCCGCCTCGCACATCATCATCGAGGGCTTCGAGATCGTCGGCGTGCCCGACCATCGCCAGAGCAAAGCGGGCATCCGAGTCGTTTGTCCGCCGGGGGGAGACTTCGGAAACATCACCGTTCGCCGCGTGAACGCACACCACAACGGTCAGTGGGGCATGCTCACGGGCCATGTGCACCACATTACCGTTGAAGATTCGACCTTTAGCGACAGCACGGCCGAGCACGGGCTGTATCTCTCCAACTCCGGCGACGGGCACATCGTGCGCCGCTGCACGTTCCGCAACAACTCGTCCAACGGCATCCACATCAACGCCGACGGGTCGCAGGGTGGCGACGGCATCATCTCCGGCGTGCTTGTCGAGCGCAACACCATCGTCAACAACGGCATCGGCTCGACCTACACGGATAGCGCGGGCGTCGTGCGCACCGTGGCCGGGGGCGGCTCGGGCATCAACTGCGACGGCGTGCGCGACTCGATCATCCGCAACAACGTCCTCTTCAACAATCACGCCTCGGGTATCTCGCTTTATCGTATCGACGGCGCGCTGGGTGCCAGCGGCAACCTCGTGGTGAACAACACCATCGTGCAAGGCTCCGCCGCCAACCCCGCGGCACGCTGGTGCCTCAACATCGCCGATGCCTCCACCAGCAACGTGGTCTTCAACAACATCCTCTTGAACTACCACACCTTCCGCGGCAGCATCATCATCACCGCCGATTCGCTGCCGGGGTTCACGTCCAACGCCAATATCGTGATGGACCGCCTCGATCCCGATGGCGACGGGCCGATCGCCACGCTTTCGCTCGCGCAGTGGCGCGCCCAGACCGGGCAGGATGCACAGTCCCGCGCCCTGGCGCAGAGCCTGTGGGCCACGCTCTTTGCCGACCTGCCCGCGGGCGACCTGCGCCTCGCACCGGCCAGCGCCGCCCGCGACCTCGGCCTCGCCCTGTTGGCTGGCCGAAGCGCGCCGACCAGCGACCATGACGGCACCACACGCCCCATAAACGGCGCGTTCGACATCGGCGCGTTCGAGTTTCCGGTCGCGCCGCCCTGTCCGGGCGACTTCGACGCTTCGGGCACGCTCGATCCGGACGACCTCAGCGACTACATCGCCTGCTACTTCGATGCCCCGGCCTGTGCCGCCGCCGACTTCAACGCCGACACCAACGCCGACCCCGACGACCTGAGCGATTACATCGCGGCGTACTTCGCGGGCTGCTAACTAACTAACGAAGCCCGAGCGTCAGCGAGAGCCACGGGACCATCCCATGCGACAGTCGCGATGTCGTCTATGCACCAGTGGTTTTTCGCGCATTTCCACAGCCTGCGCGTGCACGCCCGGCCTCCCGGCGGTACCTTGTTCGTGCCCTTTGGTGCCTCTGTGCTGCCTTCTGGGAGACCTCGCGTGCTGACCGCCCCTCTCGTGCTCGGGACCTTGCTGCTCTTTGTTCCGACGGACGCCACGGGGGCGATCGGGCTTCCTCGTTCGGTCGTCGCGGATGAACCGGCGCGAAACGACGTGCGGATCGTCCCGATTCCGGGCTCGAAGGGCCACGTCAAACGCTGGTCTGTTGCGGGTGTTTCGCACTACGCCATCAGCAACAACGGCCTCACGATCGACTGGTCCGGGCCGACGTCCTACGACCTCCTGCTTCGCTACGGGCACTTCGATCCGCTCGCGGGCGAGCCGACCGTACCGGCGGAACTTGCCGCGAACGAGGCGTCGCCCGTGCGGATCGTGCAGTTTGTGACGCAGCCCCTTCCTGAGTATCGCGACCTGATCCGCGCGGCGGGCGGCCGCATCGGCGCGTATCTGGGCAACCACGCCTTCATCGTGCGCATCGATCCGCGCGCCATCCCCGCCCTCGCGGCTCAGCCCGTGATCCGCTGGATCGGCCCCATGCACCCGGCCTACCGACTCGAGGAGCCGCTGGTGGCGGAAGCGCTGGACCCGAACGCGGGACCGGCGGCAAAGCGGCTCAGCATCCTCGGCTTGCCGCGAGAGATCGATGGGCTGCCCGCCGATGCCGAGACCCTCGCCAAGTCGCTCACTGATCTGGGCGCGGTCGTTCATCTGGTGGTGCCCGAGAGCGGGCGCGTCGAGGCCACGCTCACATCAGCCCAGTTGCGGCAAGCCGCCCGCCTCGATGACGTCCTGTTCATCGATCGCTGGTTCGAGCCCACAACCTATATGAATAGCGTCCGCGCCGACGGCGGCGCGAACTACGTCGAATCCGTCGCCGGGTTCACCGGCACAGGCGTGCGGGGCGAGGTGATGGACAGCAACCTGCTCGAAACCCACCAGGATTTTCGCCGCAACGTGCCCATCCTCCACGGCGCGCGGGGCGGCAGCGCCAGCCACGGCACCAGCGTCTTTGGCATCGTCTTTGGCACCGGCACCGGGCTCGCCGCCGCCCGCGGCATGCTGCCCGATGCCCAGGGCATCTTCGCCGACTTCGGCAACCTCACCAACCGGCCCGCCCACATCGCCCGCCTCAACCAGACCCCGTACTTCGCCGTCTTTCAGACCAACAGTTGGGGCTCGTGCTGCACCACCGCGTACACCACCGCCGCCGCCGAGATGGATGGCACGCTCTTCACGCAAGACATCGTTCTGCTTCAGGCCCAGGCCAACTCGGGGAGCGTGAGTTCCGACGCCATCGCCTTCGCCAAGAACCTGGTTTCCGTCGGTGGCATCCGCCACCAGAACACCCTCAGCCTCGCCGACGACAGTTGGACCAACGCGGGCAGCATCGGCCCCGCTTCCGATGGCCGCATCAAGCCTGATCTGTCCTACTGGTACGACTCCATCCACACCACCGCATCGAGCGGGGCGTACACCACCGGCTTCGGCGGCACCAGCGCCGCGACGCCCATGACCGCCGGCCACTTTGGCCTGTTCTTCCAGATGTGGGGCGCGGGCATCTTCGGCAATCCCGTCACGCCCGGTGCCACGGTGTTTCAGAACCGCCCGCACATGGCGACCTCGAAAGCGATGATGATTAACAGTGCCGCGGCGTATCCGTTCAGCGGTGCCGCCGCCGACCTGACACGCACGCACCAAGGCTGGGGCCGACCCAACGTGCAGCGGCTCTACGACCGCCGCCAGCAGTTCTTCATCGTCAACGAAGCGCATGTGCTGCCCAACCTGGGGTCGCGCACCGAGGTGCTCACCGTCGCGCCCGGCACGCCTGATCTCCGCGTCACACTTGTGTATGCCGACCCGGCCGGCAACCCGGCCTCCACGCGCCACCGCATCAACAACCTCTCGCTCCGCGTCGTCGCGCCCGATGGAACAGCATACTGGGGCAACAGCGGCCTGCTCGCGGGCAATACCTCAACCTCCGGCGGCACAGAGAACATCGTCGATACGGTCGAAAACGTCTGGATCACCAATCCCGCGCCGGGCCTCTGGTCGATCGAGGTCCGCGCCACGGAGATCGTGCAGGACGGCCACCGCGAAACGCCCGAACTCGATGCCGACTACGCCCTGGTCGTCAGCGGCATCGTGCCGGTCGTGCCCTGCCCCGCCGACTTCAACGACGACGGCTTGCTGAACCCCGACGATCTGAGCGATTACATCGCCTGCTACTTCGATGGGCCCGGTTGCCCGCAGGCGAACTACAACAGCGATAACAACACCGACCCCGACGACCTCTCTGATTTCATCGCGGCGTACTTCACCGGCTGTCCCTGACGCGCATTCGCCTCGCTGATGGCCCTGGGCGGAATCTTCATTCGCGGAATCAGCATCCGCACTGGCGGATCAGGCGAATCGAGGTATGCTCGTCTCAGCGAGCCTCGTATTCGCACATTCCACCCATGGCACCGCTGGCAACAACCAGCAGGTCGCGTATGTCGGGCCAGCCCACCGGCAATCACCGATCAGCAGAACGACTCGATCGCGGTGCCGTGGGCTGTGTTGGGCCGTCGTCTGCTGTTCGCGTCGGGGGGCTACCCGACCGCCGAACCGCTCGACGTGCGCTTGGCCGAGGGCGACGCCCTTCCGGCACGGGTACTGACCGACTCGCCATTCAGCGGCGCGATCTCGGCCGGATCGTTCGCAACAATCAACGGACGCTTCCTTGTCGAACTCGGTGCACCCGGCGAGCCTCGACAAGTCGTCACCATTGACCAGGACGGCCTGGCACCCCAATGGCTCGGCACGAGCGGCACGTTCCCGCCCAACAGCGGCCTGGGCGGCGGCTTTGACTCCACCGCCGCCGGGCACGAACTCGCCGTGCTCCCCGGTTTTGCCCTTCTGGCACTCGACGACCCCTTCCTCGGCACCGAACTCTGGCGCACCGATGGCACCACGCTCGGCACGCGCCTGGTCCGCGACGTCAACATCCAGCAGGATTCCGGCTCGGACCCCCGATTCTTCGCGCCGGCAGGCCCAGGCGTGGTCATGGCGCAGGCGGACGGGTCGGTGCGCATGATCAACACGCAGACCGGCGTACTGGCTGGCTTCCCCGGGAACGTGGACTCTCCGTTCGCGCACGCCGCGATCGGTCACCGCCTCTACTTCGCAGGCACGAGCCCGACGTTTGGCTACCCCAACGGCTTCTGGGAGACCGACGGCACGCCCACCGGCACCATCTTCACCCCGACGGCGCTCGAAACCGGCCCGCTCTTTCCCTTCCAGGGTCGTTTGCTCTTCGGCGGCAACGCTCAGGGCGGCTTCCAGTTCTACTCACCAGCCTTGGTGTATTCGCCCGTCGATCGCTCGTTCGCCAGCCTCATCACTGAGCCGTCCGAGGGATTCTCAAGGCTCGCGGATCCGTTTGTCGCCGTGGGCGATCGGGTGTTCTTCGCCGGTGGTTCGGACATCCGTGCCACGCTCTACGTCTCCGACGGCACGCCCGCCGGGACCGCGCCGGTCATCCTCCCGCCGACCGATGCCCCCGCCGATGCGATCCGCACCGGCCAGCGCGGGCATCATGGGCGGCGGCGACGCCTCGTCCCTCACCGTCCTCGGCCAACGCGCATACTTCTCAGCATTCACGCCCGACTTCGGCCGCGAACTCTGGAGCACCAACGGCACCCCCGAGGGCACCCGCCGCGTGACGGATATCGCGCCGGGCCCCGCAAGTTCCTCACCTTCTGCCCTCGCCGCCATCGGCAACCGGCTCTATTTCGCCGCCAACGACGCCGTGGTAGGCCGCGAGTCGTACGTTTTCGATCCATGCTCCGCCGACTTCAACGGCGACGGCCATATCGATCCCGACGACCTGTCCGATTACATCGCCTGCTACTTCGCCGCACGCCATGCAGCCTTGGGGATATGAACGCCGACGGCACCACCGACCCCGACGACCTGAGCGAGTACATCGCGGCCTACTTCGGCGGCTGCGGCTGAGACACCTTGCATCGGGTAAACACCGAAGAGCAATACCCTCGGGCCAGCCAGCTCGCTCGCAGCGTGCGCGCAAGCGGAATCGCCGACTTGGCCAGATTGCCTCTTGACGCCCTCCCGAAATCGTGTAGCTTCCCTACTGCGTCCCTAAGGGTCGCCGAAAGGCGACCGCCCCCCCGACCCCCCGCCCCCGTGCGGCCATCCGTCAAGGAGTCTGAGATCATGCGCAACATCCTCGCTATCAGTGCCATTGGTGCTGGCCTTTTCGTCTCCGCGCAGGACGCAATCGCTGCGGACTTCTACGGCATCACCGTCGCCGGACGCATCACGCGGATCGATACCACCGCCCAGACCGTCACCGAACTCTCCAGCCTGCGGGTCGGGCCGGTGCTGGTCAACAGCATCGAAGACCTCGATTTCGATTCCGCCGGCAACCTCTACGCCGCGCGCAACTTCACCGACTTTGGCACGTTTCAGCAGGTGTCCGAGTCGTATCGCATTCTCAACCCTATGACGGGCAACGCGCTGCTCTCGGCCACACTCGGCACGTTCGGCCGCCCCTTCACCAGCCTCGCCGCCACCGGCAACGCCGGCGAGTTCCACACCGTCAACAACACCAACGGCTACATGGGCCGCCTGAACGTCACGAACGGTGCCTTCGCCCCCACCACCGGCCTGCCCCACGGCGTGCGCAACTTCGTTGATGCTGTTGCCGTCAACCCCGTCGACGGCCAGGCCTACGGCCTCATCGACAACGGCCTCTCCATCTTCGGCATCATCGACTACACCCTCATCCGCCTGAACCTCGACACCGGCGTCAGCACCATCGTCGGCTCGCTCGCGGCAGGTTCGAGTTCATTCAAAGCCCTGCGATTTGACAACGCGGGCACCCTGTTCACCGTCAACGCCGACAATGGGGACATCTGCACCATCAATGTCGCCACTGGCCAGGCCAGTTTCCTCTTCGCCGGCGGTGCCGCGGCCATCAACACCAGCGGCTTGGCGTACATCATTCCCGCCCCGGGGGCCGCAATGCTCCTGGGACTCGCGGGTCTGGTGGTGACGCGCCGCCGTCGCTAATCCGTATTCGTCTTCGGTGGCACAGGCGGTGGCACAGGCGTCCCGCCTGTGTTCGCCGCGCCTCGCGGCGACCTTTGCCCGCAGGCGGGTGGAATACTCATGGGGTCAGCGCGCTGGGCACAATGCCCGGCGCGATCGCTTCCTTCTTGCGCGGAACTCTCACCATGAACATTCACTCCGCCGTTCGGCTCCTCGCCCTCAGCGGCCTCGCCGCCTGCTCGCTCGCCCCTGCCACGCTGGCCGTCGGACCACTCCGCCCCGTCGCCCTTACCGGCACTGATGGCCCCCTCGGCCCCGGCCTCGGCCCCGGCATCACCTTCAGCAACATGACGCTCGTCAAGACCATCCACCCCCAGTTTGGCCTGGTTATCCCCTCCTCGCCGGTCATCAGCGCCTCGGGCTCCATCGTCTTCGGGGCCAACCTCGCCGGGCCGGGCATTTCCACCGCCAACGGCTCGGGCATCTTTGCGGCCCGTGGCGGCACCGGCCTCTCCCTCGTCGCGCGCCGAGGCGACCCCGTGCCCAACATGGAGCCCGGATTCACCTTCGGCGAGTTGTACACCCAGCCCCAGATCTCCGCCCAGAACACCGTCGCGTTCCAGGCCGTCGTCGAAGGCCTCGGCGCGCAGGTCGGCACCAACGAAGTCCTCGTCACCGAGCGCTCCGGCTGGCTCTTCCCGCTCGTCCGCGAGGGCGTCACCCCGGTGCCCAACGCCCAGACGCCCAGCGGCGTCTTCGGCGGCGCAGACCCCACAAGCGACCCCTGGGGCAACAACCAGTGGGTCATGAACCGTCACGGCGACGTCGCCTTCCGCTGCTTCGTCAACGACCCCCCCTTCAACTACAACAACTTCTCCGGCATCTACACCGACTTCGGCGGCCCCCTCAGCGAGCACAGCCGCCCGGGCCAATCCATCACCGTCAACGGCACCACCCACATCTTCTACGGCCAATCCATCCCTCGCTTCAACGACTCGGGCGCGATGTTCACTACGCGGCTTTCCGATGCCGCTTCCAGCCTGACCCCCTGGGCCACACGCGCCCGCAATGTCAACGGCTTCGGCATCCCCGGCGTCGGTCCGCTCCACCCCGTCTACATCCAGGGCGAGATCGCCCCCGGCACCAACTCCCCCTTCGCCAGCGTCTGGAGCCTCCGCGAGTTCAGCCTCAACGCCAATGGCCGCGTCGCCTTCGCCGCCGACCTCGATAACGGCGGCCCCGGCGCGCCGGGCGGCTTCTGGTCCGACGCCCGCTTCGGCGTCACCCAACTCATCGCCCTCAGCGGTGCCGCCGCCCCAGGCACCAATGGCGCGTCCTTCAACACCAACGCCTTCTTCGTCCTCGGCTCCGCCCTCGCCGACAACAACTGCCTGGTCCTCCAGGGCCAACTCCAGCAATCCGCCTCCGTCGGCGGCGGCAACGACACCGCGCTCTGGACCACCCGCTCCGCCGCCACCGGCCTGCCCGGCAACCTCCGCCTCCTGATCCGCGAGGGCACGCCCGTGCCCGCCAGCGCCGGGCCCGATTACGAAGGCCTCAACTTCGGCCAGGCCAATGCCTTCTGGGTCAACGCCTCGGGCCGCGTCGCATTCACCACTCTGCACAATGACTTCACCCGTGCCCTGTGGATTGAACAGCCCGACGGCTCCCTCCTGCCCGTCGTCAAAGAGTTCACCTTCATCACCGTCGCCGGCGTCCAGCGGCTGATCGCTCAACTCGAGGTCATCGACGGTGTCGCCGGCACGGGCGATGGACGCAAATGCACCTTCAACGATCAGGGCGCGGTCGCCGTGCGACTGGTCTTTGTCGATGGCGCAGAAGGCATCTTCACCACCGCCGACACGTTCGCCTGTCAAGCCCCGGCCGAATCGTCTCCACCCGACAGCCAGAACGTCTTTCCGGGAGAGACCGTCACCTTCACCGTGGGCTCCACCGGCACACGCCCCATCCGCCATCAGTGGCTCCGCGATGGCCAGCCCATCGCCAGCGCGCTCGAGGCCACGCTCACTCTCCACGACGTCTCGACCACCGACGTGGCCACCTACACCTGCGTCCTCACCAGCGCCTGCGGCACCATCACCAGTTCTGCAGCTACGCTCTCCGTCGGCTCCGCCTGCCCCCCAGACCTCAACGGCGACGGCACCCTCGACCCCGACGACCTCAGCGATTACATCGCCTGCTACTTCGCTGTGCCCCCGTGCAACCAGGCCGATTACAGCGGCGACGGCAACATCGACCCCGACGACCTCGCCGACTACATCGGAGCCTTTTTCACAGGGTGCCCTTGACGGCGCGCAGGCCTCCATCATCTTCATTGTGCTCGGCTGGCGGCAATGTGGTGTGCGCCTTGATCGAGAAGAGCGCTCCATACGCCGACAGTCGCCCCTATCATGCCCCGTTCACTGAGGGGTCAACTCATGAAGAAACTCATCAAGCGGTTGTTCATCGCCGGCTTCCTTCTCGTCCTCCTCGTCGTCGGCGGCGTCGTCTACGCCCTGATGTCCGTCAACGCCCTCGCCAAGAAGGGCATCGAAGCCGGTGGCACTTACGCCCTGGGCGTGCCCACCACCGTGGACTCGGTCAGCATCGGCCTGCTCTCCGGCCAGGCCTCGCTCTCGAACCTGAACGTCGCCAACCCGCAGGGGTTCGCGTCGCCCCACTTCCTGAAACTGGGCAAAGGCAACGTCGCCGTGTCGCTCGGTTCGGTGCAGCAGGAGGTGATCGAGATTCCCACTTTCGCCCTTGACGCGATCGACGTGCGCCTCGAACGCAAGGGCGACTCCGGGAACTATCAGAAGATTCTCGACAACCTGAAGTCCGTCACCGGTGGCGGCGGCACCAAACCCGCCTCGGCACCCTCCGGCGGCCCCGAAAAGCGCTTCGTCATCCGCGATCTCACGATCACTAACGTGCGCGTCGAACTCGACATGCTCGGCGCTGGCGGCGCGGTGGGTGAGGCCCTCAACTCGGCCACCAAGATTCCCGTCACCATCGACAAGATCGAGATGAAAAACGTCGGCAAGACCGGCGACGGCGTGGGCGGCACGGGCGTCACCATGAGCCAACTGGCGAGCATCATCGTGCAGGCGGTGCTGAGTGCCGCGGCCGAGAAGGGCGGAGGCCTCTTCCCAGCCGACATCGTGGGCGATCTGAAAGGCCGCCTGGCGAATCTTGATGGGCTGAAGGATGTGGGCCTGGCCGTGGGCGGGCAGGCGATGGAAGCCGCGAAGAAGGCGGAGGACGCGGTGAAGGGCGTGGCCGAGGAAGGGAAGAAGGCGCTCGAAGACGCCAAGAAGGGGCTGGAGGGGTTGTTGCCGGGGAAGAAGGACAGGTAAGACCCCCTCGCACGCAACTCGATGCCACGATGCCTCGTGCCTCGATGCCTTCTTCTTGATCACCCTGCTTCGCCCGTGCGGGTCACCCCTGCCGCACCACCAGCCCGGCCACCTCTTCAATCGCATCCGCCGCCGCCGGGGCCGCGTGGCGCCCGTCGAACTTCCGGCACATCGCCGTGAGCGCCGCCTTCTGATCCTCGGCAAACCCGGGCTGCCGCAGGATCCGATACACCCCTGTCGCCAGGTCCGCGCCATCGCCAAAGTGCGGAATCAGTTCCGACACGATCCGCTTCCCCGCGATCAGGTTCGGCAGCGTGTAGAACGGCGTCGAGACAATCCAGCGCCCCAGCAACTGGTACGTCAGCCACGACGGCCGATAGAACGTGATCATCGGCTTGGCCTGCCGCGCCACATAGAGCGTCACGGTGCCGCTCTTCACCACCGCCAGATCGCACCAGCGAATCACGGCGTCCACATCACCCGCCACGCACACCAGGCCTTCGGGCCAGCCGCCCAAAGCCGCCGCCCGCTGCCGCAGCACCGGCTCGAGTTCCGCCCGCGTCAGCGCCATCACGCCCGCGGTCGTCGGAAAATCCGCCTTCACGCGCCGAAAGGCATCGAGCAACGGCCCGAGCGTCTTGTGCAGTTCGCCCGGACGCGAGCCGGGCATGAACGCCATCTTGGGCCAGCCGGCCGGAAACGCCGGGCCCGCCGCCGCGATCCGCGCATCGATGGCCGGGATGTCGAGCACGCGATCAAAGAGCGGGTGCCCGATGAACCGGGCCGGAATGCCTCGCGTGCTGAACCATTCCTCCTCAAACGGCAGAAAGCACAGCACCAGGTCCGTGCGCTTGCGCAACTTGTTCAGCCGCCACTGGCCCCACGCCCAGATCTGCGGCGCCACCAGGTGCACAACCTTTGTGCCGCGGGCCCGCGTCAAGACGCAGATCGGGAAGTTCGCCGCCGGCGAATCCACCGGCACATGCACGGTCACGCGATGGTCATCCAGCCAGTCGTCGATCCGCCGGTTGATCCGCCCGTGCTCGAGCACCTTGGCCAGCCCAGGCATGCCCATCACCGCGTCGTCGCCCGTGCGTTCAACAATCGTCGCGCCCGCTCGCTCCATCTTCGGCCCGCCCCAGGCGAAGATCGGCAGCCGCGGATGGCGGGCGCGCAGTTCGGCAATGACGGGCGCCGCATGGTCATCGCCGCTGGGCTCAAACGCGGTGAACAGCAACGCCGGGGCACCGCCCGTGGTCCGTCCGGCAACAGGAATGGTCGCGATCGCGGTCACGCCCCAAGGGTACCGGTTGACCGCGTTGCACGACAGCCGAAGAGGTTGGTATACTGAGTGAAACACCTAGGCGATTCCCACTGCCTGGGAAAGCAGCAGCCCTAACCATTTCTGGTCGATGAGGTCCGTTCCGGTGGCGAACGTGCGACTGACTCCCGAGGTTGAGGTGCCGTTCGAGTTCTTCGAACGCAGTTCTAGTCCCACGTCCATCATTCGTGAAGACGGCCTCGTCCTGATGGTCAACGCTGCGGCCCTCGAAATCGTGCGACGGTCAGGTATGCACGATTACAAAGCCGGCTGCCGACTCGATGCGATCGAACCCCGCGCGTTCTTTGGTGAGCGCTTCGCGCTCCTGCAACGCCTGGTCGCCGAGGGCAGCGATGCCGTCGTCAACGACGTGATCGGTGGCGAACAGGTCAGCACCCATATCCGCCTGCTGCCTGAGCAGAGCGGCACCGCGAGCCCGGGTGCCACCGCGAGCCTCTCTGCTGGCGGCCGCGTCTTCCTGCTCATGCACCATCCGGGCGAAGCCCCGGTATGGCCTGAGAACGCCCCGCGTAGCCGGGCCCCGGTGTATTACGAACCCGAACACCAGGACCTTGGCCCGCTGGCGCTCCTCTCGGCTCGCGAACTCGAAGTCCTCGCCCTCGTCGGCGAAGGCTTCACCGCCGCCCAGATCGCCAGCCGCCTCTTCCGCTCCGTCGAAACGATCAACACCCACCGCACCGCGCTCCTCCGCAAACTCAACTGCCAGAACGCCGTCCAACTCGCGGCCCTCGCCCACCGCGCAGGCCTCCACCACCAAACCGCCGGCCAGCCCGCCGACTAAAAGGCCCACCTGATGGCGCGAATCGAACGCATTGTGCTCGTGCCGGGAGTCGAACTGCCTCTCTCGTTCTTTGACACCAGCCAAACGCCCACGAATTTGGTCATGGAGGACGGCACCGTCCTGTATGGCAACCCGGTCACTGCCTCCATCGTCGCCCCGCACCCGCCCCCCTGGGAGATGGTCGGCCGACGCATCACCGAACTGGAACCCGTGACCTTCTGGCAGGAACGTGTCGCCCTCATGCAACGGCTTGTCCGCGAAGAACGGGATGCCGTCGTCAACGACATCCTCAGCGGTCGGCAGGTCGCCACGCACCTCCGGCTCCTGCCTGCGCAGCCCACGCCCTATCCCGAACGCGGCCGCCTCTTCCTCATCATGCTCCACCCGGGCGGCCCAATCACCTGGGCGCGCCAGGCCGAGACCGCGCCGGTCTTCTATGAGCCCGAACATCAGGACCTTGGCCCTCTCGCGCTCCTCTCTCCCCGCGAACTCGAAGTCCTCGCCCTTGTGGGAGAAGGCCTGACCGCCGCACAGATCGCCGAGCGCCTGAGCCGCGCCGTCGACACGGTCAACACCCACCGCGCGGCACTCCTGCGCAAACTGAACTGCCAGAACGCCGTGCAACTCGGCCGCATCGCTGTTCGCGCGGGGCTGCGGTGCCGTCAGTAGTTCCGCGCCAGCCGCTTCCGCCAATACTCGATCCGCGCCGCGTCGGTCACGTCATACTTCAAGGGCGTCACGGTGATCTTCCCCGCCGCCAGTTCCTGCACGTCCGACCCCGCCTCGGTCGCATGGAACCCCATCGGCGTCGCCGCCGCCCAGTAGTACCGCTCGCCCAGCGGATTGGTGTTCTCCGCGAACGCATCTACCAGCCCGTGCACATTCATCGGGCAAATCGCCATCGGCGGCATCGGCCCCTCGCGCTCCGTGATCGGGATGTTGATGCTCAGGCACGTGTGTGGCTCGAGTACCTCGTGCACCTTGCTTTCGCCCTTGCCGCCGCTCATGCCCAGCAGCGTCTCGATGGCCCGTCGGGCGTGCGCAGCAGCGACGTCATACCGCGTCTTCCCGCGCCCCAGGTGCAGCGACACGGCAATCGCGGGCACGCCCAGAAACGCCGCTTCGAGCGCCGCCGCCACCGTGCCCGAATACAGCACGTTGATCCCGACATTGGCCCCCTGGTTCATCCCGCTGATGACCAGATCAGGCCGCGTGCCGGTGCCAAACCGTGCCGGCCAAAGCGAGGCGAGCGCCAGTTTGATGCAATCCGCAGGCCGCCCGTCCACCGCCGTCCCGCTCATCCGCTCGTTCACGTCCACCTCGGTGGTGATCAGCGGCTGGCGAAACGTGATGCCGTGCCCCGTCGCGCTCTGCACCGTGAGCGGCGCGACGGGCACCACACGGTTCGCGAAGGCCCGCCCGAACCGTCCCCCGTGGTCGGTGAGCGCATCAAAGAGCGATCCAATACCCGCAGCGTGAATGCCGTCGTCGTTGCAGAGAAGGAGGTTCATGAGGCCGATGGTACGGCCTGAAAGGCTGTTCCCAGAGCCGAGCGGGCCGCTCTCACTTCCCAACGCCCCACGCCTTGCCGCCAAACTGAATCACCCCCGCCCCCCCCGCCCCCCCTGCCCCCTGCTCGCAGCACAGATACGGAATCTGGTCATGCCCCGCCCCCTGGCCGCCCACCGCGTACAGCCGATCCTTTGGATCAGCCCGGTCAAACACCTTCTCTCCCTCCACCCACGTCTGTTCAACCTTGGTATACACGCTCAGCGGGTCGCCCGAGAGGACAACAAAGTCCGCGTCCTTGCCCGCTTCGAGCGAGCCCACACGAGAGGCCAGATCGAGCATCTTGGCACCATTGATCGTCAGCGCTGCCAGCGCGCCTTCCCGCGTCATCCCCGCTCGCACCGCCAGCGCGGCACTCCGCAGAAACAACCGCGAATCGGTGATCCAATCGTCGGTGTGAAACGCCACCGTTACCCCCGCACGCTCCAGAATGCCACCGGTCTCCAGACTCAACTCCGCGGCTTCCAGTTTCCCGCCCGGCGAATCGATCACGATCGCGCTCACCGGCGTCCCCTTGATCCCGCGGTCGCCCCAGCCCGTGTCCGCCCCCGCGATCTCGCTGGCGACCTTCCACGCTTCACTGACGTGATGGAGCACCACGCGACACTTGAACTCCTGCCCGAAACGCAGGACCGTCATGATGTCATCCGACCGGTGCGTGTGGTGCTGCACGATCCGCTCGCCCCGCAGCACTTCCGCTAGCCCTTCCAGCGCCAGGTCGCGCGAGGGCCGCTTCTCCGGGTCGGGCACCGTGTTCCCGGCTTCGTCCTTCTTCACGGCCCGGGCGATCTTGTCCGCATACTCCTGCGCACGAATGAACTGCTCGCGAATCAGCGCGGCTGACTTCCCGCGCGTGCCCGGGAACGGCGGATTCCCGATCGAGTTGGTCCCGTTGGCCATCTTCATGCCCCCGGCAACCCGCCCATCGGCACCGCGATACGCGATGTCCTCGATCTTCGCGGCCTCGCGAATCCGCCGCAGTTTGACGTACACCGTCTGCCCGCTCAACAGGTGCCCCGAGCCGGGCATGATGTTCAGCGTCGTCAGTCCGCCGGCCACGGCACGACGAAACCCGCTATCGCGCACGTTCAGCGATTCATAGACCCGCACATCCGGCTGAATCGGCCCGCTGGAATCCGCGCCGCCTACGCCCCCGATGTGGCTGTGCGTATCCACCAACCCGGGCATGATGGTCTTGCCTTTGGCGTCAATCACCGTGGCACCAGCGGGCAGTTGGCCAGTGGCCGCGCCGACCGACACGATGGTGCCACCCTGCACCACGAGCCGCCCGTTTTCGATCGGCGCACCGACGATCGGGACGATGCGGGCACCCTCCAAGACCACGGGCTTGTCTTGCCCGAGGGCCGCGCCCGTCAGTGCCGCTACCACGACCCAGCCCGCGAGTTTCAGAAGTTGGTGCATGCACGCAGACTATCACATCGAACCATTCGTGGCGCTCCGAAAGCCCCCTCCCAAGAGGGAGGGGTTGGGGGAGGGCGACGAGAGTCATGGGGCGACCTCTTTGCGCGCCGCGCGCGGACAACGAAACGCGACCGTGAAGGAGCGTGAACGGGCCCACTCGCAAAATGGCGGCTCTCTCCGCGTGCCCCCGCGCACGCGGGGGCGGTAAGTCATAGGTTTGGCGCGCTTCGCGTTAAACGCCATTACAGCCCCGCTGAGGGGCCTCGCGCGGCGACCCGCCGACCCCCCCACCCACATGCGCCGGCGGGCGTATACGCAAAATGATGGTTTTGCGCGCAATGTGTGATACATTGGCCGCGAATTCGTGCGGAAAACAGCCAGTTGGCACGCCGCGTGCAGAGACCGAAAAACCGGTCGGCGCGAGCGGTGTTCACGATCCCTGACGGTCGCGTTTCGTTGCGATAGGCTGTGGAATGCGCATTCTCCTCTCGCTGGCCTTCGCGCTCGTCGGCACGTTGGCCATTCCGGCACGCCCCGCGCACGCCGCCCAGCCGCGTGCCGCTGACCCGACCGAACTCTTCACCCGCTATGCCGTCGCAGCGGATCACCCGCTGGCCTCGCAGGCCGGGGCGCAGGTGCTCGCGGCGGGTGGTAACGCTGTGGATGCTGCCGTCGCCACCAGTTTCGCGCTCTCGGTCGTCCGTCCCTTCTCCTGCGGCATTGGCGGCGGCGGGTTCATGGTCATCGCGCTCAATTCTGACCCGCGCGGCGAGTTGACCGGACCGATCCGCGTGGCGATCAACTATCGCGAAACGTGCCCGGCCGCGGTCGGGCCTGACTTCTTTGAGCGGGCCGAGCAGCGCGAAGACGAAGGCGAACCACCGAGGCACCGAGACACCGAGGGGGCACCGAGGGGAAGAGATGGGGAGGAGAGGAAAGAGGGATGGGGGGCGGGGGCGGGGAACACAGGCGGGACGCCTGTGCCACCACCGCAGCCAAAGCCCGCGGCGCGTCGAAGCGCGCTGAGCGTGCATGGCGGACGAGCCGTGGCCACACCCGGGACGGTGGCGGGGTTGCTGCATGCGTTGGAGCGCTACGGGCGGAAGTCGCGCGCGGAGGTGCTTGCGCCGGCGATCCGTCTGGCGCGGGAGGGCTTCGAGGTCGACGCGGCGTACGTCAAAGCCGCGATGGACCTCGCCGCGAAGTTTGAGCGCGACCCGGCCATGAAGACCCGCTTCCCCTTCGTGTGGTCGCGGTTCCTGAAAGAAGGGCACATCAAGCCGGGCGACCGCATCACGCTGCCCGAGCAGGCCGAGGTGCTGGAAGCGATCGCGCGAGATGGCGTTGCCGGGTTTTATCGGGGCCCTGTCGCCCGCGCGATCGTGGAGGCCGCGGGCCAGGACGGCGGCGTGCTGACCCTCGACGATCTCGCCGGGTATGCCATTCGCACGAGCGACCCGATCGCGTTCGACTACCGAGGTCGCCTGGTGCTGGCCATGCCCCCGCCCAGCAGCGGCGGCCTGGCGATGGCCCAGACGCTTGGCATCCTGTCGCGCACGGCCGCGCACGAGCACGCCAAGGACGGGTTCGCCGCGCCGTACGTTGGGTTGCTCGTGGAATCGATGAAGCACGCCTTTGCCGATCGATCCCGCTGGCTGGCCGACCCGGCGTATGTTGACGTCCCCATCGCGCGGCTGCTGAGCCCGGAGTACCTCGCCGCGCGTTCAAACAGCACGCGGATCGGTCGAATCCTGCCCGCGGCGATGTACGGCACCGAGCCCGAGGGCGAAGCCGCGCCCGATGCCGCGCCCGACGACGGCGGCACCAGCCACCTGTGCGTCGTGGATGACCAGGGCAACGCCGTCGCGTGCACGGAGACGATCAACCTCGAGTTCGGCAGCCTGGTGGTCGCGGGGGGCTTCTGCCTGAACAACGAGATGGACGACTTCACCACCCGACGCGGCGCGGCGAATGCGTTTGGCCTGAAGCAGAGCGACCGCAACCTGCCCGCGCCGGGAAAGCGGCCGCTTTCGAGCATGAGCCCGACGATCGTGCTGAATGCGGCGGGCGAGGTGACGATGGTGGCGGGGGCGTCGGGCGGCCCGCGGATCATCTCGTCCACCACACAAGTGATCCTGGGCGTGGTGGATTTCAACCGAACCGCCGGGCAGGCCGTGGCGTGGTCGCGCGTGCACCATCAGTGGTCGCCCAACGTGCTGGAGTATGAGGCGGCGTTCGAAGAGTTCCGCTGGCAGGGCCTGCGCATGGTGGACTTCCTCAAGAAACTCGGGCACCAGTGCACGATCGCCAAGAGCGGAGCCGCGGTGCAGGCGATTGTTCGGAAGGCTGATGGCACGCTGGAAGCGGCGAGCGATCCGCGCAAGGGCGGGAAGCCCGCAGGGCGGTGACGAAACGCGACCGTGAGGGAGCGGCCTTGCGGCCCATAGCGCTGGCGGAATCGAGCGGCGGTGCGTGAACGCGCAGTGGCTCGGTCCGGGTGAGTGCCCCGAACTGCAAGGGCGCTCGCTTACGCTCGCGTTTCGTTGTGTTACGCTCCCACCATGTCCGCGCCTGCGCCCTCCGAGCACGCCATCACCTTCACCCCGGACGTTCTGGGTGAGGCGGTGCTCGGCGGCCTGTTCCTCACGCGCTACCCCGAACTCGATCGCGTGTGTCGGCGGGAATCGCTCATCACGTTTCTGGCCGTCTCGCTTCCGTTTCTGATCTTCGCTTCCGTGTTTACGTCGATCTTCATCGCCGAGGGCGGCACCGTGCCGTTCGCGGTCATCGCGGGCATCGCGATCGGCGTGCCGGTGCTGATGTACTTGTGGCGGCCTGGTCCCTGGCGGTTGATGCGGACGTACCTTCACGCGATGGGCACGGAGGGTGCGTACAACAGACCCATCACCATCGAGCCGCGCCCCCAGGGCGTGCACCTGCAGTGGGACGGCGCGACCGCGACCTATCCCTGGCATCACTGCGGCGGGATCGTGCTGGGGACTGATCATGTCGCGATTCTGTGGGCCAACACGCCCTCGGGGCAGTGCATCCCGAAGAGCGCCTGGCCCAGTGCCGACGCGTGCGCCGCGTGGGTGGCGCGGGTGGAGCGGTTCATACGCGACGCGGGCGCCGACGAGGCCACCATCGTGACCAAGACCCTGACGCAGACCAGCATCCACTGCGGCGTGTGCGGGCACGACCTCAAAGGCCTGCGCGATCCGCGCTGCCCGGAGTGCGGCCTGGCCATCACGCCGGCGCGGCTGTCTATGTGGCACTACTTGGATATGCCGCTCTGGCCCGCGGTGTGGCGGGTGATGAAGGCCTCGTGGCGCAAGAATGAAATCTGAGCGCAACGAAGCCCAAGCGTGAGCGAGGGGACTGTCAGTTGCTTGCCCGCTTCGCACTGACTTCGCGGTCAGTGCCCCGCGAAGTCAGTGGCACGATGAGCACGAACTGCTCATGCACACCAATGCCGACTGAACGGGAACGGGGGCTCGACTCGGAGAGTCGAGGTACCCAGATCAGTCAGCACGCGCCGAAGTAGGCGGCGATGTAGTCGCTCAGGTCGTCGGGGTCGGCGGTGCCGTCGCTGTTGAAGTCGGCGCGGGGGTCGGGGGTGGGGCTGAAGTAGGCGGCGATGTAATCGGCGAGGTCGTCGGGGTCGACGAAGAGGTCGCCGTTGAAGTCGCGGGCACCGGGGCCGCCGGGGAACTTGGCTTTGTCGGCGGGGCTCGAGCACACGTCGAGTTCATCGCGGTCGAAGAACTCGTCGGAATCGCGATCGACGCCCAGGCGGCGCTGCGTGCCGAGCGTCACGACGGTGATGGTGACTTCCGACCCCGGCGCGGCGGTGCCCAGCACGTCGTCGGTCGAACGGGTTTCGTTCTCGCGATCGGTGCGCCACTGGCCGGCTTCGTAGAACGCGCCGCGTTCGAGGCCATCGGCGCGGAAACGGGCGATCAGGCCGATGCGGTTGAGGTTCGCCTGCGACAGCATCTGGTTGAAGCGCGTGGCCGTCGGGCCCTGCGGGAACCCGTCGAGCGTCAGTTGCTGGCCCACGCTTGCGCGGCTGTCCTTGCTGGGCGGGCCGGGCGGGGCGAGCATGACGTTGGCCGATCCGTTGGGCAGGTCGGAGCCTGAGAAGGCGAGCATGAACGCGACGAGATCGGCGACTTCCTGGTTGGAGGTGACGTTGAACGCGGGCTCGGCGACGAAGCGTTCGATGGAATCGACCGAGCCGTCGTGCAGCACGCCGAAGCCGGCGGTGTTGAGAAGTTGCGTGGTGTTGAAGCCCCGCTTCTTGTGAATGGTGCGGGTCTGCGGGACTTTGATGGAGATATTGGTCGAGCCGTCAACCGAGACGAGGCCCAGGTGACGCTCGCCCATGGGGCCCGCCGCGATCGGCACATGCTGGGCGCCGTTCCAGGTGGAATCAGGGCCCGCACCGGTGGGCAGCGTGTGGCAGGTGACGCAGGCGAACGCGCCGCCATCGATGCGGCGGGTGGTGTTGCGATAGATGCTCATGCCGGTATTGGCGTTGCCATTGGGCAGGGGCAGGCCTGCCGCGCCGAAGCGGCCGGGGGTGAAGTGCCCGGGCAGGGGCAGGCTCGAGGGCAGGGAGTTATCGAAATTGCGGAAGGGGTTGGGCGGCAGCGTGACGGTGGCAAGGTAGGACTCGAACTCCTGCATCTCGGCGGGAGTCAGGTTGTTGTCGTCGCCCTGCAGGCCGATGAACGCGCCGTTGAACTCTTCGATGCCCAGACGGTCGCCCCGCCAGTGGAACGGCTCCAGGCCGATGATGGACTGGAGCGTCTGCGTGGTCATCGGGCCCTTCATGGGGTGGAAGGGCTGGAAGGCGACGGGTGCGAAGGGCGGGGCCAGGCCAAATACGCCGAAGCCCAGGTTGCGGCTGGTGAGCGGGTCGTTGTTGCCCGAGGGGTCGCCCAGGTCCCAGGCGAGGCGATCGGTGGCGACATCCACATGGCAGGAGGCGCAGGCGGCCTGTCCAAGGCCGGAGTTTTTGTGGGTATCGAAGAGGTGCTTGCGGCCGACCTTGATGGCGGTGGGCGTGGCGTCGTGGAAGGTGGTGCGGGCGGATTCGGTGAGGGATGAGGTATCGATGCTGGAGATGGAGCCCGCGAAGCGGTTGAGCACGAAGAGGGTGTTCCCTGATTGGGCGAGGCCGGTGGGCCCTTCGCCGACTTCGATGGGGCTGCCGAGACGAGCGCCGGCGGAATCGATGGCGATGACGTTGTTGGAGCCCATGCCCGAGACGAAGCCGCGGAGGCCGGAGGCTTCCCAGTGCAGGCCGCGCGGGTCGCCGAGGGAGCGGTCGCGTTCGGCCTGGGGAATGGTGCGCGCGATGTAGTCGAGGTGGGGATTGAGATCGACGATGGTGGTGGCCGTGGGCGTGCCGGGGTGGAAGGAGCCCAGATTCACGCGGACGAAGGTGCCCTTGACGTTGGGCTCGAAGCGGACCTGGTTGGTGGCCTCGGTGCCGGCGATGGAGACGTAGCCGGTGGCGGGGTTGACCGCGAGGCTCATGCAGATGTTCATGAGGCCCTTGGCATAGCCGGAGAGCGCGCGGGTGGAGGCGTTGATGATGGCACAATCGTGGTCGGCCAGGTCCCAGCCCGTCAGTCGGCCGGAGCGCGAAGCCTGGGGGCCGGAGACGAGATTGGTCCAGTTGGCGTGGTTGTCATCCATCCACTGGCCGAGGTCGTTCTTGCGGACGATGAGGCCCACGGGCATGTTGACCTGGGCGTTGGGGCTGCGGGCGGGGACGAAGGTGTTGCCGACGTTGGGCGGGGGGTTGATGCCGCCGTAGGGCCCGAGCGTGTCGCTGACGGCATTGGGCGGGAAGGCGATGGCCATGTTGCCCATGCCGCCGCCGCCGAGAATGGTGGTGCGATTGCCGGACTCAAAGATGGCGCAGTAGACGGTGCCGCCATCGGGGCTCATGGCCAGAGCGCGGGGCCGCTCGCCAAAGATCGCGATGGTCTCGGGCGAAGCCGCGAGCGAGGCGGGGTTGAAGATCTGGATGACGTTGAACCCTTGGCACGACACGAAGCCGCGCCCATCGGGCCCGGCAAAGACCACATCGCAGGGTTCATCGCTGGTCGCCAGGGTGGCCCGCACGCGCATGGCGGTCAGGTCGACCACGCTTACGCTATCGGAGATGTGATTGACCACCCACGCCTCGGTGCTGGTGCGGGCGCGAACGGTGACGGGATCGAGCCCCACCGGCACCGACCCGACGGGTGTGAGCGAGCCGCCGAAGCCGATGGAATAGACCTCAAGCCGGGCGTCGGCGGTGTTGACCGCGAGCAGCAGGGCCCCGTCGGGCGTGACGTCCAGCGGGTGAACGTGGGGTGACTCGAAGTTCGTGAACTGACCCGTCGGTGCCTGGGCCAGCGCGGCGGGCGCGATAGCCAAGGCAGCCCCTGCCGCCAGAACCAGCAAACCGGTGACGCATGATCGGCTCAAACCCTGCATGGAAGCCTCCTGCCAACGCGGTGTTGTTCAGTCCCCGCCCAAGTGCCAAACCAGTCACGCCGCCCGGTCGAACAGAACAGTCTACCACGCGGCCCGGAGTTGGCCGCGAAAATGAAGTGAATCCGGGGGGATTGCAAAGGATGCACAGTTCCCATCCACGGTCCTTCCTGTACTCCGCTCGATGCTTCTCGGCGCGATGGCTCGGTGGTCATCCTTACTCGGAACCCGCCTGCCCATCTTCCACGCGGCATCCCTCCCCATGTCCCTACGCTCCTCTGTCCTTATCGCGGGAACCCGAGCCTACCCATGAGCAACCGATTGACCGGCATCAAAGTCGTCCTGGTTGATGACGACCTCGACGTGCTTGAAGCGATGGACACTGCCATGAAGGCCGAGGGGGCGGAGACCACCACGGTGTCGGACGGCAACGAAGCCGTGCGCGTGTGCCAGGAGGTCGCCCCCGACCTGGTCGTGCTCGACATGATGCTGCCGAAGCGCTCGGGATTCCTGGTGCTCGAAAAGATCAAGGGCTACGACCGCTGCCCCGCCGTCATCATGCTGACGGCCAACGAGGGCAAGCGCCATCAGGCTTATGCCGAGTCGCTGGGGGTGGATCGCTATCTGCTCAAGCCCGTGCCGTTGGAGCGGCTGCTGAGCGTTGGGACCGAACTGGTCGCCAAGCGGGCGGCGCTGGCTCGTGACGGTTCAACCAGAAGCAACGGCGCAACCGAGTCAGGCGATGCCAAGGCCCCGGTCAAACGCCCCACCCCCCGGGCCCGCAAGGTCTCCGACGGGGATGCCGAGTAGCCCATTGGGCCCACTTTTACCATGCTGATCCGTCGCGTGCTCTTTGCCGGTGCGGTGGTCTTTGCCCTTACGCCTTGGGCCTCTGCCCCCATCGCGCTGGGTCTGGGGATGGCGCTGGCCCTGCTGAACCTCACCGCGTGGGAATCGCAAGGCAAGAAGGCCAGCCGGCTGCTGATTCAGTGGTCGATCGTGCTGCTGGGCTTTTCGATCAACCTGAGCGAGGTGGCGCGGGCGGGCACGTCGGGCGTGGTGTTTGCCGCGGGCACGATTATGGGCACGTTTGCCGTGGGGATCGCGCTGGGTCGCGTCTTGGGCACGCCGCGGGATGTCACGACGCTGATCTGTGCGGGCACATCGATCTGCGGCGGCTCGGCGATTGCCGCCACGGGCGCGGCGATTCGGGCCCAGGCCGCGCCGATGTCGGCCGCGCTGGCGGCGGTGTTCACCCTGAATGCCATCGCGCTGTATGCCTTCCCCCCGATCGGCCGCGCGCTGGCCCTCTCTCAAGAGCAGTTCGGCACCTGGGCGGCCGTGGCTATTCACGACATGTCGTCGGTGGTCGGCGCGGGCAAGGCCTACGGCGACGAAGCCCTCAAAGTGGCCACCGTCGTCAAACTCGCCCGCGTACTGTGGATCGTGCCTGTCGCGATGACCGCTGGGTATCTCGCTGCCCGGGCACACGACTCCAGCGGCAAGCAGGCCCCCAGCCAGTCCTGGCATCAGCGCCTTGCCGCTGTGCTTCCCTGGTTCATCGCCCTCTTCCTGCTCGCCAGCGTCGTTCGCACTTTCGTGCCAGCCATCAGCGCGACCCGCTGGACCGTCGATGAAATCGCCGACGCCCCGACTTGGGCGGGCCAGCCGATCTACACCCTTGCTGACGTGTTCAAGGCCGTCGCCAAGCAGGCGATGGTGCTGGCGCTGCTCCTGATCGGTGCAGGACTCTCGCGCAAAGCCCTCGCCAGCGTCGGCTGGCGGCCTTTCGCGCTCGCGGGCGTGCTTTGGGTGCTGATTTCCATCGTGGCCCTCGTGGTCGTCCGGGCCACCATCTGATATACCTTGGGCACATGACTTCCCAAGGCCAACCCCCCCATACCCCCCCACCCGCCGCCCCGCGCGCCAGGTTCTCCATCCTCGATCTGATCGAGCGCCTGGGCAACATGCTTCCCGAGCCGGTCCTGCTCTTTGCCGGACTGGCGGTCTTCGTCATCATCGCCTCGGCCGTGGGCTCCGCGGCCGGGTGGACGGTTCAACCACTCAAGCCCCGCATCGTGACCGCACCGATGGTCGATTCCGCTGGCGCGCCCGTCCTTGATTCTGCGGGCAAGCCCAAACTCGTGCCCGTCATCAACCCCCAGACCAAGCGCCCGGAGGTCGTCATCGAGGCCGAGGGCCAGCCGCTGGCGGTGCGCAACCTGCTGACCCGCGACGGGGTCTACTGGATGCTCTCCAACATGGTCCGCAACTTCGTGCTCTTCCCGCCCCTCGGGCTGGTCCTCACTTCCATGCTCGGCATCGGCCTGGCCGAGCGCGTCGGCCTGTTCAGCGCCTTCATGCGCTGGCTCGCGTCCATCACCCCCAAGCAACTGCTTACGCCCGCGATTGTCTTCCTGGGCTGCAACTCGTCGATCACCAGCGATGCCGGGTATGTCATTCTGCCGCCGCTGGCGGCGGGCCTGTTTGCGGTTTCGGGCCGATCACCAATCGCCGGTATCGCCGCGGCGTTTGCGGGCGTCTCCGGTGGGTTCGGCGCGGGGTTTCTGATTACCGGGGCCGATGCCGTGCTCGCGGGGATCGCTACGTCGTCGGCCCAGATCATCGATCCGCAGGCCCAGATTCTGGCCACCAGCAACTGGTTCTTCAAAGCCGGCTCGGTGGTCGCCCTCACCCTGGCGGGGTGGGCCGTGACTGACCTGCTGATTGAGCCTCGTCTGGCCAAGCGGGCGCTGCTCGACCCGCCGCAGGCCGCGCCGGGGCAGGCTCCTCCCGCTGCGGGGCCACTCGCGCGCGCCGAGATGCACGCGATGGTTCTCGCTGGCGCGTCGATGATCGCCGTGCTCGGCGCGTTTATCGCGATGGCCGTCATCGCCGGCGCGCCGCTCGAAGGGCTGGGAAAGCCTCAGCCCACCGATCGCGAGGGCCCGCGCTGGTCGCACGTCATCGTCCCGGCCATGTTCTTTGTCTTCCTCACCCCGGGCCTCATCTACGGCATCCGCACCGGGGCGATCCGCTCCCAACGCGATTTCTGCGAGGGCATCTATCACGCGGTGCGGCAGATCGCACCCGTCATCGCGATGGCCTTCTTTGCTTCGCAGTTCCTGGAGTATTTCAAGTATTCCAACATGGACCGCATGCTCGCCTATGTCGGCGGCGAAGCCCTTGTGAAGGCCGATCTGCCCGCGCCGCTCCTGCTCACGGCCTTTGTCATCTTCATCATCCTCGCCGACTTTGCGCTCAGTTCGATGACGGCCAAGTTCACCGCGCTGGCCCCCATCGTGATTCCCATGTTCATGCTCGTGGGCTTTTCGCCCGACCTCACCATGGCCGCGTATCGCATCGGCGACAGCGTCGTCAATACCATCTCCCCGCTCAACTCGTACCTGCTGATCGTGCTCATCGTGCTCAACCGCTACGACGTGAAGGCGGGCCTGGGCAGCCTCATCGCGCTCATGGTGCCGTACTCGCTGGCCTTCGGCATCGTGTGGACGCTCCTCCTGCTCGTGTGGTACATGTGCGGAATCCCGGTGGGGCCGAATGCCGGGCTGCACTATGTGCCGCCGCATTGAGAGGCCGGAGCAGACGTCAGACGCCAGACGCCAGACTTCAGGCGTCAGGATTGGGGAGCCGTTGACCTTTTCCGCTTCGAACTCCCTCCCTTTCTTCTCTGTGCTTTCTCAGTGCCTCTGTGTCTCTGTGGTGAGTCCCCCATGCTCCCCGTGTTTGACAACCTCGATCTGCGTCGGGCTGAGTCGGTCGCCGCCACCTTTCGCGCCGGTGCCGATGCCAACCGCACCGCGCCATGCCGCCGGGGCAGCATCGACGTCATCGACTTGACGCCGGGAATCGGCCCGTCGGGCCGACTTGTCGCCACGGGCGATCTGCACGACAACCCTGTACACCTTGGACGCATCCTGCAGGCGGCAGGGCTTGATGACCCTGCCCGCCCGCCCGCCGAGCGGGCCCACCTCACCCTCCACGAACTCATCCACGGCGAGAACCCCACGAACGACCTGGACTTCTCGTTCCGCACCTTGTGCCGCGCGGCACATCTCAAGGCCACGTTCCCGGACCTGGTGCACACGCTTCTGGCCAACCACGAACTTTCACAGATCGTCGGTGCGGGCGTGATGAAGGATGGGGTCGATTGCGTCCAAGCCTTCAACGACGCGGTGGATCACACCTTCGGGGACTACGCGGCCGCCGTGCACGACGCCATCAAGGACTTCATCCGCTCGATGCCTCTGGCCCTGCGCGTCAAGGGCGGCACATGGACCGACGGCACCCCGGGCGACATCCTCTGTGCCCATAGCCTCCCTGCGCCAGAACTGATGGACCGCTTCGATCCTTCGATTCTCTCCCGCGATCTGGAGGAGGGTGATTACACCCCACGGCGAGGGACCGCCCACCTCATGGCGTGGGGCCGAGGGCACACGCCAGCGTTTGAGGCTGAAATCGTTCACCTTCTGGGCATCAACCGGTTCATCCTCGGACACGAACATGCGCCCTCAGGATACAGGTTTATAACCCCCTCGATTTTAGTAGTAAACTCAGACCACTCTAATGGTACTTTTGCCATAGTGGACTCCGGTAATATGGGTTTCGCCTCCCTCGCTAGATGGCGTCCGAGTAGGTGAGGCAGAACGTTCAAATCGCTCACAAATAGGCACGTTTCCCGGCGAAAGGTGGTTCTTTCTCGCTAGACAATTGGCCGACACACCGATACCGATATACCTCTAGGTAAAGTGCTCGTTGGATTCGTTACTAGTATATTTACCTACGGGTCAATATCACTCGGTTCGGAGACCTCGGCCATACTTCAGAACGTGAACACGCTTTCAGCAACCACCGACATCAACACCGCCGCGTGCTGTCGGTCTGCGGCCACCATCGTGGGGGCCGCCTTGATCGGTGGCCAGCGAGACGCTCGTCAGTGGCTTCGTCTATTAGCCCAATCTGTACTCGCAAACATCCCTGCCGACGTTCGGGCCGTGGTCCGCTGCGGCGTGATCGGGCCCGGTGCCACGGGCGTCGAAGAATCCGCCAGCCGCGATCAGCAACCCCTCGGCCTGGTCGGTGGTTCCTGCTCTGGCGCTCCCGGTGCCCGCACCAGCCGCATCGCGGCGCAGGTCCCCGGCGGCACGAGCATGGAACTGGTGATCCGCATCGATTCGCCTGAAAACACAACGATTCCAGCATCCGTCACCGCGCTCATCCAGGCCATCATCAACGTCCTCGCCCACGGCTATGGCGAGCAAGTCGCCCGGCCGGCACGCCGACGCGATGAACTGCTGGGGCGCGTCTCGCCCTCTCAGCGGCAGATTCTGCCCATGCTCATCGAGGGCAAGACCGAACGCGAGATCGCCTCGGCCATGCACCGCAGCCCGCACACGGTGCACGATCACGTCAAGACCATCTACGCCACGCTTGGCATCGCTTCGCGATTCGAACTGCTGGCCCTCTGGGGCGAGCCCGCGTACGAATCGACAGCAAACTGAGGATAACCCGCGTCAATCCACGCACGAGGGCCGTCCGTTGGCCGTCCCCTTCCAGGTCGGTCCTGCCCGAACACTCTCCAGTGCCTTTGTCAGGTTTCCGATATACTCCCGGCCATGCCCACGCCCGCCGGAACAACGTGAATGGCCTTACTCGCGTGTATCGCGCCATTCGGGTTCTCGTTCGATCCGACCAGGTTTCTGGCGGCGTATCGTGCCGTGGGCTGTTCGACCTGCCAGTTTTACCGCAATGAACAGCGTCCGCCCTCGGTGGCGGATGCCCTGAAAGCCGCCTCGACGGCTGGATTGCGCTTCGATTCCATCCACGGCGTGTTCGGCTTTCACCTCGATCCATCGTCCTCTGACGAGCGGCATCGCCAGCGCTGCCTGGAGATTTATGAGGGCGAAGGACGCCTGGCCCTGGAACTGGGCGGCCCCATGGTGGTGGTGCATCCCTCGGCGTGGAACCCCGGGATGCGGATGATGACCCGGGCGGAGATCGAAGCCGCGTCGGCGCCCCGGTGGGCCCAACTGGACGATTTCATGCGCCGCCTGGCGACCATTGGCGAGCGGCTTGGCGTGACGTACCTGATCGAGAACCAGCCGATGAACTGCCCGCTGGGACACGACACGGTGCGGCTCGCGGGCGCGGTGCTGGCGGTGGGCTCGCCCCGAATCCGCATGTGCCTGGACACCGGCCACGCGCACATGACCGGCAACGTGGTGGAGTCTCTTCGGCAAGCCCTGCCCGCGATTGACTATCTGCACATCCACGACAACGACGCGAAAGTGGATGACCACCGCATGCCCGGCGACGGCACGATCGACTGGTCCGCGCTCGCGGGCGTGCTCACCAGCACCGGCAGCCAGGTGCCACGGATGCTGGAAGTGTTCTACGACGAGTCGCGGGTGGAGGAACTGAGCCGCAACGGGCTGGGTGCGCGGCTGGCGGGGGCGTGCGCGATCGGGTGATCGACTAGTTCAGTGCCCCTTTCGTCAGCCTCAGAAACGCGTCCTCCAGTTTCACCGGCCTGGGCGTGAAGGACGCGATGCGGGCTCCGCCCGCGATCAACTGCTCGATGATGAAGTGATGCGAGTGCCCGCCCGGGTGCAGATCGACCAGCAGGGTCTGGCCGCCAGCGCCGTTGGCGCTGACGACCGGTGACACGCCGTCGGCCGCTGGGTCGGCCTCAACTGCCGCGCGGGCCACGCGCGGGTCGTCCTGCAGGCGCTTGGCCAGCGCGTCGGGGGGCATCGATGTCGGTTCCAGCGCGATGGCGATCCGTTCGCCTACGCCCGACTTGGCGAACGCGTCCTGGATCGACCCGGCAAACAGCAGCGTGCCCCGCTCGATGATGCCGATCGACGACGACATCTCCGCCAGTTCGGTCAGGATGTGCGACGAGACCATGATGCACTTGCCCATGCGTTTGAGTTCCAGCAGCAACTCGCGCAGTTCGATGCGGGCTCGCGGGTCGAGGCCCGACGCGGGCTCGTCGAGCAGCAGCACCTTGGGGTCGTGCAGCAGCACGCGGGCCACGCCCAGGCGCTGCTGCATGCCGCGCGAGAGCGCATCGACCATGCTGTCGCGCTTGCCCACCAGGTCGGTCAGTTGCAGCACGCCATCGACGGTCGCCCGGCGTTTGGCCCGGGGAATGCGGAACGCCGACGCGAAGAACTGGAGGTATTCGTCCACGGTCAGATCGTCGTACACGCCCAGGAAGTCGGGCATGTAGCCCAGCATGGTGCGGATCTGCGGCCCGTGCGACGAGGTATCGAGCCCGCAGACGGTGGCCGTGCCGCTGTCTGGCCGGATGAGCCCGGCCAGGATTTTCATCGTGGTGCTCTTGCCCGCGCCATTGGGGCCGATGAAGCCGAAGACCTCGCCCGCGCCGACGTGCAGCGAGATGTTGTTGAGCGCCACTAGAGAGCCGAACCGCTTGGAGACGCCGGTGATGTGGATCATGGACGGGCTCGGAGGTGCACGGACGCGGGCGAGGAGTGGAGATGAGACGCAATCTATCCGAAGGCACTCAAGGCAGCGGCACGAGCACGCGGACGATCGCCCGCCGCGACGAGCGGCCTTCCAGCGTGAAGCGCACGTCCATGGGCAGATTCTCGAACTCAAGATAGAGCGCCGCCCAGCGGCCTGATTTCAAGCGGGCTTCGATCGCCGGGTGGCGCGCCGACACGGTGGGCAGTTCGAGCGCGTCGCCCGGCTCAAAGGGATCGGTTTCGGAGACGCCGTAGTTCCCGTAGTAGTGCCCCGTGTAGTGATCGCGCGTGGTGTTGCGCGCGAAGTGCTCAGCCGCCGCTGCGTCGCGCTCCGTGTACAGCGTCAGCACCTGCGTCCCGCGAGGGGTGATTTCTGGCGGACCGCGCATCAGTGCCTGGCACCAATCGGTGCGTTCCGGCCCCAGCCGCGCTGCCGCCCGCACCAATACCGCGCCAGCGGGCACGCTGCGCACCTCAAACCGCACGTTGGCGTTGGCGTCGCGATCAGTCACAGCCCGCGCCCGCACCAGGGGCACATCGCGCCCTGAATCCAGCGTGGCGCGGAGCGTCCAGCGGCGCAGGTCCAGCCCATCGGGTGCCGGGGCAGTCGTCGCGGCTTGGGAGCCGTCAACCGCGCTCCCACCGAGCCCGCCCCACGCATCGCGGCTCGCGTCGATCGATGCCGGGCGCTGCATGAAGTTCAACCGGGGTACGAGCATGCCCGGCTGGTCATATTGCTGAAGCGAGAGGGCCGAAGCCCCGCGCCACGCGCGGCCGTCGGCGTGGCTGATGGCCGTGGGCGCGCCGTCCTCATCCACCACCGATACGCCCGCCGTGCGGCCTGACCAGAACACGGTGAGCGAGGAATCGAGCGCGAGCGACGGCACAGGCGACGTCCCGCTGGCCGAGGCCGATGCACCATCCGACCCCGCCGTGTCGCCAGCCGCATCGGGCTCCAGAACGTCTACGCATGACAGCCGCTGCATCCGCGAATCGCTGCCCCGTACGATGGACGGGCCGATGTACGCCGCCGCGCACGCCAGCACGATCCACCCCAGCGCTGTCATCCACGAAACGTGCCGCCGGCGTTGCCGCAGAATGAAGTAGTCGCCCGGACCCAGCATCAGCACCAGCCCGCACATGCACAGCGAGGTGACCACGATGACCAGTCCGTCCACCGGCGGCTCGTCACCCAGCAGGTTCATCGCGGCACCCAGCGCTGCCGCGCCCGCGCCGCTCTCGCCGCTGCTGATGTACCAGTCGCTCAAATAGGTCGGCTGGCCGTCATCGGTGCGACCCGGTGGCTCGGCATCGATCAGCAGTGGCCGCAGCGCGTGCGCCCACACGCGATCGGCGGCGGGGTTGCTATGGTCGATGTTGCTGCGCCGCGGATCGATGCCCAGCACCGTGACGAGGCCAAAGCCCACGGGGCCAGAAACGAGGAGCACTGGGCCCGCAGGTCGCGCATCAGCGTTGGCGGTCGCCTTCGGGGCGGCAATCGCCGGCGCTGCACTGCCAGCCGGCTCGATCGGCCACGCCGTGGTCCAGCCGTGGTTCAGCCCGCTCGGCGTCAGGCTCAGCCCGCGCGCCGCCACGCGCATGGCGGCGTCCGATGGCTTGCTCGGCTCGGTGGGATTGACGACCGTGTTGCTGTTCTGGTAGTGGTTGGGGTTGCGCTTGGGCTTCGCCGGCGCGGGCAGCGGGAGCGCCGCGATGCCGCGGAGGTCGCCCGGCAACTCCACCGTCGCGGGCGTGGCCACGCTGACAAAATCGCCCTGCGCCCCGGGCGGCAGCCATGCCCGCCACGCGCCGCCCGGTTTGTCCGCGATGATGAGCAACCGCCCGCCCCCGATCACCCACTCGCGGATCGCCGCCTGCACCCGGGCGTCGATGGGCTCTTCCGCGTCCACCACGAGCGCCCCGAGGCTCGCATACGCGGTGGGAATCGCCGGCAGGTTCGCCGCTTCAATATGCCCTGAGAACGCCCGCGTCTGATAGTCCCACCCGTTGCTGTCGCGCGGGCGCAGATCGTTCAGCACCGCCCCTGGCACCGCGGGCACGCGACCCACCGCCAGCAGGCCAACGGACTCAAGTGCCGCGATCTCTGGCAGTGGCTGGTCGCCGTCGCGACGCATCTGCGACGTATACGTCGCCATCGCCCGCACGCGACCGTTCGCGTCGGTCACCGTCACGTCAATATCCTGCACCGAACGCGGCACGCACAGCGCCGCCTGGGCCGTGATCACCCGCCCCGGCGTGCCCGCCACCCGCAGCGCCACCCGCGCCCGCTGCGTGGCGTCCTGCACATAGTCAAACGTCACGAACCCATCAAACGCGTCGATCAGCGGCCCGCCCTCGGGCCCCGCGATGCGAACCGTCGCCGGGCACCAGCGCTCCGGCACGATCACCGTGCGGGCCGATGAGGTCTGCGAGCGCACGCCCAAGTCATCAGGCCAGCCAAAGGTCGCGTCGACCGACAGGCGATCGGCACGCTGCGCGAGTGCCGATGTCGTGCAGATCAACACGCCCAAGAGGGCGAGGACGACGGCGACAACCGGCGTGCGCGCCGTGCCACTGGCGTCGCGGTGCTTTGACCGCGTCGCCAGTGTGGATGGGCACAGTTCCTGTGTGACGAGGTTCCACAGCACTGGCGACGCGGTCAAAGCACCGCGACGCCAGTGGCACGAGTGGCACGACCAGCGCCAAGTCGCCATGCTCCTGAATCTGCCCTTCACTAGAACATCACCTTCCGGTTGTACACCCACCACTCCAGCAGCACCACCGCGAGCGCGGCGAGCAGCAAATACGGCCACAGCCGCCGCAGGTGCGCCCCCGCGCCTTCCTGCGCCGCCACGATCCGCGAGGGCAGGGGCAGCGTCTTCTCCGCCCCGATCGTGGATTCCAGCGGATCGAGCAGGTTCGCGGCCAGGGCGCGCCGGGCCCGCCCATCCACCTCGATATCCTGCCCCAGTGCGGGCCCGGTCCACGAAAGCGTGTAGATACCCGTCTTCCGCAGCGGGCCATAGACCACCCGGCCGTCTTCGGTCGGCACCAGGCCCGCACTGGTCTTATCCGGAAACCCGAGCGTCACATTTTGCGCGCTGGGCGGGATTCGTTGCCCCAGCGTGTCGCCGGGTCGCATCGTCTCGCCCATCGCGGCCCCGTCGTTGCCCAGGTACACCAAACCCGCCGCCGTGTACAGCACAAAACCGGGGTCAAACGGCCAGGTGGACGCGGTGATATCAAACGTGCACACCAGCGCGCGGGTCTGGGCGTCGGTGATCTCCGCGATGATGGGCCCGTGCTGCCCGGTGGCCAGCACCGTGATGGGGGCATCGACGGAGACCTCCACCCCGCGCGATTGCATGACGATGAGGCTGTCGAACGCGATGCCGCGCAGGGCGGGATGATCGCGCCGCCAATCCACCACCAGCGATTCTCCCTTCTCGCCTTGATCGGCGAGGCCCGTCGGTGGCACCGCGCCAAACACCATGAACCGCCCCGCGGGCAGGCCCGGACCCGGTGCGCCCTTCGTGCCGGGCGGTGGCGGCACGTTCGGCAGCCAGCGATCCAGCACGATCACATCAAACTCCGCGGCCTGGCGCGGATCATCAAAGATCGCCTGCGCCTCGCCCGGCGAGAAAATCGCCAGCCGCGCCAGCGACAGCCCTTCCAGCACCTCGCGCAGAAACAAGTTGCCAGGCGACACCAGCGCCACCGACAACCGCTTGGCCGGCGGCACCGAGAGATAGGCGATGTCATCCACCGGCAGCGCATCGCGCTCGGGCGACGACAGCCGCACGGAAACCACGCCCCCCTGGGCGCGATCGATGCTGAACACGATGCCGCCCGTCGCGGGCAGCAGCGAGCGCGGCACATCCGCCTCGCCACCCTCCCCCGCGGGCTTTTCGGTGGGCTCTTCACGCTCGCCACCGATGATCGGGGCGCTCCCCCGCGCGGGGGTTGAACCATCGGGCCGCCGCAGAATCGCCGGGGCCAGCCGCGCCTCGCGGATGCCCGCGCGCGTGCCCTCGATCGACAACTCCACATCCACGGCACGCGGATCGGTCGATGTCGATTGCAGCCCCACGAAGATCGACAGTTTCGTCGGGTCGTCAAACGCCCGCTCGGCCCGGATGCCCGTGATGCCCACGTTCCACGATCCCGGCTGGCCCACCGAGTGGAACATCACGTCGTCGTCGCGCGTCAGTTCGGTCGATGCTTCCTTCACCGAATCGCTCGACGACATCGCGTCGGGCAGTTTCCCGTCGGAGAAGATGTGAATCCGCGCCGGCGGTCCCGCGGCCTGCAGGCCCACGTTCTCCACGATCTGCCGGGGCGAATACGCCTTGGCCAGTTTGATCGCCTCGCGGATCGACGTGCTGCTGTCCACCGCCTCGATCGACTCGATCGCCGCCTTCAGCGCCGCCTTGCTGGTCGTGAAGTTCTGCCGGATGTCCGCCGCCACGTCGAAGGCGATCACCATCGCCTGATCACCCTCGCCCCCCATCAGCCCCGGCTCGCGAAGAGAATCGACCAGTTCGATCGCTTCCTTCTTGGCCTGATCAAGCCGCGAGATCGCCCCGGGCTTGTCGGCATCGCCATCGGTCGCCTGCATGCTCGCCGAGCGATCGATCAGGATCACATGCCGCCCACCCGGCGCGGCATCGCTCTTCATCTCCGGCTGCGCCAGCGCCAACAGGGCCGCCGCGAGCGCGATCAGTTGCAGCAGCAGCAGCAGGTTCTTCCGCAGCCGCTGAAAGGGCGCATTGGCCTGCAGGTCCTCGATGGCCTTCTTCCACAGCAGCGTGGTGGAGACCTCCACGTCTCGCCGCTTGAGTTTCAGGAAATAGAGAATCAGCAGCGATGGAATCGCGATGGCCGCGGCGATGCCGGCGACGAGGGGGGTGAGGAAGGTCATGGGGCGATCCCAAATGGCCAAATCGACAGGACAGGCAGCGCGACGGCTTCGCGGTCTTCATTTGGCCATTTGGCCATCTGGTATTTGGCCATTTTGCTCACGTCAGCAACCCCCTTCGCCGCAGATAGTCCAGCACCAGCGTGTCCACCGGCGTATTACTCGGCACCGTCTGGTGGATGATGTCGCGCCGCGCGCAGAAGTCGCGCAGCCGGTTGCAGTACGCCGTGAGCATCGCCTTGTAGCGCTTGATGAGCGGCGCGGAAATCGTCACCTCGGCCAGGTCGCCGTCCTCGCAATCCTTCAGGCGCAGGTCGCCGCCGAGTTCGGGCTCCAGTTCCTGGGGCGACAGCACCTGCACGGCAAACACGTCATACCCGCGCCCCACCAGCAGCCGCAGGCCCGTCTCATAGCCCTCTTTCACGAAGAAGTCCGACAGCACGACCATCACGCCCTTGCCGCGGCGGGTCAGCGCGATCCGCTTGCACGCCTCGGTGAACGGCACACCGCCCATCGGTTCCAGCGCGCACACCCACTTGGAAAGTTCGGCGAGGCGACGCCGCCCGCGCAGATCGCGGATCATGGTGAGGATGCCGCCCTCGGCAGGCCCGACGGCCGTGACGGTGAGGCGGTGCAGGTTGCACAAGCCGACATACCCGAGCGCCAGCGCCAGTTTCTGCATGAGCAGAAACTTGCTGGGGTTGCCGCAGTCGTGGCTGGCCGAGCAGTCAATCACGATGTGCAGCGAGAGGTCTTCTTCTTCGAGGAAGAGTTTGAGGAAGAGTCGTTCGAGGCGCCCGAAGATGGCCCAGTCGATATGCCGCAGATCGTCGCCGACGACGTACGGCCGATGGTCGGCAAACTCGACCGACTCGCCCCGCCGCTTGGACCGCCGCTCACCCTTGAGTTTGCCCGACAGCACCTTGCGGCTGGTGATGTCGAGTTGGGAGAGGCGCGCGACAAGGTCGGAGTCGAGGAGGTCGTCGATGGCCTGTGGTCGGGTTGGATTGTCGAGTTTGATCATGGGTCAACGAAGGTGTCAACGAAGGGAGGGAAGGAAGGGAAGAAGTGTGGATCAGATACGGATCAAGGACGCGGAAAGCGGGACCAGCGCGTGTTCAGGACGCGCTTGATGCCGTCGGTCATGCGGGTGGCGTTGAAGTTGAGGAGCAGCCCCAGCGGCAAGTCAGCGGCACGGAGGTAACCCAGGGTTTGTGCTTCGAAGAGCGTGCCCGAAGCACCAACGTGCTTCGGCTCAGCGTGAAGAATGTTGTCGTTGTTCATAGCATCCGCCCTTGATTCCTCGCCTCATCTTCCCTTTCTTCCCTGCCTTCGTTGACAATCTCCGGTTCAGCCCACCGGCTCCGTCGGCGTGGTCTCCAGAATCTTCCGCACCAGATCATCGTGGCTCACGCGATCCGCCTCGGCCTCGAAGTTCAGAATCACGCGGTGCCGCAGGGCCAGGATCGCGATCTCCTGCACGTCGCGGTTGCCCACGTGATACCGCCCGTCCACCAGGGCCTTCACCTTGGCTCCCAGCAAGATCGCCTGCGCCCCGCGTGGCGACGCCCCGCACCGGATGTACTTGCTCGCGATCTCCGGCGCGAACTTGCCGCCCGGATGCGTCGCCAGCACCAGGCGCGCGGCATACTGCTTCACATGTGGCGCCACCACCACCTCGCGCACCAGTTTCTGGGCTTCGAGAATCTGCGCCCCGTCGAGCACCTTCTCGACCTCGGGCTGCGTGTAGCCCGTGGTGCGATCGAGAATCGTCATCAGTTCATCCAGTTGGCTGTACCCCACGTCCACCTTGAAGATGAACCGGTCCATCTGCGCCTCGGGCAACGGATAGGTGCCCTCCTGCTCGATGGGGTTCTGTGTCGCCAGCACCAGGAACGGCTGGTTGAGTTTGTAGGTCGTGCCGCCGCTGGTCACGCTCCGCTCCTGCATCGCTTCCAGCAGGGCCGATTGCGTCTTGGGCGTGGCCCGGTTGATCTCGTCGGCCAGCACGATCTGGGCAAAGATCGGGCCCTTCTGAAACTGGAAGCCCCGCCGGCCCGTTGCCGGATCCTCGGTGATGATGTTCGTGCCGATCACGTCCGCCGGCATCAAGTCCGGCGTGAACTGAATACGGCTGAACGGCAAACTCAGGCTCTGCGCCAGCGTGCGCACGAGCAGGGTCTTGCCCAGCCCCGGCACGCCCTCGAGCAGCACGTTGCCCCCCGCAAACAGCGCGATCAGCACGCCGTCGACCACGTCCGAGTGGCCCACGACCACCTTGCCGACCTCGGCCTTCAGCGTCTTGAAGGTCGTGCGAAACGCCTCGCACTTGGCCTTCACCTCGGCGGGGGTCTGGGGCAGATTCTCACTCACGGCAGCCATGTCATTGCTCCTGGATTGTCAACGAAGGGAGGGAAGGCAGGGAAGAAGATGGGAGAGGGCGCACGATCCAACTCCAATGGTGTTGATGCTGGCGTGCTTCCTGCTTCCCTTGCTTCCCTCCCTTCGTTGAAAAACTATTCATCCGTCATCTCATCCTGCGCCCGCTTCTTCGCCTTCATCAGGCGCGACATGCCCTGCTCGCCAGGGTCTGCCGCCTTCTCGTCCTTCTTCCTCACCTGAACCTTGATCGGCTCGATCGGCGTAACCGCGCTCTGGCCCTTGGCCGCGCGCAGTTCGTCTGCCGTCGCTTCAAACTTCGCCTTCTTCAGCGAATCGAGCGAGGGGGTTGCCATCGGCTGCGGCGTTTCGGGCCGGCTTCCTTCCCCACCCACGCGGCTCGCCTCCACCATCCGCTGCCGGGCCCGGTCGCGTGCCGCCCGCAGCGAATCCACCTGCTGGTTCGCCACGTTCTTGCTCTTGCCAAACAGGCCCACCGTCGCCTTGGCGATGCCCTTCACGTCGATCCGCACGCGCCGCACCGCCACGTCGGTCAGAAACAGCCCGATCGCCGCCATCGCCACCACCAGCCAGATCGGCTGCAAACTCACCGGCATCGTGAGCCCTTCGCGCGTCCACAGGTTGTTGTCGCTGGGCCGCCCCGTCAGCACCCGCCCGCCGGTTTCCTTGGCCACCTGTTCCAAGAGCGCCCGGTTGTCGCGCAAGGCCCGGAACTCATCGGCAAAGGGCCGCGTCACCGCCGCCTGCACGCTGCCGCGCTTGATGCTCCCGTCCGCCTGCGCTTCTTCATACCCCAGGCTCAGCGTGTGCGCCCCCGCCAGCGACGAATCCACCTCGGCTTCATACCGCCCGGGCCCCGTCTGTCGCAGTTCCACCGGGTCAGCCGACAAGTCAGGCCGCACGATGCGGCCCTGCCAGCGCAGAAAATCCAGCCGCTCGCCTTGGTCGTCGTTGGCCTCGACCACGATCCGCGTGCGCTCGCCGCGGTCCTCGGTGATCACGCGCATGTTGGCCGAGCCCGCCGGCCGCATCGCCCACCGCATCGATTGATCCCAGAACTGCCGGAACCCGGGCCACTGTGGCCACGTCTTGGCCCATCGCCCCGTCGTGTCGCTGGTAAACGTGATGACGCGCCCCAGGCCATACTGCCACTGCGCCATCACCGGGTCGTTCTCTTGCCCGCGCAGCGTCACCGTGCTCAACCCCTCGCGATCCGCCGCCACGATGTACCCGCCGATCGGCGGCACCCCGCTGATCCCCCGCATCGTGTCCAACTGCCCGCCCGTCACGTTCGGGCTAAACGGCTCCCCCTCCCAAATCAGCGTCCGCCGGATCGTCTGCGCTTCCTTGATGAAGATCTGCGGCAAGGCATCCAACTTCCCGTTCGGGTCCACGTTGTGGAAGTTGCCCCCCGTCACCTGCGCGATCCGCCGCATCTTGGCGATGTCGCCCGGGTTCTGGTGCGAGCCCACCGCCACCGTGCTGATGGCGATCCGCGAGGCCACGAACTGCTGCATCAACGCATCGCTTGGCGGCTGCGGGTCGCCATCGCTGATCACGATTACATGCTTCTGCCCCGCCGACGCTTTCTGCAGCGATTCGAGCGCCTTCTCCAGCATGTCAGCCAAACTCATCGCGTCGCCATAGTTCATGTTGCGGATCGACCGCCGGATAGCCGACTTGTCGCCCAACTCCGACAGCGGGTGCGTCCAGTTGGCGCTGCCCATCTCCCAGCCCGCCTCCAGGATTCCCGCCATGTCCTTGCTGGAGAGCGCGTCCACCGCCGCCTCCGCCGTGCGACGGCCCCAGTAGTTGCCGTTGGGAATCTCGCACGCGTGCATGCACAGCGCCAGCGCCCCCCGCGGCATCTGTCGCTTCTGCGGCGGATCGAGTTTGATGGGCAGCGAATCCGCCAGGGGCGATCCGATCCACCCGCCTGCGCCGAACGAATCCGGCCCGCCGATCATCACCATCCCGCCGCCCAGGTCGTGGATGTACGCCTTCAACTCCTCCTGCTGCTGCTGCGTGAACTCGTACGCCGAGCAGTTCACCAGCACCACGCCCTCGTACGCCGAGAGGTCGCTCAAACTCGTCAACGCGTTCGGATCCTTCAGGTCGGCGTTGATCTTCGATTCCCGCAGCGCGCCCATCAGGTTCCGCGCCTCGTCGGGCTTGCTCGAGAGCACCAGCAGCCGCCCCTCGCCGCCCACAAACGTCACCGCCAGCGCCCGGTTGTTCTCGGCGATCGTGTCGCCCGTCTGCCCATCCGGCCCCGTCAGCGGCTCGAACACCGCGCTGAACCGCTGCGGCCCCGTGCTCGGGATCACCACCGGCACCACATACGGCTCGGTCCCCTTCTTCACATCAATTACCACGCCCAGCGCGGGCGAATCCGGATCCAGATCGATCGGCTCGCCATTGAGCGACAGGTTCAGTCGCCCCCGTGCCGCCTGCGTGGCGGTGATGATGGCGCGGAGCGACACGGTTTCGCCCTGCCGCGCGGTCGCCGGTGAGATCAACCGCTCGACGATCACCTCGCGGGCGTACTGAAACTCCACCGGCAGCACGTCGATGGGAATCCGCGCCGCCTTCGCCGCCGCCGCCGCCGCCATCAGCGAGCCCGCCGTCTGGTTCGCGTCCGAGATCAGCACCAGGCGATTGGCGGCTTGCTCGGTCAGCACCGCCATCGCCAGCCGCACGCCCAGTTCCAGGTTCGTCCCGTTGGGGTCGCCATAGTCCTTCACGTCGAGTGCCCCGCCCACCGGCGTGGGCAGCGATTGCACATACGCCTCGCGGGCCACCGTCAGAAACCCCAGCAGATCGCCCTCTTTGGCGGTTTTCGAGGCCTCGCCGATGTACGCCGCGGTCCGCGCCTGCACCTGCTCGGCACCCGTCGCCGATTTGCTCACGTCCAGGATCACGTTCACGCTGACGTTCTTGGCCTCGCGCCGCCATTGCGGATCGGCCACCGCCAGGATGATCGCCGTCACCACGATCAACCGAATCGCCAGCGCGATCCGTCGTCCCCAGGTGGACATGCCGCTCAAGGTCTTCCGGCCGATCCAGATCACCAGCAGAATCGCCGGGATCAGCAGCAGCAGCCACGAGGGCTGGTTGAACTGCACCATGGCCAGAGTCGGGGGCATGAGCGTCATCATTGCCTGCCACCCCCGCCACCGATGGCCGAGAGCGAGATCAACTGCACCCGGTGGTTCGCCGCGTCCACCACATACGCCTCATTCGTTTCGCCCCCCGCACTCCCGCCCGGCATCGCCGACCAGGGTTGGGCAAACTCGCCCTTCTCTCTTCCCGCGCGTCCGGTCACGCCCAGACTCCTGCCCGTCTCCAGATCAAGCCGCTGCAACCGGTTGTTGCCGAACTCGACGACCAGGGCCGTGCCATCGGCCAACAGCGAAACCGACCACGGATACCGCAACTGCCCGGCGTCCGGCCCGCTCGTGTCCGGGCTCCCGATCCAGCGCGTCAGCCCCCCATCAAGCGTGAAGATGCCGATCCGATGATTCCGCGAATCCGCGACCACGACACGCTGCCGTGCACGATCCACCTGCACCGACTGCGGCCTGTCAAACTGCACATTGCTCGCGTCGCTCGACGACCCGTAGGTGCCAAACGAAAACTGGAAACCAAACTTCGCGTCGAAGACCGACACGCGATCGTGGTCGCCATATTCGCCGACGTAGAGCCGCTCAACGGTCCGCCCATCGGGCCCGGTCAGAATGGCCACGTCGGTCGGATAGATGAACTCGCCCGGCCCATGCCCGAACGAGCCGAACTGTGCCAGCAGGTTCGGCGGATCATCCGCCAGCGTGGGCTTGAAGTAGTTGGGTTGCCCAGCGGCCGCCCCGCTCGGTATGCCCCCGATAGCGTTCTCACCGGCCCCATCGGCCAACTCATACAGCATCACCCGGTGCGCGTGCGTGTGGGCCACATAGAGCACGTCACGCTTGTCCGAAGCCACCCACGCCGGTGCCGGCCCGATGGTCAGTCCAGTCGGCTTGCCTTTCTCGCAATCGGGCACGCTCCACCACCGCAGGCATCGGCCTGAGGCCGCGTCCATCACCTGAATCCGCCCGCTCTTGTCGGCGATGTACACCCGATCCCCATGCACCTCGATCGCCCGAGGCACCGTGAACTCCCCCGCTTTCGACCCGGGGCCACCAAGCACCGACCGCACGGTTGCCGGGGTGCCGCGATGCCCTTCGCTTCCTCCCCCTCCCGCCCCCGCGGACCCGGCATCGTGCCCGCAACCAGCCAGCCCGAAAGCCAGCGTGCCGAGCACCACGGCGGTGGTCTTACGCAAGCGGGTTGGTGGGGTTCTGGTCACAGGGCAAGCGTACCGGCAGTCGCACTCGGCTGGGCAACCCATCCGACACCGCCGGGACCAAGATCGGTGACCAACGAAACCCGTCTTACCACCCTCCCCAGGTAGAAAGAGTGATGTCGGCGCGCAATCTTTGGTAGTTGTTCCACGTGGAACATTGTGCGGTGCCCCCGCCCCCCTCTCGATCACGGCCTCGCCGCTGGCTTCGGTGCCGCCAGCCACCCCGCCAGGATCGCCCCGCCCGTGGCCACCACCATCAGGTTCACCACCGCTGCCGCGATCTTTTGATCTCTGAGGAAGTGCAGGTTGTCGAGCAGCACCCGTGCCAGGCTGTCGGTGCCCGGGGGTTGCAGGATCACCGCCGCCTCGATTTCGTGGAATGACAAGGCTGCGGTCGCCAGGGCGACGCCGAGGAGCACCCGTGCGCGGGGCTGAGCCGCGGCCAACCACCATCCGTGCAAACCGGTGCCGCCCTCGAGGTGCCGGGCGTGCCGGAGCGATTCCGGCTCGCTCCGTGCCAGCAGCCACCCGGCCAGCACACCCAGCCCGCCGAAGCGTGCCGCGTGGGCCAACACCAGCACCCACAGACCCCCGCTCAAGCCGCCGATGCTCTCATCGCGGGCCCAGGCGCTGGCCGGTCCCCAGGCCGCGCCGATCGCGCTGCCGATGAGCACGCCCGGGATCAGCGCGGCCACCAGAAACACCCGCAACGCCCACCGTGCGGCGCGCGTGCCCCGCGCCGCAGTTCCTTCGGCCGCGCGCCAGGTGAGGATCGCGAGGAGCGCGCCGATCGCACCCGTCGCGAGCGCGACGCCGGCGCTGGAGAGGACCACCTCGCCATGCTCGCGCCAGAAGCGGGTGAGGCCGTGCGGGTCTTTCAGGCTGAAGCCGTAGAGCGCCACGGGCAGGGGCGCGCTGACCAGCCACACACCCGCCGCCAAGCACCACACGGCTCGTCCACGATTCGAGCGCGAAACGGGTTTGTCGCGCGGGTCGTGCTCAGCGCCATCGATCGGTGCCGACAGCCCCCGCACCGCGGCCTCCGCCGCGATGATCGCCACGACCACCAGCGGCAGGGCCATCAACCACGCGGCCCGAGCCGGGGCCTGCAAATCGAGCATCTTCCAGATGGCGATCGCGTATGTCGGCGACTGGGCGAGGTGCAGCGGCACCGCTGAGCCGAGCGTGATGACGGCCACCGCCAACCAGGCCCGCGCGATCCATGCCGCGCACAGCCGCGAGATTTCGCACGCGATTCGGGCGCGGCCGCCGCCATCGAGGCGTATCGCCTCCAGCACCGAACCCGGCACGGTTGCAAAGCCGGTCGCGAGAATGAGGGCCGCGATCGGCCACGTCCAGAGCGCCACGCCCGCCATGGCCAGCCACCGTCCCAGTTCGGCGTTGAAGCCGGTGGGCATGGTGCCCAGCCAGTCGCCCAGCCAGGTGTCGTTCTCGCGGAGCGTGGAGTAGGCCGCGTAGGCGAGATACCCGGGCATGAGCATGGGCACGACCGCGAGGGCCAGGCCGACGCGCGCGCGCTGCCGCAGCACCCACCCGGCAGGCAGGGCCAGGAGCGTGGCGGCGAGGCCAACGCCCAGCGCGACGGCGACCGAACGCCACAACGCGCCGAGGGCCCCGCCCATCTCGACGAAGGTGGCGGTCGTGTCGGTCGGGGTGTGGGTTGCGTGCGAGCCCGACAGAAGCACGCGGGCGATGGGCCAGATCACCAGAAGCCCTGCGGCGATGAGCAGGGAGGCGCTGGATATCGAGATTGGACGTGGCGGTCGAGACACAGGCACAATCTCAGGCGGTGGCACAGGCGTCCCGCCTGTGTTGCGGCGCAGCCGCACATAACCTCCCGCGCGTGAAGCCCATCATTCGCCGCGAAGCGCGGCGATCACAGGCGGGGACCATCTGAACCACCCACCCCACCTTGAAGCCTTCGTCACACCCCCAACTCATCCGCCACGGCTTCCAGCGTCTTGCTGGCGCTCGTGCCGTCACCTTCTGAGCCGTCCACTTTGGGCGCATCCGGCAGCGGCTTGCCCTTGGCGTCGGTCAGCGGCTTGCCGTCGATGGTTTTGATGATCGGCGTGGGGTGCTCGTGTTCCCAGGCATCGAGGGCCGCGGCGAGTTTCTTCTGTTCCGGTTCGGGCAGGCCCTTGAAGTTCCCTCTTCCCCGGCACTTGGGGAACTTGCTGCACCCGAGCCACGGGCCGTATTTCCCGGGGCGCAGGTTCATCGGGCTCTCGCACTTGGGGCAGGGCTGAGCCGGGTCGGGCACATAGGGCGGCATGCTCGGGGCCTGAACGTGGCCCTTTTTGTCGAGGCGGAGGATGCCGTCGCAGGGGTTGGCCTTGTCGCCGTAGCCCGAGCAGCCCAGGAAGGGGCCGAAGCGGCCGGTGCGTTTGCTCATGGGCCGGCCGCACTTGTGGCAGGCGATATTGGTGTGCTGCACGGGGCGCGGGCGGCCTTCGCGGTCAACGGGGCAGGCGTAGGTGCAGGTGGGATAGGTGGCACAGGAGAGGAACTTGCCGCTCTTGCCCAGGCGATAGACCATGCCGCTGCCGCAGGTTGGGCAGCGGATGTCGGCGGGGGCGGGGGTGGTCTCGGCCTTGGCGTGCTTGAGCGTGCCTTCAACTTCGCCCAGGCGCTTCTTGAAGGGCGTGTAGAACCGTTTGAGCATCTGCACCCAGTCGAGGTGGTCGTCCTCGACTTTATCGAGGTCGGATTCCATCTCGCGGGTGTAGCCCAGATCGAGCAGATCGGGGAAGGCCTGGATGAGCATGTTGGTGACGACTTCGCCCAGGTCGGTGGCGTAGAAACGCCGGTCGAGTTGCTCGACGTACTGGCGGTCCTGAATGACGCTGATGATCGAGGCGTAGGTCGAAGGGCGGCCGATGCCCTCGGCTTCGAGCGTCTTGATGAGGCTGGCTTCGGTGTACCGCGGCGGGGGGCTGGTGAACTTCTGGCGGGGCTCGATGGCGAACGGGGCCAGGGGTTGCTGCTCGCGGAGCGCGGGCAGTTGCTGTTCGTCGGCACTCTGCGGCACGCCGGTGACTTTGTAGAAGCCGTCGAAAACGAGGACGCGGCCGGTGGCGCGGAAGGTGACTTGGGTAGCCCGATTCTCCGAATCGTGCGCACTCCCGGTTCGAAGAACCGGGGTACCCACGCCGCCGGTGATCATGACGGCGGTGGAGTCCCACTGGGCGGGCGTCATCTGGCAGGCGACAAAGCGGTTCCAGATGAGGTTGTAGACCTTCCAGAGATCGGGCTTGAGGACGTTCCGGAGTTTGGCGGGCGGATACGCCATGCTCGTGGGGCGAATGGCCTCGTGGGCTTCCTGGGCGTCCTTGTTGGAACTGGTGTAGAAGTTGGGCTTATCGGGGAGGTACTTGGGGCCGTAGTTGGAACCGATGTGGTCGCGCACCATCGTCAGCGCGTCGTTGGACAGGTGCGTCGAGTCGGTGCGCATGTAGGTGATGAGCGCGACGGGCCCTTCGCCCGGGATCTCGACACCTTGGTACAACTGCTGGGCGGCGGCCATGGTGTGCTTGGCGCTCATGCCCAGGCGGTTGGCGCCAGCCTGCTGCAGGGTGCTGGTGATGAACGGGGGCGAGGGGCGGGTGCTGGTGCGTTTGGTCTCGATCCCCGCGACTTTGTAGGGCGTCTTGGGATCGATCTCGCCGCTGATGGTGCGGACGAACTTGGCCGGGCCTTTGCCCTTGGGGTCTTCACGGACGGCCACCCTGGCGTTCTTCAGGCCCGCAGCCGTGGCGACCTCGAAGGCGCGCTTGGCGAACTGCTCGTTGACCTCGCCGTTGGTGCCGGTGATATCGAATTTCTGGCCGCCGACTTCGACGAGTGCCGCGGCGAAGCCGCCTTGTTCGCCCAGCCATGCGGCGAGGGACTTCTGGGTGGGGCCTTCGCCCTTTTCGTTGCGCTTGGCGAGTTCGGCTTGCCACGACTGGGCGAGGCCCGGTGCCTTGGCGAGATCAGCCGTGAAGTTGCCGGTGATCTCCCAGGATTCATCGGGGATGAAGGCGCGGATTTCCTGTTCGCGGGTGACGATGAGGCGCACCGCGACGCTCTGGACCCGGCCCGCGGACAGGCCCCGGGCGACCTTCTTCCAGAGCAGGGGCGAGACCTGGTAGCCCACGATGCGATCGAGCACGCGGCGGGCCTGCTGGGCGTTCACCCGGTCCATGTTGATCGGGTGCGGGTTGCTGAAGGCGCGATGGATCTCGGTCTTGGTGATCTCGGCAAACATCACGCGCTTGGCGATGGCGGGGTCGATCCCGAGTTCCTCGGCGACGTGCCAGGCGATGGCCTCGCCCTCGCGATCGGGGTCGGTGGCAAACCAGATTTCGCGTGCGCCCTTGGCAGCGCGCTTGAGGTCGCTAATGACCTTGCCCTTTTTGTCCAGGATTTCGTAGGTGGGCGCAAAGTCGTGCTCGAGGTCTACGCCCGGGACGGGGCTCTTGACACCCTTGGGGTTCTTGCTGGGCAGGTCGCGGACGTGGCCGACAGAGGCGAGCACGGTGTAGTCGCTACCCAGGTACTTGTTGATGGTCTTGGCTTTGGCGGGCGATTCGACGATGACGAGTTGCTTGCCGGAGGCGGAGCGGCCTGAGGAAGAGGAGGGGGAGTCGGTGCCGGAGGGGCCGGCGGCCTTGGCGGAGGTGCGGCTACCGCTTCGTGGGGCGGTGGCGGCACGGGATGTTGAGCGCGATTTCGCCATATGGGGTAGCCCCGGCCCTATCTACTTTAAAGTGGCGGCGGAGGAAGCCGCGCGGTTCTTATCGGATGATGACACCCTACGGGCGGAGTGGGGGCCCGGGTTCATTCGTATGATAGGTATATGTTTGGTATTTTCGGCATTCCAAAGCGGAGGGAAGGCATGGTGGGTGCCGAAAGTCAAGATTTTCGGTCAACGTTGGTGGTTTTGGTCCATCCTTCGTGCCGGAGCGCGGCCCGCATGGGGCCGACGATGCTTGCCGCGGCGCGGCGGTCGAACCCGGCAGCATCAGCGCGGGCCAGCCAGGCGGAGTCGGTGTATTCCCAGGCATGGCCTCCGGCGCAGAAGCCGGATGCGGCGCAGATGGCGTGGCGTGGGTCGATGGGCTTGGGCCAATCGACTCGGATGATGACGTCGATGCTGCGGGCGATTTCGTCGCGGACGATGGCGATGGGGCGGCAGTGCGCGGGGTCGATATCCAGCCCCAGTTCCTCGCGGCCTTCGGCGACGAGGGCGTCGATGAGGAGGGTGGGCGGCAGGGTGATCGATTCGGGGGATTCGGATTGCGCGGCGCGGCGGAGGAGTTCGGGGGGCAGGATGCCGTCGACGCCGCCGGCGGGGGCGATCTCCCACTGGTGTTGATAGACCCGGGTCTGCGGCCCGCGGCGGGCGATGAGGACGTGCTCGTGGTGGTGCGCGTCGCGGGCGACGATCATGCCCTTGACGCCCAGGAGGCGGACGCCCAGGTCGCGGGCCGGGGTTGAGCCGTGGGCGTCGCGCTGCACGGCGAGGCGCATGAAGCGGTCGGGTGCGCAGTGGATGGTGGTGCCGTCGGGGCTGGGGGGGATGGAGGGTGAGATGCGGGTGACCGAGAGGATGTCGCCATCGTGGTAGCGCGGGTTGGCGGCGCAGAGGGAGGACCAGTGGGCGAGGTCGGCGGGGGTGAGTGCGCGGTTTGTCCAGTCATCGACGACACTCGAAGCCCCCCCTCCGTCACTCGCAAAGCCTCGTGACACCTCCCCCGGTAGGACCGGGGGAGGGTGGTTGAGCGTCACCTGCACTTCGGCGCGTGCGACGGGTGTGAGGAACTGGCCGGGGATGTCGGGCCAGGTGAGTTCGGGCATGGGTTGAGCGTATTCTGGGGTTCGACAATGGAGTGCATTCCCTTGGCCGCTTCCACCCCTCGGTACCACATCAACGTCTTTTACTCCGCTGAGGACAAGGCGTTCATTGCCGACGTGCCGGATTTGAAGTTCTGCTCGGCACATGGCAAGACGCCCGAGGTGGCGGTGCGCGAGGTGCAGGTGGCGATGCGGGGGTGGTTGAAGGCGGCGAAGGCGAACGGTCGGCGGATTCCCAAGCCGCGGTATCGGCCAGCGATTGATCAGGTGGCGGGGTGAGGTCGTGGATCGAGCCCTTCGGACACTGGCGACGCGGTCAGAGCACCGCGACGTCAGTGGCACGGCGCACGGCCTTTCGCTTACGCTCGGGCTTCGTTGAGGTACCGTGCGACGAAGTCGTCGATGCGCCACACATAGCGCTCGACGGCCACTTGGCGGGCGTGTTCGCCCATGGCGCGGCGTGCGGGCGAGTCGGTGGCGAGCATCGCGATGTGGGCGGTCAGTTCGGCGGGGGTGTGAAAGATGAGGCCGCCGCCGGTGTCAAGTTTTTCGGTGAGTACTTCGAGCGAACTGGAGATGATGGGCAGGCCGGCGAGCATCCCTTGCACCATGACCTGTGAGAAGGTCTCGGAACTGGTGCTGGGGACGATGAGCACGTCGAGCGTGCGCATGAAGTCGCCCACGGCGGACGGCGGGAGCCAATCGTGAAAGACCGCGTCGGGGTCGCTCCAGTTGTTTGGCGGGCCGTTCGAGTAGGCGCAGAGGTGGAGCGTCGCAAGGCCTCGGAGGTGCGGGGGACGATTCGACCAGGCGTGCAGCACGGTGTCTGCACCTTTCCAGGGCGTATCGAGTTGGCCGACGAGGCCGAAGCGGACGGAGCGCGGCGGCGCGGGCGTGAGAGGCGGTGCGGCGGGTTTGAAATCATCGGGGTTGCCGATGCCGAAGCGGACCCAGACGTCGGCGCAGCCTTCGTCGCGGAAGCAGCGGGCGACGGCTTGGCTGACGGCCATGACGGCGATTCCCTGTTTGGCCATGGCGCGGGCGTATTCGGGGCGGGGGTACTGGTGCGAGATGACCATGGTGCGGCGGACGCGGCCGAGCGTGCGGAGCAGGCGCGCGGCGGGGAGGATGCCGCGCGCGACGTTGCCCAGGATCAGGAGGTCGAAGGGCGGATGGGGATCGCGGAGGAGTTGAGCGACAACGGAGAGCGAGGTGGGGAGGGGCTTGCGGAGGTGGAGGCCGTAGGTGATGGTGAGGCGACCGGGCGTGGCTGGCGACGCGGTGGTGGACAGCAGGTCTCCCCAATGGCGCTCGAACTCGGCTTGCCACATGGGCTCGGCGGCGACGGTGACGCTCACACCCGCGCCGAGCAGTTGGCGGACGAGGGCGAGGTTGAAGACCTCGGCGCCGTGGATGCGCTTGTGGCGGCGATCGGCCAGGAACGAGGGCGCGAGCATCAGGACGCGGCGCGTGGTCACGCGCGGGTTCCTTCGGGCTCGTCGAGCGGCGGGGGTGGTGGAGTGGGCGCTGGGTCGGCACCGAGGGTGAGGCCGTCGTGGGCCAGGAGCATGGTGGAGGGGAGGTCGGCGTTGGTGGCTTCGTGGGCCAGGTCGTGGGCCATGTGGGTGAAGTAGGTGTGGCGTGCCCCGACGCGCTCGGCGATGTTCACCGAATCGGCGAGGGTCAGGTGGGTCGGATGGTGGCGATGGCGGAGGGCGTCGAGGATGAACGTGTCGAGGTGACGCAGGCGGGGGTAGGTCTCGGGCGGGATGCCGGAGACGTCGGTGCAGTAGGCGAGGGGAAGAGGCGGGGCTGAAGCCGCGCCATCGAGATCGAAGCGGAAGCCGACGATGGGGAGGCGGCCGTGGAGGAGGCGGAGGGGCGTGATGCGGAGGCCAAAGAGCGAAAAGCCGGAGGCGTTGACCATGCCGGGATCGATGCGGCGCGGGATGAGGGTGGCGACGAAGGAGTCGTTGACGTTGGCGTCTTTGTCGAAGATGTGCTTGTAGACGCGGCGGAGGTGGTCCATGGTGTGATCCTCGGCCCAGATCTCGATGGGGGCGTTCTGGATCACGTTGAAGCGGCGGACTTCGTCGAGGCCGAAGGTGTGGTCGACGTGGTTGTGGGTGAAGAGGATGGCGTCGCAGCGGTCGAGCCCGGCGCGGAGCGCCTGCTGGCGCAGGTCGGGCGTGGCATCGATGAGGATTGTGCGCGGGTGGCCGGACGGGTCGCGGAAGCGCAGCGCGGCCCCGGCGCGGAGGCGGCTATCGCGGGGATCGGTGGAGGTGCACACGGCACAGGCGCACCCAATGGCGGGAACGCCCGAGGAAGTGCCGGTGCCGAGGAAGGTGAACCGCATGGGGGCAGATTAGGCGGTAGTCGTGGGGTGGCTGGTCCGCGATGGCTACGCGTCGTCGAGTACTTCGCCCCATGCGCGTTTCAGACTGGCGCGCGTGTAATGCTGCCCGCACTCTGGGCAAGGTTGGCTCGCATCGGCGTCGAGGCGAGGAAGCGTGTACTGGCACTTGGGGCATATCCAGCCGCCGTGGAGGCGCGCCCGTTTGCGGCGCGAGAATGCTCGCCACACGATGAACGCAGAAGACACGCCCCAAGCCGCGACGCTCGCTAGCCAAGCTACGAAGATCGTTGTACGAATCGGTTCAACTGTGGCGGTGGTAAGCGCGCTCGCCAATGAAAAACCCGCCATGATCACACCAAGGGTGACCCAGCAGCGAAACGCTTCCGGAGGCACGGAAGAGTCCTTAATGGCAAGCAAGGACAAGATCCCGCAGGCATGCCGCTTGTCTTACCAACGCTTCATCATTCGCTGTCACCACTGTGGTGATGCAGTTGGCTTCTGCCCCGACGAAGGTGACTCCGATCAAGATGATTCCAACTGGCGCAGTGACCCCACAGGCAATCAGTGCCATGCCAACGCCAGCTACACCGAGCCCGACATATCCGGAAACCGCAGCACGTGTAATCGCGTTGCGGTACAGGCAGTTCGAATCATAAATGCAGTTCTCGTACACGCATAGTCCAACGGCGCAAGGGTCGTTGCCTGAAATGAGTGCCACATCGGCGCAGTCCGGGCGGGGAAACCCATCCTTCTCGGGACAGATCCAATGTGGTTCGTTCGTGCCTGTGCCACCGATTTCGGCATTCATCACTGTCGCTACAGCAAGGCACCGATCTGCTGCAATCGACAAATCGTTGAAAACCCCGCCTGGAACCAGCACCGAAACGTGCTGGTTCGGAGACGAGACGCAAGCGACCGAGGCGTCAAGGCGCAAACCGACGATGTGTAGGGTGGATAACCCGCACACGATGCTCCCAGCCAAGAGTCGTACGCTTGCGGCGCTGTCTGCGGTTTCAGACGCCAATTTTTCGCCGTACCCGTCAAGGGATGATTCGTTTTCAATCAGCAACAGGCACGGCGCGGATGTTGTTCCTGTGGCCATGTTCCTTGCAAAGACGAGTCCGGTCGTTTCGTCCAGCATCTGCACGACAAGGACATGCAGGCACACGTCCTCAGAAATGCCCAACTGCGACAAGACGGCCTGAGTCGGAGCGAGAGCAACGGGATCGACTGGCACGATGTCAGCCTCGCAGATTCCCGCTGGCGTTGACCCCATACCACCGGGTTGTGCCGAGGTGACGCCCACGACACACACACACGCAGCCGCCGCAGAACAGAATCGATTCCACCGTGCAGGTGCGCGTGCAATCACGGTTTTGGAACGGTGTGCAGTCGTCAATTTACTCATTGCTGAAGTTTGTCAACGGCCGCTAGTCGTAGCAAGTTCCCACAACATGACTGCCGTATAGGCATTTGCGGAGCCCAAGCCGTTTCCGGGCGAACAACTGACGCTCCGAGAATCCTGTGCGCAGCCTCCACCGGATTCGCCGAATGTGACACCAAGTATCAGGAGGAGTATCATTGTTTGACCCCCAGATAGAAGGGACGCCCGCCTCACGGCGACGGGTGTTTCTCGAAGGCTGGTGCCGGTCGATTGTCGTCCCGCGTTGCCGCGCGGGATGGTGGAGCCGTGGATTGGAAAGGCGATTTCTATGCGCATTCGTTGGCGTGGTCTGGAACTTCCCAGCCGGATTGTGGCGGATTCCAAGTTCAAGTCGAACGTGTACGGTCGGTTCTCGATCGAGCCGTTCGAGCGCGGCTTCGGCACCACGGTGGGCAACTCGCTCCGCCGCACGCTGCTCTCGGCCATCGAGGGCGCGGCCCCGACATCGATCAAGATCAAGGGCGCGAGCCACGAGTTCACGAGTCTGCCCGGCGTGATGGAGGATGTCACCGACATCGTCCTGAACTGCAAGAGCCTCATCGTGAAACTCGAGAGCGATGAGCCCAAGGTGCTCAAACTCGCCGCCCGCGGGCCGGGCGAAGTGACGGCGGACCTGATCGAGGCGGACTCGGCGGTGACCATCCTGAACAAGGACCTGGTGATCGCGACGCTGACCGACAAGGTTGATTTCGAGATGGAAATCCGCGTGGGCAAGGGCCGCGGGTATGTGCCGGCGGCGGAGCATATCGCGGCCGAGCCGGAGCAGGAGATCGGGGTGATCCACCTCGACTCGGCGTACTCGCCCGTGCAGCGCGTGCGCTACGCGATCGAGGAGACGCGCGTCGGCCAGAAGACCAACTACGACAAGTTGAACATGGAGATCTGGACCAACGGCACGGTGACGCCCGACATGGCGCTGGTGGAAGCCGGCAAGATCATGCGGAAGCACCTGAACGCCTTCGTGCAGTACTTCGACGTGGGTGACACGCGCGTGAGCCAGGAAGCGGCCGCCGCGGCGGGCGTCGACGAGGAACTGATCCGCAAACTCACGATGTCGATCAACGACCTGGAACTGTCGGTGCGGGCGAGCAACTGCCTGGAATCGGCCCGGATCATCTCCGTGGCCGACCTGGTGGTCAAGACCGACAACGACCTGCTCAAGGTGCGCTCGTTCGGCCGCACCAGCCTGCGCGAAGTGAAGCGCAAACTGGAAGACCTGAACCTGACGCTGGGCATGGCCCTGCCCGAAGGCGTGACCACCACGCCGGCAGTCGCGGGCGTGTGAGTCGGGCGCGAGTTGTCGTGTGAACTCAAAGGCCCATCCCTTCGGGGGTGGGCTTTTTTCGTGGCCTGAATTCAGAAGTCGCGCCTAGTACTCGCCGCGGATGCCACGAAGTTTGGGCACGATGACCTTCTCGATCAAGGGCTTTTCTTCCGCATCCTGGCCCAGCGCCTTGGTGAGATACGCGGTGAACTGGCGGTTGAGGGTCTGGCCGTCGGGCTCGCGGAGTTGCGCGGGCTGGGCACGGCCGATGATGCGGCCGATCTCTTCCTTGATCTCGTTGCCGCGCGATTCGAGGATTTTTTTCACCTGGTCCGCGTTCTTCTTCTGCACCTGCACATACACCGACATATCCCAGAACCACACCTTGCCCTGCTGCAGGTTCTGGAACTTGTCCTCGGCGATCAGGATCTCCTGCACCGTGGAACTGTCGTCGGTCTTGACCGACTTGGCGTCGTGCTCGACGGCGGCGTGGGTCTTCTTCGGCCCGATCATGCTGAAGAAGACACCCACGGCGGCAGCCTCGACGATCATGATGATACCGACCACGCCGATCATCTTGATCGGCAGGCCCTTCTTGGCGGGCTTGTCGCCCTCGGCGGGTGCGGGTGCGGCGGCGGGAGCCTTTTCCTTCTTGTCGGACATGCATCAGCCTCGCGCAGGGACAGGTGACGGAATGCGATCGATCCCGAGCGTGACTCGGTGCAGAATGAGGCATCGACCTTTGTGGCACGGGGCCGAAGAGGCTTCGTGCGGGCGCATCCGCTGCGCGGGAGTCTGGAACGGCTGATCAGGCGGCCCGGCGCGTGGAGGCGTTCTCGGACGGGGAATCCACCGCGCCAGGGGCGGGGATGCTGGCGGTCGCGGGGGCACCTTCGAGCGCGAGGTCGAGCCTGGCGGCAGGCGACGTGACCCAAGAGTGGGCGAGGCCGGCGATGCCAGCGATGGTGAGCAGGAAGACCCATCCGGGCCAGGACTCAGCACCGAGGCTGGGGAGTTCGAGGACGAGGATGACCACCGACGCGCTGAAAGCCGAGTGAATGGGCACGAGCGGCCAGCGGCCTTCGTGGGCGTCGCGGGCGAGCTTCAGGACGCGCGCGAGGGCGAGTGCCGCGACGGCGCAGCCAGCGGCGAAGAGGAGCGGCTGAAGAAAGTCTGCGGCGGAGGCGGCGGTCAGGTTGGCGAGGGTCTCGCGCACGGATCGATCATCGGTCCGAGAACGGGTGGGCTGAAGCGATGTCGAGTTCTAGATGTTGGCCTTCAACTGCCCCGAGGGCCGGAACCCGCAGGTCTTGGTGGGGGGGATGGTCATCGGTTCCTTGGTCACCGGGTTCATCCCGCGGCGTTCGGCACGTTCGCGGCGCGAGAAAGTGCCGAAGCCCACGATGTTGACCTTGGAGTCGGCGCGCAGGCCCACGGTGATACAGCCCAGCACGGTGTCGACCATGCGGCTGGCCTCAGCCTTGCTGAGTTTGAGTTCCGAAGCCACGGCCTCGATCAGGTCGCCCTTGTTCATCCGAAGACCTCCGGCCTGCCACGTTCAGACCATTGGGAACCTCGCAGATGGGTCCAGACACACCGCGCAGGGGCTGGCCGGGCGGGGGGGGGGGTTGCCCGTTCGAGATCGGGAACGCCAGCCAGTCCGTGAGTTCAGCCTACACGAAGGGCCGGACCTGTCAACACCCCCCAACGACTCCCTCGCGCGGGGGGTCTGGTAATCCGCGTTTGGAGGCCAAAAACCGAGCCTGCGAGGCTGATTCAGGCTCGTCGGGGAGCCTTTTGATCGGTTTTGACGTACCATTTGGGTCGATGGCCAGCGAGCGACCAACACCGGCGAAGGGCCCGGCCAAGGGTGACCCGGCAGCCAAGCCGGAGACGTCCACGCGCCAGCCCTGGCTGTGGAATGTGGTGCTGCTGGATGATCAGGACCACACGGTGGATTATGTGGTTCGGATGATGCAGGAACTGTTTCATCACGATCGCGACCGGGCGCTGGCGATTGCCCAATCGGTGGATGCCGACGGGCGGGCGGTGTGTCTGACGACGCACAAGGAGCACGCGGAGTTCAAGCGCGAGCAGGTGCTGGCGTTCGGGCGCGATCCCTTGACCAACTGCGTGCGGGCGATGCGGGCGATCATCGAGCCTGCCGAGCCGAAACCGGACGCCTGAGCCCGTGCTGAGCCAGATTCCTGAGCCAACCTCGCGGGCGAGGATTCGGTAATCTGCCCGTGTGGCCAAACAGCCCTCGACGACCAAGCCGCTGGTGATTCAGACCGAGCACCTCGATGACGAGGCCGCGGCGTGGCTGAAGGCGCGTTGCCGGCTGGAAGTGCACGACTCGGCCGAGCCGGGCTTCGAGGGTTTGCTCGCCAAGGCTCAAGGGCTGGTGATCCGAACCTATACCGAGGTGAATGCCGCGCTGCTGGCGCGGGCACCGGCGCTGCGGGTGGTGGGGCGCGCGGGGGTCGGGCTGGACAATGTCGATCTCGCGGCGTGTGCGAAGAAGGGCGTGGCGGTGGTGCACACGCCCGATGCCAACACGCGGGCCGTCGTCGAGTATGTCTTGGCGCTGCTCCTGGATATCACGCGGCCTCGGGCGTTTCTGGATGGCCCGCTCGACCCGCCCGCGTGGAAAGCCGCGCGGCAGGAACTGAAGGCCCGTCGGCAACTGTGCGAACTGACGCTCGGTATCTATGGCATGGGGAAGATCGGGCGGCAGGTGGCCCGTGCCGCGACGGCACTGGATATGACGGTGTTGTATCACGACCTGCTGGAGATTCCGGCCGCGCAGCGTGCCGGCGCGACGCCGGTGTCACGCGAGGAACTGGCCCGGCGGAGCGATGTGGTGTCCATTCATGTGGACGGACGGCGGAGCAACCGCGGGGTGATCGGGGCCGACTTTCTGCGCGAGTTGCGGCGTGACGCGGTGATCATGAACACCAGCCGCGGGTTTGTGATCGATGCGATCGCGCTGGCGGAGTTCATGATCGCCAACCCGGGTGCCACGGCGTTGCTCGACGTGCACGACCCCGAGCCCTTCGACGCGACGTATGCGCTGCTGGATATTGATAACGTGCACCTGGCCCCGCACATCGCGTCGGCGACGGACCTGGCGAATCGGAACATGTCGTGGGTAGTGCGGGACGTGTGGCGGGTGCTGAGCGGCGAGGTGCCGCAGTTTCCAGCGAAGCCGCAGCCGGATTGATGTGATGAGTGATGAGTGATGAGTGATGAGTGATGAGTGGGGGGGCGGCTGATCGTTTTACAGACCTTGAGAGTGCGACTATGACTGTGCCCTATGCCCTTGAGCCCGAGCCCAGGAAACCCGAGTTGCCCGGGTCGGTGATGGTCAAGCCGACCGCGGAGGATCTGATCGATTCGATCGCCGGCGAGATCGTGGCCCACGCGATCGACGCGGTGCGGACGCACGGCGACTTTCACCTGGCGCTGTCAGGTGGATCGACGCCTTTTCCGCTGTATCGGCACTTGATGATTGATCCGGATTGCCGGGCGTTCCCATGGAGCCGGACGCACATCTGGATCGTGGACGAACGCCGCGTGCCGTTCGACCACGAGAAGAGCAACTGGCGGCAGATCGATGAGATTCTCGTGCAACACTCGGGCATGCCCGCCGAACACGCGCACCCGATGCTGGTGATGCAGGACGACGCCGACACGGCCTACGAACAGCAACTGCGCGGGGCGCTCCGCTGGCGCGACCCGGGGCATGATCGCCTCGACTATGTGATCCTGGGCATGGGCGACGACGGGCACACGGCCAGTTTGTTCCCGCATTCGCCCGCGCTGAAGGATGATGGCCGGTGGGTGCTGATCAACAGCGGGCCAAAGGTGACGCCGCCGGACCGCGTGACGATGACGTACACGCTGTTGAACAACGCCAAGCACTTGGCGGTGCTGTGCGCGGGGGCGAAGAAGCAGGCGATGATCACGAAGATCGTGGACGCGGCGGGCGCGGGTGGATGGGGTCTGGGCGCGGGATCGAAGGCGGAGGAGTTGCCGATCTTGGGGGTGAAGCCGACGAATGGGGTGCTGCGGTGGTATCTGGATCAGGCGGCGTGCCCGGTGTGAGGGGTGGGGGCGGCCTCGTGGCCGCGTAGAATAGTGCGAGGCCGTTATGAGTATTCACTTTGATCTCCCGCCCGAAGCCGAGCAGGGAATGCGGAAGGGCTTTGCGCAGCCGCTGGAAGATGTCGCGCGTGACCTGCTGCTTGCCGAGATACTGGGCTTGTCTTCGCTGTTTGGTGCCGAGCGGTGGCTCGCCCAGCATGGTCTTGATCTGAACTACGGCCAGGGGCAGCTCGACGAAGACCGTGTGACGCTTGAGCGGCGGGCGGTGGCACGCTCCCCCGAGTGAGAAGAATCCGGGATGTCATCTCCGATTACCGCCCCACGTCCGTTCGTCTTCGTGGCCATGCCGTTTCGCGACGTGCCGAAGCAAGTTTTCGATCTTGGAATACAACCAGCCGCGGAGGCTGCCAACGCATACGCGCTTCGAGTCGATTGCGCCCCTCACACTGCCGCCATCGACGACCGAGTCCGCAACGAGATCGCTCGCTGCGACGTGATGGTCGCTGACGTGACAGGCCAGAACCCCAACGTGTTGTACGAGGTGGGATATGCACACGCTCTTGCGAAGCCCGTGATCTTCATCACACAGGGTCAGTTCGACAAGCTCGTGTTCGATGTGTCCCGCTTCCTGCACACGGACTACTCCAAGGATCGGATCGTCGAACTTCGCGACAATCTCGTGCCGCGAATCAAAGCAGCCCTTGATGCCGACAGAATGCCGCGCCGTCCTGTTGGCCCATGTCCTTTGACATTGCGGCTGAACGGGATCGACGTTCCTGAGATTGGTCGCGGCAAATCCGGGCTCATTCCGCTCAGGATTCCCAAGAATTCATCCAACGACTGTGCCCGCGCACCGATGGCTCTTTGTAACACGCGGTCGCCAATCCCCTTTCAGGTCGAGGGCTTCCATTTGCTTGCACAGACGTGCAGCAGCGTCGCTGCGTGCGAAATGTGGCCGAGGGAGCCTGATTGGCTACACGTTCCCTCCGACGGTTACGGGGAGTTTACTCGACGGTTCACTTTGTTCAGGGGCCGCCAATCCGTCTCGTATTGCGACACGATGCAACTGCCCGCCCAGTTTCGCGTGGCGCCACCAGAATCATCGAGCGCCCATGTACGCTTCGAGTTACTACTGGGAGCATGGTTGTTTTGACATCTACGCGGCGTAGCGTACGGACTCGG
>CAZPPX010000014.1:0-90906 GCA_964588585.1 uncultured Phycisphaeraceae bacterium
AGCGATACGCTATCCGATCGCCAGAGGTTGCGCGCAGGTTGTTCAGAGATCCCAATGATCAGATCAGAATCAAATGTTGCGAGCGCCCTTCCTCGAAGTCGCACGCTCGATCCCCCTTCTAACCCCGGGAGATTGCCTCTTCCAAAGTGGTGATCCCAGCGAGGCTCAGCGATGCTTGGCGATGCCGCGAAAATGCTCGCGATCAAAGCGATCAAAATTCGTGTGTGTGTGTGTGTGTGTGTGTGTGTGTGTGTGTGTGTGCGTGTGCGTGTGCATGGAAGACCTCATGGAACGAACACTTCTGAACCACCGAAATCTACGCCACCTAACCCCGAGACAGTCCAACGGCAACGGCCGGGCATGTCAACAGGAGCTGTAGAACCGTCGGGCCACAACGGGTATCCCCACAGCGTTCGCGGTTCGTAAGAGAACAGTGCCTGCGAGCGGAGTCTGCCGTTGAAGGCCGTGTACCCGCCCGGATTGGTTTCACTCATTCGGATTGTTCTGACCTGGCCATCAAACCCAGCGATTGTGATCTGTGCGTTGGGGTGCAGGAAAGGCATTTCTTTCTTGCCGACATGCCGTGCCACGTCTTCCATCAAAAGAACTTTTTGTGCGGGGAAGCGAACGTCCGCGAGGTTGCGACGGCCCAGTTTATATCGTTGACCTGTACCTGCGTTATAAAGATAATATATTTGGTTGTCCTGCTGCCTCAAGCTCCCATTGTCCGGCGTTTCCCGATCAGGCGTGTACGACGCCGGGACCCACTGATAACTGCTGCTGTACGGCCAGGTCTCGCGGATGTCGCCGTTGGTGCCCGGGAGGCTCATGCAGTAGGCGGTCGGGTTAGCCGACGTGCGAAGCGTCTCGGCCATGTTCGAGCGGAAACGGTCCTCGGGTGAGAGGAGCATTGGCTCGGGCATGCGGGCCGAGAGGAAGTCCATGACGATGAGGTGCGAATAGGTGGGGTGGGGGATCCAGTCATTCAGGCTGGTGTTGATGCCGGTGTTATCCGGCGCGGCACGGCGACGGATGATGTCGAGCGCCTGATTCGCGGCAGCGAGCAGGTCGGAGCCGGGCGTGACGGGCGTGGTCGCGCCGTTGGGGCCGGAAGTGAGTCGGTAGGTGCGGCCGCCCTGCCAACTGAATGACGCGACTTTGTCCTTGAAGTCGCCGCCGTAGTTGAAGGTGGATGTGGAGAGGTTCTTCTGGTTGCTCACGTTGATGGCTTGCCGCGCGGCACGGCGGGCTTCGGCCAGCGAGGGGAGCAGGATGGCCACGAGCAGCGCGATGATCGCGATGACCACCAGCAACTCGATCAATGTAAAGGCGCGGCGAAGTTTCGGGATGGCAGCAGCGTGAAGCACCATGAACGGGCTCCTGTTCGAGCGGCGATGGCAACTCAGCACCCACCACTCAGCACGCCGCCAAGGGGGGACGGGGGGGCACCGCAGAACGCGGTTTCTGCCAGCCGCAGGTATGGAAGTGTACCACGACACCCCCCAGCCTGCCAGTTTCCCCGATAGGCAAACCCCGGAGTGCATGCAGATTGCGCGCAAACGTGGTAGTCCGGGTGCAACGGACCACTCAATCAGGCCAGTTCGTTGCGCAGGCGTTCGAGCAGTCGCTTGGTGGCGGCGACGCCCTCGATTTCGGGCAGCCGATTGCCTTCATACTCGATGCCCACCCAGCCGTGGTAGTTGGCGGCCAGGACCGACTTCATCAGGGGTTTGAAGTCGAAACCGACGTGATCGCCGGTTTTGTCGTCGAAGTCCCAGGACTTGGCGGAGACGGCCTTGGCGAACTTCATGAGGGTTTCCACGCTCTTGTATCGGTCGGCTTCCTTGGGGAAGTTGCCGAAGTCGGGCAGGGTGCCGCAGCGGGGGTGTGCAACCAGTTTCATGACCCCGGCGAGCCAGTCGGCGTCGGAGGAGAGGCCCCCGTGGTTTTCCACAATGACGTTGATGCCCATGGTGTCGCCGAACTCGGAGAGTTTGCGCAAGCCGTCGGCGGCGAGTTTCTGCTGCTCGGCGAAGGTGCCTGAACTCTGGGCGTTGACGCGGATGCTGTGGCAGCCGAGGGCCTTGGCGGCTTCGACCCACTTGTGGTGATTGGTGACGGCTTTGGTGCGTGCGGCGGGGTCGGCATCGCCCAGGGCCCCTTCGCCATCGCACATGATGAGGACGCTGGTGACGCCGACATCGGCACAGCGTTTCTTCAACTCGGCGACGTACGCGGCATCGCCCTTCTTGGTGAAGAAGGCGTTGACGTATTCGACGGCTTCGATGCCGAATCGCTCCTTGGCGAACCTGGGGAAGTCGAGGTGATCGAGTTTCTTGTCGTAGAGCATGCGGTGGAGCGACCACTGCGCGAGGGAAATCGAGAAGAGCGGCTTGGCGGGGCCTGCTGGTGCGGGCTTGGGCGCGGGGGTGACGTTGGGGAAGGCTGCGGGGGGCTTGGCCAGGCTACGAGAAGCAAGTGCGGCAAGGGAACCGACGCCCGCGGCGAGCACGGCGCGGCGAGGAAGTTGGATGTTCATGGAAGCGCTCTCATGGCGTGGGGAATGAATGGCGATTGCGGGTCCGGAAAACCCGGGTCGACGCGGTCAGTTTGAAACGGCTTTCAGGTTGGGCGAAACGGTGATTTCCGCTTCGGTCCGCTTGCGGACTTCTTCGACCGACAGGTCCGGGGCGATTTCGGTGAGGACGAAGCGGTGAGCGGTGAGATCCATTTCGAAGACGCCAACGTCGCTGATGACCATGTGCACGCAGGCTTTGCCGGTGAGGGGGAGGTTGCACTGTTTGACGAGTTTGGGGGTGCCGTCTTTGGCGTTGTGTTCCATGGTGACGACGACGCGTTTGACGCCGGCGACGAGGTCCATGGCGCCGCCCATGCCCTTGACCATTTTGCCGGGGATCATCCAGTTGGCAATGTCGCCGGTCTGGCTGACCTGCATGGCCCCGAGGATGCAGAGGTCGACGTGGCCGCCACGGATCATGGCGAAGGAATCGCTGGAGGAGAAGTACGCGGCACCCGGGCGTGCGGTGATGGTCTGTTTGCCGGCGTTGATGAGGTCGGGATCGACGTCGGCATCGCGTGGGAAGGGGCCGATGCCGAGGAGGCCGTTTTCGGATTGGAGCCAGACGTCCATGCCCGCAGGGACGTGGTTGGCGACGAGCGTGGGTATGCCGATGCCCAGGTTCACGATGTATCCATCGCGGAGTTCTCTGGAGGCACGGACGGTGATTTGATCGCGTGAGAGGGGCATGGGGGGAGAATAGGGGATTCCGAGACGGGAGTGGGGTGAGCGGGGGGTGAGCGGGGGGTGAGCGGGGGGTGAGGGGGTGGAATGGCGGGCGGTTGGCAAAGTCGGGGTGAGTCGCTATATTTCGCGTGCCCGGGATGTGCCCGGGGGGACTGCAGGACGTGGTGCCATCACCTTTGACGCAGATTGACCGACTGACGTGGAGCCTACCCAATGACTGAACAGGAAATCGAAGCGAAGGTGATCGAGATCGTGGCCAAGCAGATGGGTGCCGACAAGGCGACGATCAGCCGGACCACGAACTTTGTGTCGGATCTGAATGCCGACAGCCTCGACACGGTCGAACTGGTGATGGAGTTTGAGGACGAGTTTGAGACGACGATTCCTGACGACCAGGCGGAGAAGATCCAGACGGTCGGGCAGGCGATCGACTTTATCAAGTCGGTTTCGAAGTAAGGCCAACAAACCCCCCACCGGCCTCGCGGACTCGGCCACCTCCCCCGCTTGGGAGCGGGGGAGGGTGGTAGCGTGCCTGCGGCACTTGTTGAACTGGAATATCCTTGTGGCTGACCTCGGCGTGGGCTGAGGTTTTCTCTCGCCGTTTCCGCGAAGGGGCCTATGGCGCATTCTGAAACTCAATCGTGGCCGCGGATAGTCGTGACGGGCGTGGGGGCGATCACGAACCTGGCGCACAACGCCCGGGACACATGGGCGGCGATGCGAGAAGGGCGGAGCGGCATCTCGGCCATTGAGGGCGAGGAGTTTGGCGCGCCCGACCGGTGGGACGTTCGGTTTGCCGGGCAGGTGAAGAACTGGGACCCGGCCAAGGTGATCGAGCATCGCGAGGCGCGGCGGTTTGACCGCTTTACGCAACTTGGCCTGGCGGCGGCGATCGAGGCGGTGGCCCATTCGGGGATTGATTTCACGAAGGAAAACTCCGAGCGCTGCGGGGTGGTGATCGGCTCGGGCATCGGTGGGATTCGGACGATCGAAGACGGCACGGCGACGCTTTTGAACAAGGGGCCGGATCGGGTCGGGCCGTTCACGGTGCCCCGGCTGATGGCCAATGCGGCGGCGGGGAACATCTCGATTCGGTTCGGGCTTCAAGGGTTTGCGAGCACGCATGCGACGGCGTGCGCGTCGAGCGGGCACGCCATCGGCGATGCGATGCACGCGATGCGGCGGGGCGAGGCGGATGTGATGATCGTGGGCGGCGCGGAGGCCGCGGTGACCCCGATCTGCGTCGCGGCGTTTTCGTCGATGAAGGCGCTGTCGACACGCAACGACGCGCCGACGAAGGCGAGCCGGCCGTTTGATGCTGACCGCGACGGGTTCGTGCTCTCCGAAGGCGCGGCGATGCTCGTGCTGGAGACCGAGGCGCATGCGAAGGCACGCGGGGCGAGCATCATTGCTGAACTGGTGGGGTATGCGAACTCGAGCGATGCCTCGCACATCACGGCACCGGACCCCGAGGGCGCTGGCGCGGCCCGGGCCATGCGCTGGGCCCTGCGCGATGCGAAACTCGATTCGGGCCAGATCGACTACATCAATGCCCACGGCACGAGCACGCCACTAGGCGATCGGGCCGAGGTGCAGGCCGTGCTGGGCCTGTTTGGCGATCACGCCCGCAAGAGCGCGGGCGGAAGGCTCCTGATGAGCAGCACCAAGAGCATGCACGGGCACTGCCTGGGCGCGAGCGGCGCGGTGGAGATGATCGCCTGCATGCACGCGGTGCGGGACGGGATCATCCCGGCGACGATTAATCTGGAGACGGCTGCCGCGGGGCGCGATCCGTCGACGGGCGGCCTGCTGGCGGGGTTTGATATCGACCTGGTGCCCAACCATGCGAAGGAACGGCCGATCAAGTACGCGATGAACAACACGTTTGGGTTCGGCGGGCACAATGTGAGTTTGATTGTGGCGCGGTACGGGTGAGTGAGTGGGGGGGGCGATGGTGAAGGGAACCCGGGCCTTCGCGGACTCAGGCCCGGCGACCGGGGGTGGAACGGGCCCGGCGGCGAGTTTCTTGACCAATCCGGCCCGCGACACACACGATGAACGACGCGCCCGCGTCGGGAAGATCAGCGGTGCTGGTCAGCGGCGCAGCGTACCAGCGTCCTTCGCTGTCCTGGGCATCGGGCACATCGGCGTAAACATCTGACGAGGCGAAACCGGCTTGGGCCATCGCGTCGCGGAGTTCGGGGACCGACCACAGTCGCCAGTGATAGATGAAGGCGTCGGTGATTTCGCCGATCACTTCGCTGCCGCGGAAGACGCGGAAGTGGATGGCGTTGGTCACCATGCCGGAGAGGGGGTTGGCTTCTCGCTGCTCCCAGGTGTAGCGGATGCGGAGGTCGGCGGTTGATTTCGAGGGCCGAGACGCGCGACGGATTTGGCCGACGGGCCGTGAGTCGGGGCGGGCCCACGGGTGGGTGCGTTGCACGCTCCCGGTGCGGAAGGCGGATTCGCCGCCGTAGGTGTCGCAGATGAAGACGCCGCCTGGGGCGAGGCGGGCGGCGGAGTCGCGGAGATACTTCACGAGTGTGGGGCGGTCGTGAATCTCACCGATGGAGAAGTTGCCGACGAAGACGATGTCGGCGGATGCGGGCCGGACGGGGAGGCGGAGGGCGTTGCCGGCGATGGCCTTGACGCGCGGGGGCGTGGAGCGGGCGTGCTTAGTGAGCAGGTCGCGGAGGAGTGAAGGGTCGAGGTCAACGGCGGTCGCCGTGCCCGCTGGCACATCGCGGCACCACTGGCGCGAAACACGGGCTCGGGCGCTGAAGTCTTCGCGGAGGCGGAGGGGGGGGGTGGGGTCGCCGCCGTGGATGGCGCGGAGGAGGCGCACGACCACCGCCGGGTTCTGCACGCAGCGTTCGTAGAGGTCGTGACGGTTGAGTTTCAAGGCGGTCTCGAGCGGTGAGGCGATCAGGCCATCCGCACCCACTTGATCAGCGTGCGGAAGTTGGGCGGCTTGCCGTACATGAGCACACCGATGCGGAAGATCTTGGCGGCGGCCCAGATGACGAAAACCGACGTGACGGCACCGATGGCGAGGGCCACCGGATGCTGCCACTGGGGCACGGGCTCGCTTCCGCCCAGGCGCAGGACCATGACAAACGGGCTGACGATGGGCACGAAACTGAGGCTGGTCGCGAGGGTGGAGTTGGGGGCTCGCTGGATGAGGAACCAGATCATCCAGGGCATCATGGTGAGCATCATGACCGGGGTCATGAGCGTCTGGGCTTCGCGCAGTTCGTTGACGGCGCTACCGATGGCGGCCATCATGGCGGCCATGGTGACCGAGGCCACGATGAAATAGCCGATCAGCCAGACGAGCGTCATCGGTGTGACGAGGTGGGTGAGGGCGAAGGCCATGAGGGCCGCGATGCCCACCCCGCCGTAGAGGCCCACGAGCAGCACGCCTACGGCCATGTGGCCGATGATCTTGCCGGTCATGAGTTGCATGGGCGAAACGGCCGAGAGGAGCACCTCCATCACTCGGCTGCTTTTTTCTTCAACGACGGTGGTCATGAGATATTGGCCGGTGGTCATGACGGAGATCATCATCAGCATCATGAAGCCAAGGGGCACAAGCATCTGCAGCGGGCCCATGTTCGACCGGGCACCGTCCTTGGTCATGGTGACGGGCTGGATGTTGGGGCGGAGCATCAGGGCGCGAAGGCTCTTGGCATCGAGGCCAGAGGCGGCGACGCGCGTGTCGCTGGCGATGCGGGCATCGACGATGGCGGCACCGATGCCGATCTCCATGGTGTTTTGAATCTGCATGTCGAGTTTGGGGGCGACGAAGAGGTCGAAGACCCCGAAGGTGCCATCTTTGTCAGCCGCGATCGCGCTCGCGGGGATGACCGCGACGGCCAGCAGGGGCCGGTCGGTGCTGCCCTCGCCCTTGGCACGGATCTGCGTCTTGGCCAGTTCGGCCTTCAGGGCTTCGAGGTCGGCATCGGGCTTGGCGAGTTCGACCGACACGTCGCCGTCGGGCATCACCGCGGCCATTTGGGCTTGCGCTTGCTGGCGTGCTTGATCGACCGACTCCTTAGGCAGGTTAAATGTGGCGGCGGACTTGTCGATGATCGCCTTGGCCTGCTTCTCGCGCTCGGCTTTGTTGGTTTCGAACGCGTCGAGCACGCGTTTCTCCACGAGCGCCCCGGTGGCGCTCGTTTGATCGATGACGACCAGTCGGCCCTGCACGCGCGGGCCTTCGATGTTGCGCATCATGAAGATCGCGCCGCCCACCACCGCAGCCATCACCGGGGGCAGGATGATGCCCAGCAGGAAGCCCTTGGTGAAGACAACCGAACCGAACTCGCGCCACGCCACCAGCAGCATCCGCATTTATGCGCCCTCCTCGGCACCCAGCGCCGCCAGTTGTTCGCGGAGTTTTTCGCGGTCTTTCACCACACCGCCCCCTGCGGCTGCGGCGCCGCCACCGATGACCGTATCGATGAAGATGTCTTCCAGCGAGGCGCGCTTGCGCTCGATGCGCCGCACCGGGATTGAATCGAGCACGCGTCGCATCGCGTTAGTGGGATCGGTTGAGTCGTCGAGCAGCACTTCGATGGATCCGCGGGTGCCGTTCTCGGCACCGGTCACGATGCCACGCACGCCCGGCAGGCTGGCCAGTGGCGTCGTATCGCCTTCCATCGGCTCGACCAGCAATGACTTGGGCGCGTGGCGGGCGACGATGCTAGCGAGGGTGCCGTCGAGCACCTTGTTGCCCTTGTGGATCATGAAGATCTGATCGCACAACTGCTCGGCCTCGAACATGGCGTGGGTGCTGAAGATGATGGTGCAGCCGCGTTTGTGCTGCTCGTCGATCAAATCGCGCATCAGGCGACGGTTCACCGGGTCGAGCCCGCTGAAGACTTCGTCGAGGATCACCAGGTCCGGCTCGTGGATCACGGCCGAGACGAACTGCACCTTCTGCTGCATGCCCTTGCTGAGTTCTTCGCACTTTTTCTTGTAGACGTCGGGCAGGCCCATGCGATCGAGCCACGCCCGCACGCGCTTGTCGCTGGCGTTCGAGTCGATGCCCTTGAGTCGCGCCATGTAGTTGAGAAACGCGCCGACCTTCATCTTGCGGTAGACGCCGCGTTCTTCGGGCAAGTAGCCGATGCGGTCCTTGCTTTCAACGGCCGAATCGCGTCCGAGCACGCGGATCTCGCCGGTGTCGGGGAAGATGATCGACATGATCATGCGGATCGTCGTGGTCTTCCCGGCTCCATTTGGGCCGATGAACCCGCAGACGGCGCCTTCGCGCACGTCAAGGTCCAGCGCCCGCACGGCGGTCTTGGGCCCGAAGGTCTTGGTTACGCCGCGAATGGTGATGGCATCGCTCACGCGCGATGGTAGCGAAGTGACTCGCCCCTGTTCGGCGTTCTTTACATCTTGGGTACCTCGATTCTCCGAATCGAGCGCCGATCCCGATCCCGTTCGTCCATCCTCGCCTTCACGACACCAGTGGCACGATGCGCTCCGCCAGCATGATCGCCACCGCCTGTGGCTCCGGCGCTTCGCCCACCGCCTCCAGCACGGAGGTCGCCCGCGCCGCGACTTCCGCCGGGGCATCCGCCACGCGGTTGTGGAGGTTCACCCCCACCCCCACCAGCACGGCGAAGCCGGTTTCCACCGGTACAACTTCGATGAGCACTCCGGCGACCTTTCGCCCGTCGAGCAACACGTCGTTGGGGTGTTTGACGGTCACCTTCGCGACCACGAGCCCGGCGACCCAATCCGCGATCACTTCGCCTACGCGCAGGGCGATCTCCGGTTCGGGCCGCGTGGCGCGGCGTACGACCAGCGTGAACCACGCGCCGCCCGGCGGGCTCCACCACGCCCGGCCTTGCTGGCCGACGCCGCCGGTCTGCTCGTGCGCGATGTAGAGCAGGGGTTCATGCGCGTTCGTATCGCGCGAAGACAGTTCGCGCCGCGCAAGCAGGCTGGTGGAGTCCACGCGATCGAGAAGCACGACATGCATCGTGGTGCAGCCAGGCTGAACCGCCGCGCTCCAACTATCGATCGCGTTCCGGAATGCCCATGCCCTTGCGGTCCGGCCCGGCCGGGCGCTTGGGCGGGGTGTAGCCACTGGTCTTGATCTCGGCCAGTAGGTGGGCGATGGCGGCGTCGAGTTGGGGGTCGGCCCCGCCCGCGACGGGCACCGGTGAGGTCATCTGGCCCGGGTCGTCGATCACGACCATATCGGGGTCGGTGCCGTGGCCTTCGACGCCCCAGGTGCCGTCTTTTTCGTAGAAGCCGAAGGTGGGGACCGAGACCGCGCCGCCGTCGATCAGGCCCGGGTTACCGGAGATGCCCACCAGGCCGCCCCAGGTGCGGGTGCCGATGAGTTTGCCGATCTTGTTGAACTTGAAGAGCCAGGGGAACATGTCGCCGCCCGAGCCGGCGAGCCCGTTGATGAGCATCGCCTTGGGGCCCTGGTGGCTATCGGGGGGCCAGGTCCAGTCGGTGCCCTCGCGGCGTGCCCAGTAGTTGGTCACTGGCCGGTTGAGCAGTTCGATGAACCGCGTCGGGATCTGACCGCCGCCGTTCCAGCGTTCATCGATGATCAGCGCGGCCTTGCCCATCTGACCGTAATACTGCCGCAAGAGATCGGACTGACCGTCCTGACCCGTGTTGGGCACATAGATGTAGCCGATGGTGCCGTTGGACTGTTTCTCGACGTGCTGGCGCTTGGCTTCGATCCACGCGCGATAACGCAGGCCGACCTCGCTGGCGACGGGCTTCACGAGCACGTCTCGCGCGCTGGCGTCCATCACGGGTTTGGTGGAGACGGTGATGGTGGTGGCCCGATCGGCCATGCCCCGGAACGCCGCCCACGGGTCGAGGGTGGTATCCACGGGCGTGCCGTTCACCGCGAGCAGGAAGTCGCCTACGTTGACGTTGTTCTTCTTCTCGCCCGGCTGGCTGAGCGGGCCGCGGGCGTCGGAATCCCACGGGCCACCTTCGTGGATCGCAGTGATCTTGTACGCGGTGCCTTCGGGCGTCGTCTCCAGGGCGTAATCGCAGCCGAGCATGCCCACGCTGACGGGTGGGAGGGAGTTTTCCACGTCGCCCGGGTTGGTGACATAGGCGTGACCGATGTTCAGTTCGCTGATGAACTCGGCGATGACCCAGGCGACGTCTTCGCGGTTGGCGCAGTCGGCGATCATCGCGCCGTAGTGGTCACGCTGCTTGGCCCAGTCGACTCCGTGGAGCGTTTCTTCGTAGAAGAAGTCGCGCTGCAGGCGGTAGACCTCGTTGAAGATATGCTTCCACTCTTCTCGGGGCCGGACGCGGACGCGCATGCCAGCGGTGGGCACGGTCTGGGCCTTGCCGCCGCCGGCGGAGGCATCGACGACGACCATCGTGCTGCCGCCGCGGCGGACCAGCAGTTTCTTGCCATCGGCGGACATCTCGAAGTTGCCACCGGCGGTGACGGCTTTCTCCTCGCGGGCTTCGTCCTTGAGGTCGAAGATCTTGATGCCGGACTCGCCGCCCGCCCCACGAGCCGAGCGGCGGACGTAGATCAGTTTGCCGTCTTCGCTCACGGCCATCTCGCCGAAGTTGCCCGCGCTGACGGGCAACTGCACCGCACGGCGCTCGAAGCCTTCGAGATCGATCTTCACGGGCTTCTTTTTGTCCTTGTCTGATTTCTCGCTGGCCTTGCCCTTGGCGTCGTCGATGGCCGGCGCGTCCTTGCTCGTGCGGTTGCACGAGAACGTGCCCGATTCGTTGCCGACTTCCCAGGTGCCCTTGGCGCCTTCGCCTTCGACCTCGCCGCTGAACGTGACGCCTCGGCCGTTCACGGTGACACTAAACGAGAACGTCCTGGCCTTTGCGTCAAAGATACCGGTGCCCGAGCCCGTGCCCATGGCCGAGGAGACCGAAGCCTTGAGCGTGCCGCCGGTGGAAGAGAGGCGCATGGTGAAGGGCAGCCCATCGGGGGGTAACTGGCCGCCCTTGGCCGAGCCTTCCCAGGTGCCCGTCACCGCGTCGTCGACCTTCGCGGCCTCGTCCTTCTTGCCCTCGCCCTTCGCGTCAGCCTTGGCGTCGTCCTTCTTCTTGGCGTCGGCTTTGGGCTTCTCGTCCTTCTTGAACTCTTCCTCGTCGCTCTTGGGGGCGAAGGGGTTCTTCAAGTCCTCACGCAGGGGCACCATCAGCAGCACTTCCGTGCCCGAGTAGATGAACGTGGTATCCAGATCAGCGTACTCCGGCGAATACGAGCGACTGGACGAGAGGAACAGGTGCTCCCCCTTGCGGTCGAAGGTCACATTGCTGCAGTTGAAGACCGGGGAGATCACCCGCGTCGCCTTGGCCTCGGCGAGGTCGTAGAGCCACACGCCGTTCTGCTGCTGGTGGCCCGGCTCGTTGCGCAGATAGGCGATCCAGTTGGAATCGCTCGACCACGAGAACGACACCGGGTCGCCCTGCGGGTTGGTGTCGGCGGTGACAACCTTGGCGGAGGCGCTGGTGCCCTCGATGGTGATCGTCGCGACGAAGAGCCTCCCGCCTTTGTCGGTGAACGCGACATGCTTGCTGTCGGGCGACCAGACCGGCGAATAGCGGAAGCCCGCGCCGAGACTCGTGAGTTTCACGGGCTCGGAGGGACCGACCGCAGTTGGGGGAGCCTCGGCGGGCTTCGCGTCGGCACCCTCTTTCTTGGCCTCGCCCTCGCCTTCCTTGGCGTCCTTCTTCTCGCCCTTCTCGCTCTTGTCGGCCTCGTCGTCTTTCTTCTCTTCCTCCGGAGCGCGGCCGTCAGCCTTCCGCAGCCACATCTCGTACTCGCCGCTCGCGTCGCTGAACCAGACCATCCAGCGACCATCGGGCGACCACGCCGGGTCACGATCAAAGACGTTGTCGGTGCGGGTCAGGTTGCGCACCACGCCTTCCTTCACCGGGAGCGAGAAGATGTCGCCCCGGCCGACCGCCAACACGCGCTTGCCGGTGGGCGAGATCGTCGAACCCTGCATGGTGGCGCTCGCGTCCTCGTCGCGGGTCATCAGCGTCGGGCGATCGCCCGGGATCGTGATGGTCACCTCGCGCACCTGCTTGGTGGCCAGGTCGAGCACGCGGAGCGACGAACCCAACTGGAAAATCACTTCGCCCCAAGGGGCCGTTCCGCCTCCAGGCCCGGGCCCGATCGAGGGCCAGCGCACGTCGTCGTCCTTGAACGTGGTGATCGGCGACCGCACGCCTGAGTTGGTGTCGTAACTCCAGACGTTCAGACGATGCTCGGGGCCCGCGTCGGAGAGATAGAACACGGTGCTCGCGGCCGGGCCAAAGCCCCACATCGGGATGGTGTCGGTGCCTTCCCAGTCGGTGATCTGCTTGGAGGCGTTGGTTTTGAGGTTGAGCAGCCACAGGTCGGTGGCCATCCCGCCGCGATAGCGCTTCCAGGTGCGTGTGTCGGTGGAGTGGGGGGTAAAGGCCACCCAGTCGCCAGCCGCGTTGATCGCGCCGAACCCGGCGTAGGGCATGGGCAGTTTGGCGGGCAGGCCGCCGGTGGCGGGCACGCTGAAGAGTTGGGTCTGACGGGCCAGACCCGCGAGGCCGTTGGTCATGAAGACGAGGCTCTTGCCGTCGGGGTTCCAGTCGCAGAGCGTCTCGGCACCCGGGTGGTGGGTGACGCGCCGGGCGGTGCCGCCGGTGGTGGAGATGATGTAGAGGTCGCGATTGCCCGCGTAGTTGCCGGCAAAGGCGATCTCCTTGCCGTCGGGGCTGAAGCGGGGGAAGTTCTCCGCGCCCGCTGGGCTGGAGAGGGGCTGGGCCATGCCGCCGGTGCGCGGGGCGATCCACAGGTCGTTGGCGTAGGCAAACGCGATGTGCGTGGCGCTGATATCAGGGAAACGGAGCATGGCTCCGGAAGGCTGCACCTGGGCCAGCGCGTGGGCAGAGCCCGCAGCAAGCACAATGGAGGCGACCAGACCAGAACGAGCGAGGGAAAGAGCACCAAGTTTCAAGGGCGATCTCCGGAAGTGTCGAGCGTTGTTCAGCGACAATGCGCACAGGCAAAGAGTCAGAATACCGGGCTTCAGCCGGCGCGGGTGAACATTCGTGGGCGGGGGTGGTGGGGGGGGCGGGGGGGGCGGGGGGGGCGGGGGCGATCGATTGAGCGGGCGGTTTTCTGGCCGCGTTTGGGGCGGCGCGGGCGTTCCTGAAAGGGCGCCAGTTCAGGCGGCAGTTCGCGCAAACCCCGACGCTGAGCCTTGGCCACCGCGTACCACAGACTCTCATGCATCCGAAACCGCACCGCGTCGGTCACGTTCAGCCCCAAAGCCTCCATCTTGGCCAGCGACCACGCCCATGCGTGATATTCCTCCAGGCACCGTGGCTTGTACCGGTTGAACCCGATGGCGTGGTGCCCCACCTCGTGCAGAAAGATCGCGGCGGACATCGGCCCGCACGGGCGAGGCGATTCGAGCATCCGCTTGGTGGACCCATCGCGGTAGCGCAGTTCCCACGCCATGCCCGACATGCTCGATCGCCACTTGCGGACCTTGATGTCGTATTGGGCCAGCATCTCGCGCGTGATGCGCTCGTAGCGAGCCTCGGCGGACTCGGTGGTCGAAGTGGGGGAGTTCGCTGGTGGGTTGATTCGAGGCGAGGGTACCACCGGCGGCACCACGACGGGCGCGGGTTTGCGAACCGCCACCGGCGCGCGAGGCTTGAAGCGATCGAGCACAGGCCGCACCGCCGGTTCCAGCAAATCCCAGAGCGTCAGCAAACAGGCTTCTCCGAAGTGACCACGGCACCGGCTTCCAGCCGTCGCCCACGGGCAAAGTCGCTCCAGGGCATCGCCTTCTTCCCGGCGGGTTGAACCGTCAGAATACGGAGTGCGGTGCCGGTGCCGCAGGCGATGAGGCCTGTGGATGGGTCGATCAGCGTCCCGGGGGGGGGCTGGGATTGGGAAGATGTGCAACCGGTTTCCACGATCGCCCTCAGCAGTTTCACGTCCTGGCGGGCCACTTTGGCGAAAACCCCGGGCCAGGGCGTCAGCCCATGTATGCGGTTTCGGCACTGCTCGGCAGGATGCGCAAACTCCACCCACCCGTCACTCCGCCCCAACTTGGGTGCGCGGCATGTACGCGCTTCATCCTGCATCCCGCTCACTGCCGCGCGGGCCAAATGCCCGTCCAGTTCAGCCAGCACGGAAAGGCACAGCGCCGGTCCATCGGCTGAGAGTTGGTCGTGTAGTTCGCCCGCCGTGATGCTTGGGTCAATGGTGCGGGGGGGGCGCGATTGCGCGAGCACCAGCCCGGCGTCCATGCGATCGGCGAGGGTAATGATGGAGTTGCCGGTTTCCCTGTCGCCGGCGAGGATCGCGGCATTGATCGGCGCGGCACCCCGCCATCGCGGGAGCAGACTCGCGTGCAGATTGATCGCCCGCTTGCCAGCGAGCAACTCAGCCGACAGTTTCTGTCCGAACGCGATCACCAGCCACGCCTCGCCGTCGATGGCCCGCACGCGGGCAGCGTCGTCGCCCGCGCTGATCTTGGGGGATTTGATGAGCGGCACACTGGGCAAGTTCGCTGCGGCCCACTCGGCGATGGGTGTGGGCGTCAGTGTTCCGCCACGACCCGCCGGCTTGTCAGGCTGGCTGACGACGCCCACGACTTGATGGTCGGTCGAGGATGCAAGGGCTTGCAAGGTGGGCAGGCCGAAGGCCCCGGCGCCCAGAAACACGATCCGCATGGGCCAGAGTATCCTCCCGATATGCGAGTGGTGATCATGGCGCTGGTGGTGGTGTTGGCGTTGCCGGTTGGTTGGCTGGTATGGAAGCGGTTACGCCGGGCGGGCCGGGCGGCACGGCTGCTGCGGATGTACAACGACCCGGCCCTGGTGCAACGGCTTCTCGATCGCGAGTTCTGGGTGGGCCAGACGGCCCAGCAACTGCGTGACAGTTTGGGCCAGCCTGCTGACACAGATGAAAGCGTGACCAAGACCCGCACGCGCGAGGTGTGGAAGTACGGTCAGACCGGAAAGAACCGGTTCAACCTGCGGGTGACGCTGGATGATGGGGTGGTGACGGGGTGGGAGGACAAGGGGTGAGGGATGAGAAGTGCTGAACCTGGACCTTCGAAGACTCAGGTCCGGCATCCGGGGCTATTCGGGGACTTTGCCCCATTGTTCATCGAGGCGTTTGGCGGAAACGGTTTGGGCCGTGCCCAGTTCCTGCGCGAACAGACTGACGCGGAACTCTTCGAGCATCCAGCGATAGGTCTCGAGAGGCTGGGGCAGCTCGCCCGGTCGGGCGGCCCATGCGGCGGCTTCAGTGGGTACTACGGGAGCAGCGCGGCGCGCGGCGGGGAGCGCGAGTGTGCCTTTGGCAGTTCCGCCTTTGATGGATGGAGTGGATGGCGCGTCGGTGTAGGTGTCCGTTGTCGCGTGCTCGGCTTCATTTGCCTTGGCTGCCGAGGCGTGCCGGGCGACCCAGCCTGTGTAACGCTTCCAGTGTGGTGCCAGTTCGGCCAAGGCACGGGCTTCGCGGGGCGAGCCGTCTTCGCGGAGTTTGGTGAGCCGCAGCCACATCGCTTCGACGTAGCGCGGGTACTCGGCCAGGCGCTCGCGTGGCACCATCGTCAGGAATCCCTTGGGCATCAGATACGCGGCGTGCTCGCGGATGTCGGCCACGCTGACGGCCCAGGTGCGGGGAGTCCCGCTGCCCAGTTTGGCGGCAACCTTGTGGCGAGATTCGAGTATGCGGGCTACCGAAGACACGACTTCGATGGTGGCCTGGCCCAGTTTGCCCCAGCAGGCGGTCTGTCGGTCCTCGAAAGCCGCGCGTGTGCGGATGGCGGGCTGGCCCGCAAGGAAGGCGCGTTCGACGATGAGATCAATCAGCGCGGCTTTCAGTTCGGCGGGCGGACCGAGAGGCGCAAACCACTTGTACATAGATTCAATCGGCGCCGGCCCGCCGAATGTCGAGAGGCGGTGAGCGACTTCGTCTTTGCAGGCGAGGGCGAGCAAGCGGCGGACGCCACGGTGGGTGGAGGCGGACGCCGCGGCCTCGGTTTCGGCGAGGGTGAGCGCGGCGTGCTCGCCCCGATCGGCCAGCGCGGGAAACGCGACCACGGTCACGCCTCCACCCCCACCTCCCTCACCACCCCGGTCGAGTTCGAAGCGCTCGGGGAGGTCGTCAAAGTCCCAGGTGGTCAGCCCCTCGCGGCCAAACTGCGCACGGGCCGCACCGGCAAGGGCCTTGCGGGCCCGACCGGCAAGGCGGGCCTTCAGGTCGGCGATATCGCGCGATTCGCCGAGCGCCTTCCCGTGATCGTCGACGACGCGCACGCTCAGTCGCAGGTAGTCAGGTATGGCCTGTTCCTGCCAGGCAGATTCGGGAATACGGACGCTGCGGAGCACCTCGACGGCTTCGGAAAGCGCCGCGCCGAGGGGCTTTTCGGCAAAGGTCATCACGCCCGCGCATTCATCGGCGAGGATTGCAAGACCAACGCGCCCGGGGGCGGCCCCGGCAGAGACGGTGTTCCCGCTATCGAGTTGAAGCCGGAGAGACTTCGGCAGAGTCTTCAGCAGCGCATGGACCTTCTCGCGCAGGAAGCCCGGAACAAGCCACTGGCACCTGGCGGGGTCGAGTTGAGGGAGCGCGGTGATGGGGAGGATGGCGGTGATGCCGTCGATTTCTTTGCCCGGCTCGAAGGCGTATTCGAGCGCGGCGGGCTCGGCGTTCCTGGTGCCTGTGAGGGCAATCGCATCGGGAAAGCGGGATTCGATGTCGCCGCTGCCACCCGTGCCCGCCCCCCCGGCGTCGTCGGCCAGCACGTCCGATACGCGCAGTTCCAGCACCCGCGGCTGGGACTTGGCCTTTTCCATGTACCACTTGTCAAACGGGCCCACCGCGTACACATCGTTTGGAATGTGTCGATCAAAGAAGCGGTGCAGGGCGGCGTGATCGGCGAGGAGGTCGGTACGCCGCAGTTTCGCTTCGAGGGTCTTCACCTGCTCGATGATGCGGGCGTTGTGGGCCTCGAAAGGCTGAGCGCGGCGGCCCTCGGGCCATTCGCCCATGATGAGCGCGTGGTGGATGAGCAGGTCGCGGGCGGCCTTTGGATCGATGGCTCCGAGGTTGGCGCGGCGGCGCGGCACGACGACCAGGCCGAAGAGCAGCACACGCTCCCACACGCTGGCGTGGCCGCCTTCGCGGTGCCAGTGCTGGTCGGTGTACGTCCGCTTCACGACATGCCCGGCAAGGTGCTCGATCCACTCGGGCTCGATCTTGGCGCAGGTGCGACTGTACAACTTGGTGGTCTGCACGATCTCGGCGGCCATGAGCCAGCGCGGGCCCTTTTTAAAGAGAGCCGAGCCGGGGAAGATCGCGACCTTGGTGGAACGGGCCCCGAGGTAGTCGTGGCCGGCATTGGCACCGGGTGCCGCGGCGTCGTTCTTGCACGCGACTGAAGAAAGCAGGCCGGTGAGCAGGGCGCGGTGCAAGCGGTCGTAGTTGGCGGGCTGCGAGGCCTCCTTCAGGCCCATCTCCTCGGCCAGGCCCTTGAGTTGGCGATAGGTCTCGACCCATTCGCGCATCCGCATGAAGTTCAGGAAATAGTCGCGACACCAGGCGCGAAGGCGCGATTGGCCGCTCGACTCCGCCTCGTGGTGATACGCGGTCCAGATGTTCAGATAGGTCTGGAAGTCGCTGGTTTCGTGACGGAACACCGCCTGAGCCTGATCAGCCGCGGCTTGTTTCTCCATGGGCCGGTCGCGCGGGTCTTGCACCTCAAGCGCGGCACAGATGACCAGCGCCTCGGCCACACAGTTCTCGGTTTCCGCGGCGAGGAGCATGCGGCCGATGCGCGGGTCGATCGGGAGGCGCGCGAGGCGCTTGCCCAGGGGCGTGAGTTCGCCCGCGTCGTCAACCGCCCCGAGCTCTTCGAGGGTTTCGTAGCCGTCGCGGATCATGCGGGCGTCGGGGGGCTCGACGAAGGGGAACGCTTCGACGGCACCGAGGCGCAGCGCCTTCATCTGCAGGATGACGCTGGCGAGATTGGTGCGCAGGATTTCGGGATCGGTAAAGGCGGGGCGGGCCTTGAAGTCGTCTTCGCCATAGAGGCGAATGGCCACACCCGCGGCAACACGCCCGCATCGTCCGGAGCGCTGATTGGCCGACGCCTGAGAGATCGCCTCGATGGGAAGGCGCTGCACCTTGGAGCGATGGTTGTAGCGGCTGATACGGGCGAGGCCGGCGTCGATGACGTAGCGGATGCCCGGAACGGTGAGTGAGGTTTCCGCGACGTTGGTCGCGAGCACGACGCGACGACCGCCACGTGGTGAAGGGCCAAAGACGCGCTGCTGTTCGGCGGGGGAAAGCCGCGCGTAGAGCGGGAGGATTTCGATCGGCGCGCGGGAGTTGATAAAGTACTTGCGCAGGGCGTCGGCGACGTTGCGGATTTCGCGCTCGCCCGGGAGGAACACGAGGATGTCGCCCGGTGGCAGCGGTGGCCGACAGAGTTCATCGACGGCATCGAGAATCGCCAGTTCCTCGATGTTCTCCCAGTCATCGGCCTCGATGTCGGTCGTCGGGCGATAGCGGATCTCGACGGGATAGGTGCGGCCGGAAACCTCGATGACCGGGGCCTTCTCGGGCCCGCCAAAGTGGGTGGACAGGCGCTGCGGATCGATCGTGGCGCTCGTGATGATCAGTTTGAGGTCGGGACGCGTGGGCAGAAGTTGGCGGAGATAGCCCAGGAGGAAGTCGATGTTGAGGGAGCGTTCGTGGGCTTCGTCGACGATGATGGTGTCGTAGTTTTCAAGGAGGGGGTCGCCGGCGGTCTCGGCGAGCAGGATGCCGTCGGTCATGAGGCGGACGAAGTTGGCGGGTGAGGATTCGTCGCCGAAGCGGACCTTGTAGCCGACGTGGCCACGGGGGCCGAGTTGGGTACCCAGTTCGTCGGCCAGGCGCTGGGCGACCGCGCGGGCTGCGATGCGGCGGGGTTGGGTATGCCCTATGAGCCCGCGCACGCCTCGCGCAAGATCAAGGCAGATTTGAGGCAACTGCGTGGTCTTGCCGCTGCCGGTTTCGCCGCAGAGGACGATGACCTGGTGCATGTCGATGGCGCGGGCGATCTCGTCGCGCCGGGCGGCGATGGGAAGATTGAGGTCGAGATTGGCGGCAGGTTTGCGGTCGAAGCGCTCGCGGGCGCGGTCGATGGACCGCTGAGTGTCATCGACGAGGCGGCGGATGTCGGATTCGGGGGGTGGTGTTCGAGAATCGCGGAGGGCGTGTACGCGCTCGACCAATCGACGCCGGTCGGCGGTCAGGGCGTGCTGCTCGATGCGTTCGAGCAGGCGGTCAGGATGGGGCAGTTCGGATGAGGGCACGAAGGGGAAGTATTCGCGTACCGAAGGGTGATGGCGGACCCGCGCGACGAAAGAGGTGCATGAGGGAACGGGGAAATCGGACGAAGAAGAAGGCATCGGGGCATGAGGCATCGAGGCATCAAGAATGCCCTGAAGGTGGGTAGCGTTTCGGGCCGATTTGGTACACTGGAATGAGCCTGTGGCGGGCTGATGATCGGCGCGACACTGGGCCTGGCTTTGGTTCCGCGCTGCTGGTGGCGGGGTGTGCTCTCGCCAACGTGCCGACACCGCCAGAAGCCGATGCGAGAGATGATGCGCCGACGGTGCCCGATCGAACTCGTGAAGAGTCAGGGCCGATCGAGAAGCCTTCAACGCCTCGGGTGGCTGGTGGTCGGACGCCGCCAGCGGTACCGCCCGCCAATCCGGTGCCGACGCCGCCAGCACCAACCAAGCAGCCTGCGACGATCGCGCAGCCGACGCTCGCCGACTCTATGTTGTCGGGTGCGCCAGCGCCAACAACCCGGCGGATCGTTGGCGCGAGCCGTATTGGGTGAAGCTTCTGCGGATGGTGGAGGAGCAGGTGCTGCCGCTTGTGGAAGCGACTGACGAGCCAGCCGGGTGTGCATGTGTTGGCGTATCTGGGGGGGGCGGGGCGTTCATGTACGCCGCGGTTACTCTGGGGTCCGGCTTCCGCAACCTCAGCACCATCCCAACGGGCGAGAACGACTTCCCGCAGCCCGCTGGGGGGCCACAGGCTATCCCCCAATTGCCGACATCGTCCGCGCTGGTTGGGCGAAGCCCGGCGCGGCGATGCCGTGGCCGGGTTGCTTGCTCCAGGTGGTGTCGGCCAGAAATCGTGCGAGTGTGGCATCGTTACCGCCATCGCGCAGCACCGCCCGCGCGTCCCACTCCTCCCGCGAAAACAAGCAGGGCCTTACCTGCCCATCGGCGGTGACGCGCAATCGGCTACACGCCCCGCAGAACGGTCGAGTCACCGGCGCGATGACGCCCACGCCACCAATTGCGCCGTCGGCAAAGGAGAACTCGTCGGACGTGCTCGATTCGACGGCTTTACCCAGCGGCACGAGCGGGAAGGCGGCGCTGATTGTGTCGATGACCTCGCGCGCGGGCACCATGCGGTCGAGCGACCAGCCGTGCGCGTCATCCAGGGGCATGAACTCGATGAACCGCACTTCCACGCCCAGGTCGCGGGCGAGCCTCGCCAGCGGCACGACCTGATCGTCGTTGTGCCCCCGCAGCAGCACGGCATTCACGCGGATCGGCCCCTGAGCACCAAACCCCGCACGCTGGGCACCGCGTATTGCGTCGAGCACCACGTTCACCGGCGTGGCCGCGCGCGTGAGCCGGGCAAACGCGGCTGGCTCAACCGCATCGAGGCTGAACGTCAAACGCTTCAGGCCCGCACGCTTCCACTCGGCTAGCGAACCGGGGTCGCACCGAGAACCGTTGGTCGTCATCGCCAGGTCGTCGATGGGCAGCGCGGCGATGCGGGCAATCAGACTGGTGAGCCGCGGGTGAAGCGTGGGCTCGCCGCCGGTGAGGCGGATTTTGCGGACGCCCATCGACACGCAGACTCGTGCGAGGCGCACGAGTTCGTCGTCGCTGAGCAGGCTGGACGCATCCAGAAACCGTGTGCCCGGGTCCAGGCAGTAGAGGCACCTGAAGTTGCACCGGTCGGTGATGCTCAGGCGGAGGTCGCGAATCGTGCGGCCGTGCGAGTCAACGAGCGTGGGAGGGTGGGCGTGCCTTTCCGGTTCGGGTTCCGTCGTGGTCCCGCCGGCGCGCGATACAGCGTGAAACGCCCGCGCGGGGTTGGAGCGGAGACCTGAAGGTGGGCCTGCCGTGCGTTGAAGCACGACGAGCGGTATACCCATGCGGGGAGTCTACCCGACCAATCGAGCGGGGCTGCACATCAGCACGGTGGCCCGAAGAACGCCGCGATGTAGTCGCTGAGGTCATCGGGGTCGATCGACGAATCGCCGTTGAAGTCCGCGGCAGGGTCGGCGGGGACGGCAAAGAACGCGGCGATGTAGTCGGACAGGTCGTCGGGATCGACGCTGTTGTCGCCGTTGAAATCGGCAGGACAGTCGGGTGGCGGGGGCTCGGAAACAGTGAATGACGCATTCGCATTGTTGTTGAAGACGGCGGCACCGGCGGTGACGATGTAGTTGGCCGCGTTGTTGGTGCTGAGGGCGCTGAATGCGCCGTTGAAACGAAGGGCCTGGGTGGTGGTGGAGGGCAGCGGGCCGGCGAAGGCGGGGCCGAAGTTGCCGTCGGAGTCGTTGAAGGCGCTGCCGGTCTGGGGGCCGGTGTAGGCCGCCCCGCCCCAGGAGACCGACCAGATGATCTGGCCGGCACCTTCAAAGGTGAGGCGACCGGCGGCCAGGTAGGAGGCCGGGATGAGCGCGGTCATGGTGAAGTTGGCCACGGCATCCGGCTCGGTGGCGGCCAGAAAGCCCGGGCTGGCGATGAGGATTCGCGCGCCGCCTGTCGCCATAGGCACGCTCGATGTGAGGGTGGCGACGGTAATGGGGTTCAGGCCCTGGGCGTCGAACACCTTGATGACGGTGTTGCCGACCTGGTTCTGGCCGGCGCTGCGCATGCGCAGTTGGATGGCCTGCTTGGTGGTGTCGCCGGCGACGCCGCCGATGATTTGCTCGACCTGCATGAAGTGGAATGAGGCCTGAGCGGTGGAAGCCGCAGTGCCCACGGCAAGGGCGATGATGGCGATGGGCGAACGAAGCAGCATTGGGGGAACCTCCGTGTGCGGACCGGCCCGAGAAGCCAGCCTAGGGACCAACTGAGAATGTCGCGCCGAATCGTCCACATGGCAAGAAAACCGACTGCGACTGATTCTCAATGACTACACTGGTGGTATGGCCGACGATCATCCCAAGCCAGTCTCAGCCTCGGAACCCACCGTGAGCCTGTCACAGATGCGCGTGGGGCAGATGGGCGTGATTGCCGACAAGCGAATGGATGGCGAGGACCGTGCCCTGCTGCGGGCTATGGGCCTGTCGTGCAATGCGACGGTGAAGTTGTGCCGGGCGGGGGAGCCGTGCATTGTGGCGGTGATGTCGGGTTGCAGCGAGGTTGGCGGGGCGGGCGGTGGGCGGCTGTGGGCGGATTCGTGCCGGATTGGGCTGGCCAAGCCGCTGGCGGAGCGGATCGTGGTGCGGCTGATGGAGCCGCGGGTCGAGGCCTGAGGCGACCTTGAAGGGGTGAACGGATGACCAGCGCCACACGCGGCAGCGCCGGATCGACCAGCGTTCAGGAAGGCGGAAGGGGGCCGGGCGAGCCGCGTCATCCCACGCGGATCGCCTTGCTGGGGAACCCGAATACAGGCAAGACGACGCTCCTGAACCGGCTTACGGGGCTTCGGCACAAGACGTCGAACTTCCCGGGAACGACGCTGGAGGCGCGATCGGGGCGTGTCGTCGGCGACGGGTGGTCGGCGGAGTTGATCGATCTGCCCGGCGTCTATTCGCTGGAACTGGATCAGTTGGAATCCCGCGTGGCGCGGGAGGTTCTGGCCGGGCGTTTCGGCGCTGGGAGCGAGCCCGATGCGTTGTGTGTGATCGTTGACGCGACCAACCTGGCCCGCAATCTGCGATTCGCCGGCGAGGCGCTGCGGCGTCGTTTGCCCACCGTGGTCGTGGTGAACATGATCGACGCTGCCCGGGCTCGCGGGCTCGCGCTCGACGCGACGGTGCTGGCGACCGAACTGGGCTGCGAGGTGGTGTTCTGTTGCGCCCGGTCGGGTGAAGGGCTGGATCGGGTGAAGGCGGCGCTGACGCGGGCGAAGATTCCGTCGCGGACGCCACCGGGCGATGACGGGGGGTTGATCGAGTGGGCGGAGGGTGTGTTTGTCGCCGCCGCGAGCGGGATGAGCGCGGACGGCACCGGCGCGGGCACGCCCGGTACCGCGGGTTCGAGGCGGGCGATGATGGCCGACACGCTGACCGATCGGCTTGACCGGGTGTTTACGCATCCGCTGCTCGGGTTTGCGGTTTTCGTGCTGGTGATGGCGGGGCTGTTTTACATCCTGTTCAGCGCGGCCAGTGTGCCGATGGACCTGATTTCGTCGGGCGTGGATGCCGTGGCCGGAGCGGTGCGCGGCGTGCTGCCTGAAGGCCTGATCGCTGACCTGCTGTGCGATGGCGTGTTGAGTGGCGTGGGGACGGTGCTGGTGTTTTTGCCGCAGATTTGCCTGCTGTTTTTCTGCATCTCGCTCTTGGAGGATTCGGGGTATCTGGCGCGGGGCGCGTTCTTGATGGACCGGCTCTTGCGCCCCTTCGGCCTGCCCGGGCATGCGTTTGTGCCGCTGCTGTCGAGTCATGCGTGCGCGCTGCCGGGGATCATCGCGTGCCGGGCGGTGCCTGATCCGAAGGAGCGTCTGGCGACCATATTGATCGCACCATTCATGAGTTGCTCGGCGCGATTGCCGGTATACGCCTTGCTCTCTGGGCTGCTGTTTCCGGATTCGCCCGGACGTGCGGCGTTAGCGCTGCTCGGGTGCTATGGGCTCGGGGCGTTCGCCGGCGCGCTCAGTGCCTTGGTTGCTCGGCGGACGATTCTGCGGGGACGGTCGAGGCCGATGGCGCTGGAACTGCCGAGTTATCGAAGGCCCAGCCTGCGGAACGCGGTCGGCTCGACGTGGGATCGGGCGAGGGTGTTCGTCACCAGCGCGGGGACGAACATCATGGCGATCTGCATCGTGCTGTGGTGGCTCGGCGCGTTCCCTCGGCTCGCGGAGCCCCTGGCGCTTGCGGACGCACGCGCCCAGGAGGCCGCGCTGGTCGCGGCAGGCGATGAAGCGGGTGCCGCGAAGGCGGGCGAGATTGCCCAACACCTGAGCACCGAGCACGCGCGGGCCCAGAAGCGGCAGAGTCTGCTTGGGTCGATGGGCCACGCGCTGGAACCGGTGCTGCGGCCCCTCGGGTACGACTGGCAGTTGAGCGTGGGCGTCATCGCGTCATTCGCCGCCCGTGAAGTGTTCGTTGGCACGATGGCGGTGGTGGTGACAGGGGAAGAAGACACGGAGTCCGAGGGTGTGCTCGATCGGATCGCTGCCGCGAAGCGCGATGACGGCATAACGCCCATCTTCACGCGGGCGACCGCGTGGTCGCTGCTGGTCTACTACGTCCTGGCCATGCAATGCCTGCCCACGCTCGTGGTCACGGCCCGCGAAGCGGGCGGCTGGAAGTGGGCCCTCTTGCAGTTCGCGTGGATGAGCGGGCTGGCCTATGTGGGGGCGTTCGTGGCGTATCGGGTGGCGGGGTGAGCACACCGATACACGGGTTGGCACAGAAACAGTCGTGGCACAGAAGTCGGCTTGGCGACTTCTGTGTTCTCGGATGGTCTATTGAGTGCACGCCATCACAGATGTCGCCGAGCCTACATCTGTGCACGGCTTGACCTTCGCCTGTGACACAAGTGACAAATCGGAGAGTCCAAAGAGCATGGCAGCGCAGCCGCGCCCGCTTCGCGCGTAGCCTTTGGCATGGACGCCGGTGGCGAGGTCATCGTGGCGCGGGCGAGCGGGCCGGGAGGGGGGGGCACGCGGACAATCGTGCGGCTGTCGGGTGGAACGCTGGCGCTGCGCGATGTGCTGTCGGGTTTGATTGAACCGCTGCCGCAGGGTGCCGGTGCGACGACCACCCGGCTTCGCGTGCCCGGCAAAACCAAGCATCACTGGCTGCCCGTGTGCGTGGTGTGGTACCAGTCGCCACACTCTTTCACGGGCGAGGAAAGCGCGGAGATCCTGCTGCCAGCCAGCGCCGGCGGCGGACGCGCAGCGGGCGGCGCGGCGCTGGTCGAGCGCGTCGTCGGGATGCTCGCGGCTCAGCCTGGCGTGCGCGAAGCCCGACCCGGCGAGTTCTCCGCGCGGGCGTACCTGAACGGGAAGTTGACCCTCGCCCAGGCCGAGGGCGTGGCGGCGGCGATCGCGGCGGGCACGGAAGAAGAGTTGCATGCCGCGCGGGCGGCATTGGCGGGTGAACGTGGGAAGTACTACGCAGCATGGGCAGAAGAAACGGCGACCCTTCTCGCACTCGTCGAGGCGGGCATCGACTTTGCCGATCAAGACGATGTCGTGCCCATCACCCCCGCCGCGCTCCACGCTCGCCTTGGCACGCTCGCGACAGCGATGGAAAGGGCGCTGGGTAGCGACAAGGGAAGCGAGCGGCCCGATTGGCTGCCACGCGTCGTGCTGGAGGGGCCGCCCAACGCGGGCAAGAGCACGCTGTTCAACGCGCTGCTCGGAAGGCGACGGGCGATCACGTCGCCGGTCGCCGGAACCACGCGCGACGCGATCGCCGAGCCGGTGTTGCTGGCGGAGGGCGGCCTGGAAGTCGTGCTGGTTGACCTCCCGGGTGTCGACGACGCTGGCCTATCAAATGGTGCCCTCGACGAGGCAGCCCAGGCCCGCGCGGGACAGGCGTCAGCCGAAGCGGATGTGCGCGTGCGCTGCCGGGCGGCAAACGCCGCGGACGTGGAGCGGCACGATCACCATCACGCTCCGGATGATTCTCGTCTGATCCGCGTAGTGACCAAGGCTGACCTGGCAGGAACAACAGACGAATCGGGTGCGATTCGCGTGTGCGCGCTCGATGGCCGGGGGCTCGGCGCATTGCGGAGAGAGATCGTGCGTCGTGCCTGGGGTACATCAGCACGCACCGCACCGAACACGAACGCGACCAGCGTAGGACTCCTACCGCGTCACCGACGGGCCTTGATCCGGGCGATCGCGCACCTGTGCTGTGCCCACGCCGAGATTGAACCCCAGGCACGAATGCTTGAACGCCCGGAAGTCATTGCCGCGGCGTTGCGAGAAGGTCTCGATTGGCTTGGGGAGTTGACCGGCCGTATGGACCCAGATGCCATTATCGGCCGAGTCTTTTCCACGTTTTGCGTGGGGAAATGACGGGCGAACACGAGTTGGGCATCCTTCGCGAGGCGGCTGGGAATCGGTGCTGACGGGGCCCTGGGCTATCCTGACCTGCGCGAAACCGGTGGGGACGGAATCCCTAACACTGGGCGGGCTGTTCGCGGGGTCTGGGTGGTGTTCGTGGACTTTAGAAAACCCTGAGCCGCGCGAAAGGGAATGACCGTGTGGAAATGGCTGTTGGGCTTGCTGGTGATTGCGGTGGCGGGGTGCGGGACAGGCGGGTGGTTTATCGCGCAATCGTCGCAGGTGCGCGAGTTCATGTTGAGTTTCAGGCCGCAGGACAAGCCGGTGGAAGTGCGGTTGGGTGCGGTTGAGCGCGGGGGCATTGCGCGGACGGTGAACAGCCCCGGCGCGATCGAGCCCAAGACCAAGGTGCAGATTTCGGCGCAGGTGTCGGCGCGGATCACGGCGCTTCCGTTTCGCGAGGGGGAGCGTGTCAAGAGCGGGGACATCGTGGTGAAACTGGATGCGCGTGATCTGGCGGCGGCGCTGGAGAGTGCGCAGGCGAGCGAGCGTGCCGAGCGGGCCCGGCTGGATGGGGCCAAGGCGTCGTGGGCGCGGGCCGAGCAGGAGTTGACGCGGCAGCGAGAACTGGCACGGACGGGGGACGCGGCCAAGAATGTGCTGGAGAGTGCCGAGAGCGAGTTTCTGCGCGCCAAGAGCAGCGTGGAATCGGCGACACAATCGATCGAGATCGCGAAGGCCAACATTGCGCGGGCCCAGAAGGATCTGGAGAACACGGAAATTCGGGCGCCGTTTGATGGGCTGATCATCAAACTGAACGCGGAGGTTGGCGAACTGGTGATGATCGGCACGCTCAACAATGCGGGCTCGGTGATCATGGAGATTGCTGACCTGGAAGTGATGCTGGTGGAGGCGCGGGTGGACGAGGCGAACATCGCGCCGATCAAGGCGGGGCAGCGGGCCACGGTGTACATCAACGCGTTTCGAGGGAAAACGTTTGAGGGCATGGTCGATCGCGTGGGCCTGAAGCGGATGGTGGACCGCGACGGCACGGGCTACTACGAGGTGGAAGTGCTCGTGAAGAAGCCCGAGGATCAGGTGCTGTATTCGGGCCTCACCGCGAATACGGATATCGAGGTCGAGACGTACTACGACGTGCTCAAGGTGCCCAGCCAGGCGGTTCTGGACCGGCGCGTGGACGACCTGCCCCTGGAACTGCGCGAGCACCCGTTGGTGGACAAGACCAAGGCGTTTGCTCGCGTGGTGTACACGATGAAAGACGGCAAGGCCAAGGCCCGGCCGGTGAGCGTCGGCGCGAGCGACCTGACGAGCACGATTCTGCTGGGTGGCATTGAAGAAGGCGAGAAGGTGGTAATCGGGCCGTTCAAAATTCTGCTGGACCTGCGCGAGGATCGGAAGATCGCGGAAGAGGGGACGTTGAAGAAGGAAGCAGAGGCGGGCAAGCCCGCGGAGCCTGGTCAGGCGGGCAAAGAAGGTGAGCAGAAGGCGGAAGCGAAGCCTGAAGCCGCGAAGTCGGAGCCCAAGCCCGAGCCAGGCAAGAGCGAACCCCCGGCCAAGAGCGAACCCAGGCCAGCGGCCGAGACGCCCAAGTCGGCCGGCTGATCGGGGCGAAGCGACGTCGTGAATCCAGCGGTTAGTGTGGCGAGTATTGAGACCGGCATGAGCATCCGTCTGCGGGATATTGAGAAGACCTATCGGATGGGTGCCGAGAAGGTCCACGCGCTGCGCGGGCTGACGCTTGAGGTGAAGCGCAACGAGTTTGTCGCAATCATGGGGGCGTCGGGCTCGGGCAAGAGCACGCTGATGAACGTGCTGGGCTGCCTGGATACACCCACCAAGGGCCAGTACGAGTTGAACGGGCGCGACGTGAGCCGTCTGGGCCAAGGGGCGCTGGCGCGGGTGCGCAACGAAGAGATCGGCTTTGTCTTCCAGAGTTTCGAGTTGCTGGCCAAGCAGACGGCGCTGACCAATGTGACGCTGCCGCTGCTGTACTCGAAGAAGTACTGGCTGGGGGCCAAGCGACGGGCCCGGGCGGCACTCGAGCGCGTGGGCCTGAAGGACCGCATGCGGCACAAGCCCAATCAGTTGTCGGGCGGGCAGCGGCAGCGCGTGGCCATCGCGCGGGCGCTGGTGAACGAGCCGACCATTCTGCTGGCCGACGAGCCGACGGGTAACCTGGATAGCCGGACGAGCGAGGAGATCATCGCGCTGTTCAAGGCCCTGCACAACCAGGGGCAGACGATCGTGGTGGTGACGCACGAGGAAGACGTGGCCCGGCACGCCGACCGGATCATCCGCCTGCGCGACGGCCGAATCTTCAGCGACTATCCGACGCGAGAGGATCCGATCCATGCCGAGTATCTGCGGGCGATGGTGAACCACGCGATGAGCGTGGCGCGGTCGGAGGGCGTGGAGGTGGATACGAGCGTGGCGCCGAGCAACGGACACGCGGGGAACTCGGGTGCTGCGGTGGCGAAGCCCGTTTCTGCCCCGGGTGTTCAAGAGCGGAGGTGATCGCTCATGATTCTCTTCCGCGTGCTGTTTCAGACCGTGTTCCTAGCGCTGGCGCAAATTCTGTCCAACTGGTTCCGGTCGATCCTGACGACGCTGGGGATCGTGATCGGCGTCGCGGCAGTGGTGCTGGTGGTGGCGGCGACGCAGGGGCTCAAGACAACGGTGCTCAACGAGTTGGAGTCGGTGGGAGCGAATCGCGTATGGGTGTTTCCGAGAAGGCCGCGCGAGGCACCGGAGCGATTCTCGTGGCGGCAGATTCGGATGCGGAATCGCGAGGCTTTGGGGATGAAAGCGGCGTGCCCGTCGATCCGCACGCTGACGCCGATCAAGGGCATCACCATGCCCGTGGAGTATGGCGACCGCAAGGAGCCCACGGTGGCGATTCAGGGCATCTGGCCCGAGTGGCACGACATCGAGGGGCGGCAGGTGCTTCAGGGGCGGCCGTTCCTGCGCGTGGATGAAGATGAGCGGCGGCTGGTGTGCATCGTCAACGACAAGGCGATCGAGGAACTGGTGCTGCCCAAGGACCCGATCGGGCAGAGTTTGCTGGTGGATGGGCGGCGGTTCCTGATCGTGGGTGTGGTGGAGACTAAGTCGGTCGCCGCGATGTTCGGCGGGGGCGAGAGTCGCACCGAGGTGTTTGTACCGTTTGCCACGGCTGACCTACTGCGGCCCGAGCCGCTGTCGGGCCTCTACATCGCGGCCAAGACGTTCACCCCCGAGCAGTTTGAGGACGCGCGGGCCGAGATCAAGTTCTACATGCGCAACATGCGGGGCCTGACCCCCGACGACCCCGACACGTTTGGCGTCGAATCCATCGAGCAGGCCAAGGAGCAGGTCGGCAAGGTCGCCGGATACATCACCGCCGGCGCGTCGGTCATTGTCGGCATCTCGCTCATCGTCGGCGGGGTGGGCATCATGAACATCATGCTGGTGAGCGTGAGCGAGCGGACGCGCGAGATCGGGCTGCGCAAGGCGATGGGGGCCCAGCCGGCGCTGGTGCTGACGCAGTTCCTGGCGGAGGCCGTGGTGCTGTGCCTGGTGGGCGCGGCGGTGGGCCTGGGCTTCAGTCTGGCCGCGATTCTCATTTTGTCGGCACAGTCGGCGAAGGATTCGTTTTTCAGCAATCTGTCTGTGCCGCTGTGGTCGGTGTATCTGGCGGCGGGCTGCTCGGCGTTCACGGGCGTGGTCGCGGGCATGTTCCCGGCGATCAAGGCGTCTCGGCTCGATCCGATCGTGGCGTTGCGGCACGAGTGATGCCGCGTGGTGCGCTTGGTTCTTTACTTTCGATTCTTTCGCTTGCGAGAATGGCTCATGCCCCACGCCGACGATGTGACCGGTCACCGCCCGAGCCCGAGCCAAAGCCAGATGGCGAGGCGATTGTTCATGCCCGGTGCGCTCGTGGCATGCTGCGGGTGTGCGCTCGGGCTGACGCTCGTCGGGTGCGCGGGGCCGCTGAGCGAGCGTCCCGCCGATCAGGGGACACATGTCGGGCTTGATCGGCTTCGCGAGGTGCGGCCGCTGAAGATCGAGCAGTTCAAGGCGGCGGAGCCGGTGCCGAGTGCGGCCGACCAGACTGTGGGCGTGCCCGAGCCACTCGCGCGGCCCAAGAGCCGCTTCGAGGGCGTCACCGAGGTCAACCTGACGCGCGAGCAGGCGCGGGCCGAGGCGCTGGCCAACAACCTGGACCTCAAGGTGTCGCTGGTGGATCCGCTGATCGCTGGCGAGAGTTTGCGGGCCGAGCGGGCGAAGTTTGAATCGGTGTTTCAGCCCTTTGCGCGGTTCCGCAACGACGATCGTCCGACGCTGCAAACCACGTCGGCGAATCAGCAGGAGGTGGTTTCGGTGGGCACGGGGGTGGATATCCCACTGCGCACGGGCGGGCGCGTGAGCGTGGATTATGCGACCTCTCGCACCGAATCGGGGCAGGCGATTTTTTCGGCGAGCCAGTTGTACTCGTCGGATGCGACGATGTCGATCAGCCAGCCGCTGCTGCGGAATGCGGGGCGGTCGGTGGCGGTGTCGTCGATCCAGATCGCCGGCTACGGCCAGCAGCAGGCCGAGGCACGTACCAAACTGCAGGTGATCGCCCAGATCGCGGCGACCGACCGCGCGTATTGGCGGGTCTATGCCACGCGCCGGGCGCTCGACGTGGTGCAGCAGCAGTACGACCTCGCGGTGGAGCAGATGAACCGGGCGGATCGCCGGGTGCGGGCGGGTGATGCGCCGGAGGTCGACGTGATCCGCGCCCAATCGGGCGTGGCGCAGCGGCTCGAATCCATCGTCGCCGCCGAGAACGAGATCCTTATCGCCCAGCGCGAACTCAAGCGCCTGATGAACGCGCCGGGGCTGGATGTCGACACCCTTCAAGCCATCGTGCCCGGCACGGCGCCCGAGCCGATGCCCTTTGAGTTCAACACGCCGGCGCTGCTGGAGATGGCCGAATCGGGGCGGATGGAACTGCTTGATTTGGAACTGCAACTGCTGGCCGACGCGGTCAGCGAGGGGTTCCAGCGCAACCAGGTGTTGCCCCTGCTGAATCTGGACGCGTCGTACACCTGGTCGGGTCTTGGCAGCGGGTTCAGCGCGAATAACAGCGTGTTTGCGGAGGGGTCGTTCCAGAGTTTCGCGATGGGCGTGACGGGCGATATCCCGCTGGGCAACGAGGCCGCTGAGGCGCGGCTGAAGCGGGCCACGCTGACCCGTCTGCAGCGACTGTCGAGCAAGCAATCGCGCCGGCAATCGGTGCGGCAGGACGTGCTGGATGCGGTTGACCGTGTGCGGGCCGGGTGGCAGCGCATCCTTGCTGCACGCCAGGCGTCGATCCTCGCAGGCCGAACGCTTGAAGGCGAGCGTCGCCAGTTCGAGAGCGGGACGCGCACGAGCACGGAGGTGCTGGATGCCGCGTCGCGCCTGGCCGAGGCCCAACTGGCGGAGATTCGGGCGCTGGCGGATTACGAGACGGCGCAGGTCGATCTGGCGGTGGCGACGGGGACGACGCTGGGAGCCGGGGGGATCAGTTGGGCACCCTCGGCGACCGAGGCCACCCTTGACGTGCCTCGCGAGGATCGCGAGAACCAGCAGCCTTAGTGCGGGGAGCGGGAGGTGGTGGAGGCGTGGGGGGGGCGGGCACTCATACCATTGCCCGTGCAGGTTTCTCAGCCACAATCAACCGATCACGCCAAGCCGCGCGTCCTCTGCGCCATGTCCGGCGGCGTCGATTCCTCCGTCGCGGCCTCGCTCCTCGTCGAAGCCGGTTACGACGTCGTCGGCGTCTTCATGCGCCTCGGCTCACCGGGCGAAGACCTCGATGTGCTCAGGACGTGCGAGACAACCGGGCCGTCGGTCACAGCCAGCGCTCCCAAGCGCACCAACACCGGCGTCTCGCTCCGCATCGCTCATCAAGGTTGCTGCTCGATCAACGATGCCGCCGACGCACGGCTCGTCGCGGCCCACCTGGGCATCCCCTTCTACGTCGTGAACTTCAAGAAGGACTTCGGCCGCATCATCGACTACTTCGCGGGCGAGTACGCCTCGGGACGCACGCCCAACCCCTGCGTGCGCTGCAACGACTGGCTGAAGTTCGGCAAACTCCGCGAATACGCCGCCCAGATCGGCGCGGCGTACGTCGCCAGCGGGCACTACGCCCGCGTGGAGCCGATCGACGGCACGCCGCGCATGCTCCCGGGCCTCGACGAAGACAAGGACCAGTCCTATGTCCTGTTCGGCGTGCCCCGCGAACACGTCGGGCACATGCTGCTGCCGGTGGGGGGGATGCGCAAGAGCGCCGTGCGCGAAGCCGCCCGCACCCGCGGCCTGCCGGTCTTCGACAAGCCCGATTCGCAGGAAATCTGCTTTGTGCCGGACAACGACTACGCCGCCCTGGTCGAGCGCGTCCGCCCCGAAACCCGCGACCACGAAGGCGACGTGCTCGATGAATCAGGCCGCGTCATCGGTCGCCACCAGGGTCACCACCGCTTCACCCTCGGCCAGCGCCGCGGCGTGGGCGTCGCCACCGGCGCGCGAACCTACGTCGTCGCCAAGGACACGCAGGCCAACACCATCACGCTTGGCCCGGCCGAGCGCTTGCTGGCCACAACCTGCATCGCGGGCGAGGCCAACTGGCTGATCGATCCGGCCTCGATCGCCGCCAACGCAGACGCCGACGGCTGGCTCCCCTGCATCGCCAAGTTCCGCTACAACACCCCGGCCGCGCCCGCGCGGTTTCGACTGTTGCCCGACCTCCACGCCGAAGTGCCAGTGACCACGCCCTCGGGCCGCGCTGGGCGCTTTGAAGTGCGATTCGAATCGCCGCAGTCCGCCATCACGCCGGGCCAGGCCATCGTGCTGTACGAACCCGTGCACACCGCGGCGACATGCGCCCGCGGCCCCGTCATCGGCGGCGGCTGGATCGACTCCGTCGAATCACCGATTTGATGGCGTCACGCGGCAAACCGGGCTCAACCCGCCAACACTTCGCCGATGCCCGACCTATTCACGCCCTTAAAACTCGGCCGCGTCACTCTTCCCAACCGCGTGCTCATGGCCCCCTGCACGCGCTGCCGCGCGGGCCCCGGCTGCGCACCAACCGCGCTCAACGCCACCTACTACGCCCAGCGGGCCTCATCTGGCCTGCTCATCACCGAAGCCACGCAGATCAGCCCTTCCGGCCAGGGCTATCCGAACACGCCCGGCATGCACACTGAAGCCCAGGTCGCCGGCTGGAAACTCGTTACCGACGCCGTCCATGCCGCCGGGGGCCGCATCTTCGCCCAACTCTGGCATGTCGGCCGCGTTTCGCACAACGCCTATCAGCCCGGTAACGCGGCACCCGTTTCCTCCAGTGCCGTCACGCTCGAAGGCCACTGCACACTCCCCGATTTTTCCAGCCAGCCGCACCCCCAGCCCCAGGCCCTCACGCTCGACGGCATCGCTGGCGTGATGCGCGACTACCGCCTCGCCGCCCAGTGTGCCCTCCGCGCTGGCTTCGACGGCGTCGAACTGCACGGCGCCAACGGCTATCTCCCCGACCAGTTTCTCCGTGACAGTGTGAACCAACGCACTGACCACTACGGCGGATCGATCGCCAATCGCTGCCGCTTCCACCTTGAAGCCACCAACGTCCTCTGCGAGGTCTGGGGCGCCGATCGCGTAGGCGTCCGCCTTTCGCCCAGCGGCACCTTTAACCACATGCGCGATGCTGACCCGCGCGGCACCTTCAGCCACCTCGTCCGCGCCTATTCCGGCATGGGCCTCGCCTACCTCCACATCATGGAAGCCATGGAAAGCGACCTGAAGCACGGCACCTCGAACCCTACCTACCAACCCATCCCCGTCTCGGTCTTGCGCCCCCTCTACGACGGCGTTATCGTCACCAACTCCGGTTTCACGTTCGAAAAAGCCACCACCTACCTCCGCGAAGGTTGGGCCGATGCCGTTGCGTTCGGCATCCCCTTCATCGCCAACCCCGACCTCCCCGCACGATTCGCCCGCATGGCGAAGGGGCAGGTGACGCCGCTGAACACACCCGATCCCTCCACTTTTTACGGCGGCACCGAACGCGGCTACACCGATTACCCCGCGCTGCCCGCCTGACTCTATCGCGTCGCCATCACGCCCGAGCCTCGACCTGGAGCATCCGATGCCCGTCTTCAGCGCACTGGCGCGTCACACCCTTCGCGCGGTGCTTTCCCTCGTGCTCCTCATTCTGGGGTTGTGCGTCCCTGCCACCTCGGCCGCCGACATCGGTCGCTTCCGCCTCACGCTCGATCCCGCCCAGCAGCCGGTGCCCTACACCGGTCGCCTGTACGTCGCCCTGGCCGATGCGGAGAGCCGCGGCGAGCCCCGCACCCAGATGGGCGATTGGATGGGCGGTACCCAAGTCTTCACCTTCGATGTCACGAATCTGAAGCCGGGCGAGCCGGTGATCATCGGCCCCGATGCCGCTGGCTTTCCCAAGGCGTTCGCGCAGGCCGCTGCGGGCAACTTCAAAGTCCAGGCCATCGCCCGCCGCGCGCTCGACTCCTGCTCACCAGGCACGAGTGCCAATGACCTCGTCAGCGCGGCCCTCGTCGCCGACTTCAAGCCCGACGCCGACGGCGTGCTCGATCTGAAACTCGATACCGTGGTCAAGCCCCGTGCCTTCCGCGAAACCGGTCGTGTCAAACTCGTCGAGTTTGAAAGCCCCTCCCTCTCCAAGTTCCTCGGTCGCCCCTTCACCTTCCGCGCCGGCGTCATGCTCCCCGAATCCTGGTCCGCCGACGGTTCCGACCAGTTCTCCGTCGTCTACTTCATCAGCGGCTTCGGCGATACCCACCACTCCATCCACGGCATCGGCCGCATGATCGCCGCCAACCCCCAGGCCAAACGCACCATCATCGTCCTGCCCGACCCAACCTGCTTCCGCGGGCACAGCGTCTTCGCCGACTCCGCGAACAACGGCCCTTGGGGCACCGCCTTCGTCGAAGAACTTCTCCCCGAGATCGAAAAACGCTTCCGTGCTGCGCCCGATCGCGAGCGCCGCTTCGTCACCGGCATCTCGTCCGGTGGCTGGTCGGCCCTGTGGCTGGCCGTGACCTACCCATCCGCCTTTGCTGGCTGCTGGGCCCACTGTCCCGACCCGGTCGACTTCCGCGACTTCCAGCGGATCGACCTCTACGCCCCCAAGGCCAACATGTATCGCGACGACGAGGGCAAGCGCCGCCCCCTGATGCGCCAGGGCGAACAGGTCATGCTCCACTACGACGACTTCGTCCGTCAGGAAACCGTCATGGGCCCCGGCGGGCAGATTCACTCGTTCGAGGCCGTCTTCAGCCCGCGCGAGAACGAGCAGCCCCGCCCGCTCTTTGATCGTGCGACGGGTACCGTCGATCCGGTCACGGCCAAGGCCTGGGAACTCTTCGATATCCGCCTGGTGCTGGAACGCAACTGGGACATCCTCGGCCCCGAACTCAAAGGCCGCCTCCGCGTCTACGCCGGCGCGGAAGACAACTTCTATCTCGAAGGCGCCGTCCGCCGCCTGAAGACCACGCTCGACGCCCTTCCCGAAAGTGCCGCGACCGTGGAGATCATCGAAGGCATGCCCCACACCATCGCCTCGCAGGGCATGGCCGACATGCTCAGCGCGATTGAAAAGGCCGAGGCATCCGCGCGCCCTTAATCCTCTTCCGCAGCCGCACGATCCCCGCGCCCGTCCTCATCGGTCGCGCCGTCCTCGTTCGCGTCGTCGAGGCCGTCGTCATCCTCGAGCACGCTCGTTGGCTTGTGCTTCCGCTCCCGCTCGGGCAGCCGCGCCGCCTCGCGGCATGCCGCCTCCAGTGCCTGGTGCAACTTCTCGTGGTCCGGGTGCGCCGCCAGGCGCATGAGCACGTCCTCCACACGCCCGATCACCGACCGGTTCGGATCGATGCTCGCCAGGGCCGAATCGCCCAGCCGCTCCGCCGCGTCCAGAAACCACGTCACCGGGGGCAACACGGCATCAGCATCGACCGGTGCCGCCGGCTTCGCGGGTTTTTTGCCTTTGTTCGCCGGAGCCTTCTTCGCCGCCGCCACGGGCGGCATCACCGGCGTTCGCACCGTCACCGGTCCCAGCGCCACCAGCGGCCACATCCCCGCCCGCGTCCGAGGCTCGCGCACCAGGACGATCGCCGGCACCTCGCGGCGATCCGCCATCTCCCGGAGTAGCCGCCCATCCAGCCCCACCCGTGGCGGCTTGACCAGATAGCACCCCGCCTCCAGCGTATCCGGCGCGGGTACTTCGCTATCAATGACGAACACTCGACCCGCATCCACGGCCAGGTCGCGCTTCTGCCGACGGGCTTCCTGCAGGGGCAGCACCACGCGGGCCATGCGCTCGTAATCGCTCTCCGCGTGCGCCTTCTCCATCGCCTCCAGGCACAGCCGCTCGGCCTCGAAGTACTTCCGCTCGACCAGCGCGCGGCTGGCCCGCTCCATCACCCCATCCACTTCAGCGCCGGGCGAGTCCTTCGTCTTCGACACGCTCCGGCTCCTCACAATCCCGCAGGCCCGTGCACCCGGTCGCACAGGCGTCCCGCCTGTGTTCCCGTGAACCTCGATCTCACACACCAACCATCTTACCGACTTCCCTCAAGGTGCCGCGCCAGCGACACCAGCAGCGCTTCCCACTCCGCCGCGGCATCGTCCAGTTCCCCCTCCAGCACGTCCGCCAGCGTGGACCAATCCTGCACGCGCACCGCCGATTGCAGACCCGTCAGCGACACCCCCAGGGCCTCGATCGCGCCGCCAACCGTCCGGCTTCGCCCCATCGGCATCGGTGTCGCGTCGACGCCCAGCAGCCGCGGACCTTCGTCGATCACGCGTCGCACGTTCTCCCACCCTTTGATCGCTTCCCCCATCCGCGCGAACGCGGGCTCGTACTCACCCGTTTGCAACAGCCCAGCGGCCTCCGTCTGCGCCGAACGCACGCCCGCCATGCCGTCGGCCACTTCGCGAAGCGAGGCCGCGACCAGGGCCTTCGGGTTCGCGCTCACCAGGTGCAACTCGTTCCCGGGGGCCGCCGCGGTCGAGGTTAGTTCCGACCCCAGCAGCGTCCGCCCATCCAGTTTCGCCTCGATGATCACCCGTCCCTCAGCCCCGGCCATCTCCTGCCCCGAGGCGATCGCCGCCGCCACCGATTGGACCTGAACCTCCAGCGGCTGATTGTCGAGGTAGATGCGCATACGACAGATTATCGGTCGATCCGGCCCCGGGGTTGAACACGCTTTCAGAGCCCAGCCAAGGTGAAGAGCGGGGGATGGACGCCGGGGCTGAGGATTCCGCGACGAAGCCCCGGGTTTCCGGGGCCGACGCTATTACACACCGCGTGGTCGCGACCAGCGCCGATACGCTGATTGCGCCACCGTGTGTTCAACTTTGGTCGGAATCGCATCCACAGTGCCGCATACGCGCCACCCATGTCCCTTCAACACCTGTTACCCATGTGCCTGCACTGAACACCGAGCCGACTTCTGTGCCACGGCCCGCAATCAACGCGCTCTACTCACCGCTTCGCCATCTTCCGCCGCCCGCCCCCCCCACCCGCCTTGGCCTTCTTCGCCCCCGGCTTAACCCGCTTCTTCGTCCCGCCACCCGAACCACTCGCACTGCCGTAGCCTGCGGGGATGCCCTGCTTCCAGGTGTCCATGTTCTTGGATTCGGGGTTAAAGCCGTCGCCGGGGATGGGGTGGCTGCCCTTGGTGAAGGTGCTGATGCTGCTCTTGTGGGCGGTCTTGGCGTTGTACTTGGCGGTGAACTGGTCGTGGATCCAGCGGTAGGTTTTTTCCATGCCGGCGCGGAGCGTGGTGCCGGGCTCCCAGTTCAGGTATTCCTGGATCTTGGCGTTGTCGCTGTTGCGGCCAGCCACGCCCTTGGGGGCGTCGAGTTTGTAGTGACGCTGGAGTTTGATTCCCGCGATCTCCTCGGCGATGCTCACCAGTTGGTTGATGCTCACCAGTTCGCTCGACCCAAGGTTGATGGGCTCGAGGATGTCGCTGTGGGTGATCTTGTTGATGCCCGCGACGCAGTCATCGATGAACATGAAGGAGCGCGTCTGGGTGCCGTCGCCCCAGATTTCGATCTCGTGCTTCCCGCTGACGACTGCGGCGATCACCTTGCGGCAGATCGCGGCCGGGGCCTTCTCGCGGCCGCCTTCCCATGTGCCCTCGGGACCGTAGACGTTGTGGAAGCGGGCGACGCGGGTGTTGAGCCCGAAGTCCTCGCGGAAATGGCGGCACATGCGCTCGCTGAAGAGTTTCTCCCAGCCGTAGCCGTCTTCGGGCAGGCCCGGATACGCGTCGGCCTCCTTGAGGGCCGTGATGTTGGGGTTCTTTTGCTTGTCGGCGTTGTAGACGCAGGCGGAACTCGCGTAGAAGAAGCGGTCGCAGCCAGCCTCCTGCGCGGCCAGGATCATGTGCGTGTTGGTCAGCACGCTGAGCATGCACAGGGCTTTGTTGTTCTCGATGAAGCCCATGCCGCCCATGTCAGCGGCCAACTGATACACCTCGTCGGCACCCTTGCAGATGGTTCGGCACACTTTGTAATCGCGGCAATCGCCCTTCACCCCGCCGGCGTGGTTCTGGGCCTTGCGGTGCACCTGGTACCACTCATCCAGCGGCTTGATGTCGGCCGCGACCACCTTGTGACCGGCCGCCAGAAAGTGGGCGGCAAGGTGCCCCCCGATGAAGCCGCCGGCACCGGTGATGACGATCGTCTTGGACTTGGGCATTGAACTCAATCCTCGCGCAGAGTGGTGAAGAAGCAGCGAACCGGCCAAAGAGCCGCGCCGTCCCGAAGATATCGGGAATGGCCAGTACGAACTCTAGGGAGAGCGGGTTCTCGGGCCTGCGCAGGTGGCCCGCACGTTCGCGGAAAAGCCCTTAGCAGGGCGGCCCGAAGAATGCCGCGATGTAATCGGCCAGATCGTCGGGGTCGATGGTCCCGTCGCCGTTGAGGTCGCACCGCGGATCGGGGGGTACCGCAAAGAACCCCGCGATGAAGTCGGAGAGGTCATCGGGATCAACTGTGCCATCGGCGTTGAAGTCCGCCGGGCAGGTGCTGGGGCCGGCGAAGGTGACGACGACCGCCAGAGGGGTGTACTGCACCGTGTAGAGGATGCCGTCGCTGCTGGTGAGCGTGGCGAACTGACCCTGGCGCGACCCAGCGGTGAGAACGGTGAACGTCTGGCCGTTGACGGGCGTGAAGCCGTTGGCGAGAACGACATCGAGCGTTCCGCCGAGCGTGGCGGTGCCGGAGACGACAAGTCGATCGTGGTCGGGCGGGTTGGTACCGCCCAGTTCGATGCGGAGCGTGCCGGCCTGCTGGGTGTAGGTGCCGTCGATGGTGAGCACGCCGGGGGAAGCACCCGGCTCGACCGCGCCGCCGGTGACCAGCAGGTCGGCATCAACGAGGCCGGTTCCCGTGAGCGTGCCGCCTTGCAGGCGGTAAAGACCCTGAGGAAGATCGAACTCACCGTTCGCCACCGCTACGCCGCCGGTTTGAACAAGGTCACCGAAGCGTTCGATTCGGCGGGTCGCGTCGGCGCGCAACTCGCCAGCGGCCAGCGTGAACGGGCCGCCGCTGATGGTCATCTGGCCCAGGGCGGTGCACAGCAGCAGGCCGCGGTTCTCGAAGCCGCCCGCGCTCGAAGAGATCGTGAGCCCCGAAGCCGAGTTCGCCACGATCTCACCCAGGTTGAGCAGTTCGGTGGTGCTGCCACCCAGCACGCCACTGCCGCGAAGAGTCTGGCCGGTGCCGAGGGTCAAGCGATGCGCGGGGTTGTCCGCCGTGATGCGGTTGGAGAGTGAATCGCTCAGGGCGATGATGCCCGTGCCATCGATGACGGTGGAATCGCGGAGCCGCAGAACCGTCTGGTTCGCGCCCGCAACCATGGTGATGGTGCCGTTATTGGTGAACGATTCTCGCAGGGCACCGACTTGCCCATTGAACACGAACACGCTGCCACCATTCGAGACGACGTTGTGCAGTTCCCCAGCGCCTTCAAGTTGCAGTTGGCCCGCCCCGCTCAGGGTGCCCCCTCGCAGGATGGCCGACGCGCCCGAGAGAATGATCCGCCCGCCCGCCTGGGCTTCGACCTGACCGGAGTTTTCAAAGAGCGCGTCGCGGAGCGTCAGCGTCGAGGCACTCCGCGCGCGAAGCGTGCCGGTATTCACCGCACCCGCCGCCGCGCTGGGCTGAATGGCCAGCCCCGCCGAGCCCTCGGCCTCGATCAGCCCGTGATTCGTCAGCCCCATCGTGTTCACCGCGATCTGCCCCGCACCGCGGATCGTGTGCTGGGCCGCGTTGGTTAAACGGAACGACGTGTTCACCGCGCTCACGCGGTTGTTGGCGCTGTTGCCCAGCAGCAGCACGCCCGCACCAGACAGCGTCGTGTTCGCCCGCAGCCTCAGTTCCGCGCCGGATGATGGCGAATTGAGCCGTATCTGGCCCTCGTTGGTCAACGCGCCCCGCAGAAACACCGTCTGCGGCCCCGGCCCGCTCTGCACATCGATCGTCGCCAGGTTGGTGATGCTGTCCAGTTCCGCGCTCCCCTGAGCCCGCACCATCCCGCCCACACCCGCCTGCACGGTCCCGCCGCGGATCACGGCTTGGCTCGTTATCAGCACCGTCGCGCCGGGGAACGCCACGATCTGCCCGCCGCCCGATTGATCGAACAGGCCGGTCGAAAGCGTCAGCGTCCCGTCGGCAGCGCTGAGCGTGCCAGCGGAGATACACCCGCCCGACGATGGCACCACGATCAATCCCGCGTTGCCCGTCGCTTCGATGAGTGTGCCCTGGTCCAAGGTGAGGGCGGCGGACAGGTTGCCGACAGTTCCTGCGCCCCGCACGCGGGCCGATTGCGTCAGGTGAAAGCCGCCGGTTCCGCTCTGACCAACCAGCCGATTGCCTGTGGCGTTGCTCAGCCTGATCTCGCCCGGCCCGATCACCGTCACGATGCCGCGGGCGGAGAGATCGACGCCTCCGCCCAGCGAGTTCAACTGGAGCGACGCACCGGTGTCGATAAGTCGCAGCGAATCCTCAAGAAACATCGTGGCCCCGTTGGGCACATTCACCGTGCCGTCGATCGTCACACCGTTGAACGCCGAGAACGACGTGGCCGTGCACGTCGCAGCAGGGGCGGAGCCGATCACCCCGCCCGTCACCTCGGCCTGCTGAAACAAAACCTGCGCAGGCCCCTCGGCCCAGATCGTGCCCGTCGCGTTGGCGATCGGCCCTTCAAGCCGCAGGTCGCCGGTGAGGGCGCGCATCATGCCCGTATTGGTGATTCCCGCGGCGTTGGGGTTGATGTGCAGGCCCGCCGAGCCAACCGCGCGGATCTCGCCCGCGTTGCGGACCTCCAGCGTGTTCAGGCCGATCTGCCCGGCGCCCTCAACCCGCGACGATTCACCCAGCACCAGAATCTCTGAACCAAACGAGCCGGAGATGCGGTTGGACGGCGAGTTCGACATCGCGATCCGCGCCGAGCCCGGCAAGCCCGGGGTGCTCGCGTGCGTGAGCGACGCGCCCGACCCTGAAACGCGCAGGTCGCTCGTCCCCGCGCCGGCGTTGAGCGAGAGCGTGCCGTCGTTGGTCAATAGCCCGGTGGTCCCCAGGCCGCTGGTCTGCCCCAGAATGGTGTAAAACACGCCCGAGCCGATCGCGAAGAGCGCCCCTTCACCGAGCGCCACCTTGTCCACCGTCGCACTCGCGTTGCCAACGCACGACGCCGCCTGCGGAAAGATCACCGCATACGTCACGCCCCCGGCGTTGCTGGGCACGCCGCCCGGGTTCCAGTTGACCGCCACGTTGTAGTTGCCGCCGGGCAAACCCTGCCACACCCGGGTTTGCTGCTGACCGATGGCCTGCGAGATGCACACACAAAGGCCGCAGGCACCGAAGAGCATTCGCGCAGTCATAGCGATCTCCCTGCACTGGGCCGCAGGAACGAGCCGCGTTTGCGCCTCGCCGCAGCCAGAATCAATGTACTCGGTGGTTTACCTGCTCACAAGGCCCGACCAGAAAGTCGCGCGCCCGACACTCAGGACTAGCATTTTGCCTAGACGGAGGCGATGGCCAAGGCCGCCCGCAAGCCCGCGATCGGATCGCCCCGCCGTCGCCAATCGCGCAGTGCTTCTGGGGCCGCGGCCTTGAACTTGGCGAGCGTCGCGGATTCGGTGGTCTCGCGCAAGGCCGCGGCCAGCGCGGGCAAACTGCCCGGCGTCACCAGTCGCCCGCTTTCCCCGTCGCGCACCAGTTCCACCGCCGCGCCGACTGCATTACTTGCCACCACCGCCATGCCCGCGCACACCGCTTCGTTGATCACCACGCCCCAGGGCTCATATTCGCTCGGCAGCACAAACACGTCGCTCGAGCGGTAGATCGCACTGATGGTCGTCTGATCCCCGATGAACCCGGTGAAGAGCACGCGGCCGCGAAGCCGCTCGGGCACGCGCGCCTTCGCGGCATCCAACCCGTCGCCCGCGCCGATCATCACCAGGTCCCAATCGGGTCGCTCGTCGGCGATGGCCGCGAAGGCGCCGATGGCGAGGTCCGGTCGCTTGGCAGGGATCATGCGCCCGCAGAAGACGATGCGGTGCCGATCGGGCCGCAGGCCCAGCACGCGGGCCACGCCGTCGATGGCGGGCTGAGTCAGACCCTCGATCAGCGCGTAGTCCGGTTCGTAGGGGAACTGGAAAATCCGCTCGTCGCGGGCCCCGTACTTCTTGAAAAACTCGGCCCCGCACGCGCCGCAGGGCATGACGCCGTCGCACGCCGCGATCACACGAGAGACCACCGCGCGCTTGATCGCGGCCTTGATGCCCGACGCACGATCACCACGAATGTTCGAGTCGCCCACGAGAAAGACCGGGATGCCCGCCGAGCGGCAATACGCCAGCACTCGCAGGCGTCCGGGGTCGTTGTAGCCGCAGAGCAGCAGGGCCTTGGGTGGCACCGTGCGGGCCGCGAGCCATGCGGCGATGCGCCCGCCTTTGGCCCACTCGCGCGCGATCGAGCCAAGGCGCGAGGACGTGTTCACGCTGTCGCCCTCGCCGGTGCCGAAGCGGAAGACCCGCGCCGCTTCATCCGCCGCGGCACCCGCCTCCAGACTCCACGCCTGGTCCGCCTCGCTATGCGTGTAGATCGTCAGCAGCCGAATCTCCGGCATCTCGCGGTCGATCCGCCGGTGCAGCGCCAGGCGATAGGGCGTCGGCACGTTGGTCAGCACGATGACGTCGTCGGGTTGGGCAACCTTTTCGCTCACGCGACACCCTTCATCGGCTTCCCGCCAGTTGCGAATACAGCGCCGCCAGCCGCGTTCCTACCGCTTCACGCGAAAACTGGGCTTCCACCCAGTGCCGCCCGCGCAGGCCCATCTCGCGGCGTGCGTCCGGGGCGTGCCGCACCACTTTGAGCATGGCGTCGGCCAGTGCTCGGGGCTCAGCCGCCGCGCTCGCGCCCGCGCCGATCTCGACGATCGCGGGGGCCAGGCTGAGGTTGTCGGTCACCACCACCGGCGTGCCCATCACGAGTCCCTCGACAATCGCATAACCGAAGTTCTCAAACTCGGAGTTCAGCACCAGTGCGTCGCCCGCAGCCAGGGCTTCATGCTTAGCGCGGCCATGCAGCCACCCGGCCCAGCGCACTGCGGCCGATATGCCCAGCAGATTCGCTTCGTCACGCAACATGCGCGCGTAGTCCTCATCGCCGTGGCCGATGAGCAGCAGCCGCGCGTCGGGCAAGTCTTGGCGTGCCAGCGCGAATGCGCGAAGTGTCAGGTCCACACGCTTCACCGGGTGCAGCCGCCCCATGAACACGACCAGCGGCGTGTTCAGGTCCACCTGCGATTCCCCGCCCAGGATCGTCCGCCCGGGGTCGTTGGCCTCCGTCGCCAGCCATCGGACCCTTCCGGCTTGCCGCAGCGCCGAGAGTTCACGCTCGCCCGTGGGAATGGCCACTGGCAGCGGCAGCACCTCCTGCCGAGTGCGCGTGGGCGGCCCCAATCGTGACAAATCGCTCGTATCGCGCTCGTTGTCGCTCGTGAAGATCGCCGCCGACGCGCCCCGCAGCGCGGTACCCAGCCCGAGCACGACCTCGAACACCCGTTTCTTCAGCCGCTTGTGCTGCAGCGCCCCCCGCACGAGCATCCCGTGCGGTTGCCACACCACCGGCACGCCGCGGTGCTGGGCCGCCCGTGCGATCGCGACGAGATCGATCAGCCACAGCCCGTGCAGATGTACGACCTGCACTTCGCCGCGTTCGATCGCGCCGATCGCCGCGGCCGCGAGGTGGCCGGGCCTGAGTTTGCCCGGCGGCCCCGTAAACGTCCACAGCCCCTTTTCGTGGCCAGCGATCCACGATGCCGCCTCGTCGCCGGCAGGCAGCGGCCCCGCCGTCGCCCGCACGCGCCAGTCGCCCGGCCCACCATGCGCGGCATCACGTGTGCGAAGGGCCTCGATCAGTTCGACGAACGCCGTGGACGTGCCGCCCGCGGCCGCCGTGATCGATTCGGTGACGTGAAGAACAACAGGCATGATGGGGCGATGGAAGTGGGGCAGGAAGGAGCGCGTGAACGACAAAGCGACTGACCTCGACTCACTCCTCCCCGCGCCGGAACACCGCGACCACATCCTCCACCGGGATCACAAACAGCCGGTTGTCGCCCTCGAACTCCACCGGCACGGCCCGCTTCGGATTGAACAGCACCCGGTCGTACTGCTTGAGCGGGTAGTTGCCTTCCTTTTCCACCTTGCTCGCGATCGCCACGATCCGGCCCGTCAGGGTCGGAATCTCGATCTTGTCGGGCAGGTGGATGCCCTGCTTGGTCTGCTTCTTGTCGTCGTCCTTGCGGATGAGCACGCGATCGCCCAGCGGCTCGACCACCTCCAGGCGTGACGTCGTCTTCCGTGCGCGTTCTTCGGCCATGCGCGAGTGTAGGTGGCACAGGCGTCCCGCCTGTGTGGCCGCCTCTTGCGCTGGTATCCTCGCTCCATGGACCCACTCGCCCCCTCCGCACCCCTCGCCACCATCCGCGGGTTCATCCGCGACATCCCCGACTTTCCCAAAAAGGGCATCGTCTTCAAGGACTTCACGCCCCTCCTGCGCGACCCAGCCGGGCTCGCCCTTGCGGTCGAACTCATGGTCAATCCCTATCGAGGGCGGCATGTTGACCTCGTGGTGGGGGCCGAGTCGCGCGGGTTCATCTTCGGCACCGCCATGGCCCAATCCCTCTCCGCCGGCTTCGTCCCCATCCGCAAGCCGGGCAAGTTGCCCCACACCACCGCCTCGCAGGGCTACGAACTCGAATACGGCACCGACCGCGTCGAGATCCACGTCGACGCCATCGCCCCCGGCCAGCGCGTGCTGCTGGTTGACGACCTCCTGGCGACCGGCGGCACCATGGACGCCTGCTGCAAACTCGTGAAGGGCCTGCAGGCGACGATCGTGGGCATCAGCGTGCTGATCGAACTCGATGCGCTCCGCGGGCGCGATCGGTTGAGGGCGTATGGGGATGTGCATTCGGTGCTGATCTACTAGCACCCTCACTCCTACTTGCACACGCTCGCCAGCAGCCGTTTCACATCCCGCTCGCCCTCCAGCCCCATCACGATCGTCCGCATCTCCTTGCACTTGGCCGCGCCGATCACCTCGGTGCCCAGCGCCGTCGCCTTCACGTCAAGCTCGTCGGCGGTCATGGGGTCGCGCGGGTCGCCCTTGGGCACGTCCACGCGCTTGGTGAACTTCGCGCCCGACGCCGTCGTGATCGTCACCTGGCTGGCCTGGAACTTCGGGAAAAGCGCCTCAAACTCCTCGTTGGCAACCACTTTCACCATGTCCATTACGGGGATCAGATTCTTATCGAGCACCCGCTCTTCCTTGAACTGCAGCGGCGTCACCATGCCGTCCACCAGCCCCACCGCCATGCAATACGGCAACGAGTGGTCGGCCGTCTCTTTGCTATCGGGGCGGTACTTGTGCGGATCGCCCAGAATGTCCGCTGCACGGGCGATCACCTCCACCTTGATCTCCCGCACGTCGGCGGGCTTGATGCTGTTCTCCTTCACGCACTTCATCATGGCGGTGAGCGGCGCGTGGCTGAGCGCCTCGATCGGGAACGACTTCATGCCGCAGTCGATGATGCGGTAGTGGTCGCTCGTCCCCTTCGGCAGCCCATCGGTGAACTTGCTCGTGTCCCACGCCGCCGGCTTGCCCTTGTAGTGCACATGGCTGAACACGGCAAACAGGCCTTCCTTGCCGTCGATGATGTGCTCAGGGCCGCTGTACCCTCGCGCCGCCAGCAGCGCACTCTCCACGCCCATGCGGCACGCCCACGGGTCCACCGTGTTCTTCATGTTGGTCAGTTTGCCCGCCGTGACCGCGCCGGGCGAGAACGTCCGCGCCGCCGAGATGCCCGTCGCCGCCATCAACTGCGGCACCGTCAGGTTCAGGCACTTCCCAGCCGCCAGCGCGGCGGCAAACGCCGTGAGCGTTGCGTGGTGCCAGCCATACTCGCGAATGCCCGGGATGCCGGCCTCGCATAGCCGCATCTCGACCTCGTACGCAACAATCGTGGCAACGATCAAGTCCTTGCCGCTCAGGCCCTTGTATTCACACAGCGCCAGCGGCCCGGCGATGATGTCGCTTGGATGGCACGGGTCGGCCTTCCAGTAGATGTCGTTGAAATCCATCGCGCGGATCATGTGGGCGTTGATGAACGCCGCGTCGACGGGGTTGGTTTTCCAGCCCGTGACAAAGCAGGTGCAGGGGCCAGAGCCCCTGTCCTGGGTACCCAGATTCTCCGAATCGGATTTGCCTGACGCCCGATTCGGAGAATCGGGGTACCCCAAACCAGCCATCTCCCGGTGATGCGCTAGCAGGATGTGCGCATCCTCCTGCCGACTGCCGCCCACTGCACACCCCAGCGAATCAAACCAGTAGAGTTTCGCGAACTCCACGGCCTTGGCCGAAAGATGCTCAAACTTCAACGCATGCGTCCACTCGGCGAGGGCTTTGAGGCAGGTGTTGGCGGGCGCGGTCGTGGGAGAGTGCGAGGCCATTGGTCGGCTCCTGTGGGGACAGCAGGATACCAAGACGGCCCAATTGCCAACGCTGTGTCAGCACTGAATGTGTCCTGGACGCCGAGGCTGAGGAGTCTTCGACGAAGCCTCGGGGGAAGAGCCCACCAACCGCGCGTTGGTCAACCCGGACCTTCGCCAAGCCTCAGGTCGCGGCGTCCATAAACCGGAAGAGCCATCACCTCTCCCCGAACGCCCCCCGCAACACGTTCAAACTCTTCGGCAGCGCCGTCTCCCACGCCTCCATCCCCTCAAACTCCAGGCTGATCCAACCGCGGTACTGGTGTCGCCAGAGCATGTCGGCGATGCGCGGGTAATCCAGATCGAGCGTGTACCACTTGCCGCCGCCGAAGTAGGTCTTGGCTTGCACCAAACACATGCGACCGCCGGTCGCCATCTTCTCCAGCCGGTCGTAGGGGTCTTCGAGGAAGTTGCCCGTGTCGAGCGTCACCTTGACCCACGGCGAGCCCACGGCATCGACGATTCGCAGCACGCCTTCGGGCGTCAGGCCCAGGCCCCAGTGGTTTTCCAGGCCGAGCGTGACGCCGCAGTCGGCGGCACGCTTGGCGCACTCGGCCAGCGCGTCGATGCACCAGCCGAAGGCGGTGTCTTCGGTCACGCCCGGCAGTGGCGGCTCGATGCCGCGGTTTTTCATGAGTTCGTCGAAACTCTTGGTGGTGCCCCAGCGGCCGGTGTTGATGCGCACCGTGGGAATGCCCAGGCGATAGGCCAGGTCGATGCAGTAGAGCGTGTGGACAATGTTGCGGCGTCGCTCGGCCGGGTCTTCCTTCACGAAGCCCTGGTGGATCGAGAAGCCCATGAGCGCGACGCCTTCGAGAAACGCCGCTTGCTTGATCCGCTGGAGGCTGGCGTGGTCCTCCCCGTCCATCTGCATGTGGAGGATCTCGACGCCGTCAAAGCCCATCGCGGCGGCGTGGCGAATACAATCGATGACGGGGACGCGTGAGCCTTCGTTGAAGCGCCAGAAGGAATAGGTGGAGACGCCGATGGGGTTGGGGCGGCGGCACTGGGTGACAGGAGTGGGGGGCTCAACGATCGGCGCAGCGCGGGTGCCGCCCACCGCACACGCCGCGCTTGCTGCCGCTCCAGCCAAGAACGCCCGTCGTGAAGTTGTCGTGTCGTGCATGGATAAAGCCTCGTTTGAAAGCCCACTGTCAGAGGGTGGGGGGGGGAGGGGGCTTTCGCGTCACACCTTTCGATCCAGCAGCCGATACTGGATCGCTTCGCTTATGTGCGCGAGGGCGACGCGCTCGGTGCCTTCTACGTCGGCGATCGTTCGGGCGATGCGCCGCAACTTGTCATAGGCTCGCGCGGACAAACCCAACTCCGTGATGGCGCGGCCCAGCAACTCGCGCGAGGGATCGTCGAGCGGCGCGAGTTCGTCGAGTTTGCGGCCTGTCAGCCGCGCGTTGGGCGTCGTCGGGCCTTGGCGGGCGATCTGGCGGCCGCGCGCGGCGAGCACCTGGTCGCGCATCTGGGCTGATGTGGTGCCACGCGGGGCCGCCGCCAGTTGCTTGAACGGCACGGCGGGGGCTTCGACGTGGATATCAATGCGGTCGATGAGCGGGCCGGAGAGACGCGAGAGGTAGCGCTCCTGGGCCACGCGGCTCACGGCGTCCTTGGCCATGTCGCCCTTGGGCGTCGGGTTCATGGCCGCGACGAGCATGAAACTGGCCGGGAACCGCACGGCACTGTGCGACCGCGCGATGGTGACAACGTGATCCTCCAGCGGCTGGCGGAGGGTTTCGAGCACGGCGCGTGGGAACTCCGGGAGTTCGTCGAGGAAGAGGACGCCGCGATGGGCGAGGGAAACTTCGCCCGGTTTGGGTACACCGCCGCCGCCGATGACCGCCGGCGCGGACGCGGTGTGGTGGGGAGAGCGGACGGGTCGGACGCAGACCAAACCGGTGCCGGGCGTGAGCGCGCCGGCGGCCGAATAGATGCGTGTGATCTCGATGGCTTCCTCGGGCGTGAGTGGGGGGAGCACGCCCGGCAAGGCCTTGGCCATCATGGTCTTGCCGGTACCGGCGGGGCCGAGCATCAGCAGGTTGTGCGCGCCCGCAGCCGCAATCACGATGGCGCGCTTCACGGCTTCCTGCCCGCGCACGTCGGCGAAATCGACCTCGGCCGTCGCCTGCTTGAGCAGCGAAAGCACATCGAGGGCCGCGTGCACGGGCGGCTCGATCGCGCCGGTCAGCACGCCGACGAGTTCGGTCAGGGTCGCGACGCCGATGGCCTCAACACCCGGCACCACGGCGGCCTCTGGCGCGTTCTCGCGCGGCACGATCACGCCGGCGAGGCCAAGTGACTTGGCGAGGGCGGCCATGGCGATGACGCCGCGGATGGGGCGGACGCGACCGTCGAGGGCGAGTTCGCCAGCGATCAGATATCGCTTCGCGTCGAGCGGCTCGGACGCGCCGTCGGTTGGGCCCGAAGGGCCGCGTGCGAGGGCCGCGTCCAGGTCGGCGGTCGGATCGTCTTCGTCTGATTCGCTCGCCTCGACCACCGCGGCCGGCAGCGGTTTGCCGAGGGTCACCATGCCGCCGGCACGCCGGGCTTGGGCGGCGGCTTGGCGTGGGCGGATCACGCCTTCGCATTCCAGCACACCGAGGGCGACGCAGAGGTCGTAGGCCGGGCCTTCCTTGCGGACGTCGGCGGGTGCAAGGTTCACGAGTATCTTGGCCCGCGGCCAGAGATAGCCCGAGTTGTTGAGTGCCGAGCGGACGCGCTCGACGGATTCCTTCACCGCAGCATCGGGCAGGCCGACCACAATGGGGGGAACGTTCTCAAGGGCGTGATCGACGTCTACCTCCACCTCGCAGGGGAGGGCGTCAATCCCCTGAAGCAGGAAGGACTGCACGCGGGCAAGCATGGGGCCAGCATACCGAACGCGACACGAAAACGCAAGGCTGTCTCAAACGAATTGTCAACGAAGGAGCGAAGGGATCGAAGGGGGAAAGAGAAGAATGCGAGGAAAGGCGAGCGACAGGGCTGGTGGGCATCAAGTCGAGCGCCATTCGATCTGATCCCAGTTCCTATTTGATCCCAAAGTTCCCGCCCTTCGCTACCTTCGCTCCTTCGTTGACAATGTTCCTTGCAGCGCGCTTGGCTATGTCGTTAGCAGCCGCCGAAGTACGCCGCGATGTAGTCGCTCAGGTCATCGGGGTCGACGTTCCCGTCGTCCGAGTAGTCAGCCTGTGGGCATGGCGGGTTGGCGAAGTAGCAGGCGATGTAATCGGCGAGGTCGTCGGGATCGAGGTTGCCGTCGCCGTTCAGGTCTGGAGGGCAGGAGACGACGCTGAGTTGCACGATGGCGGAGTTGATGGAGCCGCAGGCCTTGGTGAGACGTGCGTGAATGAGTCCGGGGTTTCGGACGTTCAGAATGGTGAGTGTGCGGGTGGTCGCGCCGCTCACCACGCTGCCATCGGCTTGCACGCCGTTGCTAAGAACCGAACCGGTGCGTCTCCACTCGTAGGCAACGGGCCCCACGCCGAACCCGGCCAAGACCTGGAACTGGGCGGTGCCGCCGCGGATGACTTCGAAGCCGTCGGGTTGGTTGATGATCGATGGGGGGGTGCAGGCGTTGTCCCAACTGACGAGCGCGGCACGCACCTGGTCGCGGAACAGGTCGGGGAAGCCGTTGAGCGCCTGGCCGGCGTCGTTCCCGTTCTGGGCGAAGTCGATGAGAATGGCCCCGACGAACTCGCGGTCGGTGATCACGTCGCTGGTGTTCTTGAAGGGCAGGCGCATCCAGCCGCCCATGCTGCGTGCCTGGAAGGTTGGCACGTCGGGGCAGCCGCTCAGGCCGTAGCCACCGCCCTTGCGAACGTGATACGCCCGATCGGTGAACGCGACAATCTCCGAGTTGGTGAGGTTCAGGCCCTCGGATTCCTGTTCAATGAGTTGCCGCATGGTGACGTACGCGCCGTCGAAGCGTTCGGGATCATCCAGCGTGGTCTCGTCTCGCGAGTCTTCCATCACGCTGTAGAAATATTCCTGCCAGGTGGTGTTGAAGAGCGAGCCGTCGGCGACGCGCTCGAACAACTGGCAGACCTCGCGCGGGGTGAGCACGTTGAACTCGAAGTCGCAATCGAGGCATCCCAGCGTGGTGCCGTTGATCACGCTCTGCGTCAGGCCCACCGGCCCGCGGAGGTAGTTATTGATGTTGGTCCGCCCGTAGCGCAACTGGATCTCGCGCGTGGCGTTGTTATCCGAGCGCTCCATCATGCGGCGCAGCACGCGGTTTACGCTCTCGGTAGCGCTCGTTCCAGGGGAGCCATTGGTCGGGCATTCGTCCGGGTTGCTGATGTCGTCGTTGAGCAGCGTGGCCGACACCGAATCCGCGCCCGAGGCAAACCGGCTCACCGCATACACCAGGTGGGCCGTCTTCATCAAACTCGCCGGCTCGAAGGGCCGGTCGGCATTGAGCGAAGCGAGTTCCGGGCCGCCGACTTCCTTCATAAACAGCCCGACGTGGGCCGCTGTCCCGCGGTTTCGATCGACCCACTCGCGCACATACTCGCCCACGCGCGTGGTGAGGGCGTTGCTGTTATTGATCATCACCACGGCAAACAGATCACCCGTGCCGTTGAGCGAGTCAAACCGCTCCATGCTGACCAGCCGCGAGCCCGTGCTGCCCAGGCGTTCGCTGACCTGCGTAGGGGTGAGTTGGCCCCAGAACCACCACGGCGTGCCATCGTTTTGAATCGCGGCCCCCGACGTGCGCCGCCCGGCCACATTGTGTACCGTCAGCGAAACCAGACGCTGCCCCGTCAGGCGGTCGCCCAGGGCGGTTCGCATTTCTGAATCGGCCTTGTCGAAGTGCACCGCAAACGCCCGCTGCTCGCTGCCGGTGTTCTGCACCGTCACCATGCTGTAGCGGCGTTCGCCGTCATCCGTATACGCGTTCAGATCGATGGGGCGAAGCGTCGGATTCACGCTCAGGTGCGACTGGATGCCCGCGGTGGTGCGGTTGAATACCCACGTCCAGCCGCGCTGCTCGGGCCCGGTGTTGTCGATCCCGATGCCAGCGAAGTTCACCTCGGTGCCGTTGATGTACGGATCGACATCCATCAACCGACGCCCGGTGAGGTTCAGCACCGTGTTCATGGTGCCTTCGGTCTGGTTGTAGATTCCCCCCGCGTTCGGATCGGCAAACGCACCCGAATCGCGCACATACACCACGTCGTACTGGTTGCTGCCGATCCGCACGAGACTGATGGGCCGGTACCCGGCATCGATATCCGCGCTGATCGTCGCCTGCGGCGCGCCGAAGCGATAAATCCACCCAGTACCGATGCCCGCCAGTTCCCGGCCTGGGTCGGCCAAGGCTGTCGCGGCCCCGCAGCCGAGGAGCGTCAGGATCACCGCCAGCCCGCATCTAGCCCGAACATTGCTCATCCGACTTGCCATTGATCGCTCCTCGCGCTACAAGAATCCACACACGTTGCTCAAGACCGCTATTGGTTCAAGCGTCCAGGCGTGCCTCATGGCTAGAGATTTGTGGTACCCTCTCCTGATCCTGACATCAGCCGGAGTGCTGCCATGCGAAGTTGGGGACTCACCATTATAGTGTTGGCCGTGCTTTCGGCCGCGCTGCCGTACGCCGGAATGCAGTTCATCTTTCTGACCTGGGTGGACAACTGGGGCACGACGATCGGCTGGATCATCCGTGGCGGTCTTATCCTCGTGGGCGTCGCCATGTTCCTATTGGACCGGACTTCGAAGAGAACCCTTCCCTCATGAACACGAACGCCATGGTGTTGATCCTGGGGACGCTTCTCGCGTCGCTGGCGATCGGGTGTAAGGCCACGTCCACCAACTGGCGCGTTTCGCCCCACCCCGCCACCGCCGTCACCGGTCAGTGGTCCATTGTCATTCATGGCGGGGCCGGCATGCTCGACAAGGCCATGCCCGCCGAGCAGCGGGCTGCGTACGAAGCGGCCCTGCGCACGAGCCTCGACGCGGGCAAGGCGATTCTCGCCCGCGGGGGCACCAGCCTCGATGCCTGCGAGGCCGCCGTGCGCGTGCTCGAAGACCACCCGCTCTTCAACGCAGGCCGCGGCGCGGTGCTCACGCGCGAGGGCATCGCCGAACTCGATGCCTCGATCATGGACGGGCAAACGCTCAAGGCCGGTGCGATCGCTGGCGTGAAGACCGTGAAGAACCCCATTACGCTCGCGCGGCGGGTAATGACCGAGACGCCGCACATCCTCATCGCCCGTGAACACGCCGACGCCCTCGCGGCGAAGTGGAACATCGACCGTGCCGAGCCCGGCTACTTCGTCACCCCGCGCCGCCGCGAGGCGCTTGAGAAGAAGATGAAGGACCTGGGCCTTCCCCCGCCGCCACCGAGCCCGGGTTTGCCGCGGTCTGAAGCCGACGCGCCGACGGGCGCCAGCACGCCCACCATCACCCCCACCTGGGGTGACACCACCGGCACCGTCGGCTGCGTCGCCCTCGATACTCACGGCAACCTTGCCGCCGCCACCAGCACCGGCGGCCTGAACGCCAAGATGCCCGGTCGCGTGGGCGATACGCCCATCATCGGCGCGGGCACATACGCCAACAACGCCTCGGTCGCCGTCAGTTGCACGGGCACGGGCGAGCAGTTCATCCGCCACGTCGCGGCCCACGAACTCGCGGCTCTCATGCTCTATGCCGGCGCTTCACTGAAGGAAGCCGCCGACACCGTACTCAACCATCGCCTCGACCACGACGACGGCGGGCTCATCGCCATCGACCGGAAGGGCAACGTGATCGCCACGATGACCACGGGTTGCATGCCCCGCGCGTGGGCGACGTCGAACGGCGCGCAGGGCGCTGCGATCTGGGAGTGAAGCGTGCCACTGGCGTCGCGGTGCTCTGACCGCGTCGCCCGTGCGCCCCGTGCGTCACGAGCGTCACCCTCGCACGCCCTTCTGCGCAAAGGAACCCGCACAACTCTCAGCGTCCAAGAAACCGTCCCCCCTCCACCCTCGAACCGACTCGCGTGGAGGTCCACATGCTCCGGCATCTTCTCGTGGCGGTTTTCGTCCTGCTCGGCACGCTCAATCCAGCCCTCGCCGACGGCAAGTTCTTCGGCACCTATCAGGTGCCCCCGGTCATTCCTGATCAGGAAGCCCTCATCGCGTTCGATCGGGCGACCTCCACCCAGACGCTCGTCATCCAGACGCGCTTCGCGGGCGACGGCACCGACTTCGCCTGGGTCGTCCCAATCCCCGGCGGGCTTGACCCATCGCGCCCCGTGGCGCCCGAAATCTTCGCCACCACGCGCGGCTTCTTCCCCACGCTGCGCACGCTCTTCCAGCCTCATGTGGCGCGACCCGATCCGCCGCTCTTTCCGGTCCTGATCTTCGCCAGCCTCGGCCTGGGCGCGATCCTCGTCATGAAGAAACGCCTCGCCGCATCCATCGCGTTCCTCATGTTCGCGCTTGTGGGCGTGTTCTTCCTTCTCCCAGCCCTGGGCAAAGCCCGCGGCAGCAGCCCCGACGCCGTCGCCATTCTCGATCGGCAACTCGTCGGCGTCTTCGAAACCACCACCGTCGCCTCCACCGACCCCGTAGCCATGACCGCCTGGCTTGCCGATGCGGGCTTCAAGGCTTCCCCCGCGTCGCACAAAGTCATCGCCGAGTACGTCGCGGAAGGCTGGGTCTTCGTCGTCTCGCGCGTGCGCCGCGACCTTGCCACCACTGTGGCCGCCGGTCAACCGGGCGAGGCCCACCCGCTTGGATTCCGGTTCAAGTCGACCACGCCCGTCTATCCCATGCGGCTCACCGCTGTTGAGAACGGCCCCATCAGCCTCCATCTCTACGTCTTCGGCCCTGGCACCGCCCGGGCCGCCAACTTCAGCATCGAGCGCAGTTCGGTCGTGCACCCGGTGCCCACCACCACACCCCCCGATCGCCACCTCGGCTTCCGCACCAGCCAGTTGCGGATCGGCCACGAAGGCGTCCTGAGCGCGATCGGCGCCGCCCCGCACGCGACCAAAATCGTCGCCACGCTGTCGCCCGCCGCACAGGCGGCAGATGTCCGCTTCGACTTCGTTGAACCGATCGCGATGGGCGAGCAGGTCTGGATGACCGAGCACGCCGTGCAGCGCGCCCTGAACTGGGGCAGCGGAGCGCTCGCGACGCTGCTGCTGCTCCTCTGCTCAGCCACCGTGATCAAACCCCGGCCCCTAGGCGCGGTCCGCCGAAGTGTCGCCCTCGCGACCCTGGTCTCCATCGCCCTCGGCTCGGGTGTTTTCGTCATCACGCCACGGTTGAACGAGTCCGCGGGCCCGGTCGCTCGCGTGCGTTCGTCCTACCTGAAGCAATCAATCGAGCAAGCCGCGTTCACGGCCATGTTGGAGGCGGAGAAGCGCACGCCCGACCGCAAGCCCACCGCCGCCGACATCCGCGCCTCGGTCCGCGCGCAGGTCGCGCCGCAACCTGACGACGGGATGCCCGTCGGTGCCGTCGAGATCGATGCCCCCCTGGGCTACGAGATTGTGGATGGCCCCGAAGGCGTCGAATTGCACTTCTACGACGTCTTCGGCAGTCGCCGCGTCTTCCCGTTCGGCAAATGAGCGCTCCGAAAGCCCCCTCCCAGACAGAGGGAGGGGGCTTTCGATCACGCGGCGGCACTGTGCGGGGCGGAGGCGGCGCGGGTGCGCTGGCGGGTCTGGAGTTCGTCGATGTAGCGGTTGAACAGGTCGGTGACGAAGCGCTGGTGGGAGGGGTTGAAGGTGAAGTCGAAGGCCATGCCGGCGTAGGTCTGGCCGTTGGAGTCGAGGTGGCAGTGCACGCGGCGGGCGCTGACGGCAACAGGAACGGGAATCTGGGGGCGGAGGTCGATGCGGAGCCAGAAGGCGTGGTGGCGGTCGGCGGCGGAGGCTTCGCCCGGGTTGAGGATAAGGCCGAGGCCGCCACCGGAGACGTTTTGGAGTTGGGCCTGGAACCGTGGGCCGACCTGGGGCAGGAGGATGCTTTCGGGCGAGTCGGGCTCGCTGGTGGGCGCGAGGGTGTTGCCGGGGGTCATGGATTCGAGCACGAGGGCCTTGTTGGCGGTCTCGGCGGCGACGACGGAGGCCGGGTCGAGCAGGGGCCAGACCTGCACGTCGGGCAGATTGACCTGGGCGGTGGAGACGCGGTTGGCCTGACGGCGGGTGCAGCGTTCGACGTGGACGGGCATGTCGAGAGTGAGGCCGGCGACCTCGGTGCCGAAGCGGGAGCGGCAGACGCGGTAGCCCTGGGCGCGAGTAACGAACATCCAGCGATTCTGGCCGACGCTGATGGTGGCGATGAGTTCGGCACCGGGCTGAACTTTCAGCGTGCGGCCGGCGACGGAGGGGGACTCGACAGCGATGGAGGTTTCGTTGAGGTCGAGGATGCGGACGCGCCAGACGAGGTCGGCGTGAGGCTCGACGATGCCGCTCTGGCTGAGGGCGATTTCGAGGGCCCCGCCTCGGGCGGCGAGTTGGTCGAGGAGATCTCTCCAACGTTCGGTGCGGGAACGGCTGGCGGGCATGCGATGGTCCTCGATGCGGTTGGGACTCGTGAAGAGCGAGTGGGGCATCGACGGGGCGTGGGGAACGGTTGATGAGGTGGTCGCTTGTGGCGCGTCGGGGGCGCGGGGCGTAGCGGACGGGTGAGTTGGGGGCGGGACGGGCGCGGGTTCTCGGGCTTGGCGAGCGGTGAAGGGCGGTTGGGGGGATGTTCGTGAAGAAGGCAACCGAGGGCGGCGGTGGTGGTAGGAGGGCGATAGACTGAGTGTTCAGGTGGCTGGGTGGAGAACTACCCAGATTTACAGGATGGATGGACGCCGCGGCGGTGTTGAAGGCGCGGCGAGAAGATCTGAACTGACTCCAGGTGAAAGGACTCCCGATGAGCATCGTGCAGCGCGATCAGCGCCCCACCCCCCCGCCCCCCCCAACCGGCACCAGCGCGATGGCCACCCGGGCGTTCACGCTACTGGAAGTGATGATCGTGATCGTGATCATCCTGGCGATTCTGGGCTTTGTGGGCGCGAATCTGCTTGGGCAGCGCGACAAGGCGGGCAAGGACATGGTGATGATCCAGATGCGGCTGATCAAGGATTCCTTGAGCCGCTTCAATGTGGACATGGGCCGATTCCCGACGGATGAAGAGGGGTTGAAGGCGCTGTGGGACAAGTCGGCCCTGCCCGAAGAGGATCAGGGGAAGTGGACGGCGTACATGTCGGAGCCGACGCCCAATGACCGCTGGGGCAGCGCCTGGGGCTACCGGCAGGTGGGCGAGAAGGGGCCTGAGGGTTGGTTTGATCTGTGGTCGTACGGTGCCGACAAGCAGGATGGCACGGCCGATGACATCGATGTGTGGGAGGGGAAGGGCCGTTCGACCGATGGAAGTAGCGGGAGTTCGGGTTCGTCTACGTCCACGCCTTCTGGCGGGAGCGGCTCGGGTGGTGGGGGCGCCGGTGGTGGGGGTGGGGGGAACTGAGAACGCCTGAAGGGATGCGCGATCATGCGGAGCCGAGCGTTTACGCTGATGGAGGTGGTGGTGGTGATGGGGGTGCTGCTGGCGCTGGCGAGCGTGGTGGTGCCGATCGCGGTGACGAGCGCGCGGGCGGGTCGCGTGGACGATGCGGGGGTGCAGGTCGAAGCGGCGATGGCGATGGCACGGGCGGATGCGCAGCGGCAGAGCGCGCCGGTGCGGGTGATGGCGCGGACGTTGGCGACGGGTGAGGTGGAGGTGTATAGCGAGGCGGTGGCGCTGGGGGTGCCGAGTGATGAAGAAATAGGTGGTGTGGCGTCAACGCCGGCCGCGAGCGAGCGGTCGCTGGGGACGTGCGTGTTGCCCAGAGGGGTGACGGTGCGGGATCGATTGGCGGGGGCGAGCGAGGATGAGGCGTTGACGGGAAGCGCGGGTGCGGAGCCGCGCGTGGCCGGGGCGGGGTTGAGCGTGAGCGGGCCGGACGGAGAGGTGACAGCCGCTGGGGCCGGTGGCGATGCCACGTCCGTGTTGCTGGCGGTGTTCATGCCTGATGGGGAGGTGCTGGGGCCTGGGCCGCGGTACCTGGTGGATGGGCATGGTCGCGTGGCGGAGGTGCGGGTGGATTGTCTGAGCGGGCGGGTGCGGGTGGTGACGATGGGGAAGAGTGGCGGCGGGGCGGGCGCGAGCGCGAACTCGATTGAGGCGGGCGGAGTGGGCGAGCGGTGATGCGCGCGTGCCGGGCGAGCGCGCGGCGTCGCGGCGCGATCCTGCTGGATGTGGCGCTGGCGATCAGCGTGCTGGTGGTGGCGGGGCTGGTGATACTCAATGCGTTGGGGCAGGCGATTGAAACCCAGCGCGTGGCGCGGGAGCGCACGCGGCTGGTGGATTTGGCGCGGTCGGCGCTGGCGCTCATCGAATCTGGCGCGGCGTCGGCGGAGTCGCTGAATGGGCCGGTGCGGGCGTGGCCGGCGGTGTTGAGTGAGGCGGGGGGTGGAGGGGGTGGAGGGGGTGGGGGGGGCGGGGTGGCCAGCGCTGGTGGGGAGCCGGTCATCGGCGCGGCGAATGCGGGTGGGCCGGTGTGGTCGCTGAAGATCGAGACGAGGCCGTTTGGTGCGGGGGAAGGGCTCGCGGTGGTCACTGTGGAGGCGCGGCGTGAAGGTGGGGGGATGACGGCGCTGGCGGTGACGCTGCGACAGGTGGTGCGGGTGACCGAGGTGCGGGTGTCGCACCGGGATTCACTACCGAGACACCGAGGCACCGAGTCGCACCGAGAAGAAGAAGGGAGAGAGGGGAACGGGATCGGGATAGGGGCTCGATTCGGAGAATCGAGGTACCCAGAACGAGGAGGGGATCGGGAACGAGGAATCACCACCGAGACACCGAGACGCCGAGCCGCACCGAGAAAAGCGAGGAGGAGAAGGGAACAGGGACGTGGGCGGGGACGGGGCTTGAACCGGAAAATCGAGAAACCCAGATCGCAAAGGGGATCGGGAACGGGGACTCGATTCGGAGAATCGAGGTACCCAGAGCGGGAACGGGAGTTCGAACGGGATCGGGGTTCAACTCGGAGCGTTGAGGTACCGGTGGGCCGGCGCGGGTTTACGTTGCTGGAGGTGATTCTGGCGCTGGCGTTGATGTCGCTGCTGCTGGTCGGGGTGTTGTCGTTTCAGTGGATGCTGATGGATCGGCGGGCGACGCTGATGGCGCGGGCGGATGAGGCGGAGGGTGTGAGTTTGCTCGTTCAGCGGCTGGAGGCTGACCTGCTCGCGGCGACAGCCGGGGATGGGCGCGGTGGCGCGGGTGTGAAAGGTGACGGGCGCGGTGTGCGGATTCACGCGCGAGGGGTGTGGTTGGCAGGGCCGAGCGCGAGCGAGCGGCGGGAGGCGAGCGATGAACCGAGCGGAGGCGGTGCGGGAACGGGACAGGCGATTCTGAGTCGCTCGGCGGCGGGTGATTTGATGGGCACGGAGGTGCGGTGGGAGCCGGCGGGTGTGGGCGGTGGGCGGCTGGTGATGACGCGATGGTTGATGGATGGTGGTGAAGAGGTGTCGCGCGGCTCGACGGTGCTGGCGGAAGGAGTTCGCGGGTTCCGGTTGCGGTACTTTGACGGCCGCGCGTGGTCGGACCGGTTTGACAGTGCCGAAGCGGGCGGGTTGCCGGCGGCGGTGGAGGTGTGTGTGTGGACGGGGCGGGGGGCGGCGGTTGGTGGTGACGGCACCGATCTAATCGCGGCGAGTGGAGCGGGCGCGATCAACGTGAACAGCGCGGAAGTGCCGGGCGATTCGCCTACGCGGGTGCGTGTGATGGCGGTGCCGGATGGGGGCGTGAAGCGAGACGATGCGCGGTCGACGGAGATTGATGACTCGCGCGCTGGCGCGGGGGTGATGCGATGAGGAGCGCGAGGCGGGAAAGCGGGGACGAGCGCTCGCGCGATCCGCGTCGTGGCGTGGCGCTGGCCGTGGTGCTGCTGGTGATTGCGCTCGGGGCGCTGGTGGGGATGACGGCGGTGTACTTCGCGACCGCGGCGTATTCGTCGGCCGCGGCGAGTGCGCGGCGCGTGCAGGGGCGGGCGCTGGCGTGGTCGGGCGTGCAGGCCGTGACGGCGGAGTTGTGGAGTCAGCGCGAAGCGCTGTTGCGGGGTGAGTCGCCTCGGCTTGAAGGCGAGGGCGTGGTGTTTGAGGAGAGGAGTGAGACTGTTCGGCGTGGGGTGTATCGGTTGCGGGCGATGGGGGCGGGGGATGAGGGGGAGCCGGAGGGTGGGGGGTGGGCGGTGGGGGAGGCGGCGCGACTGGATGCGAATAGCGCGTCGGCGGAGCGGCTGATTGCGATTGGCGTATCGCCCGGCGCGGCGGATGAGATCGTGTCGATGCGGCGCGCGAGAGGCGGGTTTTCGAGCGTGGAGGAAGTGGTGAGTGTGACGGGGGGGATGAGTGCGATTGGAATGTCTTTTGATTCCGAAGCCCCTCGTCGGACCCCGTCCGCCTCGCCGGGCTCGGCACCTCCCCCGGGAGGACCGTGGGAGGGTGGTAAGGCGGGAGGAGCGATTACGGTGTTTGCGTTTGATCCGAGGTGCGGGTCGGGGGTGCCGCGGGGGATTGGGGCGGGTGATGCGCGGGTGGATGTGTCGCGTGGGTGGAGCCGGGAGTTGGAGGAGGCGGTGCGGGGTGGGCTTGAGGCTGCGGAGTTGGAGGCGCTCAAGGGGATCGTGGGGGAGGGTGGCGAGCAAGAGAAGGATGCGAAGGACAAGAAGAAGGAGGAGGGCGTGCGTGGCGTGGGGGGGGTGAAGCCGCCGGGGACGTATCGGGAGTTGGTGGAGCGTTTGGCGGGTGCGCGGGTGTCGGCGGCGGGGATGGCGGTGGTGCTGGATGCGTGCGCGGTGGGTAGTGGTGCGGAGGGTGTGCCGGCGTATCGGATCGGGCTTGTGGATGTGAGCCGGGCGAGCGCGGCGGTGCTGGCGACGGTGCCGGGGTTTGATGCGGAGTCGGCGGCGCGTGCGGTGTCGGTGCGGCGCGGGCTGACCAGCGAGCAGCGCGCGGGGGTGATGTGGCTTGTTGAGCGGCAGGTGTTGACGATGGAGGGATTGGCGGCGGCGGCGGATTATGTGGTGCATCGGACGCTGCAATGGCGGGTCATCGTGGAGGGGGGGATTGACGAGGGGGGCGAAGGTGGCGGGGGGGGCGGTGGAGGGAGTGGGGGTGTGCTTCGTGATCGGGTGGCGCTGGAGGCGGTGATTGATGTGAGCGGGCCTGAGCCGCGGGTGGCGTATTTGCGGGATGTGAGTTTGCGAGAGGCGGCGGGGTGGCTGGATGAGCGGGCGCCGCGGGCGTTGCGGGGGATGGGCGAGGAATCGAGCGCGGCTCAGGGCGGGGCGAGTGAAGAAACGGTGAAGGACGCGCCGAGCGGACGCGAGGCGGCGCTGCCAGCAGAGCCGATGGCGCGACCAGCGAAGAACGCGGGGGCTACTGTGCCTGTGAAGCCCAGCGCGCCCAAGGATGGTCGTGTGGGTCGGTGGCGGAGCGGTGGTCGCTCGAGCACTGGAGGCGCATGGGATTAGGACGCGCGACAGCCGACGTAGCGGTGCACATCGAGGGCGGAAGGCTCTCGGCGGTGCTGGCGCGCCGGCGTGGGGTGGGGATTGAGGTTGAGAAATGGCTGATTGCGGAGGTGCCCGCGGCGGTGGACGTGGCGGATGGGGCGGCGGTGGGGGCGTGGATATGGGCGCAGTTAGATGGCGCGGGGATGGGTGAGGCGGCGCGGAAGGGCGGGGTGGTATTCGCGGCGTCGCGCGGGGAGGTGATGCTGAAGCGGCTGACGTTTCCGCCTGGTGTGACGGCGCACGAGATGCCGGGGATGGTGCGGCTGCAGATGGGCCGGCACATGACGGGGCCGCGGGATGACGCGGGCGCGACGGGTGTGGACTATGTGCCCGTGGAAGCGGTGGGCGGGGGCGGTGGTGCGGGCGCGATGTTGGTGTTGGCGGCGGCGCTGCCGCCGGAGCGGATGGAGTGGCGGCGAGCGGTGGCGCGTGCGGCGGGGCTGAGCATCGGGCGCGTCGGGCTGTCGGTTGAGGGCTCGGCAGCGATCGTGCGGGCGATGGGCGATGGTTCGCGCGGGCGCGGTGCGGCGGGGAGTGTGCTGGGGATCGTGCCCGCGGCGGGCGCGACGGAGATCGTGGTGGTGGAGGGAGGGATGGGCGGCGGGCTGGCGTTTGCGCGGTCGATCGAGGTGGTGAGGCCGAGGAGCGAGGAGGAATCGAGCGAGGGGGCGATCGCGGCGCTGGTGGTGGAGGCGAAGCGAACGTGGATGAGTTATCGCGTCGGGACGGATTCGGCGGACGTGGAGGCGGTGGTGGTGGCGGGGACGGATGCGTTTGCGTCGCGCCTGGCGGCGGAGGTGGGTGGGGCGCTCGAGATTCCCGCGGCGTGCGTGGACTGGCCGGCGGCGATCACGGGGCCGGAGGCGCTCACGGCTTCGGAGAAATCGGCGCTCTCGCCGCTGGTGGGGCTGCTCACGCAGCGGCCGGATGAGGGGTTGAATCTGATTGAGCCGCGGAAGGCGGCACCGGCGGGTGAGGCCCGGCGACGGGCGGTGCTCATCGGGGCGCTGGGGCTCGTGCTCGTGGTGGGGGGTGCGTATACCTGGGCGAAGCGCGATTTGGGAGGACGACGGGACGAGTTAGCGGAAGTGCGATCGAAGCAGCGCGAGGTGGACGTCAAGCACGGGGAGTTCGTGCGGGCGCGGGCGCGGCTGGACCATCTGAAGGCGTATCTGGGGGCGAAGCCGGACTGGACGGCGCACCTGAACCGCGTGAATCAGCAGTTGCCCGAGCCGCCGGCGGCGGTGATCGAGGATTTGCGGGTGGCGCAGGTGACGGATGTGCGGTTTGAGTTGCCGAAGGACGGGGGGAAGAGTTATTTTCGCGGGAAGTGGGACGTTCGACCGGTGGTCACTATCGGCGTGGCGGGCCGGGTGAGGCAGAGGGATGTTGCCGACGATTTGCGGATGCGGTTGCTGGATGACTACTCGGTTGAGCCGCGGGGAGCGGATGTGGCGGATCGGTTTGATTACCTGCTCACGCTTCGCGGGGCTGGTGATGCCAAGAGCGGGTCGGGGAAGGAAGCGAAGGGCGTCAAGGAGGCTGCGGCACCTGCTTCGAAGCCCTCGGAGAGCCCGAAGCCACCCGCGAGTGGGGCGGGTGGAGTTGGGGGTGGAACGTGAAGCGCATCAAGCCCAACGCGAAGGTGGTGGGGTGGGCGTTCGCGGCCAGCGGTTTACTGGGCGCGTGGTGGGGGTACGAGCGGGTGTACGCGCAGCCGAGGCGGGCGGTCGAAGAGGAGTTGACCAGCGCGCGGCAGCACTTTGAGCGCACGCAGGCGGACGTGAACACCTTGCCGCAGGTGACGCGCCAGATTCGCGACCTGGCGGCGGGGCAACTGGGGCAGACCGAAGAGCGCGTGGAGGCGAACCTGCGGACGGCGCTGAACGAGATCGCGGCGTCGGCCGGGTTGTCGGGTGTCGTGGTCACGACCGGCGAAGCGGCGCGGATGAAGAACCCGGCGGCGCTGGTTTCGAGCGAATGGAGTGGGAGCGGGCGCGGGCGGCGCGAGCAGATCGATTTTCGCGCCATGTCGGCCTCGCTGAAGGGTGTGGGGACGCTGTCGCAAGCGCTGCGGGTGTTGGCGGTGGTGCAGCATCAGGCTTGGGCCAAACGCGTGGATGGATTTGTCATCAACCCGGTGGGTGATGCCAAAGAGCGGAACACGGTGGACTTCACGGTTCGCCTGACGACGGTGTTTGTACCGGAGGTGACGCCCGCGGAGACGGTGACGGCAGAGAATCTGTGGCGGGTGCCGCCGCCGGAGGTGGTGGCGGCGTTCGGGGCGGTGGTGAGCAAGAACGTGTTTCGTGAGCCGGCCAAGGCGGCGGTGGCGCAGAAGCCGCCCCCCCCTGCGCCGCCGGGACCGACGACGGTGGCGCTGGCGTATGGCGACTGGCGTGTGGTAGCGCTCGTGAAAGGTGCGGCCGGGCCGGAGTTGTGGTTGAACAACGAGAAGACCCAGCAGCGGGTGATGCTGGCGCTGGGGCAGGGGGTGCTGGACGCGGTGTTTGTGGGGGCCGAGGGCGCGGAGGCCGCGCGGGTGAAGATTGGCGAGCAGGAGTTCCGGGTGGGGCTGGCGCAGACGCTGGGTGAACGGCAGGCGGTGACGCGGCAGCAGTAGAACGCGGACGCACCACCGAGACACTGAGGCAAGAGGAACACAGAGAAGAAAGAAGAGGAGGGAGTTTCGAACGGGATCGGGGCGTGGACGGGAAGAGAGGGACACAGAGAAGAGAATGAAGGAGTTGGATCGGGATCGGGAGTCGACTCGGAGAGTCGAGGTACCCACGAGCGGATGCATCGTGCGGGGAGCGATATCGGTAGACTCTGGGGTTGGTTTAGTGAACGGGATTTGTGAGGGTTCGATTGGTTGGATGCGGCGAGGATCGTCGCCGGTTTGAGAGATTGAGGCACGGAGGTGTCGATTGAAGACGTCGAATCGCCGGAATGAGCGGATGGGTTTGCCTGCGGCGCTGGTGCTCGTGGCTGGCCAAGCGGTGGCGGTGAGCGGGGCGATGGCGCAAGAGGCTGCCGCGCCTGCGCCAGCGGCGGCTGCGCCCGCTTCGGCCCCTGCGCCCGAGCCTGCACCGGCGACACCAAGCCCTGCACCAGCGCCCGCACCCGTGCAGCCGCCCGCGGCGCAACCTGCTGGACAGGCTCAGCCTGCGGCCCCCGTCGCGCCGACTCCGGCGAAGCCGATCGCGTTCAACTTCAAGAACACGCCGTGGGATCTGGTGGTGGATTTCATGGCGCGGCAGACAGGGTTGCCGGTGATCAGCGAGACGACGCCGCCGGCGGCACCGGTGACATTTATCAGCGGGGCCGAGTATTCGGTGGATGAAGCACTGGACATTGTCAACCGCATGCTGTGGATGCACGGGTTGCAGTTGCGGCGCGAAGCGAACTTTCTGCTGCTGTCCAAGGTGGAGGACATGAAGGCGCGGGCGCGGCAGTTTGTGGGCCAGGTGCCCGAGGGCGTGAGCCCGGCCGAACTGGTGACGCTGGTGGTGCCGCTGAATAACTCGACGGCGGCGATGATGGCGGAGAAGTTGGGCACGCTCGTGACCAAGGGGATCGGGGCGATCACGGCGCTCCCGCAGCAGAATGCGCTGGTGGTGGTGGACACGGCGGGGAGCGCGCGGCGGTTGCAGGGCATTCTGGCGACGCTGGATTCGAGGCCGTCGGTGGACTCGGAGTTCAAGTTGTTCACGCTGAAGCATGCGGAGGCGCCCGCGGTGTTCGCGGCGTTGCGCGGGCTGGTGGCCGAGAAGCGCACGACGGTGGTGATCGACAAAGACGGGCAGCGGCGCGTGGTGCAGGAGGAGAACTTCGAGGGGATATCGATTCAGCCGGATGCGCGGACGAACTCGATCATCGCGGTGGGGCCGGCGGCGCGGCTGCGCACGGTGCAGGAGGTCGTCTCGCTGCTGGATAGCGATGCGGGTGAAGGTGGGCGGCGCGAGATGCTGACGTACACGCTCTCGGGCGTGACGGCCGACGACGCGGCGCAGAAGGTAACGGCGCTTTTTGCGGGCGACGCACCGCGCGGGCGTCCGACGGTGTTGCCCTTGGGGGCGCAGAGTAAGTTGAGCGTGGTGGGATCGAGCGAGCAGTTGAAGAAGGTGGGGGCGCTGCTCGTCGAAATGGACCCGGCGTCGGCGCGGAGCGGCGTTGATGGTGCGGGGGCGGATGGAGCCGCGAAGCCCGAGCGTGTGGCGAGCGTGGTCCCCTTGAAGCACCTGAAGGCGGACTCGGCGGTTGGCGTGCTCGGGCGGCTGCTTTCGCCAAGACAGACGGCGCTGGTTCGGTACGCGCCTTCGGCGGATGGACGCGGGTTGATTGTGACCGGACCCGGCGCGGAGGTTGAGCACTTCGAAGCGCTTTTGAGCGCCATCGACGTGGAAGCGCGGAGCGAGCGCGAGGTGCGGCAGGTGCGGATCACGTCGGGCGACCCGGCGCAGATCGGCGCGAAGGCGGCGAAGTTGTACGCGCTGACGGGCAAGGGGGAGAGCGACCCGGTGACGGTTGTCACGGAGGGGGAATCGCGTTCGTTGACGCTGGTGGGTTCGCGCGTGGCGCTGGAGGCGTTCTCGGGGCTGGTGCGAACGGCGCAGGAGGGGGTGACGGTCGAGCGCGAGGCGCGGATGGTGGCGGTGAGCAGGAGCCGGCCGTCTGATTTGGTTTCACCGCTCTTGCGTGCCGCGCGGGTGATGCTGGAACCCAAGGACGGCACGGAGTATGTGGCCCCGGCGATCGAGCCGCTGGATGAGGCGGGGCGGCTGCTGGTGCGGGCGACCTCGGCCCAGTTTGGCGCACTGGACGAACTGGTGGCGGCACTCGACGGAAGCGCCGCGGCGGCAGGTGCCGGCGGCTCGCGTGCTGTCCGGCTGATTCCGCTCAAGAACGGGAAGGCAGGCGAGGTGGCCGAGTCGCTTCGCGGGGTGCTGGCGAGTACGCGCAGCCTGACGGCCTCGATGGGCCCGTCGGCGGCGGTCGAGGCGGTGGAGGCGACGAACTCGATCCTCGCGGTGGGCCAGGCGGGGCAACTGGCGGTGGTGGAGCAGTTGGCGGCCGCGCTGGATGCGAAGGGCGCGGCGGAGCGGTCGCCCCTGCGGATTCTGCGGATCGAGACGACCGATGCGGTGCCGCTCGCGGCCACGCTGACGAACCAGTATGCGCAGCGCTCGTCGGATGAGCGGTCGCGGCGGCCGGTGGACATTCACGCCGATGCGACGACCAACACGCTGCTGGTGTCGGCGCATCCGGACGTGTTCCCCGAGATCGAGAAGGTGGTGGGCGAGATCAACACCCAGCGGGTGTTTGACGCGAAGGGTCGAGAGATACGGATCTTCCCGTTGCGGCATGCGAAGGCGGAGGAACTGGCGCGGACGATCGACCAGATGTATCCGGAGCCGCCGATGCCGCTGGACCCGCGCACGCGGCAGCCGATGCCCGAGCGGAAGCCGCCGAAGGAAGTGGTGGTGCGAGCGGATCGGACGACCAACTCGCTGATCGTGGACGCGACACTGACGAAGATGGGGGCGTTCGAGGCGCTGGTCAAGGAACTGGACAGTGCGCAGGTGACGGCGAGCGTGGAAGTGCGGACGTATCGCGTGCAGCGGGCGAATCTGGATGCTGCGGCGACGGCGCTGCGGAACGTCGTGAGCAGCGGCGGTCTCGCGGGCCTGGCGGCGGGGCAGCAGGGCACGGTGACGATCAGCAGCGAGCCGGTGAGTCGGACGCTGATTGTGACGGCACCGGCCGAGGCGTTTGTTGGGCTGGAGCGGGTGCTGAAAGAGATCGACACGCAGCCGACGCGCCCGGCGACGGGGCTGCGGGTGTTCACGCTGACGGGCGCGCGGGCCGATGCGCTGGCGGGCGTGCTGAGGCCGGTGCTGGTGAGCCGCGTGCGCGAGATGCAGCAGCGCGGGGCGATCGACGCGGGGATCGAGGCGACGACGGTGGTGGAGGTGGCGGGGGACGCGGCGTCGAACGCGCTGATCGTGTCGGCACCCGACGAGGTGCTGGCGGGGGCGGCGGAAGTGGTGAAGGCGCTGGATGCGGCGAGTCTGAGCGGGAATCAGCAGATGCGGATGATTCCCATCGATCGCGCGCGGGCGGACGCGGCGATGATCGCGGAGACGCTGCGGCGGATGCTGGAGCAGCGCGGCGGGATGAAGGTGGAGGTGATCAGCGCGGAGGAGTTGCTGAAGCGAACGGGTGGTGGGGTGGGGGGCACGCAAACGCCAGCGACGCCTGCGGCTCCGGCTGTGGAGAAGAAGGGGGCGATGCTGCTGCCCGCGGGTGCTGGGCTGCCGGTCGGGATGCCGTCGCTCCCGGCGCTGGCGCTGGTGGCGGTTGAAGCCTCGGTGCTCGGGCAGATGAAAACCGATGAGCCGGGGGTGACGATTGCGGTCGATCCGGTGACCAACTCGCTGATCGTGCTGGGCGGATCGAAAGCGATTGAGCAGGTTGGGCAGTTGGCGACGCAGTTGCAGCAGCAGATGCCGGCGGAGCCGACGAGCGTGAAAGTGGTGCGGTTGCCTGATGGTGCCCGCGCGTGGGAAGTGTCGAATCTGCTCAATGCGGTGCTCGGGCAGGTGGGGCGGTCTGGACTGGAGAACCCCGGCGGCATGACGGGCCGCGTAACGGTGCAGCCCGATCCGGAGGGCACGTCGCTGATCGTGACGGCCAACGAGACGGACTTTGCCGCGGTGACGGAGATGATCGGGACGTTCTCGCGCGCGGGGGCGACGGCGCGGGTGACGATGAAGGTGTATCCGCTGGCGAACATTCCGGCGCAGGCGGCGCTGGCATCGATCCGTGACCTGTTCCGGGCGCGGCCCGAGGGCGTGCAGGCGCGGCGCGTGCGGTCGGTGGAGATGACGATTCCCGGCCCCGATGGCGCGCCCGGGCAGCCGATCGTGATCGATCCGGCCACGGTGGCGATGACGGCGGACCCATCGAACACGTCGGTGCTGGTGGCGGCACCGGCGGAGGCGATCGCGCTGATTGACCGGTTCATAGCGCTGGTCGATCAATCGCCGCAGAGTGACCGGCTGGCGGTGCGGGTGTTCGAGGTGAAGAACGCCAAAGCGGTAGATGCGGCGCGGACGCTGCAGGCGGCGCTGGATGCGGTGCGGCAGGGTGCACCGGGCGGAGGCCGCGAGTTGCCGCAGGCGCGGTTTCTGGGTGATGACCGGACCAACACGCTGCTGGTGACGGCGACCGAGGCGCAGTTGCGGCAGACCGAGCGGCTGCTGGTGGACATCGACAAGGCGACGGCGGAGGATGGGTCGGAGGTGGCGATCATCCCGTTGCAGGTCGCGCGGCCGTCGGCGGTGCAGCGGATCGTCGAGGCGGTGCTGGTCGGGCGCGATCCGGCCCGCAAGGAGCGGATGGCGATCTCGGCGGCGGACGATTCATCGGTGCTCGTGTTCCGCGGCACGGCGGAGATGATCGGCGAGGTGAAGCGGCTGGTGGCGGAGGTGGATAAGCCCGAGACGGGCGGCGCGCTGCCGGTGCGGTCGATTTCGCTTTCGCGGGCCGATGCGCAGGTGGTGGCGGGAAGTCTGCGGCAGTTCTTCGACCAGCGCGCGGCGGCGAGCGGACGACCCGGCGGCGCGGGCGGGCGGGGGAAGGTGACGATCGTGGGCGACCGGCGCTCGGCGCTGCTGGTGGTGGCGGCGGGGGACGACGATTTTGCCCAGATCGAATCGCTGGTGGCCAAGTTCGACGCGCCCGCAGCGGCGCGGGAGTTGACGTTCCGCGCGGTGGGACTGAGCAATACGCGTGTGGGCGAGATCAAGCAGACGGTGGAGCAGTTGCTCAACCAGTTGCGGTGGACCTCGCTCACCGCGACGCAGGGTCGGACCGACGTGCCCCCGGCGGATCTGCTGGTGTTTGATTTTGACGAGCGGACCAACAGCGTGGTGATGATCGGGCAAGGGGATAACTTCGAGCAGGCCGAGCGGATCATCCGGGCGCTCGACGTGCCAGCCGCACCCGGCGCCCAGGTGGCGCTGAAGGCGGTGCCGATCAAGCACGCCGATCCGCGCGTGGTGGCGCAGGCGTTGCAGGCGGCGATGAACAAGCAGGGCCGGCCGTGGCAGTCGAGCGATGTCGAGGGCGTGCGGGTAGAGGTGGATGGGCGGACCAAGACGCTGGTGATGGTGGGTCGCGCCGAGCGGCTGGAGACGGCGCTGGGGTACATCGCGCAACTGGATCAGGAGGCGGGCGCGGAGCGGGAGATCATGCCGCTGACGCTGAAGTTCGCGGCGGCGGAGCGGGTGGCGCAGAGCCTGGAGCGGTTCTTCCGCGGGCGGGCAGGCCCCGGCGCGCCGGAGAGCGGTCCCTCGCTGATCGGCTCGCGTGATGGCAACGTGCTGATCGTGGCGGGCGGGAAGGAAGACGTGGCGCTCGTCAAGCAACTGGTGAGCGAAATGGACCAGCCCGAGGAGACTGCGGGGCGTACGCGGGAACTCTTCAGGCTCAAGAACAGCGAGGCGGCGGAGGTCGCCGCGACGCTGCGGGAGCAGTTTCCGCGGAGTCTGGCGCAGCGTGAGGGGCTGGTGATCGTGACGCCCCAGGCGAGCACGAACGCCCTGCTGGTGTCGGCACCCGACGAGATGTTCGCCCGCGTGGCGGAACTGGTGGCAGAGTTGGATTCGCCCCCGGCGGCGGAGGCGGTGCGGATCGTGACCGTCACGCTCTCGACGGCGCGGGCCGACGACGTGGCGGCGTCGCTCACCGCGGCGCTGCCCAAGGGCGTGAAGGTGAAGATCACGCCGGTGCGGCGGACCAACTCGATCCTGCTCACGGGGTCTGACGAGGCGATCGCGCTCGTGACGCAGCAGGTCGCGGCGCTCGACGCCCAGCCGACACGGGCGCAGGAGTTCGTGCGGCTGAAACTGACGCACGCGCTGGCGTCGGACGTGGCGTTCACGCTGCGGCAGGTGCTGAGTCGGCGTGCGACCCCGCAGGGCGAGTCGCCCGCGGCGGTGTCGTTCAGCGATGAAGGGAATGCGCTGCTGGTTTCGGGCGCGCCGGACCAGATCGAAGAAGTGCGGAAGATCATCGCGCAGATGGATGTCGCGAACGATCAGAAGCGGACGACCGAGTTCGTGCCCTTGAAGTTCGCGGATGCGGAGCAGACGGCGCGGGCGCTGGAGGTGTTCTACGGGCGATATGCGCCCGAAGCCGCGACCCCCTCGGCACGAAACGTGACGATCATCGCGAATCCGGTGTCGCGCAGCCTGGTGATCTCGGCGGATGAAGCCGAGTGGAAGGGTGTGCGGGCACTGCTCGAGAAACTCGACAACGAGCAGTACGACACCTCGCGCCGGCTGGAGATCGTGGCGCTTCGGCACGCGGATGCCGTGGCGCTGGCGCGGGCGCTGTCGGAGTCGTTTGCGGCACCGTTGCGGGCTGAACTTGAACGCGAACGCGCCCGGCAGCAGGAGCGGCGGGCACGCGGCGAGGACACGGGGCCGGATGTGCCGCGCGTGCTGCTGGATACCAAAGAAGCGGTGACGATCACCGCCGAGCCGCTGACCAACTCACTGATTCTCGGCGCGTCGAAGGACCAGGTGGACCGGTTGAAGGCGGTTGTGGCTCAGTTGGACGTGCCCGATTCGGCGCGACTGCCCGAGGCGAGGATCATCCCGCTGCGGATGGGACCGGCGAGCCAGATTGCGCAGGCGCTGCGGGCGACGTTTACCGAGGGCACGCCTGGTGGTACGCGGGCGACTGGCCCGCGTTCGGTGGTGATCATCGGCGAGGACAAGAGCAACAGTCTGATCGTGCGGGCAGAGGAGTCGCAGTTTGCCCAAGTGCGGGCGATGGCCGAGACGCTGCAGCAGGAGGGCGACCGCTCGCGGAGCAAGGTGCGGGTGCTGGCGCTCAAGCGCGTGCCCGCGGCCCGCGTCGCGGCGGCGGTGCGCACGACGTTTGCCAATGTGGCCAAAGAAGGCGGCGAGACGCTCGCGGTGGAAGTAGACCGCACGGCCAACGCGCTGGTGGTGGCGAGCAGCGAGAAGGTCTTTGAGCAGATCAAGCAGGTGGCGGAGGAACTGGACGCGGCCCAGCCCGGTGCCGCGGCACCCGACGGCACAGCGGTGGCTGGTCTTGGGCAGACCGTGCAGATCATCGATATCGAGCACAACGCGCCGGCAGATGTGATCCGCCTGCTGACGCAACTGGGCGTCACGCAGGCGCAGCCAGCGGATCGCCCGGGCGTGGTGGCCGAACCGGTCACGCTGACGGTGCTGGGCAGCCGCCGGGCCATCGCGGTGGTGGGCGCGCAGCAGGACATCCTGGCGATCGCCTCGCTGGTGAAGGCGCTCGACTCGGCACCGGCGTATGCGGAGCAGACGCTGGCGATCGTGCGGCTGAAGTCGGGATCGGCCGCGCAGGTTGTCGTGGCGGTAGAAAACATGCTGAAGACGGCGGCGACGGATGCCGCGTCGGCCCCGGCGCGGGCGCTCTTGGAACAGGTGCGCCGACTCAACGTGCAGCGTGAGCCCGGCAGCGACGCGGCCCCGCTCAATCTCGATCTCACCAAGCCGGTGCGCGTGTTTGCCGAGGCGCAGACGAACTCGGTCGTTGTGTCATCGACGAAAGAGAATGTCGCGGCGATCCGTGATCTGGTGGGATTGCTCGATCGACTCCCGATCGGCGAAGCGATCACGGTCAGGCTCTATCCGCTCCAGGCAGCGGCGGCGCAGCGGGTGGCCGGGGTCATCCGCGAACTGTTCTCCCAGGCTGATCGCCTGCGGACGCTCCCGGGCACGAACGTGCGGGGCGAGCCGACGACCCTCGCGGGCAAGGGCATCATGGCACCCATCGCGGTGTCGGTGGATGAGCGGACCAACTCGATCATCGTGGCCGGCCAGGAGGACGCGACGGCGCTGGTTGAAGTGATCGTGAAGCAACTCGATAGCGAGAAGGGCGCGGGCTGGGTGGAGCCGACGGTGATCGCGCTCAAACACGCCGACGCGGGGCGGATGGCGCTCACGCTCCGCCAGGTGTTTGTGGACGGCTTGCGCGAATCACCCGAGGCGCAGGCGCTGCAGCGGGCCGTGGGGCGAATCGCGATTCTGCAACAGGGCAAGGACCCCGCCGACCCGAAGACGCGGCTGGAAGCCGACATGTTCGCCAACCTTTCGAGCGTGGTGATCGTGGCCCAGGAGGCGCTCAACGCGGTGGTGGTCGTGGGCAGCACCAACAACATCTCGGTGATGCGCGAACTGATCAAGATGCTCGACGTGCCCGCGGCGAGCGCGGCCAACACGGTGCGCGTGTATCCGCTGCAGTTTGCCGCGGCCGATCGCGTGGCGGCGATGCTGCGGGAGATCTTCCGCCAGCAGGTGCAGGCGGGCACGCTTCGTGCCGAGGATGACCTGGCCATCACCGCCGATGCGCGGACCAACGCGCTCGTGGTGTCGAGCAGCCCGCGCTCGTTTGCGATCGTGGAGGGTCTGCTCGCCAAACTCGACGGCGAAGCGATGAACCCGAGCGTGGGGCTGCACGTCATCACGGTGGAATCGGGCAACGTGGCCCAACTGGCCCCGAAGATTCAGCAGTTGATGCGCGACCGCATCGACGCGGCCACGCGGGCGGGAAGTGTCGCGTCTTCGCGTGACACTTTCAGCATCCAGGCCGAGCCAGCGACCAACTCGCTGATCGTCGCGTCGAGCGAGGAGAACGCCAAGGTCGTGCGGCAACTGGTAGAGGTGCTGAGCAAGGGTGCCGAAGCGCTGGCAGGCGCGCAGGTGCTGGATGTGATCAACGTGAAGTCGGCGCGGGTCGAGCAACTCGTCGGCGCGCTGCGCGAGTTGTACGTCGACAAAGCCAACCGCGAGCGGGGCGCCGATTCGGTCCGCGTCACGCCCGACCCGCGCATCAACGCGCTGGTCGTCACGGGCACGGCGTCGGATGTCGAGGCCATCCGTGGACTGGTCCAGCGACTCGATGGCGCAGCCATCACCGCCGTGACCGAGATCAAGCGCATCGAACTCAAGAAGACCGATGCACAAGAAGTCGTGCGGTTGCTGCAGAACGTCCTCGCTGGCCGGCCCATCGCTGGCGGCGGCGCGCTCGGCCAGCGCCAGGCGCTCGTCATGCGCTTCCTGCGCGACGCCCGCGGCACGCGCGGCGACGGTGGCGCAGGCCCCGAGCAGAGCACGGTGCACTCGACCGAAGCCCAGATTTCCGGCGCGATCCAGGAACAGGTCACGCTGACGGCCGAGCCCCGGACCAACTCGATCGTGGTCAACGCGCCGGCCCAGTTGATGGTGCTGATCGAGTCGCTGGTCACGGATATTGATGAGTCGGCCGCGGGCGCCCGGGCGATCGAGGTGTTTGAACTCGTGCACGCGGATGCGCGGGCCATGGCCGCGGTGCTGCGGGAACTGTTCAACCTGCGGCAAGACGGCAACACGCTCGTGCTCGTGCCCGAGCGGTCGGGCGGTTCTGGTGCGGGTGGCGGTGGGGGGGGTGGGGGGGAGACGGCCGGCCCGCCCGGGGGTGCGTCGGCCAGCGGCTTGGGCGGCCCCGAGAATGGCCAGTTCTATCCCACGCTGGATGAACGCCAGCAGTTGTCGGTCACCATCGACGCGCGGACCAACTCGCTCATCGTCTCGGCGACGCCCGAATACATCGAAGAAGTGCGGAAGGTTGTCGAGCGCCTCGATGCCAAAGAAGTGAACGAGCGCGAGAACCTGACGGTTCGTCTGCGTAACGCCAAGGCGCAGGAGGCGGCGACGACGCTGCGTACATACTTCAACGAGGAATCGACTCGCGTCCGCACGCTGCTGGGGCCCGATCGCGTCGGCTCGCTCGTAAGCCAGTTGGAGCGCGAGGTGATCGTGCAGGGCGACGAGAAGAGCAACAGCCTGCTCATCTCGGTCTCGCCTCGCTATCGCGACAAGGTCGAGGGGCTGGTGCGTGAACTGGACGCGACGCCCCCGCAGGTGCTGATCCAAGTGCTGCTGGCGGAGGTCACGCTCGACCAGAGCGGGCAGTTCGGCCTCGAAGCCCGTGTAGGCCCGTTCGGCGGTGAGTTGTACCGGGGCTCGTTCCTGGGTGCCGGTTCCCCGATCGGCACGGCGCTCGGGGTGCCCAACTTCTCGGTGGCGTCGACTGACTTCGAGTTGCTGGTCCGGGCCCTCGAAGCGCAGGGGCGGCTGGAAGTGCTCTCGCGCCCGCAACTGACCGTGCGCAACAACGAGCGGGCGACGTTCCAGGTCGGCGAGAACATCGGCCTGGCCGACTCGGTCGAGACCTTCAGCAACGGCCTGAGCCAGACGCGTGTCCGCCGCGAGGATGTCGGCATCATCCTCGATGTCACGCCCTCCATCTCCGCCGACGGCTACATCCGCATGGATGTAAAACCCGAGATCTCGGCGCTCTCCGATCGCGTCACGCAGATCACCGAAAGCGTGTCGTCGTCCATCATCACCCGCCGTCAGGTACAGACGACCGTCACCGTAAAGGACGGCGAAACCATCGTGCTCGGTGGCCTCATCCAGAACCGCGACGAGGAACGCAAGACCAAGGTGCCCCTGCTGGGCGACATCCCTTTGCTCGGCGAGATCTTCAAGAGCACCAAGCACAGCCAGACCAAGACCGAGTTGCTGGTGCTGCTGACGCCCCGCGTCATCCGCTCGGGCGAGCCCGAGGCGATCGACTTCGAGCGCGGTTTGCGCGAGGGTGCCATCGACGAACTCAGCAAGCCCGACGCGGTGCGCCGCTGGATTCCGGTGCAGCCCGAGCCCGCCAAGCCCGTGGTGCCCGCGCCAACGCCGCCGCCCGCGCAGGAGCCCCGCCCATGATCCGGCATTCGCACGGGTGGCACAGGCGTCCCGCCTGTGCTGCGTTGGGCAACGCGAGCGTGATGGCCCTTCTGCTGGCGCTCCAAGGGGGCTGCGTCACCGAAGGCCCCCCGCCTCGTGAGGCACCTCGCGATCTGCCCCAGCAACCCGCGCATCTGAAGCCCGATCGACTGGTCTTCAGCGTGGCCAACTTCGCGACCGACAGCGACAACAACGGCTATGCCGACACGTTCGACGCCAGTGTCTATCTGTTCTCCGAGGGCTACCAGTTCGCCCTGGCCACGCCCGGCTCGCTCAGTTTCACATTGACCGATCGCTCGGGCCGTCTGCTGGCGCGATGGACCTTCGATCAAGAACGCTCGGCCAAGATGCTCACGCAACTGCCACCCGGCTGGGGGTATGCCGTGCAGTTGAGCCTGCTCGATGTCGGCGGCGACAACCTCCAGCGCCAGACCGCCGAGTTGTCGTGCGAGTTCGTGCCGGCAGCGGGCGGAGGCGCAGCGGTGCAGTCTCGGGGCAGGCCAACGGTACAGATTGGACGCCTGCGCTGACGGCAGACATCAGACACAGACATCAGACGTTGGGAGGCTTTCACGACTTCACGACTTCACGACTTCAGGACTGCCCCTGACTCCCCGCCCCCTACGTTTGCCCCATGACTGCTTCCCGACGCGCGCCGCTGGTGCTCATCGTTCGTGACGGCTGGGGCGAGAATCCGAACCCCGGGCACGACACCTTTAATGCCGTGAAACTGGCCCGCACGCCGGTGGATGCGCGGCTCCGTCGGGACTGGCCCTGGACGCTCATCAAGACCGGCGGCCCGGACGTGGGCGTGCCCGACGACCAGACCGGCAACAGCGAGGTTGGTCATCAGAATATCGGCGCGGGCCGGATCGTCGACCAGGAAGTGGTGCGTGTGTCCAAGGCCTGCGCCAGCGGCGCGATTGCCGAGGTGCCGGCCATTCGCGATGGGTTGGCGCGGGCACTCACCACAGGCCGTACGGTGCACCTGATGGGCATAGCGTCCGAGGCGGGCGTGCACGGGCGGCTCTCACATCTGTATGCGCTGCTTCGGGCGTGCAAGGCCGCGGGCGTCCCGGGGGATCGCCTGGCGGTGCACCTGTTCACCGATGGCCGCGATACGCCACCAACATCAGGCCTGGGGTTCGTGCGCGAGGTGGAAGCCCAGATCAAGGCGATCGGCGTAGGTCGGATCGCGACCGTCGCCGGGCGTTACTGGGCCTTGGACCGCGACTTCCGGTGGGAGCGTGTGAAGCAGGCGTATGACGCGCTCACGGGAAGAGGTGCGATCCCCACGGCATCGAGCGCCGAGTCGGCTATGCAGGCGTACTACGCCGCGCCCATCTCGCCCACGCAAGGCGGCGACGAGTTCGTGACACCCACGATCATCGGCGCGCCGTCGCACTCGCGCATCGCGCCGGGCGACACCATCATCTTCTACAACTACCGTGGCGATCGCCCACGCGAACTCGCCATGGCGTTCGTGCTGAATGATGCGCTGTGGGCAGCCGTCAAACCCTCGCCTGAATCCGGCACGCGTGGCTTCAACCGCGGCCCCCGGATCGACACCTTCTTCGTCGCCATGACCGCCTGGTCCGAAGACCTCGCGCCGCACATGCACATCGCCTTCGGCAAGCCCGCGCCCATGTCGGGCATCGCGGGCGAGGCCTGGAGCCGCGCGGGCCTGAAGCAGTTCCGCTGCGCCGAGACCGAGAAATACCCGCACGTCACGTTCTTCTTCAACGACTACCGCGAGCAGCCCTTCCCGGGCGAATCACGTGGCAACCCGCAGTCGCCCCAGGTGAAGACCTATGACCTCAAGCCGGAGATGGCCGCGTACGAGGTCCGCGACATGGCCCTCGCCCGCCTCGCGGCACCCGACGGCGACGACGTGCTCGTCGTCAACTTCGCCAACTGCGACATGGTCGGACACACCGGCAACCTCGCCGCGGCGACCCGCGCCGTGGAAGTGACCGACGAGTGCGTCGGCGCCATCATCGACGTGACGCTGGCGCGCGGCGGCCACCTGATCGTCACCGCCGACCACGGCAACGCCGAGCAAATGTTCGACCCCGAGTCCAACTCTCCACACACCGCGCACACGCCTTACGACGTGCCGCTGATCGTCGTGGGTGAGAAGTCGCGAGGACGTGCGTTGAGAGGCGATCAGAACGCATCGGGCTGGTTCGATGCCGACGCGCGCACGCGCCGGGGCCGCCTGGCCGATGTTGCCCCCACAGCCTTCGACCTGCTCGGCCTGCCGCTGCCGCCGGAGATGACCGGGCAAAGTCTGCTGATGTAGCCAGATCGCTACGCTGATGGCATGTCCATCTTCTTGAAGATCATCAAGGGCGAGATTCCCTGCCACCGGGTGTACGAGGACGACCGCGTTCTCGCGTTCCTCGATATCAATCCCATCGCGCAGGGGCACACGCTGGTGATCCCCAAAGAGCCCGCCGTCACGATCGACGCTTTGTCCGACGAGTCCGCCGCCGCGCTGGGCAGGGCGCTGCCGCGGGTGTGCCGGGCGGTGGTGAAGGTGACGGGTTGCCCGGGGTACAACCTGCTTCAGAACAACGGGCCGGTCGCGGGCCAGGAGGTCCCGCACGCGCATATTCACATCATCCCCCGCTATCCGGGTGACCAGACCGGCAGCGGCCTCCACTGGACGTGGCGGCCGCAGCCCATCGACCACGCGGCAGGTGCGGAACTGGCCATGGCCATTGCGCGGGTCATTTGAAGCAACCCTGAAGCAACCCGGATGCCGTCGTGAGTCCGTGAGTCCGTGTTGACAGGTACACTGCGTCTTGGTATCATGTTGAGACCGAGTCTCAGTATCGGCTGAAGTTCGGAACCCCGTCACTCCGGACAAAATGGGGAGTTTCATCATGTCGTCCCTGCCTGAAGCCACACCAAGCCCCGACCAGCCCACATCCGCTCCCGCGACCCGACGCGGTACCAAGTGGGGAAAGCGCCTCGGTTGGCTGGCGTTCACGTTCTTCCTCATCAAAGGGCTCGCCTGGCTTATTGTGCCTGCCACGCTGGCCGTGCTCGCTACGCGATAGGCTTTACCTGACCGGACCGCGCCTTTACCAAATCATCCCGGCCACCCTGCCGTTGGAGTTCATGCATGAATGGCTCGACCAGCAATCCCGCCCATCCGCACGCCGCCCACGGCCATGCGCACGCGTCACACGGAGCCCACGCCGGTCATGGCGGAAGCACCGGTGGCGGCTGCCCGTTTCACCAAGGCACGGCTGCCCCGAGCCTGGCCGACGTGCTGCGCGAAGCGACCAAGGACGCGCACGCGCGGGCCGAGAAGCACCCGCGGCAGTCGCGCATGGTGCGCGGTGCGTGCGATCGAGCCGAGTACGCGACGTGGCTCGCGGCGATGGAGAAGGTGTGGTCCGCGCTGGATGACGGCTTGCCCACAGCGGCTTCCCGCGAACCACGTTTGGCAGCGATGGTGAAGCCCTTTCACGCGCGCGGGGCGGCCGTTCGGGCCGACCTGGCCCACTTGGGAACCGCCACGCCACCGGGTGCCGCCAGTGCGGGCGGCACCATCGCCAGCCGCGTGCGGACCCTGGCCGAATCGGGCAGCCCGGCGCTCGTCGGCCTGTGGTATGTGCTGGAAGGCTCGACCAACGGCGGACGCTACATCGCGCGGGGCCTGGCCCCGGCGCTCGGGCTCACGGGGCCACAAGGCCTGTCGAGCCTCGATCCGCACGGCGAGGCGACACGCGAGCGCTGGCAGGCATGGCGGGCCGACCTGGATAGCCAGAAGTGGACCGAGAGCGAGCGGGCGGCGATGGTGGCCGAAGCCAGCGCCACGTTTGACGCGATCCACGACCTGATGGAAAAACTGGATGGCCTCGCGCCCGCGAAGGCCTGAATCTGTCGCCGTGAAATCCGGATTGTGTGGTAAACTGGTCGCGTGACCCGTGCTCACGCCTATCAACGTGCTCGTTCTGCTGGCGAAGTGGCCTGCGCCGCGCTGGCGATCGTCGCCCTGGCTGTAGCCGGTGCGTTCGCACCTGCCCGTGAGCCCGAAACACTGGATGATCCCGAGTTCGCCCCCGGCCTCGCCTTTCGACGCGATGTGTTACCCATTCTGAAGGGGGCCTGCATCGAATGCCACGGCCCTGCCAAACGCGGCGGTCGCCTGCGCCTCGATTCGCGGATTGCAGCGGTGGTGGGGGGGCGAGCGGGTCCGGCGCTTCTGCCGGGCGATGCAGCAGCCAGCCTGCTGGTGCAACGCGTGCGAGGCGAGGGCGGCGAGCAGCGGATGCCGCTTGATCGCGAAGCACTGCCCGACTCGCAAGTGAAAGCGCTCGAGGCCTGGATTGCCGCCGGCGCGCCGTGGCCCGATGATGCAAAAGCCGCGCCCCCAAACGCCGATCACGCCGCGCATGAAGAGGCGAAACACTGGGCCTATGTGCCACCAGCGCGGCCCGAGGTGCCCACGGTCTCGGGATCGCTCGCGACCTGGCCCCGAACCGAAATCGACCGGTTCATTCTCGCCCGGCTCGAACGTGAAGGCCTCGCGCCTTCGGCCGAAGCGCCTCCTGCCGTCCTGCTCCGCCGCCTTCACCTTGACCTGATCGGCCTGCCGCCCTCGGTCGACGACGTGCTCGCCTTCGAAACGGATCACTCCGACGCGGCCTATCGTGCCATCGTCGATCACCTGCTCGCCTCGCCCCGCTTCGGCGAAAAATGGGCCCGCCACTGGCTCGACCTGGCCCGCTACGCCGACTCGCGTGGCTACGAAAAGGACCAGTCGTGGTCGATGTGGCCCTATCGCGACTGGGTCATCGACGCTTTCAATCGCGACCTGCCTTTCGACCAGTTCACCATCGAGCAACTCGCTGGCGACCTGCTTCCCGAAGCAACCCTTGCCCATCGCGTCGCCACCGGCTTCAACCGCTGCACGATGATCAACGAAGAGGGCGGCACCGATCCCGAAGAGCAACGCGTCAACGCCGTGATGGATCGCACCGCCACCACCGCCGCGGTGTGGCTGGGCAGCACGCTGGGCTGTGCCCAATGCCACGACCATAAGTACGACCCCTTCTCGCAGAAGGAGTACTACGCCTTCTACGCGTTCTTCAACAGCACGCAGGCCGAAACCACGCAGGACGCTCGGGCCGAGGTCATCCTCACCAGTTACACCATCGAGGTGCCCCAACCGGAAGCGGCGCGTGCCCGCCATCAGACTCGTGCGGCGCTGGCGCAGCAACGACTCGACGCGCTGCCCCCCGACGCCGTGATGGAGCGCCGCGCGTGGGGGCGTGAACTCAAGTCCGCCCAGGCCCGTATCAGGCCCGTCACCACGCAGGTAATGCGCGAACTCGACACCCCGCGGCCGACGCACATCCTGGCCCGCGGCAGTTTCCTGAGCCCGGGCGAACCGGTGACGCCCGCCGTGCCGATCGTGCTCGGCGAACTGGATTCCGGAAGCACACACGCCGACGCCGGCAGGCGTGACCGCCTGACACTGGCGAAATGGATCGCCTCGCCACGGAATCCGCTCACGGCCCGCGTCGCAACCAACCGCCTTTGGGCGGAAGTCTTTGGCCGCGGGCTCATCGAAACACCCGAAGATTTCGGCACCCGCGGCATCCCGCCTTCGCATCCCGAACTGCTCGATTGGCTGGCTACCCAACTGATCGACCGCCGATGGAGCCAGAAAGCCCTGATCCGCATGATGGTCACCTCGGCCGTCTATCGCCAGACCTCGGTGGGCGACAGCCAGCAACGCGAGCGCGACCCCGACAACCGCCTGCTGGCGCGTGGGCCGCGCTTCCGCCTGGAAGGGGAACTCGTGCGTGACAGTGCCCTCGCGGCCTCGGGCCTCCTCAGCGGCACCATCGGCGGGCCGAGCGTCTTTCCGCCTCAGCCACCCGGGATCTGGGCCACGCCGCACGTCAACGAGCCGTATGTCGAAAGCACGGGCGACGATCGCTACCGTCGGGGCATCTACACCGTCTGGAAACGCTCCTCGCCTTACCCGACGTTTGTGGCCTTCGACGCGCCCCAGCGGCAGGTCTCCTGCTCGCGCCGCCCACGCACCAACACCGCGATTCAGGCCCTCACCACGTTGAACGATCCGGCCTTTGTCGAAGCCGCCGCAGCCCTGGCATTGCGAACCCTCAGGTGTCCGGGGCTCGACGACCTCGCCCGCGTTGAGCGCCTTTGTCGCACCGTGCTCGCCCGCGCGCCGGAGCCGGATGAAGTGGCCCGCCTGCTTTCGCTGATCTCCGCACAGAGGGCGCGGTACGCGGACGCTCCCGCCGACGCGACGAAGTTGCTCGCCGTGCTGCCGGGCGGCGCACCTTCTGATGTTCACCGCGCCGAGGCGGCGGCGTGGACCGTTGCCGCGAGCGTGGTGCTGAACCTTGATGAGGCGATGAGTAAACCGTGACGCATCACCCATCCCATCACGCTCTCCGCCCCTGCTGCGACCACCTCCCCGCGCAAAGCGCCGGTGAGTTGCTGGCCATCACCCGTCGCCAGTTCTTTGGCAATTGCGTCACGGGCCTCGGTGCCGCGGCCCTCGCCAGCCTGCTCGGACCACGCACACTCCACGCGGCGCAGGCTCACGCCCAGGCCGCCCTCGCCCCCCGCGCGCCTAAGCCCCCGCACTTTGCCGCCCGCGCCAAGCGCGTGATCTTCCTTCACATGGCCGGTGCGCCATCGCAAATCGACCTCTTCGACCCCAAGCCCAAACTCATCGCTCTCGACGGCAAGGAGTGCCCGCCCGAACTCCTCAAGGGCGAACGCTTCGCCTTCATCCGTGGCACACCCAAGTGCCTCAAGTCGCCTTACGTCTTTTCCCGCCACGGCCAATCCGGCCAGGAAATCAGCAACCTCCTCCCGTACCTCGCCACAGTGGCGGACGACTTGTGCATCGTCCGCTCGATGAAGACCGACCACTTTAATCATGCACCCGCCCAACTCTTCGTGCACACCGGGTCACAGATCATGGGCCGCCCCAGCATGGGCGCGTGGGTCAGTTACGGCCTGGGCACTGAGAACGCCGACCTGCCCGCCTTCACCGTTCTCACCAGCGGCCCGAGTGACCCCGATGGCGGTACCGCCCTCTGGTCCAGCGGCTTCCTGCCCACCGTCCATCAGGGCACGCGCTTTCGCGGCTCGGGCGATGCCGTGCTGCACGTCTCCAACCCGCCCGGCGTGTCGCGCGATGGTCGCCGCGAAGCGCTCGACGCACTGGCCGACCTGAACGCGTCGCATCTGGCCCGCACAGGCGACCCGGAGATCGCCACCCGCGTAGCGCAATATGAACTCGCCTACCGCATGCAGACCAGCGTCCCCGACCTCATGGACATCGCCCGGGAGCCCCCCGAAGTCCATGCGCTCTACGGCACCCAGCCAGGCCGCACGTCGTTTGCCAACAACTGCCTCCTCGCACGCCGCCTGGTACAACGCGGCGCCCGATTCGTACAGTTGTATCACTGGGGCTGGGACAGCCACGGCACAGGCACCAGCGATGACCTGCTCCACGCACTGCCCGCTCGGTGCCGAGAAACCGATCAGCCCTCCGCCGCGCTCGTCAAGGACCTCAAACGCCTGGGGCTGCTCGATGACACGCTGGTCATCTGGTCGGGCGAGTTTGGCCGCACACCCATGAACGAGGCCCGAGGCGGATCGACCTTCCTCGGTCGCGACCATCACCCCCACGCCTTCACCATGTGGATGGCCGGCGGCGGCGTCAAACCCGGCATCACCCACGGCACCACCGACGAACTGGGCTATCACATCACCGACAAGCCCGTGCATGTGCACGACCTCCAGGCCACCATCCTGCACCTCATGGGCCTCGAACATACCCGCCTCACCTACCGCTTCCAGGGTCGCAACTTCCGCCTCACCGACGTGCACGGGAACGTGGTAAAGGAACTGCTGGTGTGACAACGAACACGTATGTCGCCCTCACGAAACCGCAGCCCGCTGGGCGTGCATGAACGCCATTTTCGGCATCAGTCCAAAGTCCGAGAATACATGTTATGTAAATATTAAAGACACGCCCCTTGACATCGTTCAGGAACTCCCCTCGTGCCTCGAACCCTTCTCCTCCTCTTTGCCGCCCTATTCGCGCTCACCGCGTGCACGCGTCGTTCCGGTCAAGGCGATCTCGCCCATCTCCGCCACGGCGACGAGATCATGGTCTGCGGCCAACTCGTCCACACCGGCGCGCCCGTCGTCCTTTGGACCGATCCCGGTGGGTACGACGCCTATCGCACAGAAAAACGCTTCGGCCCACTTGCTCACGCTGAGTGGCAGACCGCCACGGCGCAGCGCCGCGGGCCCGAAACACCCAACCGATACAATACGCGTTTCTTCCGCTTTGCTGACCCGCAGCCGGAGTTCGCCGCGGCAACCGGTGCCACCACCGGCGTGCCCCCCCTCTCGCCCGCCGAGATCGCCCGCGTTCGCGGCGGCGGCTGGGACCTTCCGCTTCTCCAGCGCGTCGTCGATCAGTTCGTCCTCCACTACGACGTCTGCGGCACCTCGCGCCAGTGCTTTCGCATCCTCCACGATGTCCGCGGCCTCTCCGTCCACTTCATGCTCGACCTCGACGGCACCATCTACCAAACCCTCGACCTCAAAGAGCGTGCCTGGCACGCCACCACCAGCAACGACCGCTCCATCGGCATCGAGATCGCCAACATCGGCGCGTACACCGATCGCGAACTGGCGAAAGTGCCCAATCCGCTCACACGCTGGTACGCCACCGATGCCCACGGCGTCTACCTCACCCTCCCAGACGAAATGGGCGACGGTGGCCTCCGCACGCCCGGCTTCATGACCTCACGTCCGCGTCCCATTCGCCCAGACCGAATCTCCGGTGACATTCAAGGCCGCGTGCTGCACCAATACGACTTGACCGAAGCGCAATACGCGTCGCTGATCAAACTCACGGCCTCGCTTGCACGCGTGTTCCCGAAGATCAGGCTCGACTACCCGCGTGACTCCGCCAGCAACCTCGTGACCCGCGCGCTCAGCCCGGACGAGTTACACGCCTTCCAAGGCGTGCTCGGTCACTGGCATGTGCAGGACAACAAAAGCGACCCGGGCCCAGCCCTGCAGTGGGATGCCGTGATCGGACGGAAAAAGGTCAGCCGTTCCAGCACCAGCCAATAGCAGCGTCCCCGTTCCCGATCCCGTTCACACCCATTCCTCCCTCTGCGTTTCTCGGGGCCTTCCCTCCGCGCCTTCTGCGTTCGCCTTTTTCCTCACCGCATACTGCGAACCATCTCCCCCAACCGATTCAGCCCCGCTTCCAGATTCTCCAGCGGCGGGCCGAAACTGAACCGCGCGAAGTGCTCGAGCGGCGACGGGCCCGTCCGCGTCTTGCCCGGATTCACATCGAAGTACACGCCCGGCACGACCAGCACGCGATGCTTGAACCCGTGGCGCATGAAGCCTTCACCCGTGCGAATGGGCGCGGGCAGTTTCGACAAATCACCCCAGGCATAGAACGTGCCGCGGGCCGCGCTGACGGGGCCGGGGAACGTGATGCCCAGGGCCGAGAGCGTGTCCATGGTCAGTTTGTGCTTGCGGGCGAAGTGGGCCCGCATCCCGCCGGTTTCGTGGTCGGCGCGGGCGGGCTGCAAAACCTCAATGGCCGCGCGCTGAATGGGACGGCCAGGGCCCCCATCCAGGAAACTCCCCGCCGCGGTGAGCGTGCGGATGACGTGCTTGGGCGCGACGACCCATCCCACGCGCCAGCCCGGATAGCGGAAGCACTTGGTGAGGCCGTCGATGATGATGACCGGATCGCTGTTCACGTCGTTGACGTATGACGCCGCCGAAACCGGCCCCTTCGCCGGCACGCCCGGCGACGAGTAATGGAAGTGCGAGTAGAACTCGTCCATCAACAGCGTGACGCTCCGGCGACGGGCCAGATCGCACCACGCGGCCAGTTCCGGGCCATCGATCACCACGCCCGTCGGGTTGCACGGGTTGCTGATGAGCAGTGCGTTCAGGCGATCGCGCTCGACCCGCGATTCCAACTCGCGCGGCGAGATCGCAAAGCCGTTGGCCGCGGTCAGTTCGATGTGCACCGGATCAAGCCGGTCAAACGTCGTGAGCAGGTCTTCGTACGCGGTGTAGTCGGGCGTGAAGTAGCCCAGCCGGCACGCCCCCATCGCGGCCCCGATGCGCGACAGCGCCAGCCGACCGCCCGACGCGATCGCTACGTTGTCGATGGTGTACTTGGAAGCGTGATTCGTGCGGAACAGCCGGTTGTAGTAATCCGCCACGGCCTGACGCAGATCAGGCAGGCCCTCCACCGGCCCATACGCATGATCGCTCGGCTGCAGGTCGATCCGCGACAGACGAGGCGGGCACCCAGGCACCTCCCCCACTTCCGGCATGCCCTGGCCAAGGTTCGTCCAGTTCGGATCGCCCATCACCCAACCAGCCTTCGCGGCCTCGTTGTTGACGTGAATCACGCCCATGAAGGGGAGGTCGCGGAAAGTGCCGGTGGAAGATGTGGGCATGGGGGGAAACCAAATGGCCAAATCCAAAATGGCCAAATGGCCAAGTTGGAGGCGATTCCCGGCCAACCACAGCAACACTGCCCGTGGTCCTATTTGGCCATTTGGTCAATTTGCCATTTGGCCATTTGCCAGGCAATACAGCTGGTGGGGGTCGAACCCACAACCTCCGGAACCACAATCCGGCGCTCTAACCAATTGAGCTACAGCTGCAAGACGGGCCAAGTGTATGGTCGCGACGGCGCGGAGTCTCGCTCCGAAGCCCCCTCCCAGAGCGGGAGGGGGTTGGGGGAGGGCGGTGAACGCCGTCGGGCAACCCACGTCAGTCGCACATGATTTCCGCACGCAACGCTATCGCGAGAATCACGCCCCAAGCCGCTCGGTCGCCCGCTCCAGCGCCGCAAGCGTCGCCGGGCTCACGTGGTGCTCCAGGCCCTCCGTATCCGTCTCGGCCACCGCCCGGGGCACGCCCAGGGCCAGCAAAAACGCGAGCACCACCTCATGCCTTCGCCGCGATTCCGCGGCCATCGCCTCGCCCGCCAGCGTCAGTTCAATCGGGCGATACGGCTCGCTGGTCGCCAATCCAGCCCGTTTCAACCGGGCCAAAGTCTGGATCACCGTGACATGCGTGACGCCCAGCAGCCGCGCCAGGTCCACCACACGCGCCTTGCCCTTCTTGGCGATGAGGTCGGCAATCGCCTCGACATAGTCCTGCGCGGTCTCGTGCCCGTGGGCCTCGCGCGTGCGCCGGTGAGCCTGGGCGATGCGATCGGCGTCCGTCGTCGCGGCGACTTTGCGAGGGCGTTTCGGGCCCGCCTCCACCCCCCCACCCACTGCCCCAGCCACCGGTGATCGCGTGATGGTTCGGCGTCCCGCCATGACCCAGCATATGGACTATCGACGCAGGTTGGCGACCTGGCGCAGCGTTTCATCCGCAGCCCGGATCGTGTTCGAGTTCATCTCGAACGCCCGCTGCGTCTTGATCAGTTCGATCAGTTCCCGCGTCGGATCGACGTTCGATCCTTCCAGGAACCCCGCAAGCAGCGCACCGCGCTGATCGGTGGCCGGCACACCCTGGATGGGCGGGCCCGACGCGGGCGTTTCGATAAACAGATTCTCGCCCACCGTGCGCAGGCCCTCGGGATTGATGAACGCCGCGATTTCGATGTTGCCCACGACTTGGGGTTCGGTCTGCCCCGGCAGGTTCGCGTAGACCTCGCCATTGGGGCGGATGGAAATGGGCGGAATGGCGTCGGCGGGAATGGTCACGGGCGGGTCGAGCCGGCGGCCCTGATCAGATGCCAGCACGAGTTCGCCATTGGAGTTGAGCGCGAAACTGCCAGCGCGGGTGTAGGCGAAGCCGCCACCGAGGCGATCCTCAACCACGACGCGGAAAAAGCCCGAGCCGTCGATCGTGACATCGGTTTCCCGGTTGGTCGGCAGGGCCGTGCCCGGGGCGAAGTTGTTCTGGGTACCGGCGACACGGGTGCCCAGGCCGACGTACAGGCCAATCGGAGCCTGATCGCCCACGCCGTTTTCGACGCCGGGCTGAGACTTCTCAACGTACAGCAAATCCTGAAAGTTCGCGCGGCTGCCCTTGAACCCCGGCGTGTTGATGTTCGCCAGGTTGTTCGAGATGACATCCAGGGCCGTGTTGAGGGCCGAGAGGCCGGTGGCGGCCGAGTGCAGCGCGAGAATCGCCATGACAATCTCCTCCTGAATTCAGGCCACGCGGCCAAACGAGTTGACCGCGCGGTCAAGCATCTGATCATGCAACTGGATGAGTCGGGAGTTCGAGCCGATCGCCCGCTCCGCCGACGCGATATCGATCATGGTCATCACCGGATCCACCGACGAACGCTCCACAAACCCCTGCAGCACGGCTCCCCGCCCCGGTGTGCGCCCATCAAACCCCCCGGAGGGAAGCGAGAGGGTGCCGTGCCCCGCAGGCCGAAGTTGCGCCACGTCGGCAGGCTTGGTGATCTGGATTTGCGCGATCGCGACCCCACGCTGCCGAACCACGCCGGCGCGATCGATCACGATCGGCGCATCGGAGCGGACACTGATGGGCCGATCGCCCCGATCAAGCACCGCCTGTCCGGACGCCGCCTGCACCAGCGAACCGCCCGGGCCAATCGCCAGGCGGCCGTCACGCGTAAGGCGGAGTTCGCCATCGACGCTGTTGCGGATGACGAGAAAACCTTCGCCCTCGATGGCCACATCCAGGGCGCGGTCGCTGCGTTCGGGTTCGCCCTGCGCGGTGGAGAGCCGACCAGGCATGAGCATGATGCCCCCGCCTAGACGTTCGAGCATGCGATCTGAAGGCAGGTGCTGCAACCCATCCTCAACCGCCGCCGCATCGCGCTGGCGGAATGTGGACGAAAGAGCCTTGAAACCCGGTGTCTCGGCATTCGCCAGGTTGTTCGACAGCACGTCCATCTTGTGCATATTGCCAAGCATGCCCGACGCGGAGAGATAGAGGCCGTAGTTCATCGGAATGCCTCCTTCAGAACCACCGGCAACGCAACAGGCTCGTCCTTGAACGTGACCAGACGCGGAGCCGCGCGAGCGGGAAGGGGCTGCTGACTCCGGTGGTAGTTCGCGGCCACCTCCGCAAGGCGGGCAATGGCCGTGCCGACCATGGAGTAATCCCCAACTGGTGTGGGTGGGCGAACGAGGCGGAGTTTGGGCGATGCGGCGGGCACGCTGACAGGGATAACAAGCGGCGTGCCAGCGGGCCAAAGGCGTACCACCGAGTCACCGAGGCTCAAAGGGCCACCGAGAGGAAGCGGGCTGAAGACTCAACCACGCGCCGGCGCAAACCGCGTCAGGGGAATCGACAGCATCGTGTGCAACCCCGGCGGCGCGGCCAGCACACTCGGGATCGAGTTGATCGTGATCGATGACGTCGCAATATCGCCATGCACGCCCCCGGCGAAGGTGACATCGAGGTTCGGATTGCCCCGCACGATCACGCGGTCGTGCGGCTCGGCCTGCCCGATCGCGGCCTGAAACACAAACTTCAGCACCGTCTTCCCCCCACTCACGCCCGTCGCCGTCTGACGAACCCCGCAGGCATCACCTTTGCGTATGGTGCCCAGGCCGCAACGCATGGCTTTGGCCGCTGGCACAGGCGCGATGGTCTCGCGCCAACGATCAACCTTCCAGTTCATGGCATGCGCCACAAAATGCAGCGACTCGCCCAAGCCAACGTGGCGAAGCCACCCGGCCTTCACCCCCGCCCGAAACGCCGCCTTATCGAGCGTCGCGCCGATCTTCCTCTGAAAAGGAATCCGCCGCGTCGTGGCGTCCTGAATGCGGTGGATCTCGATCGACTTCACCGATTCGCACACAGTCGTGGCAAACGCCGGAAACGCGTCCATCAGAAACCCGGGGTTCACGCCCGTGCCCAGCAGACGTCCGCCATGAGCAAGCGCCAGGGCGTGCAATTCCCGCGCCAGCGCGGCATGCCGCAGGTACGGCCAAATGAGTTCCTCGCACGTGCTGACGACGCTGATCCCGCGTGAAAGCAACGCGCGAAACGTCTCGGCACAATCGCGCAGATCAGAAGCCGTGGTCACCACACCAACATCCACGCTGTTCCAATCCGTAAACGCATCGAGACTCGGCAGAATGGTGCCCCGAAAAGGCGACTTCGCCACCGCTTTCGCGATCGCCTCGCCAGCCAGCGCCGGGTTCAGATCGACCACGCCCACAGGCGCAGCAATACCGCGCGCGGCATAGTCCTGCAGAAAGCGAACGCCAAGCGGACCAAGGCCAACGTGAAGAATGCGATACATGAGGGAAAAGGCTCCGCTGGCGTGGGAAGGAGGTCGAGAACGAAGGCGGATTGTACCGGAGGGCGGTTGAGTAATAAGTGCGGAACAACCGGCGAGCCGGCGCGGCTGGGTACCGTGGCGGACCGCCTTGCGTCCGCCACGATTGGGCGCTGGAGTGCCGTACCTGACACGGTTCATATTGGCCGCGCCGATCTCCGTCGTGCCACCATGGTCGCGTGCTTTGACGCGTCCCCGGTGGCCGGCGAACAGGCCGATTCGACCGAAACGCACTGCCGACGCTGCCAAAGCCCGGCTCGCGCCCCGTGCCATTGAGATCGGCTCGGCGATCTCATGGCCCGCTGGGTGAAGTTCACCGACCGTCCCAGTCACTGGAACTGCTGGCTCGCCTCCTGCTCGTCCATCCAACAGGGATCCTCCCACCCTAACGACACGATTGCGCGCGCAAACGCGCACGCTGCCCCCCCCCCGCGCCGATTTTCTCAAAACTCTTTTCTCCCCACGATTCCTCGTAC
>CAZPPX010000015.1:0-90483 GCA_964588585.1 uncultured Phycisphaeraceae bacterium
GGACAATGTGGATGGCGGTCATCGCCGATGTGGGGGCAAGCCTGCTGGTCGTGGGGAATGGGTTGCGACTGGTGCGTGGTAAAGGATCGAAGTAGCACGACTGCCCCACGCTCGCTTGAATCCCGGGGTAACGGTAACCAACTCTGAATACGGAGGCTCACAAGATGGGATTTTTCGAGAAGTTGTTCCGCATGGGAATGGGCCATCACGGCGGCTCCGGCGGCGGTCATCACGGACGGGGCTATACGCCCTATGACCAGCCGCCCGGTTCACCTCCGCCGCCGTCGGCGGCGGGTGGAGTCGGCTGCCCGCGCTGCGGCACCGCCAACACGCCCGATGCCCGCTTCTGTCGTCAATGCGGCGCGGGGCTGACCCCCGCGGCCTGCACCGTCTGTGGCGCGGCCCTGAACGCCGCCGACCGCTTCTGCGCCCAATGCGGGCGAGAGCGCCCCGCACCTCCACTCCCGAGCCGCCCATGAACGAAAAAGAGAATCAAGGATCTCACGACGACGGCGACCTGAGCGACATGCTCCAAGAACTGCGAGTGGTTCAGGAGGCAGCGTCACTGCTGGTCGGGTTCCTGCTTGTCGCGTCGCTCCGCGCCGACTTTGGTGTCGGTAAGCCCGGTGAGCGGTGGCTCTACCTAGCCACATTCCTCTCCGCCTTCGCGGCGCTGGTGCTGCTCCTGGCGCCCGCGGCCCACCACCGCATGGAGCGGCCGTTGACCGACCGCGCGGCATTCAAGCGTTCCGCCAGCAGGCTGATGCTCGCCGGGCAGGCGTTGCTCTCGGCGGCGCTTACGCTGGCGGCGGCGCTGGCCGTGAGCGAGGCCGCGGGCCGCGCGGCGGGCGTGGTGATGGCGGCGGTCGTCGGCGGGCTGATCCTAGCTCTGTGGTGGGTGGTGCCGATCGTGCGTCTGCGAAAGCGACGCGGTGGCGACGGCCCGCGATAGAACGCTCGATCTGCCTCGACGATCACGCTGTACAATCCTTCGATGAAATCGAAATCTCAACGCTGGCTGTTGAGCGTGTACCTTGTTCTGGCCGCCGGGTTCGTTCTGGCGTTCGTCACGCAATGCTCGCGGGGATGGGCACCACTCGGTGGGCGCACTCGCATCGTCGAGCAGTTCGACAACGGGCCGATCCTCCCCGGCCCCGACGGCAAGCCTCGCATGAACCCCGGCCCGTCCGAGGGATACCGGCGCGTCGGCGAGGACGCATCACCGCCACCGGGCAAGCAATGGCGCACGATCAACCCGAACGACCTCACGCCAGAGGAGCGCAAGCGGCTTCCATGAGCGTGAGCAAACCGGCCCCGGCTCATCCCTCGTGGGGAACTGAGCCGAGGCCACTGGATCCCTTCACGTTGTCGCGTGAGGCTTACGCCGCCAACTTCACCGGCTTGGTCTCGGTGGACACGATCGTCAAGCCCCCGCCCCCCACGCGTCCGAAGCGGATCGTGAGCGCCTCGCTCCAGCCCGACATCTGCGTGCCGCGATTTGACTTGACGGCGTACGACACGCTCTGGGTGCCGATGGGGACGCCCTCGTCGGTGAACTCCTTGCCGCCGACGCTGTCGAGCAGCACATAGTTCCCGCCGTCGATCGAGCGTGCCACGTCTCGCCGCCCGCTCCGGCTCTTCGCCCGCCCCGGGCGCACGACCGTTGCCGGTGGCGCGGCGAGCCGCTTTGGGCGAGCCAGCCACCGGAGGGCGTCCCTTCTCTCTCTTCCTTTCTTTGCCTTTCCGCCCGGCTGAGGGCGGACGAGTCCGGTCAAGCGAGCCCGGCCCCCTGTCGAGTAAAATGCCGTCATGGGCAGTTCCTGGACGCAGAACTTCTACCACGCCGTATTCGCAACCAAACTCCGCACGCCGTGGATCGCGCCCGAGATCGAGGAGCGGCTGCATCCCTTCCTCGGCGGCATCGCCAAAGACCTCGACTGCACGCCCATCGCGATCAACGGCATGGCCGAGCATGTGCATGTGCTGGTGCGTTTCCCGAGCGATCTGGCCGTGGCCGATCTCCTGAGGCACCTGAAATCACGATCCTCGAAGTGGATTCACCAGACCTTCCCGGCCCTGCGCGACGTCGGTTGGCAGGAGGGATACGGCGGGTTCACGGTGAGCAAGCCGAGCGTGGGCGAGGTCGAGCAGTACATCCGCACCCAGAAGGAGCATCACGAGGTTGGAAAAGGCATGACCTTCGAGGCCGAATACCTCGCCATGCTCCGGAAGACCGGGTGGGAAGGCGAGCTGGAGGATGTGTTCAGGTAGTTGCGGCTTGTGTGAGGGACGGAGGAGATCAGGGAAGCGCTTTCTTCTGGCTCTTCGCCCGCCTCGGGCGCACGATGGTTGCCGGTGGCGCGGCGAGCCGCTTCGGGCGAGCAAGCCACCGGAAGACATCGTCGAGATGGTCCGCCCTCAGCCGGGCGGAAAGGCAAAGAGAAGAAGGGGTGGGGTGGCCGCCCTCTGGTGGCTTGCTCGCCAAGCCTCGCCGCGCCACCGGCAACACTCGTGCGCACTTCGTGCGGAAGGCATGAAAACCAGGACCATGCCCAGAGACCCATGCCCAAATACCCATGCCTCTACCCAACGACTCCTCGCCTTTCGCCCGCTTCGGGCGCACGACCGTTGCCGGTGGCGCAGCGAGGGCCGGGCTTTGCCGGCCCGAGCCAGCCACAGGAAGGCGGACTGCTTTCTCTCTTCTTTTCTTCCCGCCCGGCTGAGGGCGGATGAGCGCTGTGCTCGCCGCGCCGAGAAGGTCCGCCCTCAGCCGGGCGGAAAGACACAGAGAAGAGGGGTGTAGGGGGCGCTCTCCGGTGGCTTGCTCGCCAAGCCTCGCCGCGCCACCGGCAACACTCGTGCGCACTTCGTGCGGAAGGCATGAAGGCCGTGACCAGGACCAACGGCTTCTCGCCCCACTCTCCGGTGGCTTGCTCGCCGAGCCTCGCCGCGCCACCGGCAACACTCGTGCGCACTTCGTGCGGAAGGCATGAAGACCGTGACCAGGACCACGACCATGCCCGACCGCATCTCCCCTTTCGCCCGCTTGGGGCGCACGAAGGTTGCTCTTCTCACCTGCTTCTCGCCTTTCGCCCGCTTCGGGCGCACGACCGTTGCCGGTGGCGCCGCGAGCCGCCTTGGGCGAGCAAGCCACCGGCAGGCGGTCCCTCTCTTCCCCTTTGCATTGTGCCTCTCCGCCCGGCTGAGGGCGGACGCCCGCTGTACTTGCCGTGCTCCGGTCGGATCACCGCGCGGAACCACGAACAACCACAAACCAACCCGCCCGCGGAATCGTTCCACCACGCCGTCCAACCGAAAAACCACGCCGTAAAGCCCGCGCACCACGCCGTGCAACCCTTCCACCCCGCCGCAGCGTGAGCGAACCGCGCGGTGGAGGCATCACACCACGCGGCGGAGCCGGAAATCCACGCCGTTGGGCGGGCGGACTGGGCCATGCCCGACTTCTCCCACACGGTGCGTGGCGTCGATCGTCCGCTGATGCCAGAAGAAGGGGAAGCCCCTTCCTTGGCATCTCCATACCCAGGAATCCGATGCCGCACCCCCAGGTTGCTCCGACAGGGGAGATAAGGGTACTATTTTGCGCCCGATGCCCCCGCCGACTCGGCGGTGTGTTCGTCACGGCCGCCGCCCGTAAGGGGAATACACCATGTCACGTCTTGCACAAGTCCCACTTGCCGCGTTCTTTACGATGCTGTTCGCCCTCTTTGCGGGAGCGAGCGCCGCGCTGGCGCAACCGGCTCGGCTCCCGGAGAGCATTTCTGGCGTCGCATCGAACACCGCCGACGACTTCGTCAAGCGAGTGATGGGACGGTTCACGATCGGTGATGTTCCCATTGGGGCCGCCTCGATCAAGAGTGTTCAGTCCGTGGTTGAGCGCTGGGAAGTAGAGGTGGAGGATGGTGTTCGGGCATACGCCGTAACCACGAACGTGAAATGGAAGACAGTTCTGACAGGTGGTACCGGGTTCAATGCCCAGCTGTTGATTCGGGTGAATCCGAAGGACATGACGTGGTTGGTCATTCCCAAGTCGATCGACGACAACGCCCGCTTGTTCTGGGACACGGGCATCTTCCTGAAGGATGCCTTGTTGAACATGACGAGCGACGTACCTGTTTGGAATAATCCCGATCGCGCATTGCAAATGTTCCGGGGCCAAGCGCCCAAGCCCGAGCCATCGGCGCCTCAGCCTCCGGCCCCTGCCGGCAAGGAACAGCATCTTGACGGCCCGCGCCTGTATGAGGACACCGGCGAAAAAGCGTACCCGAAGCTTGACCAACTGATTCGCGTGACTTTCCTGCGAACCGATCAGAAAACCGTGCCCCTCAAGGATGGCTTGCCAAGTTGGTCTACACTCACTTCCGCAGTCGATGCGGCAAAGAAGGGCAATCTGCATGCGGTAGGGGATGAGGAGTATCACCTGAAAATGGATCCCGGCACCGCCTGCGTGGTCAAGTGGTCATGTGGGCAGAAGTACGGCTTCGCGGTGATCGCGAGGAAGCCCGACGGAACCTATTTCCTTACGCGGAATGGCGACGACACCAAATGGCGTCGTTTGCAGACTGACAAGCACGAGGACATCTGGTGGAACATCACCGAGAAAGTCCCCTTTACCTTTGACACCCTCTTGAAGGGCGACGGGACGTTGCTGTACAGGGTGAGATTCAAAAAGTGCGACTGACTGGCCGCCCAAACTTCCCGCACCCCCCTTGGAACCCCGCCCCGGCTTGGCCGATATACTTATAGACACCATGCGTCACCCCCTGCTCCGCATCCTGGTCGCTCTGCTCATCGGCGTCGTCTCGCCGCTGTGCTGCTGCCGGGCGATGGCGGTGGTGGGGACGCCCTGCGGCGGGGCGCACGTTGCGGCGGTCGAGTCCGAATCGTGCTGCGGCGGGTGCGTGGGCGACCCGGCGTCGGAGCAGGGCCGCGAGGCGCCGACGGACGAAAGGCCGCACGCGCCCGGAGAGTGTCCATCCTGCCCGTCGTGCGACGGCGTGGCTGGCGGCGCGGCGGCCAAGGTCGAATCGAAACTCCCCGCGTTCGAGCCGCAGCCGGAATGGCTGGCGGCGGTCACGGTCGCGGTGCTCTGGAATCTTCCGCCGCTCGATCTCACGAGCGCGGTGCGGTCGCCCGGCTGGGCATCCGACCCGCCGTTCCTGAAGGCCAACCGCGAAGCGCTGCGGTGGCACTGCGCGCTGCTGGTGTAGTTTCATCCTGCAACGGACGATGCCCCTTCATATCTGGAGGCCGCTCGTCCGCATCGTCCTTGCGTGAGCGATTTCTTCGCTGACACGCAAGGTTGTTTTCATGGTGCGCCGCCGACTCGGGCGCTTTGCAGGAACCACACATGTCCACCACGCAGACCGACCTGCGGGCGCTCCGTCGAGGCCCGCGGGCGACCGAACAATCCTCATCACCTTCGCCCACGCCGATTGGAAACAGCGCGGCCGTTCCCCGGCCCAAGGCTCGCTGGGCGACGCGGCTGCTTGTGCCCGCCGCCGTGCTGTTTGCCACCGGCGGCCTGCTCGCGTACGCCGCCCGCGATGCGCTCCAGCCACGGCTGGCGGTGTATGTGGCGGCGGCGATCCCGAAGGACAGCCATGCGGCCCCGATGCCCACCGCGAACGATGCCGCGTCGGAACCCGTAGCGGAGAACCCCGCCGATGCGCCGCTCGGCCCCGTCGCCGTGCAGGCCCCTGGCTGGATCGAGCCCGCGCCCTACGCGGTGAGCGTGCCCGCGCTCGCGGAGGGCGTGGTCAAGGAAGTACTGGTGTTGGAAGGCGAGCGCATCGAGGCGGGTCAGGTGATCGCGCGGTTCATCGACGATGATGCACGGCTTGCGCTCCGAGCCGCCGACGCGACGGTCGCGGAACGCGACGCGGACGTGGCGAGAGCGCGGGCAGCGCTCGCGACCGCCGAGTCGCAGGTCGAGGTGGAGAGAACGGCCGCCGCCGAACTGCGCGACGAGGTGACTCGCAAGCGCGAGTTGGTGGCCGCGGGCGGCCTCACCGAAGGCACGTTCCGGCGCATGGAAATCCGCCTCTCCGGGCTGGAGGCGAAGGTCGCCACGGCAGAGAAGATGGTGAGCGAAGCCCGCGCCGTGCTCGCGCAGACCGAATCGGCCCATGCGGCGGCCCATGTAATGCACGACGAGGCCGCGTTGCGGTTGGCACGGATGGAAGTACGCTCGCCGGTCGCGGGTGTGGTGCTTGCTCGGTTGGTCGAGCCGGGCTCACGCATCAGCATGAACAGCAAGGGCGGCGACGGCGGCTCCGGCGGGAGCATGATGGGCGCGGTGCTTCGCGTCTACGACCCCGCGAAGTTGCAGGTGCGCGTGGATGTGCCTTTGGCGGATGCCGCGAAGGTGAGCATCGGCACGCGGGCGACGGTCAGCACCGAGGCGCTCTCCGACCAGACGTTTAGCGGCGTCGTGTCGAGGGTCGTCCACGAGGCCAACATCCAGCGGAACACTGTGCAGTTCAAGGTCGCGCTCGAGTCGCCATCGCCGGTGCTCAAGCCCGAGATGCTCACCCGCGTGAAACTCCACGGACCCGCGTCGGCATCGCGGCAGCGGAGTGCCGGCAACGCGGGCAGTCCGGCCTCCGCGCATGGGGAGAGCGGCGAGATGACGCTGCTGGTGCCCTCCGCCGCCGTGACTTCGCTCGAGGGCGACAAAGGCGAGGTCTGGGTCGTGGACACCAGCGGCGGGAGCCCCGTCGCCCGCCGACGAGACATCACCACCGCACCATCGGCAGACGAGGGCTTCACCGCCGTCACGAGCGGTCTGCGACTCACCGACCGCATCGTCCTCGATCCTCCCGCGTCGCCCGCGATCAAGGACGGCACGCGGCTCAAAGTCCTCGGCGAACGCACGAGTACCGCGAGCAGCGCGGCACCCACCACCCCGTAACCCACCGACACCGAGCTCACCCACGGCGCGACCCGCGCCATCAAGAGAACGACCATGACCACGAACCACACGCACGCACGACCTCCATCCAACGGTGCTGCATTGATCCAGTGCCGTCGCCTCACCAAAACCTACAAGAAGGGCGACAACACCATCACCCCCTTGCAGGAACTCGACCTCGACGTGCCGTCGGGCGACTTCCTCGCGCTCATGGGCCCCTCGGGCAGCGGCAAGACCACGCTGCTCAACTTGATCGCCGGGATCGACCGGCCCAGCGGCGGCAATCTCATCATCGGCGGCACCGACATCGCCACGCTTTCGCGGTCGAAACTCGCCGACTGGCGGAGCGTGAACGTCGGCTACGTCTTCCAACTCTACAACTTGGTGCCGGTCCTCACGGCCTATGAAAATGTCGAACTCCCGCTGCTGCTCCACAGCATGTCGTCGCGCGAGCGGCATGACAAAGTGCAGACCGCGCTGCAACTGGTCGGCATCGCCGACCGGCACGACCACTACCCGCGTCAACTCTCCGGCGGCCAGGAACAGCGCGTCGCCATCGCTCGCGCCATCGTCACCGATCCCGCGATCCTCGTCGGCGACGAGCCTACCGGCGACCTCGACCAGGAGTCGGCCCAGGCCATCATGGACCTCATGACCCGCCTCTGCGAAGACCTCGGCAAGACCCTGATCCTCGTCACCCACGATGCCAAGAGCGCGGCCTACGCCAAGCGCACGCTGCACCTGGAGAAGGGCCGCCTGATCGAAGCCGCGGTCCTCGCCGGCCGCCGCTCCAATCTTGTCCCGCAGGAGGCCTAAGCCATGATCGCCCCCAAGTTCATGCCCGTCGTCTTCAAGCAACTCTGGCGGCACCAGGTCCGCAGCGTGCTCACGCTTTCGGGCGTCGCCATCGCCATGTTCCTCTTCATCGCGGTACAGACGCTGCAGGAGGGCGTGCGTCAATCCACGCAGGCCGCGGCGGGGGACACCACGCTGGTGGTCTATCGCGAGAACCGCTACTGCCCCGCCGCCAGCCGCCTGCCGCAGTTCTATACGGATCGCATCGAGAAGATCCCCGGCGTGGTCAGCGCGGTGCCGGTCAAGATCGTGGTCAACAACTGCCGGGCCTCGCTGGATGTCGTCACGTTCCGCGGCGTGCCGCGCGAAGACCTCGCGGGGCCCAAAGGCTGGGCCAGCAAGTGGCAACTCATCGCCGGCTCCGTCGCCGAGTGGGAAAAGCGCTCGGACTCGGCCCTCGTGGGCGAGACGCTCGCCACGCGACGCGGCTTCCAGGTCGGCCAGTCCTTCGACGCCTCGGGCATCACCGTCACGGTCGCGGGGATCATCCGCTCCCCCGAGGCGCAGGACCAGAACGTCGCCTACGTCCACCTCGACTTCCTCCAGCAGGCCGCGGGCAAGGGCGGCGGGCTGGGCAGCGTGACGCAGTTCACCGTCCGCGTCGATGACCCGGCGAAGATGGAGCAGGTGGCCGAAGCGATCGACGCCGAGTTCCGCGCCGAGGCCGACCCGACGATGACGAGCCCCGAGAAGGCCTTCGTCGCGCAGGCCGGGGCCGACATTGTCGAGATCGTGAAGTTCACCCAGTGGCTGGGCTGGGGCTGCCTCGCCGCCGTGCTCGCGCTGGTGGCCAACGCCATCGTGCTCAGCGTGCAGGACCGCATCAAGGAGCACGCCGTGCTGCAAACCCTCGGCTTCCGCTCTGGGCTGATCGCCCGCCTGATCGTCAGCGAAGGGATGCTCATCGGCCTGCTCGGGGGCGCGCTGGGCACGGGCATCGCCCTGGCGGTCGTCCACTTCGGCAACTTCAGTCTGTCGCAGGAGGGGCTGTCCATCAGCGTGAGCGCGTCATGGAGTGTGCTGGCCTGGGGCCTCATCATCTCGGCGGGCGTGGGGATCGTGGCGGGCCTGGTGCCCGCGTGGCGGGCCGGGCGGCGCGAGATCGCGTCGTGTTTCAGGGCGGTGTAAGACGCCGCTGCGCGGGGCCAAGGCCGACGCGCGGCGGGAGGATGCGTATGGACAGACACGAAAAAGCCCCCGGCGAGACCGAGGGCTTGACAGAACGGTTGGATGAAATCCGGCGCGAGGCCGGCGCGAACGCATCTCACGGCCCCGAAGGGGCCGCGGGCAGTAGCCATGTATGGAACGATGCGCAGCATCGCGCAACCCGGGGAAACGGCCCCGCGCACATACCCCGCCCCGCCTCCCGTGCATCGGCGAAGGCCGGGGCGGAGGAGTTGGTTTCTCGGGGCGGGGGGTGCCCTCGCCGCGCGGCGGCCTGTCAGCGAGCGGCCGCCCCCGGCGCGCCGGGCGACGACGCGATACTCGACGGCCCTGCCCGTCGCGCCGGCTCGCTAGCGGTGGTGCTCACGCAGGTATCGCTGGTAATCGACGGCCTTGGGCAGCGCCTTCTCGGCGGCGTCGTGCCCGTGCAGCAGGCCCGTGGCGCGTGCCGACTCCAGGTCGGTCATCAGATGCCTGAGCAGGTAGGCCTGGTTCAGAAGGTCCTGGTCACGCGACGACAGGGCGTAGGCGCGGGCCTCATCGTGCTTTCGCGTGAACAGCGCGGTAGCCTCGCGGTACCGGCGGTCGTCCAGGCCCAAGACGGCATCTTCGGCCTTCTCCAGCGCATCGAGCACGCCGCAGTACAGTGTGACCGACTGGTTCTCACCGGCGCGGACGGAAGCAGAGTCGCTGCTGAAGACGGCACGCGCCGAAGCCGCGGTGCTCACCCGCTGGGCACGCTCCACGTCGTCCAGCATCATCTCGGCCTGCACCGAGACCTCGGCACCAGCGATAAACCCCGCAGGCTCGATCTCCATGAGAAAGACGGCCCGCTCACCCTCACGCACATCGCCGAGCTTGAGCGTGTATTCCGGGACCGAAGCCCCAATGAGCCGCCCATGCACCAGCGCGATCTTCCCGCCCTCCACCCGCACGCGGATCGACGTATTTTGAGCCACGACGCGCAGCAGCCCCTCGACCTCGGCGCTCATCGCCTTGGGGATGTCCTCGCCCGTGGCCGCGTAGGCGTACCGCCCGCCGCCAGCCTCCGCCATCGCTTTGAGGAGGGCCTCGTCGAACTTGGTTCCGACGCCCAGCGTCGACACGGAGATGCCGCGTCCCTTGGCGGCCGCGACCAGCCGTTTGAGTTCATCGGGCGCGGTGAGGCCGCGATTGGCCATGCCGTCGGTGAGCACGACGATCCGCTTGGTCTGTCCGTCCGCGGCACGGGAGTCGATCTGCGCGAGGCCCTCCATCAGTCCCGCGCTGAGGTTGGTCCACCCCACGGGGCTGATGTCGGACAGGCGGTGATCGAGGAACTCGCGGTTGGCGGCTGGCCCCGCGGGGGAAAGCACCGCCGCCTTCTCGTCGAAAGCGACCACCGAGATGATGTCGCGCTCCGTCAGGTTCTCGAAGGCCAGGGCCGCCGCCCGCAGCGCGTGCTCGAACTTCTTGTCCTCGGCCATCGAGCCGGAGCGGTCGATGACGATGGCGAGGTTCAGGGGCGGGCGCGAAGGCGTCGCCGCGACGTCGCCCGCCACGTCGATCTTCAGCGACAAGTGAGCGGGGTTGGAGCGGGCGTAGACCGAGTGCCCGAGCGCGGCGACGAAGCGGACGGGCGCGGCCTGGGCCAGCGTGGCCGCAGGCTCCGGCGGCTTGTCCTGGGGCACCCTTTCCATCGGTGGTTGAGGGGCCGCGAATGGCGGATTTTCGGCGGCGGGCGGCGTCTGCGCCCGCGCCGCGCACCCGCTCAGCACCAGGGCGGCGGCACCCGTCAGGGGCGTGATCCAGAGCGGCATACAACGCATGGCTCGCTCCTTTGCTCAGCGTGGTTTGTCGCTGGGGGGCAGCACCTCGGGTGCCTCAGTCGTCTCGACCAGCGGCACCCGCAGGATCGGCGGGACGCTTTCCATGCGGTGCCCATCGCCCAGTGCCGAGCCGGAACCGGGCAGGCCGGCGGGAACGACCGGAACGGCGGACTGGTCGGGGGTCGGTGCGCCTTCGGCGTAGATCACCACGGGCTGCTGCTCGATCACCGTCGTGGGCACATATACGGCTTGCGGGTAGTAAGGCTCGTAGTAGTACGGATCGTAGGAAGTGTACCTCCGAGGGTAGTACCCCAGGCTCAGGCCGAATCCGAAGTGGACGTCGTCGTGATGGAGATCGTGGTGAACATCGTGACGCGGGAGCAGGCCGTGGAACGGCTCCTGATGGATGCCGAAGGAGGCGTGCGTCCCGGAGGAGGCGTGCGAATCGAGCAAGCCGCCGTGCCCGATCCCGCCGTGGACCGTGGCGACGCCGGAGTGGCCACCGCCGGCGAAGGCGTGGGAGCCGCCGACGAAGTTGCCGCCGACATGCACATCGCCGCGCACCGTGCCCGCATGGGAACCCGTCAAGGAGGACGAGAACCCCGAATGCCCCGCCGAGCGCGAAGGCGCGGCGTGCGAAATGACCGAGTGCGAGGAGATCGCCGAGTGCCCCGCCGAGTGCGAGGGCGCGGCGTGCGAAACGGCCGAGTGGGAGGAGATTCCCGAGTGTCCCGCCGAGTGCGAGGCACCAGCGCGCGACGACCCGATGGATACGGAGTGCGATGAGCCATGAGACGACCCGTGCGAACCCCCACCCCTGCCGCCGTGCCCGCCTCCGCCGGAGTGCCCGCCGTGCTGAGCCAACGCCGTCGCACCCGCAAGAGCGACCGTTGCGCCGCCGACCGCCATCATCCAGCCAAACCGTTGAACGCACACATGGCACCTCCTTCCGACGCCCGCCCCCGAGCCGCCCGCGCGCTCCAGAATCCCTTCCTATGGCTTGCGGCTTTGATTTTTCGCGCCCCCGGCCTTGCTCGAACGAACGCCCTTGCCCGCGCCGCCCGCCTGTACGGGCGTCCCGTTGGGAGCGGGCGTGACCGAGACCACCCCCGACATGCCGCTGTAGCGCCCATTGCGCCGGGCGACCACTTGGTACTCGACGGCCCCCGTCGCCGCGCCCGTGCTCAGGCCGCGGTCGGTGAACGAGCCGCCGGAGGTCTCGCCGATTTTCGTGAAGTCGCTCTCGCCGGGGAGCCTGCGTCCGATCTCGAACACGTCGCCCGCCGAGCGGTTGACCGAACTGGTGTTCCATTGCACCGTGACGGAGCCGTTCGCGCTGGCTACGGTCGTGACGCTGTTGGGGACCGCGGGCACGGAGTTGATGGCCACGCGCGACGAGCCGTTGCGGTGGCGGCCGATCGCCGAGCGGCGCACGCCCACGGCCTGCGGGTGGTGGGCTCGGTCGTCGCGGTCGGAGAGAGACTTGCCGGACGGTGCTGCGGCCGAGCCTTTGTGGTCGGCGCGGTCGTCGGCGTCACCCGCGAGGTGCGAGGGGACGGCAGCGGGACGCGACGGCTTCGTGGGCGCGGAGGACTTGTGCGGCTGACCGGATTTGTGCGGCTGACCGGCCTTATGCGGCTGACCGGCCTTATGCGGCTGACCGGCCAGCACGGGAGCGGCGGCGACAACCAAGGCCGCGATCGCGACCGCCAGCACCCGCGCCATCCGCGGGGCCGATCCAAAACGGTTCGTCGTGATGTCCATGTTCGACCTCCGTGCCGAGGCCGGTCCCGCGACCCTAAAGGGCGCGGAGCCCCCGGCGGTCTTCTCATCATAGGTTCGCTCGCCGAGCGGCGGCGGTTCGGCCCCCCATCCCCAAACCATCCCAGTTGTCCAGTTTCCCCCGCCGCCCACACACTCACCCTCGTCACATAACCCATGCACCTCAACCCCCCAAATTCGCGATCACGCCGCGACGGTCACCGTGACGGCCTCTCCCCACGGCCCCGGCTCGCCAGTGGCGGAAAACGAGCGGGCCAAGTATGCCGCCGTCGTGTTGCATCCGGCGACGTGCTACAGCGGCTACTTGCCCGCCGCGGCCTTCAACTTCTCGGCGATGTCCTTGGCCTCCGGCACGCCGCCGGGGTATATGCGGCAGCCCATGCTCGGTTCGGTGGGGGCGGGCATCCCGAAGAGGTCGCGGCCATCGACGAGGACCGTGGGCGTGGGCCAGCCGCGCCGCAGGTCGTGCTCGGGGAGTGTCTCCTGGTTCGTGTCCCTGAAGGTCCAGCCCTTGCCGATAGACGCGAGCGCGGCCCGGAGGTGGTCGCGCAACTCCGGAGTGTTGGGGCAGCCAGGGAAGCCGAGCAACTCGATCACGGGTTGAGCGTCGTGCATGGGCGCAAGCCTCGCTGGCTTGTCAGTCGTCGCGACGCACCCCGCGATCACCCCGATCACAGCCGCGCCACAAATGGCGGAGGTGCGGAAAGCATTGATCATCGTAGATTCTATGTCTGCGGGCGTTCCTCGCCTCGAATTCTCATCGTCACCTCGTTACGCGAATGTTCGAATCCGCTTCTGCACAGGACCATCACATGAGACTTCTCCCCTTCGCCTACGCCGTCCGCAACTTGGGCCGCTCGCCCTCGCGGTTGTTTCTGTCCGTCGCCGGGGCGGCGATGGTGGTGCTGCTCATTCTCGTCGCGGGCGGGTTTGTGCGCGGCATGAGCACCGCGCTGCGGGCCACGGGCGGGGCGCACAACGTCATCCTCCTGGGCGCGGGGAGCGAGGAGAGCGTCGAGCGATCCGAGATTTCGCTGGCGACGCCGGGCGTGATCGCGGCGAGCGTCGCGGGCGTGCGGACGCGGGCGGGCGTGGCGTATGTATCGCCGGAGGTGCATGTGATGCTGCCGGTGGGCGTGGGCGCGGCGGCGGGCGCTGAGGGCGGCACCGCAACAACCAAGGCCGACCTGCGCCAGGTCATGCTGCGCGGCATCACGCCCGCGGCGGCGCTGGTCCACGAGTCGGTCTCGCTCACCGAAGGTCGCTGGCCCGCGAGCGGAGCCGATGAGATCATGGTCGGGCGCATGGCGGGGACGGTGCTGGGCGTGTCGGAGAGTCAGGTCGCCGTGGGGCAGGCGATCGTGCTCGACGGCCGCCCGTGGACCATCGTCGGGCGCTTCAGCGCGCCGGGGACCGTCGTTGAGGCCGAGGTGTGGCTGCCGCTGGCGGACCTCATGACGGCGACCAAGCGCGAAACCATTTCGTGCGTCGTCCTCACGCTCGACCCGTACAACGAGGCGACCGGCGAGGGGGCCGAGTTCGAGGACATCGCGGCCTTCGCCAAGACGCGGCCCGACCTGGAACTGGTGCCCATGACCGAGCGCGAGTATTACGGCAAACTCGCCAACTTCTTCGGGCCCATCAAGATCGTCGCGTGGGTGACGGCGGGGCTGATCGCCGTCGGCGGCTTGTTCGGCGGGCTGAACACGATGTACGCCGCGTTCGCCTCGCGCATCCGCGAACTGGGCACGCTGCAATCCATCGGCTACCGGCGGCTGGCGATCGTGTGGTCGATGATCCAGGAATCGACGCTGGCGACGGCGGCGGGCGGGCTGGTCGCGTGCGCGATCGGCGTGTTCGTGCTCGATGGGCTGGCGGTGCGGTTCTCGATGGGGGCGTTTGGATTGATGATCGATGAGACGGTGATCGGGTTAGGTTTGCTCACGGGCCTGGCGCTGGGCGTCGTGGGCGCGTTGCCCCCGGCGATTCGATGCCTGAAGCCGACGATCCCCGTCGCGCTCAAGGCGGTGTGATTGTGTAATTGGGCGACGGAACTGTTCCCGTTGCTGAGCGTCTAAGTTCCAAGGTTCATTACAAGGAGTTTCGAGATGAAGACGACGATGATGCGTACGACGGGTTCGATCAAGGCGATGGCGCTGGCCGCGATGCTGATCGCCGGCGCGGCGGGCGTCGGGGTGTACACGCCCACGGCAGCGCTGGCGCAGGTCAAGAGCGTGGCGGATGTGAACACGCTCCTCAAGCCGCAACTCCCCGCCAACGCGATGGAGATCACCGCCGCGATGAAGGCGGCCAAGGTCGGCGAGACCATCACGGTGCGCGGCACCGTGGCGATGTCGAAGGACGCCTTCGGCAAGGACGCGGCGACGTTCACGCTCGTCGATGACACCGCCCGCAAGGGCGCTGCCCCCGCCGCCGACAAACTCCCGGACACCAGCGCCGACATCCCCGCCGCGTCCAAGGCGACCATCCAAGTCGTAGGCGCAAGCGGCAAGCCGCTGGGCGCGGGGCTGAGCGGCCAGCACGGCCTCAAGCCCGGCGCGGAAGTCTTCGTGACCGGCAAGGTCGAGACCGCCAACGGCACCGATGCGCTGGTGCTCACCGCGGCATCGATGCACGTGCCCAAGGCTCCGCTGCCGACCGGCTTCTTCGTCGAGAAGCAGCCGGAGAACGCCAAGGACATCTCCGAGGCGCGGAAGGCCGGGGGCATCAAGGCGGGTGATGTGGTCACGCTGCGCGGCCGCGTCGGCGGGAGCGGGCAGCCCTTCGTCGCGGGCCGCGCGGTCTTCACGCTCATGGGCCGCGGCCTGAAGGCCTGCAACGAGAACCCGGGCGACAAGTGCTCGCGGCCGTGGGACTACTGCTGCGACACGAAGGAGGAGATTCTCGCCCATTCCGTGACCGTGCAGGTCGTGGACGACAAGGGGCAGATCCTCCGCACCGACATGAAGGGCCGCCGCGGGCTGAAGGAACTCTCCGAGATGGTCGTGGTCGGCAAGGTCGCCTCGGCCGACGGCAAGGCGGTGGTGGTCAATGCGACGGCGGTGTATCCGGTGCAGTAAGGCCGGAGTCGGGGTGAACACGCGGCCACCCAGCCGCGTACCGTGACAGGTTCCAATGTCGTAGAATCCTTCGCCGCGGTGATGCACCGCTCGCCCATTCTCTCCGTCCTGCTGGCGATTCTGATCGTCTGGTCGCCATCGGCCTGTCTGTGCGGGCCGAAGGCGGCGGAGGCCGCGTCGTCGTGCTGCACGAGCGACCCCGCGCCGACGAAGCGCGGGTGCTGTGGGCTGAGTGAGGGCACAGACACGGCGGGCGAGTTCGATTGCGGCCCTCGCACCGACACCGGCGACGCCCCCGACGGCGGCTGCGACCGCTGCGAGGGCGCGTGCAAGTGCAAAGCCGCCCCGACGATGAAGGCCGAGACGCCGACCACGGCGCATGTGGCCGCGCCCGTGGCCGTGCCGATGGTCTTCGGCATTGAGCCGCCCCGGGCGGACGTTGCCACGCTTGTCCGGATCGTTCGGATCGAATCGAGGGCCGTATACAGGCCCGCGACGTCGCTGCTGCGCCAGCATTGCGCGCTGACCATTTAGTAGCGAACTCTCTTGACCGCCCCGCCTTGCCGCTAGGCTTCGCCGCGGCGCGTGCGGGTGCGTTGTTCCCATTCCAACGAACTTCCGTGCCCGTTCGCGGCCCCTGCCGCGCCCGCTTCGGCGAGCGCTGCGCTTCAGGGCCTGCGACTCGGGCGTGTTCCTCCCGCATTCGCGCCGCGCCCGGCTCATGCCCGCGCCCCTCGCGCCCACTCAAAAACTCTTTTCCAAGGACATTCCACCATGACAACCAAGACTCTGCTTTCGCTCGCGCTCCCCGCGTTCCTTTCCATCACCCTCCTCTCCGGTTGTGCGGGCACGCCCAAGGGCAACTCCGCCGCGTTCGCCGCCGATGTCGAGCCGATCTCCGGCACCTCCGCCACGCTCATCGTCCACGGCATGAGTTGCCCGCTGTGCGTCAGCAACGTGGACAAGCAACTCCTCACCATCCCGGGCGTGGCGTCGGTGAACGTGGACCTGGGGAGCGGCGAGGTCGATGTCTCGCTCGCGCCCAACGCCCGCGTGAGCAAGGCCCAACTCGCCAAGGCCGTGTACAGCAGCGGCTTCACCCTCGTGGAGGTGCGTACGCCATGAGCCGCGCTCCACACACGCTTCCGAACACCATCGCCATGGGCCGAGCCGCCCCGCTCGCCCTCGCGCTGGCCCTGCTCGCGCCCGTCGGCCTCGCCCACGGCCAGGAAGCCACCAACACCCCCGCCGCCACCCAGCCGGGCGTGGGCAAGTGGTACCTGCGCCAGCGCCTGCAATACTTCAACCTCGGCGACGACCCTTCACCCGAGCGCCGCGACATCGACAAGGTCGTCGCCACCACCGCCCTGACCTACGGCATCACCCGCGAACTCTCCGCCACGCTCACGCTCCCCCTCACGCTGAGTTTCGAGGACCCCGCCGGCCCCGCCGGGAGCGACACGCAGTTCGGCGCGGGAGATGCCGCGCTGTCGCTGAAGTGGCGGCCCTTCCAGTGGGACCTCAACCCGGTCGATTCCGTCCGCGTCGCCTTCTTCGGCGGCGTCGAAACCCCCACCGGCACGGGCGACCTGGGCAGCCACTCGTGGGACCCCTTCGCCGGGGTAGTCTTCACCACCATCCTGGGCCGCCACGGTTTTAATCAGGCCCTCTCCTACAAGTTCAACACCGGCGGCGACGAGTTCAACACCACCGCGGGCGACGGCCCGAGCGACGCCCTGCGCTACGACACCTCCTACCTCTTCCGCCTCGACCCCGCCGAGTATTCGGCGGACACCACGGCGGCCACCTACCTCACCCTCGAACTCAACGGCCTCTACGAAACCAACGGCGACAACGAAATCCTCCTCGGCCCGGGCCTCCTCTACGAAGCCCGGACCTTCGCCCTCGAAGCCCAGATCGGCTTCCCCATCGTGCAGGATGTGGACCGCCGCCCCGAGACGGACCTCGTCGTCACGCTGGGCTTCCGCTTCCTGTTCTGAGCACCCTTGCGCGGAGGTTTCGATGCACGGCCACGGCCGCACGCTTGGAAACACGCGAGACGCGGGGGCGCACGCCGCCCACGCGGCCTCGCCTGTCGCGTGCACGAGCACGCGACCCACCCGCGCGGCCGTGGCGTCCGGAGGAGAAACCGCCGGTTTCGCTCGCGCGGCCGTCCTCGTCACTCACGCGGGCGTGAGCGTGGCTCGCGCCCGCAAGGGACGCACGCCATGATGAACCGCGACGACAGATCGAACGGCGCGGGCGGTCCCCGCCCCGTCGCCGCTCCCGGCCCCGGAGGGGCCGCGGGGTGTAGCCACGGGTGGAGCGATGCCCTGCATCGCGCAACCCGTGGACGCGGTCCCGCGCACGAACCCCGCCCCGGCGGGGCGGAGGAAGGTTTCGCTGCGCGGGAAAGCCACGCATCATCACACGCCCCGGCGGCGCTCGCGCTTCTGAGCGGGGGGTGCCGGGGGGCGGCAGCCCCCGGCATGAGCGAGTCACTTGGTCGAGCCGACCTTCGCGATCGCGGCATCGACGCGGGGCAACAGCACGGCCTCGAACCGTTTCATCTCGTTCACGAGTGCCGCGTGTGCCGCCTCCCAATCGGTCCTCGGGGATCGGTATCCCGTCTTGATCGACTTGCTGGCGATGATCGACGCTCGCTTGTCGTCGAGTCGGTTCCACTCCAGCGGACCACCGAACTCCGCCTCGATCTGCGAACGATTCTCGTGCAGGGCGTCGAAGATCGCCTTCGCCCATGTCGGACGGGTTGCCCCGCCGTCGATGTAGAGACTGCTCCCGGCCTGATCGACGTACGACCACAACTGGAGCGCAACCCCGGACTTGCCCGAACTCGCGTTGAGCCAACCATCGTCGCCCGCCGAAATGTTCTTCCAGCGCGGCAGGGCGGCGGAGACGACGGGGAGCGCGGCGTTCCAGAACGCGCGCCGCTCGGAATGGCGAGTGGCCTTCTCGGTGCGCTCCGCCTGTTCCTTCTGCTTGATCTGGATCAACCGCTCGGCGATGTCGGGCTGCGGGATGATCTGCTGAACATCGACGATCGTCTCGGCTCCGTTGGCGTAGGGCATCACGCGGACGCAGCGAATGTCCAGGTCGCGTTCGTTGAGCCACAGGACCGCCGTCGTGATCTCCTTCTTGAACTCGGCGGAGACCAGGACGATCCGCACGTCGGCGGCGAACTCCTCTTCTCGCGGCTCCTCCCAGCGCAGGAACTCCAGCAGTTTGGCGCGTGCGTCCTGGCCCGGCGCGTGCTTGTCCAGATGAGACTGGTACACCTCCACCGCCCGCGCGAAGGTCATCCGGCTCACCATCGCGGCGTAACGGATGGCCTGCAACTCCATGTGGCTCCCGTCGTCGTCGCGTTTGAGCTCGAACACGACCAGATTGCCCTTGTCGTCCACGCCCAGAAGGTCGATGCGGCGCTTCGAGTCGTCCCATTCGCCGAACTCCTCGGCGATGACAAGCACATCGGGCGCGACCACGGAGATGTTGGCCCGCAGCAGTCGCTGCAGGTCGGCGCGTTCCCTGATGCCGCGCTCGACGAAGGACGTGGCGGGCAGAGCGTCGATGCGGTCGGGGGTGATTTTGTAGACGGGCATGATGGGGATTGTAACGGCGGGCGCGGCGGATGGGGCTTCCTCCGCCCCGCCGGGGCGGGCGTGTTCTTTGATCTTCGTCTCCACGGGTTGCGACCGCGAAGCGCGGGCTTCACCCGTGGCTACAGCCCGTGGCCCCTCCGGGGCCAGTCACGCCGCCACCGTCGCCGTGACGGTCTCCCCCCACGGCCCCGGCTCGCCGGTGGCGGAGACCCAGCGGACGAGGTAGGCCGCGGTCTTGCCGCCCTCTTCGCCGGGGAAGGCGACCTCGGCCCCGGCGCGGGTGATGGTGCGGATGAACTTGTACGCGGCGAAGTCGGCGGGCGGCGTCTCGCGCGCGGCGACGAGCGCGACGTAGACCTCGGCGCCGAGCGTGCCGCGCGGGCGAGCGGCTCTGGTGGCACGGCTCTCCGAGCCGTGGCTTTGGCCTTCATCGAAAATCCGCAGGCGGTGCGTCAACCGACTCGCGGCGTCGATGAGCAGGAGCGGGCGCGACGCGGGCGGTGGCACGGGCGTCCCGCCTGTGTCCTTGACCGTGATCCCGATGGCCGCGCGGTCGGCATCGGTGGTCTTGGGGTAACTCTGCACGAAGGCGGAGACGGGCCTGATCTGCCCTTCGAGTTCGCGCTTGGCCGCGTCCTTCACCTGCCGGGCCGCCTCCGCCGCGTTCTGGGCGGCGACGTGCTTGGGGTAGGCCGCGTTCCAGTCGCTCAGGGCCTTCTGGAGGTCGATCAGGAGCGCGGGGTCCAGCCCCTGATCGCTGTAGAACTTCTCGACGGCATCGTAGTAGTGATTCGCGTACGCGGCGAAGTCGCCGTCGGCTCGGGGGATGCGCTGCTCGGGCATGGGAAGTCTCCAAAGGCATGTTCACCACGGAGAACACAGAGAGCACAGAGAGGAATGAAGAGCGGGATTGATCCGATCCATTCCGAACACGGTCCGTTGCCTTCCTCTGTGTCCTCCGTGCCCTCCGTGGTGAATGTCTTCTTCCGTCCGCACCGTCTCCACGCTCGCGCGGGCCGGCCGCACGCCCGTGCGAGAAAGCCGGACGCCCGTTCCATCGGCCCGAACGACCGCCCGCTTCACTCGCGCGCCCGTCCGAGTTTCCCGCGCGCCCGTACAACCGGCATGGACGCCCGCGCGGGCCGCCCGCACGACCGTCCCGTTCACCGGGACGACCGTCCCGCGCGCCCGGACGGTCCCGGCGCGCCTCCACGGGGCCGCGCGGCCGCCGCCCGCGCGGGAATCCGCCGCGCCGTGAAGGGAGTGGCGTAAGCCATGATGAGCCGCGAGGACAGGTTGAAGGGCGCGGGCGGCGGGCGCGAGCGCTCCGGCGGGGGACGCCGGGGCACGGCGGGAGCCGGCGCGGCGGGGCTACTTGTCCCCTTCGGCGGCGCGCCTCAGGGCTTCCTGCTTCTCCCACTCGGCGTGACTCTCCTCCTGCTCGGCGAGCCGCTCGAAGAACTCGTCCCTGATCCACTCTTCGCCGGGGCCGAAGTCTTCCGGGGTGGTGGGCTTCCAGTTCAGGTAGTCGGACCCGAACGGGCCGTGCTCGTCGCCGGTGGCGATGGGTTCCGGTTCTTTGGGCGCTTGCGCATCGTCGGGTGTCATGTGGGCCTCTCAGTCTTCGGTGTCGGGATCGTCCGCGTTGAAAAGTGTACCGTCGTCGCCCGCCCGCGGGGGCTTGCGCAGCGCGGCGGGGACGGGGGGGAGGTCGGCGGCCCGCAGGAGGGGTCCGGCGCACACCGCCGCGAGGAGTTTGTCCAGGCGGGGGCGCTGGGCCAGCGTGTATTCGAGGATCGACAGGAGTTTCAGCAGTTCGTCGGTGAAGTCGCTGGTCCAGCGCTCGGGGTGGAGGTCATCCAGCGGGCTGGACTTCTTGCCCTTGCGGTCCTTCATGCGGTAGCCCAGCCAGGACTTGACGACCTGCAAGCCCGAGACCTCGTACCCCCACACGACCGGATCGACGGGCGCGATCGCGCCTGTGCCGATGCGGAGGGTCTTGGACTGCTCGATGTACTCGAACGCCTCGGGGTAGTCGGCGGGCTTGTCGCTGATGGCCTCCTTGACCCTGGCCCTGCCCGCCGGGATTTGCGGCACGCGCGTCCGGCGCGGCTGGAAGCGCTCGCCGAAGGTGTGGATGTGCAGGAGCAGCGCCCCGGCGGTGGAGGCCTCGGCGAAGAGTTTGGCGGTCAGCGTGAGCGGGATGCGGAGTTCGCAATCTTCGAGTTCATCCCAGAAGCGCTCCACGAACCCGGCGTGGCCGGTGAGGGCGTAGACGTACGCGGCGAAGGATTCGGGCGTGATGGTGCGCTTGAGTTTCTTGCCCCAGAGGGCGAGGAGGCCGGGGAGGATGTTGGGCTCTTTCGCGGCGGCGTCGCGGTAGAGGGGGAAGGACGCCTTGGCGCCGAAGGAGCTCCGGAAGGTGTCGAGGTCGGGGATGTGCGCGGACGCGACGGCGGCGGGGCCGCCGCCGAGGGGCTGGGTGAACAGACTCGTGAGGTACACCTGTTTGTCGGAGTGGGCGAGCCAGAGACCGGGACGTGGGCGAGCGATCAGGCGGGCGTCGGCTATGAGCCGTTGACGATCGAACGAGCGATAGGCGTACGCGACTGTCGGCGGCATCGGTGCGTTCCTCGCGAGTTTGCCGATTGGCAAGGTTCGCTCCGGCCATTCGTCCTTCGTCAAGAGCATGTCGAGTTTGAGCGCGGTGGTCCGGTCTCCGCTCTCCTTCATGGCCTTCTTGCGATCTTCGGCCATGAGCAACGCCTTCCACCGGCGCTTGAGAGATTCGTCCGTGCTGCCGATCGGCCAGGTCCGCTTGAGTTGCACGCCGTTGGATTGCCACGGCATGAGGTCGGTCAGCAGCGGCCATTTGAAGTACTCTCCGGTCCCCGCGGGCCGGAAGGGCGCGTGCCAGCCCTTCGGGCACGCCTTCCACTTCAAGTCCTTGAACGACGCGACCGCCGCGAGCGCGGCGTACTTCTCCGCGCGCGTGCCGTGGATCGAGGCGTACCTGACCGCGGCGGGCGCATCCTTGTCCTTCCTCCCCGTGCGCACGGCGATGCAGATCGCCACCGGGGTCTGGATGTTGAAGACGTTCTCATCCTGCCGCGTCCCCCGGCCCTCGCCGCCCAGATCGATGATGTAGACTTCGTGGCAGAGCCGCCGCAGCATCTCGCGCATGCCCACGAAGGCATCGCCCCGGATGTAACTGGCGGCGGTGATGAAGGTGGCGATGCCCGCGTTGTCGCCCTTGGCGGCCCGCTTCCCGGAGTCCAGCATCGGCGGCTGCTGAAAGACCTTCCAGATGGCCCAGCGCCAGAAGTAGACGTAGAGGTTGTAGAGGTTTTTGAGGTCGCCCCCGTGCCCGGCGAGTTTGGCGGGGTCGATGAAGGCCGAGAGGATCGCCGCCTCGGGGTCGCCCTCATCCCCCCAGCGGACCCATCCGCCGGAGCGGGAACGCGACTCCTGATTCAGTTCCCCCACGGCCTCGTGACGGTCGTAGGGGGGGTTGCCGATGCAGACGATGACCGACTTCTTGTCCTTGATCTCCAGGGCGCGGGCGTGCTGCTCGGCGATGGGCTGGAAGAACTGTGGGAGCGCGGCCGGTTTGCCGAACGGGGATTCCAGCGTGTCGGCCAGCAGGACGCCCAGCCCCGGCTTGGGGAGCGCCGCGCCGCGGTCCCTGAGCGCCCGCGTCAGGCGCAGTTCGCTGACGGCGTAGGGGCCGGTCATGAGCTCGAAGCCGTGGATGTTGGCCGCGAGCGTGGTGGCCTTGGCGGCGACCGCCCCCGCGCCCTGCGATTGCTTCACCGCGTCCAGCGCGTGGTCGATCACGCCGAGGAGGTAGGTGCCGGTCCCCACGGCGGGGTCGAGCGTCACCACGTCGGTGTGCGTGAACCCGCCCGCCTTGTTCAGCGTGTCCCGCAGGAGTTCATCCACCAGGGCGACCTGGCACTTGACGACCTCGACGGGCGTGTAGTAGACGCCCGAATCCTTGCGCAGCTTGGGGTCGTAGGCGGCGAGGAAGTGCTCGTAGAAGTAGAGCCAGGGGTCTTCATCGCTCCCCTTCTTCCCGCCCGCCCCCGGCTGCATCGCGCCCTTGGGGAAGGCGTTGATGACGCGCTGGAGCAGAAGCAGGGACGGCTCGATCTCGGCCCGGCTCTTGGCGTCGGTCAAGACCTGCAAGGCCCGCGAGAGCAGCGCGTGCCCGGCGTCGAGCTTGGCCGTCGCCTTGGCGAGGTCCGACACGTCGGCCCCTTCCGACCGGGCCAGCAGGATGGCGAAGGTAACGGTCTGGGCGTAGGCGTCGGCGAACCGCTCATCGGAAGCGTCGGGGAAGAGCAGCGAGCGCCAGTCCTTGGCGAGCGAGACCAGCGGCGAATCGGGGTCGCGGAGCGCATCGGCGACATCCTCTCGCAGCAAGCGGCACAAAGGGGCGAGCAGTTCGGCCTGTTCCTTGGGCTTCTCGGGCACGATGGGCTGCCACGCGATCAAGCGGGTGATGATCGAACGGAAGAGGTCTCCATCGCCGTCGGCAACGCCCTTGGCCCCGTGCTTGGTGATGTCCTTGCTGAACCGCAAGAGCCGTTCGGCGGGTTGGCCGCCCTGGTACAGGCACCATTCGTTGCCGTCGGTGTACAGGATGTTGGGCTGCGCCTTGAAGCGGTCCCACTGTTCCCGATCGCGGCCTTTGTAGCGGTCGGTGTCGGCCCCGTGTCCCGGGGCTTTGAGTTCGACGTAGCCGTTGAGCGCGCCATCGACCACCAGGCCGAAGTCGGGTATGCCCGGGCGGCCCTCCAGCCGGGACTCGGCCTTGGCGACGATCCGGCGGTGGATGATCTTGCCGACGGCCTCGATGAGCGTCGAGACCGGGCCGGAGAGCTGGGCTTCGGCTTCGCCGGCGGCGTTGGCCGAGACCTTGGCCTTGACCGCGTCGGCGAACGTCCGCAATGCTTGAAGAATCGCGTCCTGCATGGGGTACAAGGTATCCGCTCCGCGTCGCGTTTGCAGCGAAAGGGCAGGACTTGCGCGCGTCGCGGGCTGCCGCTCTCCTGGGCCCCCCGCCGGGGCGCGATCTTGCGCGGCGGGTGGGGCTTCCTCCGCCGCGGCCTTGGCCGCTGCGCGGGGGGCGGGGCGGGCGTGTTGTTCGATCATCCTTTCCACGCCTTGCGCTGCGCCCGCGAGGACGCGGGGCCTTTGCACGCCGTCCGCGGGACCGCTCCACCCTTCCACTGGTTCCGCAAGGCCCAAAGCGGCCTTGCTCCACCAGTGGCTACAGCCCGGCGCCCCTTCGGGGCGGAGGAACGCGGCAGCGCGGCGGCGACGCGCGGCGGATGCGCTGAGGAGCACGGCGGCGGCGCTGAGGTCCGCGTCGGCTTACCGCAACAGCAAGAACGTCGAAGCGGGAACGGCGATGGCGCGGTCGCCAACCGGCCCCTCGGTGCTCTGAGTCACGATCAACCCGAAGTCGGCGGCGTAGGCGGACTTGGCGCAGAAGGCTTCGATGCCGGCCGCGTCGGCCTTGCCGGGAGCGGCGCGGCGGTACTTGACCTCGACGGGAATCCGGTGTGTGCCGATCGTCAGCGTGAGATCGACTTCCGGCTCCTTGCCGCGCGGCGGGAACCACGAGAGTTCCACGCCGGGGATGCCCTTCAGGAAGTATCCCAGCACGCTCTCGATCACATGGCCGACCTGCGTGGCCACGGCCTCGTTGCAGCCCTTGAGCGCGGCAGGGTCGAGCGGCAGCGTCTCCTGCAGCACGCCGTTGCGGACGAAGTGGTCGCAGACACAGAGTTTGGGCGGGTGGCCCTGCTTCTTGGCGAGCAGTTCCAAGGGCGGGACCGCCGCCACCAGCAAAGAATCCGTGAGGAAATCGAGCGCTTCGAGCACGCGCGCGTTGGGCACGGCGGACTGGAGCAGCGCGTGCAGTTCGTCGGCGAAGCGTTTGGGCGTGACGGCCTGCCCGGCGTAACGGCACACCATCCGGAAGACTTCCCGCACGAAGGCGGCATCGAGCGGCGCGGCGTGGGGCCGATGCCCGGGATCGTGCTCGATGGTCTTGGTGATGACCTCGCGCACGACCTGCTGCCGCAGCGTGTCCGCGTCCGCGCCGGGGGTGCTGTGGCAGAGGGGATAGCCGCCGAACTCCGAGAAGAGCCGGAACGCCTCGTCGCGCTGCTTCGCGTGCTTCTTGCCGTGTTCGATCAGGCCGAGCCAGAAGTCTCGCTTCTTCCACGCTTCGAGGGTCGCCTCGGGCTTGTACGGCGCCAGCCCGCGCAGGCCGCGGATGCCCGCGACCTCCCACAACCGCAGCGGCCCCATTTCGATGGTCGTCATGCGTCCGGCGAGGTTGTCCTGTCCCTTGGCGATGCGCAGGGCCGAACTGCCCGTCACGATGATGCGGGCGTCCGTGTTGTCGGCGAGGATTTTCAGTTGCACCGACCACTCGGGCAGGTTCTGCACTTCGTCGAAGAACAAGTACGCCGGCTCGCCGTCCTGCGCCGCCTTGTTGAGCGTGCGCTTGAGGATGTTGTCCTCGAACCAGCGGACGATGGCCTGGATCGGCATCGAGACGCCGCCCAGCGCGGGGGCATCGTCGAACTGCACGCTCAGGATGCGCGAGGCGCTGACGGGCTTGCCGGTGGGGTCGGGCCGCCCGAGCAGGAGCAAGTCCTCGATCAACTGGGCCTGCAGGACGCTCTTGCCGACGCGGCGGGACCCGCGGATCGCCACGATCGGCGCGATCTTGCTCTGCATCCGCGCCACCATCTCATCAAACGCCCAGCGACGGAACCGCTTGGGCTGCTGCGCGGGCTGGGCCCGCCACCACGGGTTGCGGGTCTCCAGGAACGTGACCAACTCTGGCGCAAGAGAACCGACGGGGGCCGTCTCGTACACGGGCTTGGGCTTGCGGGCGTTCTTCGCGACCAGCGACACCGCTCGCCAGAACTCGTGCTTACCCAGTTTCTTCCCGGTGAACTTCGCGAAGCGTTTGTGCATCTCGTCGAAGCGCTCGGTGTACGGCAAGTGGTCCCGGTTGCCGATGCCGTCGGGCAAGAGACGGATGATTTCCATCTGGTCCGGGTCCGAAAGTCGCGGAGCCTTGGTGCCCTTCTTTCTCGCGCCCGACCCGGAAAGCCCGCCGAACTTGCCGATCTTGCACAGCAACATCCAGAAGTCGTGGTCCCCGATCTTCGCCTTGCGGGCGGACTCGAAGCGACCCTTCAGCGTGTCGAACTCGGTTGTGTAGGGAAGCGAATCGCGCGGAAGTTCGCTGTCCCGGAGCAAGGACTGGACCAGCGTTCGGACTTCTGTGCTGTACTTGGCGGTTGGCTCTTTGGTAGCGAAGGCGTTGCTCCTTGGTTTCGTTCCATGTTCCGGGTCGGCGTGGAGTGTGGACGTGAGTTCTCGGGGTGTTGCGGTCTCGGGGTGCGATTGTACGCTCCGCACGTTCAACGACTTCAACGGCTTGACCGTGCGTCTCAATGCTTTGTCTGGCTGCCGCCCCCCGCCACCCCCCGCCGGGGCGCGATCGGGCGCGGCGGGTGGGGCTTCCTCCGCCGCGGCCTTGGCCGCTGCGCGGGGGGCGGGGCGGGCGTGTTGTTCGATCATCCTTTTCACGCTTTGCGCTGCGCCCGCGAGGACGCGGGGCGTTGGCACGCCGTCCGCGGGACCGCTCCACTGGTGGCGGCACGCCGGGACGACCGTGCGGGCGCACGAAAAACCCGTCCGGTTCAGACGGACGGGCGTTCATGTGGCGGGGATGGGCGTGCGGCCCGTGCGGCGGGCCGCCGCGTGGTGGCTCCGGCCTCAGACCGTCGCGCCGGCCATCTTCTCGCAGGCCTTGGCGCACCGGCGACAAAGTTCGGCGCACTGCTTCATCATCGCGTCGCCCTTGGCGTGCGTGTCGCAGGCATCGGCGCACTCGTTGCAAATGTCCACGCACTCCTTGCAGAGGTGCGGCGCGTGGTGCGAGTTGCGGGCCATGAAGCAGGCGGCGACGCCGCAGATTTCGGCGCAGTCGCGCATCATCCCCTGATGCTCGGGGCTGGCGTGCGGTCCGCCCATGTGCAGGCAGTGGAAGCCGCACTGCGAGCACATGATGGCGCACTCGCCGCAGATCTTCATGCAGTCGAGCATTTCCTTGGAGGGCATTTCGTGAGACATGGAGAAATCCTTTCGGGCTGGAGAGAACGGGAACACCGAGGCGGCACGCGCCGCGCCGGTCTACTGGTTGAGCATCGCCCGCATCTCGGCGACCTCGCGGGTCTGGTCGTCGATCATCATCTTCGCCATGCGTTGCAGGTCGTCGCGCCGCAGGTTGGGCATCGCGGCCCTGGCCATCTGCACGCCGCTCTCGTGGTGGTCGATCATGTGGGTGAGGAAGACGCGGTCCACTTCGGCGCCGCGCGCAGCGCGGAGGGCCTGCATGTCCCGCGTCGAGTGCTTCTGCATCATGGGGTCGGGGCGCATGTCGGCATGGCCGGTTTCACGGGCGATGGCCTCGAGCTTGGGCTTCTCGGCGGACTGCATGTCGGCGATCGTCCGGACCATCTCGCGGACTTCGTCGCGGGAGCCGTTCTGGGCCTCGACGCGCGCCATCTCGATCGCGCCCGTGTGGTGCATGGCCATCATCGCGGCGAACTCACCGTCGTTCGTCGCCGCGGGCATCGCCATCGAAGCGGCGGGGTGGGCGTTGGACCTGGGGGTCGAGGCCGATCGGTCGCTCTGGCATCCCAGCGTGCCGGTGAGTGCCAAGGCCAGCAGGGCGGCGCTGCAACAAAGAAGCGGATGGCGAGCGTTCAACAGGTGCGGCATCTTGATGACCTTTCAGAAGAGAGGCGGGGCGTGGGCGGGGCAACACCGCACCGATCCATCAATGATGCATCGTGCGCATTATGCCGCGATGAAACAACAGCGGATGTTTCCTTCATTCCTCGCTCACGCCGAAACCGTGAGATGTGCCTGCTGCGGCGGAGTAGGGTTCTTCGTCGCTGTGTGGTCGATTCTTCGTTGAAGTCCCCCGCGTCCGGGCGCGTGGCCCGGGCGGGTGTTCGTGTCACGGTTCCGCGCAGGCGGGCCATTCTGGAGTGCTCATATGTGTAACCGATCCCGTTCGTTCATCCTTTCCGCCGCGCTGCTCGCGTGTGCGTGCGTCGCCGCGCCCGCGCTGGCCCAGCACGACCACGGCGCGGACAAGCCCGCGCCCGCCGCCGTCGCCGATGCCTACGCCTGCCCCATGAAGTGCGAGGGGGCCAAGACGTACGCCGCGCCGGGCAAGTGCCCGGTGTGCAAGATGGCCTTGAAGCAGGTCGCGGGGGGCGCGTACTACGCGACGGTGCGTCGCGTGCCCGACCCGGCCAAGCCGAGCGACACGACCATCACGGCGGGCGCGCCCGTCACGCTCCGCCTGACGCTCAAGGAGCCGTCGGGCGACATCGTGACCAAGGTGGACACGGTGCACGAGAAGCCGCTGCACCTGCTCATCGTCAGCAAGGACCTCTCGTTCTTCGCGCACGAGCACCCGACGCCGCAGCAAGACGGCACGTTCACCGTGGCGTTCACGTTCCCCGCCGGGGGCGACTACACGCTGTACCACGATTTCACGCCCGCGGGCGGCACGCAGCAGATCGCCCGCGTGCCGGTGAAGGTGGAGGGTGCGGGGGGGAAGGCCGCCGCGCCGGTGCCGCTCGCGGTCGATGCCGAGAAGCCCAAGACCATCGACGGGTACACGGTCGCGCTCTCGACGGGTGGGGGTGGGGGCGGGGGGGGCGGGCCGGTCAAGGCGGGCGGCTCGGCCACGCTCACGTTCACGCTGAGCAAAGGCGGCGCGCCGGTGACGACGCTCGCCGCGTACCTGGGCGCGATGGGGCACCTGGTGGTGCTGAGCGCGGACGGCAAGGAGTTCGTGCATAGTCATCCCGTGGGCGGCGACGCCATGACCAAAGAGGGGCACGCCATGGCCAGCGGCGGCCCCACCGTCGCCTTCGAGGCCCACTTCAGGACGCCCGGCCTCTACAAGGGATGGGGCCAGTTCAACGTCGGCACGAAGGAGAAGGAGCGGATCATCACCGCGCCCTTCACCTTTGAGGTCGCCAAAGGCGAGAAGGCCGCCGACGACCACGGCGAGAAGAAGGGCAAGGACGGCGGCGCGGGCCACGGCCACGATCACAAGTAAGTTCAGGCGGCGATCGCGCCGACGCGCCCCGCCGCGATTCAGAAGGCATCCCATGAACACCACGCTCACCATCACCGGAATGCACTGCGGGGCCTGCGTCAAGCGGCTCACCGAGGCGTTCTCCACTGTCCCCGGCATCACACACGCGCACGTCACGCTCTCCCCGCCCGAGGCCCACCTGACCACCACGGGCGCTGTGCCGCTGGCCGCGCTGGAGGCGGCGGCGCGTGGGGCGGGGAACTACACAGTAAAGGAAACCCCGCCCAAACCCGCGCCTTCGCCGACACCCGCGCCCGACCCAGCGGAACCCGAGAAGAAGCCAAGTCTTTACCCGCTCATCCTCATCGTCTCGTACATCGCCAGCACGGTGCTGCTCGCGGGCCTCGCGCGTGCCGGGTGGAGCCTCCCGGACTGGCACGCGCTCATGCTCGACTTCATGGCGGGCTTCTTCCTGGTCTTCTCGTTCTTCAAACTGCTGGACCTGCGCGGGTTCGCCGACGCCTATCAGTCCTACGACATCCTCGCGCGGCGGTCGCGAGCCTACGCGCTCGCGTACCCGTTCCTCGAACTCGCGCTGGGCATCGGCTATCTCGTCCGCTGGCAGTTGCCGCTGGTCAACGCGGCGACGCTGGCGCTCATGCTCATCGGCTCGGTGGGCGTGCTGCGGGCCGTGCTCGACAAACGCCGCATCCGCTGCGCCTGCCTGGGCACCGCGCTCAACCTGCCCATGACGACGGTGACGCTCGTCGAAGACCTGGGCATGGCGGCGATGGCGGCGGCGGCCCTGGTCTGGACGCATTGAGCACGAAGCGCAATGACAGTCGGTTGGTTTGGTCTGGCCGTCACGAGGTGCTCCCGGTAGAACCGCCTGGCGGTGACTTCGCCCACATGCCCTGGCGCAGGTGATGATGTGAAATGCGCCGCCGGTCATACGTTTGTGTCAACCTTGACAAAAACCTCTGGTGGCGGTCTTGCTCTGAAAGCACCTGGGATCCAGGCACCGTTCGGTCTTGGAGACCTTTCCGTCCTGGGGAGCATCCTCCGCGTCGAAGAGCATCGGTCGCATCCCCGACCGTTTCGGCAGTTGATGCACGAACCAGCCTAGGGTCGAGCGTTTCGTCCTCGTCGACCAACTCCAAAGCACAAACCAAACACGGGTAAAACCGCGAAACTCAAGTGGCCCCGGTGGGAGTCGAACCCACACGCCGTGTAACCGGCCGCGGATTTTAAGTCCGCTGCGTCTGCCGTTCCGCCACGGGGCCAAGAAAGAGGTTAGCCGGCGGCACAGGCCTCCCGCCTGTGCGCGAGCATGCTACCGCTTTGCTTTCTTCACACTTGCTGGCTTTCCTGACGCGTACTCAACCACCTGCTTCACCGCCCCGCGCACCGGCCCCGCCTTCGCCGCCCGCAGCACCACGCGCGTCCAGCCCCGCGCGCCCCATGCGCCATTCAGCGGCTCAAACTGCCCGGGAAACTCCGCCACGATGGCCGCTTGCTGCTCGGGCGATAGCCAAAGGTGGCCGAACTCCTCGTCGCTGGTCAAACTCGCTACTACGCGATCGTTCAGGCGGAAGTCCGCGTGCCCCATGTGCCGCCCTTCCACCATCCCCGGCACCGCCAGCACCACCGCTCTGAACTTCTCGGTATTCACGCCCCGCGCCGCCCTTTGCCGCCCTTTGCCCTCGGGTGCTTGTCCGTACTCCCCTTCGATGACTTCGTACCACGGCCCGCGCGCGCACCCACCGGCTCCTCCACCTTCCACAACGATGCCACATTCACAACATCCGCGCGGGCTTTCTTCCCGCGCCCATCACCCGTCTTCGCCTTCCCCGCCTCCTCCTCGCGACTCGCCCCTCGCGACTCGCGACTCTCCAGCAGGGCCTTGGCCGTTCCCAACCCCTCAAACTTCGCCTCGCTCTTCGCCCCCAGCGCACGCGGCGAGAAAATCGCGCTCCCCTGCCCCAGCGCCTTGCCCGGACGATCCATCCCCATCTTCATCCGCTCCACCGCGCTCGCGGCATTCGCCGCCGAAAACTCCGTGCCGATGAAGCGCCGCGTGTAGTGTCCCGCCACCACCGCCGTCGTGCCCGAGCCCAGGAACGGGTCGAGCACCAGGTCGCCCTCGTTGCTCGTGCTGAGGATCACACGCTCCAGATACGCCTCGGGCAACTGGTTGTCGTGGTTGCCGCGCCGCTCCTTGTTGTTGCCCTGGATGCGCCCCCAATATTGCCCGTACCAGACGTCCATCGGCACGCGCTTGCCCGCGGGCATCCCGTCACTCTTGCTGAGCGTGCGCGGGTCGAAGTATGTCGTCGCGCGATCCGACAATTCCAGGATCGGCTCCGGGTTCCACGTCCTGCTCAGCCCGGGCTTGCAGAAATACAGCGCGTGCACCTTGCTGTTGATGAACGACCCCGTCCGGTTCTGCCCGAACCGGTAATGCCACACGCACCAGTTCACCATCTCAAACTTCAGCGTGTTCTTCACATGCACGACGATCTCGGCCGCCGTGTCATCCGGAATGTTGATCCACAGCGCCCCGCCCGGCCTCAGCCCGCCCGCGCACAGATCGATCCACGCACGCGTGAACTCCAGATAGTCCTCACGCGGAATCGCATCGTCCCACGTCTCATACGCCGCCTTCTTCGCCGCTCCGCCGCCCCCCCCGTTCGCCTTCGCCGCCTTCCACCGGTCGTAATCGCGGCTCCAGTTAAACGGCGGATCGGCAAACACCAGATCGAGTTTCTGCTCCCGCACCTCAGGCAGTGCCGCAAGGATCTTCCGGCAGTCCCCGACAAACACCCGCCCATCGCCAACCACATGCGTCGGCTTCGGCCCGGGCCCGCCCACTTTCGATTCAATCAGTTCCGCTGACGATGGCATCTCGATGATCTCCGTGGCTTACCACCCTCCCCCGCTCCCAGCGGGAGAGGTGTCATTGGGGGGCGAGGCTTGGCGAATGACGGCGGGGGGTTCCGTGTCGGCGGATGGTAACGCAGATCGCAGGCGCAAAAAACTCCGTCCCGTTCGGCCCCTGTCCGGCATTCCAGCACTCGCCCCCTTCCGATACCATCCTTCTCGAAGCCCACGAGCCCTCCGGGCCGATCGTCTCTTTCCCGCCGCGCGCGTATCCGTTTCCCCGGACACCCCGCAGCCTCGGAGCGAACCGCATGGCCCCTCGCGCCTACTGGACCGGCAACGTCAAAATCTCCCTCGTGAGTTTCGGCGTGCGCCTCTACAACGCCGTCTCCGAGGCTGAGAAGATCCGCCTCAACCAGGTCCACAAGGACTGCCACCAGCGCATCAAAATGCCCACCACCTGTCCGATCCACGGCCAGGTCGAACGCGCCGACATCACCAAGGCCTACGAGTTCGAAAAAGACAAGTACGTCGTCATCCCGCAGGACGAACTCGACAAGATCAAACTGCGCTCCGAAAAGACCATCGAACTCACCCGCTTCGTGCCCGCCGATTCGGTTCAGGATCTGTACATCGACGGCTCCTACTACATGGCCCCCGACGGCCCGCTCGCGGAGGAGCCCTTCCGCGTGTTCCGCGCGGCACTCGACGAAACCCGCGCCGCCGGCATCGGCACGCTCACCATCGCCGGCCGCGAGCGCCCCATCCTGCTCCGCGGTGGTGGCAAGGGCTTCACGCTCAGCACCCTGCACGCGGCCGCCGAGGTCCGCTCCGCCGAGCAGTACTTCGACGAGATCAAGGCCGACAAGCCCAACCCCGAATATATGCAACTCGCGACCTCGCTCATCAAGGGCAAGATGGGCACGTTCGAGCCCTCGCTCTTCCGCGACCGCTACCAGGAAGCCCTCGTCGAACTCGTGAAATCCAAGATGGCCGGCGCGGCACCCGTCATCATCCAGGAAGAAGAACTCCCCGCCTCCTTCAACTTCGCCGACGCCCTGCGCCAAAGCCTCGCGGGTGGCGGCACGGTTCCCGCCTCCGCGCCCGCCGAGGCCGCCCCGGTGCCCGCCGCTGCCGCCGCGCGCCCCGGCAAGACCAAGCCCCCCGCCAAGAGCGAAACCCCCGTCGCGCCCGCCGCCGCCACCGCCAAAAAACCCGCCCGCCGAAAACAGGCCTGACCCGATGGTTCGCAACCCGGCCCACCCCTCCGATCCCGACGCGATCGAGCCCAAGCCCGCCGCGCTCGCGGGCGAGTGCGTCGCGTTCACGGGCCGGTTTGCGTCACTTACCCGCGCCGAGGCCCGCCGTCTGGTCAGCCGCGCGTCGGGCCGATTTGCTGAATCCTTCTCTGCGCGCGTTACGCTGCTGGTGGTCGGTGCCGCGGGCTGGCCGCTGCTCGAATCCGGCCGTGTCCCTCGCGCTCTTGCCGCCGCGGAGCAACTGCTGGCCAAGGGCACCGGTCCGCGCATCATCTCCGAAGACCGCTTCCGCGAACTCCTCGGCCTCGCCACCCCGCCCGATCTCGCCGCCCAGCCCAAGACCCTCGACCTCGCCCACGTTGCCCGCATCGTGGGTGTCGAGCCCGCCGTCATCCGCCGCTGGGAACTCCTCGGCCTCGTCCGCGCCGAAGACGGCCGCTTCGACTTCCGCGACCTTGTGTCCCTTCGCGCCATCACCGCCCTCGTCGCCCGTGGCATCAGCCCCGTCGTCATCCGCTCCAGCCTCGAATCCCTCGCACGCCTCCTGCCCGCCACCATCGACCACCCCCTCTCGCAACTCAGCCTCATCGTCTCCGACTCCGGCACGCTGGCCGCCGAACTCGAAGAAACCCTCCTGACCCCCAGCGGCCAACTCGAACTCTGCTTCGCCCCGCGCCGCAGCAGCAGCGACGATGCGCCCCGCCCCCTTCGCCCCACGCTCCACCGCGCCCAGGCACCCTCCGCCGACCCGGCTGAGCAGGCCATCGCCGCCGGGTTAGTCTGCGAAGCCGCTGGCGAAATCGCCCGTGCCCGCGAGGCATACGCCCGCGCGGCGGGCCTGCGCCCGCGCGACCCGACACCCGTCTTCAACCTCGGCAACCTGCTGCTCCGCGAGGGCCGCCCCGCCGAGGCCGCGGAGTACTTCCGCCGCGCCGCCACGCTCGATCCGTCGCACGCCAAGGCCTGGTTCAACCTCGCCCATGCGCAGGAGCAATCCGGCCGCGCGGCCGACGCGCTCGAAAGCCTGCGCCGCGCCGCGCGCGCCGATCCGCACTTTGCCGACGCCCACTTCAACCTCGCCGACCTCGCGCAGCGCCACGGCGAAGACGAACTCGCCGCCCGTGCCTGGCGCGCGTTCCTGCGCCTTGATACCTCCAGCCCCTGGGCCGCCGAGGCCCGCCGCCGACTGGCCCTGCTCCGAGGCCGCGCGTGGGCGTGATTCGCCGCCCCTCCTCGTCCTCCAAGCCTGACCGTTCGCGCGATCCACTCGCCGACTACCGCGCCAAGCGCGATTTCACCCAAACGTCCGAACCCCCGGCACCCGCCGAGGCGCGCCCAGCGCACCCGCGGCCAGCGCCCGACCCCCGCGCCTTCGTCGTGCACCGTCACGACGCCTCCCAACCCCATTACGACCTCCGCCTCATGCTCGGCGGCATCCTCCGCTCCTGGGCCGTGCCCAAGGGCCCCAGTCTCGACCCGCGCGAAAAACGCCTGGCGGTGCAGACCGAGGATCACCCCGCCGAGTATCTGACCTTTGAGGGCCTCATCCCCGCCAACCAATACGGCGGCGGCCCCATCATGATCTGGGATCACGGCCAGTGGAGCGCCGATGGCGACGCCCGCGCTGACCTCGATGCCGGCCTCCTCAAGTTCCGCCTCCACGGCACCCGCCTCCGCGGCCGCTGGATGCTCGTCCGCACCACCACCGGCACCCCCGAGCAGCCCCACTGGCTGCTGGTGAAGGAGCGCGATACCGACGCCGCCGCGGGCGTGCACGCGCACACCTTTGCCACCAGCGTCACGACGGGTCGCACGATGGACCAGATCGCCGCCGCCGCGCCCGCCCGGGCCATCGCGCCCGCCCAGCCCGTGCCGCTTCGCGCCGCCGATCTTTCGGGCGCGAAGGCCAAGCCCTTGCCCGCGCGATTCGCGCCCCAGTTGGCCACACCCGCCACCGCCGCGCCCGAGGGCGATGACTGGCTCCACGAAGTAAAGTTCGACGGCTATCGCCTGCTGATCTCGCGTGAAACCGCGAAAGAGAGCCCCGACGCCGATCCCGTGATCCGCATCCGCAGCCGCAACGGCCTCGATTGGACCGACCGCCTGCCGCTGCTCGTCGCCGCCATCCGCGAACGCCTCGCGGTCGATGCCCTGCTCGATGGCGAAGCCGTGATCCTTGATACCCGCGGCATCAGCGACTTCCAGGCCCTCCAAAACGCCATCCACGGCCGCCGCCACGCGGCCATCGTGTTCTTCGCCTTTGACTTGCCGTGGTGCGACGGATTCGATCTGTCGGCGGTGCCGCTCGAATCGCGCCGGGCCCTGCTGGCGTCGATCGTCGGTACCAGGCAGGAAGGCCGCGTGCGCATCAGCGAAGCGATCCGCGGCAACGGCCCCGCCGCCTTCGCCCGCGCCAGCGACCACGGGCTTGAGGGGATCGTCAGCAAACGCATCCATTCGCCCTATACCTCCGCCCGCGCGCCCTCGTGGGTGAAGGTAAAGGCCTTCGAGCAGCAGGAGTTCGTCATCGTCGGCTGGTCGCCGCCCGAGGGCTCGCGCGCGCACATCGGCGCGCTCCTGCTCGGCTGCCACGACGATCGCGGCACGCTCCGCTTCACGGGCAAGGTCGGCACCGGCTTCAGTGCCGAGTCGCTCCGCGCGCTGGCGCGCACGCTGCTTCCGCTCGTCACCCGGGAAACGCCTCTGTTCGACCCGCCCACCGGGCCCGATGCCAAGGGCGTGACGTGGATCAGGCCTGAACTGGTGTGCCAGGTGCAGTTCCGCGATTGGAGCCGCGAGGGGGTGATCCGCCACGCGTCGTTCCGAGGCCTGCGCGAGGATCGCGATCCCAAGTCGGTGAAGCGCGAAGTGCCGGAAGCCGCCCAGGCGAGCGACCCCGATGCCCCAGTCTCGCCGCCCAAGCCCGCAGCGGCCAAGGCCAAACGCGAGCGTGTTGCGCCGGCACCGCCGCAAACACCCGCACGATCGGGCGTCCGATTCACCAACCTCGATCGCGTGGTGTTTCCCGCGGGCGAAGCCCACGCCGCCGTTACCAAGCGCCAGGTGGTGGAGTATTTCGAAGCCGTCGCTGACCACCTGCTGCCGCACGTCGCGGGCCGGCCGCTGGCGATCGTGCGCTGCCCGGATGGTGTCACCGGACAGGCATTCTTCCAGAAGCACCCGGCCAAGGGCATGCCCGAGGGCGTCCAATCGGTGACGGTTTCTGATGAACAGCACCTGATGATTAACGACCGCCAGGGCCTGCTCGGCCTGGTGCAGATGAGCGCCATCGAGTTCCACCCCTGGGGTGCCCGCGCGGCCACCATCGAAGAACCCGATCGGCTGATCCTCGATCTCGATCCGGGCGAGGGCGTGCCATGGCGGCATATCGCCGAAGCCGCCGCCACCGTGCGGCAGGCCTTGGACCAACTGAATCTCAAAGGCTTCCCCCGCACCACCGGCGGCAAGGGCGTGCACATCGTCGTGCCCCTCGCTCCGGGCGAATCGTGGGAGAGCGTGTCGAACTTTGCGCGTGCCGCGGCCCAGACCCTCGCCCGCCTCGCGCCCAAGCGGTTCGTCGCGACGGTGACCAAGTCCGCCCGCGCCGGGCGCGTATATATCGACCACTTGCGCAACGTTCGGGGCGCGACCGCCGTCTGCTCGTACAGCCTCCGCGCCCGCCCAGGGCCTGCCGCGGCAGCGACCCCCGTGGGCTGGGAAGAACTGGCCACACTGGGCAGCGGCAACGCCTTCACGCTGGAGGCGGTGATGCGGCGGGTGGCCGGGGGTGGCGATGCGTGGGAGGGATTCGGAAGCGAAACGCGACCACTGCCAACGGTTGGGGAGTAGGGTGGCCCAGGCGTCCCGCCTGTGTTGCGGCGCAGCCGCACGTTGGGCGTGATCGCCGGCGCCCTCTCGCACACGCGCAAATCTGTGTGATTCTGGCCCACTCCCGCGCACAACTGTGGGCGGGAAACAAAGTCGCGCAAAGTGGCGACAACGTCGCGCACCAACGCGCGCGGATTCCGCGTACTTCTTGTACGCAGCACCCCACGCTGCGCAAGGAGAATCACATGATGACTCGCGTTCTCGTGTTCGCCGCCGCGCTCGCGGCGGCCCAGATGTCCCTCGCCCAGCAGACGACGGCCACTGCGCCGCTCACCGTGACGCTCAACACCGCGTTCGTGCGGTGCCCGTCGGTGTGCACGCTCGATCAGACCGTCAACGCCACCTTTCAGTTGCCCAGGTTCAACCCCGCGTTCGGCTCGCTCCGCACCGTTGAACTCCAGGTCTCGGCCAGCATCAACGGCACTTTCCACTGGCAGATTCTCGAACCCCACGCCGTCGGTGGGTACGCTGTGAACGCGCGGCTGCGCACCAGCGCCACGGCACCGGGTGCCGCATCCATGACCACCGATCACACCACCGGCGACTGCGGCACCGGCATCCCCTCCAACCAGTTCGAAGGCGGCTGCACGTTCCCCGGTAATGGCGGGTCGTCGGTGATCCGCGCCGTGAGCGCCGGTTCGCTCGCCACCTATGCCGGAGCGGGGACGGTCAATGTGCCCGTTGCCGCCCGCTTCAGCGGCGAACTGTTCCGCAGCGGCGTCGCCTTCATGGATTGGCGCGACCAACTGATCGCCGGCCTCACCCTCACCGCCACGTACACCTACTGCGGCCCCGACTTCAACCGCGACGGCACCCTCGACCCCGACGACCTCGCCGACTACATCGACTGCTACTTCAACCCGCCCTGTGCGGGGTCGGATTTCAACCTCGACGGAAACACCGATCCGGATGACCTGTCCGACTATGTGGCCGCGTATTTCAATGGGTGCCCGTAGCCCGAGTGTGGGGTGACAACGCGGAAGCGACTGGAACCCCTCAGAGTCTGTGGTTGCGCCGCGGCCGGGCGGGGGTGGTATGCTCCGCCCGGCCTCGGCCCGCGCCTGTGCAGGGCCGCCGGGGCTGATTTTCGGAGTGCTACTCATGGGCTTTGTTCAGGAATTCCGTGACTTTGCGATCAAGGGCAACGTCTTTGACATGGCCGTGGGCGTGATCATGGGTGGAGCGTTCGGGAAGATTGTGAGTTCGCTCATCGAGCACCTGATCAACCCCGTGCTGGGGCTTGCCGGCGGCGTGAACTTCAACGAGATGTACTACCTCGCGGTGGTGAAAGACTCGGCCAAGGAGATCAAGAGTTACGCCGATGCCAAGGCCAACGGCGTGGCCTTCGGCTACGGCGCGTTCATGACCGATGTGCTGAACTTCCTGATCATGGCGTTCATCGTGTTTCTCATGGTGAAAGCGTTCAACACGGCCCGCAAGCGCTTCGAGCGCGAAGCACCCGCCCCCGCACCCGCTGGCCCGACGACTGATCAGAAGTTGCTCACCGAGATCCGCGATCTGCTTGCGAAACGCGCGTGAATGTTGGATAGGCATTGGTTGCACGCCCACGACGAGTCTTCGAGTCGTGGGCTTTTCTGCGCGCATTCGCGCGCCACGACTCGCGGACTCGTCGTGGGCGTGTGGGGGGCTTGTGCCTAGTTGATCGGGCCGAGCGCCACTTTGGCCGCGCCAATGATCTCCTGGAGTTTCTTCGCGCCCGCGAGGGCCGGGGTCTTCGTGAGTTTGGCGGTGGCAGCGATCAGGAAGTCGATGACTTCCTGGTACGCCTGCGTGCGCTTCTCGAGATTCTTGGTGACCCAATCGATGTAGTCGGCGTTGAGCCGATCGATCGCTTCGCGGGCGGTCGCGCGGTGGGCCGCGGTGGCGTTGGGATCGTTGATGATCCGCTTGAGGGCGCGGCTGGCTTGCGCGTGCAGGTCGTCGTTCATCGCGGTGGTGATGCGGGGCATGGGGGCTCCTGGGGAAAGTCGCGAGTGCTGAGTGCTAGTCTGGCGTCTCTCGTCATTCCGCGTGGCGATACGCCGCGACCGCACGGCGGAGGTGGAGCGTCAGGTCGGCGAGGCGGGCGAGGTCGGGTGCTTCGGGTTGGGCGCTGGCCGCGGCGCGTTGCAGGGCGCGGGTGGCGCGGTCGAGTTCGACCAGCAGTCGCGCGTAGGCGGTGAGCGCGGCTTCGTAGTCGTCCAGTCGCTGGTCGAGCGTGCGGGCCTCGGTGGCGTCGCGCTCGATGGTGGCCGCGAGCGTGACGAGGCGCGACGTGGCGTCGGACGAGTGCGGGTCGCCTGCGGTTGCGGCGACGGGCCGCCACGCGGGGTTCTGAAACTCGCGCAGCCGCACCAGTGCGGCGTCGATTCGCGCAATCGCGATTCCCGCGTCGGTGGTTTCCGGCGGTGGATTGGCGGTGCCGGTGGCGGCCACGGTGCGGGCCTCGCGGGCGAGGGGTTGAAGGCGGTCGAGCAGTGTCAGGCGGTCGCTCGAGTAGAGCGTGTGCCGCAGTCGCCAGAAATCGTCGGCGTCTTCGCCCAGGAGGTCGATCAGCGCCTGGATGATTGGCGCGGCCTGCTCGATGGCGGCGATGAACTTCCGTCGGTCGTGCTCGCGCTGGGCTTCGACGATCAGCGTGCGGATGACTTCGACAGCGGGGCCGATCGCGCCGCCGGCGGAGGCGGCCACATTGGCGACGCTGGTGCCGAGCGCTTCCCAAGGAAAGGTGGTGAGCGCGTCGGAGAGTGTGTCGAACGACGTGCCGAGTTCCTGGGCTGGCTTGCCCTCGGCCAGGGGCACCAGGGCGTCGTTCCACGCCGCCAGCGCGGCCCAGGCCTTCATGCGGACGGCGATCAGGTCGGTTTGCGTTGTTTGGGCGAGGGCGGCTTCGCGCGACCAGCGCGGGCGATCGGGCACGTCCAGAGGATCGGCCCGGGCGGCTTCGATCTGCTCCCGCGCGGCCGTGAGGCGTGCGGTGCCCTTGAGGGCGAGGTCGGCATCGAGGAGGACTTCTTCACCCGCGGCGCGGGCCGCGACGAAGGCGGCGCGGTAGTCGGTGAACTCGCGCGTCGGGATGGGTGTGCAGCCGCCCATGACCAGGGCGCTGAGGCTGCCGAGCCCGCCCAGGGCGAGCATGAGCAGCAGGGAGATAAGCGGCAGGGGCACGGGCTTGGGGGGCGCGGTGCGAGGGGAAGAAGTTCGCGTGTTCATGCGGGCAGTATGAGCGCGGGAGGCTCATGCCGCAAGGGGAAGCGGGTGGAGTGCAGAACAATTGCGCGCAATGTTTGTGCACTCGACGTGATATAAGAACACGGCCTGATATGACGTGGGGGATTCACCCCTCGCCGAGCGTTTCTTGCGCGGTGGATGTTGAGGGCGATGCGTTTGCAGGCGAGCCGCGTGGCGCGTCGCGCAACGCCAAGTTGGCCAGTTGGGCGCAGAGCGCGGGCATGGGGATGCCCGCGTGGGCGGCGGCCTTGGGCACCAGCGAGTGATCGGTGAAGCCCGGGGTGGTGTTGATTTCGAGGAACCAGGGAACGTTGTCGGCGTCGAGCATGAAATCGGCGCGGGCGATGTGGCGGAGGCCCATCGCTTTGAACAGACGGGTGGTGTGCTTGGCGATTTTCTTGGCGAGGGTGTCGGGCAGGTCGGGAATCTGGCTGCCAACGAGGTATTGGGTGTCGTCGCGGGTGTACTTGGCTTCGTAGTCGTAGAGGCCGTCTTTGGGGCGGATTTCGATGGGTGGCAGGGCGACGCCATCGAGGATGCCGACGGTGAGTTCGCGTGCGGACCGCCCTCCGGGGCCTTGCACCTTGGGCTCGATCATGTAGGTGCGGATGGGCTTGCCCGCGGCCAGCGCGGCGGCCTGTTCGGCGCGGATGGCCTCGACGGCGGCACGGAACTGAGCGTGCGACGTGCAGACGTGCAGGCCGACGGTGGAGCCTTCGTGCACGGGCTTGATGATGACCGGGAGTGTGGTGGGGCAGACGGGGTCGCGGGTGTTGAGGATCCAGACGGGGGGCGTGGGGATGCCGAGGTCGAGGGCGGCGGCCTTGGTGGCGAGTTTGTCCATGGCGGCGCGGCTGCCTCGCGCGCCGGTGCCCACGAAGGGGCGGCCGTCGAGTTCGAGGAGGTCCTGGAGCGGGCCGCCCTCACCCCAGGGGCCGTGGAGGTAGGGGAAGATCAGGTCGGCGGGTAGGGCGCGGAGGGCGTCGAGCGTGAGCGTGTCGATGATCTGGAGATCGACGGCAAAGCGGCCGGAATCGCGCAGGCCCTGGGCAATGGCGGAGGAGGATTTGATGGAGACTTCGCGCTCGGCATCGGGGCCGCCACCGAGGACGAGGATGCGGGGGGTGGTCATTCGGGGCTCACGGGAGGGAGTTGTCAACGAAGGAGCGAAGGGAGCGAAGAGGGAACGAGAACGGGGAAGTTGTCAACGAAGGGAGGGAAGTGAGGGAAGACGGGCTGATTATTGATTGCCGTGCGCGGAAAGGTACTGGATGAGCTCTATATCCTGAATCACGATTTGATCGGAGAGTTCGAACATGTGTTTGATCCACGTTCCCATGCCACCACATCCTCTTCCCTCGCTTCCCTTCCTTCGTTGACCATTTCCTGTTCGATTCTTCGCTTCCTTCGCTCCTTCCTTGACATCGTCACAGCGTCGCACCCCAGATGACGACTTCGGGTTCGAGGGTGAGGCCGAAGGCGACATCGACTCGGCTGCGGACCTGGCGCATGAGTTCGATGACGTCGGCGGCCTGGCAGCCAGTGGAAGCGACGATGAAGTTGGCGTGCTGGTCGGAGACGGTGGCACCACCGACTTTGAGGCCTTTGCAGCCGGCGCGGTCGATGAGCATGCCGGCGGAGACGCGGGTGCCGGGGGTGCCGATGTCTTTGATGTAATCGGTGAGGGTGGGGTTTTTGAAGCAACAGCCAGCGGAGTTGGCGTTGAGCGGCTGGGTGGTCTTCTTGTAGGCGGTGACCTCGGCGAGCTTGGCCTTGCAGACCGCGGGATCGGCGCGGCGAAGGCGGAAGTCGACGTGGGTGACGATGGCCCACCCCCCCCCCCCACGTTGCCGGGCGAGTGAGCAGTGGCGGTAGGTGAACTCGATCTGGTTGCGTTTGAGGGTGGAGGCGTTAGAGGGGACGCCGCCAGTGGCGGTACCAGCGCCCTCCCTGACGGTCGGGCTGCCGGTGGGGCTGGGGCGAGAAAGGATGTCCACTGAGGCGATGTAGTCGCCGGTGGAGCCGTATGTGCCGCCGGCATTCATGACGGTGGCGCCGCCCACGCAGGCGGGGATGCCCGCGAGGTTTTCCAGTCCCGCCAGCCCGGCATCGGCACAGGCGTTGATGAGTTTGAAGAGGTGCACGCCCGCGCCGGCGCGGACGTTCGCGTAGCCCTTGGGATCGACCGGACCGATGGAGAACTGGCCGAACTCACCCTCGGCCAGCGAGATGACCAGTTCGGGCACGCCCGCGTCGGCGACGAGGAGATTGGCGCCGTCGCCCAGGATGCGGAGGTTGGGGTCAAGATCGAGGCACGCGCGGAGTTCATCGAGCGTGCGCGGCTTGGCGAAGCGCAGGGCGCGGCCCCCGATGCCGAACCAGGTGGGGATGGGCTGGTTGGAGAGGATTTCGGGGAGTGTGGCCACGGTGAGGGGGGGCATGGAGTCTCTCGAAGATCTGTTGTCAACGAAGGAGCGAAGGGAGCGAAGTGGAAAAGCGATCAGCGCGGGATCGGGAACGGGGAGGTGTCAACGAAGGGAGGGAAGGAAGGGAAGAGAGAGGGACATGATGTGGGAAAAGCCGAAGCCAAAGTTCGGCACCATCGTTTCATCCTTCCCATCTCCCTCTGACTTCCCTTCCTTCCCTCCCTTCGTTGACCAATCCCGATTCGGCCCTTCGCTCTCTTCGCTCCTTCGTTGACAACGGTCGGCGTTGGGCGTTATCGAGCCAGAAAGCCCTTCGCCACTTCGTTCACCGGCCCGGCACCCATGACGACGAGCAGATCGCCCGGGCGGCAGAGGTTTTCGAGTTGCTCGACGATCGCGCCGAAGGGGTAGAGGTGCATGGCGTGCACGCCTTTTTCGCGGAGGCGGTCGACCAGGTCGGCGGCGGTGACTTTCTGCTTTTCCTCTTCGCTATCGCGCACGAAGTAGATGTGCGGCACGATCACGACGTCGGCGTGGTCGAAGGCGCTGGCGAACTCGGCCAGCAGGTGGCGCGTGCGGCTGTGCTGGTGCGGCTGGAAGACGCAGATGAGGCGGGCGGGAGGCGTGCGTTTCTCGGGGGCCTCGAACTGGCGGAGGGCGCGGAGCGTGGCTTCAACCTCGGTGGGGTGATGGCCGTAGTCGTCGTAGACGCGAACGGAGCCGCCCTGGGGAAGTTGGCGCTCGCCCAGCACCTGGCAGCGGCGGTCGACGCCGCGGAAGTTGGTGAGGGATTGAGCGATGGACGCAGGGTCGGCACCAAGGCGAAGAGCGAGCACGGCGGCGGTCGCGCCGTTCATGGCGTTGTGCTCGCCGGGCAAGTTGCAGGTCCAGGTGAGGACGATGGTGCCGTTGGTGCGGGGGGGGTTCTTCAGATCCACGCGGCGCGAGTGGGGGTCGTAGGCGACCACCCAGTCGGCGGCGGGGTTGAAGCCGATGGTCTCGACGGCACAGGCGGCATTGGCCGTCACTTCGCGGCGGTGGGCCCCGTCGTGGGCGATGAGGAGGAGGCCGCCCCCCCCGCGCTGATCCGACGGCGCGACGAGGTTGGCAAAGTGGGCGAAACTCTCGACGACGGCGTCGAGGGTGCCGTAAACGTCGAGGTGGTCGGCTTCGACGCTGGTGATCGCGGCGAGGGTGGGGTGGTAGTGATGGAAGGAACGGTTGAACTCGCACGACTCGGCGACGAGCACGCCGGGCTGGCTCGTGAGGGGGCCGGTGGGGATGGCGTCAGAACCGAGGCGGAACCCCCCTCCCCCGCCACCCTTCAACTGGCCGCAGGTCGCCCCGATGATGACGCTGGGGTCGATCTGGGCATCCTGAAGGATGCACCCAAGCATGGCGGTGGTGGTGGACTTGCCGTGGGTGCCGGCGATGCAGACGGCGGTGCGGCCCAGCATGCACCGGCCGAGGGCCTCGGCGTAGGTAAGGGCTTCGATGCCGCGGGCTTGGGCGGCGAGCATCTGAGGGTGATCGGGGCGGATGGCGGCTGAGGCGACGACAAGGTCGCAGGCCTGGGGCAGCAGGCCGTCGGCCTGGTTGAACGTGACGGGGATGCGCTCGGCGGCGAGGGCATCGGTGGCAGGTGAGCGGGCGGCGTCGGAGCCCTGGACGATGGCACCCCGGGCGGCGAGCATCCGGGCCATGCCCGACATGCCGCTGCCACCGATCCCGATGAGGTAGACGTGCTTGTGGGCGACGTCGAAGCGGGAGGGTTGGGGAGTGGGGGACATGGTGGGGGGGGCAGTGGGGGTGCTGGCGGGGCGAGGTGTCCCGGGCCCGGTGGCTCCACCGGGGGTGGAGGGCGGGGTGGTCACGAGCGATTGAAGAAGCATGGGGAGGGTATCGGCCGAAGCCGACAACACACAACACACAGCACACAACACGCAGCACACAGCGGACTGAGCCGAGGCACAGTTCACAGTCCACATTTCACAGGCGATCACCACCCTCCCCCGCTCCCAGCGGGGGGAGGTGTCACGAGGCTCGGCGAGTGACGGTGGGGGGGCTCCGAGTCAATCGATGCGCGGCGATAGTCGTACCCAACGGGAATCCCCTCCGCCTTCGCCCCCCCAACTGCGCTCGGCACCTCCCCCGCTGGGAGCGGGGGAGGGTGGTGAGACGCGCATCATTCAGACGGCTTTGGCGCGGGCCGGTTGAAGCGACCCCGCGATCTCGTCGGGGCTGGGGGGAGGACCGCTATCCCAGGTGATGAGCCCGGGGACGATCGGGGTGACGAGGCGGTCGTCGTTGGGAAGGACGCGGACGGAGTAGCCGTGCTGGCCCGAGTGGCGCGGGGAGAAGGTGCACGTGAATAGATGAGTTCCGTCGCCCAGGTCGCGCTCATGGCGCATGGCGAGGGCCTCGGCGTTGACCAGTTCGCCCAAACTGGTGACCTGGCCGTGGTACAACTGCACCTGCACGTCGCTGGGCGTGAGGGGCCCGAGGGCGACGCGGGCCTTGACGGGCACAGCGCCGCGCACCGTGATGGCGGCATTGGGGCCGACGCTGCCCGAGACCTCGGCGATGCGGACCTCGTGCCAGTGACGGCGGAGGTGGTCGACATGGTCGGCCAGTTCGCGGGCCTGAGCCAGGTTGTCCTGCCTGAGTCGCGCGGCGGCGACGTGGGCGGGGAAGTAGTACTGCTTGGCGTAATCCACCAGCATGCGGTGGGTGCTGAAACGCGGTGCGAGGTGCTTGATGCACTGCTTCATGCGCGTGACCCAGCGGCGGGGGATGCCGCCCTCGTCACGGTCGTAGAACTCGGGGACCAGTTGCGATTCGAGCACCTGGTAGAGGGAGCGTGACTCGATGTCGTCCTGCTCGTCGCGGTTGCTCTCGGCATAGGCCTCGCCGCGACCGATGGCGTAGCCCCACTCGGGGTCGCAGGCTTCATCCCACCAGCCGTCGAGGATGGAGAGGTTGATCCCGCCGTTGAGGGCGGCCTTCATGCCGCTGGTGCCGGAGGCTTCGAGCCCGCGGACGGGCGTGTTGAGCCACACGTCGCAGCCCTGGACGAGGCGGCGGGCGACGTTGAGGTCGTAGTCTTCGAGGAAGACGACGCGGAGGTTGTGCTTGCCCTGGCGGGTGAACTCGACGATCTCGCGGATGAGGGCCTTGCCGCCGCCGTCGGCGGGGTGGGCCTTGCCAGCGATGAGGAGTTGCAGCGGGCGGGGGCCGTTAAGGAGGGCGTGGAGGCGGGCCTTGTCGCGGAAGAGGAGGGTGCCGCGCTTGTAGGTGGCGAAGCGGCGGGCGAAGCCGATGGTGAGCACGTCGGTATCGAGCGCGGCGGCGGCGGCCTCGATCTCCTTCGAGCCCGAGCCGCGCGCGGTCAGTTGCTTGCGAATCTGGCGGCGAACCCAGGCGATGAGGTGCTCGCGACGGCGCTGCCGCGCGGCCCAGAGTTCTTCGTCGGGGATTTCATCGACGGCGGACCAGACGGATTCGTCCTGCGGGCTTTCGTGCCAGGAGTTGCCCATGTAGCGGTCGAAGAGTTGAGTGATGTCGCCGCTGGCCCACGAGCGGGTGTGCACGCCGTTGGTGACGTGGCCGATGGGCACGTCGTTCTGGGGGGTCCCGGGCCACATCTGCTTCCACATCTCGCGGGAAACGTCGCCGTGGAGTTTGGAGACGCCGTTGCAGAAGCGGCTGGTGCGGATGGCGAGGACCGCCATGGAGAAGAACTCCTTGCGGTCGGCGGTGTTCTCGCGGCCCAGGGCGAGCAGGCCTTCGAGGTCGAGCCCCAGGTCAGGGAGCATGTTGGTGAGGTAGGTCTCGATCATGCGCGGCGGGAAGCGGTCGATGCCCGCGGGCACGGGGGTGTGCGTGGTGAAAATCTGACCGGCGGCAACGGCTTCGCGGGCCTGGTCGAAGGAGAGGTTGGTGCCGCGGCGCGTGGTGGCGATGCGTTCGAGCGAAAGGAACGCGGCGTGACCTTCGTTGATGTGATAGACGGAGGGGTTCTCGCCCACGGCGGCCAGCGCCCGCGCGCCGCCGACGCCCAGCACGATCTCCTGGCGGATGCGCTGCTCGATGTCGCCGCCGTAGAGGTTGGCGGTGATCTCGCGATCCTCGCGGCTGTTCTCGGGGAGGTTGGCGTCGAGCAGGTAGAGGGGCACCTTGCCCACGTCGCACCGCCAGATGCCCAGGCCCACCGAGCGGCCCGGGAGTTCGACCGTGACGCGGCGCTGCTGGCCGGTGGTGGGGTCGATGACGCGCTGGATGGGCTGATTGGGGGCGTCGATGTCGGGGTAGGTTTCCTGCTGGAAGCCGTCTGGATTGAGGTATTGATGGAAGTAGCCGCGGCGATAGAGGAGGCCGACGGCGACGAGGGGAATGGCCAGTTCGGCGGCGCTTTTGAGGTGGTCACCCGAGAGGCCGCCCAGGCCACCGGAGTAGATCTGGAAGCACTCGGTGAGGCCGAACTCGGCGCAGAAGTAGGCGACTTTGAGGGGCTTGTCGGTCTTGGGGAGCGATGCGGCGGCTTCGGCAAACCAGCCGCGATGCTGCATGTGCTCCTGCAACTGGCTGTGGGCGGTGCCCAGGGCGTGGAGGTAGGAGCGGTCATGGGCGGCGCGGTCAAGGCGGTCCTGAGTGATGCAGCCGAGCATCAGCACGGGGTTGTGCCCGCACTGCTCCCACAGGTCGCGGTCGAGGCGGGTAAAAAGGCTGACGGCTTCGTAGTTCCACGTCCACCACAGGTTGTGGGCGATCTCGACCAACGGGCGCAAGGCCTCGGGGAGATAGGGCACCACGCGGAAAGATTGGATGCGGGCTTGGTTGGGGCTGAGCATGAGGTGGTTGCTGCCTGTCAAGAAGGACGCGGAGCGAAGTCCGAGAACAGTAAGGGCGCGGCCCGTGGAGGGGAAAGGGGCGCGCTGTGGCCCAACATCGGCCCGATAGGCTGGGGAGGTGAGTTTGCAGGGGCGGGGGAATCCGGCCAATAGAATGCTGGGTCCTCAGCACGCAGCACTACAGTGCCCCCCATGGTCGCATTGCTGGCCGTCATGCTGTCGGGCTCGGGGCGAACGCTGGACAACCTGCGGGAGGTGATTGCGCGGGGTGACCTGCCGGCCCGGATCGAGGTGGTCATCGCGTCGCGCGAGTGCCTGGGTGCGGAGAAGGCGCGAAAGGCGGGGATACCCGTTGAGGTGTTGCCGGGGGTGATACCGGCACCGAGGTTGGCTGGGTATCTGCACAAGTATGTGAACAAACTACGCGGCTGGGTGGTGCTTGCCGGGTACTTGAAACTGATCAACATTCCCGACGGTTGGGAACACCGCATCGTGAACATTCACCCGTCCCTTCTCCCTAAGTTTGGCGGGCCGGGGATGTATGGCCACCATGTGCACGAGGCGGTGCTCGCGGCGGGCGAGACCGAAAGCGGTTGCACCGTGCACCTGTGCGACCGCGAGTTTGACACCGGCCGCATCGTGCTGCAGAGGCGGTGCCCGGTGCTGCCGGGCGACACGCCCGAAACGCTCGCGGCACGGGTGTTCGAGCAGGAGTGCCTGGCGTATCCCGAGGCGCTGAGGCTGCTCATCAAGCGGAATCGCCCGGGGCATTTTTTCCAAGAGTGACGTGGGGTGAGGGGGGTGAGGGTGCGGCGCGCATCTGGATGGAAACAGGTGCATCGGTCGGACGCGACGCGGCGAACCCGATCGCGTTCTCGTGGATTCGCCCACACTCTCAGAAGGACACTCCCCATGCGGCACGCGATTCGACTGGCCCTCATTGGTTCGGTGGTTGGCTTTGGCCTCGTTGCGCCTGGGTGCGTGGTGGTGGTCGGGAATCGATCGGTGGCCATGCCGATGCGCGAGGGCGAGCGGGCCCAGCGCCTCGGCGTGGAACTGAGCAGGACGCACGGGCCGGTGGCCGCCAAGGCGGGCGTGGCGGCGGACCGGTCGTGCGTGGTGCAGCGGGTGGTGCGGGGTTCGGCCGCGGACCGCGCGGGGCTGAAGGCGTACGACCTCGTGATGGCGATCAACGGCGTGGACGACGCGTCGATCGAGTCGCTGCAGCAGTGCGTGCAGACCGGGGTGGCGGGCGAGACGATCACGCTGCGCGTGATGCGCGGTGGACAGGCGATGGACGTGGCGGTGACGATTGAGGCCGTGTGTGATGCGGTGGATGATTGATGACGGCTTGAAGTCTCGGCGCATTGCGGGGTCGAACGCCCAACGAGAACCCGCTCCGCATCGCTCTCGCTCGGCACCTCCCCCGCCGAGGGCGGGGGAGGGTGGTGGTCGCGTACCCTGCCTGCATGGCCTCTTTGCCGCCCTCCCCCTCCCAACGTTCGAGCCGGGCGCGATATGTCGAGTACCTCGCGGATCGCCTGAACAAACTCTCCAAGTCGAAGTCTGTAGCGTCAGGGGGCGACGCGGCCAGCGCGAAGGGAGCCGCGAAAGCGAAAGCCCGCGTGGATTGGGCCGACTCGCCCGCCGGCAACGCGCCGCGCCGCGCCAATCGGAGCGTGATGGAGTTGGCGCGGGCCATGAAGCCCTTGCTGCGTGGGCAGGGGTGGGTGCTCGGCAGCGCGCTGGTGACGCTGACGATCACGACGCTGCTGGGGCTGCTCCTGCCGTTCTCGACGAAGATCGCGTTTGATTACATCATTCTGGACACGCCCGGGCCAGCGGGGATTCCCGAGTGGCTGGGGCTTCCCACGGGGCGAATGGCGCTGCTGTGGTGGCTGGGCGGCGTGATGATCGCGATCGCGCTCGCGGGCTTGCTCGTGGGCACGGTGGGCCGCTACCAGATGACGCGGCTGACGAAACTGACGCAGGCGCGGATGCGGCGGCGCGTGTTCGCGCACCTGTCGAGGCTGCCGTTGCACCGGCTGCACGCGCTGAAGTCGGGCGGCGTCTCGGGCATACTGCGGGACGACGCGGGGACAGTGGGGGAGATGCTGTTCTCGGTGATCTATAACCCCTGGCGCGCCGTGCTGACGTTTCTGGGCGGCCTGGCGGCGATGGCGATGCTTGATTGGCGGATGCTGGTGGGCGGCATCCTCGCGGTGCCGGTGGTGTTCCTGAGTCACCGCACCTGGATCACGCGGATTCGGCCGGTGTTCCGCGACATTAAGCAGACACGGACGACGACCGACTCGCACGCGACCGAGGTGTTCGCGGGCGTGCGCGTGGTGCGGGCCTTTGCGCGATCGCGCGGCGAGGCCGGGCGGTTTGCACGCGGCAACCACCTGATGACGCGGCAGGAAATGCTGGTGTGGTGGTGGTCGCGGATTCTCGAAGGTGTGTGGTCGGTGCTGATCCCGGCGGCGTCCGCGCTCGTGCTCGTGTACGGCGGGTCGCAGGTCATCGGCGGCCGACTGAGCGTGGGCGATGTCGCGGCGTTCACCGCGTACCTGCTCATGCTGCTCGGCCCGCTCGAAGTGCTCGTCAGCACCGCCGCGGGTTTGCAGAACAGCCTCGCCGGGTTTGATCGATGCCTGGACCTGCTGGATGAGCCGACCGAACTGGCTCGCGCGTCCGAGGCGACGCGGGCCCGGGGAGAAACGCCGGTGACCGGACCGATCCCGGTCGGGCGCATCACCCTGGAGAGCGTCGGGTTCGCGTATCCGGGTCACACGCAGCGCGTGCTGGAGGGCATCTCGCTCGACGTGGCACCGGGCGAGACCATCGCGCTGGTGGGCGCGTCAGGCTCAGGAAAAACGACGCTGTGCAATCTCGTCGCGAGGTTCTTTGACCCAACCGAGGGGCGGATTCTGCTCGGTGGGACCGACCTGCGGCGCTTCGATCTGGATGCTTATCGCGCTCGGCTCGGCATCGTCGAGCAGGATGTGTTCCTCTTCGACGGCACCGTCGCGGAAAACATCGGCTACGCCCGGCGGCACGCGACGCGAACGGAGGTCGAGGCGGCCGCCCAGGCCGCCAACGCGGCCGAGTTCGTCGAGCGCTTGGAGAAGGGTTACGACACGGTCATCGGCGAGCGCGGCGTGCGTCTCTCAGGCGGTCAGAAACAGCGGCTGGCCATCGCGCGGGCGCTGCTGGCCGACCCGCAGATACTGATCCTCGACGAAGCCACCAGCAGCCTGGACAGCGAGAGCGAGGCCCTCATCCAGCGCTCGCTGCACGGCTTGATGCGAGGCCGAACGTGCTTCGTGATCGCGCATCGCCTGGGCACCATCCGCCACGCGAGCCGGATTGTGGTGCTCGATCGCGGGCGGATTGCCGAGTTCGGGAATCACGACGAACTGGTGGCGCGACAAGGGCGGTATTTCGAGATGCTGCAGGTGCAGTTGCACGCGGCGCGCGATTACGCGGCCTGAGCGTGCCCGCGTTCATGTCGCCCCGGTCCAAGCACCTCCGCGCACAGTCCGATCAGGGCTTGTCTGTTGATCGGTTTGCTGGCGTAGGCGTCGCCCCCCGCCGCCAGGCACCTGGCCGCGTCGTCGCTCATGGCGTGGGCCGTGAGCGCGATGATCGGGACGGTCCAACCCTTTTGCCTGAGCGTGGAGGCCAGGGTGTACCCATCCATGACCGGCATCTGCATGTCGGTCACGACCAGATCGCACGGCGGCGGATCGCGGAGCGAACCTGTGGATGACGCATTCTCCGTGAGCGCCTGAAGCGCCAGCAGGCCATTGTCGAACAGCGTCACGTCCGCCCCCGCCGACCGCAACTGATAGTCGATCAGCCGTTGATTGTCTAGGCCGTCTTCCACCAGGAAGATCCGTTTGCCCGCCAGCGGACGAGATCGAGGGGCTGGCGTGCGCGGGCTCTCCGAACGATGACTCGATTCAGGGGCGGGTGCCGGCTCGGCGGGAAGGGTGAGGGAGAATGTGCTCCCGCGGCAGGGCGTGCTGCGCACCGCGATATCGCCCCCCATCAGGAGCGCAAGGCTCCGGCTGATCCGCAGCCCAAGCCCGGACCCCCCGAATCGCCTCGTCACGCTCGCGTCGGCCTGGCTGAACGCGCCGAACAGGCCTTCCATCTGCTCAGGGGTCATCCCGATCCCGGAATCGGTGATCTCGACGACGAACGAAGGTTTCGGATGGTCAGGCGTCGTCCACGCGCGGACCGTCACCGACCCGTGCTCGGTGAACTTGATCGCGTTGCCCACCAGATTGACCAGAATCTGCTTGAGCCTCACCGGATCGCTCAGCACCCGCCAGCACGCCGCGCCCGCTTTCCCGCCGGATTCAAGACGCAGGTCCACGCCCTTGGCATAGGCCTTGACCTGCATCATCGCGATCACGTCCTCCAGCACGCGCGCGGTGTCGGTCGGGAGGCGCTCAAGCGGAACCGGCTGATGTTCAACCCGTTCGACACTGAAAAGTGCAGCGAACCAAAGGGTGAGAACCGGTTCCGCTACGTCACGGGCGATGAGGCGCACAAGATTCTCGACACTTGCCCGTCTGACAACTGGCGGATGCCGTTCGCGCTGTGCCGTTGGGTGGGACTGCGCCGGGGCGAAGCACTCCGGCTGCGATGGACCGAGATCGACTTCGCGGCGCACACCCTGAACGTCATCAACCCCAGCCCCAATCCCGACACAAAGAAGCGGGATCGGCTTTCTGTGCCCTTGGAGCCCGGAGTCTATGACTTGCTTCTCGCGGCTCATGAAACGGCACCGGCAGGCTCCCTGGGGCCTTGTGATGGCATTGGCGCGAACAACCTGGACCGCAACGCTCGGGTCATCACCAAGCGGGCTGGTCTGGTCTACAGCGATCCCTTTCACGCTCTGCGAAAGTCACTGGTAAGCGACTGGCAGGCAAAGTACCCGCCGCTCCACGTAGCGAGGTGGCTTGGTCACAGCGTCACTGTGGCGGCATCCAACTACCACGCGACGCTGCCGGCCACGCTGGCCCTGGTCACGGGCGGCGAGACTGAAGCCGATCGGCTGAAGCGCGAGAACGAAGAACTCAAGGCCAGTCTCGCGAAACTCCAAAACGCACTCCAAAAACAGAACCGGCCCAACGAAGGGCCGGTTTCCTACATAGCGGGCGAGGAGGATCGAACTCCCGACATTCAGCTTGGGAAGCTGACGTTCTACCGCTGAACTACGCCCGCAGCTCACGCAGTATATCGCGCCCGTTGCGCCTGCTCCAGCGGCTCATTGACACCTTGGCGTAACGCTGTTGCTCGGCGCGGCGCAAGGCGTCAGCAAAACCCAGCCAGCTACGGTCACTCATCAGTGATCGCTCAGCACTCAGCACTCAGCACTCGCTCGCCCCTCACCGTGCCGTCGCCGGCGCTCGCCCAACGCTCAGGTGATTGAACCCCGCCCCCGCCATCTGCGCCGGGCGATACAGATTCCGCCCGTCGAACACCACGCGGTGCTTCATCAGTTTCGACACACGCTCCAGGTCCGGGCTCTTGAACTCGTCCCAGTCGGTGCTCACGATCAGCGCGTCGGCGTCCTTCACGCATTCATACATGTCGTCAACGATCGAGAAGTTCGGGCCGAGTTCACGCCGCGCGTTCTCGTTGGCGACCGGGTCAAACGCCACGACCTTCGCGCCGTAACTCATCGCTTTGCGCATCAGCGTGATGGCCGGCGCCTCGCGGATGTCGTCGGTGCGGGCCTTGAACGCGATGCCCCAGAAGGCGAACGTCTTGCCGGTCAGGCCGCCCGGCGCGTCCTTGGCTTTGAAATACGCCATGATCTTGCCCCAAAACCGCTCGCGCTGGGCCTGGTTCAGGTCATGCACGGCCTTGTTCACCGGCGTGGGCACGCCGCTCTTCTCGCCCATCATGATGCACGCCAGCGTGTCCTTCGGGAAGCACGAGCCGCCGTAGCCCAGGCCCGGATACAGAAACTGGTTGCCGATCCGCTTGTCGGCGCACATGCCCTCACGCACCTTGCCGATGTCGGCGCCGTACGCCTCGCACAGGTTGGCCATCTCGTTGATGAAACTGATCTTACACGCGAGCATCGCGTTGCTGGCATACTTCACCATCTCCGCACTCTGCACATCCATGATGTAAATCGGGTGCCCGTTGCGCACGAACGGGTCGTAAAGGTCGCGCATCGCCTGCCCGACCCAGTCGGCATCCACGCCGCAGACCACGCGATCGGGCTTGTTGAAGTCGTCGATCGCCGCGCCCTCTTTGAGAAACTCGGGGTTGTCGGCCATCCCGAACTGGATGTCGCTCGCGTTCGCCGCCGCCAGTTTGGCCTTGATGCGGTCGCGCACGCGAAACGTCGTGCCCACCGGCACCGTGCTCTTCACCACGATGATCTTGGGTTTGGCGCTCTTGCCCAGTTTCAGCAGCACATCGGCGATGCCGTCCGCAGCGGAGTCGATGTACTTCAGGTCGGTGTGCCCACGCTCGTCGCTGGGCGTGCCCACGCAGATGAAGATCATGTCCGCGTCTTTGTGCGATTCCCACGCGTCGGTCGAGAACTTCAGCCGCCCCGCGGCGATGTTCCGTTCCAGCAGGTCATCAAGCCCGGGCTCATAAATCGGCGACTTGCCACCTTTGAGTTTCTCGATCTTGGCCTTGTCGACATCCAGGCACATCACGTGATTGCCCGTGTTGGAGAGGCAGACACCCGTGACAAGGCCGACGTATCCGGTGCCGATCATCGAGAGACGCATGGTGGATTCCTGAAGTGGCGCGAATCAGTTGTTGACGGAACGAGCGGCTCGAAACCAACACCTGCTACGGCGGGCGCGAAGGGCGGGATCGTAAACCCTCCGACGATCCTCGCCAACCGATGCCACGCACCCGAACGCTTGCCGCACGGGCCGCGCAGTCGGCACACCTTGTCATCGACCGGCCACGCCCAGGTCTACAGGCAAGTTTTGCGCCCCTTCGCGCCCTCACAGCCTCCACGCGGGCTCCGCATCGAAGCCCGCCCGGGCATCCCCTATCATCGGCCCCGTGACTGCCGCCCCGGCCTCCATCGCGCCCGCGTCCCTCATCGACCTCAAGGCCGCTCGCTCCTCCATCACCTCCCAAGACGGCGAGAACGGCGTCATCGACGCCATCTTCCGCGCCATCGGCACCACCTCCAAAATCTGCGTCGAGTTCGGCGCGTACAACCTCCGCACCTACTCCAACGTCTTCCCCTTGTGGTCCACCGCCGGCTGGCACGCCATCCTCATCGAGGGCGACGCACCCCGCCATCGCCAACTCGGCATCGAGTACGCCGAGTTCTGCCGCGCCACCCCTCCAGCACCGGGCGGCTCGGTCGACCTCGTTCGCCGCTTCGTCGCGCCATCCGGTGCCGACGCGCTCGACGCCATCCTGAACGAGCGCCTGCCACACGCTCCCGCTTCGCACGCCGCCACCGCTTCCACCCCCCGTGTCGATCTTGTCAGCATCGATATCGACGGCATGGACTACCACGTCTGGGCCGGTCTCTCCAAGCACCGCCCGCGCGTCATCATCATCGAGCACAATCCTTCCATCCCGCCCCATCTCTCCATCCACGGCCCCACATCACCCAACGCCGTGGGTGCCTCGGCGCGGGCCCTCCAAGCCCTCGGCTCAGAAAAAGGCTACACCCTCGTTTGCTGCACCATGTGCAACTGCATCTTCGTCGAGCGCGAGCACGCCCACCTCTTCAAAAACGCCGGCGACCTCGACGCGCTCTTTGATCGCGCGCTCCTCTGCTACGCCCTCAGCACCTTCGACGGCGGCATCGCCCTCACCCACCGCCCGCCCTGGGGCTTCAACCCGCTCTCACGCCGCCCCGAAGCCATCCACGCCACGGTCCCGCTCTGGCAGCCCCCGCGCAGCGTGATGGCGTATTTGGGCATGTGGCTGCGGGCCCGCCGCAAGAGCCTGGGCCGCATCGTGCGTGGCGGACTCACGAGCCTGAAGCCGTGAAGAAGAAGCCGGTTGCCCTCACGCGCGCTCGCCGCAAGACACCGAGGTCGCCGAGCCAATCTCGGTGGCACGGGAAGCCCGCGCGGCCCTCACCGCGACCTCCCCGCCCCGACAAGCACGCGCTCTACGAAGCCGCCGTGCAGAATCCCGAGTTCGAAGTCGAGTTTCTCAATCGCGTCTTCCGGCGCACGCACAGCCGCCCCCTCGCCTCCCTCCGCGAAGACTTCTGCGGCACCGCCGCCATCACCTGCGCCTTCGCCGCGACCAAACACGCGCGCCGTGCCGTCGGCATCGACCTCGATGCGCCGACGCTCGCGGTGGCGCGCGATCGCCACCTGGCACGCCTCAAACCCGCGCACGCGGCGCGTGTGCAGTTGATCCGCGCCGACGCCCTCGCGCCGCCAAGCCAAGCCGCATCCGCGTTCGACGCCATCTGCGCCCTCAACTTCTCCTACTGGGTCTTCCGCGCGCGCGACACCCTCGTCCGCTACTTCCGCTCCGCCCACTCGGCACTCTCACCCGGCGGACTCTTCGCGATCGACTTCATGGGCGGCGCCGATTGCCACGTCCTCACCACCGACCGTTCCCGCAAGTGGCTCAAGGGCTTCGGTCCCTTCACCTATGTGTGGCAGCACGCCTCGGTCGATCCCATCACCGCCTCAACGACCTGCAATATCCACTTCGAGTTCCCGCCCTTCCCGCGCACCTCGCCGCGCTTCCGCGCCCCGCGCCCCGCCCCGATGCGCAACGCCTTCGTCTACCACTGGCGACTCTGGAGCATCGCCGAACTCACCGACGCCCTCCGCGAGGCCGGCTTCAGCACCGTCACCACCTACTGGGAAGGCGAAACCGCCACCGGCGAAGGCAACAGCGTCTTCTCCCCACGCCGCCAGGGCACCCCCGACAAGTCCTATGTCGGCTACCTCATCGCGCAGCGCTGATCGAGTTCGGTCACGCTTTCGGCGCGCAATCTTTGGTAGTTTGGTTCCACGTGGAACATTCCATCCCCACCTCCACGCCACGTGCCCCGAATGGACCCAGGGGAAGGCGGCGGACCGCCTATGTTCGCCCGTGCCCGCCACCGATCTCATCCAACCCGCCGAACACTGGTTCGCCTCCCGCGGCTGGACGCCTTTTCCCTTCCAGCGCCAGGCCTGGCAGGCTTACCTCGAAGGCCGCGATGGCCTGATCCACGCCCCGACGGGCACCGGCAAGACCTACGCCGCGTGGCTCGGCCCGCTGCTCGAAGCCCTCGCCGAGCGCGACGGATCATCATCTCGTCGCGTCGAGCCGCTCCGCGTCCTGTGGATGACCCCGCTCCGCGCCCTCGCCGGCGACACACTCGCCTCGCTCAAAGCCGCGGCCGCCGCGCTCGACGCGCCCGGCTTCACCATCGAAGGTCGCACCGGCGACACCTCCGCGTCTCGTAAGGCCAAGCAGCGCGCCCGCCTGCCCACCGCCATCGTCACCACGCCCGAGAGTCTGTCGCTTCTCCTCACCTATCCCGAGTGCGTCGAACAACTCAAAGGCGTCCGGGCCGTCATCGTGGATGAGTGGCACGAACTCCTGGGCACCAAGCGTGGCGTGCAGGCCGAACTCGGTCTCAGCGCCATGCGACAACTCAACCCCAACCTCCGCACCTGGGGTCTTTCCGCCACGCTGGGGAACCTCGACGAAGCCATGCAGGTGCTTGTCGGCGCGCGAGCGCACTCCCGCCCCGAGCCTGTCCTGATCTCCGCCGCACTCCCCAAGTGCATCGAGGTTGAAACGCTCATCCCCGACGACATCGAGCGCTTCCCCTGGGCCGGGCACCTGGGCACCCGCATGGTGCCCGCGGTCGTGAAGTGCCTCGACCGCGCCCGGACCACGCTCCTCTTCACCAACACCCGTTCGCAGAGCGAAATCTGGTTTCGCTCCCTGCAACGCTACCAGCCCGACCTCATCGGGCACATCGGCCTCCACCACGGCTCCATCGACCGCCGCATCCGCGAACGCGTCGAGAATCACCTCCGCGCCGGCACGCTCCGTTGCGTCGTCTGCACCTCCAGCCTCGATCTGGGCGTCGATTTCCAGCCCGTCGAGCAGGTCATCCAGGTCGGCAGCCCCAAGGGCGTCGCGCGGCTCCTCCAACGCGCCGGTCGCAGCGGCCACCAGCCAGGCAAACCCAGCCGCATCGTCTGCGTCCCGACCAATGCACTGGAACTCGTCGAGTTCTCCGCGGCTCAGGCCGCGATCACCGCCCGATCGCTGGAATCACGCCACCCGCTCCGCCTCTCGCTCGATGTGCTCGTGCAGCACCTCGTCGCCCGTGCCATCGGTGGCGGCGTGGCGGGCGTGCGGCTCGATGACGTCCTCGCCGAGGCCCGGGCCACCCACGCCTTTGCCATGCTGCGTGACGAACAGTGGGCCTGGTGCGTGGACTATGTGACCCGCGGCGGCCCCGCCCTCCGCGCCTATCCGCAGTTTCAACGCCTCGTTGAAGTCGGCGAATTCCAGCCCGGTTGTGCGCGCGTCGCGTCGCCCGCCATCGCGCGACTGCACCGCCTGGGGGCTGGCACGATCGTCGCTGATCCATCGATGACCGTGCGTTGCGGGCGCACGCCCCGCAGCCAGGGCCGTGCGCTGGGCACGATTGAGGAAGGCTTTATCGCGCGACTTCGCATCGGTGACACCTTCGCCTTCGCTGGCCGTCTGGTCCGCTTGACCAAGGTCCGCGATATGACGGCCTACACCGTTCCGGCCACGCGGCTGAGCGGGCGCGTGCCTTCGTGGAATGGCTCGCGCATGCCCTTGTCCGCACAACTGAGCGCTGCCGTGCGGGCCGCGCTCGACGACGCGGCCCGCGCGCGCTTCGAGGGGCCCGCGATGACCGCCGTCGCCCCGCTTCTGCGCGTGCAGGCCGCGTGGTCGAAACTCCCGCGCCCCGGCGAGGTGCTGATCGAGCGTGCCGTCACGCCCGATGGCTACCACGCGTTTGTCTACCCCCTCGAAGGCCGCCTGGTGCACGAAGGTCTCGCCGCGCTCGCGGCGTATCGACTCGCCAAAGCCACGCCACGCACGTTCACCATGGCTTGCAACGACTACGGCTTCGAACTGTGCTGCCCCGATCCGTGGGATGCCGACGTGGCCCATTGGCAGGCGGTTTTCGATCCCGCCAACATCGAGCACGACGTGCTCGATTGCCTGAACGCGACCGAACTGGCCAAGCGCCAGTTCCGCGAGATTGCGCGCGTTTCGGGCCTGATGACGCCCACGTTTCCGGGCCAGCCACGCCGCGCCAGCCACGCGCAGGCAAGCAGCGAGATGTTCTTTGATGTGCTCAGCGAGTTCGAGCCGGAGAACCTGCTGCTGGCGCAGGCGCGCCGCGAGGTGCTGGAGCGGCAACTGGAGTTCGATCGCCTCCGCACTTCGGCCGCGCGACTGGCGGGCGCAACCATCACCATCGTGTCCATCGAGCGCCTAACCCCGCTGGCGTTCCCGCTCTGGGCCGATCGCCTGCGCGAGCAGTTGTCAACCGAAGCCTGGAGCGACCGCGTGAAGCGCATGGTGGCGGTGCTGGAAGACGAGGCGGACCGTGTGCCGCGCAGGGGCAAGGCCGCCTCGCGTAAGCGCGCATAGGTGTGTTCCTTGAGCCAACGACGCGACCGTGTGGAGACGCTTCCGACGGACATCAGCGCGTGCGCCCAGCGTCGCGTTTCGTTTCAAGGCTTCTTGGGCTCGGGCACCCACTTGCCGTTTCGATACAGCACGGCATTGGCATCGACGCGGAAGATCAGCGCCACGTCCTCGGCGCGGGGGTCGCGGAGGGGCTCGCCGCCGTCGGCTTGGATCTGGGCTGACCACAGACGGTGGATGCCACGCAGCAGGGCGGCTTCCAGTCGGAGTTGGCCGAGCAGTTCGGCGGGGGGCAGGACGGGCCCGGGCATCCCTCCGCAGGTGGGGCAGAGGCGCGGCGAGGGCGGGCCGCCCGGGGCGAGGGGCTTGATGATGAGGCGGCGGTTGTGGCACTCGGGGCAGGAGGGCCATGTAGAGATCAGTTCGCGGAGGCGGGAGATGCCGCCGGGCAGCATGGTCTCGTTGGCTTCGATGACGGGCCACAAGCCCGGGCGGCGCAGCATGGCGTTGGCGCGGGCGCCCTCGCCGCCACGCACGGCTCCCAGCGCGGACGCGACCTGCAGCGCGGCGCGTTCGGGCACCGCGGGCGGATCGATGCGGAGCGCGGCACCGGGGTGGTCTTCGCTCGGGCGCGGGGGCTCGTACTGTGAGGCCAGGGCACGGAGCCAGCGTTTCTCGCTTTGGATGGTCGTGAGCGCCGCGAGGCCCAGGCATGCGGAAGCGGCCAGACCCGTAGGCGGTTCAGACTGGCGATCGAGTTCGAACGCGAGGATGTAGAGACGGCGAGCGAGCCCGCGGGCACCGTCGGCTTCACGCTCTTCGGCGACTTCCTCGGCAAGGCGGAAGTAATCGACGGGGTTTGTGGGCTTGAGGGCCGCGAGGCGGGCATTGAGATCGGGAATGGGCAAGGCGGCGTAGGCGTCGGAGGATGGAGAGGCGGGCGTGGGCGCGGCGGGGATGGGGGCTGCGGGAGGAGGGGGCTTGATGATCGGCGTGGGTGGCGTCGACGCGAGGGCGATGGAAGTGCTCAAAGAGACACACCAAAGCACACAGAAGAACACCCATCGAGGACTGTGGAGGATCGCGAAGAAAGGCGCACAGGCGGGACGCCTGTGCCACCGTCGCCCGTGGCGCAGTCGGAGGGAGAAGTTGATCACAGCGGGCCCTCCCCACTGCGGAGCAGCCAGAGTTTGACCATGGCCGCCTCGCCCGCGCGAACCTGGAAGAGGACGTGGCCCGCGTCGCGCTCCTGGGCGGCGAAGGTGTCGACCACGGTGCGGCAGTCGGCGGCGCTGCCCGGACGTTCGGCGCTCGTGATGAAGGCCAGAAGTTCGACGCACCCGGCTTGGTCAGCGGCGAACTGCTGAACCAGGCCGCGCGCGACGGAAAGGCGGGCCTGGTGGCGGCGGTCGATTTCTTCGATGGAGCGCGGGGCCTGGTCGTTGGGCGAGGCGCGAATCGCGGCATCGTGGAGTGACGCGAAGAGCGCGGCGGCGGCATCGCGGAGCGCGAGGCCCGCGTCGTCGGCGTCGTAGCCGCCCGTTGGTTGAGGGCGGCCCAGCGCGGAGGTGTAGACCGCGGCGAGGGCGACGCTGGTGCTGTCGATCTGGGCGGTGTCGCCATCGGCGGAGAGCAGTTCGAGGGCGCGCTCGACGAGGGCGCGACGCGCGAGCACGGGCCAGCGCTCGCCGTTCCACGGGCCGGTCGGACGGTTCGAGACGCCCATGACCGCGGCGGCAAGCGGGCCGGAGCGCGGCGCGCGGTGCAGGAACTTGAGCATCGAGAGCGGGATGTTGACTGACAGACTGAACTGGGGCAGCAGGCGGAGGGCGGCGGCACGCGCTTCGCCGCTGCCCAGGAGGGCGACTTCGGCGAGCACGTCGGCGTCGATGGGGCCGATATCGGTGCGGGAGGCGAGTTCGCGGAGGCGATCGACCTTGCTGATCCCGGATTTGTCGGGGCTGAGGAAGCGGAGGGCCCATTGGCCGTCGGCGGTGTGGGTGGGATCGATGAGCGTGAGAAACGCGGGGGAGGGCACGCCGCTGCGGCGCGCGGGCTGGACGTGCTTGGCGAGCGTTTCGGCGAGGCCCTGGCTGTCACCGGCGTGGCGCTGCCAGGCGGCCTGGTTGAGACGGGCGAAGGCGATGACGCCCCGCAGCGCGTCGATGGGGTTTGTGCCGTCGTCGTAGGCGAGTTCGGCGCGGGCGATGTGGGCCCAGCCTTCGGCGCTGGATGAACCGGCGTTGGCGGCGGTGATGCTCCAGTTCAGGGCAAAGGCGTCGCGGAGGGCGGTGCGTTGCTCGGGCGAGGCACCAGCCGAGAGAACCATGGTGAGATCAAGTCCCTCGGCGCTGGACTTGGCGACCATCGCGCTGGTCACCGCGGCGAGATCGGCGTGGCTGATCCCCCGGTCATCGAACCACGCGAGCAGGCGGCGGCGCGAGGAATCGGCGGCGCGCCAGCGGAGTTTGGATGCCAGGAGGGAGATCGCGTCGAAGGTGGCTTTGTCTTGATCGGGCTCGGGCCCGGCAACGAGGATGCGTTCAAGGCTTTCGACGATGAGGTTCTCGGCGGCCTGCGACTCGGCGGGCCCTTCGCCAAAGAGTGCGGCGATGGCCGCGAGCCAGCGTTCGAGGGCGGCGGTGGTCTCGGCGGGCGCGGCGGGCTTGCCGGGAAGCGGTTTGAGGATGCGCAGGGGCATGGCGCGGAGGGCGAGTGCCGCGGCGGTGTTAAAGGAGGACTGGGCGGGCAGGCGTGCGCCGCCCAGCGCGGTGCCGACGGTTCGCTGGATGCGGAGGCCGACGCCCGCGGGCAGTTCGCGCTCCCGCGTCAGGCGGGCCATCATGCCCACCGACCAGATGGCGGGGTAGATTCGGTCGGCGGTGAGGGGCACCGCCGGATCGACCAGCGGCTCGGCACCCGTCGCGACGGCGGCCACGATGCGCTCGGTGAGGGCGAGGTCGCCACTCACGCGGAAGAGCATCTCGATGATGGCGTCGGCGGTGTTGCTGCGCTGGCCGGCATCGAGGCGGGGCCACCAGGCGGCGAGGACGGGCACGGCTTTCTCGAAGCGCGCGACGGCGGCTTCGCGCGGGCTGGTACCGGGCGCGGTGGTGCCGGAGGCGACCGTGGTGTCGGTGGACTTTCGGACGAGGCGCACGACCGCCGCCGCATCGGGGATGGAGCCCAGGTCGTATTCGGGATCGACCGGCGCGGGCTTGGGTGCGGGGGCCGGCGTGGGCGCGGCGGCGATGGGATCGGTCGGGGTAGGTGTTGGCGCGGGCGATTGGCCGCTGATAAGCGAGAGGCCGACGACGATCGTGATGAGGGCCGCAGCGAAGACGGACCCGCCGACGATCAGCGCCACGCGGAGGAGGCGCTGGCCGGGGTCTTCTTCCTCCGGGTCGTTCAGGGATGAATCAGGCTCGGGCTGGCGGAGCCAGGCCTCGGCCTGAGGGCGGTTGCTCGTTGAGGTTGGTGAGGGCGTACCAGGGCCCTGCGTGCTGAGCGAGGAAGCGAGCGCGACTGAGCGCGGCGGCGGAACCGCAGGTCCCGTTATGGGCCGTGGCGTGACGGCGGGCGAAGTGGGCGAGGGCGACGGCGGCGCAGCGGGGCGTTGGGCCGTCGGCGCTTCGGGCCCGCCGACCTGGCCGGAGAGAGACGCGAGAATGCTCTGCACCGCGGTCGCGGGCAAGCCCCGCGCCATGGCGAGGCCGGCGAGTCGCTGCACCACGGCGGGGGTGATCGCACCCTCGGCGGCAACGAGCCGCGCGGCTTCGCGGACGAGCGGATCGGTGGGGGGGATGGCGAGGCCGGGGAACGCGCCCGGCGCGGCGGCACGAGGCGGCGGTGCGATGGGCGCTCGGGGTTGAGGCGCGGCGGCGACGGGAGGCGCGGGTGTCGTGCGCGGCGCGGGTGTTTCAAGCGGCTCGACCGCGATCGGCGCGGGTGGCGGCGGGCGTTCAGCGGGTGGAGGCGTTGGCGGGGTGAACGACCGCGGAGTTGGCGCGGGTGGCGTCTCGGGCGCGAGGTCCATCGGTCGCGGCGCGGATTCAGGCCGCGCCATCGGCGGCACGGGCGGCGAAAGCGTCGGCGGCGGTGGCGCGAGGAGTTGCGTGGCCGCGGCCTGAACGATGAGGCGCAGAATGTCGGCCTCGGGGCCGGTGCCACGCGGGTGGGCGGAAATCTGGGCAAGGCGTGCCTGCATCGCGGCGTAGACGTGCTGCGGCGAGGTGTCGCCCACACCCAGGCCGAGCAGCGTTTCCGGTCCGCGCTCTCCAACGGGCACGGCGTCGCTGCCCAGGAAGGCTTCGATGAGCGCGAAGTGAATGGGGGGGATGTTCACGGCGTGCCTCCCGGGACGGCTGGCGCGGAACCGGGCGTGGGAGGGGAAGTTGGCGCGGTGGGTGCAGCGGGCGCGCCCGCCTTCAGGCGGTCGTGCAAGGCCCTGAGTTTGGCGCGGGTGGGCTCGGGGCCGTAGTCGGGGTAGAGCACGGCGAGTTGTTCGAGCACGTCGAGGGCCTTGGGGGCGTCGCGGTCGGCCAGCAGGCGGGCGAGGTCGAACTTGGCGCGGAACCAGTCGGCGGTGCCCGGCTTGTGGCCGCTGGCGAGCGTGCGCCAGCATTCAAGGGCGGTGGTGGAGTCGCCGGCGGCTTCGGATAGCGTGGCGAGGCGGGTGAGCGAATCAATCGTGCCGGGGACGGCCGCAAGGATGGCGCGATCGAGTTTGATGGCCAGGTCGCGCGCGGCGGTGTCCTTCCGGCCGATCCACAGTTCGGCTCCGGCCTGCGCGACGTGGCGGTACAGCGTCTGCACGGCGGCGTCCTGCAGCGCGCCGGGGCCCGCGCCCATCCGGTCGATCAGACCCGAGCCGAGGCGGAAGACGGGCGACGCCGCGTCGAGCGCGGCAGCGGCGTCCTTGGCCAGCACGTCGGGCGCGGTGGCGCGGCGCCAGCGGGTGACGGCGCGCTGAAACAGCAGCCGGTCGGCGGCATCCGCGAAGCGGCCGCCACCGGCGCGGAGTTCATTGGCGACTTTCTCGGCAGCGGGGCCGTCTTCCTTGGCGAGAAGGACTTGCAACGTGCGGAAGGTGAACTCGGCCTGATAGGCCGAGATGTCGCTGCCATTGAACGCGACGACCTTGCGGAGCGATTCCAGAACCGCTTCGGCGCGGGCGGCATCGGGCGTCGCCGAGGTGAGCAGCGCGTCGAGCATCTGGCGCGAAAGCAGAACCAGGCGCTCGGTGGCGTCGATGGACTTGGCCCGGTCGCCCTCGATCGCGTCGCGGCGGTCGATCGCGGCGATCTCGTCAGCCACTTTGACGAATCGACCAGCAGCGAAGCCTCGCCCGGATTCAGGGGCGGCGCGGAACAATCGGTAGAGCACCCGCGCGGCCTGGCGGCGTGCGGAGGCATACACCGGCGACTCTGCGGGCACGCTCAGAAGCGTGCTGACGGCTTTCTCGTCGTCGATGCCGCCGATAGCGGCCCGGCGAACCAGCAGATTGGCGGCGCGTTCGGTGCTCGGGAACTGCCGGAGGAAGAGCGTGCAGAGTTCGTCAAGTCGCACGTCGGCGTCGCCCCCCACATGGTCACGCACGGCGCGGTCCAACGCGACGATCGCGAGCCACAAGGCTTCCTCGCCCGCGGCGGGGTCGGCGATCAGCCCGGCGGAGGCCTGCGAAAAGCGCTCGGCCGCTCTCACCAGGTCGCCAGCGCGGAAGAGCGAACGGCCAGCCATCACCAGGCTTCGGGCCCGTTCGGTGGGGAACGCGCCGGCATCGTCCTGCGTGCCCGCGGCGTCGAGTTGCGCCGCCGCCGCGCGGAAGGCGACCACAAGTGCGGGATCGCGGGTCGGTTCGTCGGCCGCGTGGGGCTTTACGGGTTCCGCAGTCCCGGCGGGCGTGCCCGTGCCCTTGAGGGCGGCTTCATGCGCCTTCACGGCCTTCTCATACGCCTGCACGCCCCGGACATAGTGCACGATGAAACCGGTGTCGCCGAGCGGAGAGGTGCCGAAGCGCTGCGCGAGGTCAAGGACATGGCCGACTTCGCCTCGCGCGACCAGATCAGCCATGGCGATCTGGCCCAGGCGTTCGACGATCTCGACCGCGGCGCGGGCATCGGATTCGAAGCAGAGCACCGCCAGCAGGCGCGCCGCAAGCGGTTCAAGGAGCCGGACGTTCTCCCCCTTGCCCGCGCGGTCAGAGTTGCGGGCGGCGCGCACGAGGGTTTCCACATCGGCCCAGCGCTTGGCACTGGCGAGAATAGTGAGTCGTCGGGTGAAGAGTTGAGCGCGGACGCCCTCGGGCAGTTGGCTTTCCTGGTCGATCACGTCGAGCCACCGCAGGCCCTCGGTGTCGCCATCGCGGCGCAAGGCGTTCGCGAGTGCCACCCCGATCGCGGCGCGGGCGAGGTGGTCGTACTTGAGCATCGACTTGGGCAAACGGTCGAGCGCGGCGGTGCGACCCGCACCCGCGCCGAGCAGGCCCCCGAAACTCTTCAGCGCGTCGGTGGCGGCCGAGTCGGAGTGGCTGAGAAACGCGATGTAGTACGAGGTCCACCCCGCGAAGTACTGCGCGATGGAGCGGATGCGGCGCGCGTCCGAGAGATCTTCGGTGGTCTGGTCGGTCGCCTTGCCCGAGTCTTCGGTGCGTTCCAGCGCATCCACGCGCCGGCCCGCGTCGCTCGCCACGCTCTCGAACTGGCCCTTCAGCCCGCGTAGCGACCGCTCGGCCTCCGCCTTTTCTTCTTCGGTGCCCAGGCGCAGGCGCCAGCGCTCCGCGGCTTCCTCCGCCTTGCTGTACACCGTGCGCGCCAGGTCAAGACGCAGTTCGTACGACTTCACCTCCGGCACCACGCGGAGCAGTTCGCGGGCCCGTTCCTCCCACTCCTTGCGCTCGGCGGGCGTGCCGGTGGCGATGAAGGAAACGTACAACTTGCCCAGACGCTCGGCGATGGGGCCACGCTCCTCCTGCGGAGCGCTTTTCAGGCGGGCAGCCAGGTGCTCGGCCAGCAGCGTGCGAAGGCCCGGTCGATCGAGATACGCCTCCATCGCCGTCAAGGGCGAGACGGGCGCGGGCTTCGGGTCGGCGGGCTGCGCGTGGGCCAGCGCGGCAAACGTTGAAAGCACAGCGATCACGCCTGCGGCCAGCGCCGCGAATGCCATGTGGGAGGCGTGAGCGAGATGGGGCCTACTTGCTGCCGACATAGGTGACTTTGCGGAACCCGGCGTCTTTGGCGGCCTGGAGCGCGGCGGCGGCGGCGGCCACGGTGACATCATCAGCGGCCTTGATGATCACGCCTGGCTCCTTGGGCAGGCGACGAAGAAGCGCAACGACATCGGCCTGCGTGGGGAGGATCTTGTCGGCGACGCGGAAGCGGGCCGGGCCACCGCCTGTCGAATCGCGTTCGACATAGACGATCTGGGAGGAGAAGTCGCTGCCACGACCTGAGCCTCGGGGCGAATTGGTGACGGCGGAGGTGAGGTCGGCTTCACCCTCGGCCAGCGTGCCCGCCATGACGAAGTAGAGGAGGAGAAAGAACGTGACATCGATGAACGCCACCAGGGGGAGGCGCATGATGTAATCCTGCTGCTTGGCGTGCTTGCGGAAGGTCATGAGCCGCCTCCGGCTTTCGTGCCGCCGCCGGAGGTGGCCAGCCGCCAGTTGCGCACACCCGCCCGGGCGAGCGTGCCCGCGAGGCGATTCAGGTACCCCGCGGCGGCGTCGCGATGCGCGCGGACGATGAGATCGAGTTCGGCGGTGCCGCCGTCACGCGTGCGGCGGCTTTTCTCGACAATGGCCAGAAGGTCGTCGCTCGAGACCCGGCCGACGTCGAGAACGCTGAGGGTGCCGTCCTGCGCGATATCGACGATGAGCGTCCGCTCGGCATCATCGAACGACGCCTGCTCCTCGCCCGGCTGATCGGGCAGGGGCATGGGCGTGAGTTGAATCTTGGCGAAGGTGGACGAGAGCATGAAGAAGATAATGAGCAAGAAGACCACGTCGATCATCGCGGTGAGATCGAACTCGGCTTCCTGGATGTCGTGGTGACGGTTGAACTTCATGGGGAAAGGCACTGGGCACTAGGCACTAGGCATTAGGGGAAGCGGAGATCAGCCGGGCATGGCGGGTGAGGGGCGGGCGGAGGCGGCGGGGAGGGGTGAACCGCTGGCTTGTTGCTGGGCGGCGACAGGTGCGGGCATGGGCGCGGGGGCGAGGGGAACTGCTGGGAGGGGCGCGGCGGGGCGGGCTGGTGCGGGGCCGGTCATGGCACCTGGGCGGGCGGCTTGTGCACCACCCTGCGCGGCTTGCAGGATGGCCGAGAGGCGCTCGGCGGTGTCGGCGATGGCGGACATCAACCGATCAGTGCGGCGGCGGAAAAGTGAGTACGCGATGGTGCAGGGAATCGCCAGGATCAGACCCTCAGCGGTGTTGACGAGCGCGAGCGACATGAAGTTGGAGAGCGCGGTGGAACGCGCGGCACCCTCCATGGTGCCGATCGACGCGAAGGCACCGATCATGCCGAAGACGGTGCCCAGGAGGCCCAGCATGGGGCCGATGGCGGCGAGGAGGGCCAAGCCGTGGTTGGGGCGATCGAGTTTGTCGAGTTCGCGGGCGGCGGCTTCTTCGAGCGCGGGCTTGATCTCCAGCAACCCAAAGGGCGAGCGCGAGGCCTTGCTGACGCCCATGACCATGACGCGGGTGATGAAACTGTCGGCGCTGCGGTCGCGGCCCAACTGCATGAGACCATCGATGTTGCGCTCGCGGAGCAGGCGCTCGATGGATGCGAGCACGCCCGCGGGCATCAGGTAGGCGAGACGGAGCGTGATGAGGTTGGTAATCATCAGCCCCAGCGCCAAAATCGAGAGCAGAATAAGGATGACGGAGAGAAACCCGCCGGCCTTGATGTAGCCGAGAAGCGACATGGCTTGCTGCGGTGCGGGCGAGCCGCTGCCATCGGCCTGCGCGAGCAGGATGGGCAGAAGGTTCAGGCCGTAATCAATACTGGCGAGACACGCGTGCATCATCCGGCTCCTTCGTCGTCGCTTCCGGGTTCGTCGCCCGTGGGCGTGGGATCGTCCATGATCGGTTCATCACCGATGCCCGGGCCGAAGCGCCGGGTTCGTTCGTCTTTCAGTGTCGCGGCGGCGGCGGTTTCTCCCAAACCGGCGAGCGCCTGACCGGCGTCAGCCAGTACGAGGCGGGCGAGTTCGGGCGTGACATCGCCGAACCGCGCGGGCACATGCAGCATCTCGATAATGCCCTGCCGGATCTCGGCGGGCGTGCTTTCGCGGATCAGCGAGCGGCCGATCGCGGCCCGGCACCAGGACTCGACCCAGCGGGCGCTGGTGGCCGTGACGCCCAGTGAAGCGCTCGCTGAAGTGCCCGCGTTGCCCGATTCGCTCGCGGCTTCCTCGCCCTGCGCGATGAGGGCCGAGGCGACGCGGCGCACCAGTTTGGCCCGCGCGAACTTCCGTTCGTCCGGTGACCCGACGCGCGAAGAAACGATCTCCCACACCATCAATACCGCGTCGTCGGTCGTGCGCGTGGCGGGCACGGTGACGGGCTTGGTTGGATCGCCCTCAAACTGCGCGGCAAGGCGATAGAGGATGGCGATCTCGCTGCTCGATCCCCCGCCCCCCCCAGGCGAGAGCGAGGTATCGGCGAGCAGGCGCGCGCCCGCGGGGTTGTCGAGTGTGGAGAGGATCGGTGGCAGCCGCGGAACAAGGCCCGTGGCTTCATCGGTGATCGCGGGCAGATCGATCCGCCCGCCCATCCAGTTATCCAGTTGACGAGGCGTGGCCCCGGCCCGGGCTTCGAGCCACCAGAGCCACGCGGCAACCGCCTGGGCCTGTGCGCCGCGAGCCATGCGGACGCGGAGCAAGCCCTCGGCAAGCACGGCACCGGACGGTCCGCCGAGCGACGCGTGCGCGAGCGCGAGTTCTTCGAAGCCGCGCTCGGCGGCCCGGCGGTCGCCTCGTTCCAGGCGGGCGCGGGCACGCCACAGGGCATCAGCAAGCGCCGAATGCGCGGCGAATTCGGGTGCCCAGCGACCGCCAAGGTGACGGACGCGATCCCAGCCGATAGTCTTGGGGGCGGGGTCGCCGCTGCCGTCGATCTTGATTTCAATGCCTTTGGCCGAGACAGTGACGACTTCGCCATCGAGCGGCGTGCGGGTGCCGCGGAGTTCGACCTGGGCGAGAGTGGGGGAGGCGAGAAGGAGAAGGCATAGGCAAAGGGAAGTAGAAGGAAGTAGATGGCGTAGCCGACTCGGAGAGTCGGGGTACCCAGATCGGGGATGGGACACCCGATTCGGAGAATCGGGGTACCCAAGGCGGCGCGATGGGCTCATCGACGTGGCCCTTCGATGTAGGTGTAGGTGCCGCCCGACATCTCGGCGATCTTGCGCATGAGGGCTTCGCTGCCACGCTCGGCAAACGCGATGCAGTGCACAGGCACCTTGCGGCCGGTCTTGTTGTGGGCGGCAATGGTCTCGGCAACGCCGGCGTCGAAGAGGCCGTCGGTCATGAAGTAGATGGCGTCGGGGCGCGGGCGCATGCGGGTGAACGCGGCGGTGAAGGCGGCGGCAGGCTCGGTGCCGCCGCGGGCGGTGATGGCGGCAATCTGGCGGATGGTGTCGTTCTTGTTCTTCGACGTGGCGTCGAGCCACTTGTCTTTCGTGCCCAGGGTTTGGAAGGTGGATTCGAAGAGAAAGATGACGAACTGGGCGTTCTCGGCAAAGCCATCGACGGAGTTGGCGAGTTCGCGTTTGAGCGTGGCGAGTTTGGGCCCTTCCATGGAGCCGGAGACGTCGACGACATAGGCGAAGCGGGAGCCGCGGGCTTCGACGCCGAAGAACTTGGCACCGCCGCCGCCGGAGCCGCCCTGGCCGTCGCCCGAGCCGATGCCCTTGCCCGTGCCCGCCCCGCCCAGGCCTGTGCCGACCGAGCCCAGTTCGCCCGAGTCGGGAAGGCCGCTGCCGCCGGGGACGTCGACAAGGTCGATGCCCGGCGCGTTGGTGGGGGCCTTGTCGTCGATGCCGGGGGTGGCGAGTTCGAGGTCGGCCTGAATGAGCGCGCCGAGGTCGGTCTCGTCGATGAGGGCCATCTCGGCGGACGTGCCTTCGCCCGTGCCACCGGTGCCCCCGCCGCCGAAGCCGCCGACGCGCCAGATGCCAGCGATGGAGAGAAAGAGGAGGTGAACGAGGAGCGAGAGGAACACGCCGACGACGGAGGCCTGGTGGGCGAGGCGGATGAGGCGAGGCCAGAAGGCCTCGTGCGGCAGGCGGGCTGCTCGTCGGGGTGCGGGTGCTGGTTGGTGCGCGAGCATGGTCATGGGATGCGCGGGCGTGGGGTTTTGGTCCGGCTCCGCCAGCGACCGAGTCGGACCGCGAGGCCCAGGCGTGACGAAGCAAAGACCCCGCGGGAACGAATAGGGACTACATCGACCGAGCGAACAGCCTCACTTGGGCCCCGAAATTGTGGGCCCTTGGACACCACTGCGCACGAGTCTACGCCCAATGGCTGCTGGCGCGCCCCAATCCCCATTCACCGCCAGACGCCGAACTACCCCGCACTGGTTCGCACGGCAGGCGGGTGCGGTTCGACCGCGCGTACCGTTGGAGGGCGGATCGTGAATGCCCGATTGGGTTACCCCTAACGGGTTCCCTCCTCCGTGCCTCTCGTTCCCTACCTCCCGATCGCAAGGTTGCGCATGCCCAATACCACTCATTCCCCTCACGCCGTGTCTGCTCGCCCCGCCGCAGCGCGGAACGGGCCGTACAAACGGATTCTGCTGAAACTCAGCGGCGAGTCCCTCGCGGCCTCGGGCACCTCGGGGCTCGAACCCGGGGAAATCCAGTCCATCGCGCGGGAGGTGAAGGCGGCCCATGCCACAGGGGTACAGATCGCCCTGGTGGTGGGGGGCGGCAACTTCGTGCGCGGGGCGCAACTGGCCAAGATCGGCCACATTCACCAGGGCACCGCCGATTACATGGGGATGCTCGCGACGATCATCAATGGCCTGGCGCTCAAGGAAGCGCTGCTCGCCGAGGGCGTGGATTCCCGCGTGATGTCGGCGATCGAGGTGAAGGCGGTGGCCGAGCCGTTCATTCGTGGCCGGGCGCTGCGGCACCTGGACAAGGGCCGCGTCGTGATCCTGGTCGCTGGCACGGGCAACCCGTTCTGCACCACCGACACCTGCGCCGCACTCCGGGCGTTGGAACTCGATTGCCAGGTCATCCTGAAGGCCACCAAAGTGGACGGCGTCTACACCGCCGACCCCAAGAAAGACCCCACGGCCCGGCGTTTCGACACCCTCACCTTCATGGACGCCATCACCAAGGACCTGCGCGTGATGGACATGACGGCGTTCACCATGTGCATGGAACGCAACGTGCCCATCGTCGTGTTCGACTACCGCGCGCCGGGGAACATTCTTCGTGTCGCGAAGGGTGAAGCAGTCGGGACGACGATCACGGCGTAACGATGCCGGCCCTCGGAACCGCGCGCGCCTCAGGCCGCGTTCGTACGGGGGCGCCCGAGGTTTTCACACTCGAGCGCATCGATTTTCACGCTTCGCGTTAAATGCCATTAGCGCCCGGCTAAAGGGCCTGTTACGGCGACCCTCCGACCCACCCACCCACATGCTCCGGAGGGCGTATACGCGAACGGAAGGTTTGGCGCGCAATGTTTGTGCGAACACGGCGAATTCGTGCGGAAACAGGGCGGTTGGCACGCGTGTGCAGAGGGCGAGTGGGTGCTGTGGTGGACCGCATTGGGTGTGCCACGATTGGACACCATGCGTCCGCGTGGCGGTCGCCGAGCCGACCACCACGGCATGTGGCGCGTCTATGCGTGCTCGGTCCACCAGCGATCGACGAGGTTGGCCGTTGCGTCGTGATAGATCGACTTGAGCAGGTTGACCGGCAGCGCGCATCCGCGGAGGCGTGGCGTAGATATCGCGTCGAACCGTTTCGGATCGACCATCATCAGGTCGGGATCGACGATGGGCGAGGGCCCGTCGTAGTTGGTTTCGAAGAGCGTTCGCAGGGCCCAATGGCGGCTGCAATACAGATCAAACGCGTCTTCGGGGGAACTGGAGAGGTCACCCATCGGGCTGCCCATAGTTTTGCTGGGCGAGAGTTGGTCTTCCATGACGACCAGGTCGGTGCCGAAGAGGATGCGGCCGCGCCAGCGGTCGAAGAACTCGCGCACGCTGCCAGGCTCGTGCTTGGAGAGTTCACGTACGACCCACTTGGTGGCGGAGGTATCGATGTGCAGATTCGGGTGCCGCGTGAGCAGGCCATCGAGGAATGCCAGGTCTTCGGGCCATCCGCCCATGTGCGCGGCGATCCACGGCGCGGTGAAGCGGTCGAGCATGCGCTCGAGGCCCTCGTACTGCTGGCGCTTGGTGCCGTAGGTGCGGGCGTCGTTGTACTTGGCGGCGAACCAGGAATCGGGATCGGCGACGTGCACCATGAACATCATGCCCAGTTTCTGGGCGAGTTCGCAGTGTTTGATGCGCTCGGGTGCATCGATCTCGGCGAGGTCGGTGGTGCCGAAGGCCTGGCCCTTCAGGCTGGGCACGATGTCGCGCAGGCGCGGCGAGGCCCAGAGTTTGATCATGCGGCTGCCGAACTCGGCATGAAAGCGTTCGATGGTGCGGAGGTAGCCGCCACGATGGGCCGTTTCTTTGTCGGGGTCGCTCCACACGGGCATCGTGATGAAGCGGATGGAGTCGCCCAGGGCATCGCGCACCGGCGCGGCCATGGGCAGTTGGGTCATGGAATAGGTGCGGGTGACGCCGAAGAGGCGGCGGGCCCGGTCGTAGATTGTGGCCGCGTTTGGCCCGTGGATGTGGGTGTGGGCGTCGATGATCTCGTGTCCGCTTGCGCCACCGGCGGGAGGCGGCCCCAGTCGCGCGGCTTCCGCAACCCAATCAAGCCCGAGCCGGTTATGCGGCGAAAATCTTCCCATTCCCTGATCGGTCATGACTGAAGAATAGAGGCGCTACAACGCGCGCAGCGCCTCGGCGACCAGCGGGTGGATGGGGGCGCTGGCGGCGAGCACGCCGTGGTTGCTGGCGAGCGTGCGGCCCAGACCGAAGTTCACGGATTGGGCGTGCGCGTCGCTGACGGTGAGTCCGGCGCGGGAGGCGATGAGCCAGCCCGGCGCGTGGTCCCATATCCAATCGCGACGGGCGACGTCGCGCGGGCGGCGGAGGAAGACATCGACTTGCCCGCGGGCGACGACGGCGTACTTGCACTGGCTATCGATCCGCGCGGGCGGGCCCAGGGCGTGCCCCTGATCGGCCAGTCGCTGCATGACGCGACGCGAGGCGGATTGGTCGGAGTGCGAGCCTTCCCACGATTCACAGAAGCGGATGCCGCCGGTGGGCGCGAGGCCGGACACGGCACGATGGGCACGTTCGAGCGGGCGCGGCGTGCTGCCTGGCTCATCGGTGGGCAACGTGAGGACTGTCCCATCGATGGTGGCGAGCATGGTGGTGCCGTGCGGGTCGGGTTGGTCGAAGGGGCGGTCGAGATCGACGGAGAGGTTGGGGCACGCGAGTGCGGCGACGGTCGGATGGCCGTGTTCGACGAGGGCCAGGCAGATGCTGTATTGGTGGCCGCGGATGAAGCCCTTGGTGCCGTCGATGGGGTCGATGGTCCAGAAGGCGTCGGGCCGGTCGGTGCCTTCGAGCGTCGAGGCACCGCGGTCGATCATGGCGAGGAACTCTTCGTCGGTAGCGTCGGGCCAGACCAGTTGGACGGCGGCGAGCGCTGCCCGGCGTTCGTGCTCGTGCGCGGGGTGGCGGAGGTAGGCCGAGGACTCCTCACCGGCGATAGCGGGCGGAGTGGCCCCGGGAAATGAGCGGTTCAGTTCGCGGACGATGGCGGCCTGGGCCGCGAAGTCGGCGATGGTGACGGGCGAGCCGTCGGCTTTGTCGATCTTGCCGCGCTGCTGCTGGCGCTGCACGGCGCGGGTGACGATGGCGGCGGCGGAGACCGCGCGAAGCGCCGCGGCGAGCGCATCGGTGCGCGAAATAGGTGCACCGGTGTGGGTCATGGTGCACCGTAGGCGCTGAACCAAACCCATCCCCAACCCCGATGCCTGCGGAGGTGACACCGCTGAAAGCCACTTCAGGGATTTGAACCCTGGACCTATGCTTTACGAAAGCATCGCTCTACCGCTGAGCTAAAGTGGCGAGAGGCCGATGGTACGCGGGCCTTGGCCGAGGCTCAACCGGAACGGCCTGAATGGCGCTTCAGGTGCCCGTGCGGGGCGTCGGCTGGCTTTGGCGCGGCAGATAACCGCCGAAATCGGCCTTCGGGCGTTCCCAACAACTCAGCGTGGATTTCCTTCTCGCGATTCCGGTTGGCCTGGGGCTCGCGGCGGCGTGCGGGCTGCGGGTTTTCCTTCCCCTGCTCATCCTGAGCATCGCGGCCCGTGCCGGGCTGGTCGAGCCCGGGGCGAACCTGGCTTGGGTGGCCTCCTGGCCAGCGCTGGTGGCACTGACCACGGCGGCCTCGGTCGAAGTCGCGGGGTACTACATCCCCTGGGTTGATCACGCGCTGGATGTGCTGGCGACGCCGCTGGCGGCTGCGGGCGGAGCGATGGCAGCACTCGTCACCATGCTGCCGGCCGATTCGACGCTCTCGGGGTGGGGACCGATCCTGGCCACAGGCACAGGCGGCGCGCTGACCGCTGGCGGCGTGCAACTCGCCTCGGTCGCGGCCCGCGCCACCTCCACGATCACGACCGGTGGCGTCGGCAACCCGATCGTCGCGACCATCGAGAACATCGGCGCGACCCTCCTTTCGATCATGTCCATCATCGCACCCTTCGTGGGCGTGGTGCTGCTGCTCAGCGCGTTTCTGCTGGCCCGTCGCTGGTTCTTCCGGCGTTCCGCGGCCGACTCACGCGCGCCCAAGCACGGCATTGGCCCGGTCCCAGTTCCTGGATTTGGCTCGATGCCCACCCGTCGTTCGCTGGCGTGGCGGGCCCTGGGGCTGCTTGGCTATCTGGCACCCTGGCGCTGGACCAGCCGTCGGCCCTGGCGGCGTCAGCCGACGGCGATGGCGTAAGGCCCTCGCGTGCCACCGGCGTACCCGGCTCGCCATTGCGAGGGCATTCGTTGTCACTGACGTGCAAGTCGCACTGGCGACGCGGTCAGAGCACCGCGTCGCCAGTGGCCGGCGCGACCTTTGAGTGCGCGCTCATTGGTGATGTTCGTCGTCGGCCGCGCGGGCCTCGCGCTCGGCAAGCCGCCGACCGGCTTCGCGCCACGGGCTCTTGATCTTCTTTCGCGGCTCAGGACGCTTGACGCTTGAAAGCGAGAACCAGCGGCTCTTCAGGAGGGCCAACACGACCCACGCCGCGACGAGCAGGCAGAGGGCGGTGAGGATCGTGAGGAGCAGCAGGCTCGTGGCTTCAGCGGCGCGGTTCGCGCCGGGCTTGACTTTCTCGGGGGCGAGCGGCGGCTCGCGAGGCGGTGCGGTGATGGCGAGCGATTGCACCTGCAAGAATAGATCGGGTTTCGATGACACGATCGTGGCGGGCTTGATTCGGAGAGTCGAGGTACCCAGGAAAAAAACAAGCCCACGACTGCGCGTCGTGGGCTTGGTGGTGGTCTGATTCAGACGATCGCGACTCAGGCCTTGGCGACGGTGGCCTTGGACGCGGCGACGGCCTTCTTCACGATCTCGTCGAAGGTGACGGGGTCGGCGATGGCGATTTCGCTGAGCATCTTGCGGTTGAGGGCGATGCCCGAGTTGGTCAGGCCGTTCATGAAGACGCTGTAGCGGGTGCCGCGCATTTTGCAGGCGGCGGTGAGTCGGGTGATCCAGAGGGCGCGGAAGGTGCGCTTTTTGGCACGGCGATCGCGGTAGGCGTACCAGCCGCTGGAGCGGATGGCCTGCTTCATTTCGCCGCGCTGGGCGGTGCGGCTCTTGCTGTAACCCTTTGTCATCTTGCGCAGCCGGGCCTTTTGCTGGGTCCGGGCGGCGCCTTTACGTACGCGTGGCATGCTCGATCTCCGTCATGGGCCCGATCGGGGCGAACTCGCAGGAGTTCGGCTTGTAACCCGTCGAACGCGTGGGCACCGGCGGATGGCCGGCGCGGGTGATCCGGCCTCGGGGGGGAGGGCCGGGAAAACGCTGGTCAGTTCTTCTTGGCTGCGGCCTTTGCCGCCGCCTTGGCTGCGACCTTGGCCGCTTCAGCCGCCTTGGCGGCCTGGGCCGCCTTGCGCTCCTCGGGCGAGGGGCTGCGGCGGATGGCGGTGCGGGGCTGATCGTGCCCGCGGATGCGCTGGTGGAGCATCAACTGGAGTGCTTCGCTCTCGGCACCGAGGGCGAAGCGCGACTTGCGGAGGCGGCGCAGGCGGCTGGGCGACTTCCCGCTCTTCAAGTGCTTGCTGTTGGCGGACTTGTGCTTCACGAGGCCGGACTTGGTGATCCGAACCCGCTTCAGCAGGCCCTTGTGGGGCTTGTTTTTGGTGGAAGCCATCCGAAAGTCTCCGATTCCCGTGTGGCCAGAGTCGCTGGGACGCTGTGCGCAGGGCCGCAACGATAGGCGTTGCCCCCGCGCCGGTCGACTTGGGGGCCATTCGCGGCGTGCGTCTCGCTATTATGCCTCGATGAGCCCCCCTCGACTCGCTGAGTCGAGCCAGCAAGGGGTTTGCCTGATCGGTTCTGCTTCTCTAGGAGTTGACGTGGGCCATCGCACCCCGCTGTACCAGTACCACCTCGACGCTGGCGCCAAGATGGTCGACTTTGCCGGGTGGGAGATGCCCATGACCTATGGGCCTCCGGGCGGCACCAATAGCCTCGCCGACGAGCATCGGCAGGTCCGCACCAGCGGCGGCATGTTCGATGTGTCGCACATGGGGCGGGTGAAGTTCAGCGGGCGGCACGCGCGGCGGCTCATCGAGCGGGCCTGCACGCGGCGGATTCATGACATGAAGGCCGGGCAGTGCCGCTATGGGCTGGTGCTCAACGAGCGTGGCGGGATCATGGACGACGTGATCGTGTATCGGCACGACGAGGACGAGTTCACGGTGGTGGTGAACGCGTCGAATCGAGAGAAGTTGATGCCGCACTTCAAGGCGCTGGCCGAGAAGGGCGGGCTGGCGGTGAAGATCGACGATCAGACGATGTCGACGGCGATGGTGGCGCTGCAGGGGCCGAAGGTGATCCCGTTCATCAGCAACTTCAGCAAGGAGATTCCGGGGCTGAAGCGGTACACGTTTGCCGTGAAGAACCTGCTGGTGATGAAACTGGTCGTCAGCCGCACGGGGTACACGGGCGAGGACGGGGTGGAGATCATCTTGCCTGGCTCAATGGTGGGCATGGCGATGAAACTGCTGCTGCGGGACGTTGACCCATCGAAGCCCGACGCGCTGGTGAAGCCCGCGGGCCTGGGCGCGCGCGACACCCTGCGCACGGAAGCCGGGATGCCGCTGTATGGGCACGAACTGACGGAAGAAACCAACGCGCTGGGGACGAGTTTGGATTTCGCGATCGCGATCGACAAGGACCAGGACTCCGACGGCAAGGGCGAGGCGTATGTGGGCATGGAGGCGCTGAAGCGGACCCGCGATGCCGGGGGGCCGTCGGAGAAACTCATCGGCATCGCCTGCCCGGACAGCAAGCGGTCGCCGCGTGCGGGGATGAAGGTGCTGGTGAATGACAAGCCGGTGGGCACGGTGACGAGCGGCTGCCCGAGCCCGACGCTGGGGTACCCCATCGCGATCGCGTATGCCGGGAAGGCGCACGCGGCTGAAGGCACGCTGGTGGAGATTGATACGGGGCGGGATCGGATCGGTGGGAAGATCGTGAAGATGCCGTTCTATAAGGCACCGCCCCCCCCGGCGGCGAAGTGAGCGATTCGAAGAGGTTGTCACGAAGCGAGGGAAGGAAGGGAAGTTGGGGGACGGGTTCGCGCGGGGGCGGGGAAGGTGTCAATGAAGCGAGGGTGACGGAGAATCGGCGGAGAGACGTTTCGGAAACATCCCTCGATTCACTTTCTGACCTTCGCTTCCTTCGCGCCTTCGTTGACCAAGTTCTTGAGCCTCAAACGATCTTGAACGCCCCCGCGCGGCAGAAGGCGACGAAGCGTTGCAAGCGAGCCTTGTTCGCGCCGCTGAAGTACTCATAGGGGTTGAAGCGGCGGAAGGGGTTGATGAAACGGACGGGTTCGTTGGCGGGCAGGTCGATGGTGGTGACGATCTTGTGGGCCATCGCGTCGTGGTCGGGGATGTCGGGGAAGGCTTCTTCGAGCGCGTGGGCGAGTGCCGCGGCATCGTGTGCGGTCACGGTCTGCCCGCGCCGGGCCCAGTAGTTGCGCGGGTTCCACACGCGGGGCGTATCGGCCGATTCGCCTGAGTCCCAGGATTCGGGCTGCTCGGTGCCGGCGGGTTTCCAGCCGTGGGTGAGGGCGAGGCGCAGGATCATGGCCCAAGAGGCGTTGGAGACACGGAGTTGGCCGTTTGGACCGACGACGGTGCGCACGGGGAAGCGTAGGGGGCGGGCGGCCTAGGCCGCGCGGACCACCGTGGCGGTCGAGCGCGGGGGCGGCACGGATTCGCCGTGGGCGCGAAGCACGCGATATGGCCACGGATCGCCTCGGCGATACTGGCGAGAGCCTCTTCACGCGTGTCGCCGCAGGACGTGCAGCCGGGCAAATCAGGCACCCAGACGCTGAAGGAGCCGTCGTCAGCGGGTTCAAGAACCACGGTGTACTGCATGGGTGTCATGATCCGATCGGTCAGCCTTCAGGCGTATCCAGCAGTGATTGCAGTCGAGCGGCGAGTACGCTTGGCACCTTCGCCGTCCATGATGCATCAACCAGCCCGATGTCGATGAGGTCGCGCAGGTGCATGCGGTCCTTGTCGCGGAAAACCGCCAACTTGTTCCGCACCATCGCCTCAAGCGAAGCAAACCGCACCGAGTCCATCTCGACGCTCTCGGCGACGTCCGGATTCGGCACGGCCTGGTTGCTCTTCACCCGTTCCCCCGCGAACAGGATGTGGATCGCCTCGCGCGGGCTGGAATCCGGCCTATCCAGGAACATGTCGAGGCTCTTGGAGTGGCGGAAGACGAACCCGGCGGATTCGAGCGCCAGACGCGCGCGTTCGAAATCCGCGCGACGAACGAGAATGTCGACATCGAGCGTGGTGCGGATGCCCGCGGGGTCGACGGTCTTCACCCACGCCGCGATCGCGTTGCCGCCGACGATGGCGTAGTCGATGCCCGCGCCAGCCAGTGCCCGCGCGGCCCGCTCCAGTCGCTTGCGCACATCTTCCACGGCGTTCACCATTCGCTGCAGGAGATCGGTCGTGTTGGGAACGATCGCGGCCACGGGGAATCGTATGCGAGCGTCACTTCCCCGCCTTCTTCCCCAGCACCTTGGCGATGTCAAAGTCGATGAAATCCGCGTGGTGGAAGATCCACGACTCGATCGTGCGTTCGACCTTGTCGCCCTCGTGGCTGTGGGTCGCGACGATGTGCATGACCTCGGCGGGAAGGCCGTGCTTGTAGCAGAGGGCCACGCCGCTGAAGGGGTGGCGGAGCATGTCACCGAAGTGGCCCTTGACCGGGACGGGCGTGCCGTCGGGGCCGGCTTTCTTGTCGAACTCGAGCATCTTGCCCACGTCGGCCAGCAGCGACCCGGCGATGAGCGTGTCGAGGTTCACCGGGATGCGGTCGCCGAAGACCTCCTGGAGCACGGCAGTGATCGCGATGCACTGCTTGCAGCAACTGTTCAGGTGCTCGACGAAGCGCAGATCGATGTTACCCGCGAGCAGCGTGAAGGGGATCGCGCGAATCTCGTCGAACGTCCAACCCTTGCCGCCGCAGCCGGTGGCGAGGGCCTCGTTCCACACCGCGGCGACCTTGTCGCGCAAGGCCGCGTCGCGGATGTCGAGCAGATTCGGGAAGAGGCGGGCGATATCGGCGGTGGAATGGGGCATGCTGCCAGTGTACCTGAATCCGCGTGTTACGGGCCGCTGCTGCTCGCTCGAGGGGATTGCCAATGACATCGCTGCGCACTTCGAATGAATGAGCGTCCATCACGCGACCGCCCGGGCTTACCCCCGGATATGTCTATTGCGTGACCTTGGCGGTCGCGAGGCGGCAAACGGTGGAACTTGTGCGCAGGCCCATCGGGCCGTCATTTCCTAGCCGGGGGTGGAACGACGAGTCCGCGAGGAGAGGAACCCCCGGCAAGTGGTCGCGTCATGCGAGCCTGAAAGGGCGACACTTGAGATTATGGTGATCGAGAATGCCGCCCCTGTCGGGGCTCATCGGATGCGTCGATTCCCCGGGGGCTTACGCCGGCTCACGCCCCCGGCTACGGAATAACGGCCCTGCGGGCCTTCCCCCAGGCCTTACTGGGGAGAGGTGTCACGTGGCTTTGTTCGGGCGGCCATCTGGTCGAGCAGCGTGCCCGGTTCGGCGCTCACGGCGATGACCCTGTCCGGATCGATGCGCAGGAACCCGTGACGCTGCATCTCGCGGATGAACGTCAGGAGCGTGTCGTAGAAGCCGTCGACGTTGAGAATGCCGATGGGGTGCGTGTGCAGGCCCAGTTGGGCCCAGGAGAGCACCTCGAACAATTCGTCGAGCGTGCCGACGCCGCCCGGGAGGGCGATGAAGGCGCGGGCGTGCTGCACCATGGCGGTCTTTCGCTCGTGCATGGTGTCGACGATGCGCAGGTCGGGCAGGCTGGTGTGGGCCTTTTCCATGTCTACCAGTTGGCGGGTGATGACGCCCAGCACATGTCCGCCACCGGCGAGCACGCTATCGGCGATCGCGCCCATCAGGCCCGCGCGGCCTCCACCGTACACGAGATCCACGCCACGTTCGGCCATCGCGGTGCCGAGCGCGGCGGCGGCGAGCGCGAACCGGTCGCCGTGCCCGGTGGCCGAGCCGCAGTAGACACACACGGGAGAGAGCGGGTGGTTCATGCGGGTTTCTCCGGGCTCGTGTCGATCCACGCGCCGCGCAGTGCATCCTCGAACGTCCGCGCCATCGCGGGCCCATCGCACAATGGCGACGCAGAAACGCGGACGCGAAGTGCTTCACGACCGGCGCGAAGGGCTGCAACGTCCGACGCGAGTCGCGCCGCGATGGCGACATATTCGTCCTCGGTGCTGGCCACCAGGTCAGACAGACCCGCGGCTCGAAGTAGACTCACGCCTACGCGGCTCACATGGGCCACGCCCGCGAGCGTGACTACTGGCACGCCCATCCAGAGCGCTTCGCAGGTGGTAGTGGTGCCGTGATAGGGAAAGGCGTCGAGCGCGATATCGGCCAGGTGATACTGGCTCAGGTGAGCCGAGGCGGTCGCGTGCCAGCCCATGAGTGCGAGCCGCGCGGGTTCGATTCCCTGCGCCGCGAACACAGCCTGCACTTCCGCGCACCGCTTTGGGCTCGCGAGCGCACGGTTCTTCAGGAGCAGCCGTGAGCCGGGCGAGGCCTTCAGCACCCGCGCCCACAGTCGCAGCAAGCGGTCGTTGACCTTGGGTGCCGCGTTGAACGAGGCGAAGGTCACGGGTCGCTCGGGCGCGGCTTCCGCGTTCTCCAGTGAAGGTGGGAGGATCGCGCTGGGCGCATCCGCCGGTGCCTGATAGCACAAGAAACACCGGGGCAGCCGCACCAGCCGCTCGGTGGCGCGATCGTGGTTGCCCGGTGTCGGCAGCGGGTCAGTGTCCGCGTCCACGATCCGCACGTCGATCTCGGGCACGCCGGTGGTGTCTGGGTAACCGAGATACGTCGCCTGGAGCGGTGCCAGCCGCCGCGCGAGCAAGCCCACGCGTGAGCCTTCGGTGTGGCCGTTCAGGTCGATGATCACATCAAGGCGATCGGCACGGATGCGGCGTTCGAGCGCGTCATCACCATCGAGTGCCACCCAGCGCCAGGAATCGACGAGCCCTTCGATGGTGCGCGACATGTGGTCGAGCGCGCCGGTGTGATAGGCCGTGACGTGCATTGTCGCGCGGTCGCGATGCTCAAGAATCGGCCTGAGAAACGTCGCGACGACGTGATGCCGCAGGTCGCTGGAGAGCAACCCCACCCGCAGCGTGCGGGGCGGGGTCGAGCTCCGCGCTGGCCGCGCGGTGCCCGGTGCGCCATCGCGCCCGAACCGCGCGCCGAGCACATGGTGCTCCTCCCACAACTCCTCGGCATCATCATCCAGATCTTGATCCGGCCACCGGTAGTGCCGCGACATCAGATAGTTCGTGATCAGTTTCGTGTTGCCCGGATCCAGTTCCAGGGCCTCGCGTAGCACGGCCAGCGATTCGTGCACATACCCCGCGCCGCCCAGTGCGCTCGCCAGGTTCAGTGTCGCCGATGCATCCAGCGGGGACGCGGCGACGGCCCGCCGCCCGGCATCCACCGCGCCGTCGCCATCGCCCAACTGGTGCAGCACCGGTGCCAGGCCGATCAGCGCCGCCGCGAACGCGGGGTCCACCGCGAGCGCCGCCTCGAACTGCGACTTCGCTTCGGCCAGCCGTCCGGTCAGCAGCAGCATGTTGCCGAAGTTGGCCCGCAGCGCGGGCGAATGGGGCCGCAGCGCGAGCGCCCGTTTGAAGAAGTGCTCCGCCTGCTCGTTGCGCCCCTGTAGCGCCAGGATCATCGCCAGCAAACTCGCCCCCCGGCCGTCGGGGTCGCCGTTCTTTCCTGCCGCCATCCGCCGCAGCACCGCCTCGGCCTGTTCCAGCCGCCCTGCCGCGTGGTGCGCCATCGCCACCTCAAACGGCGTGGCGGGCGTCGGCGTGGAAGGGGTAGGGGGGGTGGGGGACGGTGGACTCATGGAACCCCCATCCTTAGTAACCCCCGCCGCTCCCGGCAACTCAGTCTCGTTCGTGCAGGAGGTCCCGCCACCGCTCGTCGATCCGGTCGAACTCCGCATCCGCAAAAACCCTCGCCGTCGACCCGTCCAAGCCGCCCCGCCACCGAGTCAGGCATAAACTTCACCTCGCGATTCCGGCCTTTCGGAGCCGCGTTCAGGCCATCCCACGCCCCCGCCCCCCCAAGGCCACAACTCCCCCCCGGAGCACCCGCGTGACCACCTCGACCGCTGTTCCTCCCGTTGCCGTTCCCGTCTCTGGTGCCCTCGCGGTCGCGGGCGGCACGCCCGTCTCCAAGATCAACGTGCCCTTCATGGTGCCGGGGCTTGCGGAGCCCGATATCGAAGCCGCGATCAAGGTGCTGCGCTCGGGCATGTTGCGGGCCCACACCAAGTGCGCCGAACTGGAAACCCGCCTGGGGGCCATGAGCGGGGCCAAGCACGCCATGACCTGTGCCAACGGCACCTGCGCCCTCCAACTCGCGTACGAGCCCCTCTTCGAGCGTGGCGACGACGTGCTCGTCCCGGCCTGGTCCTACATCGCCACGGTCTCGATGGTCATCGCCCGCGGCGGCAACCCCATCTTTGTCGATGCCCACCCCGAGACCGGCCAGTTTGATGTGGCCGACGCCGCCAAGAAGATCACCCCCCGCACCCGCGCGATTGCCGCCACGCACCTGTACGGCTGTCCCGTCGATATCGACGGCCTCGGCGCGCTCGCCAAGGCTCACAACCTGAAGGTCATCTACGACGCTGCTCAGGCCATCCTCGCCACGTACAAGGGTCAGGGCCTCGGTGCGTTTGGCGATGCCGTGACGTATTCGTTCTATGCCACCAAGAACTTTGCCACGGGCGAAGGCGGCATGATCACCTGCAACGACGATGTGCTCGCCCGCTCGATCAAACTCCTCCGCAGCCACGGCGAAACCGACAAGTACCTTCACGAGTCAGTCGGGTACAACTATCGCATGAACGACATCACCGGCGCACTGGGCTGCTCGCGCCTTGATCGCCTGGCGGGCGAAACCGCCCATCGCCAGGCTGCGGCGAAGCGCTACGACTCGCTGCTGGCGGAGATTCCGGGGGGCGGGATCAAGCCCCTGGCGATTACGCCCGGCGCGACGAGCGTGTATCACCTGTACACCGTGCGCATGGACCTCAACCGCTTCACGGTGAGCCGTGACGAGTTCTGCAAGGCGTTGAATGCCGAGGGCGTGCCGACGGCGACGCACTACCCGCGCTCGCTCACGGATCAGCCGGCGTTCAGCGCACATGTGAAAGATCATCCGCCCGTCGCCCGCGCGCTGGCGACCTCGGTCTTCTGCCTGCCCATGCACCACCTGATGACCGACGAGCACTTCCGCGTGCTGGGCGAGGCGCTTCGCAAGGTGGTCAAGGCGTACAGCCGTTGATTGGCCGTTCACGGCACCGTGCCGAAACCGGCTGCTTCTTCCGTTGAAGTCGTTCCTGTCGTTCCTTCCCCGGCTCCATGAGTGCCGCCCATGTCGCGTTACGACCAGTTCCACGCGTTTCGCACCCGCCTGAACGATCGCATCCTTGCCGACGGCGGTGGGGGGGGTGGGGCCGGGGGCTCTACGCTCAATACCCGCCGCTTCTTCGCGCTCGACACGGCCTGCTACAAAGACGGTGCGCTGCCGATCAAGACCAAAGAGATGCTGGGCCTGATCGCCAGCATGGTTCTGCGGTGCGACGACTGCATCGCCTATCACATCGATCAATGCCTGCGCGTCGGCTGCACGCCCGATGAACTGTGGGAGGTCTTCGATGTCGCCCTGATCGTCGGCGGCTCGATCGTGATCCCGCACCTCCGCCGTGGCGTTGATTTCATGGACGAAGCCGTGGCCCGCACGGCCGCTTCGTCACCCGAAGCCCCCGCCGCGCCAACGCCCGCGGCCCCCCCGGCCTGTCACACCCAAGGAAGGACCGCCCCGTGACCACCCCGCCAACCCCCCACGCCCCCCACGCCACCGCCGCTCATTCCCCGACGATCGCCGTGGTCGGCGCGACCGGTGCCGTTGGGCGTGAAATGCTGGCCGTGCTCGAGCAGCGCCGCTTCCCGCACGCGGGCATCAAGTTGTTCGCGTCGCCGCGCTCGGCGGGTGCGACGGTGCGGTATCGGGGCGAGCCGTTCACGGTCGAAGCCCTGAGCGACAACTGGTTTCAGGGCGTTGACCTTGCCCTCATGTCCGCCGGGTCAACACCCGCCAAGCGCTTCGCGCCCCCCGCGTTGGCCGCGGGCGTGAAGATCGTCGACAACTCCAGTGCCTTCCGCGCCGACCCTGATGGCCACCTCATCATTCCCGAGGTGAACGCATCGGTGTTGAAAGCCGACCCGCGCGCCGCGCGCCACTCCGGCAAAGGCGTGCTCGCCGCCGTGCCCAACTGCTCGGCCATCATCATGCTCGTCGCCCTCGAACCCCTCCGCAGGGCCTTCGGCGTGCAGCGCATCAACGTCAGCACCTATCAGGCCGCCAGCGGCGCGGGGGCCGCCGCCATCGAAGAACTCCGCACCCAAACCCGCCAGACCCTCGACGGCACACCCACCGAATCGCTCACCCGCGCCGTTTTCCCGGAGCCCTACGCCTTCAACCTCTTCAGCCACAACGCGGCCCTCGATGCCGCCTCGGGCTACAACGGCGAAGAACTCAAGATGATCGCCGAATCGCGCCGCATCTGGGGCGATCCGGCGCTGGCCATTTCGCCCACCTGCATCCGCGTGCCCACGATCCGGGCTCATGCCGAAGCGATCGATGTCACCCTCGGCCGCCCGGCCACGCTTTCGCAGGTGCGCGAAGCCCTTGCCGGCGGCCAGAGCATCCGCCTCGTCGATGATCGCGAGAAGAACGCCTTCCCCACGCCCCTCAAGGCCAGTGGCGGCGATGACGTGCTCGTCGGCCGCCTCCGCCCCGACTTCTCCCGCCTCGAAGAGTTGTACGGCACCAACTGGGCCGCGAAAGCCACCCAGCCCGGCGGCCCCGCCGAACTCCCCTGCGACCGCTGGGCCCTCTTTGTCGCGGGCGACCAGTTGCGCACCGGCGCGGCCCTCACGGCGGTGAAGATCGCGGAACTGCTGATCTAAGTCTTAGCCTTGGGTGGCACAGGCGTCCCGCCGGTGTTGCGACGAAGCCGCACGTTGGGCCTCCCTCATCCCCCCAACGCCCGCAGCACCACCGTGGCATACGCCCCCCGCGGCAGCACGAATCGCACCAGCCGCGCACCACGGCCGGACGCCGAGAACTCATCCGCTCGCGCCGCTTCCAGCGCAAACTCGCGTGCCTCCACAAGCAGCCGCCGTGCCGCGCCGCCGAACGTCGGTCGCCGCAATCCCGGCACGCGCATGTCGGCGGGCGAAAGGCCTTCGTCCTTCAGCACCGACATCATCGCTGCCGCGCCCGGGCCCGCCGAATCCATCTCTGACTCGGGCATCGGAATCGTCACCTCGCGCCACGATTCAACAGCGCTCGGCGCAAGCATCGACCACGCCGGGAACACCATCGCGCCAAACGGATCATCGGCCAGGATGGCGCGATCGCCCGTTCCCCGTGCCACCCGTGCCACCGACTTCGGCTCGGCGAAGTCGGTGCTCCCGGTTGGCTCCATCCCCGCAATCTCCCGCGCCATCCTCACCGCCGACTTGTTCCACAGCCACGACTGATACGCATCCACCGCCATCTGCTGAAGCATGTTCGGCAATGCCGCGAATGCGTCCTTCATCGCGCCTCCGGCCGCCAGCGCCTCGACCGCCCTCCGCTCCGGGCACGCTGGCAGTTTCGCCACCAGCCCCTTCCATTCGCGGCCTTCCCATCCCGCGACCGCCAGGCGGGTGAAGGTTCGCCGCGCACCGCTGTCCTTCCGCGCGGGCGTGGCGATCAGCAGCCGCAGCGCGGCCTCAAACTCCCCGCGCACCAGGTGCCTGCCCGCGAACCCTTCGCCATGCCGGGCCGAGCCGAAGCGCTGATCGCCAAAGTAGTTCACCACGAGCAGACGCGCAGCCTCGCTTGCGCCCGCCGCACCAGCCGAGTAACCCGCCGGATCGCGCAGGGCCTCCGCCCGTCGCGCCGTCTCGCGTGAGGATTCCCGCGTCAGCCCGCGCACCAGAATGGCAAACGCGTTGGCCTCGATCGCCTTGGCATCGATCATGTCGCGCGACCAGCCCACACGCTCCGCCGTGAAGCCCGGGCCTGAAAGCGCCGCAGCGTCACCGCTCGCGTCGCGCGCCGGTGCCGTGACGAACTGCGTAGTGACGCCGTGCTTGTCCTTGAGCCCCGCGTGCGCCACCGCGCCCGCCGACACGCCCAGCGCCCGCGCCAGCCGCGCCGTCGCTTCGGGTGTCGTGAGCGAGGTCTTCGTCAAACGCCACACGGCGCACGCTTCGCCTGACAGCGGCCGCGCCGAGACCCGCGCCAGCCACTCGGGCGTCAGTCGCTCGACCACCACAAAGTCCTCGGGCTGCCTGCGGATGATCACGCTGGCGCCTTCCGGTCACGCCACTTCAAAGATCACCTCAACCTCTACCGGTGCCCCAAGGGGCAGGCTCGGCGCGCCCACCGCCGCCCGCGCGTGCTTGCCCGCCTCGCCGAACACCGCCACGAGCAGGTCGCTGGCACCGTTGGCGACTTTGGGGTGATCGGTGAACCCCGGGTCGCAGGCCACAAAGCACCCCACCCGCACCACGGAACGAATGGCGTCCAGCCCCCCACAATCGGCCAGGGCCGCCTTGGCCGCAGCCAGGGCATTCAGAATGCACTGCCCGGCACACTCCCGGGCTTGTTCCAAACTCACCTGGCTCGGCACCACGCCCTGGGCGATTAGTTTCCCGCTGATCGAGGGAATCTGCCCGCTGACGTAGATCATCCCCCCAACTTTGCGGGTCGGCACATACGCCGCCACCGGCACGGCTGGCTGCGGAAGCACCTTTCCCAGTTCCGCAAGCCGCCTTTCAGGCTGACTTTGGCCCGCCCCCCTACCCGCCTGGGCACCGACCTCTGAACTTGGCGAAGGGCTTTGGGAGGGCGAAGGAGTGGAGGGGGGGGGTGGGTGGCTCAAGTCGTTCTCCACAAAATCTAAAAAAATCGTGCAACCACGTCACACTGGGTGGCGGATGGTATGGAAGGATGATATAGAATCATTCCGCAGGTCGCCTTCGCGATCGGCGTTTCGGATTTGGATTTGATTGGTCTGATTGGCTTGGCTGGCAACCGCGTGTGGATACACCTGTTTGCCCTGTTCTCATCGGTGACGGTTCCGTCACCATCCGTAATCTGCCCCGCGCAGGTTCACAGCCAGCCGACAACTTGGAGCCCGACGAGAGGCCCGTGTGAGGATTCAGTCCTCAGGGTGCCGCGTGTGTGTGATCGCTCATGGGGTTTTCCAGCCCTTCCAGCGTTTCGATGCCGCACACCTATTCGCTCGCGTTCATGCGTGAGCGAAGCGTTCCGCCTTCGTCTGAATCGTCGGGATCGTTGATCGGTGGCGCACATCCATGGATTTCGGGCTCGCGGCTGCCGCGGGTGTTCATCGCGCAAACTTGGCATCGGGCCGTGCCCGTTGCCCGCTGGGTCTCGTGTTTCTGGGTACTCGTGGGATACTCGTGTCTCGGGTCTCGTGTGAGGGTGTCTGAGGGTGGGGTGGTTGGTTGGTCGCGGCAATCGGTCTGGTCGGCGGAAGGGACCGACCAGAACTCGCCGGTTGTCGGAAGTCAGGTCGGCGGCGTGGCACGGGCACTCAACCCTTGCCACGCCGGCCAATACCGGGGCAGCCCGGAAGAAAACCGGATCGGGGTCCCCGGCGGTGGGCCTCAGGATCGGTTAGGTTTCGCGGCTGGCATCGGCCATCCCCGTCTCGCGGGTGTTCCGCGGGGCGAATCAATCGTCTGCCTCTGGCCCTCCGCGAGTGCGGCGGAACCCGGGGCGTGTCAAGGAGTCGTTCATGAAGAAGAACCGTGCATTCACCCTGATCGAGTTGCTGGTGGTCATCGCGATCATCGCCCTGCTCGTCGGCATCCTGCTCCCCGCGCTCGGCAAGGCCCGTCAGTCGGCCCGCCAACTCAAGTGCGCCACCCAGGTCCGCAACATCGTGCAGGCCTGCTTGATCTGGTCGCAGCAGAACAAGGAGCAGTTCCCGCTCCCCAGCCAGATCGACCGCTCCAACACCACCGTCGCCGGCACCGCTGGCCAGCCCAACCGGCAGAAGGATGTCACGGGCAACATCGTGTCGCTCCTCATCTGGAACGGCAGCATCTCGCCCGAAATCTGCATCACCCCCGCCGAGAGCAACAGCCAGATCGTGGCGTTCGCCGACTACCAGAACGCCAACCCCATTGGTGCGCCGACTCCCGCTGCCGCGCAATGGGACCCCGGCTTCGCCGGCACCCCGGCTGACAACTCCACCGGCGGCATCCGTCGTCCGACGACCGGCTTCGGCAACGTCTCTTACGCCCACGCGCTCCCCTTCGGCTCGCCCCGCTCCGCGAAGTGGTCCAACACCTTCGCCGCTACCGAGCCCGTCTGGGGCAACCGCGGCCCCACCTACCAGGGCGCCACCAACGACTCGGCCGTGTACCCCGGCACCGCCGGCTGGACCCTGCCCACCACGGGCGCGCAGTCCAACACGCTCCTGATCCACGGCGGCCGCAACACGTGGGAAGGCAACATCGGCTACAACGACGGCCACGTCACCTTCGAGACCCGTCCTGATCCCACCGAGATCACCTACCGCCGCACCGGCACCGCCTCGCCCCTCACCGTTCCCGACAACATGTTCGTGAACGAGAGCGACGATGCCGCCCGTCCCTCCGGCGCTGCCGCCACCAGCCCGGATGGCACCAACGCCTACCTGCGCCTCATCTCCGGCGTGCAAGACGGCACGAACATTACCGTGACCATCTTCCGCGACTGAGTCGATGCGCATTCGTTGAATGCAACTTCACACGCCCCCGGTGAAAGCCGGGGGCGTGTTTGTTTTTGCGGCAGGGTGGCACAGAAGTAAGTTCCAGCCGTGGCACAGCAGGGACTCCTGAACAACCGCCCTCGGCGGCAGCGGGATCGTGCGTGAC
>CAZPPX010000016.1:0-84099 GCA_964588585.1 uncultured Phycisphaeraceae bacterium
ACGCCGTCACGCACGATCCCGCTGCCGCCGAGGGCGGTTGTTCAGGAGTCCCTTGGGTGAACCGGCCAGATGTCGCGTTCCATGCAGTTGTTCCTGTGAAAAGTGGCAATATCATGGACGCTGCACGCGCGCCGCGCCACCGTGCATACGACGTACGGCGCATAACCCTCCAGAGGTTGGGGGATGGAGGCGAGCGCCGTTGGGCAAACGCACTTCGTCACTCGTCCTGTATTTCAACACAAGCGCTCGCGCTGATGCGCTTCTCTCACTCAGCACTTGCCAGAGGCCTCAGTTTGTCGATCGTCCGCGGACCGATCCCCTTGACCCGATCAAGGTGGTCAAGGCTCGCAAACGGTCCGGACGCGGCCCGGTCGTCGATGATCCGCTGCGCCAGCGCCGGGCCGATCCCGGGCAGCACTTCCAGTTCCGCGGCGGTGGCCGAGTTAATGTTGATCCGCCGGCCGAGGGCGGGTGACGCGGGTGGCTCGGCACCGCCTGGCTTGGGCGAACCCAGGGGTGCCTCAGCCGAAGCGGCTTTCCGCCGATCCGCATTTTCGCCCTCCGCCGCCCGAAGCACCGGACGCGCCTGCCCGCTGCCAAGCACCGACCACCCCAGCGCAACCAGCGACGCCGCGCCCAGCAACGCCACCGCCGCCAGTTTCGCGGGCCCGACGGTCCAATCGCGCACGCCCTCACGTTGCCCCATCGGGGCATCAAGCAGCGCAGCGATATCTGCCTCGCGGCTCACTCGCGGAGTGTACCCAAGTTCTGAGCCTTTCTGCCGGCTGCGGACGCGCGGCTCAGCCACCACCGCCGCCACCACCACCTCCACCACCCGGGGGTGGCGGGGGCGGCGGCTCTTCACCGGGGGGCTTGGGCTTCTTCTCTTCGGGCGTGTGACCGGTGATCTCGTCGGGCAGGTTCTTGTTGGACTCTTCGCCCGCCCGGGCCGAGCGGACCAGCGCCTTGTACACGGCACTCGCCTGATCGGCCTGAGGCTCGCGGGCTACGAGCATGCCGCCTTCATCGCGGATGTAGGCCAGGAAGGCCGCGTTGCGGTTCTTGTCGGCCGAGAGCGAAATCGTCAGCGGCACCGCATCCAGCAGGAACGCATCCCGGGCAATCGCGAACCGGGACACCATCGGCCCCTTGGGCGCATCCTTATCCGGCTGCGCGGGCGTACCAGCCCCGCCACCACCGCCCGGCGGCGCAATCGCCGGCGACCGGCCACCAGGCCCAGGCTGCCCCGGTGCGCCGGGTGCACCCGGCGCAGGCTTCTTGGGCGTCAGCGTGCGCAGTTTGGCCACATCAGGAATCTCCGCAGCGACCAGCAGAGGATCACCCGGATCAAGCCGGGCCGAGCCGCGGCGCCAGTAGCCCCATTCAAACTTGAACATCTCGACGGTGGCAAACGCCCCGCCGCCACCGGCCCGAACGTTGCTCGCGTTGGTGATGAAGAAATACGTCTCGGGCGGCGCGTCCACGGCGTCCGTCCACGCGGAATCCGCGGTCGTAATGGTCGGCTTCAGTTTCAGCGCGGCCTGCGCTCCAGTAACGTTGGATTGCCCGAACATCGGGTTGTTTACATGCAGGCGGATCATGTAGCGATAGGTGGCACCACGCTTGACGGTGACATCGTGTGCCCAGACCTGCACGATGGGCTCATCGACAATGGCGAACTGCTCGGTCTTGGGGGCCACTTTTTCCACGCCCAACTGCTTCAGTTCCTCGTCGAGTTTTTTGATCTCGCCGTCGAGCGCCGCACGCTGCTTTTCCAGTTGCTCGCGCCGTCGATCGTCCGAACCCGGCGCGGGATTGCGACCGGGCGTCTGGCCCGGGCCGCGACGGCCCGGGGGGCCGCCGGTACCCAGCGTCCGCAACTCACGGTCGATCGCCTCGCGCCGCGCGATCTTGGTATTCCGCTCGCGATTGATCTGGGCTTTGCTGCGCTCCGCGGGGGCACCATCAGCGCTGGCGAGGTCCGACGGTGCCGTCCACTCTTCGCCCAGCGAGATGCCGTTGATATCCGGGCGGCGATACCACTCAGGCCGAAGAATCTCGCCTTCCTTCGGAACCACCTCGTTGAGTAACGCCGACATCTGATCGTTGGACCGAAGGTCCTTGATTTTGGCGGCCACCGAGAAACGCCCGGGCATCGCCGGCACCACCGTGCGCTCACCCCATGTGCCATCGGCCAGCCGCGTCTCCCGCACCAGTTCCACGTTCAGCGCCGCCAGGCGACCCGCGTCCCACCACCCCTTGGGCAGGGCCTGGATGGGCCCCTTGCCATCCGGATCCGCCTCCAGCGCGGCCCGGATGGACGCCCCGGGAATGGTCGCTTCTACCGTGATCGCCGCCAGGTTGTGGGGCTCGGGCCTGGTCACCATCGCGCTCAGTTCCGGGATCGCGCTCACGTCTTCCGGATGAATGCTCGCGACAAACCCGTGCGCCAGCACGCCTTCAAGCGCCGGAATCTGCGGCACATGGAACGCAAACTCGCCCTTCGGGATCTCGGTCACGTCCCTGGCGAGCGTCGTATCCCGTACCACCGGCGACACATCACCAATCACCCCACTGGGCAGTTTCCGCCCACCCATCACCGGCCCGTCGTGCCGCTCGGTGAACTCCGCCAGCAATCCCGTCGCCGCGGCTTTGGGGAGATCGGCAAAGTCGCGCTGCGCGATCTCGCCCTGCAGTTTCCGCGCCTCCACGGCGACGATCTCGTACGCCTCGCCGATGGGCACTGGTTCCTTGGCGCGCGCCCCGACGGGCACCGCGACGGTGGTCTTGGGCCCGATGAACTGCCACGCCAGCACGCCCATGAAGGCGGCACCGGCGATACCCAGAACAATCTTTTCAACGTGCTGCTCGATGGGCTTGATGCGGCGGACGGCCATGAGGAGTCTCGTAAAAGAGGAGCGTGTCGAAATCGGACGAGCGCAACGCGAATCGGGAAGAAGGGCAGTCGAAACCCCAGGGCTTACCGGCCTGGCGCTGGTGCCGGTGCCGTTGCCGCTGGGTCACCCGCCGGATCAGCTGGAGGCGGTTCCGGCGGCGCGGGAATCCCCAGTTGCTCCCGGCATTCCTTCGGAATGATCGGCAGGAGCCACTCCCGCAGCCAGAGCGACTCGATCTGCATCCGCACGCCGATCACCGGCTCGGTCCCGTAGTAATACCCGGCCTTCAGATGGTCATTCGTGTCGATCTTCTCCAGATCAACATCCAGCACCGAGATGAAGTTGCGGGCCGACAGCGCGTCAATGAACTCAGGCAGACGCGACACCGACGCGATCATCTCGACGGTGCACTTCCGCACGACGTAGTAGTTGTTCCCCGCGTTGACGTCGCTGGTCCGACCCGTCACCGAAACCTCGGGCTTGTGCGGTGCCGGGGCGTCGCTGCCAAGCGGAAACGCCGCCGTCACCGGGTTGTTCGGATCCACCGCGATGAGTTGATGATCCTCGATCCGCATGCCCAGAACGCGCTTGATGACCGACCCGGAGATGCCCGAATCGGCGTACGGCTTGTTGGCCGCCTGGATCGCCGCGAAAACGTCCTCACGCATCCAGTATTCCCACTGCCACCACCAGCATTGGTTCAGCGTGGGCGTCTCGTTTCGCAATGGAACCAGGTTGAAGCCGGCCGGATCGCAATAAAACGACAGCGTCGCCGCCCGGTTGCGGTACTGCTGCAACCGGAACTCCACCATCGCCTTGCTCACCACCGCTTGCTGGTCGGGCGTCAACTGGTTGTATTCCGCCTTCTCGCTCAGCGTGATCTTGCGAACCTCATCGGTCTGCCGGTCTTTCAGCACCTGCGCAAAGGGCAGCGGATCAAGCGGCAAACCGCCGCCGTACTGCGCGATCAGTTTCCGCTGCGCGCTCACCTCCGGATCGTCGATCGTGAGATACATCCGCTGAAACTCGCGCGGCTTGATCGCCTCATCCGCCGCCGAGGGCGCGGGGAACAAGCCCTCCACCAGGGGCTTGCGATTGCCCCGGCTGAACGCCAGCGCCGCGCTCACCACCTGACCCAACTCCGAAATCTGCCGGTCGCGCCGGCCCTTGAACTCCGCGATCAGTGTCTCGTTCGGCGGCCCTTTATACGCCACCTCGGGCCGCGTGCCCACCGCCGGCAGCGTGTAGTTGACCTTCACCGTCGAGCCGCCAGCGTAAATCTCCGCCAGGTCAGCCTGCACCTCTCGCCCCACCCGGTCACGAAGGTCGGTGCGGAACTTGCCGCTGTAATACACCATCGCCGGCACCGCCGCCAGCACCACCACCAGCATCACCAGGATGATCCAACGCTGCTTCAGAATCGTCACAAACGTATTCACTGCGCGCCCTCCTTGGCCTCGGTGGCGGGAGGCTTGATGATCGCGTCAAACTCGATCAGATAGTTGGAGATCGTCGAACCCGGCGTTCCGATGTATTCCAACAGGGGAATCGGCGCGATCTTGTTCACGTCGTCGGCTCCCGGCTTCTGGCTGTTGTTGGCGTTCGAGAAGGTGGGCGGCGGCGCCGCGCTCCGCCCCGGCAGCGGCCGGGGCGTACGCCCCGCCGGCCCAGGCCCCTTGCCCGGAATCCGAGGCGGCTCGGTCATTTCCTCGCTCGGGGGCACCATCTCGCCACCGCCTTCGGGTGTAGGCGAAAACGTCGGCGACACCGCGCTCGCCGGAGTCTCGGCAATCTTGTCCCGGCTCCGAAGAGTCATCGCCTTTCGCCCATCCATCTCGATTGTGTACGGGAAATCCGCCCGGTTCGCATTCGCCCGCAGCCACGTCACAAACGCCTCGTTGATCAAACGGTCCGCCTGCGCGTCAGGCTTGCTCGTCGCCACCTCGATCCGCACCTTGATCCGCGGACGATTGTCGGGCCCCTCGGGTGTGGCCGCCGCGGCCTGCCCCGGCTTGGCCACAGGTCGTGACATCTCCTGCATCATCCGCTCCTCTTCCGAAAGCGGCGTCATCTGATAGTTCGTCTCCCACTTCAGCAACTGCACCCGATTGAGCGAGGGCTTCTCGTCCGGCGCCAGGCTCTTCGCCTTCGCCATCATCGTCGACAAATCCTGCAGCAGATACCCGTAGATATCCCGCCCCTGCAGCATGTCCATCGAACTGATCGCCCGCGCGTCGCTCTTGTATTCCGCCTCCACTGCCTTCCACTTGTTCTTCAGCGTCGTCGCCTCGCGCTTCGCGGCATCGATCTCCGCCGGCTTGGGCTTCCGTGCCAGGGCCGTGCGGTCCAGCATCGGACCCACGAAACTCGCTCCGCCCGCCAGCAGGCCCACCGTCGCCGCAGCCACAAACCACGGCGTCTTGCGGTTCCACATCGCCTCTCGCACCACCGCCACCGGCATCAGGTTCGCGCTGATCGTTTCGTTCCCCAGCCCTTGCAACGCACACCCGATTGCCGTCGCGAACAACGCCGCATGGGCCTGAAACTCCGCGTTCTTCGGCCCCTCGGCCTTCACGTTCTCCCACGCCTCCAGTTTCACCACTTCCATCTGCAACTGCTGCGACAGGAACTTCCGTAGCCCGGGCAGGTTGAACGTGCCGCCCAGCCCGATCACCCGCGTCAGTTTCGCGTTCTTGTGGGTGGACTGGTAGTACCCGATCGACCGCTGCACGTCCTGCGCCAGGTCGCCGAACACCGGCCGCATCGCCTGCAGCACATGCCGAGCGTGCTCGGTGTTCTCCGCCTCGCGCTTCAGTTTCTCGGCCTTCACATATGTGAGGTTGAAGTGCGTGACCAGCGCCTCGGTGAACTGATGGCCACCGATGGGGAACGTGCGGATCCACAGCCGCCCGCCCTCGGCGACGATTAAATCCGTCGACGTCGTGCCCACGTCCAGAATCACCGTGCCCGGCGTCTGCTCGCTGAAACTCTGATCGAAACTGATCGCGTTGTACGCCGCCAGGGGGCTCAGCGTCAGCGTGTCGGGCGTGTGCCCCAGATCCTGCCACTTGGTCAACTGCTCGTTCACCCGCTCCCGCGTCATCGCGAAGATGCCGACCTCGACATCGGGCGAATCGGCCGACGCGAACGTCTGGTAGTCCCATTCCACGTCATCGATCGGGAACGGGATCTGCTGCACCGCCTCGAACTTCACGATGTCCGGGATTTTCTTCGGCTCCACCGGCGGCAACTTGGCAAACCGCGCAAACGCGCTGTGCCCGGGCACCGACACCGCCAGCGACGCGCCCTTCAACTCGTGCTGGCTGATGAGCGTCCCCATCGCCACACGCTTGGCTTCCTTCTCATCAATCTCCGGCGTGCTCAGCACCCGCTTGTGCGGGATGTACGCGAAATCGACCACGTTCACGCCGGTCGCCGTCCGCTCCAGTTTGACGGCCTTCACTGCGCCCGACCCGACCTCAATGCCCCAGCAGACGTTGGCAGCCATAAAACCAGCCTCCAAAGGTCAAACCGATGCGTCGATCAACCACCCGTGCCAGCCCAGCCCGGCACCGGGCCCGAGAGGGTACACACCCACGGCATCCGCCGCGTGTTCAACCCCGCCCCTGAACAAGTTGGCCCACGAGAGTGGTCCGGGAAGGGTGGTCGGGCGGTCCCCGTCGTACGGGAGCCCGATCCGAACCTGTTGAGTGCCCCAACTCCGGGAAGGGTTCATTCCCGCCACTCAACGTTGGGGATCAATACGACCGGCCAGGTGATGTGGTTCCAAGTGGCTCACTGTGAGCCCTCAGGAGTCCGGCGGGGACCGCCGGACCACCCCGTTGCCCACTCACCGGTGAAAGCACGCCCGCTCCGCCGTGCACGATTTCGTACACACCGGCTCGTTATCCGGCCCCAGCGTGTCCTGGCTCTTGATGCAGAAATACACCCGCGTATCCGATTCGTCATCAACCAAGCCCGGCGTGCTCTGACGGCTGTCCACATACATCAACTTGTGACGCAGACTCAGGCACGCTGGTTTCAGGTTGAACGTTCGCTCTTCGCCCTCGCTCATGACATGCCCCCATCCAGCCCCAAATCCCGGGCCACGTCCCGCCCCGTCGCCCGCAGAACGGCCCTTTTCACCGCCACGGGCAGCAGTTTCAACTTGTACGCATTGTCGCGCATCGGCTTGGCCCCGTCGATCGAGAGCGCCGCCGCCTTCGTGATCCCCGCCTCATCACCAATCTCCAGCCCCACCAGCGCCGCTTCCACCTTCGGCAGCACCCACGGCACCGGTGCCACCGCACCCGCGCACACCCGCGCCGACTTGATCCGCCCACCATCGATCGTCAGCGCCGCCGCCGCGAACGCGAGCGGCCAGTCAAACGACGCCTTCGCCTTGATCGTCCAGAACCCGCTCGTCGGCTGGGCGTCCGCGTCAATACGCGTCACCACCTCGCCCGGCTGCAGGTTGTGCTCGCTCAAAATCCCCTTCTCCGGCATGTGGAACAGGTCCGCGATCGGAATCGATGCCCGTGACGAGCCCGTGAGGTGCACCTTGGCGTTGCACACCATCAGCGCCGGTGCCAGGTTCGACGGGTGGACAATGTGGCAAGGCCCGGGCCCGAAAATCGCGTGATACGCGTTCTCGCCCTCCGCCGCGAAGCACTGCGAGCCGCCCTTCTTGAGGCAATCAAACTGCTCGTGCCGGTAATACCAGCAGCGTGGGCGCTGCAGCAGGTTCCCCGCCGCCGTCGCCACGTTCCGCACCTGGGGCGTGGCCGCGTTCGACACCGATTGCGCCAGCACGGGTGCCAGTTTCGCTACCAGCGACGACTCGATGATCTCCGCCAGCGTGCACGCGGCATCGATCTCCAGCCCAGCGCCCCCCGCGCCGGGCACCTTGCCCTCGCGCACCGCCGGCTTCCCCTTCGCCCGTCCCGCACGCTTGATGTTGATCACCACATCCGGCGCCATCAGCCCTTCCTTCAGGTGATCCACCAGGTCCATCCCGCCGGCTTTCAGCACCGGCAGGGAAAACCGCTTGTCGGCCAGCAGCGTCGCCGCCTGCGCGTGGTCATCAGCCGTCGTCAACGCAAATGAGTGCATGGTGTTTTCTCGCTTCAGGCCAGCGCCGCCAGCACGCGCTCAGGGGTCAGGGGAAGGTCACGTACGGGCATGCCGATCGCATTAAACAGTGCACACGCGATCGCGCCCGACGTCGGCACCGTCGGCGGCTCGCCCAACGACCGCACGTTCGCCGTCGCGTCCTTCCACAAAATTGGCTCAATCAGCGGCATCTCCACCGGCCCCGCGATCTTGTACCACTCCAGATTCGGGTTCACCATCGCGCCGGTGTTCCGATCCAGCAGCCGGTTCTCAAACAGCGCATACGACAGGCCCTGGATCACGCCCCCGATCACCTGCGACTCGGCCGTCTTCCGGCACACCACCTTGCCGCACGATTGCAGCGCGATCACGCGATCCACCATGACGATCCCCGTCTCGGTATCCACGCGCAGATCGACAAACTGCACCCCGTCCGAGTGCCCCGCCCCCTGCCCGCGCCCGTTCCACGCCCCCTTGCCCACGATCGCATCCGGCCCGATCTTTGCGCACGCCTGCGCCCACGTCACCAGCGCCTCGCCCTTCTTCAGAATCGCCCCGTCGCGAATCGAAAGATCGGCGGCGTCGCACTCGTGCAGTTTCGCCACCAGGTCCAGCAGTTTGCTCTTCGCATCCATCGCCGCATCGGTCATCGAGGGTGCCGTGTTGGGCAGCGTCACCGATCCCCCCGACCCCGGCGCGGGCGGATTGGTCGAATCGCCGATCGACACCTCCACCATGCGGAGCGGAATCCCGATCGCATGGGCCGCGACAATCCCCATCGCCGTGCGCTGACCCGTGCCGATGTCCTGCGAGCCTGTGCGCACGAGCACCGAGCCGTCGCGATTGATCACCACCTCCGCCTCGGATGGCGAAGGAATCCGGGGCCAACTCGTGCACCCCACGCCGAACCCGCGCCGCACCACGCCCGTCTGCGCGCCCGTCGCCTTCCGGTTCTTCCAGCCGATCAACTCGGCACCCTGCTCCAGCATCGTCTTGCGATCCGCCGATGTGTTCAGTTTGATCCGCAGCGCCACCGGATCGACACCTGCCTTCGTCGCTACCTCATCCAGCATCAACTCTTCCGCGAATGCCGCCTGCGGCTTGCCCGGCGCGCGAAACGCCCGAGGCGTGCCCGCGTTGAACTGCACATCATCGTGCTTCCGCTGGATCTCGCCGAGCGAATAGCAACCCGTCGGAATCGATACGCCCCCGCCCCCACGCGCCACGCCCACGCCGCCCCAGGTGTGAATCAGCGCCCCGCTGATGGTGCCGTCCTTGCTGAACCCCACCTTCACCAGCGTCCGGCTCGCTGGCCGATTGCCCGTATCCAGATGCTCCTCGGCTCGGTTCTCAAAGAGGTACGCCGGCCGCTTGTACTTGGCCGCGATCCGCGCCGCCAGCACACCCTCTTTATCCGCCCCGGCCAGTTTCGATCCAAACCCGCCACCCACATATTCGCACACCACCTTGTACCTGCTGCGGGGCAGACCGATCGCTTCGTCCAGCCCGTCGCGTGCCGCGAACGTGCCCTGGGTGCTCGAATACACCACCGCCTCATCACCCTTGTGGTCCACGCACGCGCCGTGCGTCTCCAGCGAGGAATGCGTCTGCACGGGCGTCGAATACACCGCGTCCACCACATGGTCGCACCCGGCGAGCATCTTGGTCAGTTCTTCCGAGGGCACGATGGGTTCACCCATCGCGTCGGTGATCAGGGTCTGCGCCGGCCGCCGCTTCCATTCGCACTTCAGCGCCTTCAGCGCCCGCTGTACCGCTGCGGGCGAATCCGCCACCACATGCCCCACCCGGGCCCCGTGGTACTTGCCTTCCTTGCCCCCCACCTCCACCTCGATCACCCCCGGCACAGCCGACGCCGCCTTCGTGTCACTCGACACCAACTCCGCACTCCCCCACGGGCACCGCACATACGCGATGTACACCGCATTGGGCAGGTACCGATCGCGCCCGTACTTGGCCCGGCCTGTGACCTTGGCCACCGCGTCAAGCCGCGACGTGTCGTCGTTCATCGACGACCCGGCATTCCGCGGCCGGTTGTCCGTCGGCAGCGTGGTGGGCGAAAAAGCCATCGGAGGCGAAGCAGGTTGCATGGCCGGATTCCATTCTCAGGCGAGCAGAAAAACCGCACGAAGCACACACGAAACCCAACCGCGCCCACACGCGCGTCACGCGTCGGTGATCGGGGCCTGTCCCGAAGCCTCCAGGCACGCGTTGAACACGTTCGTATAAGTCCCGCACCGGCAGATGTTGCCCGCCAGGCCCTTCTTGATCTGCGTCAAGGTCGGCTTGGGCTCGTGGTCCAGCACCGCCTTGCACGCCATCACCAGCCCGGGCGTGCAGAAGCCGCACTGCAGCGCATCGTGCTTCACAAACGCTTTCTGAATCGGATGCAGTTCGTCGCCCGTTGCCAGACCCTCGACGGTCTGAATGTCGCTGCCCACCGCATCCACCGCCAGCATCATGCACGACACATGCAGCCGCCCATCAATGATCACCGAGCACCCGCCGCACGAGCCCCGATCGCATACCTCTTTCGACCCCGTGAGGTTCGCATGATGCCGAAGCGCATCGAGGAGCGTCGTGCTCGGCTCGATCGTCAGCGGCGTCTCCTTCCCGTTGATCCGCAGCATCATCTTGCCAGGCCCAGGCCCGAGCATGGCCGGTCCTTCAGGCGCAGCCGGCGCGGCAGGCGGTTGCGCCGCATCCAGATTCGCCACCAGCGCATTGGCCGCGGCCGAAGCGCCGAGCGTCTGCAGGAACGACCGACGCGACACGCCTGAAGGCGGATTGGAGATCGACATGCGAGCCTCCGGGAAAGGCGGAAAGCGAACCGACGCAGTATACAGATAGACCGCCAGCGGGCTTCAGCCTCCACCACGTTGATTGTGCGATTGAGCCCGAGACTCAGCCGGACCTCATCGCGCTTCGGGAAAAGGCCAAGGACTGTCAACGAAGGAGCGAAGGGAACGAAGATCGGAGAGGATTCCGATCCACTGCGGACGAGTGGCGTCCACGATTGGGCTGTCCGACACGGAGATTCGGGGGTCGCTAAGGGCTCTCGTGGCACCAACGTCTGTCTTCAAGCCGCTTCAGCGGCCTTGCTCGCTCATCGGCCACCGCTCCAGCGGTGGTACCGCCGATGCCAAACTGGTCGTTTCTTGAGTTTGGTTCTGAGCCCGTTTCAACGGGCTTCCCTACACCGGCCTATTAATCGTCCGCCCCCTTCGATCCCTTCGCTCCTTCGCTGACCACTCACTTCATCCCGCGCGTCAAGGCAGCGCCGCCCGCTTCTCCCGCAGCGCCAACTTCAACCCCGCCAGTGCTTTCAGACCCGGCTTGGACCCACCCCCAAGCGTCGTCAGCCCACCCCCGGGCATGTCCGCACCCGCATCCGCATCGTACAAATCCTGCCAGCAGAAAGACTGTACAAACGGCTTGCTCAGCGCCATAGCCCCCACCGCCGCCAGCCACCCCGCCTGTGTCTCGGGCGTCCAGCCACCGGGCCACGCGCCCGCATCCGGCGCGGGTGAATCCGGATTCGCCTGCGCCGGCGCACTGATCGCCCGGCTCGGCACACCCGCCGCCGTCACCACCACCGGCTTGTCGCACGCCGCGAACCGGTCCAGCAGATGCGAAATCGCGAGCAAGTCCCGCGTCGCCCGCCCGGGCAGATTCTGCCCCATCTGCACCCGCACCCCCAGCGCGTCAATCTCCAGCCCCAACTGATTGATCAGTTCCGCGTACGTCGCTGGCGGCAGCGTCCGCGGCGTCATCCCCGGCACCCCCGAATATTCCCCCCACGGCTGCGCCACCTCCACAATCACCTTTGCATTCGGCTGCACTTTGCGCACCAGCAGCACGCACGTGCGCGTCAGGTCCATGATCTGCTCTTGCGAGAGCGAAAACGCCCCGCCCGCCTGCAAACCGCTCGCCACCACCCACGTCCCCACCGCGCGCCGATAGCGCGTCACCAGCGCCTTGACATGCTCGATCACCACATCGCGCAGCGTCTCGTAGTCATGCTCCCAGATATACAAAAAGTCCGGCACCGCGCCGGGTCGCAAGTCGATCAACGGCCCCGCCATCACCGGCAGTTTCGCCTTCGTCACCGCCCACTCGATCCACGCATCCGTCGGCTTGAACGCGTACTTCCCCTCCACCGGTTCCATATCCACCCAGCGCATGGGCATCTGGATGTAATCCGCCGCCTCCGCCGCCTGCTTCTGCAACTCCGCGTTCAGCACCGCCGGGTTCACCGCCACGCCCACCTTGGGCATGTCGGGCAGCAGCACCCCTGGCGACCCGATCGCCGCCTCGCGGCTCGCCCGCGCTTCATGATCCGTAATCGCGTTCTCAGGCGGCCGCAAGGCCGCCACTTTGGCCAGTTCGCCCGACACCCGCCGCTTGTGCTGCACCTCGGCCTGCCGCTTGGACATCAAATCGCCCGCCACCACACCCGAAGCCAGCGCCAGCCGCGCCGCCCGATCCGCCTCGGGCGAATACCACTCCCCCTGCGGCCCGCTTCCACCCTTGGCCAGCAAGAGCGCCCAGGTAAACGCCTGCCGCGTCTCCTCCAGTTGCTTGGAAAGCGGATCTTCCTGCGGCAGATCAAACAGCGCCCACTCCTCCAACTTGTTCAGCAGCAGCATCAGCCGATGCCGGGCCAGTTCCAGCGTGAGCAAATACGGCAGCGTCCGCGCCGGCAACTGGGCCGTCCGCAGAATCAACTTCGTCTCGGCCGCCGCGCCCGAAGCCCACTCGATCAGCACCGGAAACTGCAGCGCCAGCCCGATTGCCCCTTCGTTCCCACCCCCACGCCGCTCGCATCGGATCAGCCCTCGCTCAAACCGCACCTCGCCCGGCAGCACGAGTTCATCGGGCCCGAGCAGGTGCGCGTGCCGCAGGGGCCACTGCTTCGCCGGTGCGTCGTTCTGAAACACGGCAAACAGCAGCATGACGCGGGTCGACTCCGATCAATCAAGTAAGACGAATCCAAACGGTCCAAACCATTCAGAAAGGGAGCGTAGCCGACCCGACTCACCCCGCGTGCGATCGACCCGCCCGCGAAGCGCCCGCCGCCACCACCGGCGACGCACCGGGCGAAGGCTCGTAGTGCATCACCTTGTCGATGCGATTGTCTTTATTCATGATCAGCACCGCCGGACGATGCCGGGCGTACTCCGCCTCGTCCATCATCGCGTAGTGCATGATGATCACGTCATCCCCCACCGCAAACAGATGTGCCGCCGCGCCGTTGAGTTCAATCGCCCCCGACCCCCGCTGGCCCTCGAACACATACGTCTCCAGCCGGTCGCCCGTCCGGCAGTTGGCGACGTGCACATGGTCGCTGGCCCGCATCCCGCAGGCATCCAGCAAATCCGCATCGATGGTGATCGACCCGATATACGTCGGGTGGGCACCGGTGACGCGCGCGAAGTGAATCTTGCTGTGCAGTACCTGTCTGAGCATCGACCGAGGGTATCCCGCGCCAACCGCGCCGAAAGCCCCTCTCAGCTGGGAGGGGCTTCTGAGCGCACGCGGCCTCGCTCCGGTCGCTACACTGCGGCTTATGCCCACGGAATGGTCCGAGCACATCCTGATTTCTGAACTGCAGGACGAGCCGCAGTTGACCGAGGAACTGGCCGCGATCTATGAGCGCGTGGGCGGGAACGCCCCGGGCCGCGCGTCGCAGCATGTGGTGCTGAACTTCTCGGGCGTGAACTACATCAGTTCGTCGCATCTGGCCCAGTTGCTGCGGCTGCGGAAGAAACTGGTGGACGGTGGCCGGACGCTGGTGATCTGCTCGATGAGCGACAACGTGTGGTCGGTGATGCTGCTGACGGGGCTGGACCGGGTGTTTCGCTTCGCACAGGATCCGATGACGGCACTGGCGACCTTGCAACTTGAGGGCGAGCCGGGGTCGTAAGCCGACCCGCACTGTGCTACTGGCGTCGCGGGGCTTTGGCCGCGTCGCCAGTGCTGATGGGGATGCGCGCCGGAGCACTGGCGACGCCGTCCGAGCCCGGCGACGCCAGTGGCACGGGGGACACGGCGCTAGCGGTTCATCATCGCGATCACCAGCGCGATCACGCTCACCGCGAGCAGGCCGGCGATCACGGCAAGGGCGATTTTGCTGGCGGAGTAGGGGCGGTCGCCGGTGACGGTGCCGGTGCGGCCGTTGACGAGGAAGCGATAGGCGTTGCCGTTGTAGCGGTACGCCGCGATCCAGACGGGCACGAGGATGTGCTTGAAGGTCATGTCGAAGAATCGAGGCGACATCGTCGTGATCCGCTGGTGGTCGCCGCCGATGTCGCGGCAGATGGTGCCGCGGATGCCGGCGACCATGATGGGGCGGGCATTGTCGAACCCGGCCTTGAGGTCGATGGTGTAACTCTCGGCTTCGAAGCCGCTGAGATAGGCCGGGTCGAAGGGGACGAGCGCGGGCAGGTCCCAGGAGCCGAGGCCGGCGAGGCGCTCGCTGGGGAGCGAAGAACTGCCGGGCACGAGCACGTCATCGAAGCGATCGTGCACGCGGCCGGTGACGAAGCGCCAGCGCGTCTTGCGGACACGGCGGGTCTGCATGGTGCGCTTGCCGTTGACGGTGGACCAGTAGGTTTCGGTGTCCCAGTAGTCGTCGCCGCGCTGGCCGGTGTAGGTGGTGTCGGCCTTGGAGTCGTAGGTCCAGTAGGGCATGTAGATGCCCTGCAAGCGGCCGTCGACCGCGGCCATCTTCTTCAGGTCTCCCGGGGCAAACCACAAGCCGCTCAGCCAGGTTGAGAACGCATCGGAGGCTTGCTGCCGAGCCACCTTGAAGGGCAGCATCGCCCGCGGCTTGATCAACTTCTTCGACAAGCCCTGGGCGACCACCGGCGTGCCGCAGAAGGCGCAGGCCTGACTGGTGATATTGGCCTTCATGGTGACGTCGGCACCGCAGGAGGCGCAGTGGCAGACGATGGCATCGACCTGGTCGGCGCGAGAGGCGAGTGATTCGAGCGTGGCGAGCAGGTCGATCTCGGTGGTGGCTTCGGCACGCTTATCGGCTTCGATCGCGGGGGCGGCATTCGCGTGCCCGCAGTGCTCGCACTTCAGGGCCTCGGCACCGGGCTCCCAGAGCAGTTTCGCGCCGCACTGAGCGCACGGGAACTGGATCGGCGAGCCGGGGTCGGGAGCGCCCGCAGCGGTGCCCAAAGTGGCCCCGTCAGCCGAATCCCCCCCCTCTTCGCCAGCCTGAACTCGACGGTCACTCATGGAAATCCCCCTTCGCTCACTTCGCTCCTTCGTTGACGATTTCCCTGCCCGGTGCCGCAGTTTCGGATCGCACCCGAGCGTAGCAGAGTCGGGCGGCGCGCTATGATCACGCTTTCATTGCCGGTTCGCCTTCCGTTGGCGCTTTCCTGAGGTCCGTCATCCATGTCCACCCGCCAGATACAGTTCCGCGAAGCCCTCCGCGAGGCCATGTCTGAAGAGATGCGCCGCGACGAGCGCATCTTCCTTATGGGCGAGGAGGTCGCGCAGTACAACGGCGCGTACAAGGTTTCCCAGGGCATGCTCGAAGAGTTCGGCGAGAAGCGCATCATCGACTCGCCTATTTCGGAAAACGGGTTTGCCGGTCTCGCGGTCGGTGCGGCGATGTACGGCTTGCGACCCATCATCGAGTTCATGTCGTGGTCGTTCTCGCTGGTGGCGGCGGACCAGTTGCTCAATAACGTGCCCAAGATGCTGTACATGTCCGGCGGGCAGTGGGGCTGCCCGGTGGTCTTCCGCGGCAACAACGGCGCGGGCGGGCAACTGGGCTCGACGCACTCGTGGACGGTCGAATCGCTGTACGCGACGGTTCCCGGGCTGAAGATCGCCATCCCCAGCAACCCGTACGACGCCAAGGGCCTGCTCAAGACGGCCATCCGCGATGACGATCCGGTGTTCTTCCTTGAATCCGAGCGCATGCTGAGCGACAAGGGAGACGTGCCGGAAGAGGAATACACGATTCCCTTCGGGCAGGCCGACCTGAAGCACGGCCAGTGGAATGGCGAAGGGCCTGCCGCCGACGTCACGATCGTGTCGTTTGGCCGCCCGGTGAACTTCTGTATCGAAGCGGCCAAGGAACTGGAAGCCGAGGGTATCAACGCGCACGTTCTGGATATGCGGACGGTGAGGCCGCTGGATACGGAGTCGATCGTGCGCAGCCTAAAGAAGACTGGCCGCATCGTGGTGGTTGATCAGTGCTGGCCGTTTGCGTCGATCGCGAGCGAGGTCATTACGCAGGTTTGCGAGAAGGCGTTTGACTATCTCGATCATCAACCGGTGCGTGTGAATACAGACGACGTGCCGACGCCGTACGCGAAGGCGTTGGAAGCGGAGTATCTGCCGCATAAAGGAAAGATCGTGCGGGCGGTGCGCGGGGCGGTCGGAAGGGCGTGAGCCGCGAGGCACTTCAAATGGCCAAATTGCTAAATGGCCATATGGCCAAAGTCGATCTTGAAGTCCGAGCCGGCAAGGGGCGACTCCGAGCCGAGTTCGTCGATCGCGCTGAGGCGTTTGGGGATCGGTGCTTGGCCGTTGCGGAGGAACTCGATCAGGCTGGCCGTTTCCGACGGATTGTCGAACAGGTCGCGGCCTGCGGGACCTCGGTCGGGGCCAACATCGCCGAAACCGATGAGGCCATGAGTGATAAGGATTTTCGCAAGTGTCTTGCGATCGCGTGCAAGGAACTCGCCGAGACACGATTTTTTCTTCGGCTCTTCATCCGGCGAGGGTGGATTGGCCATGACCGTCTCTCGCCTTTGCTGCTGGAGTTGCAGGAAATCAAGAAGATCGTCGGCTCTATCCTTACCAAGACCGCACCGCGACGTCCTCGCAACGCTCCAGCCTCCCTCTGATTTGGTCATTTGGCCATTTGGCAATTTGGACTATCCAATGCCCAGCAACATCACCATGCCGCGTCTCTCCGACACCATGGAAGTCGGAACCATCGTCAAGTGGCACATCAAGCCCGGTGCCAAGGTCAAATCCGGCGATGTCATCGCCGACATCGAGACCGACAAGGCCACGATGGAACTCCAGACCTTTGAAGACGGCACCGTGGCCGAACTGGCCATCAAGGAAGGGCAGTCCGTCCCGGTGGGAACGCCGATCGTGCTGTTTGAGGGCGGTCAGGGTGGACCGGCGGTCCCCGCCGGACGTCAGGCTGCGTCGACGAGCGCCGCGGCCGGATCGGCACGAAGCCCAAGCGTGAACGAGGGAACGACCGCCACGCTGACCACCGCGCACCCCGCGAACGGTTCACATCACACCGACGCCCGTGTGTTCGCGTCGCCGCTGGCGCGGAAGATTGCCGCCGAGTCGGGCGTGGACTTGAAGGGCGTTGACGGCACGGGCCCCAGCGGCCGAATCATCCGCAAGGACGTTGAAGCCGCGATCGCTGGTGGTGGGAGTGCCTTGGGTGGTCCGGCGGTCCCCGCCGGATCTTCTGGGCCTCACCCCTCCGGCGGGGACCGCCGGACCACGCCGACTCATCCCGCTGCCGCCGCGGTGGTGCCCGGCTCGGCCTTCACCCACGCCGTCGCGCCCATGCAGGGCCGGACGGTGGCGCTCTCGAACATGCGGACGACCATCGCCCGCCGCCTGGTGGAGAGCAAGACGACCATCCCGCACTACCAGGTCACGCTCTCGGTGCGGATGGATGCGCTCATGGCGCTGCGACAGCAACTCAACGACCAACTGGCTGCGCAGGGCGTGAAACTGAGCGTGAACGACTTCATCGTGCGGGCGTGTGCGCTGGCGATGCACAGCCACCCGTTTGTGAACTCGCGCTGGCACAACGCCGGTCAAGGCTCGGCAGGTCCATCGATCGAGATTCTGCCGAGCGTGAACATCGGCGTCGCGGTGGCCCTGCCGGAAGAAAAAGGCGGGGGGCTTGTCGTTGCCACGCTGCGGAATGCCGACAGCATGGGTCTGCGGCAGATTTCTGCCCAGACCCGCGCCCTGGCCGACAAGGCCCGCACCAAGGGCCTGACGATCGAGGAAATGGCCGACTCCACGTTCACCATCAGCAACCTGGGCATGTTCGGCGTGACGCACTTCACGGCCATCATCAATCCGCCGAATGCCGCGATCCTGGCGGTGGGCGCGGCGGAGAAGAAGGCCCTCGTCGAGGCGGGCCCGGATGGCCAGGACACGATCGTCATCGGGCACGAGATGCAGATGACGATTTCAAGCGACCACCGAATCGTCGACGGCGCGATGGCCGCGGCGTACTTGAGCACGGTGAAGGCGATGCTGGAGAAGCCAGCGACGTTGCTGGTGTGAGCGGCAACTCCCTTCCGCTTGCTACCCTCGGTCATGTTCGACGCCGGCCGGCAGTTGTGCGACCACTGCGAGTACGACATCACCGGCATCGCGTCTGCGGGTCGGCTCATCCGGTGTCCCGAATGCGGCGGCGACAATCGCATCGGCGCGACCAATGCGGAACTGATTCGTCAGCCTGTGCCGCCTTGGTGGTATCTCGTGCTGGCGCTCGGGTGGCCATCGCTCCTGTGGCTGCCGTTCGGGCTGTCGGCGTTCAACACCCGGGCACCGGCCATGGTGAAGACGGCAGCGATCTTCGCGATCGTGGCGGTGGTGGTCGCGGCGGCGCGGGGGTTTTCGATGGCGGTGGATTGCTCGGTGCCGGGCCGGCGGGGGCCGGTTCTGGCGTGGGTGTTGATGTGGGCGATGGTGGGGGCGATTGGGCTGCCGGTCGCGACGCTCGCGGCAGTGTGGGGCGGGTGGATGGTGGTGGGGTGGCTGAACCGGTTGAACGGGACGCCGATTTGATGGATTGTGCTCGGGTGTTGCCTCGCGATATCTGTGCGGTATACTCAGTCTTATTGAGACTCGGTCGCAACAACATTGAGGAGGCTGAGGTGATCCGTACCGCAAGTTCACGGCGTGCGCTGGCGATGGCCTTGGTGATCGGCGGCGGTGCGACGACGACGTGGTCGCAGGTGCGGCTTGTGCTGGCGGATCGCGACAGCGACCGCCTTTGGGTGCTGCTCGACCGTGATGCGAACGGCGCGATTGATGCGTCTGAAATCGGCTCGTTATATGACGGATCGAACGTCGGTGGCTTTCCGGGGCCTCAGAACCCGAACATGATCGGGGTGGCTCGCGATGGCCGGGTGTATGTGGGCGATCAGGATGCCGGTGCGCGCCATTGGCTGGTGCTGGGCGATGGGAATCGCGATGGGGACGCGCTCGATGAGGGGGAGGCTGCGTTCGCGGTGACCGGGTTGAACGCGTCGGGTATGAGTTTCGCGGCACCAAGCGGGTTCGGGCAGGATCAACTCGGGCGCGTGCACTTTGTGAATGCCGGGAACGGCTTTGGGCCGGATCAGATATTCCGGGTGCTCGACGGGAACGGGGATGAGGACTATGAAGACGATGGCGAAGTGATCGGCGTCGTGACGATCAACGGTTTTGGCGGAAACGGTTCGTACGGCCCGCAGGAGATCGTCTTTGGCTCGACGGGCGACCTGTTCCTGCGGAACGCTTCGGCGAATCTGCAGGGCATTTTCCGACTATCTGACCTGGATGCGTCTGGCCTGATCGATCGTAGCGACGAGTTCACCCTCTTCTGGGGCGTGGGGAACGATGGGGGGGTCGCGCCCACCGCAGGGTTCGCGCTCGAAATCGATCCGATGCGCGAACGCGCGTTCTACACCCTACAGATCGCGACGGGCGGGAACGATCAGTTGGTGAGGGTGCAGGATGTCAACGGCGACGGCGACGCGCAGGACGCGGGCGAATCGGCCGTGGTGTTCGCCACGGCCGAGACCGGGTTCAACGGCGTAGATGTGCTGGCGCTGCCCGATGGCATCGTGCTGGTATCCGAGACGTAGGGGCGAGGATCATCGCGCTGCGCGACCTGGATGCCGACGGGCGATTCACGACTGCGGGCGAGCGATCGGACTTTCTGCTCGGTGGCCCGCTTGGGATTCTCGCCGCTCGCGCCATGGCCATCCTGCCTTGTCCGGCGGACTTCAACCGCGACCTGCGAAGCGATCCGGATGACCTGGCTGACTACATCGCGTGCTACTTTGCTTCCCCGCCCTGCGAAGCGGCGGACGTTGATCGCAGCGGCTCGGCCGATCCCGATGACCTGGCGGATTACATCGCCGCGTACTTCTCGCCGTGCTGAGTGGCGTGATTACGCAGCGCGTCAGCGAGTCGTTCGCGGCTGCACGACGTAGAGCGTGGGCAGCAGGAACGCTCGCCCGCTCTGTGAGTAGACCGGGCCGCTGACGAGCAGTGAAAGGCCTTCGCCGCCACGGAGGGCGAGGTCTTCCATCGCCATGAGGTTGACGCAGGGCATGAGTTCGAGCGGGGCGTCGCCCTTGGCACCGGACGCGGTGTCGAAGACCAGCGACCACGCGCCCGCGCTGGAGCGGACCATGCGGCCGCGGCGCGAGGTGACAAACGAGCCCTCGCGGGCGCCGTTGGTGGGTGCTTCGTCTGCGCCGCCGGGCAGGCGCTCTGCTCCGCCGCCGGGTGCGGATGCTGCGGCCGCCACCGCAGCCTGCTCGAGGTCGGCCATCAGGCGGTCGGGGTCGCCGGCGGGTTTGGTGTTCGTGGAATCGGCGGTGGAAGGCGCGGGCGAGGCTGGTGGCGGCGGGGCAACGGGTCGCACGACTTCCGCCGGGCGCGTGAGGAGTAGGTAGTTGCGCCCGTGATAGGACGTGACCTGGCCGCTGACGAGCACCGTGGCGGTGCCGCCTTCGCGCTCGCGGAGGCGGGCGACCTGGGCGGCACTCTGCGATGGCAAGAGCACCATTGGGGGCTCGAAGCGGGGCGAGGCGTTCGCGCCCGTCACGCCCGATTGCCCCGCTTCGGCTTCGAAGGCGATCACCAGTTCGCCCCGGTCGTTGGCGGTCACGAGACCGCGGCGTGAGACCAAGATGGTGCCCTCGCGGAGGAGGCGGGTCGAGCCGCGACCGGTTTCGGGTGAGGCGGGTGTGAGGCGCGGCTCGGCGGTTGGTGCCACGGGCTGGCGACGATTGACCGCCGATTGCAACTCGCGTGTGAGGCGGTCGACTTCGTTCGGATCGGTCGGGGATGCCGGTGGGGTAGTGGTTGGTGGTGGGGTGGAGGCCGGCGCGTTGGTTGGTGCGGGTGGCTGATGAGGTTCGCGGGCGATCGCCCCGGTCGCCATCGAGCCTGCGGCGCAGGCGGCCAACAGCACCGCCGTGCGGGTTTGATGGCCAGCCAACTTGAAGCCGCGAATGTGCATGGTGATCTGAATCGGCATCTGTCGGGTTTCAGGTGCGAGTGAATCCGAGCGTGATCGTTCGCGGACCTGGGCCGATTCGCCACAGGCCGCAGCGGTTACCGGCGGCGAAGGTGGGAGACCTGCAGACCCATCGCGCCGGTGAGGGGTCGGAAGAGAAACGAGAGCAGCAGGGCGGCCAGGCCGGTGTAGACCGCCGAACCCAGCCGTACGACGAGTTGGTGCCCCGGGTGCCAATCCATCCCCGCGTAAAACTGGTTCCGAGCGGTGATGACGGCCACGGCGATGACACCCGCAAGCGCGGCGGCCAACAGCGAAAGCACCGCCAGGGCGAGAGGATTGCGCTTGATCATGAACCCGCGGATGGTGAGGGCGAAGTAGGCGGCCACCAGGTAGCCCAGCGCCGAAGGACCGACCAGCCACAGGAACGGTTCCGGCCCGCGAATGGTCATGGGACTGGCGAGGTCGACCATGAGGCCGGCACCGAGGGCGAGCCAGAGCGTGGGGCCAGCGGGTGCGAAGAGGGCGACGTAGACGATGAGCGGCAGCAACAGGCTCGGAAAAATCTCTTTGTTGTCGCGCGGGCCCAGGCCAATGGTCGGGCGCAGGCCCAGGCCCATGCCATGAAGCACATAGCCGATCAGGATGACCGCGAGGGCGTTCACGGTGCGCCTCCGCTTCCGGCGGCTGCCGGGTCGCCAGAGACCCGCACGATCACTTCGCGGATGGACCCGGCGTCAAAGAACGGCTCGACCACAATCGTCTGGCGCTGATTGGCTTTGGCTTCCTCACGAATGACGCGACCGAGCACCAGCATCTGGGCGGACGCGGGCCAGCGCTCATCGAGCAGTCGCACGATCGCGCCAACGGGCACGCGCCCAGCACCGTGTGACGACGACGCCGCGCGGCTGGGCACCGCCACATCACCCGAAAGCCGCCCATCGCCCGTGGGCGCAAGCAGGCAGACCAGGCGCTCAGCGAGCGGGTCGGTGGGCAGGCGGGCGTCGCTTTCGCCCAAGATCACGACGCCGTTGATGCGGCCACGCTCGGTGGTGCCTGAGCCGCCCGCCGTGCCGCCCGCGGCTTTGTCGGTCACGATCTGCACGCGGGAAAACTGGGCATCGGGGTCACCGATCACGCGACCAACCAGGTGCACGCCGCGATAAGCGACGGCATCACCCGTGAGCACCCCTTGGGCGCGCCCGGCACGGACTTTCAGCACTCGGCTGAAGCCATCCCCCTGCATGCCCAGCACCGGGGCCAGAACCTGCATCACCCCTACGCCCCCGCCCGGAATCGCGCGGCCTGATTGCAGAGACTCAACCTGCTCGCGCACCGCTGACAGTTCTTCCAGCGTCTGCAGATACAGCGTGCGGCTGCGGTCAGCCTCCTCGCGAAGCGCGGCCACCTCGGGCGAGGATTCGACGTCCGTGAAGCGGCCCCCAAACCAGGACGCCGCACGGTGCACGGGCGTCTGTACCGGGACAACGGCTTTTTCAGCCAAGCCCCCGAACCAGCCAACCCAGGTCAGCCAGCCCGCGGGCAACATGCACAGCAGAAGCAGCGCGAGGACCGCTGAGCCCAGCAGCATGCGTTGGTGGCCGTGGCGGGGGTTGGCGGGTGCGCGGGACATCGCTTAGGCGTCGGCGTCGCTTTCGAGGGCGGATTTTACATACTCGATGTTCTCAAGGAACATCGCGGTGCCGCGGGCGACACAGGTAAGTGGATCGTCGGCGATCTTCACGGTCAGGCCGGTGGCGTTCTGGAAAACGGTGGAAATGCCCCGTAGGAGCGCCCCGCCGCCCGCGAGGCAGATGCCGTTCTCGACGAGGTCGGCGGCCAGTTCGGGCTCGGCGCGCTCCAGCGTGCGGGTGACCGCATCGCAGATGTTGCCCACGGGCTCCTGGAGCGCTTCGCGGATTTCTTCGCTGCTGACGACGGTCTTGCGAGGCAGGCCGCTGATCATGTCGCGTCCGCGCACGTCCATCGTGCGTTCCTCGCCCACGGGTGCAGCCGAGCCAATCTCGATCTTGATCCGCTCGGCCGTCTGTTCGCCGATCATCAGGTTGTAGGTCTTCTTCATGTGGTTGATGATGGCTTCATCGAAGTCATCGCCCGCGACACGAAGCGACTCGCACACGGCAATATCACCCAGCGAGAGAATCGCCACATCGCTGGTGCCGCCACCGATATCCACGATCATGCTCGCCTGTGGCTCGGTCCAGGGAAGCCCCGCACCAATCGCGGCGGCCAACGGCTGCTCGCACAGGTAAATCTTCCGGGCACCGGCCGTGCCGGCCGAATCCTGCACGGCACGCTTCTCAACCGCCGTGATCCCCGCCGGAACGGAGATGACCACGCGGGGCCCGACAAAGCGACGCTTGCCGTTCACCTTCCGGATGAAGTACGAAAGCATCGCGTCGGTGATCTCCAGATCGCTGATGACACCTTCCTTGAGGGGCCGGATCGCCGAGATGGCACCGGGTGTCTTGCCCAGCATCTCCTTAGCGCGCCACCCCACGGCTTCCTGACCATCGGGCGTGATCAGCACCTGGTTCGTGCCCTTGCGCACGGCCACCACCGATGGCTCATTGAGCACGATGCCTTGGCCGCGGATGGCGACAAGCGTGTTGCAGGTGCCCAGGTCGATGCCCATATCGACGCTGAAAACCCCGAGAATGCTTTCAAAGATTCCAGTCATGCGGTGAACCGTGAGGGAAAGGCCGATCCTGGCCGCGGTGGCACCGCGTCCGATGATGATAGGTTATCGGATCGTGGGCCGGTCTGTCGGGAGTTGAGCGGCGGTGGGTTTCGTGCCTTGGCTGGGCCGGACCACACGGTCTGGTGTACTCGTCAGTTCGGGCACTTCCCAAAGGCGTGGGCCTTCGCCGCCGCCAGCACGTCTTTGATCTTGGTCAGGTCGGTGCCGCCACCCTGCGCCAGGTCGGGTTTTCCGCCGCCGCGACCGCCGCAGGCGGCGGCGGCCACCTTGACCCAATCGCCTGCGGCCAGGCCACGCTTGATCTGCACGTCGGGCACGGCGGCAATGATGGTGATCTTGCCCGCAGGCTCGTCTGACGACACAAGCAGCACCGCCTGCTTCGGGCGCCGGACCCGGATGGCCCCGATCGCGCCGGAGAGGGCGTCCTTATCGCTGCCCGCGTCGATCGTCGTCACGATAAATGCACCGGCGTCGAACTCGGGCGAATCCGCGATGGCCTTGGCCGCCGCGACCACCGCCTCGGTGCGGGCCGCGCCAGCCTGCTTCTGGGCGGCCTTCACCTTCTCGACCAGCCCGCCGATGCTGACGCGAAGGGTTTGCCGCGCCGCAGCGGGCATATCCAGTCGATCAATCTCGGCGGCACAGGCCGACGCCTCGGTGGTCAGGGCGTCGCCTGACAGTTGCTCGGCCTGAGTGAGGCGGGCCTTGAGCGCGTCGGCGGCCATGATCGCCGCCCGTGCGGGCACGCCCGTGAGGGCCGTGATGCGACGGACGCCCTTGGCGATGCCTTCTTCGGTGAGGAGCGCGAACTCGCCGATCGCGCCGGTGGTCGAGACGTGCGTGCCGCCGCAGAACTCGATGGAGTAATCGAGGCCGCCCTGGTTAACGTCACCGCGCAGGGCGGTGGCGACGGGCTTGCCGATGGAGACGACACGAACGGGGTCGGGATAGGCCTCGCCGAACACGGCACGCACGCCCGGGATGCCCTTGGCTGTCGCGAGGGCGGCGGGCTCGGCAAACACCGTGAGGTCCGCCCCGATGGTTTCGCGGACGTTCTTTTCGATCCGGGCCAGTTCTTCGGGCGCGACGGGGCGCGGGTGCGAAAAGTCGAAGCGGAGTTTCTCGGGGTTCACGAGAGAGCCACGCTGGTGCACATCCGTGCCCAGGGCTCGCGCGAGGGCGAGATTGAGCAGGTGGGTGGCGGTGTGGTTCGAGGCGACCGCGTTGCGGCGGGGCTGATCGAGGGACAGCACAATCTCATCGCCCACGCGCACCTCGCGGCGCATGCACAGGCCGATGTGCAGCACATAGCCGCCGAAGGCGCGAGTATCCTCGATGCGGAACTCGCCCGCCGCGCCTTCATCATGCTCCGGGCCCTTTACGCCCGTCGCGACGTGCGCACGGCCGGTGTCGCCCACCTGGCCGCCCATCTCGGCATAGAAGTTGGTCTTGTCCAGAATCAGGCCGACGGACTTCAGGCCCGCGACGCCCGTCACCACGCTGTCAAAGTCCGCGCCGTTCCAGATGGCGAGCACTTTGGCGCGAATGTCGCGCCCATGGAACTTGTCCACGTCGGCGGTGGGCCCGATTTCCTGGTGGCGGAGGCGCGCGATGGCGTCGGTGGGAAGGGTGATGTTCCCGTGGTCGCCGGTGAACTTGCTGCCGGCGCGGGCTTTTTCCTTCGCCTCCTCCATGAGTTTGGCGAAGCCGTCGAGATCGACCTTCAGCCCGCGTTCCTCGGCCATGAGCACCGTGAGGTCAACGGGAAAGCCGTAGGTGTCGTACAACTTGAAAGCGTCGTCGGGCGAGATGCCACGGGTGGGGCCGAAGTATTGATCGGCCCAGGTGCGGGTCATATCCGCGGGCTTGAAGGTGCCGGAGAGGGTGCGGTCGTTGGGGATATCAATATCAAGGGCGACGCCACCACCTTCGAGTTTTCTGGCCGTCGCCTTGGCGTGGGCCATCTGCAAGTGAGGCGACAGTCGCGCCGCCGCGAATGCGCGCACGCACGCTTCATCAAACAGCACGCAGCCGCGTTCGAGCGTCTTGCCGAAGGACTCTTCTTCATCACGGATGATCGCGGCCACCCGCGCCGGATCCTTCCGCAACTCCGGAAACGCATCGCCAAAGTTCTTGACGACGACATCGACCAGTTGGCTGAAGAAGCCGGTGCGGGCACCGAGCGTCTGCCGCCCATACCGCACGGCCCGGCGCAAGATGCGCCGCAGCACATACCCGCGCCCTTCGTTGCTGGGCGTCGCGCCGTCAGTGATGGCAAACGTCAGCGTGCGGATGTGGTCGGCGATCACGCGATAGGCGGTATCGGTGTTGTCCTTGTCGGCCGCGCCCACCTTGCCGGTGTAGGTCTTCTTGGTGCCGGTGACGGTTTCAATGGCGGCAAACAGCGGCGCAAACACGTCGGTGTCGTAGTTGGACCGCTTTTGCTGCAGCACGCTCACGAGGCGCTCGAAACCCATGCCCGTATCAACATGCTTGTTGGGCAACGGGCGGAGCGAGCCGTCGGCCTCGCGGTTGAACTGGATAAACACGTTGTTCCAGATCTCGATCACGTCCGGGTCGCCGGTGTTCACGAGGGCCGCGGCATCGCGGTTCGGCCCGCCCACCGGACCGGCCATGCGGTCAACATGGATTTCCGAGCACGGCCCACAGGGGCCCGTGTCACCCATCTCCCAGAAGTTGTCCTTCATGTTCCCGGGAATCACCCGGCTCGGCGGCAGGTGCTTGAGCCACAACTGCTTGGCCTCGTCATCGGGCGCGAGGCCCGCCGCCGGGTCGCCGCCGAAGTACGTCGCATACAGCGCATGGGCCGGAATGCCATAGACCTTGGTCAGCAGTTCCCACGCCCAATCGATCGCCTCGGCCTTGAAGTAGTCGCCAAACGACCAGTTGCCCAGCATCTCGAAAAACGTGTGGTGATAGGTGTCTTTGCCCACGTCGTCGAGGTCGTTGTGCTTCCCGCCAGCGCGGATGCACTTCTGGCTGTTCACGGCTCGCCTGAGTTTCCCCATCGGCGTGGTGGGGTCCGCAGTGCCCAGGAACAAGGGCTTGAACTGGTTCATCCCCGCGTTGGTGAACAGCAGCGTCGGGTCCTCGTGCGGCACCGTGGGCGACGACGGGACGAAAACGTGTCCGCCTGCCGCCCCACCGGGCTTGCTGGCGAAAAACTCGATGAATGCGCGACGAATCTGGTCAGCGGTGAGCATGGCCGGAGAGGGTAGGGGGGGTCATCCCGCGCCACGCTTTGGAATGAGCGATGGAAATCAAGGATCGGCGCTCCGATCCCCAGCCCGCTTCAGCGGGCTTGCTCGCTCGTAGGCCACGCCTTCAGGCGTGGTTGAGAGACAGCGCTCCACCAGCATTGAGTTGATTTCCAGAGCCCGTTTCAACGGGCTTCCAGCATGTCCGCCTTCAGGCGATGGGTGGCCTCTTGCCGCGATGCCCATTGGTGATGGCTTACTGCGTCCGGCGGCGCTTGACCTCCGCCGCGGCCTTGCGGGCGCGTTCAATGAGCGCCTCGATCTGCCCATCATCCCGAGCGGCATACATCGCGATCACCTCTCCCGACGGCCCGACCAGCACAAAGTGCTGCGGGTGCGAGATGTTGCTCATCGATCCGCCATCGGGGAGCGCGATGGGTGTCTGCGCTTCCTCTTCGAGGTTGAACATGAGCGCCCCGCTCACGATCCGCTTCACCGTCGCGGCATCCCCGGTCGCCAGCGACCAGCGCTTGAAGTCCGCCTTGTAGCGCGTGCCGTATTCCAGCAGCCGATCGGGCGTGTCGTGCACCGGGTCGACGCTCACGCTCAGGAACCTCACCGTCGTGCCCTGCAACTGCTCGCTCATCTGGACCACGCGGGCCGCGAGCAGCGGGCACACGAACGGGCAATGGGTGAACATGAAATCGACAATCGTGACCGAGCCGTCGAGGTGCTCGCGCGTGAAGGGCTTGCCGTGCTGATCAGTCAGGGTGAACGCGGGGAGTTTCAAACCGCTCACCGCGACGTCGGGCGCGAGCGGGTTGGTTGGGCGGGCCATGCCGCCGTAGTTGATGTTGGCTATGACCACCGCGATCGCGATGGCCCCCAAGGCCATGATCGCCCCGAAGATGCCGATCACGCGCACCGCCACCGGCATTGAAGGCGTTGCCGCCGTGCCGCGCCCGCCATCAACACCGGTCATGGCACACTCCCGCTGGTTGCCACCACCATGTTGCCCGCCGTCGCGCCGATCAGCGCGATCACCAGCACGGGCAGGTGCAGCACGGACACCAGGAACACACGCCGGGCTCGGGCCGACGAGCGGTCGCCCGCGAGGCGCACGGTTTCAATCAGATACCACACGCTGGTCAGCCCAGCCACGATCGGATACACCACGCCCACACGCTCCGGCATCGCCAGCCACGGCGCCAGCGACGCGGGCACCAGCAGTGCCGCCCACACAATGATCTGCGTTACCGTCGCCCGCCCATCGGGATCGATTACGGTCAGCATCCGATAGCCGCCCCGCGCGTAGTCCTCTCGATACAGCCACGCCAAGGCCAGAAAGTGCGGAATCTGCCACACCGCCATGAGGGCAAACAGGGCCCACCCGCCGGGCTCGCGCAGACTCTCGAAACTCGCCCGCGCTGGGGCCGCGTGGCCCGCTGCCAACGCCGACGCGTACGCCGCGGCACACCAGCCGATCAATGGCGGCAGCGCGCCGGGAATCGTGCCCACCCAGGTGTTCAGCACCGAGCGTGGCTTCAGGGGCGTATACGCGAAGAGATACACCGCCGCCGTGAGCGCCGCGATCAGCGCCGCCGCCGGGCCGCAGGTGGGCCACAGAATCGCCAGTCCAACCACCAGCATCGCCAGGCCAGCGATCGTCGCCATGCGCCGCGTGAGCCTCCCACTGGGAATCGGTCGGTGCCGCGTGCGGTGCATCCGGGCGTCGCGCTCAACTTCAAGGCACTGGTTCAGCGCGTTGGCCCCGCCAGAGCACAGTGCCGTGCCCGCCGCACAGCCCACCGCCGCCAGCGCCACACCCGCACTTGTCCAAGGTCGCCCCACCAGCCCGAGGGCCAGCCCGCCCAGCGCGGTCAGGGCGACCAGGCGGGTGATCCGCGGCTTGCCCAGTTCCACCACCGCCGCGAGCATGCCGCCACCCGCCGCCGGCACCGGCTCGGCACACGTCATGGCCGGCGGGGCAAGCGGAATCTGGTCGAGGTTGGGGGGCGTCGCCTTTGCACACGGCCGCGCCTCAACCACCACCGGCGATTCGGGCAATGGCACGCCCGCGCGGGTTCCGGTGGACAACTCAGGTTGGGGCAACCAGGACGCCATGGCAAGTGCCCGCATTCTTGCCTGACCGGAAGCCTTCGGGTAGGGCAGGAGCGCGGATTGCGATCGATTGACAAAGTTCGGGGTGTGCGCGGAACCCAAACCAATTGGCTAAACTCCTCGTCTGAGTGTCCCTAGACAGCCGAACGGCTGAGGAGTGCTGCCTTATGGCTCTGAAAACCGACGACACCGGGATGGACAAAACCGCCAAAATCAAGTTGGGCGTGGCCGGTAGCGCGCTGCTGGTCGCCGTCAGCGTCCTGGCGATGTACTTCCTTGAGTTCGGCCTCTTCAGCCCACCCGCCCCGCCTCCGCCCCCGACGCCGATCACCCCCGAAGTGATCGCCGAACGCCAGAAGGTCCAGCAAGAGGTCAAGAAACAGCAGGAAGAGCAGCAGAAGAAGCCCGGCACCGTCATCAACGGCAGTTGATACTCACGGAACGCGTTTGCCCCTCCTCGGAACCTCGGAGTTCAGCCAATGGCCGTTAAAGCCGCGGAACAAGAAGGCCTCACCAAGAACGACAAGATCAAACTCGGCGTCGCCGGCGGCGTGTTCCTCATCGCCGCCGTCTGGATGACCCACAGCCTCGGCTGGTGGGGCGGCGACGATCAGGCCATTAAGCCCGTCGTCGAAACGCCCGAGCAGGTCGCCGAGAAACAGCAGATGATCCAGCAGGCCCAGAAGGAACGCGAAGAAATGCAGGCCCGCCCGGGCACCGTCAAGGCCGGCGAGTAATCGTCAATCGCGCCATGGATAAGGCCCACCTCCGACAACCACCACGCGCTCGATACGCCCGCGGCTTCTCGCTCACCGAGTTGCTCGTCGTCATCGCCATCATCGCGGTGCTGGTGTCGCTGCTCTTCCCCGCCCTGGGCTATTGCCGACGCCTGGCCAAGCAATCGCGCGAAGCCGCCGCGGGCACGCAACTCATGGCCGCCCACGCCGTCTACGCCAACGAAAACAAAGGCCAGGTCATTCCCGGCTACGCCTCCGATGGCATGGTCAGCGGCGGCCCCAACTCCATCAACGTCACCGACGAGAACGGCACCCGCCTCTCCGGTCAGGTGGCCCGTCGCTACCCCTGGCGGCTCGCCCCCGCCCTCGATTTCAACTTCCGCGGGCTCTACGACGACCCCGCCATCTACGAGCGCTACGAGAACCAGGCCGACCGTCCCTATGTCGTCTCCGTCTCGCCCAGTTACGGCATCAACGCCGACTTCGTCGGTGGCAAAGCCGCTCCCGGGTTTGGCTTCAACACCAACGCCCTTCGAACCTGGGGCCAGTTCTACATCACCAAACTCGATCAAATACGCCGCACCGATCGCCTCATCGTCTTCGCCTCGGCTCGCGGCGTAGACGCCACCCTCGGCGGCGGCAGTGGGGGTGGCGACGGCTCAGGCATCGTCCCCGGCTTCCACATGGTCAGTTCGCCCTTCTTGCAAGCCTCGCGCTGGGACGCCGCCGCCTACGCCGACGACATGACCCCCGAATCCCACGGCAACGTCCACCCGCGCCACTCAGGCAAGGCCAACATCGCCCACGCCGACGGCCACATCGCACCCCTCGCCATCGACGACCTTCGCGATATGACCCGCTGGAGCAACCAGGCCACCCGCGCCGATTGGGTGCTTGGCGCGAACTGAAGAAGCACCACCGAGACACAGAGACACCGAGGAACACCGAGAAAAGACGGGGAAACTGGATTTCCCACTCGATGCCTCGATGCCGCATGCCTCGATGCCTCCCCAGTCTTCGCCCCGCGTTTCGCCTCTTCCCAATCCTCCTCCCCCTCTCTCGCCTTTTCTGCCTTTCTTCTCGGTGTTCCTCTGTGCCTCAGTGTCTCGGTGGTGTGCCTTACTTCCCGGGCTTCTTCGCCACCGTGTACCAAGCGAATAGATCCGCCTCCAGGTTCATCGGCTGCTCGCCCCTATCCCAACCCAGCGCCCGGGCCTGAGCGCGAATCGGCTCATCGTCCACCACGTCAAACGCCGCCACCTCAAAGCCCGCCGCCTCCAGCATCTCCCGCGAAAACGGGCACCGTCCATCCGCCCACGGCTTGTACGGCTGCGGCGGCACGCTCGGCGCCGGGCAGATGTTGTAGATCATCATCACGCCCCCGGGCCTCAGCGCCTCAAACACCGCGTTCACAAACGCCTCGTCCGACACACCCAGGTTCACCAGCATCCGCGGGTCCACCTTCTCGGCAGGGTGGAGGTACCCGTTCTTCAGCGTGTTCTTGGAGATAAACAGGTCCAGCGTCCCGGGCTCGCCCGCGCCAGTGCGAACCGGCTCATCGCCCGGCCAGCGACCCGTCAATACCGCCACGCGACCCTTCGCGCTTTCCGCTTTCGCCTCCGCCGCGCGGCCTGCCGGACCAAACCGCGGAATCTCCCCCGTGTCTTCCGGCTTCGAATAGAGCGCCGCCAGAATCGGGTCCACGTCCACGCCTGTCGCGATCAGCCCGAGCGACGCCAGCATCCGCAGGTGCCCGATGCCGCCGTAGCCGTAGTCCAGCACGCGCGCCCCCGCCGCGCCGCTGAAGCCGTGCCCCGCCGCCAGGTCGAGCGCCCGCGCATACGCCACGGGCGAACCGTACCGCGTCAGGTAATAGAACCGCTCGTCGAGCGTCATCTCCCGCATCGCCGCCCGCTGCTCGTCGGTCAGCGCATCCGCCTCGGCACCCGCATACGCCTTGACCGCCGCGCGATCGAACCACACCGTGCGCGGGCCCGCGACCGCCGGAAGAGCCGCCGCCGACGCCAGAAACAACCGCGCGAACGCCGACTTCACCAGCGGCATCACCCGCCGCGCTTCCAACGCAATCAAGCCCCTCGGCGTGCTCGCCTCCGGCGTCACGTCCGCGATCGACACATCATCAAACGCCACCGCACCGGCACCCGACCCCACCGCCACGCCCGCCACCCCCGCGCTCTCGGCCCACACCGCACACGCGCCCTCCGCAACCCACGTCGAATCCTCAACCGTCAGCCGCGATGCGCCCTCAAACGTCGCTTCGATGCGATTTCCAACGTGCGCCACCGACACCGCATACCACCGCCCGGCCTGCGCGGCCACTTCTGTCCGCGCCAGTTCCCGTCGCTGGCCGTCTTTCATCACCCACACGCGGAACGCACGGTCCGCCGGGCTCCACCCGGCGAAGTACCCATCGCGCACCAGTGAACCTGTTGGCGACCCCACCCGCCACGCCACGCCAGCCGATGACGACACGTCCGCCCGAATCCACGCCGACACAGCCACATCGCGCACGACCAGTTCACCGGCCGCCGCGAGCCCCAGCCCGCCCTTCGTGCCCGAGGGCCTGACCACCAGCGCCGCTGGCGCGCTCCGCGTGCCCTCCACCGGCTCGACCGACCAGGCAAAGAGCGCCGCCGTGTCGTCGGCCGCGCCAGCGCGCAGCGGTCGCCACTGGCCGAGGCCCTTGCTGTCGGGAGTGGCGGTCGCCCCGGGCGAAGGTGCCGTGTCAAACCCGTACTGGCGCGATTCCCCAGGAACAGCATGGCGAGGCTGCGCGAGGGCACCGCCAGCGACCAGCGCCAACGCCATCACGCCGACGACGAGTCTTCGAGTCGTGGGGTTGCCGGGCGTACGCGCATGTGTGCAAAGCATGGCCGTGTTCCTTTCGCAGTCGGTCTGCCCCAATGGATGCGCGGGCACCCACGAGCAGGCGACTCCCAACCCATCGCGGTATTCAGATCACCCCAAGGCTACCATGCAGCATGAGCGGAGCGGAGACCGGACATCACGCGATTTCAACCACGCTGGAAGGCTCGGCAGCATATCTGCTCGACCCATCGCTCAACGCCGCGGCACGGGCCGAGATCATCGAAAAAGCCTTCGACTTTCGCGGCGATGTGGTCATCACCTGCCGCGATGGACGCACTGTTTCCGGCTACCTGTTCGACCGGCGCAAGGAATCCGCAGGCAGCGCATCCGGCGGCGGCTACGTCCGCGTCATGCCCCCGCCACCGCCGGGTGCCGACGCCGCCGGTTCGCTCAACACCGAACGCGTCGATTTCGACGACATCGCCAAGATCGACTTCGGCAAAGACGCCGCCCACGGCAAGACCTGGGAAAACTGGGTCAAACGCTACGTCGAGAAGAAGAAAAAAGGCGAGTCCGCGAGCATCGAGGCGGAGGTTCTCTAGTGCCCACCTATCTCTATGAGTTGCTCGACAAGAAAGGCCGCCCCACCGGCGAAACCTTCGAGATCGTGCAGTTGATGAAGGACGAGCCCCTCACCAAGCAGCCCAGCACGGGCGCGGCATGTCGCCGCGCCATCGTCGCCCCCGCCATCGCGGGCAAGTGGAGCCCCATCAAGGCCAAATCCACCCTCAGCAACAAGAACCTGGAGCGCATGGGCTTCACCAAGTACGAACGCAAGGGCAACGGCTACATGGAGAAGACCGCAGGTAAGGGGCCACGCTCGATCAGCGCTGAGGATTGACGGCGGGCGTCCAAGGTTGACCGCCGCGTACGGACACGACATGCTGCGCACGGAGGATGAACTGGTTGCCGACTTGACGCCCCCCCAGCGGGAGGCGGTGCTGTGCACCGAGGGGCCGCTGCTGGTGCTTGCCGGCCCCGGTTCGGGTAAGACTCGCGTGATCACGCACCGCATCGCCCACCTCCTGGGCCTGGGCGTGCCCCCATGGAAGGTGCTTGCCGTCACGTTCACCAACAAAGCCGCGGGCGAGATGCGGCATCGCGTGGCGGCGGTGCTCTCCGGCGGCGCGCACGGGCCCGACGGCCAGCCCCTTCCCCCACCCCGTGGCCTCACCGTCACCACCTTTCACTCGCTCTGCGTGCGCCTCCTGCGGCGCTACGCCGATCTGTGGAACGCCGAGCGGGCCGCGTCGGTCACGGCAGGCGGCCAGCCTCGCCCACCCGTCATCAAGGCCGATTTCACGGTCTACGACGCCGACGATCAGCAGGCACTGCTCAAACGCGTCATGGGCGAGATGCAACTCTCAACCTCCACCTGGCCTCCGCGGTCCGTGCTGGGCATCATCAGCACCTCGAAGAACGACCTGAAAGACGCCGCCGCGTTCACCGCCGAGGCCTCCGACTTTCACGGCCGCACCATCGCTAAGGTCTTCGCGGCCTACGACGCCGCACTACGGGCCGCCGGCGCGGCCGACTTTGACGACCTGCTGCTGCTCACCGCGCGAATGCTCAAGGAATCGACCGCCGTGCGGACGGAAATCCGTCGCCGCTACCGCTATCTGCTGGTGGACGAATACCAGGACACCAACACCGCGCAGTTCGTGATCGCGAGTCTGATCGCCGGCGAAGACCCGGGCAAGGGTGCCGCCGCGAACGAGCCCCGGCCCAACATCTGTGTCGTGGGCGACCCCGATCAATCCATCTACGGCTGGCGCGGGGCCGATATCGCCAATATCCTGGGATTCGAAGAGCACTACCCCTCCGCGCGGGTCATCGCGCTGGGCGAAAACTTCCGCTCGCTGGCGCCCATCCTCGGCGCGGCTGACCGGCTCATTCAGCACAACGCCCGGCGTAAGCACAAGCCCCTGATCGCCATGCGTGGCCCGATCTCTCCCGGCGCAGCAAACCCCATCGTGGAAGTGGCCCAGTGCCGCGATGAGCACCACGAAGCCGCGCTCGTGCTCGATTGGCTGCGCACCAGGCAGCGCGATGGTCACATCGATTGGAAAGACGCGGCGGTCTTCTATCGCACCAACGCCCTCTCCCGCGTGATGGAAGACTCCCTCCGCCAGGCGTCGATTCCCTACACCATCGTTCGCGGCACCGCCTTCTACCAGCGCGAGGAAGTCAAGCACGCCCTGGGCTACCTGCGCGTGCTGGCCAACCCGGCTGATGGCGTGTCGCTGCGGCGGATCGTCAACGTGCCGGCGCGGGGCATCGGCGATTCTTCGTGGGAGAAAATCGAGGGTGCCGCGACCGAGCAGGGGCTGCTGGCGCTGGCCGTGGCGCGGGATGCGCGGATGCTCGCGGCCCTGGTGGCAACCCGCGCCGCCAGCGCGGTCGCCAAGTTCGTCGCCATGCTCGATGACTGGCTCGCCCCCGAACACGGCGTGCCCCGCAACGCCGCGACAGAGAACGACGAAGACGCGGGCATGTTCGCGGGTCTTACGCCCGAAGCACTGGGGGCGACGGCCTTGCCCGAACCGGCACCCGAGGGTGCCCTAGCGCTGCTCGTCGAGCGCGTGGTGCGAGAGAGCGGCCTGGAACAGATGTATCGCGAGGACGAAGACCGCCTGGAGAACCTCGCCGAACTCGTCAGTTCGGCGCGCGAGTTTGAGGAAGCCTATCGCGCCGAGGCCGAGCCCGACGCGGCGGCCAACGCCGATGGTGAGGGAGCAGGCGACGCGGTCGCCGACGAGGACGCATCCGAGTTCGCCCTGGGCAGCACGGGCAGCATCCTGACCACCCACGTCCTGCTCCGCGCATACCTGGAGCGCGTGGCCCTCGTCGCGGACACCGACGCGCTGAACCCCGCCCAGGGGGCCGTGACGCTCATGACGCTGCACGCCGCCAAGGGGCTGGAATACAAGGCCGTCGCGCTCATCGGCCTGGAGGAATCGATCCTTCCGCACTCACGCGGCAACGAGAGCGACGCGGAACTGGAAGAAGAACGCCGCCTGTGCTTCGTGGGTGTCACCCGCGCGATGGACCAACTGCTCATCACCACCTCGCGCTACCGCACGATTCGCGGCCTCTCCGAGCGGATGATCCCCAGCCGCTTCCTCGACGAACTCCGCGGCGAAGGCGTGGCCTTCGTCGATCACGCGGGCGACCCGCTGGCGTGGGGCGCAGGCGGCGGAACCGGCGATGAGTTCGACGACGAGGCACCCAGCACCGGCTCCTGGGGCCGGCGCGCGGGCGGCCGCGCAGGTGGTAGCGCCTCATCGCGCGACAAGGGCGACCCCGGCTTCCGCGTCGGCTCGAAAGTGCGCCATCCGCAGTTCGGGCCAGGCGTGGTCGAGGCCGTCACCGGCGGCGGCGACGCCCGCGTCCGCGTCCGCTTCAACGGCGTAGGCACCAAAACGCTCGTCCTCGCCTATGCGCGATTGGAATCGATGGAGCGATAGCCAAGGCAGAAGTCTCTTCGACCTCACTTCCCCTTGAACATCTTGAACAGCCGCGTCAGCGGGTCGTAGAACTCGTCGACCACGCGCTCCTTGAGGGGGATGATGGCGTTGTCGGTGATGGTGATGTGCTCGGGGCAGACTTTGGTGCAGCATTTGGTGATGTTGCAGTAGCCGATGCCGAACTCATCCTTGAGGTCTTTCACGCGGTCGGCCGTGTCGAGGGGGTGCATCTCCAGCGCGGCGGTGTACACCAGGAAGCGCGGGCCGATGAACTCGCCGTGCTTGTGGTGGTCGCGCAGGACGTGGCAGACGTCCTGGCAGAGGAAGCACTCGATGCACTTGCGGAACTCCTGCACGCGGTCGATGTCGGACTGGGCCATGCGATAGGTGCCGTCGGCCTCGCGAGGCTTGGGCGTGAACTTCTTGATCCGCTTCTTGATCTCGAAGTTCCAGGACACATCGCAAACCAGGTCGCGGATGCTCGGGAAGGCCTGCAAAGGCTCGACGCGGACCTCGCCTTCGGGCAACTGGTCCATGCGGGTCATGCACATGAGGCGGGGCACGCCGTTGATCTCGGCACTGCACGAGCCGCACTTGCCGGCCTTGCAGTTCCAGCGGCAGGCCAGGTCCGGAGCCTGCTCGGCCTGGATCTGGTGGATCACGTCGAGCACCACCATGCCCTCGGAGACGGTGGTGGAGTAGGACGTGAACGCGCCGCCGGACTTGTCGCCACGCCAGATCTGGAAGGTGATCTGGCGGGGGCCGGTGGAGCGGGTGGTGCTGACCGAAGTTGAGGTTGCCATTCGATTCTCGGTGTGCGCAGACGAAATCGGTTACGACGCGGTGAAGAGGGTCGCCTCGTCGAAAGTTGGTGCCTGTTTGATGGTTCGTTCGAACTCGGCGTGAGGAGGCAGAACAACGCCCGCGGGTCGAGCGGGGGTTCCGCCCGTGAGCAGGGTTGAAATGGTGACCACCTGAAGCCGCGGGATGCGTGTTCGCTCTCCGGGAACGGCGTAGGCCTCCAAACCAGCCGCTTCCGCGAGCATGGGCTTGGTCGGTTCGGCGAGCGAGAGCAAAAGGCCCATCGCGGCTGACTCGCGCTCGATGACGCCGCGAAACTCGCGGACGTCGCGGCTGCCAACCTTTCCACCCTTGACCTGTACGAGGATCGACTTGGGGCCTTTGTTGTCATCAACAAAGAATCGAATGCCGTCGATGCCGCGGTCGGCACCCTTGCGCGCGGAGCGGCTTGATTCGACCACACCCAACGGGCGAGCGCCAACAAGGCCGCACGCCCAATACTGAAACTGGAACGGATCGTCGCGAAACAACTGCGTTGCCCCTTCGACATCTGAAGGTTCGCCCAGGACTTGGTACAAGGGAGCCGGATTGAATCGCCGCAACCGGTACTTGATGAGGTTGACCGCCAAATGCGTCACGTCGATGCCGATCCATTGGCGCGGTGCGGCATCGGGATTCTCGCGATTGAGCGACTCGACGGCATCGATGGTCGTGCCACAGCCGCAGAACGGATCGAGCACGACATCGCCGGGATTGGATGAAGCCGCGATGATGCGTTTGAGAAGGGCAAGGGGTTTCTGGGTCGGGTAGTGGAGGCGCTCCTGGGCGGCCGAGTTGATGGGCTCGATGTCGGTCCACACGTCGTGAATGGCGACACCTGGCAACTCGGAAAGTGGCGTGAAGAGTCGTGGCACGCCTCGAGAGTTGAGGCGGATGCGCCGGTCCTTCCAGCGCTCGTCAACCCCCTTCTGATCGAACTGCCAGTGACGGCCCTTCGGTGGATCGATGGACTGCTTACCGAACCGTCGTGCGGGACCGGGGCCCATCGCGCTGAGGTCTGACACCCGTCGCAGTGTTCCGTCGGCATCGCGCACGAGATCGTGACCCTTGGCATTCTCCTCGGTCTGTGGGGTCGCGGGCGAGTTCCAGGTGATCCGATCAGTCGCACCGTAAAAAAGGATGATGTCGTGCACGCGACCGTACCGCGTGGGACCGACTCGGCCTGACGTGCGCTTCCAGACAATCTCGTTGCGAAACTGCTCCGGTCCGAACGTGGCATCGAGCAGGAGTTTGAGGTAATGACTGGCGGTGGGATCGCAGTGCAGGTAGAGCGAGCCGGTGGGCTTCAAGACGCGCCGCATATGCACGAGGCGAATGGCCATCTGGACGAGGTACGCCAGCATGGGCGTATGGCCAAGAAACTGGTGAAACGTGCGCACAAGGACAACCAGCGTCGGCGGGGTGTGCGCGTCCTGCATGAGCCACGCGAGTGATTCCGCGGCAGAGGCATCCCACGCCCAAGTGTCATCAAATGCTTGGATCTGCGCCGCCGATGAGTCGCCGGTGGCTTCCTTGAACAGGACGTTGTAGGTGGCGTTTGAGTTGAACGGAGGATCAAGATAGATCAGGTCGACTGAGGCGGAAGGCAAAAGGTGCGGATCGCGAAGAAATCGCAGATTGTCGCCGTACAGCAGCCGATTGGGGACTGGGCTTGGCAGCGTGCTCAACGTGGCAGCGCTCGCCTCCGCGCCTCGTCGCGTGGAGCGAGCATCGTCCATCAACGCACTCTCTTCCGCGCCAATCACGCTACTTGTTCTCCTCGATCACCTGCTTGAGTTCAGCGGGCATGGGCGCGATCGGCACGCGGCGGGTCGAGATCGATCCATCGGTCGCCAGTGTCTGCACATGGTTGAAGGTCGAGTATTCGTCGCTCTTACCGGGGAAATCCTCGCGGAACTGGGCCCCGCGGCTTTCCTTGCGCTCGATCGCGGCCCGGGCGCAGGCATCGGCCACGCACAAGAGGTTGCGAAGGTCGATGCAGGTGTGCCAGCCGGGGTTGTACTCGCGGTTGCCGCCGATGCCGACGTTCTTGGCGCGGGCCTTGAGTTTCTGGAGGCCCTCGATGGCGCGGGCGATCTCGTCCTCGCGGCGGACGATGCCGACGAGGTCCTGCATCATGGCCTGAAGGTCGGACTGAATGGTGTAGGGGTTCTCGCCTGAGTCGCCCCGGTCAAAGGCAGAGAGCGACCAGCGGTTGATCTCATCGATCTGCTGCTGGTTCACGGCCGGCCCGGCGGCGGTCTTGGCATACTTCGCGGCATGCTCGCCAGCGAGTTTGCCGAACACGATGAGATCGGAGAGCGAGTTGCCACCCAGGCGGTTGGCCCCGTGCAGGCCCGCGCCCACTTCGCCCGCGGCAAAGAGGCCGGGCACCTTGGTCATCTGCGTATCGGCGTCCACCTTGATGCCACCCATGCAATAGTGGGTGGTGGGGCCGACTTCCATCGGCTCCTTGGTGATATCGACGCCCGCCAGCGTGATGAACTGGTGGTACATCGAGGGGAGTTTCTTCTTGATGTGCGCCTCGGCGTTGGGCAGTTTTTCCTTGATCCAGGCGATATCAAGGAACACGCCGCCGTGGGGCGAGCCGCGGCCGGCCTTCACCTCGCGGTTGATGCAGCGGGCGACGTGATCGCGAGTGAGCAGTTCGGGCGGGCGGTTGGCGTGCTTGTCGCCCGTGACATAGCGCCAGCCTTCTTCGACGTCGGTGGCGACCTGGTTTTTGTAGAGGTCGGGGATGTCGTCGAACATGAAGCGCTTGCCCTGGTTGTTGACCAGGCGGCCGCCTTCGCCGCGAACGCCCTCGGTGACGAGGATGCCGCGGACCGACGGTGGCCAGACCATGCCGGTGGGGTGAAACTGGACAAACTCCATGTCCTGAAGTTCGGCCCCGGCGCGAAGGGCCATGCCCTGGCCGTCGCCCGTGTATTCCCACGAGTTGCTGGTGATCTTGAACGCGCGGCCGATGCCACCGGTGGCAAGGACCACGGCCTTGGCCTTCCACACGCGGAAGCGGCCGAGTTCGCGGTCGTAGCCCAGTGCGCCGACGACACGCGAGCCGGGGCCGGATTCGGTGAGCAGATCGACGACCGTCATCTCCATGAAAACGTCTATGCCCTGGTGCACGCCGTGGTCTTGCAGGGTGCGGATGAGTTCCAGGCCGGTGCGATCGCCGACGTGGGCGAGGCGCGGGTAGCGGTGGCCGCCGAAGTTGCGCTGGTTGATGAGGCCGTCTTTGGTGCGATCAAAGACGGCACCCCACTCTTCGAGTTCGCGGACGCGCTCGGGGGCTTGCTTGGCGTGCAGTTCGGCCATGCGCCAGTGGTTGAGGTATTGCCCGCCGCGCATGGTGTCGGCGAAGTGGACCTTCCAACTGTCGCGGTCGTCGTTGTGGGCAAGGGCGGCGGCCATGCCGCCCTCGGCCATGACGGTGTGGGCCTTCCCGAGGAGGGACTTGCAGACGAGGCCGACTTTGACACCCGCACCAGAGGCTTCGATGGCGGCGCGGAGTCCCGCGCCGCCAGCACCGATGACGAGCACATCGTGCTCAGAAGTTTGAAACGGAACGGTCGTCATTTCAGATGATCCTCAGGTCGTTGAACCACCCCGCTGCCACGCTTCGCACATAAAAATCGGTGAATCCCACCCAGAACAAACTCACCCACGCCCACAGCATGTGACGGCTGTTGAGGCAACTGACGCAGTCGTACGCGCCCTTGGAGCCGCCGGTGCCGACGTGGTCCTTGCGGCCGCCGATGAGGTGACGAAGCGAGTGGCAGCCGAAGGTGTAGCAGCCCAGGAAAATCGGATTGAGCGTGAGGACGATGGAGCCCACGCCGATGCCGAAGTGCTTGGAGCCGTCGGGGCCGGTGAAGAAGAACGCTTTGAGGGCGTCCCACGCGAGCAGGAAGATGAAGATGATGGCGATGTAGAGGAAGTAGCGGTGGATATTTTGGAGCACGAGCGGTAGCCAGCGCTCGCCTCGATAGGCCTTGCCGCGGATGGCGGGTTCGCCCACGGCACAGTTGGTCGGATCGCCCCAGAAGGCCTTGTAGTACGCGCCGCGGTAGTAGTAGCAGGTGAAGCGGAATCCGCCGGGCGCCCAGAGGATGAAGAACGCCGGGGAGAGCGCGATGCCCGCGATCGACGGCGGGATCCACGAAGGCCAGGCACCGAACCACGCGTGGCCGGTGGGCACCGCACCGGGCATATCAAAGAGCAGGGGTGAGTAGAACGGTGAGAGATACTCGCCGTGAAGGAAGTAGTTGCCCTCGAACGCGCGCAGCGTGCTGTAAATGATGAAGGCGGAAAAGCCCAGCGCGGTGAGCACCGGCGCGGTCAACCATCCGTCGCGGCGAAAGGTGGCCCCGAATGGGCGCGGCTTGGGGAGAACTTGAGGAAGTGGGAGGGTCGTCGGGGGGGCCTGAGCCATTGCGGCAATCTCCGAATCGTCGCCTCGGGGGCCTGCCGACCGTGCCGGGGCGGAAAGGCGAGCATAGCCCGCACACCACCCGCTTTCAGGCCGCTTTCAGGCCGATCGGAGGGCGGCAATCGCCTCGTCAAACGCGATCAGGCGGCGCTCGAGTTCGAAGTAGGCGATGGGGGCTTCGGTCAGGCGGTTCTCGTGGCCCAGATGTTCGAGGTGTTTGGCGGCTTCGAAGGCCGCGAGGGCGAAGAAGGTGCCCAGAGTACCGGCGAGTTTGTGGGCGGCGCGATCGAGGGCGTGGCCGTCGGTCGCGATGATGGCCTGGCGGATCGCGTCAAGGCTGGTCGCGCGGGTCTTGGCGAGCACCGCGAGCAGGTCGGCGAGCATCGAGGTGTCGCCACCGATGTTGTCGAGGAGGGCCTCCGCGTCAAGCACCGGCGCGGTTGGAATGGGGGGCAGTGGGGGGGCGGTGGCAGGTTGTGGTGGGGTGGTCGGTGCGCTGGAAGTCGCAACTGAAGCGCGAGGCGTCGCCGTCGGCGCGGCTGGCGCGCGGCCTTCAAGAATCCGGTCGAGCAGGTCGAAGAGCGTCTGCCGCTGAATGGGCTTGCTGATGTAGTCGGTCATGCCACGGGCGAGGCAGCGTTCCTTGTCGCCGGCCATGGCGTGAGCGGTCATGGCGACGATGGGCACGCGATCAAAGCCCGGCGCGGCACGGATGCGGGCCGTCGCCTCGAACCCGTCGAGTTCGGGCATCTGCACATCCATGAAGATGACATCGAACGCGGGCGGTTTCGTCGCGAGTGCTTTCTCCACCACTTCCCGGCCGTCGCCCGCGAGCGTGACGGCATAGCCGCGCCGCTCCAGGATGCGGCGTATGGCCTCCTGGTTCACCGGGTTGTCCTCGGCGACGAGGAGGCGCGGAACAGATGCTGAAGCGGGCGAGGTCATAGTGCTAGAGGATTTCCGTCATGCCGTCGTAGGCCATTTCGACGGGGATCGGGTGGCCGATCTCGCGGAGCACCTGCTTGATGAGCAGGTGCTTGCGGTGCAGGGTGTCGTCGTCCTGGAGCGGGTCGTGGTGGGTCACAATCCAGCGCGGGGCATTCACGAGTTTGGCAAACAGGCACGCGTTGCTCACGCTGGTGTGCCCCCAGCCGATCTTCTTGGGGTACTCGTCGTTGAAGTACTGCGCCTCGGCGATGAGCAGATCGACACCCTGGAAAAACTCGATCTGTTCGAGGTGCGGTTGCAACAGGGGCGAGCCGGGTTCGACCTGGTCGGGGCGGCCGAGATAGCCCTGAAGGAACTCGTTGTCGGTGAGGTAGCCGATCTTGTGCCCGCCGACTTCGATGCGGAAGCAGAGCGTCGCGCCGGGGTGATTGGCGAAGCCCCAGTGCACGGCGATCGGCCCGAAGTTGACGGGATTCTCGCGAAGGTGGTGGAACTGCATGGTGGCGGCCATGTCTTCGATCTCGACGGGGAAGTAGTCGCGGTCGAGTTGCCCGCGGAAGACGCTGCGGAGGTCCTTGCGGAAGCCGCTGCCGCCGAAGATCTCGAGTTCGAACCCGCGCGAGTAGGCGGGGGCGAAAAACGGGAAGCCCTGGATGTGGTCCCAGTGGGTGTGGCCGATGAGGATGGGAACCGAGCGTGGCGCGTCCTTCATCAGTTCGGTGCCCAGGTCGCGGAGGCCCGTCCCGGCATCGAAGACGACGATCTGGCCGCCGGCCCGGACTTCCATGCACGCGGTGTTGCCCCCGTGGCGGACGGTGGAGCGGCCGGGCACGGGAATCGACCCGCGCGTTCCCCAGAGGCGGATGATCGGGCGCGAGAGATCGAGCGAAGGGATGTAGATCTCGCCGCCGACATTGGTGGCCGGCTCGGGCGCGACCGAGTCGGGTGGTGGCGGCGTTTGGTTGGCGAAGAACGCGGCGGCGACTTCGGTGACCTGCTGGCGGCGGAAGGGCTTGGTGAGGAAGCCGAACGCGCCAAGTTCCTTGGCGCGTTCGATATCGGCGGGGAAGGAGCGTGCGGAGCACATGACGACGCCGACATGGGCGGTGGCGGGATTCTCCTTGATCTGGCGGAGCACATCGATGCCGTGGAGTTTGGGCATCATGATGTCAAGGAACAGGAGGGCTGGCTTGGCGCTGGCGACGAGCGCGAGGCAGGCCTCGCCGTCCTCAGCGTGGCCCACGACGCTGTAGTGCGCGTCGCCCAGGATGCGGGTGAGCATCAGGGCAGTCTCGTGCGAGTCGTCGGCGATGAGGACGCGGAGGGCGGGGGGCTTGGCCATGGGTGGGCTCGGGGCGCGAGCAAGGGACTGGATTCATCAGTTCAGGGGTGCTGCGGCAAGGCATCCTACCCGACCCGTTCCATGCGTGAGCGCCCAACGACAACCCCCCTCCGGCTCGCGATGACGGCGCGCAATGTTTCGTAGTTGTTCCACGTGGAACATCGTCCAGGTCTGCAGTCTCGCGTACCAAGTGGCCATACGACCCGCCCCCGGTCCTACTGGGGGAGGTGGCCGAGCCCGCGAGGCCGATGGGGGGGCACTGGGACGCACTGCGCATCACCTGCTCAGAGCACCCCCTCCGTCACTCGCCAAGCCTCGTGACACCTCCCCCGCTGAGAGAGCGGGGGAGGGTGGTGAGAATTGTTTGTCTTACTGATCCTCAGGCCCCACCCCGCGCGATTCCGCGTCGAACGATGGCCCCGTGGCGATCGGCTCTTTCGCCTGGCGAGGCTTGCGGCGCAGGCGACCCGGCCAGCCCAGCACCGCCAGCAACACGGGGATCGTGAGCAGGCGGGCCGCGCTGCTGGCGTGGAAGACCCAGCCATACGCGTCGGCGTCGCGGCCGAAGTGGGCGAGCAGCGTGCCACCGATGAGCGAGCCCGCGGCGATGGAGCCCCAGTTGCCGGCCATGTAGAGGCTCATGAGGCTGGTGCGTTCATCGTCGCGCAAGTGGCGGAGCGTGAGGAGCCAGGTGGAGAGTTCCCAGCCTGCCCACACCGCACCGGAGAAGACCTGCAGCCCCAGGAGCCACCATGGGTTGGTGGAGATGAGCCAGAGCCAGCCGAGCGGAATGACCGCGAGGCCGGCGGTCCACAGGACGCGCTCCGGGCCGTAGCGCTGCGCGAGGCGGCCCCAGAGCGTGAACGTGCAGGCCTTTCCCAGCATCACGGCGGCGACCATGAACGCATACGCCTGATAGGGCGTTTCCAGTTCCTTGAGCAGGTAGGGGTTCACGAACGGGGCCGCGATGTATTCGGCGCTGCGGGCGGCGAACATGTAGCACAGCAGGCGGATGCCGCGGCCTTCGGGGCCGCCGGTGCGCACGGCCCGGGCAAGAAACTCGCGGATGGGCACGCGGCGCGTGCCGGCGTGAATGGGCGCGGGCTCGGCTTGGCGCGCAAGCATCACGGTGCCCCAGCCACGCGCGGCGGCGGCGACGAGAAACAGGCCGGCGAAGGTGAGCAACACGCCGCGGCGGTCGGTGATCTCCTCGATGGGCTTGCCGCCGGTCGAGAGCGCGAGCACCCACCCGGCCAGAAGGAACCCGGCGAGGTTGGTGATCTGCAGGGCGCGGGTGCGCAGGCCGAACCAGCGGGCCTGGATGCGACGCGGAGCGATCGTGGCGATCCAGGTTGACCACGCCACACCGCCGGCGAGGCCGCTGCCGAAGTACACGCACGCGACGACAAACAGCAGCCACGCGGGGATGTATCCGCACGCGGCCCCGATGGCGAGCGGGATGAACGACGCGGCCTGAAGGCCGGCGGTCCAGACGACCCAGCGGCGATGAGAGCCCAGTTTGCCGACGATCCAAGGGGTCGCGAGTTGCAGCATCGCGCCGACGGCGGGCGGCACGGTGGCGATGAGTCCCGACGCGACTTCGCCCAAGGAGAGCGCGAGGACGAAGGCTGGAAAGTACTGCTCGCCCACGCCCAGCATGAAGGCGAAGCAGGAGACGTCGACGACGGAGCGGCGCATGGATTGGCGACGCCAGCCGGGGACGGGTTCCGGCTCGGGTGGCACAGGCGCGGGGGGGCCGCCTGTGTTCCCGTTGGGCTCCACTTGACCGCTCACAGATCCTACCCCTTATTCCTCTTTTCCAAGCCGCCCCTCGCTGCCCGCGACGACCACGCACGCCACGGTATCACCCGACACGTTCACGATCGTGCGGCACATGTCGAGCACGCGATCGACCGCGAGGATGATGGCCACGCCCTCGGTGGGGATGTTGACCGATTCGAGCACGATGGCGAGCATGGCGACGCCCGCGCCGGGGAGCCCGGGCATGCCGACGGCGACGACGCAGGCCATGACGCCGACGGTGACGTGCTGGGTGAGGGTGAGGTCGATGCCGTACAACTGGGCGAGGAAGAGCGCGGACATGACCTGGTAGAGGGCCGAGCCGTCCATGTTGAGCGTGGTGCCCAGGGGGCAGACGAAGTTGACGATGTCGGAGGGCACTTTCAGGCCGTCGCGGGCACACTTGATGGTCACGGGAAGCGTGGCGGCGGAGGAACTGCTGGAGAATGCCAGCGTCATGGCCGGGGCCATGCCCTTGAAGAAGCGGCGATACGACATGCGGTTATCACGCGGGGTGACGGCCAGCATGAGCAGCGGATACTCGATGAACAGGACGATGGCGAGGCCACCGATCACGCAGATGCAGAACTTCGCGACGGCGACGAGGGCGTCGGTGCCCACTGCCGCCACCAGACTGACCACGAGGCAGAACACCGCGAGCGGGGCGAGCCGCATGAGCAGGCCGACGAGCATCATGATGGCTTCGGTCATGCCCTCGCAGAACGCGATCACCGGGGCGGCCTTGTCCCTGGCGACATAGGTGAGCCCGACGCCGATCAGAAACGCACTAGCCACAACCTGCAGCATCTCGGCATTGGCGATGGCGTTGAAGGGGTTGGTGGGGATGATGCCCATCAGAAAGCCGTAGACGCCCTGGTCTTTGATGCGCTGGGCGGTGGAGGCGGTGGCCTTGACGGCATCGGGATTGGCGTACTTGTCGAGCAGCAGCCGCCGCGCCTCGGGGTCGATGTCTCCGGGCGCGCCAAACTTGCCGATGAGCACGGCGATCGTCACCGCCACGATCAGCGTGAACCCGAAGCACAGCAATGTCTTCACGCCGATCCGCCCGATAATGCGCAGGTCACCGACTCCGGCGACGGCCAGAATGAGGCTAAACAGCACGACCGGCACCGCGATAAACCGCAGACTGCGAAGAAAGAACTGGCCGACGAACGTGTTCGCATCCGCCAGAAACCGCACGACGGCTGCCCCGTTGCCCGCGCCCGCGTTGGGGTCAACCTTGGCCGTCTCGCCCGGGCTGATGGGCGGAGGCACGAACGCCGCGTGCGCGAGGTAAGGCTTGGGATCGTTTACACCCAGCGTGGCCCAGACCTCAGGCGTCCACCACCGGAAGATCGGGATGCCCACCGCGATCCCCAAGACAAGCGCGAGGAGCACCTTGAGGTGCAACGGCATGGCGAGCCACTTCAGCATGGCTCCAGAATAGCGGATTGCCAGCGTGGTCCGGCGGGTGGTCCCCAGGGTGGTCCGGCGGTCCCCGCCGGACGATTGCGTCTACTTTCCACTCCCAACTTTGCCGTTGTCCACCGGCGTGATATCCACCACCACCGGGTAGTGGTCCGACGCCCAGTCCGCCGGGGCGGGCGTGGTCCGCCAATCCACGCCCGCGAGTCGATCGATGGTGCCGAGCACGAAGCGCGTGGTGGGTACCACCTCGTTCCACGCCGAGGGGCTGAAGAGCAGGTAGTCGATGGCGCGGCCCGACGAATGCGTGGTGAACATCGGATCGCCCTTGGCCTTGTCGCCCAGGGCGCTGACCAGGCCGGCGTCGAAGTAGATTTTCATTTCCTTGCTGTCGGCCATCGCGTTGAAGTCGCCGGCGATGATCACGTTGGCCTCGGGCGAGGCTTTCTGGAACTCGCGGATCAGTTCAACGGTCTTGGTGGCTTCGCGCTCCCGCCAATACGCGCCGGGGCCGCCCGACTTCTGGTGCACCACAAAGAGCGTCAGGCTGTAAGGCTTGCCATCGGTTCCTGAGGCCGCTCCACCTGCGGCGGCTGGCACATCGATCGTCACCCGCAGCGGCGAGCGATGAAACGTGATGGGCTGCCCAGCAAAGTCGTTGACATCGCGCCCGAACTTTCCCGGGTGCGTGCCGCCGAGCGGGGCCTTGATCCACTGGGTCACATCGCGCACCGGGAACCTTGACAACACGGCCTGTTCGATCCCCCGCTCGTCGCCCGCGTCGAGCGACACGACATGTTCGTAGCCCATGTCTTTGAGATAGGTGTCGCGGAACTTCAGCAGCGCGTCCTTGGATTCGATCTCCTGCAACGCCAGCACATCGGCGTTGATCGCGCGGATCGCGGCGGCCGCCGAGGCGCAGTGGGCCGCGGGCTTGGTCGCGTCCTTGTCATCGTGCTTGCCGGAGAGCGCTGGGTCGTTGTGGTCGTCAAAGAGGTTTTCGATGTTGTAGGTCGCCACGCGAATGGTCTTGGGCGGGCGTGCGACCGGCTCGGCCGCGCCGAAGCGACGCGAGCCCTCGGTGGCCTTGGGCTGTGCCGCTAGCGCGGCAGGCGACGGCTTGCCCTCCTGCGCACGCACCAGCGAAGGCTGCGCCTGTGCGACGAGCGCGATGACGAGCCCGAGCAGCCCGGCGGCCGAGGCTGCGCCGAAGAGTGCGGGCCGGGGGAACCGGGCCGGTGGCAGGGGAGTGGGGGGCGTGATCGCGGAGCGCTGGTCGGTCATGCCCGGAGTTTATGAGCGCCCGTTCGCTCGAGTGTCGGGTGTAGTCCACAAACCTGGCCAACCACCCTCTCCCGCTCCTGGCGGGGAAGATGTCACGAGGCTTAGCGAGTGACGGTGGGGGGCTTTGTGGCGGTCGGCACGCCTTGTCACTCGCACCCATCGAGAACCCCCTCCGCCTCGGCCTTCCCGCCGCAACGATTTACCAATCGTGCCGCTTGCTCCCGCCCCGCACGTTCCGAATCACGCGAAAGGTGAAAAACACGGCCACGCCCCCGAGGAGCGCAATCGCCCCCCACCACATGCCCGTGCCGGGATCGATGGCAAGCCCACTGCCCGGCGTGCGCGGATTGCCAATCCGCACCGGCGACCAGGTAATCAGCGGCCACAGGCACAGCGCCCATGCGCCGAACGCCAGAAGACCATCCACAATCGGCTTCGACATCGCTTCTTCCTTTGGGTTAACGCACGCGCCAACACCACTCGCACGAGTATGAACTGGTCGAGGCACCGCTACCGCTTGCTCACTCCGAGCGCCAGCCCATAGATCGCCACCATCGCCGCGACAATGCACGGCCCGGGTTGCCAGCCTTGTTCAAACGCAAGGACAAACCCGCCACCAACGCCGAGCAAACCAATCGCGACCGAGAGGCCGGCCACGGCCCAGAGACGGGAACTCAGCCGCAGGGCCGTGGCCCCCGGAAGGACCAATAGCGCCGTCGCGAGCACGACACCGGCGACTTTCATCGTGGTGACCACGACGAGCGCCAGGGTGAGCATGAGGCCCGCGCGCGTGGCACGAGTAGGCACGCCGAAGCCAGCCGCGGCATCCTCGTCGGCAGCCCAGAAAAGCAGCGGCCTGCGAAACAGAAACCCCGCGAGCGCGACGAGCAGTGCAACGCTCGCCGCCAGCCGCAACTCGGCATCGCTCGTCACGCCGACCGAACCGAACAGAATCGACTCCCACGAACGCACATCGCCCGGGTGCCCGGCGGCTTGGGCAGACTCGCGGGCAACCTGCACCAGGATCGCGCCCAGCGCCATGGAGCCAACGAGGAACAGGCCGATGGTGGTGTCCTCGGAATCCACGCGGCGACCCCCGGTGGGACGGCTCAGCGCGCCCATGCCCCAGGCCGCGATGGCACAGAACGCGACGACCACAGCGAACTCGGCACGCCCGCCGGAATCGATCCATCCCCACGCGGCGAGAAGCGACGCGACGCCGATGCCACCAAAGGCGCTGTGGCTGATGCCCTGACCGATGAACCCCAGCCGCTTCACCACGACGAGCGGGCTGAGCAGGCCGCAGGCGAACACGGCGAGCGCGCCAGCGAGCATGCCGGGGAGATAGATCGAGCGAAGCGTGGGATCGGCAAGGTATTCGAGCGTCTTCACGCCGCACCGCCTTGGCCACCCGGTGCCGGTGGCGGCGGCGCAGGGGTTGGCGATGGCGAGTCGATGCACGCCTCGCACTCGCCCGCCCGATGGGCGTGAACATGCACGCCGCCGCCGCTGAGGCCGACGAGCCCAGCAACATCGTGGCTGAACACCTCGGCCAGCACGCTGGGCGTAAGCCCCTCGGGGCTGACGTGCGAGTGCAGTCGGCGCGCCAAACAGGCGACGCGGTCGCTGCCAGCAGCGATGGCGCGCAAGTCGTGGCTGACAACGACAGTGGTGATGCCGAGGCTGCCGCGGATGCGATCGAGCAACTCGGCAAAGAGGCGCTGCCCAGAAACATCAATCCCCACCGTCGGTTCGTCGAGCAGCAGCAGCCGAGGCGACGCCGCCAGCGCGCGGGCAATCAGCACGCGTTGCAGTTCGCCCCCGGAAAGCGCTGCAACCGGACGCTCGGCCAGCACATCCACACCAACCAGTCCCATCGCGTGATCGACCCGGCGGCGCGTGTCGGCGGAAAGCCCCCGCCACCCAGCCTCGCGCCAGCCCGCGCCAAGGGCGACGATCTGCCGAACGCTCATGGGCATGGCCCGTTCAACGCCCGCGCGCTGAGCGACATACGCGGTAAGCCCAGCGGCCCGGGCCTTGGCCGGTGAAACGCCGAACACAGCGACGCGCCCCGTGTAGCCGCTGAGCGCGCCGAGGATGATCCGGACAAGGGTGCTCTTGCCGCCGCCATTGGGCCCGAGGATGCCAAGACGCTCGCCGCGCTCCACGCGAAGGGAAACGCCTTCGAGCGCGGGGGCCGCCGCGCCGGGGTAAGTGAAACCGACCCCCTCACAAAGGACCGCTGGCTCGCCCGTTGAGGCGGCTGGCGTGAACGCTGGTGATGGGGCGGGTGTGCCGGGGGTCATGGGGGGGGGGTGGCATGGGCGCTTCGCGTTGATCCTCCGCCACTCTACTACGCTGCCGAAGGGCGAATCACCCGACGATATCGGTCCCGATATCCGACCGCACCTGCATCCCTTCAAACCGGATGCACTTCACCGCGGCGTACGCCCGCCGGCGCGCCTCGTCGGCGTCGCGACCGATCGCTGTGACATTCAGCACGCGCCCGCCCGCCGTCACCAGTTGGCCCTGCTCGTTGCGCTTCGTGCCCGCGTGGAAGACCTCAACACCCTCCATCTTCGCGGCGTCCTCGACGCCCGTGATCACCACGCCCGTGGTGGGCTTGTCCGGGTAGCCGCCCGAGGCCAGCACCACGCACACGGCCACGCCCGGCTCCCAGCCCATGTCCACATGCTGCAAGCGCCGCGAAGCCGTGGCAATCAGGATTTCCAGCAGATCACCCCGCAGGCGACGCACCAGCGCCTGGCACTCTGGGTCACCAAACCGGCAGTTGAACTCCAGCACGCGCGGGCCCGAATGCGTGAGCATGATGCCCGCATACAGCACGCCCCGGAACTCGATGCCATCGCGTCGCAGCGCATCGACCGCGGCCACAAGCACCTCGCGCTCAATCGTCGCCAGCAGCCGCTCGTCGATCTTCGGGGCCGGGCACACCGCACCCATGCCGCCGGTGTTGGGGCCGGTCGCGCCGTCGCCTAATCGCTTGTGATCCTGGCATGGCTCCATCACAAAGATCGTGCGGCCATCCACCAGCGCAAGCACCGACACCTCGCGGCCCTTGAGCCGCTCTTCGATGACCACCGTGCGGCCGGCCTCGCCGAACTCGCCGACCTTCATCATGCGATCCACCGCCGCGATCCCCTCGGCCTTGGTCGCGGGCACAATCACGCCCTTGCCCTTGGCCAGCCCCGCCGCCTTGATGACCCACGGATCAATGCGGCTATCCACAAAGGCTTTCGCCGCCTCGGGGTCGCTGAACGCCCGGGCTTCCGCTGTCGGAATCGCCGCCCCGCGCATCAGTTCCTTGGCAAACGCCTTGTCGGCCTCCAGCCGAGCCCCAGCCTTCACCGGGCCAAACACCAGCGGCACCGCTCCGCCCGGAAACACCGGCTCCGCCAGCGCATCGACAATGCCCGCCGCCAGCGGGTCTTCGGGGCCCACCACCACAAAGTCGATCTCGTTCACCTGGCAGAATCGTCGAACAGGGAAGAAATCCTTCGGATTGATCGTGAGGGCCGCGGGCTTGGCCAAGGCGGCGATGCCGGGGTTACTCGTGTCGGTGGCAAAGAGCGTGCCCAGGCGCTTCGAGCGTGAAATGCCCCAGGCCAGGGCGCATTCGCGACCGCCGCCGCCGATGAGCAGGACATTCAGGCGGTCTTTCTTGCTGAGGTCGGGCGTGCCGCTCGCAGGAGACGCGGCCGGCGCGCTCGACGCGTCGGAGGGATTCGGGCTGGGCGTGGGGCTCATCGGCCAATCGTATTCACGACGACCGCTCGCTACGGGCTGACGTGCGCGGATTGACCGGCCGCGCCGGGCTCGGCACCGACCGGCGTTACGCGCACGAAATACTGGGCCGGTGTGACCCCCACGGGCAGGCCAATCCACCCGGTTGGCGCGAAGGTGCCACCATCGACGCCCGTCTCGCGAAATGGAAGCGATTCGGGCACCGCGCCGGGGAGCATGAGGTTCAGCATGAACGGCCGGTCGGTTGGCGCAAGGATCACCAGCGTACCCTCCGGTCCCGTCACCGCAGGTGGCTGGTCGTCTTCCGGCCCACCGCCGAGCCAGCGCGTGTAATCGCCGACGCGGAAGACGTGCTGCGGATTGAGCGTAGTGACCTTGACGCCCACGCCCTCGGCACCCACGAGTTCTTCGGTCTTCCCGGTGTGATGCGCGTGAACGATGGCCTGCTGCCGTACTTCCACCAGGAGCGATTGCGAAGGGGCCAGGCACCCGCCCAGGCCCCCCAGCAGGCAGGCGAAGAAGCACGCGAAGACTGCGGGGGACGCCGATCGCATGGCCGACATTAGGGCGAAGTACCGGTGTCCATCGTGACGGGCCACGGCGCGATACTGTTCGCCAATACGTTGCTTCGCGTCACGGCCACTTTGCCGGAGAAACCCATGAGCCTCATCGGACCAGTCATTGCCGACGCCACCAAGCCGCTCATGGCCCAGGCGGAGAAGTTACTCAAGGACGTGGGCCCGCACAACGCGGCCCGCAAGCCACGCTGGGGGCTGGGTGGCGAGATGATCGACTGCAACCACGCCACCTTCGTCTACGGGCACCTGGCGATCTATCCCGGTCGTATCTTCAGCCTCACGGGGCGCGATATCGCGACGCTCGGACTACCCACGACATACGAGGAACTCTTCGCGGCAGGTAAGCCCTGCGTGGATGACCCGAGCGGGTCGCACTATCCGCCGCTCCACGAGATCGTGCCCGTCTTCAAACGCGGGATGGAGGCGGCGCTGAACCTCGTGGTCTCGTTGTCCGACGCGGACCTGGCAAAGCCCAACACAAACGAGCGATCACGCGCACGATTCCCGAACGTCGGCATTCTGGCCAACTTCCTGCTCGTCGGACATGTGGCCATGCACCTCGGCCAAGTCAGCACTTGGCGGCGCGCCATGGGCCTGCCCGGGGTGGACGCCTGAGCGCGGATGCCGAGGGCGGTTGGGTGGATCGCGCGGCGTCCGCGCCGCCAGCAATCCGACTGGCATGCGAGGCGATGGCGACACGGTTCGAGATCGCGCTGTTTGGCGAATCGTCGAATCCTCGCGCAGATGAGCTCGCTCACCTGCGCGCCGCAGGCGAGGAGGCGATCGCCGAGATTCAGCACTGGCACGCGCGGTTGTCGGCGTTCGATGCCGGGAGTTTTGTGTCGTACCTCAACGCCCACGCGCCGCAGGGGCCCGTTGCGTGCGATCCGGAGTTCTTCGGCCTGCTGGCGATGTGCCGGGACGTGTGGGCGGCGTCGGACGGTGCGTTTGATGTCTCCCTCGGCGCGCTGCTGCGGGCGGCAGGGCTGAGAGACGCTCCACATGGAAGCGCGGCTGACCTCGACGCGGCACGCCAGGTGTCGGGGTTCGAGCATGTCCACCTTGATCCGGCGGCTCGCACCGTCGCGTTTACGCGCAAAGGCGTGCGCCTTGACCTGGGCGCGGTCGGCAAAGGCTTGGCGCTCGACTGCGCCGCGGCCCGTCTGACGGACGCTGGCGTGAATCGTGGCTTGCTGCACGGCGGAACCAGCAGCGTGCTGGCGCTGGACGCCCCCTCCACCCTCCCCCGGTCCCACCGGGGGAGGTGTCACGAGGCTCCGCGAGTGCCGGAGGGGGAAGAGGGGGTTGACGAGGAAGAGGTGCACGCTGGCTACCCCATCGCCCTCGGCGACCAACCCGGCGCACCGATCGTCACGCTCAGGCACAACGCGCTGGGCGTGTCTGCTTCGCGCGGGCGAACAGCGACCGATGTCCTTGGCGTGATTCACGGCCATGTGCTGTATCCACAGAGCGGGGAATCGATACCGATCGCCGCGAGGGTCGCCGTGGTGGCCGACAGCGCGGCCCTCGCCGACGCCTGGTCCACCGCGGCACTCGTCCTGGGACAGCAAACGACCGCCGCACGATTGCCGACAGGAGTGCGCGCGATCTGGTGCTGACCCGGAACACTTCCGTCGTGCCACGGGTCGCGTGCCCTAACGCGGACTACTCGCCCCCAAACGGCACGATGCCCTCGGGCCCGCGCTCGCCGTACTCCATTTCCTGACGCATCAGGTCAAGCCGCTCGCGTTGCTCTGCTGCGCCTGCTTGGCCATGTTCATCGCTTCGTGCATCACGGCGGCTTGCTCGCTCATCGCGTTCACTATCGGGCTCGAGACCGCCGCCGCCGCAGCGGGCTCGGGGGTTGAAGGGCTGACGGCCTTGAAGATCAGGCCGATCCCGCAGATGCCTAGCCCCGCGCCGATGACGAAAAGGCCCTTCATTACGCCCTGGTTGCTCGTCTGCTCAGCAGGGAAGTCGAGCGGGTCGACCCCGGGTGTTTGCGATGGGCCTGCGGGCCGGAGACGCCACTCGTGGGTTGGCGCTGACGGAGGGTTTGGCATCGGGCGCGGGCGACGTGGACGAAGTGGACACGGTTCGACCTCCTGTGTGCTGGCAACGCGCGCCGGCGCCGCGTTGAGAGGATGCACTGTGCCAAACCAAGAGGGGAGATGCCTCCCCTTGGTGCATGGGGAGGGTAAACACCGACGGGGTATGAGGCGCGGTTCGAACGGGCGCGGTTTCGGGACGTGGTCTCAACGAAGGAGCGATTGGTGCCAGCAGGTCGGGGCGGGGATAGGTGCAACCGTTTGCATGCCGCAGCATCCAACTAGTCAGCCATAGGCTTAAGGCCGGAAACCCCTCGCGCCACTCGTTTCGCCTGCGAACTCGAGCCCCCGGCAAACGTATAAGGACCACCCATGAAAACTCTGGCCCTCATGCTGATCCTGGTCCTGTCGGGCGCGGCGGTCTTTGCCTTCGCCTCCAACCCGCCCCCCCACCGCCCCGCGCCGACGCCCGCTTCAACCGAGAAACAACTCATGAAGACCGACACGCCCCCAACGTCGTCCGGCACGGCCAAGCCCGTGTTGCCCATATACTCCAAAGCCGGGCACGACATCACGCCCCTCACCAAGGCCCGGATCGACGAACTGGCCAAGAAACTGTCCCCTGCGGATGCCGAGGTGATCCTGGCCAAGGGCACCGAGCGGGCCTTCTGCGGGAACCTCGTCGATAACAAAAAGGAAGGCGTCTACATCTGCAAACTCTGCGGCTTGCCCTTGTTCGCGTCGAGCGGCAAGTTTGATTCGGGCACCGGCTGGCCCTCCTTCTTTCAACCCGTGGACAAGGCCCACGTCGGCACCCACACCGACAAGTCCTACGGCATGGTGCGCGACGAAATCATCTGCACACGCTGCGGCGGCCACCTGGGCCACGTCTTTGAAGATGGACCCAAGCCCACCGGACTGCGCTTCTGTGTCAACTCGGCCTCGCTCGACTTCATCGAAAAGGGCACCGACTTGCCCGCGGCATCCAAGCCCGTCGCCACCCAAACCGCCTACTTCGCGGGCGGGTGCTTCTGGGGCGTGGAAGATCGCTTGCAACACCTGCCGGGCGTGCTGGATGCCGTCAGCGGCTACATGGGCGGCCGCACCAAGAACCCGACGTACAAGCAGATCTGCTATGAACAGACCGGCCATGCCGAGACGGTCGAGGTGAAGTTCGACCCGGCGAGAATCGCCTATCCGGAACTGCTCGCCGCGTTCTTCAAGTTCCACGACCCCACCCAACTCAACCGCCAAGGCCCGGACGTGGGCGACCAGTACCGCTCAGCCATTTTCACCACCAGCGAAGAGCAAGTGAAGCAGGCCAGCGCGTTCATCGCCGACCTGAACGCGACGCCCAGATTTGCAAGCAAGAAAATCGTGACGGTGGTGCAGACGGCAACCGCGGCGGGCCAGTTCTACCCGGCAGAGGATTACCACCAGGATTACCACGTGAAGAACGGCGGGTCGTGCGGATTGCCCGAAGGCAAATAGCCCTTCTTTGGGTACAACCGATTTGCTGCATTCTCGTTTCGACCCAAGGCGGCAGCATTGGCACCAAAGCGAAAGGCCTCCTGAACGTCAACTGGTTCCCGCACCGATCGCGGCCATGAGCGTTCTAGCCGGCCTGGGCCGGTCGCGACGCGTTGGCGTCGCCTGGTCTGAACGGCGCACGGAACCGAACCCTCTGCCGGCCCAGTGAGCCCAATCCGCCCACGTTCTTTATGTTGCGAGGCTCAAGGGCACCTCATTTCAACCGCTCGCCCACCCGCGCGTGCAGATTCTTCAACTCCTCGGCCCGCGCCCTCGGCATCACCAGTGTCGCCTCCGGCGTGTGCACCACGATCAGGTCGTGGCAACCCAGCACCGCGATCGTGTGCTTCGGATCGCTGGAGCACACGAGCGTGTCGGAGCATTCCATCAAGAGCGCCGAATCGGGCGTGCTGACCCCGCCCAACCGATTGCCCTTCGCATCGGCCGCGAGGGTCTCGCCGTAACTGGGCCAGGAGCCGACGTCGAGCCACGCGAGGTCCATCATCACCGTGCAGACGCTCACCTCGCTGTCGGTGCTGGCCGGTTCCATGATCGCGAAATCGACGCTGATCTTCGGGAGTGTGGGATACACCGATTCGAGCACGCCAGCCTGTGCGGGCGTGCCCCACGCGGCCTGTATCTTCATGAGGCCCTCGTACGCCTCGGGCTTGAAGCGGCGGATGCAGTCGAGCACGGTCGCGGCTTTCCACACGAACATCCCGCTGTTCCAGCCGAAGTGCCCGGATTCCACATAGGCCTGGGCCCGCTGCACGTTGGGCTTTTCGACGAACCGCGCGACGCGGAAGGCCAGGCCGTCGGCACCCTTTACGCCGCCCGGGCCCACCGAGGGAATCGCCACGCCACGCTCGACATACCCGAAGCCGGTCGCGGCATACGTCGGCTTGATCGAAAAGGTGACCAGCCGCTTGGGGTCGGCTTCCACGAGGCGGAAGCCCAGATCGACGCGGGCGCGGAACTTTTCGAGTGGCTCGATGACGTGATCGGCGGTGAAGACCGCGAAGATCGCCTCCGGGTCGCGCTTGGCCAGCACCGCGGCGGTGAGCCCGACGGCGTTCACCGTGTCGCGCGCCATGGGCTCGCCCAGAATCTGCTGGTGGCTCAGCATGGGCAGCGACGCGGCAATCGCATTGCGATACTGCTCGCCCGTGCAGATGTAGCGCTTCGAGGGTTCGATCAGCCCGTCAAGCCGCTGGGCCGCGAGTTCGATCAGGCTGAGTGGCTGCCCGCCGCCGGTTGAGGCCTCGCGTTCGGTGGCGGCATCCATCGTGTCGCGCCGGATGAGCGGCAGGAGTTGCTTGGGCTGGTCCTTGCGGCTCATGGGCCACAGCCGCGTGCCCGCCCCGCCCGCCATGATCATCGCATAACGCATAGGAGTAACGAAGTACGAGTGACGAGAAACGAGTGTTCAGGTCCCGAAGGTAGCACCATTGATCGGGTGGCGGAGCACCAGGAGTGTGTCGGGGCCGATGGATTTTGAGAAGACCCGTTCAAAACGCACGGCATCCGCCAGCGCGCCGTTCGCCCAGCCCCGCACCGCCGCGCGGGCCTCCCCGTCACCCAGGATGGTCGGTGCCAGATAGATGTGCAGTTCGTCCACCAGGCCTGCCGCCAGCAGGGCGCTCTGAAGGCCCGGGCCGCACTCGCTGAGCACGGTGCTGATGCTCCGCGATGCCAGCGTCGCCAGCATCGCACGCAGATCGATATGCCGGCCATCGCCCGGGACGAAGACCACCTGCTCCTCGCGACGCGGTTCGGCGGGCTGCCGAGCCTTCGCATCGGCGCTCGCCACGCGCACGATCGGGCCCCCTTCCGTCACGCTGTACATCGCCGCTTCGGCGGGCATCTGCAGCGCCGGATCGATCACCACGCGGGCCGCTCGTCGGCGGATGGTCACACCCCGCGCGTCCAGCCGCGGGTTGTCTGCCTTTACCGTGCTGATGCCCGTGAGGATCGCGTCCACACGCCCGCGCGTGCGGTGCACCGCGGCGCGAGATCGTTCGCCGCTGATCCACCGGCTCTCGCCTGTTCGGGTGGCGACTTTGCCGTCCAGTGTCTGTGCCCACTTGGCGATCACCCAGGGCAGGCCGGTCGTCACCCGCTTGATCCACGGCCTCGACAGTTCAACCGCGTCCCGGCTCGCATCGGTCAACGCCACCTCGATACCCGCCGCGCGCAGGCACGCTGCGCCGCCGCCTTTGCTGGGTGTCGGGTCAGCCGCCGCGCACACCACGCGGGCCACGCCCGCCTCGATCAGCGCGTCGGCACAAGGCGGCTGTTTCCCTCGCGCGGCACAGGGCTCAAGCGTGCAGTAGGCCGTGCTGCCGCGGGGTGAGTGGCCCAATGCGCGGGCATGGGCGAGCGCCTCGGCCTCGGCGTGGGGACCGCCGAAGCGGCGGTGATGGCCCATGCCAATCAATCGCGCGGCGAGCGGTTCGTTGAGTTGGCCAGCTGAGCGCGGACGGACCAAAACGCATCCGACCATCGGGTTCGGCTCGACGTGCCCCCAGCCGCGGAGCCCGAGGCGCGCGGCGAGATCCAGTGCCGCGCGGGCCTCGGCGTGATCAAGCGGCGCGCGGCGCGGGCCGGCTTCGCTCATTGCCCGCCTGAGCCGGGAGAGGCGGGGGCGGGCTGAATGTTGGGGCTGGAACCCGACAGGGCCGCGAGCGACAGCACATCCACGCGCTTGGGCGCGATCAGGTTCGCCTTCAGCGAGTCTTCCATGCGGGCATCGCCCACCACGCCCACGATACGGCCCAGTTTGCCTTCCAGGTCCAGCCCCTCGGCGGGCTGCACATACGCCAGCGTGCGGCCGAGGCCCGGCTCGGGTGAAACCACCCGGAAGAGTTTGGGCAGGCGGCTGCCGTCATACACCGTGCTGCTCAGCAACTTGCCGATGACGCGATAGACGGAAAGTTTTTCCAGTTCGGCGAGTTGGCGGGAGATATCAGCGTGCCGCGCTTCGAGCGCCTGTGCGCCGGCGTTGGCCTTCATGCTCGAGTCGCGCAGGTCCCTGCGCATCTGGAGGATTTCGACGTACTTCCTGAGGTGCTCGGCATACCGCGCGTCGGCCGGGCCGGTGCCAGCCTTGGCGATGGCGTCGTTGAACGCCAAGATGGCTTGGTCAAACTCGGCCTCCGCAGGGCCCTGGCTCTGCACACGCTTGAACATCGCGGCAAGGGCCGCGGTCTCGGCGATGCGGGGATCAACCTTGGGCGCGGGGGGGGCGGGGGGCGTCACGGGCGCGGCCGCGGGATTTATCTCCGGGTTCGCCGGTGCGGCGGGCGGGTTGGGCGCGGGAGGAGTGGCCGCGGGCGTTTCGCCCGAAGGCGTCGCCGGCGTAGCCGGGTCGGTCGGCGCGGGAGTGGGGGGCGTCACCACGGCGGGCTTCGCGGCGGCGGCCGCGATTTCTTCAGCGGTCAGTTTGCGGGCCAGGTCGCGGTTGATGAAGCCATACGCACCGCCGGGGGCCGCCACCGCGTAGTGCGAAATGGTGCCGTCGGCTCGCTTCGTCGAATCCAGCACCGCAAACTCCGTCCCCGGCGCGGGCGCGGCATCAAGCACCACCGGCCCCCACGCCGCCGTCGCGCCGCCGTTAAGGTTCATGTGCCGCAGACGCCCGTCTTTGGTCAACTTGACGGTCTTGCCCGAAGCATCCGCAGCCACGTCCTCAGCCGCGATGATGACGCGAAGGCCTTCGGGATAGGCGACTTTGAGCCAGCCGCTCTCTTCGCCCAGCACCTTCACGACGGTGCCCGACTTGAGGAGGGTGATGGGATAATAGAAGGTGCCCGCGCCGCAACGGAGTTCGACGCCATCGCGGGCGAGCACGGCTTGATAGGCGTCGGTGCCAGCCTTGGCGGCGGCCGGCGCGCCGGTGGGCGGGGTAGTCTGGGTAGTCTGGGCGAAGGCTGCGGAGGCAAGCGCGAGAACCGCAAGCGAAATGGTCGTTCGGGATGTCATGGATTCAACTCCTGCACACGGAGAGGCGCGATGTGCGGTCGGTCTGATCGGATGGGGCGTAGCGCGAGACGTGGGATTATTGCGCCTTCAATCGGCTTGTGGAGTCATTCCGCTAGAAGGGCGCTCGTCAATGTGTGGACAACTCAAGGAAGGTATATCTCCCTTGTGACCGACTCCTCGCGCCCACGTCGTCCGTCAAAATCCGCCAAGGCTGCCCCTGACGTTTCCCCCCGCAAAGGCCTCGACCGCCCTCCTCGATACCCGCGTCATCTACTGCGGCGACAACCTCGAACAACTCCGCAAACTCCCGACGCCTGCTTGACCTGGTCTACATCGACCCGCCCTTCATAGCGCCCCCTCGGATGCGGGCTGAGATTCGTTCGAAACCCCATCAGCACCAACCGGCAAAGCCCGGTTGGGGGCACAGTGACACCCGCACGCGCCTTACGCGCGGCTGAGGTACGACCCGTCCGCCGTGCTGATCTTCACGTTCTCGCCGATGGCGATGAAGTCGGGCAGGCGGGTTCTCAGGCCCGTCTCCATCACGGCGTCCTTCTGGACGTTGGTGACCGTGGCGTTGCGCACGCTGGGGGTCGTGTCCTTCACCGTCAACTCGACCGAGGCCGGGAGTTCGACGAGAATGGGGCGCCCATCGCTCAGCAAAAGGATGCACTTGGCGTTGGGGCGGATGTAGAGGAGAGCATCGCCCAGCACCGTCTGACCGACGGTGATCTGGTCGTAGTTTTCAGTGTCCATGAAGACGCCGTCTTTGCCCTCGGCGTACAGGAACTCCATCTCCCGACGGTCGATGTCGATGACTTCGAGGTCGTCGGAGGAGGAGAGTCGCTTTTCGATGATCTGGCCGGTGGTGACGTTGCGGAGTTTGAGTTGGATGAAGGCGCGAAGGTTGCCCGGGGTGCGGTGCTCGTAGTTGGTGATGACCATGATCTTGCCGTCGAGTTTCACGCCGTAGCCGGGTCGGAGTTCGGTCGCCTTCATTGGACTGGTTCCTCTGCTTGAAGTCCGCCCCGTGGATTGTTGTGGAGCGGGTCTGGTGCAAACGATGGGAATCGGGTACCCTCGTCGGCGAGGGCCACGATAATAGGCTGGACCCTCGCGCACGACCGGTTTTGGAGCCTGTTCACCCCTTCTGGTGCCATTCTCGCCCATGCCCAGCACGGTCTACAGCCTGGTGGCCCAACTGCTCGCGCCGGTAGCCACGCCCGTGATTCTCGAGATCGGGGCCCATCACGGGCACGACACGGCAGAACTGCGGGCGCTCTTCCCGAAGGCCAGCATCTGGGCGTTTGAGCCCGACCCGCGGAACGTGTATCGACTTCGGAAGTCGGGCGTGCACAGCGTGGTGAATCTGGTAGAGGCGGCGGTGGGCGATCACGACGGCACGGCGGAGTTCCGGCTGTCGTCGGGCACGCCGCCGGTGGGTGATCCGCACCATGTGCCGGGGATGGGGCGTGAGGCGTGGTCATATTCGTCGTCGCTCAAAGAACCGGTGAAGCACCTGGAGCAGGTGCCGTGGGTCAGGTTTGAGGCGAAGGCGACGGTGAAGGTGACGCGGCTGGACACGTTCTGTGCCGCGCAGGGGATCGAAGCGATTGACTTTCTGTGGGCGGATGTGCAGGGCGCGGAAGATCTGCTGATTGCCGGCGGGCAGGCGGCGCTGGCGCGGACGTCGTACGTCTATACGGAGTACAACGAGGTCGAGGTGTATCGAGGGCAGATTGGTTTACGGGAGATCGTGCGGAGGCTGCCCGGGCGGTGGGAGGTGATCGAGGACTTCGGAGGCGATGCGCTGTTGCGGAATGTGACGAGATTGGGGTAGTCGCCCACTCTTCGCCAAGCGCTGTGTGTGATACCACGCACGGCAACGTGAGGTGGCCACACAGGACTCGACTCCCTCCCCCAACCCCCTCCCTCTGGGAGTGGGCTTCAGGCCACGCGCGTACCATCGCGCGGAGGCCCCTTGGCGCACGTCTTGAGAAAGCGATTGACGCTGGGTGTGCTGCTGGCGGCGGCGTGGTCGGGCGCGCTGGCGCTGGCGGGGCTGCGGGCGTTCACGCTGGCAGGGTCGCCGCCGATCGCGTCACCCGGGTGGATGTGGATGGTGGCTGGGGGCGCGTTCCTGGCGATGGGGCAACTGGTATTCTGCGCGCTGGTGGCGGATCGGCTGTTTCCGCACGCGAATCCGTGGATGTCGAGCGCGGCACACGCGACGGCAGGTGTGGTGGTCATCGGTGGGGCGGCGATGCTGCTCGGAGGGATTTTGCTTTGAAACCAGTGCGATTCATCGGGCAGGCGGCGCGGATGGGTGGGGTGATGTGCGTGTGGTGCGCGGCGGGAAGTGTGTGCGCGGTGCAGCCCGCGCCATCGGCCGTACCACCGACCGCAACAACGCCGGTGCCGACCGCGCAGGGCGTCACCCACGCGACATTGCCGCCGGTGGAAGCGGTGGCGGCTCGGGCGCTCACGCGGATTGCGCTGTCAGACCTGAAGTTGGTGAAGTCGCCGGGCGAGGCGGACTTCATCGTGGCGTCGGCGCTCCTGGCGCTGGCGTGCGAGTTGCAGCCGCTGGATGAGGACATGCTGCGGCTCTATATCGAGGCGGCGAGCAGCGCGGGCGACCGCGCGGGGTTGGAGGATGCCACGCGGCGGCTCTTGAAACTCGACCCGGGCGACACGGTGGCCCAGTTGGGCCTGCTCTCGGCGAACATCAGCCGGTTGCAGGATGTGGACGCGCGGGAGCGGGCGTATGCGCAGTTGCTGGGGCCGCAGGGGCAGGCGCTGGATGCTTCGGTGCGAAGTCGCCTCGCGCTGGACCTGGCGCTGCTGCTTCGTGAGCGGGGCGACGCGGCGGGGTTTGCCGAGCGGCTGAAGCAGGCGACGGTGCTGGACCCGACCAACAAGGATGCGGCGGGGCTCTTGGTGATGTTTGTGTCGTCGCGGGGGGGGGGGGATGCGCCGGAGAAGAGGCTCGAAGCGCTGCTGATTCTGCTGGGGGCTGATCCGCTTGATCCGGAAGTGCACCTGGCCATTGCGCGGGAACTGGCGGCCGCGGGCGCGTGGAAGCCGGCACTCAGGTTTTTCACAAATACCGAGGCGATTCTGAACAAGATCGGCGAGCGGATGGGGGCGGAGGTCGCGCTGGAGATGCGGGTGGCGCGGTGGATGAGTGAGGGCCCGGGGGTGGTGGCGAAAGAGTTGGCGGACTCGATCGGGAAGCCGCGGCGGCAGGTGAAGGAGAGTGCCGAGGCGCTCAAAGCACAGGGTCGCGAGGCCGATATCGCCAAACTGCCCAACGTGGCGGATATCAAGTTGTCGCCCGATGCGGAGCGCGTGCTGGCGCTGTCGGCGAGCGCGGGCGGAGACACGGCACTCTTGAAGTTGGCCCTCGACGAGATGACCGACACGCTGGCGCGGATGGAGAAGGCCCGCGAAGACCCGACGGCGCGGCCTAAGGAATGGACGCCCCAGATGGCCGTGGACGCGTCGGTGCAGCAACTGGTGTCCGTGGCGTGGACGCGGCTGCTGGTCGAGAGCGATGCGGCAGAGGCGGGAAAACTGCTGGGGAAGGCCAAGGGGTTGGCGGCGCTGCCAGCGGATGTTTCGGCGCGGCTGGAGGGACTCTTTGCCGTGCGATTGGGCGACGAGGCGGGCATGGCGCGGCTCACCGACGCGGCCGCCCGCGACCCGCTCGCGGCCCTGGCGCTGGCCGCCGCACAGGAAGCCCGCGGCCAGCGCGACGACGCGGCCAAGGGGTTCGCGCAATCGGCGGTGATCCTCCGCGGCACGGCAACGGGCGCGTGGGCCGAGACCAAGGCGCGGACGCTCGGGTCGCCGGTGAAGGTGAGCGAGGGCGCGCGGCTGATGGGGGCACTGGCGGACGGGGTGCCCAGGTGGATCGATGGGATGCACCTACGGGCCCAGGCGTTTCAGGCGCTGACGGCGGCGCTGGCAGCAACGTCGGGCGGGCCGCTGGATAAAGCAATGATCGAGGTGTCGCTGCGAAACTCGGCACCGATTCCGCTGGCGGTGGGGCCGGATAAGCCCTTGAACTCGCGAATCATGTTCGGGCCGTCGATTGATATCGGCACGCGGCGCGTGTCGGGAACGTCGCCCGAGGTGGTGAGTCTGGAGCGGCGGCTGCGGCTGATGCCGGGGGAAGAGTTGAAGGTCAAGGTGTGGGCGGACCCGGGGTACAACGGGTTTCTGAGCGAGTTGTCGGCCGGCGAGTTGTCGCGGATTCGCTGGCGCGTGGTGCAGGGGTTCAGGCTGAATGACACGGGCACGGCGGAGGCGGGGCCGCTGTCGCTCTCGACCGAGACGGGCATGTACATGAAGCAGACGTATCCGCGCCCGACCGAGCCGCTGCCCGCGCTGGCGCTGGCGATCGCCGCAGCCACGCCCGCGGAACTGAGCGGATTGCTCGGCACAGTGCGGTGGCGGTTCTTCCTGGATGAAGGCGGCGTGGCGCGTTTGCTGCCCGCGGAGCAGACGCTGGTGGTGAACGTGCTGATCGAGCGATATGCCAAGGGCGATGCGAACGAGCGTCTGGCGATGCTGAGCGTGCTGCCCACGGGGCGGCTGCTCAAGGCGCTGGCCCCGCTGGACAAGGCAATGTTTGAAGCGACCGAGACCGACCCGCGGGTGGCGCTGGTAAAGATCGCGACGCGGATTGCCGAGCCGGGCGACGCGATGCTGGCAGCGGCGCTCGCGTCGTCCGACCCGAAACTGGCGGCGCTGGCGGCGGCCACGAAGCAGCGCCTGCAGGGTGACGCGCGAACCTACTCGCGCTTCACGCTGTTTGGCAAGTGAGGCCGATGAGCACGGGCGACAAACCACACGCGGATGCCGAGGTTGCCGGGAGCACGGCCCACGCGGCCACGCGGCGCTGGGTGCGCATCGGCGGATCGGTCGCGGGCGTGGTGCTGCTGGCGCTGGCCATCTGGTGGGTGGGGCGCGATGGGGCGGCGCTGCGACAAGCATGGGACGCGGCCCGGGCGGCACCAGTGTGGCTCGCGGCGCTGCTCTTTGGGTTGCCGCTGGTGAGTTGGGGCCTGACGGGGACGATCTTCTGGTTGCTCACAGCGAAGTGGCGCGGGTTTGAGTCCGTGCGACCCGGTGAGATGCTGGCGCTCATCGGCGCGTCGTGGCTGCTGAATGGGCTGCCCATGCGGCCCGGCATGGTCGGACGCGTGGCGTACCTGAAAGCCGTGCGCGCCGTGCCGATTCGAGAGTCGGTGCTCGTGGGGATTGCCGCGGCGGGGTGCACGGCCATCAGCGCGCTGGTGCTCGCGCTGGTCGCGGCGTGGGTGATCGGCGCGGGGTTGGACACCTGCCCGTGGGCGACGCCGACGCTTGTGCTCGCGCCAGCGGCGGCGCTGGCGGGCGTGGCGCTCGTGGCGAAGCGGCTTCGGACAAGCGGCGCACGCGGGGAACGCCTCGCGGCCCTCGCCGGCGCGCTGGCGCTGCGGATCATCGACATGGGCCTGATGGGCACGCGGCTGATGATCGCGTTTGCGATCATCGGCAAGCCCATCGGCGCGGGGCAGGGGTTGTGGCTGGCCGGACCCGCACAGGCGGTGGGGCTATTGCCCGTGCATCTGGGCGTGCAGGAGTGGGCCGTGGGCTTGCTGGCGGCAACGGCAAGCGCGGGAATCATGGCGGCCCTGGCGAACCGTTTGGCCGACACGCTCGTATCGATTGCTGTCGGCACAACAAGCCTCCTGTGGCTGTGGCGTCGCGCAAGGGTTCTCCCCGACGCGGCCCCACGGCTTTGATCGAAAAACGGTGTGGGGTTCGAGAGTGACCGTGCTTATCGGGGGTGGTGAAGGACTCGCAGCGGGCAACCGGCGGCGAGTTGGTCATGTTTCATTGATCGTCGGTACCGCTCGGGACACAGGCGGGACGCCTGTGACACGGGTGTGCGTGCGCACGCGGGTTATCAGCCGTGCCCGTCGGTATCCGCGCGGGGCGTGCGAGCCGATGCATCCGGTTGCCGCGCGCCGGCGAAACGCTTATCGAGCCGTGATGCCGATGGGTGACGAGCGCGAGGCCGCGCGAAGGGGAACGGCCAATGGTCAACAAGATCGAGCAGGACCACAGCCGCTTCCGGCAGATCGTGAAGGGCAAACTCCGCAAGGACCTGCGCCGCTTCATCGCACGCGGCGAGATGATCGGCAAGGAAGGCCAGCGCTACGTCTCGATCCCCGTGCACGATATCGACATCCCCACGTTTCGCTTCGGCGAGAACGACGGCGGCGTGGGCATGGGCGAAGGGGGCGAGGGCGAATCGGTCTCGGGCAAGGGCAAGGGCGGCGACCAGGAAGGCAAGCACATCCTCGAAGTTTCGGTCGGGCTGGATGAACTGGCCGACATCCTGGCGGAGGAGTTGCAGTTGCCGCGGATCCAGCCGCGCGGCGAGCACAAACTGACAACCATCAAGGACAAGTACACGGGCATCCGCCCGGTGGGCCCGGCATCGCTCAAGCACTTCAAGCGGACCTACCGCGAAGCGCTCAAGCGGCAACTGGCCCTGGGGACGTACGACCCGGACAACCCGGTGATCGTACCGATCAAGGATGACCTGCGGTATCGCACGTGGAACGAGGTGAAGAAGCCGCAGAGCAACGCGGTGATCGTGTACATGATGGATGTGTCGGGCTCGATGGGCGACGAGCAGAAGCAACTGGTGCGGCTGGAGGCGTTCTGGATCGATACCTGGCTGCGGCGGAACTACGAGGGGATCGAGAGCCGCTACATCGTGCACGACGTGAGCGCGCAGGAGGTTGATCGGGCAACGTTCTTCAGCGTGCGCGAAGACGGCGGCACGCGCATCTCCTCGGCGCTGCAGTGCTGCACGGAGTTGCTTGATGCGCACTACGACCCGGGCGACTGGAACATCTATGTGTTCCATTTCTCGGACGGCGACAACTCATCGGACACGGATAATCGCCTGTGCGTGCAGATGCTGGAGAAGCAGTTGCTGCCAAAGGTAAACCTGTTCGGCTATGTGCAGGTCAAATCCGCCTACGGCAGCGGGCACTTCTTGAGCGTGATGCGGGAAGCGTTTCCGGAGAAGGGCGGGGGGGCGGGCTCCTCGCCCAGCGGCAGCGGTGTGGGCAGCGGCGGTGGCGGCGGCGGAATCGGTCCGATCGCCCAGCGCGTGGTCACCAGCCGCGTCAACGACCGCGAGGACATTTACGAGAGTCTGCGGACGCTGTTCAAAGCAGGGCGGTGAGTGTGGACCCCCTTCCCCGCCCAGCGCGGTGGTCTCGTTGGGTAGTACCTGTACTGCGCATTCAACCACCACAGCGACTCCCCTCCGTCACTCGCCGAGCCTCGTGACATCTCCCCCGGTGGGACCGCGGGAGGGTGGTTGATGCGCCGCCGTCACGCGCGCCGACGTCGAAGTACCGCGAGGCCCGCAAGTGCCAGCGGCACCCGTGCCGTCCCACCCGTACACCAAGTCAGGTTTTGTAGACATCCCGCCTTCAGGGCATCCCCGGACGGCGAAAGGCCGTTCCTGCGCGAATCTCGCTGACAAGCGCCGCGCCACCCCCATGCCGCCCCCACACATTCCCTAGTTTCGCCTCAAACCCCCCGGTTTCGCGTGTCAATCTCGCCCGGCAAGGTACACTTCCAACGCACGGATCGCCCGCGGGTGGAGGTGTCGGACATGGTGCGCTATTTGAAGACTCGTGCCGTCCTGCTCAGCGCGGCGGCTGTGGCCGCCCCGATTGCATTGCGCGCTGCGCACGGGCAGACCCCCGCAACGTCCGCATCAACACCTGCGGCCGCTCAGGCGACGCAGCCAGCCGAGTCGGCCGCGCCTGCTGCCGCCTCGCCTGTGCCGATCATCGTGAAGGCGGTGAAAGGCCGGGTGACTTGGCGACCGACGACCGACTCCGCGTTGCAGCCGGCCAAGGTTGGTGACGTTCTCCGCGAAGGCGCAGAAGTCTTCACCAGTGTCGCCTCCGCGATCGAGATCCAGGTCGGCGCGGGTCAGGTCTTTACCTTTGATCGCCTGGGCAAGTTCATTCTCCGCACCGCGAGCGTCTCCGGCGGCACCGAAGCGAGCACCGTGCAGGTGCCCTATGGGCGCGTGCAGTTCAACGTCTCTTCAGCCACCGTCGCAAATGACGTGAAGATCCAGGCTCCCGACGCCACGCTGGCGGTGAAGGGCACCATCGGCGGCATGGAAGTCGCGCCCGGATTCCCCACGCTGGCCTTTGGTGGAGAACTGAACCGGGGCGTGTTCGACGTCGAGTTTGGCCGCATCACCACGACATTTCGTGGCCGTGAGGCGGCGACCGCGAAGACGACATCGACGGCACGCTACGCCGAGCGCGGCCGGTATGTGAACACCAATGACATCTGGTCGCTGCACGGCGACGAGGACTTCTCCTACGAGGATTTCCAGACGATCCTCTTTGCGCTGCTGGAGATTTACCTGCGCGACCTGGTGCCAGAAGCGCCCTTCGACGTGTTCTTCATCGATGAGACCACCGGCGACCTCTACCTCTCCAACGTCTTCGGCACCGGCGGCCGCCTCGGTGCCACCACCGGCGCAAACACGAACGTCGGGCGCGGCACAGGTGCCGCGCTCGTGTTCGGCGACTCGGCAGCGGGCACCTACCTTCGCCTTGAATCCACCCAGGGCAACGCTCGACTCCTCTCGCTCGACCTCGGCTCGTCTTCACGCGAGTTCCAGGAGATCGCGTCGGGCTCGGGCTTCGCAGGCTTGCTTACCGGCCTCGGCGCGCTGGGGAATGACCTGTTTGCCGTGCAGGATTTGGGATCTCTCACGTCCGACCAGATCGTTCAACTCACACTCGACGGCAAGGGCGATCTCGACATCGAGCCCGTGATGAACCTTGGCATTCAACTCGACGACTCCCTCGCGGGCATCACGCCAGCGGGTGTGCTGCTGGTCGGCGGTCGCCTGCCGACGGGTCTTGGTTCCAACGGCGCGGCCGGCATCCTCGGTGCCAACGGCGTGCTGCTCGAAGTCGATCCCCGCATCAACTATCTCTCCGGGGCCACAAGTGACCTTGATGGCTCGCTGGCGGTACTGCCCACCACGGACATCGAAGCGGGTCTGGTTATCGACTCGGTCCAGCGCATCACCGGCATCAGTCTGGTGATCGACGTCACGGGCACGCCGCTCTTGCTCGTCACCACCAGCGCCACCGTCGGCGGCATTCCCAACGTGCCGATCGTGAACATCTTCACCCTCGACGACCAGGGCAACCCGCAGTTGGCCGTGGTGCGCCGTTCCACGTTCCGCTTCGAGGGCCTCGCTTCAGAGAGTCGGGGGGCTGTAGGCGAATCGACGGTGCTCGCCCCCGCGCCGTCGCCCTCGCAGATCGATCAGAACGTCGACGCGCTCTTTGCCGATCTGGCGTATAGCCAGTCGGCGGTGGATTCGGGCGTGATGGAGCGGCTGATTGCCAACCAGATCGTGCAGACCGCTGATGACCCGGCCGCGTGCGCGTCGAGCGTCGAGTTGATGGCGAATCTGGCGGCCGCGATCGCGGCCCACATCGATCAGCGGGCCGGCGCGGGTGCCGCAATCTTTGACTTCCGGTCGGGCCTGTCCAGTGGCCACCCGTGCGAGGCACCCGGCGCGGGCGGTTCGGGCTCAACGCTGGCCACCTCGTTCGCGTTCATTGATGAGTACACGGGCGACCTTTTCACGCGCGACCTCGCGGGCAATCAGACGCTCTTCCGTCCGGGCGATGGGCAGTCTCGCCCGATTCTGGGCGCGGCCCTCGGCCCGACCGGCGGCGGCACCGGCCGCGCGTTCCTCTCTTTGATGCTCGAGCGCACGCCCGACGGGTTGGAAACGCCCACGCTCTGGAGCCTCGACCTTCAGTCGCCGGGCGCGTCGCCCCAGCGGATCGGGGCCTTCCCGCAGCGTTTCGACGACGCCACCAACGAGTTCGTGTCGTATGAACTCGCGGGCCTGGCCACCATCGGGCCCCGCACGTTCACCTCCGGCTTCGAACGCCGCTCGCCTGGGCCCGAGGGCGGCTCGGCTGAACTCGCCACGATCTTCGAAGTGACCGGCCCAACATCGCTCGCACTTCGCATGGCGCCGCAACTCGACATGCAGGCTGGCGCCCTGGCCGGGGCACCCGCGCGAGGCACGATCTTCGCCCTCGGTCAAATCCCAGGCACCGCGGGCGCAAGCGGCACATTCCAACTTGCCGGCTCGGGCGCGAATGCGGTGCTGCTGGAGATGGACCCGCGATCGAACTTCCTGGTCGATGCCCACTCCGCCGATCTGGGCGCGTTCACCATCGAATCCGGCACCGCCGTCACCGGCGGCATCGACCCTGCCTCCATCACCCGCGTGGTGGGCATGTCGTTCCTGGGCAACACGCTCGTGATGAACGCCGTGACGACCTCGGGTCAGAACGTGATCGTGCACTACAACCCCGGCGCGACCAATCTGCCCACCGATCCGCGTGTCCGTCGCCTCGATGGCCTCCCGGCCTTCGCCCAGCGTCCGCGCGAACTCGCCTCCGAGGCGCTGGTGTCACCGCCCGCGCCGATCGGCCCGCTGCCGCCCAGCGGCCCGATCGACACAATCAGCATCAATCGCACGTTCGCACAGATGGGCTACAGCGCCTCAGCCGCGGCCTCGGGCGTGGTGCGGGCCCTCGTCGCCGAGCACATCGCGGCCACCGCAAGCAACCCGGCCCTCTGTCGCGCCAGCAGCGAACTCAACGGCCCATCGCTGCAATCGATCCTCGGCCAGCACGTCAACCAGCAGGCGGGCATCGGGCAAACGGTCTTCCAGTTCCGCCAGAACCTGCCTGTCGATCACCCCTGTCGCCCGCCCGGCGCGCCGTGAGTGTTATGTGCGCTATGTGATTCTCTTGGGGAGACGCGCGAGCACATGAAAGTGGTGGTCGTCTACGCACAGCGCGAACACCGCACGCAACGCGTTGCGCCAGTGCAGAGAGTCGAACCGCCTGCCGGTGCATCAGGCGCTGCGACTGGGCGTTGAGCACTTCGAAGTAACCCGAGGGCGGCCTGTTCTTGTAGTCTCCATCGACATGCTCGCGATGATGACGGGCACGCCAACCCCGCGCGTCGCCCCTGAGCCAGGTTCCGAAGGTGTTCCCGTTACAGTGATACCAACCATTCCAGGCGTTCATTCGCGCTCCTCTGCTGGAGTAGCGATTGGTGAGCCCACGCCTGAAGGCGAGGGCTTCTGGAAGAGATCGTCAGGTGGTTTTGACGTGGACTGGAGCGTCCTGACGGGCGTGTTGACGGCCTTCAGTTCGGGCATGGGTTTGTCCGACTGACATCCCGCGCTTTCAATCCTTCGGAATCGCGGAAGCACACGCCCCTCGATTGACCCAACGAAGTCATTCCATTGCTCTTGGGCTCGCGCGAGCGACTTGCCGATTCCGGCCGCATGGGCGAGGGCGATGGAGATGCTCTCGTGCAGTTCCCGTGCCAGCGAACCGATCATCCTCGCCTCGTCGCTGAGTTTCTGCTCCTTGAATCCGACCGCCACCGCCCGCAGCATCGCGATAAGCGACGCCGGGCTGGCGAGGATGACATTCCGCTGCGCCGCGAAATCGAGCAGGTCGGGCCTCCTGGCGAGAGCAGCATCGAGAAACCCGTCCCCTGGGAGGAACATGATCACAAAATCCGGCGAGCCTGCGTAGTCGCTGAAGTACCCCCTTTTCGAGAGTTGCTCGGCCTGGTCGGCGACGCCGTCAGCGAAACGCACCAGGTTTGCGTCACTGGCTTCGGGCGTCTGGGCTTCCATCGCGTCGATGTAGGGCTTGAGGTTGGCCTTGGCGTCGACGATGAGTTCGCGTGCGTTGGGCAGACGCACGACCATGTCCGGCCTCTTGGCCCGCCCGTCGTCGCCCACGGTTTGCGGCTGTTCGACAAAGTCGCAGTAAGCGCGCATGCCCGCCAGCTCGGCCACGCGCCGGAGTTGGATCTCGCCGTAGCGCCCCCGGACCTGCGGCTCGCGCAATGCCTTGACGAGCTTGCCGGTCTCCGCCTGAAGCGCGGCCCCTCCGACCTGCATGGCGCGAACCTGCTCCAAGAGCGTGGCATACGCGGACCCACGTTCCTTCTCCAGGGCGGCGAGTTTGGAATCCGTCTCGCTCAGTGTCTTGCGCATTGGTTCGAGGATGTGTTCGATTGCCGACTTGCGTTCGTCCATGTCCTTAGTCGCGTCGGTCTTGACGGCACCAAGGCGTTCGGTGGCTAGTTTCAGAAACTGTTCGTTCGACTTGCACAATGCGTCCGCGGCGAGGGTTCCGAACGCGTTCTTGAGGCTTGTGTCGAACGCTGAGAGTTTGTTCTCGATCTCGCGTTTCGCGAGATCAAGGGCCTCGAGCTTGGCCGCGTGTAGTTCGCTCTCAGCCTTCAGTGCGGCATCGAACGCTTGGTGTGCCGACGCTTTCTCCTCTTTGCGGGCCTTCTCTTCAGCCTCGAGCCGCGCCTGCAACCCGGCGGCTTGGCTGGCCAGGCGCGTGATCTCCTCGCCCGCTTTCGTGCGTTCCGCCAGCGCGCGTTGCCTTTCCTCCTCCGCCTCGGCGTGCGCCTGCACGGCCCCATCACGCTCGGTCAGCGCTACCGCGACCCGTTGGCTCAGCCGCCCACGCTCAACGAGCAGCCACACCACCCCCGCCGCCCCCGCCAGCGTCACCAACCCCAACACTACATGCATCGCATCCATACCCGAGTCTACCCGCCTCAGGCTCTCAATGGAAGGTAAGTGTTTGGGTATTACTATGCGCCCAACGAAACGCGACCGGGAGGGAGCGCGATTCGCCCTCGTGGCGAATACGCCCCCTCACCTTCCCACACCCTGCCGATTTGGCAACCACCAATCTCACCCGCCCGGCTCATGGCAGCACGACGAACAACTTTCGGCCCCTTCGGACCTGGTTTCACGCCTCCGATGACCGCCACAAGCCCGATCCGACCAATCGGTACGGGGTAATCCCCATTTCCGACGCCTCACGTCGGCATCACCCCGCCCTCCGTCGCCCTTTCGCTCAGGCACCGCGCTTGCCTAGTGCAACTCGGATGTTCTTCGCGCGGCTCCATCGCGACGCCTTTCCTCCCACGCCTTTTGGTGGCGGGGGCGGGGCCGCGCCCGACCCTGCTCAGGGGCCCGACGGCCTCGACGGACCCGCCGGGCTCGGTCCCGCGAACCCCGCTGGTCCTGGTGGTGGGGGGGGCCCCCTCGGCGGGCGCCTCAACCTCCTCCTCACCGCCCCCGAATGGCGGGGCGAGACCTGGGCCGATCGCCTCCCGGCACTCCTCAGTCCCATCGGGGTCAGCGCCCTCCGTGCCCGCACGGCACGCGAGGCCGAGGGCATGCTCCGCCGTACCACCGTCCATATCGCGGTCGTTGATCTCTCCCTGCCGCTCGAAGCGCCGGGCCACGGGCCGATCGAGGAAGCCGGCACGCGCATCCTTTCCCTGCTCGCGCGTCTTCCCTCGCCTCCACCCACGGTCGTCGTTCAGGCCGCCCACGGCCATCGCGACCGCGCCCGCTGCATGAACGAAGCCCTCAAGTGCGGTGCGTTCGCCGTGGTTGACCGCTCCGCGGCGGACCTTGAGTGCATGCTCGAAGTCATGCGCCGCTGCCTCACCAAGTTCTACGGCAACGGCTGGCCGGGCATTCCCCAGCCCCCGCGCAAGCACGGCGATCGGCGTCACTTCGCATAGTTCACGAGTTCGACACATGCGCTCCCCGCCGCGTGGCGCGGGGCGAGATTCATCAGTGGTGGTTTTCTTTCCTGAAACGGAGACCTGAGCGATGGCCAAGAGCACGAATACCGCGGTCGGCGGCTTCCGCCCCCTGCACGACAAGATCCTCGTCAAGCGCGACGAAGCCGCGAGCAAGACCGAATCGGGCCTCTACCTGCCCGAGAAGGCCAAGGACACGCCCAAGACCGGCCTGATCGAAGCCGTCGGCACCGGCTCGCTCAACACCGAAACCGGCGAACTCATCCCCCTCACCGTCAAGAAGGGCGACAAAGTGCTCTTCTCCTCCTACGCCGGCACCGAGATCAAGATCGACGGGAAGGACTTCCTGGTGATGAGCGAGGATGAAGTGCTCGCCGTGATCGACTGACTTCATAGTGCGGAGTGCTGAGTACTGAGTGCTGAGGTCAAACCAAATGCCAGGTGCCCCATCCATCACGGTTCCCTCCAAGAGCGGCGTTCGCTCGTTCGAGGATCTCGTTGCATGGCAGAAGGCTCGGGTCATGGTTGGGGCGATCTACGCAGCCACTCGGTCTCGCTCATTCGCACGTGATTGGTCGCTGACTTCGCAGATTCAACGTGCCGCCGTCTCGGTGATGTCCAACATCGCCGAGGGCTTCGAGCGGAATCAGCCGCGGGAGTTCTTCCAGTTCCTTGGAATTGCCAAGGCTTCCTGCGCTGAAGTCCGCTCGCTCCTGCACGTCGCACTCGACGTCGGGTACATCGATCAGAAGCAGTTCGACACGCTCATTGCCCAATCCCGCGAGGTTGCGCGAATCATCGGCGGTCTCAGAGCCGCCGTCGAGCGCAAACTCAACGGCTAGTCGTCCCCTCCTGTCTCAGCACTCAGAACTCAGTACTCAGAACTTAAAGGACCCCCAATGGCAGCAAAACAGATCGCTTTCGACACCGACGCCCGTGAGCGCATTCTCGCCGGCGTCAAGAAATTGGCGCGGGCCGTCAAGGTCACCCTCGGCCCCTCGGGCCGCGTCGTCGTCATCCAGAAATCCTTCGGCGCGCCCACCGTCACCAAAGACGGCGTCACCGTCGCCAAGGAAATCGAAGTCGAGGACGCCTACGAGAACATGGGCGCTCAACTCGTCAAGGAAGTCGCTTCCAAGACTTCCAAGGACGCTGGCGACGGCACCACCACCGCCACCATCTATGCCGAGTCCATCTTCCAGGAAGGCCTGAAGAACATCACCGCCGGCGCGAATCCCAACGAGATCAAGCGCGGCATCGACATGGCCGTCGCCGCCCTCTGCGACGAACTCGGCAAGATGAGCAAGAAGGTCGAGTCCTCAAAGGAAATCGCCCAGGTCGGCACCTGTTCCGCCAACCAGGACGAGGAAATCGGCAAGATCATCGCCACCGCGATGGACAAAGTCGGCAAGGACGGCGTCATCACCGTCGAAGAGGGCAAGAGCCTCACCACCGAGGTCGAACTGCTCGAAGGCATGCAGTTTGACAAGGGTTTCCTCAGCCCCCACTTCGTGACCAACCCGGCCACGATGGAATGCACGCTCGACAAGCCCTACATCCTCATCTTCGAGAAGAAGATCAACAGCGCCAAGGACTTCCTGCCGCTGCTCAACAAGATCGTCGAACTCGGCGCGCCCCTGCTCATCATCGCTGAGGACATCGAGGGCGAGGCCCTGGCCACGCTCGTCGTCAACAAACTCCGCGGCACCCTCAAGGTCGCCGCTGTCAAGGCCCCGGGCTTCGGCGATCGCCGCAAGGAAATGCTGGGCGACATCGCCACGCTCACCGGCGGCAAGGCGATCATGGAAGAACTCGGGATCGACATCGAGAAGATCGAACTGGCTGACCTGGGCCGCGCCGCCAAGGTGACCATCGACAAGGACAACTGCACGATCGTCGAGGGCGCGGGCAAGCCCAGCGAGATCAAGGGCCGCATCGAGCAGATCCGCCACCAGATCGAGAACACCACCAGCGATTACGACCGCGAGAAACTCGAGGAACGCCTCGCCAAACTCGCCGGCGGCGTCGCCCAGATCAACGTCGGTGCCGCCACCGAGGTGGAGATGAAGGAAAAGAAGGCCCGCGTCGAGGACGCCCTGCACGCCTGCCGCGCCGCAGTCGAGGAAGGCATCCTGCCCGGCGGCGGCGTCGCCATCGTCAAGGCCCGCCGCGCCATCGACAAACTCAAGAAGAACGCCAAGGGCGACGAGCGCATCGGGATGGACATCGTCCACCGTGCCGTGGTCGCCCCGGTGAAGCAGATCGCGGCCAACTGCGGCCTCGACGGCTCCATCGTCGCTAACAAGGTCGAGGAAGATAACTCCACCAACTTCGGCTACAACGCGCTGACCCACGAATACGGCGACCTCATGAAGATGGGCGTCATCGTCCCCACCAAGGTCGAACGCGTGGCCCTCCAGAACGCGGCATCGATCGCGGCGCTCCTGTTGACCACGGATTGTGCGATCGTGGATATCAAGGAGAAGAAGTCGGGCAAGGGCGGGGCGGGTGGTGGGATGGATGAGATGGATTATTGATTTTCACGACCGTGTCGCTGACAGGCGACAGGGTCGCTTAAATGGACAAGATCTGGGCTGCTGCCGTTGATTTGCCTGTCATCGTACAAGGAGCCCTCGGCTCGGCGCTGTTCGCGTTCGCGATCTGGGCGTGGAACCTTGCGGCCCGTCATCTATCTTCGGTGCGCGAAGGCTCTTGTACGACAAGCGATATCACGAGTACTCCTGGCTATCGCATCTGCATGCCGACAATCCGCTTGAACTGCGCACCTTCGGCAATGCGGTAGTAGTCCGGAATCCCCCACTTCAGGCTTGCGCCTGGGAGCAGCGCTAGGAGTGAGCTTCTACGGATTGAGGTGGCTCCGACCACCGAAATCAACGCGGGGAACACCAGAAGCAAGAAATTCGTACCGACGAGTTGCGGGCACTACTTGCAAACAGTAAAGAGCGTGGCACCGAACATGGCTCTTCATGTTCGGCAGGCTGGCTTCGCCCCCTCTCCCGGCTCGGCGGGAGAGGGCTGGGTGAGGCTACGCCATCTTCATCTTTCTCCAGGTCTGGGATTCACTCGCGAATCGGCCGCAACGTGAACTTGCCCGACACGGCCACCGCGCCGCTGGAATCCCCCTCGCTTGTACCGGCGTGACCGCCCGACGCCGACCCTCGCACGGTGCCTTCGCCCTTGAGTTCCACGCTGCCGTCGGGCAGCGTCTTGGCCACGGTCACTTCGACGCGAAGCGTCTCGCCGGGGCGGACGAAGCGGCCGTACTTCAAGGCGCGCACGCTGCCGAGCACCAGTCGCGTGGCACCGGGTTCCCCTCCCGTCCCCGCCCCCTCCCGCGCGGCCATCAGCACCCGCCCGGCCTGCACGAGCGATTCCAGCATCATCACGCCCGGGAGCACGGGGAAACCCGGGAAATGATCCTGCAGGTATTCCTCGGCCGCGGAGACGTTTTTGATCGTCACCACGCGTTCGGCGGACCGCTCAAGTACGGAATCGACTAGACAGAAGTGCATGGCCGTTGATCATACGAGGGATCAACGCCGATGCTCCGAACTGCGTGAGTCGTTGGGGCGTAAGTAGTTCCACCTATTTTGTCATGGTCGTGCCACCAGGTCTTGTGTGTGTGTGTGTGTGTGTGTGTAGACTCGTGCGCAATGCTGGGGATGAGCGCGAGTCCATTGTGGTTCCTGCTTCACCTGTTTTTGCTGGTGTCGCCAACAACGGTGGGCGCGCAGAATCAGCCGAGCGTTGCGTCTGTCGAGGCGTGGTTGGACGCGGAGATTTCTGGGAAGAATGCGTTCGGTTCATTCGCGTCGGTTCGCATGGCGTTGCGAACGCATTCGTATGCCGAGTTCACGGCTGGGCAGTTGTCGGCGATGGAAGCCGAGGTTGGTGGTAAACCTGATCACCCGAAGCGGATGATCGTGGAAGCAACTAAGCGGAGATTGACTGCCCCAGACGAAACGGTGCTGTTGGCCTTCTGGCGAGCCCCGAACCACTGGCGCATTTGCCGTACGGATCGCTTCCTGAAAGTCGACTTGCCGCCTGCACCGGTCGGCAACCCGGTGAATGGGACGTACCCGGCGGATACGAAATGGACTGCGCCGCGCACGGGCGTTGAATGGTATCTGGATTGTTGCCAGGGCCGTGACTACCAATGGAAACTCAGCCCTGAGTCTCTCGCCTTCACGACTCCGGATGCCGGATTTCCAGCCGCGCAGGGTGTCGAAGGATGGTGGCTTGCGTTCACCTCCCATGCCGACCGTCACTTGACGGGAGGACTTGCCGTATGGGCAGAGCGCGAGCCGCGTCGGCTCGGGCCAGTCAATCTGCGTGGGTTTGATTGGGCATGTGATGTTGGAACAACGACGTTCCAATCCCGGTACTCCGGGCGATGGGATGCCGCGGCGAACCGCGGCTTTGTGGAGGAGATCAGACCCCAAGGCGATAAATCGCCGGTCGGGCGCTATGTCATGGAGAAATGGGCGGTTCGCACGATTGAAAGTAAGGAAGTCTGGTGTGCCGAGAACGTCCGTTCCTACTCACGCGACGGCCAACTCCGCACCCTTTCGTCGTTGACCGAACTGGATGTGTTAAGCGACGAGGTTTTCGAGCAAGTGACGCAACTGCCCGATGCGGCACGCGCCGATCCGATCCGTGGCGAAGTCACGATTCGAACGGTTGACGACTTCGGCGACCCTGAAGTCCGCAGGTCTCGCACTCTGGGGCAACCACCTGTGCTGGCGGATACAGGCCCAAGAACTGCCGGAGGAGAAACTCTTCGCATTCTTGGGTGGGTCATTCTCGGAGTGCTTGGGGTTCTTCTCGTGATCATCAGAATGCGCCTGGCTCAGCGTCGAAGCGCCGATTCCAACACAGACGGGAGTTGAGTATGTCTTCACCACGCGTTCGCTTCTTCGCGCCGTTCGCCATCATCGCCATGCTTGGCACGGTGATCTTGGCGCAATCGTCTACCCCGTTGTGGTGTTATGTTGGCACGAATCAGACTGCGTGCTCGAAGGTCGTGATGGGCGCGCCAACCTGGCCAGCCAACTGCATCACGATTGGTACGAATCCAACATGCCCGTCTACGATTCCTACCGATAGGGGGCTTGACTCGACTTTCCCATTCAGCGCAAACTGTTACTGGGCGTACGGCGAGACGGACAGCAATGGCGTGTGCTGGCCAACCCTTCCTCAGATCACACCCGTGAACTGTCGGGCACCGACTGGCAACGCCTGCGAGGCCGCCGGTGAGTGAACGACAGCGCGGCCGAGGGACATCGATGTGGCGTACGGCGCTGATCGCTCTGGTCATGTTGACCGTTATGACGGCGGGAGTTCTCAAACTCCTCGATGCTGCGGCATTCCGTGACAGCCTGCGATCCTGGGATTTGATCCCTCACGCGCTTCGTACACCGGCGTCGATGTTTGTGCCCGCGGTCGAAGTGGCGATCGGCGCGGTGTGGTTGATCGGCTATCGCGCGCGGTGGGTTGTACTCGCTGCTTCGGCGCTCGTCGCGCTGTTCACACTCGTGTATGTCGTGCATTGGGCCGCATTGCGGGTGCCGCAATGCGATTGCTTTGGTCGATGGCTCGCATTCGAGCGCGATCGCGTTGCCTCCATCGGGATCATTGGGAGGAACTCGGTTCTGCTGGGGATGCTGATCGTCGGGTTGTGGCCGCGGCACAAGAGTCCGTCGAGTGCAGCGATACCGGGCTCGTGCTGGCAAGGGCGGGTGCCAGCGCGAAATGGATTCACGATTGTTGAACTTCTCGTCGTGATCGCCATCGTGACCATTCTTGTGGCGCAGTTGAGCCCGGTACTGTCCTCTATCCGGCTCCAGGCGCGACGTGGCGAGGGGCTTGCGCGGCAGCGGCAGCACGCCGCAGCGTTCATCGCGTACACCGCCGATGCGAAAGACACATGGCCGGCATTTACGGTTCCCTCGGCGACGTTTACGGTTCTTCGCGGCGATGGGGCGATCGTGTATGCCGAGTACTTTGACGCCATGTGGACCTGGCCCATTCCCCTTGCCCCAAGTTTCTACAACACCTCATGGCGGGATACCGTGTTTGCGTACAACACCGGTTCGCCATATCCCACACCGTATTGGTACTCTGGGGCTTTTCTTGCATCTCCCGAGTTCTGGAATCCTGTCACGCGCATCGGACCTGTGCAGTGGCGCGCAACCCGGGCCGCGGAGGTTCTCTTCTCATCGCACAAGGCCCTCGTTGTGAGGGTTGGAACGACGATTCGAGACGAGCCCGCCGACGGTCGGGTGTGGTTCGCGTTTACTGACGGATCGGCAGCGGAACTTGCCCAGAACCAGTACGCGGCTGGGTACCCAGGCGGTGCCAGCGGTTATCCGGGTGCCATGGCCTTAGAGAACCCTTTCCCGGGACTCGCCACGGTCGATGGCGTTCGCGGACGGGATCGCTAGGTTGGCAGATCGAGTACGCTGAAGGAGTGTCGCCGCGACGCCTCCACCCTGAATCGACCACGTTGGGTGAGCCGCTCGGCGCTTCCCCGGCACGCTGCGAATCAACGGGAGACACATCGTTTGTTTGGCCGCCGCGGCCGTTGCCAGCAGATGGGCCATCAGGAAGCCAGAACCATCGCGAGTCCGTCGCCTCAACTCGGTCGCACGTCACGGTGCGGCCTGGTTTCGCTGACGATGTGCCGACGGAGGCTCTTGACCCTGCCTGGAACCAAATCGAGCGTACCTGGCTCGGCCTAACGGGTGAACCGCTTGCTGCGCGGCTGCGTGCCGTTGCGTGGGAGTCCGAAGCGTTCTGCGAACGCTGCGGGCACACGATCGAGGAACGTGCCGCGACCGCCCACGGGCGAGTGGCCTGCCCGCACTGTGCTACGGCCAAGCCGGTGCCGTGGGCGAGGTTTGTGCGGCTGGGCGCCTACGCGCCGCCGCTGGATGCGATCATCCGCGAGGTGAAGTTCACCGCGTTCCGCACGCTGGGCACCGAGTTGGGCACCATGCTGGGCAGACGACTGCGGGACGCGGTTGATGAAGCGGTCAAGCGAGGCGAGTTGTCGGCTGGCGTGCGATTGGTGATTGTGCCCGTCCCCACGAGTTTCCGCCGGCGCATGGCCCGGGGGATCGACCACACACTGGTGATCGCCCGCGCGGCGGCGAAGAAAGCCGGGGGGAGCCTGTGGACTCCCTTGGGGCGTCGCCACCGGCCATCGCAGGTATCGCTGGCGGCGAGCCACCGGGCAGAGAACGTGAAGGGCACGATGCACGCGTCATGGGCCACACGCCTGCTGGGCCGGCTGGGATGGTCGGCGGCTCACTGGCTTGACCGACACGCGACCGTGCTGGTGCTAGTAGACGATGTGGCCACCACTGGCGCGACCTTGCGGGAAGCGTCGAGAGCGGTGGGGGAGGTAGTGCGGCGGCGATCAAGCGGTGGGGCAGCCGGTCGCCAATCGCTGAGTGAGCCTAGATTGTGGTTCTGGGCAGCAACGGTAGCAGTAACCCCAAGAAAAGGGGGCACGCCGTGATCGATGGAGTTTGTTGAGGATTCGATCGGGTGCTGCAAACACGGAAATGGGCAGGAATGGCCTTAAAAACAGACGGTGGGAGGCCTGGGGACGGGTGGTGAAGAAAAATTGTGGTCTAAGCGCTTGCTTGACAGGGGGCTGAAGGGGGGTATACTCATCCCCCCCCGCCAACGACGGGATCCGTCGTGGGTGGTACTGCCGAATCATGGCAGTTTGATCTTTGAAAAGTGAACAGTTGGGATGTCCGCGAGAATGCACGGCGGCAGCACTGGTCAACGCCAGGTCCTTTTGCCGGGACAGTTGCCGTCGATCCAAAGGCTCATCGGGTCTTCACAGCCTCGATGACTTGGATATTCTCGTTGCCACAAACAACAATGAACCCTCAAAGTTTTAGTTGTATGATGAGTGAATTCCAGTAATACCCGGCCATTAGCCTGGCCGGGTGCGGCTGATGGGAAGCGCAAGCGACCTGTCAGTCGTAGACCCAACATTTTCCGCAAGAAAGTGTTGATACAGGTCAAACTTCAACTCGCCAAGAATGCCGGCCCGCAAGGGTTGGTGTCGAAAGCAATCAAGTGAAGAGTTTGATTCTGGCTCAGATTGAACGCTGGCGGCATGGTTAAAGCATGCAAGTCGAACGGATCCGCAAGGATCAGTGGCGGAAGGGTGAGTAATACGATCCAACGTGCCCTGAGGTAGGGGATAGGCATGGGAAACTGTGCGTAATACCCTATGATCTCTACGGAGCAAAGATTTATCGCCTTGGGAGCGGGGATCGTCCTATCAGGTAGTTGGCGGGGTAAAGGCCCACCAAGCCTATGACGGGTAGCAGGTGTGAGAGCACGGCCTGCCACATCGGGACTGAGACACTGCCCGGACTCCTACGGGAGGCTGCAGCGACGAATCTTCCGCAATGGGCGAAAGCCTGACGGAGCGATGCCGCGTGTGGGATGAAGCGGCTTTGCCGTGTAAACCACTGTCAGGAGATAGAAACACTGATCATCTCCAGAGGAAGGGGCGACTAACTCTGTGCCAGCAGTCGCGGTAAGACAGAGGCCCCGAGCGTTAATCGGAATCACTGGGCTTAAAGGGTGCGTAGGCGGACTCGTAAGTGTCGTGTGAAAGCCCACTGCTTAACGGTGGAACCGCACGGCAAACTGCAAGTCTCGAGGAAGGTAGAGGCCGGTAGAACGAATGGTGGAGCGGTGGAATGCGTAGATATCATTCGGAATGCCAAAGGTGAAGACAGCCGGCTGGGCCTTTCCTGACGCTGAGGCACGAAAGCGTGGGGAGCAAACAGGATTAGATACCCTGGTAGTCCACGCCCTAAACGATGCGAACTGGACGTTGGGATCAATTGAGATTTCAGTGTCGAAGCTAACGCGTTAAGTTCGCCGCCTGGGGAGTACGGTCGCAAGACTGAAACTCAAAGGAATTGACGGGGGCCCGCACAAGCGGTGGAGTATGTGGTTTAATTCGATGCAACGCGCAGAACCTTACCTGGTCTTGACATGTCGAGAACTTTCTAGAGATAGATTGGTGCCTTCGGGAACTCGAACACAGGTGCTGCATGGCTGTCGTCAGCTCGTGTCGTGAGATGTTGGGTTAAGTCCCGCAACGAGCGCAACCCTTGCCCTGTTTTGCCATCATTAAGTTGGGAACTATCAGGGGACCGCCAGCGATAAGTTGGAGGAAGGTGGGGATGACGTCAAGTCATCATGGCCTTTATGTCCAGGGCTACACACGTGCTACAATGGACGGTACAAAGCGCTGCGAAACCGCGAGGTGGAGCTAATCGCAAAAAACCGTTCTCAGTTCGGATCGCAGGCTGCAACTCGCCTGCGTGAAGCTGGAATCGCTAGTAATGGCAGATCAGCATGCTGCCGTGAATACGTTCCCGGGCCTTGTACACACCGCCCGTCACATCACGAAAGTGGGTTGTACTAGAAGTCTGTGCGCTAACCGCAAGGAGGCCACGGCCCAAGGTATGACTCATGATTGGGGTGAAGTCGTAACAAGGTAGCCGTAGGAGAACCTGCGGCTGGATCACCTCCTTTCTAAGGGATTCCTTAGACCAGGCTCGCCTTCGGCCTTTCAGCCGTCGGAACGCGGGGCGACCCGCACCTGGTTGGTCAGGGCATTTCTCGTCCGCACAACCTTCGTAAGAAGGGCGGATAACGTCGGTGCAAACCGCCGTAAACGGACCCCCAACTGTTCTTTACTCAACGCCCATCGGCTTGCCGGTGGGCGTTGTTGTTTTTGCGCGTCGGTGCGTACTCACCCGTCTACAGCAGCCCCGCAGCTTCCGTTTGAGTGTAGTCCCCCCCTGCTTTCTGGACAACTCCGATTGCAATTGAGTTGAAGGAAG